>CACEDS010000001.1 GCA_902558395.1 uncultured SAR86 cluster bacterium
TATAGTTTTGGCATAACATCCGCCTTCAAAATTGAAAACAGAACCTTGACCCCAGCCATGCTCGTCATCACCAATTAATGAACAGGTTGGATCTGCTGATAAAGTTGTTTTACCAGTTCCTGACAAGCCAAAAAATAAGGCCACCTTACCTTCAGAATTAACATTGGCTGAGCAGTGCATAGGCAGAACATTTTTTTCGGGTAGTAAGAAATTTTGAGCAGAAAACATAGATTTTTTAAGCTCGCCTGCATACTTCATCCCAGCAAGCAGAACTTTTCTTTTTTCAAAGTTTATTATCACGCAGCCTTCTGAATTAGTTCCATCTTCTTCAGGAATACATTCATAATTACATGCACTTAAAATTTCCCATTCCTCTTTCTTTGATGGATTATATTCTTTTGGAACAACAAATATTAATCTTGCAAATAAACCATGCCAGGCAGTCTCTGTTGTAACCTTGATAGGTAAATAATGATCTTCATGAGAACCAACATGCAGCTGAGATGTGTATCTATTTCTTTTAGTAAGATAGCTTTCAACTTTATCCCATAGCAAATCAAATTTTTGAGAGTTAAAAGGCTTATTTATATCACCCCAATCTATGAGATCTGAAGTTGTTGGCTCGTCTACAATGAATCTATCATTAGGACTTCTGCCCGTCCTAGGTCCAGTAGAGGTAGAAAAAGCACCATTGCTCGCAATAACCCCTTCATTATTTTTTACAGCTTCTGAAATTAGTTCTTCATTATTTAGAAAAAATGCTTGCGCTGTATTTGTTTCGTTCATATTTAACCCTATTAAAACATATAACAGTAAATTATTTACATATTTGTAGTGAATTAAATATTACGATCAAATGATAGTCAAACTATAATATAAATCCTTTATATATAGGCTTTAGAGGTAATTTTACTTGTAGTTTTGTTACAAAATATTAGAATTTATACTCTGAATAATTTTAAAATAGATGATATCAAGAAAACTAGAAAGAATATAAAGCCCCACTCAGCAAAGTTAAAAATGAAACTCCAGTTAACTTCAGCACAAGTTGGGCCTCCCTTATATGCATTTGCAATTCCTCCAAAAAAACCGAAATATTCTATTTGTGTCTCTAATGGCATGCCACACCCCATTGGTAAATTACTAATTTCTTCTTGGCTTAAATTTTGAAGATATATCTGTTTTCCTGTTACAGCTAGTCCAGCCATAGATGCCAATACAATAAGAAATTTATCAATTAGAAATAATTTCTTTGCTATAAATCCAAAAAATGATATTAACGCAATAATGCCAAAAACATATCTAGTCATTACGCACATTGGACAGGCTTGGAGACCTAAGATGTTGTCCATCAAGATTGCCAATAAAATTATTATAGTTGCACCTAAACATGAGGCTATTTCGAAATAGTTTTGATACACTGAAATGGTAAAATTTTTAAGACGTTTAAACATAAAAATAGAGTCGTTTTACAATAGTATAAGAAATACTTTTACAGAATACACCTTAGGCAGGTAATTTAATTAATATGAAAGATAGAGTTTTTATAATTGATGGTTCTTCATATTTATATCGTGCATATCACGCAATGCCTCCGCTAAGTACATCAAAAGGTCAACCTACTGGAGCAATCAAAGGAGTCACCAATATGCTGATGACTTTAAAAAAAGATAGCGAAGGGTCACCAATAATTGTAGTTTTTGACGCTAAGGGTAAAACTTTTAGAAGCGAAATTTATAAAGAATATAAAGCCAACAGACCTCCGATGCCAGATGACCTAAGGGAGCAGTTAGAGCCTCTAAAGGAAATTTGTAAAGCAATTGGATTTCCTCTAATTGAGATTTCAGGAGTTGAGGCAGACGATGTAATTGCAACTTTGGTAAATAAAGCAAAGGAAATAAATTTTAAAGCGGTCGTTTCTACACTGGATAAAGATTTAATGCAGTTAGTTGAAGATCCAAATATAACAATCATGAATACAATGAAGCATCAAATTTTTACCGAAGACAAGGTATTTGAAAAATTTGGTGTTAAGCCAAATCAAATCAGAGACATGCTTGCTCTGGTTGGAGACAGTTCTGATAATATTCCTGGGGTTCCAAAAGTTGGTCAAAAAACAGCAGCTAAATGGCTAAATGAATATAAGAGCTTAGATGGCATAAAAGATAATGCTGAGTCGATTAAGGGTGTTGTTGGAGAAAATCTTCGCAACTCTCTTGCAGACTTAGAAAGAAATGTTGAACTTGTATCACTTAAACATGATGTTGAACTAGGTGTGCATTTTGAAAGTTTGCTTGAGCTCAATACTGATCAAGAAAGATTAGATGAGCTTTTTGCTGAACTAGAGTTCAAGGCGTTGCCAAAAAACACTTCAACAAAATCAACCAATAACGACTCTAAACAACCTGATGTCAAAGAAACCCTCAAAGAGAAAAACAAAAACTATGAAACTGTTCTTAGTGAAGACCAGCTTCAAGCTTGGGCTAAAAATCTTGACGAATGTGAAGTTTATGCAATAGACACTGAAACAGATTCACTGGATACAATTACTGCAAATCTTGTTGGCATATCATTATCTGTCAAAGAAGGATCTGGGTGTTATATACCTGTAGGCCATACCTATCAAGGCTGCTCCGAGCAACCAAGCTTAGATTTAGTAGTTGAAATAATTGGCAAGGCCATAGAACGGAATAAGGCAAAAGCAGTTGGCCAGAACCTAAAATTTGATATACCAATTTTATCAAGGCATAAGATTCAGTTAGATAAATTTCATGCAGACACTATGCTTATGTCATATGTTCTTAATAGCACTGCAACTAGACACGGAATGGATAAGTTAGCTTTGTATTATCTTGATTATGAAACAATAAAGTATGGTGATGTAGCTGGTACCGCATCAAAACAAATTAGTTTTTCAGAGGTTGAAATTGATGTTGCAACTAACTATGCAGCAGAAGATGCCGATATAACTTTAAGACTTTACAACAAACTTGAGGGGCTGCTTGAAGACAAGCCAACACAAAAAAAATTACTGGAAGATATTGAGTATCCACTTGTCCATGTTCTCTCCAAAGTTGAACAAAACGGAGCAAAAATTGATAAAACTAAACTAGCTGCTCACTCAGAAGAGCTTGCAGAAAAAATATCAGACTTAAGCTCTCAGGCTTTCAAAATCGCTGGTGAAGAATTTAATTTAGACTCACCCAAGCAACTCCTAGAAGTTTTGTATGAAAAGCTTAAGTTACCAGTTCTCAAGAAAACTCCTAAAGGACAGCCATCAACAAATGAAGAAACCCTACAAAGATTATCAGAAGAATATGAGTTACCAAAAATTATTCTTCAATATAGAACTTTGGCAAAGCTTAAATCAACCTATACCGACAGTCTTATTAAAATTGAGAACCCAGCAACGCAAAGAATACATACTTCATATCAACAAGCTATAACCTCAACTGGAAGGCTTTCGTCTACAGAACCTAATTTACAAAACATACCCATCAAAACCTCAGAAGGAAGAAGAATAAGAGAGGCTTTTGTTCCAGAAAAAGGGAATGTCTTGATATCAGCAGATTATTCACAGATTGAGCTTAGAATCATGGCGCATCTTTCAAAAGATAAAAATTTAACAAATGCTTTTAATAAAGGATTAGATGTTCATTCCTCAACAGCTGCAGAGGTCTTTGGAGTAGATATAGAAAATGTTACAGATGAGCAAAGAAGAAGTGCAAAAGCAATTAACTTTGGCCTAATGTATGGAATGTCAGCCTTCGGACTGACAAGACAACTAGATATACCCAGAACAGATGCACAAAAATATTTAGATACTTATTTTGAGAGATATACGGGCGTAAAAGATTATATGGCGAATACAAAAGCTCAAGCAAAAGAAGATATGTTTGTTGAAACCATAATGGGAAGGCGACTCTATCTAAATGAAATAAATGCTGCTAACGGCCTTAGAAGACAAGCGGCAGAAAGAGCTGCTATTAACGCACCTCTACAGGGCTCAGCAGCAGACATAATTAAGAAAGCGATGATAGATATAAATACATTTTTAGATAAAGAACTACCTCAAACAAGAATGATTATGCAGGTGCATGATGAACTAATTTTTGAAACACCTAAAGCAGATGCTGAAGAAATTTTAAATCTAATGAAGGATATGATGGAAAAAGCTGTAAGGCTTGATATTCCTTTAATTGCAGACGCAGCAATAGGAAAAAATTGGAATGAAGCACATTAAATTCTTTTATAGATAAGGTATTTAATTATTTATAGAGCCTGACCACTCGGTTGGTATGTAATTTAATTCTCCTGCTGAAAGTACATTGATGCCATGGATCTTTCTTAGGTCAGATATTTTCATATCTAAATATTCCTCAGGCATCTGGAAAGGCCATTTCTTTTTCATTTTACGAGTCCGGAAGAAAACCTTCTTTTTGATTGCTAGAGTATTCCAATAAAGGCCTAAAAACCCCTTGATTCCTAATTCGCGCATCAATCTTTTTTGAAGATCCTTGATTTGTGGAAGCTTTGCATAGCCTAGAAGATATTTCCATTTAAAAGAAGCGCCCCACAAGACCCAAGTATCTAGTATTGCCTCCTGATCAATTGATATATCGAGGCCAAAAATTACATGAGTACAATCATGGTCGCGCAAAAGGTATCCAGACCCAGGGCTGTCTTTTAGTATTTCTTTTGATTCAGGAAAAGATTGGTAGTAGCATTCCAGACCTTCTCTTAAGGTTAATTCACAATCTTGTTTTTGGTATTCAAGCACTTGAAAATTTTAGTATTTCCTTAGATAGCTTGTCAAAACCGGTGATATCTTTTGAAGATACTGTTATAGCTTCGACACCAATCATATTTTTATTTACCTGAGAAAGGGCTTTATTTTTTTGATTGTTGGAGAATTTATCGCTTTTGGTTAATACGGGTATGAAAGGAACATTCTCACTATTACATAGTGCAATCATATCTTTATCACGATCTTTTAGCGGGTGTCTGATATCCATAAAAATAACAACAGCTCTTAGAGACTTTCTTCTTGCAAAGTATTCCTCTAGAAGTGGAGCCCAATCTTTCCTTTTATATGAGCTAGATTTAGCAAAGCCATATCCTGGTAAATCTACTAACTTAAGAGAGTCATTTACTTCAAAAAAATTTATCTCAGTTGTTCTTCCTGGAGTCTTGCTAATTCTTGCCAATTTTGGGTTGCCTGTTAATGCATTAAGGGCACTCGACTTTCCAGCATTAGACCTTCCTGCCAAAAGAATCTCATCACCCACATCTTCTGGTAAGTTTTTATACTTGGTTACCCCAAGCATAAATTTTGTATCTTTAAAAAGGTTTTTCATTTAATCGTTTATATCATACCAACCTATGTTTATAATACACATCACAAAGACACACTTATTTAGTTTTATGAAATCATTGTTGATATTAATAGCTTCTTTTGGTTTAGCGTTTAATAGCTATGCAGCTGAGAAATCACTCAGCCCAGAAGATATGCCTCAAGGATTTAAGTCAGGAGATGCTTCTGCTGGTTCATCTCTTGTTGAGTCATGTGTTGCCTGTCATGGTACAGATGGTAATAGCATGAATACTGACTGGCCTAAGCTAGCAGGACAAAATGAAAAATATCTATACGAACAGTTAAAATATTTTAAAAGTGGTGAAAGGAATAATGCATTAATGATGACAGTTACTCCGTATTTACAGTCTTTGAACGACGAAGATTTATTGGATATAGCAGCTTTTTATAGCTCAAATATCTCGACTGGAGGTCAGGCAAAAAATGATACGGAATTGCTTGAACTTGGCACCAAGTTATATAGGTTTGGAGACATTAAAAAGCAAATACCAGCATGCACCTCATGTCACTCTGTTTATGGTGATGGTAATAATTTAGCAAACTATCCCTCGGTTGCAGGCCAACAAGTGGGATATTTAGTTTCATCATTAAAAGCTTATAGGTCAAAAGAAAGAAACGCTGGAGAACAATCTTTGGTTATGCAATCTATAGCTGAAAATCTTACTGATAACGAGATAGATGCATTAGCAAATTACATGCATGGGCTGTATAAATAATGAGTTATTTTTCTAAATTTGTTCGTCTTTCTCTTGTAGCAATTTTTGCTATTTCAATTAGTGCTGAATATAAGCTTGGTAGAGACTACAAATTAATTGATAATCCATTGCCTGTTAAAAAAGATGGAGTTGTTGAGGTAACAGAATCTTTTTGGTATGGATGCTATGGATGCTATTCGTTCGAACCCGCAGTAAATGCATGGAAAGCAAAACTTGGATCTGATGTTAAATTCAGAAAAATGCCAGTTTCTTGGGCGCCAGTTCATAGGCTTCATGCAAGACTTTATTACACGATAGAATCCTTAGATTTAGATCCATCAACTCATTCTGCAGTATTTGTTACTATGCATAAAGAAGGTAATATGCTGCAGCGAGAAAGCAGCGTTAAAGATTTTCTATCTAAATTTGACGTAGCTCCGGAAATAACAGAAAAATATTTAAAATCTTTTGCTATTAATCAAAAAATAAATCGTGATGCAAAGCAAGCAAGACAAATGATGTTAACAGCTACTCCGATGATAGTTGTAGATGGAACATACATAATAGAAAATAGAGGATCTTTTGCAGATATGCTTAAAGTTACTGATTATGTTATTGAGCTTCAAAGACCAAACTCTTAGGAATAATATGAAAAATAAATACTACTTATATATTTTACCCTTATGTGCAATATTTCTTTTTAATGGCAAAAAGTATGACGAATCTGTCATAGAAAGGATTCATCTCAATGTAAATATTTGCGTTGAAGGTCAAGAGTGTGGCGAAGTTGCAATGATTGCGGATGCTGGCACTGCATCAAAGGGAACAAAGCTTTATGCTGGCTGTATTGCATGCCATGGTGCAAAAGGCGAAGGTGGAATTGGACCTTCATTCAAGGGTCAAAAAAGTGACTATATCGTAGCCGCTCTCAATGAATATAAGAATAATATTGAAAGAGGCCCGCAAAGTGCGCTTATGTATGCTCAGGCAGCAGCACTTTCTGAAAGCGACATAAAAGAGTTATCAAAGTATATAGTTACTCTTTAGCATTATTCTCAAGATCAATTATTCTTTTTTCTAAGTTATTGGCTAACTTTTCTAAAGCTATATATTTTGATTTTGAAACATAACCACTTTTTTCAATTAGCTTTTCTGTTTCTGGCCCAATAACTTTTTGTAAGTTTTGTAAAAGATCTGGGGGCAAGATATCTTTGATGGAACCCATTTCTTTTTTAAGAATATTTATTATGGCTTTTGAAAGCTCATCTTGACTCATATTTTTCCTCAATAATTTTCGCTAAATTTTGCCAATCGTAAAACTGATCAGGCTTTTCAAAATCTTGCTCCCACATAGCCCTCGTATTATTAAACCACAAGACCTCTATGCCAAGAGCATGTGCGCCTAAAATATCATTAATCTGATGATCCCCTATATGAAGCATTTCACTATATTTAAGATTGGGAAGATGGCTTTTAGCTAATTCAAAATGTGATTTATTGGGTTTGCTATTTTGTGCTTCAAGAGAGCTAATTGAAAATTCAAAATATTTTCCAATTGATAGTTTATAAATATCCGCATTGCCGTTAGTAAGAATTCCAAGCATATAATTCTCTGACAGAGTTTTAAGAGCACTTTCCACCCCGGGAAATAATTTAATCTCATGTCTTTTTTTAAGAAAATAGTCAAAAGCATCTTCTGCAAGTTTTGTTATATCATCAGAAGATGCAAGGCCCTTGATCTTTTCTTTAAAAATCTCAATTCTAAGTTTACTTATATCCCATGTGATACTCCTATCTTTCTTTATCAGAGTTTCTCTTAGTTGGAGAAAGTCATTTAAGTCTCCCCACTCAATTGTTCCAACTCTATCTTCAATCCATTCTCTAGTTTTAATTTCAGCATTGGTTATTGTTGGTTTGTTATCCCACAGTGTGTCGTCAAGATCAAAAGTAATCATCTTAATTTTATTGGTCATTTTTTTGCTCTTGGATGTGCTTGATCATAGATTTTAACAAGATGTTGGTAGTCTAATTTAGTATATATTTGGGTTGTTGATAATGAGCTGTGACCTAATAATTCTTGTATAGTTCTAAGATCACCACTTGACTCTAACATGTGCGTAGCAAAGCTATGTCTTAACATATGAGGATGAATTGGGGGCAATCCTTGCTTTAAGGCTAATCTTTTTAATCTTAATTGTATGCTTCTAACTGTTAGCCTTGACCCTTTTAAATTTATGAACAGGGCGGTAGATTTATCAGAGTACTTTGAACGTTCTAAAATCCAATTCTCTATAGCAGCCTTGGCATATCTTCCAATTGGAACCAACCTAGTTTTAGATCCTTTCCCCAAAACTCTTAGAAAAGACATTTCTTCTTCAAAGTCTTCTAAATTAATATTTGCAGCCTCTGAAACCCTTAATCCTGATGAATACATTAGTTCAACAATTGCTAGATCGCGCATTTCAAGAGAATTAGCTGGCTTAAAATTTAGAAGCTGACTAACATCTTCAGGTGATAGCACTTCAGGCAAATAGTTTGGTGCCTTCGGTGCTGTAATTAGGTCAAAGGGCGATGAATCAATTAATGAATTTTTTCTAAGAAATTTAAAAAAACCTTTTGCAGATGAAAGATGTCTTTGGATACTTCTAGGGTTATTTTCTAACGCATAAAGATTTCCAAGCCATCCAGAGCATACCGAGTCATCAATTTCATAGTAGTTCGCTATATTTATAGACTGCAAATATTTAGATAATTTCTTTAAATCTCTTTGATAGGAGCTAGAGGTATTTTTTGAAAGATTTTTAACTTCAGAAATATAATTTATATAAAGCCTTATGTCTTTATTAACAAAATATTTCTCAGGCATTAAGACTGTCAATCGATTGGAATTTTTTTTCTAAGATATCTCTTATATATTCTATAAAAGTTGTATCCTCATCCCCAAGATACCTAGTTCTGTCATAGCTACCAAGCTTAAGTAAACCTATTTCTGATTTATTAACTAAAACAGCTATAGCCAATGATTCAACCTTATTATCGTTAAACAAAAAATCCATTTTTTCATTGGAAAAAGATCCACAATGAATAGCACCTTTATGAAAAGACATACCAGTCTTTTGTTCAATATCATCTATTTCTGAATTGGAATAAAAATCTAATTGACAGTTATTTACGTTAAAACTTTTTTTAAAATCATTTTGAACAGTATTTATAACCTCATTCTTATCTAAAGCTTCTAGAATAGACAAAGTGAGCTCTTTAGACTTGTTAAATAAATCTTCATTTAACTGTGCTGTTTGAATAAAAGAAGTTAAAAGATTCATTAAGTCTTTCTGCTCATCTCTGAGCTTATTTATTTGTCGTTCAAGCAGGGATGATGCAGAGCTTGATGAATCTTTAAATTTCATCTCACTAAGAAGAGATTCTCTTGATTCAAAAAAATCTATATTGTCGAGTAAAAATAATTCGACATCTTTTGAGTCTAATTTTTTAGACATCTATATTACCTGAATATATATATTTAGCTGGTCCCATCATTTCTATATTAGCATTATTTTTTTTAATAAAATTGAGTTCTCCTCCAGGAGATATAGTCTTAAATTTATTTTTAATACACAAAGATGTAACCGCTAAAGCAGCAGATCCACAAGAAAATGTTTCACCAACACCGTTCTCATAAGTTCTCATTTCAGCAATATTCTTTGATACTTTGTATATTGATAAATTAAACCCAAAAGGCTTTATTAATTTTTCAAGATTTTTATATATTGAATCTAAGTCTTTCTTTTTTATTGAGGGCGATTTAATGCATAGATGCATATTCCCTGCATCCACCAAATCAAATTTATCTGAAATTAATTTTGCAAGTTCTGAATGAAGCTTAGTATCTATATATAGTGATGGTATTTCTAGTAATGCTTTAACTTGATTTTTAAAAGGCTCACACAATACATGCCTGTTTTTAGTTTTAAAAATAATAGATTTTTTTGGAGCAAAATTATTACGCCAGACATATGAAGCAGCACATCTTATTCCATTAAGACACATTGAAGCTTCACCGCCATCGGCATTAAAAAACCTTATTGAAAAATCAAAACTGTCCTTTGTGGGGGGGGCCAATTAGAATTACTTGATCAAAACCAATACCAAAATTCCTATCTGATAGTATCTTAATTTTTGATTTTGATAATTTATAAGTATTTTCTATTGAATTAATAACAATAAAATCATTGCCATTACCATGCATCTTATCAAAATTAATCATTTTCAATCTTTTCCTTTTCAAGAAGATCATCAAGAGTTTCTCTTTGTCTAATGATCTTAGATTGATCCCCGTCGATAAGAATTTCGCAGGCTTTTGGTCTTGAGTTGTAGTTTGATGCCATTACAAAACCATAAGCACCAGCATTTTTAACAACAATCAAATCATCCTCATGTACATCAAGAGATGCATTCTTTGCTAGAAAATCTGATGATTCACATACTGGACCAACAACATTCCATTTTTTTAAATTATCTTTTTTATCTTTTACATTGCATACATCATGATGAGCTTTGTAGAGCGAGGGCCTCAAAAGATCATTCATAGCAGCATCAACAATCAAGAAATTATCTTTGATGTATTCAACCTTGGTTAGAAGAACTCCTGCATTTGCAGATATACTTCTTCCGGGCTCTAATATTAATCTTTCTTTCCTGTTTTTGAATTTATCTTCAAGACACGTGATAAGATCTAAAGGTGAGGGAGGTACTTCATTTTCATATGAAATACCTAGACCTCCTCCAAGATCTAAAAACTCTAGTGAAATATCAAAATTTGCTAATTCATCTGCTAACTCAAAAATTTTATCAGCTGATTTCATAAACCCGTCAAGATCTAAAATTTGCGATCCAATGTGACAGGCAAGTCCAACTATTTTGAGATTTTTTGACTGGTGAGCATATTTGCACAAATCAATAACCTTTCTTGTGTCAGAAATTCCAAATTTGTCACCTTTTCTGCCGGTAGTTATATAGTCATGTCCACCTGAATCAATGTCAGGGTTAATTCTTATCGAAATTGGTGCTGGAGATTCAATGTCATCGGCAATTTTTTCAATTCTGTAAAGCTCAGATTCCGACTCAACATTAAAAGACAAAATGCTACTATTAATTCCTTGTTGTATTTCACCCTTTGTTTTGCCTACTCCAGAAAAAATAACCTTTTTTGGATCTGCGCCAATAGATAAGACTCTATGAAGTTCTCCACCAGATACAATATCAAACCCACAACCCGCATCTTTAATAATCTTTAATATTGATAAGTTGCTAAGTGATTTAACTGCAAAGCAGGCGAGGTATGAGCTATTAGTAAATGAATTTACATATGCTTTTGCGTTTTCTTCTATAGTCTTTTTTGAATAAACATACGAAGGCGTACCATGTTTTTCTTCAAGTACTGAAAGATCAACGCCTTCACAATGCAGGCTGCCATCTATGTATTTAAATGTATTCATTGTATTTTTGTAACAACGTATGAATTAACTAATGGGCCTTTTACACCACAGCCAGAAATAGAAGCTAGGATTAGCAAGCTAAATATAATTTTAATTAAATTCATAGTGCGTATTATGGGCAATTATGCCCATAATTGCACAGATTAAGACTAATATTTGTAGCTTTCTTCTTTAAATGGACCTTCTTGAGGAACATTGATGTAATCAGCTTGATCTTTGGTCAGCTTAGTGACAACGCCTCCAAAACCAGCAACCATCAACGAGGCGACCTCTTCATCGAGTTTTTTAGGAAGAACTTCTACAGTAATCATCTCTTCTTTTCTGTCCTCATCATTGATATTAGCAAAACCTTGTTTGAATAAATGTATTTGTGCCAACACTTGGTTTGCAAAAGATCCATCCATAATTCTACTTGGATGGCCAGTTGCATTACCGAGGTTTACCAATCGACCTTCTGCCAAAAGTATTATGTAATTTTTAGATGAGAGGTCTGGTGTTCCATCGGGTTTTGTATCTCTAAAAATTCTATGAACCTGTGGTTTAATCTCATCCCAATAGAATTCATCTCTTAAAAAAGCTGTATCTATTTCATTATCGAAATGACCAATATTACAAACAACAGCAGTATTTTTTAGGGTAGTTAACATTGCTGAATCACAAACATTCACATTACCAGTTGTAGTAACTACTAGGTCAATATCACCCATGACCTGCATATTTATATCTTCAGGATTTCTTGTAACAACGCCATCTTTATAACAGGAAACAACTGCGAAACCATCCATGCACGCTTGCATGGCACAAATTGGATCTGATTCAACAACACTTACAATCATTCCTTCTTGTGCAAGGCTGGCTGCGGAGCCCTTACCTACATCACCATAACCTATTACTAAACCTTTCTTGCCTGATAACAACATGTCAGTACCTCTTTTGATCGCATCATTAAGACTATGTCTACAACCATATTTATTATCATTTTTTGCTTTAGTTACTGAATCATTAACATTAATTGCTGGAATTTTAAGCTCACCTTTTTCAAGCATTTCTTTTAGTCTGTGCACCCCGGTAGTTGTTTCTTCTGAAACACCATGAATATTTTCTAGCATATCTGGAAATTTTGCATGAACCATGGATGTAAGATCACTACCATCATCAAGGATCATATTTGCATCCCATGGCTTACCGTCTTTACAAATAGTCTGCTCTATACACCATTCGTATTCTTCTTCAGTTTCACCCTTCCATGCAAATGTTGGTATTCCCTTTGCTGCCATTGCAGCAGCAGCATGGTCTTGTGTAGAAAAAATGTTACAAGATGACCATCTTAATTCAGCTCCAAGATCTACAAGAGTTTCCATTAAGACAGCTGTCTGGATTGTCATGTGTATGCATCCCATAATTTTTGCACCAGCAAGTGGTTGCTCGTCACGATACTTATCCCTTAAAGCCATTAATGCCGGCATTTCATTTTCAGCTAATGAAATTTCTCTTCTGCCAAATTCAGCAAGATTAATATCTGCTACTTTATAGTCATTTTCCATTTTTAATTTCCCTTTTTAATTTTTTTTATTGTGCAATGTCTGCAGCTTTATCAGTTTTTTCCCAAGAAAGATCAATATCTGATCTTCCAAAATGCCCGTAGGCAGCAGTTGGCAAATATATGGGCCTCTTTAAATCAAGCATATTAATTAAGCTTTTAGGTCTTAAATCAAACTCTTCTTCAACTATTTTCACAATAGCTTCCTTAGAAATTTTCTCACTATTAAATGTTTCAACATGTATAGATGTTGGTTTTGCAACACCGATAGCATATGAGACTTGAATCTCACAATAGTCAGCAAGTCCGGCTGCAACTATATTTTTTGCTACATATCTCGCTGCATAGGCTGCAGACCTATCAACCTTAGATGGATCTTTGCCAGAGAAAGCTCCACCACCGTGTCTAGCCATACCTCCATAGGTATCAACAATAATTTTTCTACCCGTTAGTCCGCAATCACCAACGGGACCCCCAATAACAAATTTACCTGTTGGATTAATATATATATTTGTAGAATCTAAAAGCCACTCTTCTGGAACTATAGGCTTTATAATTTTTTCCATGACCTCAGATTTTATTTCTTCTTGTGTTACGTCTTCATCGTGCTGTGTTGACAAGACCACGGCTGATAAGCCTTCAATAGTTTTTCCGTCATCAGAGTAAATTACACTCACCTGACTTTTAGCATCAGGTCTAAGCCATGAAATTTCCCCACTTTTCATTACATCAGCCTGTCTCTTTACTAGTTTGTGAGATAAATCTATTGGAAGAGGCATAAGGGAATCAGTCTCTTTACATGCGTAACCAAACATTAACCCTTGGTCACCAGCACCTTGTTCTAAGTTTTCTCCTTCACCTTCAGTGACACCTTGAGAAATGTCTGGTGATTGCTCGAATACGAGATTAGTAAATTCACATGTATCGCCATTGAAGCCATACTCGTCATTATTGTATCCAATATCGTTAATTGTTTTTCTGACAATTGGTTCAAGATCAGGACTACCCAAAGAAGTAATTTCTCCAGCAATATAGACCATGTTATTTTTGATCATGGTTTCACATGCAACTCTACTATTAGAATCTTCTGCTAAATAAGCATCTAATATTGCATCTGAAATTTGATCGCAAACTTTATCTGGATGTCCTCCTGAAACTGATTCCGATGTGAAAATATAACTCATTTAATTCTCTCCAATATACTTAAAGGTGTAATGCAAAGTACGTTTTTTTTGACAAAAACTATGTGTAAAAAAAAGATAAATTACGTGTAAGTGTATTTTATAGTAAAAAGTTATATTTAATCTATTAATTTACTGCCAATACTATTATTATTTATTTAATTTCTAATAAATGGAAAAAAATTGGAACACTCCGAATCTATAAACGCCCTAAGATTTCTTTCTATAGACGCTGTACAAAAAGCTAACAGTGGCCACCCAGGAATGCCAATGGGAATGGCTGAAATTGCAACAGCATTATGGAAAAATCATTTAAATCATAATCCATTAAACCCTCATTGGTTCAATAGAGACCGTTTTGTTTTATCCAACGGTCATGGATCAATGCTTCTCTATAGCTTATTGCATTTAACGGGATATGAGGTTTCGATGGACGATCTTAAAGATTTTAGAAAATTAAAATCTAAAACTCCCGGTCATCCTGAGTATGATCTTGATTGTGGAGTTGAAACTACTACAGGACCATTAGGTCAGGGGATTGCTAATGCTGTTGGAATGGCAATTTCAGAAAAAATACTTTCAGCTGAATTTAATTCTAAGGAACACTCGCCTATTAATCATTTTACTTATGCATTCTTAGGTGACGGTTGTCTTATGGAAGGAATATCTCATGAAGCATGTTCTTTTGCTGGGACACATAATTTAGGAAAACTAATCTGCTTTTATGATCAAAATGGAATCTCAATTGATGGAGAGATAGAAAACTGGTTTACTGATGATACTGTAATGAGATTTGATAGTTATGGTTGGCAAACTATAGAAGTCGATGGTCACAACGTTGAGGAAATAGATCAGGCAATTATTGCTGCAAAAAATGAGACTGCAAAACCAACTATGATTTTCTGTCGAACAACAATTGGTTTTGGCTCTCCAAATAAATCTGGAACATCAGATGTTCATGGTGCCCCTCTCGGCGAAGAAGAAATTGTAAAAACTAGAGAAGCTCTTGGATGGGAATATGCGCCGTTTGAATTACCGCAGTCAATTTATGATTTTTGGGATCAAAAATCTAAGGGAACTAGTTTAAATGAATCATGGAATGCTGAAATGGAGGCATATAAAACAAGCAATCCTGAAAAGTACGAAGAGTTAAAAAGAAGAATTGCTTCTAAGATGCCAGAAGATTTCGATAAAAAATGCATTGATTTTCTTAATCAATGTGATTCAGAAAATACTTCAATGGCAACAAGAAAAGCATCTCAGGTATGCTTAGACTTTTTTGTCAAAGAGCTTCCAGAACTTGTTGGAGGATCAGCTGATCTTACCCCTTCAAACAATACTTTTACCAAATCAAGCTCAACATTTTCAAATGAAAATCCTTCCGGCAATCACATAAATTATGGTGTTAGAGAGTTTGGTATGTCTGCAATTATGAATGGTATGGTTTTACATGGTGGCATCAAGCCATATGGAGCAACCTTCCTTGTATTTACTGACTATGCTAGAAATGCTGTAAGACTATCTGCACTAATGGGGTTACCAAACATATTTGTATATACGCATGATTCCATAGCTCTTGGAGAAGATGGCCCTACCCATCAACCTGTAGAGCACTTAGTTACACTAAGATCTACTCCAAATCTCTATAATTGGAGACCTGCAGACCTTGTTGAGACATCAATTGCTTGGAAAAATGCTGTCATTTCTGAAAACTCTCCTACATGCCTAGTTTTAAGTAGACAAAATACCAGTGCTATTAGCAGAACCAAAGAACAGATAGACGCAATTGAGAATGGAGGCTACCTAATAAAAGAAGAGGGAGATGCAACTCTCTCATTAATTGCATCTGGAAGTGAGTTACAGCTAGCCCTAGACGCATCAGATGTTTTGTTAAATGAACATGGGATTAAAACTAATGTCATTTCAATGCCATGTCTTGATGTATTTTTAGAACAAGGCGACGATTATCAATCAAAGGTCATTAAGCCTGACCTGCCAGCGCTTGTTATTGAGCTGTCGCATCCTAACTCTTGGTACAAAATATTAAATAAGGGTGACAAAGTCCTTGGCATTGAGTCCTTTGGTGAGTCTGCTCCTGCTAATGTTTTGCTTGAGCATTTTGGTTTCACAACTGCAAATGTTGTTGAGTTATCAAAATCATTAGTTAATGATTAAATTATCCTCATTAAAAAATATTACCAATAAAAATCTTGTTATAAGGGTTGATATGAACGTCCCTATCAAGGAGGGACATGTTCAAGACTTAACTAGAATAAAGGCATGTCTTCCAACTATAAGATATGCTTTAGACCAGGACGCAAAAATTTTATTAGTAAGCCACCTTGGAAGACCCACAGAAGGTTTGTACGAAGAAATCTTTTCCTTAAAGCCGGTTGCCAAAGCAGCATCAGAAATTTTTGGTCAGGAGGTAGAAGTAGTTAAATCTATTGAAGATCCTGCAATTTTTCAAGGAAATTCCAGTATCCAATTACTTGAAAATATAAGGTTTTTTGAAGGAGAAAAAGCAAATGCTGAAGAGTTAGGAGATAAGCTTGGTAATCTTGGAGATCTCTATGTCTTTGATGCATTTGGAACCTCTCATAGGGAGCAGGCATCTACTCATTCATCCATTATTCATGCCAATGCAGCGTGCTCAGGAATCTTGCTAGAACAAGAAATCGATGCACTTACTAAAGCATTAAATAATACTCAAAAGCCTTATACCGCCATCATTGGCGGTGCAAAGGTTTCAACAAAATTAGAACTTATTAAGAATATTAACTCTAAGGCTGATCAAGTTATTGTTGGCGGAGGGATAGCTAATACTTTTATCAAAGCTGCAGGATATGAGGTAGGTCAATCTCTTATAGAGGAGTCTATGGTTGCTATTGCAAAGGAACTTTTAGATAAGGGCAAAGTAATTCTGCCAGAAAAAGTTATCACCTCAGAGACTTTTGAAGGTAAAAATATCAGTGAAAAAAATATTTCTGATGTTGGCATCAATGAAATGATTCTGGATCAACTTGTTAGTCAAAAAATTCAAGATATAGTTTTAAGTTCAAAAACTATTTTATGGAATGGGCCATTAGGAGTTTTTGAAAATGATTATTTTTCAAAGGGAACAAAAGAACTATCCAAAGAAATTTCAAAATCAGATGGTTTTTCAATAGCAGGGGGCGGAGAGACTCTATCAGCTATCAACAAATTTATTAACAAAGATGATGTATCATATTGTTCAACAGGCGGAGGAGCTTTTCTTGAATTTATGGAAGGAAAAGATTTACCATCTATACAGGCTTTAAAAGCTAAAATATGAAGATAGGGAGATAGTAATGTCATTAAATACTTTAGAAGAAATAGCGTCTTATATTGTCTCAGACGGCAAGGGTATCCTCGCTGCTGATGAGAGTAATCCAACATGTGGCAAAAGGTTCGACAGTATTGGGGTTGAGTCTAATGAAGATAATAGAAGAGATTATAGAGAAATGTTATTTAGATCTTCAGGCATGAAAGATAATATCGGTGGCGTAATTTTATTTGATGAGACTATTAGACAGAATGCTAAGGATGGAACTTCACTCGTTGATATTATTTCTAACCAAGGCGCCCTTCCTGGAATTAAAGTCGATAAAGGGCTTCAGCCTTTCGGTGATTTAGATGAGACAGTAACTGTTGGCTTAGATGGCTTAGATGAAAGATTAAAAGAATACGTTTCTATGGGAGCAAAATTCACTAAATGGAGAGCTGTTATAAAAATTGGTGATGGTATGCCAACCCAAGAATGCATTGACGCTAATATGAAAGCATTGGCTGATTATGCAAAAATTGTCCAAGATAATGGAATGGTTCCTATGGTTGAGCCAGAGGTGTTGATGGACGGCTCTCACTCAATTGAAGATTGCTATGATGCATCAGATAGATCCTTGAAATCACTCTTTAAACATCTTGCCGATAATGAAGTAAATATAAAAGGAACAATTTTAAAACCAAACATGGTCACATCAGGTTCAAGCTGTAATCAGCAAGCTGATATTGATGAGGTTGCAAGAAAAACATTAGATTGTTTAATTGCCAACGTTCCTTCAGACCTTCCTGGAATTACTTTTCTATCAGGAGGCCAATCTGATATTTTGGCAACTGCTCATCTAGACGCCATGAATAAAATAGGTGGGTTTGGATGGAAATTAAGTTTTTCATATGGAAGAGCTCTTCAAGCTGCTGCACTTAAAGCATGGGGTGGAAAGCCAGAGAATATGTTCATTTCTCAAGATGCCTTATCTCACAGAGCTAAAATGAATAAACTTGCTTCTCTCGGAGAATGGGATCAAGGCTTAGAAGACGAATAAAGATTGATTTCTTTAGTTCAAAGAGTTCTAGAGGCCAAAGTACATATTGATAATAAAGAATTCTCGTCAATTGGAAGTGGCTTATTGGTTTTAATTTGTATCGAAGATTCTGATACAAATGAATCTATAGCTGAGATGTCAGAAAAGCTTCTCAACTTTAAAATGATTGATGGTTCGAAAGGCATAGCTTCATACTCGTTAAAAGATACAAAAGAAGAAGTTTTAATAGTAAGTCAATTTACTCTTTCAGCAATAACCAATAAAGGAAACAAACCAACATTTCATAAAGCCGCTAAGCCGTATAAAGCAAAATTAATGTATGATAAATTTGTAGATCTTTTTAAAAAAGAACATCAGTTCGTAAAAGAGGGGAAGTTTGGTGCATCAATGAATATATCATTGATAAATAAGGGACCAGTAACATTTAATTTTAAAACTTAATTTAATTATGAAAAATATATCAGTTTTTTGTGGAGCTCATGAGGGTAACAATCCTAGGTATGCTGAAGATGCAAAAAAGATTGGAGAAATTCTTGCAGCAAAAGGCATCAATGTTGTTTTTGGTGGTGGAAATGTAGGTCTTATGAAGATAGTTTCAGATGCAGCGCTTGATAATGGAGTAGATGCTATAGGAATTGGCCTAGAATCTCTACATAATCTCGAGTTAGTAAACCCAAGATTAAAAAACCAAATAATTACAAAAACCCTATTAGATCGAAAAGATGAGTTTATGAAGAGATCAGATGCATTTATAGTACTTCCTGGAGGTGTGGGATCTTTGGATGAGTTAGCTGAAATAATGGCTAATAACCAGCTTGGACTTATCAACAAGCCGGTGGGACTTCTTAACACCGAGGGATATTATGACCATTTGCTAGCATGGATGAAAAAGGCAGTTGAAGAAGATTTTATAACAGAAGCAAATTTTAATGATTTAATAGTTTCCTCTTCGTGTGAAAATTTAGTAAATCTTATTATTGAAAACCAAAGACCTGACAATAATGATTGGACGAAAAGATTGGGTCTTTAATCTCTAGTTGTTAAGATTTTCTCATCCGAGAAGCGATACATCATATTTCTATAAACACATATATCAGTAATATTATCCGGAGTACCACTTGGTATGCATCGATAATTTGTAGAGACTCTTATGTTGTCGTGTATTGGTAGAACCTTATGCCATAGATGCCCATGTAATATGGCAAGAGACCCTTTTTTTGGCTCAATAATTACCTCATGCCCTATCTCATTACCAAAAGAGTCTGAGGGTATTATTCCTTTCTTATGTGAGCCTGGAATTAAGACTAGCTCGCCACCCGTTGATTTATTAATATCCATTGTATATACAAGTCTGTTGAGGTTATAGATTTCTTTATTTTCAGGATTACAGTCTTGATGCCATGCTTGTCCATTTGATGATTTATTGCTAAACATTACCATGCTGTACAAAGACTTCCATCCGCTTCCAAGTATTTTTTCTGTAATTTTTTGCAATCTTTGGTCATCTTCAACAATATTAAAGATTGTTTCACCCTCAAGCTGAGGAAACCATGGAATAACATCTGTGTCTGATTTTTCTATGAAATTCATATCATGCTTGAATTCAGTATCTTTTTTAAAATGACTAAGAATTTTCCGGTGATAACTATCCATCAAATTCCCATCAAAAAAATCTTCAATGTAAATGTAGCCATCTTCCTTAAATCTTTTTGAAAGATTCTCAATATCCATTAAATTTTATCCTTTGAAATTAGCAATCCTAGTTCAAAAAGAAGCCACATTGGGATAGCTAAAAATAATTGAGAAAAAACATCTGGCGGTGTTAGAAGCATTCCTAAAATAAAAAATAACACAATTAAGTATGGTCTCGCCTTCTTTAATTTCTCTTTCTTTGCAATACCAGATCTTATTATTAGGTATGTTGCTACTGGCATCTCAAAAGCAACTCCAAAAGCAAAAGTAACTTTAAGAACAAAATTTAAATATTGACTTATATCAGTCATGACAACAATTGAATCAGGAGCAGAGTTAATGAAAAAACTAAAGATAATTGGACATACAACGTAATATGCAAAAGCTACACCTGTTATAAATAAAAAAATTGTTGATGTCATTAAGGGCAAAACTAAGCTTTTTTCATTTTTATAAAGGCCCGGAGACATAAAGAGCCACATCTGATAGAAGAAATAAGGCATGCTCAGTAATAGCGCCACAAATAGAGTTAATTTTATAGGTGCCATAAATGGCGAGCTTACTCCAGTAGCAATCATTGAGCTGCCACTAGGCAAAACAGACATCAGTGGTGATGCCACAAAAGAATATATTTCTGAAGCAAAGGGCAATCCGATAATGGTAAGAACCCCCATACAAATTAATGTTTTAATCAATCTAGACCTAAGTTCTATCAGATGAGATGATACTGAGCTACTATTCATCTTTCTTTTGTTGCTCAAAGCCTTCTAATTCTTCCATCCGCATTTCATTAAAAACATCTTTTTTAATATCGTCAGCACCAATATCTTCTTCGAAGTTATTTTTAAATTCAGAAAACTGATTTTGAATTTTTTTATAAAATTTTAAGAGATTCTTAACAAGCTCAGGCAGCCTCTCGGGACCAATAACTAACAATCCTATAATTAGGATAATAGCAATTTCTAAAAAACCAATCTGAAGCAATTGTTAATCTTGTTTGTTGTCTTCTTTCTCTTCTTCTTTTACAGCCTTTTTAAAGCTTTTTAGGCCCGAGCCAAGATCAGATCCCAAAGTCTTTAATTTGCCACTACCAAAAATCAAAAGCACCACAACTAAAATGATTAGAAGTTGCCAAATACTTATTCCACCTAAGCCCATATAATTCTCCTATGTGAGCAATAAAAAAGCACCACACCCTAATATTATACCTATTAGAAAGAAACTTATGATGTATTTTTGTTTTTGCAGATCCGTCTCCATCTTATGAATTTTTTCCTCATACGATCTTCTATTTTTAGAATAACCTCTAATTTCGTCCATGGTTTCATATATAAAGCTAGGCATTTCAGAAGCCTTCATTATTAATTCGTCTTTATTCTCTAAAATATAATCTTTTATTTTTAACGGATTAAATTGCTCTTTAAGCCAATTATCAAGGTATGGCTCAGCTATTCCCCAAAAATCTAGTTGAGGGTATATTTGGCGACCCATTCCTTCAATATGTATAAGAGTTTTTTGAA
This sequence comes from uncultured SAR86 cluster bacterium, assembly GCA_902558395.1. Lineage (GTDB taxonomy): Bacteria > Pseudomonadota > Gammaproteobacteria > Magnimaribacterales > D2472 > SCGC-AAA076-P13. The sequence goes on from CACEDS010000001.1 coordinate 21,844, forward strand.
GTAAAACTAATGATGGCTGAAGCGATAATCCAAAAGGTCTAGTGCTTTGGAAAAGATATAAGAGCAGTTTACCAAATTCAATTTCTGATAAAGGTTTTTCAAATATTGGTTCACAACAAGCTCTGAGAGTATTTTCAAGTTCTATTTGGTTTGAATTGGGGTTAACCCATTCTGAGCTTATAAATAACTGAGCCAGAGATTTATAATTTTGTTTGATTACAGCTTGAAGCATTCTTGCAAGAATATATCTTTCATCATTAGAAAGAGAACCGCTTATCGCACAGTCGATTGCTATATATCCTGGCTTTTCAGGATTTTCTTTTGAAACAAATATGTTTCCTGGATGCATATCCGCATGAAAAAAGTTATCGCGAAATACTTGGTTAAGAAAAATCATGACACCGTTTTCTGCCAACCTTTTTTTATCTATATTAAATTTTTCAATGGTCTCAATGTCCGTGCAAGGTATTCCATCGATCTCTTCTAATACCATTACCTTTGAAGTGGTTAAGTCCCAATATACTTCAGGAATATATAATTCTTCAGAGCCCGCAAAGTTTTTTCTAGTAAGGTTTGTATTAGCAGCTTCTAACCTTAAATCTAATTCACGTAAAATCGTATTTTCATAATCTTTTACTACCTCAATTGGTCTTATTCTATCGCTCTCAGAATATAGATATGTACAAACTTTTGCAGCAGATTTTAAAAGCCTGAGATTTTTCTTAACTTCTTTTTCAATATTTGGCCTTAAAACTTTTACAACAATTTTTTTACCATCTTTAAGTTTTGCAGAATGAACTTGCGCTAATGATGCAGCAGCCATTGGCACTTCGTTGAAATCATCAAACAGATCATTAATTGAATTGCCTAGTTCTTTTTCTACAATTTTCTTAAGCTCTTTAACTGAAAAAGGCTTGCAGCTATCAGTCAGGCTTTGAAGTTCTTTTGCAGTGTCTATATCTAGAATATCTGTTCTGGTAGAGAGCAATTGACCAAATTTAATAAAAATTGGCCCTAGCGACTCAAGGTATTTTGCAGCTTTTTCACCATTAGGATTCATAAAGATTTTGAACCTAATGCCTAAAGTTAACATCTTTAAGCCTTGAAAAATTATTATTAAGAAATTCATAAATTATTAATAGCCTCAAGTCTATCAAGTCTTATAGACAGATCTCTCAATTTAGACTGAAGCTCATTTTTTTTATTATACTGGTTTGTCGTAAATAATTTTTCTTTTGTAATATAGGCTAAAACAGCAGGCACATTTCCAAAATATTTATCTATTAAAAATACAATATCAATATCAGATTTTAAGATTGCATTAATCATTAAAATTGCTTTTTCATTATCACCGTAGATAATTTCTTTTTTAATTTTTTTGGAAAGAATTAAATCAAGCACTTCTTTGATTGAAGATCGTATTTCAAAATCTATATGCGAAGTTTTTTCAAAAGAAATATTCTTACTGTTTTTGTCTAGGCTAAAGTAAATATTTTTGTGACCCTTTAGGGATAAAAGGAAACTTATTGGATAAATTTGTATCAGCTTATCTCGAGCAACCGGAGAGGCGTTTTCAATGTCATTTATGATGTTATTTATTATTTTTAACAAGTTATTCGTCATATGCCACATGTATCGAAACAATGCCGTTAAGGAGATTATAAAATTTACAATTACTGAATCCGGCTTCTATTATCATTGATTTTAATGTTTCTTGATCAGGATGCATGCGAATAGATTCGGCAAGGTATTGATAGCTATCAGAGTCATTTGCAAGCATAGAACCAAGCTTGGGAAGAACATTGAATGAATACCAGTCATAGATTTTAGAAAAAATAGGATTTAAAGGTTTAGAAAACTCTAGAACAAGCAGCCTGCCATCTTTTTTAAGACATCTTCTCATTTCTTTGAGGCCTTTTTCTTTATTTGTAAAATTTCTCAAACCAAATCCAATTGTGATTACATCAAAAGCATCATCATCAAATGGAATTTCTTCTCCACTGAGTTGACAGAAATGACAATTAGCATAAAAGCTTTCATTAATTGCTCTATCTCTGCCCTCTGAGAGCATGTCCATGTTGATATCTGTCATGTATATCTCAGTATTGGGAAAGTCTTTGGAAATTAGTTTTGCAATATCCCCAGTTCCACTTGCTATATCTAGAACACTGTCTTTATCTGAAATAGCGGCAAGCTCAACTAGAATCATTTTCCACAGTCTGTGCATGCCAAATGACATAGCATCATTCATGATGTCATAGTTTTCTGCAACAGAAGAAAAAACCCCTCCAACATGGGAGCTTTTATCTTTTTCGTCTACCTCTTTGAAACCAAAATGAGTTTTTTTATTCATCGTTAAGTACGTTATCTCTAAACTTAATGAAATTATTGTATCTACTTTGACTTATTTCACCATCATTAAGTTTTTTTATGACATTACAACCTTTATTGTTTATATGATTGCAGTCATTAAACTCACATTCTTTTGAAGATGCATATATTTCTTTAAAACCAGCAATAATTTGATTTGTTTTCCATCCAGATATTGGGAGATCCCTAACTCCTGGAGAATCAATAATTTGAGTGCTTGCATTAACCTGATATAGCGTAGAGATAGATGTTGTATGCACCCCTAGGTTATTTGAGAGCATGTTTGTTTTGATCTCCTTGCCTGTAATTAATGATGTAAGAGTTGATTTTCCTGCACCAGAGTTGCCAACAAATAGAGCACATTTATGTTTCAAATAGTTTTGGAGGAGATCTATGTTTGTATTTTCTTTTGCAGAAATACTAAAGGTTTGAATATCAAGGCTTTTATATAGATTTATTTGCTTCAAATAAGCATCATCATGATTAAGATCTGATTTATTACAAATAATAAAAGGCTCTATATCTGATAATAATGCAGTTAATATCCACTTATCAATAAATTCAGCAGTAGTTTTGGGTTTTGGTGTTACCAATATGCCAACATGACTAAGGTTGGCAGCTATATTTTTGTATTTTATTCCATCCTTTTTTTGCAAAAGCGATTTCCTATTTTCTCTAGATAAAATTACTCCTTTAACCTGTTTGCTATCTTGTAATATTTCAATTTTAACGATATCACCAACAATAATGTCTTTTATTCCGATACATGGGATGTCTTTTTTGTCTGTACGAACCAAACAGCTATTTGAGTAAAATTCTATTACTAAACCAGTTTGAACTTTTTGCATAATAAGCACAAAATACACTAAAGGAAGAAATATAAAAAGTTATGAAGAGCTCACAATCAAAAGATAATTTAATCTGGCTTGACCTAGAGATGACCGGTCTGGATCCTGAAAAAGAAAGAATTATAGAAATTGCTACATTAATTACAGACTCTCAACTTAATATTTTGGCTGAGGGACCAAATTTGATAATAACCCAACAGACCTCTTTGCTAGATCAAATGGACGAATGGAATCAAAACCAGCATGGATCATCAGGTTTGATAGACGCTGTAAAGAAAAGCTCTATTACTGAACAGATGGCTGAAATAGAGACATTAGACTTTGTTTCAAAATACGTTGGCCCAAATCAATCACCCATGTGCGGAAATACAGTTTCGCACGATAGAAGATTTTTAGCTAAATATATGCCCAGATTGGAATCTTATTTTAATTACAGGCATATAGATGTATCTTCTTTTAAAGAAGCCGCAGTTAGGTGGATGAATGAGGCTCAAGTATATGAGAAAGAGGGTTCTCATAGAGCTATGGGAGATATTAAAGAGTCTGTTGAAGAATTGAAATTTTATAAAAATCTCTTTTTACCAGAGGACTAATTAATCTTTTTTATTTAAAGGTTGAATGTTTAATGGAAACGGACTTACCTGTCCTTTGTTTTCCTTGATCTTTGCTTCTCCAGTCTCTTTTACTTCATCTATTCTTATAATCGCATTCATAGGAATATAACTTCTTTGAACATCTGAAAATTCATTTTTGAGTTTTTCTGATGATGGGTCTACAACTAGTTGTTTGTCTTTATTGAATATATAATTCCCAACCTCAATGAAACCGTACATATCGCTTTGAAAAATTTGTTTTGCAAAAACTTCATATACTTCACCAAGTTGCATGAAAATTATCTTGTAAACACTTTTAGATTTCATAATACTTAATTATATGGGTACGAAACTTTATATTAAAACCTATGGCTGTCAAATGAATGAATACGATTCGGACAAGACCGTAGATATTTTAAAAGAAAAAAAAGGAGTAGAACTAACAAATGATGTTAAAGACGCAGACATTATTCTACTGAACACATGCTCTATAAGAGATAAGGCTGAATCAAAAGTTTATTCAGAACTTGGAAGGCTCAATAAACTTAAAGAGAAAAATCCAAACCTAAAAATAGGTGTTGGTGGATGTGTTGCAACTCAAGAAGGCAGCAATATAAAAAAACGTGCTCCTTATGTTGATCTTATATATGGCCCTCAAACCCTTCATAGGGTCTCTGATTTGCTGGACGTTGACCCTAACAAGGGCATCAAAGCAATTGATATAACTTTTCCAATTGAAGAAAAATTTGATTCTTTACCAAAACCAACTACAGGCGGCCCCTCAAGCTATGTTGCTATTATGGAGGGGTGTTCAAAATATTGCTCTTTTTGCGTTGTTCCCTACACCAGGGGTGATGAAGTTAGTAGAAAGCCTGAGCAAATTTTTGATGAGGTTGCTCGCCTTGCTGAGCAGGGAGTAAGTGAAATCACATTTCTAGGACAAAATGTAAATTCATACAAAATGCCATACAAGGATAGAATTTTAAGGTTGTCAGACCTCATAGAGATAACAAGCCATATTGATGGTATCGAAAGAATTAGGTATACAACTTCTCATCCATTAGATATGACGGATGATTTAATTGAGGCATATCAATATATACCACAATTGGTGAGTCAACTTCACTTACCGGTGCAATCAGGATCAAATAAAATTCTAGAGAAGATGAAAAGAAATTACACAATAGATATTTTCCATGACGCAGTTCAAAGAATTAAATCTTTTAGACCAGACCTGAGGGTTTCGTCTGACTTTATTGTAGGATTTCCTGGAGAATCTCATGATGATTTTATGGAGACCATGGATCTAGTTAATGAGATAGAATTTGATTCTTCTTTTAGTTTTATTTATTCTAAGAGACCTGGAACTCCTGCCTCTAAATTAGAGGATATGACCCCATTAGAGGAAAAGAAAGAACGCCTTAACACACTTCAAGATAGGCTGAACCATTTTCATAGAAATCATAGTAAGAGCATGGTTGGAAGTATTCAAAGATGCCTTGTAACCGGCATTGCAAAAAAAAGATCAGATCAACTCCAAGCAAGAACAGAATGTAATAGAGTTGTAAATTTTGATCTTGAAAATATAAGTTTTATAGGAAAACTAGTAGACATAGAGATTACAGAGGCATTATCCTATTCTTTATTAGGTACTTTGCATAATCCAAGAGGTAAAATTTAAAAATTAATGCAAGACACTCAAACCGCTTTAAGAAACGTCTCTTTAAAACCATCTAACGCAGAAAGAATAGCCCTACTTGTTGGAGAGCTTAATGGTAATTTAAAGCTTATAGAAAAAAGTTTTTCAGTAAAAATTTTTCATAAGGGCGATGAGGTAAAAATAACTGGTAACGAAAAAGATATTAAACACGCTTCCGATGCAATATTAGATTTATATAATCTAACTAAGAAAAATATTGAAATTAGTAAAGAAGCTGTCCACCTAACAATTCAATCACATCTAAATTTGAGCCTATCAAAAAAACCTGAGGTTATTGATACAGATATTCAAATACGAACACCAAAAAAGATCGTCAGGCCAAGAGGAGGCAACCAGCAGAGCTATATAAAAAATATAAATAAATACGAGATAAATTTTGGTATTGGCGATGCTGGAACTGGTAAAACTTATATAGCTGTAGCAGCAGCTGTAGAGGCTCTTCTTAGTGATAAAGTTCAGCGCATAGTATTAATTAGACCGGCTGTAGAGGCTGGTGAGAAACTTGGTTTTTTACCTGGTGATCTCTCACAAAAAGTTGACCCTTACCTAAGGCCTCTATATGACGGGTTGTATGAGATGTTAGGCATTGAAAAAACAACAAAGTTAATTGAAAAAGAAGTAATAGAAGTTGCTCCTCTTGCTTATCTTAGAGGACGAACACTTAATAATTCTTTTATCATCATGGATGAAAGTCAAAATACAACTGTTGAGCAAATGAAGATGGTCCTAACAAGAATAGGCTTTGGTTCACAAGCAGTTATTAATGGTGACTTGACTCAAATTGATTTACCTAAACACATTACTTCAGGCCTTGATCATGTTATTCATGTTTTGAAGGAAACAGATGGTATTGGTATTACTCGATTTTCTTCAAATGATGTGGTGAGACACCCTCTTGTCAGAAAAATAATTGATGCATATAAAAAATTTGAATTAAATATAAATAAGTGAGCTTAATAATTTCTCTAGATGAGGGCATTGATATTGAAAAGCCCCTCAATAATAAATTAAATAAGATTGTGTCTTCAATTCTTGAACAAGAGAAAATGTCTGATTGCGTTATAAATCTTCGCTTATTGAATGACAAGGAAATGAAAAAATTAAATATGCAATTTCGTCAAAAAGATAAAACCACAAATGTATTATCTTTTCCAAATGATGATATTTCAGTAAAACAAACAAAAAATATTGGCGACATTGCAATTAGTGTTGAATATGTGAAAGCGGAAGCTAAAAAAGAAGGAAAAACTTTTGATGATCATATTATTCACATGTTGGCCCATGGTGTATATCATATACTTGGATATGATCATGAAAATAATGAAAATGCTGTGATCATGGAAAACAAAGAAATACAAACTTTAAAAAAAATAAATATTAGTAATCCATATTAAATGAATCAAAATTTAGATAGCGACGACAGTCACCCTCCTTCGGGAATCTTATCAAAAATAAAAAAATTTTTTAGAAATCCATTTTTTATTAAGACTCAATCTGTTTCTGAGGTCACAGACTTCCTTAAAGATGCTGTTGACCTTAATATCATTGATAAAGAAGCAGAATCCATTGCCAACAAAGCGATAAGACTTGGCAATACAACAGTCAAAGAAATAATGGTTCCTAAGGTCGATATGGTGACATTTGGAATTGATGAAGAAATTAACGCCATTATAGAAAAGATCATTGCATCTGGTCATTCTAGATATCCAGTATTAGGGCAGGAAAGGGATGAGGTAAAAGGTATTTTGCTTGCAAAAGACATGTTGCCTAAAATTTATGGCGGAATTGCAGAATTTAGCCTGTCTGCAATGCTGCGTGAGGCAAATGTAGTCCCTGAAACCAAAAAAGCTGATTCATTGCTTGAAGAGTTCAAGAAAGATAGATCACATCTTGCTGTTGTCATCGATGAATATGGAACTATATCAGGGCTAGTTACCATCGAGGACATCCTTGAGGAGTTAGTGGGTGAAATTGAAGACGAGCATGATATTGATGAAGAAGAAATAATTAAAATATCACAAAATATCTATACAGCAGATGCTAAGGTTGAAATTGAAGACTTCACAGAGTTTTTTAGTCTAAATATAGATCCTCTAGAGATCGATGCAGAAACATTGGGTGGATTTATTATTAGCGAATTAGGGGTGCTCCCTAAAAAAGGTGACGTTGTAAAAATTGAAAATCTATCCATCAAAGTTACCCATGCTGATGACAGAAAAATAGATAAAGTTCAGATAACAAAATCTTAATGGCCCTCAAGCAATATTTCGCTGCATTCGTGTTTGGGCTTATTGGAATTTTTGCCTTTGCACCCTTCTCCATCAAGCCACTGATATTAGTATCATATGCATACTTAATAAGATCTATATTATTTGAAAATAACCATACATTTAAGAAATTAATATCTTGGGCAATTGGTCATTGGGGTTTTGGAATGTCGTGGTTAATAGTAAGTGTTTACTATTATGGAGAAACAAGTATATTAATATCTCTAATTATTTTTATTCTATTAACTTTATTCCTTACACTATGCTTTGGATTACCTTTAATAGCATTAAAATACAGATTATTTAGCGGTAAGGCGAAGCCTAAACATTTAAAAATTTTTTCTATTTCAAGTCTTCTAGTTTTACTTGAATTATCAAGATATTATTTATTAAATGGGGTTCCGTGGTTAATTCCAGGAACTGTTTTTCTTGATACGCCACTTCATGCAATTTATTCTCTTGTTGGAGTTACAGGAGGCTCTTTCATTGTTTATCTCATAGCTACTTCAATAGCAATTTTTTGGGAGCATAGATATAAAATATTTTTTGGATCTTTATTATTATTTATTCCAATAATTGAAAAAAACGAAAGTACTGAATTCGATCTTAAAGTTTCAATAATCCAACCCTCCTCCGACCCATTTCAAAAATATAATCTTGGTTATAAATCAAATATTGAAAATAATATTCTTGATCTGATAAAAGACACCTCAGCAGAATCTCAAATGATTGTGCTTCCTGAAGCAGAGCTTCCATATTCTTTAAATTCAAATAATTTTAGTCAGTTTATTAATAAAATTAATAAAAAAGATAAAGAAATTATTATGGGTGTTTGGAATATTTACGATAAAACCCTCTTTAACTCATTAATCAATGTTAATACTAACGAAATCTACAATAAAAGACATCTAGTGCCATTTGGTGAATATATACCCTTCACAAGCTCATTAAGAGGCCTAATAGATTTTTTTGATATGCCCATGTCAAATGTATCTCATGGCAGTAATTATCAGAATAATATTCGAATTAGCAGTATAGAAGGGGTAAGCTTCTCACCACTAATTTGTTTTGATGTAGCTTTTGGAAATACTGTAAGAAAAAGCAACATTAGTTCTAATTTCATGATTAATGTTAGCAATGACACTTGGTTTGGGAAATCAATGGGCCCATATCAGCATCTAGCAATTACACGAATTAGAGCTATTGAAAATAATAAATGGATTGTAAGAGCTACAAATGATGGAATTTCAGCAATAATAACTAATAATGGAACAATTGTTGATAAAATTGATAAAAATATCTCTGGTGTAATTAATTCTGGTATTAATTTTACTTATAAAAGAAGCCTATATAATATTTTTGGACACTATATTCCATTTATTTTGGCTTTAATAATGGTTTTAACATCGTTTATAATTGATTTATGCTCAAAAAGAAAAATATATTAACATTATTGCTGTTCTCAGTAATTACACATGCTGAAAGTGCCCATATTGAAGTTGATATATCTGAACAAAGACTATATTTGATAGAAAACAGCCTAATCAAAGCTTCTTATCCAATCTCCACATCTAAATATGGAGAGGGCAGCATTGAAAATTCCTTCAAAACACCGCTTGGGAAACATTCTATTAAAGAGATGATTGGTGAAGAAGCAGAGATAAATACTATATTTACTTCAAGAATAAATACTAAGAGATCTGCAACTATAATTGATCAGTTTGAAGATACCGATAATGACTATGTTACATCCAGAATAATGTGGCTAGATGGCGAAGAGGATGGTTTCAACAAAGGTGGAAATGTAGACTCCTTTCGAAGATACATATACATTCACGGAACCCATGAAGAGGGCCTTATAGGCACAAAAGCATCACATGGCTGCATTAGAATGTTCAATTATGATGTAATTGAGTTATTTAATTTAGTAAATATTGGGACAAAAGTTCTAATTAGAGCCTAATACCACAAATTATAAATGCCTACTAGAAGTTACCTGCAACTGAGGACATAGCAAAATTAAGTTTTTCCTTTCTATCGTCCCCTGAAGGCGCGACATTTAGCTTTTCTCCACTTTGTGCAAGTTTTATAAGTAATTCACTAGGTTTGTATGCGTCATTTCCAGTAATTTCATGATATTTCTTTAATTTATCAACGACAACGTCTAAACCCATAGCATTTGCATGATGCATTGGTCCACCTCTCCATATTGGAAAACCATACCCATTAATATAAACAACATCTATATCCGCTGCTCTTTGGGCTACACCTTCTGATAATATATCAGCTCCCTCATTAATAAGAGCTAAGATACATCTGTCAGTTATTTCTTCGTCTGAGATCTCTCTTCTTGTAAAACCATTCTCTGCAGAAATCTTTTCATAGACTTCTTCGTTTTCTGGTGCAGGGTTAGGAGCTCTTGAACCTTCACTATAATTGTAATAACCTTTGCCATTTTTTTGACCGAACCTATCGTTATCACATAAATAATCCCCAATCTTTGCGTGAAGTGGCGATTCAACACCGCTAAGCTTTCTTGCCCTCCAGCCAAGATCAAGACCGACTAAATCCATCATTCTAAATGGACCCATATTTAATCCAAATGATTCTATTGCTTGATCAATTTGATGGGGAAGGGCGCCCTCAAGAAGAAGCATATTAGCCTGTGCTGTATAGTTAAAAAGCATCCTATTACCAATAAAGCCCGGTGCATTAAGAGATACAACAGCAGCTTTTTTTATCTTCTTGCTAACTGTCATTACACTAGCTAATGTTTCGTGGGATGTCTGTTCTCCACGAACTACTTCTAACAATCTCATGATATTAGCTGGACTAAAGAAGTGAGTACCCACTACCTTATCAGGTCTTTTAGTTACTGATGCTATTGCATCCACATCTAATCCAGAAGTGTTACTTGCAAGTATTGCATTTTCATTGGTATGCTCATCAAGATTTTTAAAAATTTCTAATTTTAAATCTAGATTTTCATATACAGCCTCGATTGCAATATCAACATCATGTAGATCTTTATATTCGAGACTTGATGATATTAGCCCAAATACCATATCTTTTTGCTCGGGCGTCATTCGGCCCCTGCCAACCATAAAGTCATAATTTTTTTCTATTACAGAAAGACCTCTTTTTAAATTTTCTTCGTCTTGATCAATTATATGAACCGGTATGCCTGCATTAGCAAAACACATAGCAATACCTCCCCCCATAGTTCCTGATCCAATGATTCCAGCTTTTTTAATTTCCATTGAAGGAGTGTCGGCAGGAACATCTGAGATTTTTGATGCAGCTCGCTCTCCAAAGAATATATGAATCATTGCTTCTCTTTGCGGATGCATTAGGCACTCAACAAACAACTCTCCTTCTTTTTTTAGGCCTTCATCAAAATCATCAAGATTAATAGCAGCCTCTACACATTTAATGATTTGACCTGGAGCAAACTGGCCTTTTCTTGCCTTAGCTGCCAAAGCTTGAGCTTCAACTAATACATTTTCTGATCCTCTTGCTTCGATCATTTTTTCATTAAGATCACGAACTTTAGGGTGATTAGAGCCTTCTTTTGCCTTTTCTTTAGCAAATTGAATAGAATCTTCTACAACATTATCAGATAACGAGTCCACAATTCCCATATCTAAAGCTTTTTTGGCAGGTATATGCGCTCCTGTAAGCATCATTTTAAGCGCTTCTGAAGGACCAGCTAGCCTAGGAAGTCTTTGTGTTCCACCTCCACCAGGTAAAAGGCCTAAATTTACCTCAGGTAGACCAACAAATGCTTGTTTAGAGGCTATTCTATAGTTACAACATAGCGCAGTTTCAAGTCCGCCACCAAGAGTTATACCATTAATAGCTGCTACCAAGGGTTTAGAACAATACTCCATGCTTCTAAATACGTCGTTTAAGCTATGCCCGCTCATATTTCCACCAAATTCTGAAATATCTGCTCCAGCTATAAATGCTCTTCCTTTACCTGTAACAACTACACCAACAACATCTTTATCAGCCTCTGCTTTAGCAATGCCTTCAAAAAGACCATTCCTAACACCCTCGCTTAGCGGATTCACTGGTGGGTTATCTACAGTTAAAAGCGCAACGCTATCAACAATTTCATAGTGGACTGTTCCTTTCAATTTATACTCCGTAAATAATTTAGACATGCATTATACATAAAAAATAAGCATATTTATCCTTATAAAATCGCACATTTAGAGATTATTTGTAATAAATTAAATTTATTTTATAAAAACTATTGATAATATAATATAAGTATATATAATAATACTTGTCAGCACTCCTCTCCCCCTATTAGATTTGCTGACACTCTGGAATCATATGGAGGGCTCAGTCCCTCCATTTTTAATTAAGAATTATAAAATGAGTAAATATAAAGAATTATTTGAAACTGTAATTTTGGTTAGTGTTTTTGTCATCTCTGTTCTTGCAATAGGCCCAATAGCTTAATCGTCATTAAATATATATAATTTTTTAATGAAAAAAATCTTGCTTGGCGTTTTTTGTTTATTTGTTATTCAAAATATTCATGCCTGTCCGAATCTTCTTAATTCTGATATGCGAATACTAGATTCAGCAGAAACACAAAATTTATGTGCATATGAAGGCAAAACATTACTGGTGGTTAACGTCGCCAGCAGGTGTGGCTATACGTATCAATACTCAGGTCTTCAAGATTTATATGAAAAATATAAAGATAATAACTTTGTAGTTTTGGGTGTTCCATCAAGAGATTTCTTTCAAGAATATTCAAAAGAAAGTGCTGTGGCTGAGTTCTGTTCCACTGAATATGGCGTCGAATTTCCTATGTTTGCAACTGTAAAAGTAAGAGGGAAGAAGGCACACCCTTTTTATAAAAAATTAAAAGAGGAGTCTGGTTTTGAGCCAACATGGAATTTTAATAAGTATTTAATTTCGAAAGAGGGAAGAGTTGTTTCAACATTTAAATCTGGTGTGAAGCCAGATTCTCTAGAGTTAATTTCTGCAATCGAGGAAATACTTTAATACTAGCTGGATACTAAAACTTTCTTGGGCTTGTTAAAAGCAAAGATTCCATTATCTACAACCCCAGGAATGTTATTTAGCAAAGCTTCTATCGCTTCTGGGTTTGAAATATCAAGATCTTTGACATCTAATATTTCATTGCCTTGATCGGTAATAAAACCCGCCCTATATATCGGCGTTCCTCCCATAGAAACAATTTTTCTTGCAACTAAGCTTCTACTTTCTGGAAGAACCTCTACAGGCAATGGAAAAGCTCCAAGCTGTGATACCAGTTTTGTTTCATCAACAATACAAACAAATTCATTGGAAGCAGACGCAACAATTTTCTCTCTCGTATGAGCGCCACCACCTCCCTTTATTAGCTCGTAATTTGGAGAAACTTCATCAGCACCATCTATGTAATAGGCAATATTTATAACATCATTTAGATTAAAAACCTCAATACCTTTTTCATTTAATAAGTTCGAAGATGCTTCTGAGCTTGATACCGCACCAGCAAATAAATTTTTATATGCACCAAGTTCTTCTATAAAAAAATTTACAGTAGAGCCAGTTCCAATACCCAAAATCATTTCAGGGTGAAGTTTGTTTTTAATATAATCTATTGCTTGTTTAGCAACATTTATCTTTGAGCTACTCATATCTGTATAATACAAGAAAAATAACAATAGATAATTATCTTGAGATTAAAAATAAAGAAAACAGGTTCTTTTAAGAACTCTAAAAGATATATAAAGCTAATTGAAGATGCATCCGTATATGATGTAGCAATAAACTCGCCCATAACATTTGCACCTAATTTATCTCTAAAAGAAAAGAATAAGATCTTTTTAAAAAGAGAAGATTTACAACCAATTTTTTCTTTTAAAAATAGAGGAGCTTATAACAAAATAATCAATTTATCTGATTCTGAAAAGAAGAGGGGTGTTATAGCTGCCTCAGCGGGTAATCATGCACAGGGAGTTGCAAGTGCTTGTAAAAAATTGAAAATAAAGTGCACTATTGTAATGCCTATAACAACACCTGAGATAAAAATTAAAGACGTAAAAAGGTTTGGCGCAAAAATAATACAGCAGGGTGACGATGTAAATACAGCTTTACATGAGGCAAAATCTTTATCAAAGAGAAAGAAATTAACCTTTGTCCATCCCTTTGATGACCCTTATACAATTGCTGGTCAAGGAACTATTGGTAAAGAAATTCTTGAGGATGATAATCATTATGATGCTATATTTGTTCCAGTTGGAGGCGGGGGAATTTTAGCTGGTGTTTCTTCGTGGATTGCTCAGCACAACAAAAAAATCAAGATAATTGGAGTGGAAGTAGAGGACTCAGCTTGTTTTACAGAAGCAATAAAAGCTAACAAAAGGATTACGCTCAAAGAAGTTGGCTTATTTGCAGATGGCGTAGCAGTATCTCAAGTTGGTAAAAATAATTTTGATGTTTTAAAAGAATGTGTAGACGAGGTTATAACAGTAACAGTAGATGAGGTTTGCGCTGCTGTAAAAGATATATTTGAAGATACTAGAGTGCTATCAGAGCCAGCGGGAGCACTTGCCTTGGCTGGACTAAAAGTTTATTCAAAGAAAATTAAGGGTAAAAATTTATTAGCTATTAGTAGTGGTGCTAATGTTAACTTCCAAAGATTGAACTTTATTGTTGAAAGATCTGAGCTTGGTGAAAATAGAGAAAAAATACTTAGTATAAAAATACCGGAACAACCAGGAAGTTTTTTAAATCTCTCCAGAATATTTGGATCATCGTTAATAACCGAGTTCAATTATAGAAAATCAGATCTAAATGATGCATATGTTCTTGTTGGTGTTAGAACAAAGACTGATAAATCATATCAAGCCATAAAAAATAAATTAAAAAAATCAGGCTTTGCTTTCAAAGACCTAACAAGAAATGAAATTTCTAATGACCATCTGCGACATATGGTGGGAGGAAGAATTAATCAAAAAGGTCATAAAAATGAAAGAATTTTTAGAGGCGAATTTCCTGAAAAGCCAGGAGCTCTTTTAACATTCTTAGAAAAATTTGGCAGTAACTGGAATATATCATTATTTCATTACAGAAATCTTGGATCAGCTTTCGGAAAAATATTAATTGGAATAGAGGACAGCAATTCGAACAAGCTACATCTTATTAAACACCTTGATAAGACAGATACTGTATTTATTGAAGAGACTTCTAATAAAGCCTATAAAGACTTTTTAAAATAACTAGTACTTTAATCTAAACTTGATTGAATATACTTCGTCTGAAGGATTGTTCCATGGTTGATTAAAAATTTCAGATTTAGAATAATCTTCATCTTCATCATAACTGGTTCCACCTTTTGAATACACAAGATACAGATAGGATAGAGGGGCAATTTCGTACTTATATCTTACTTGAAACGAAACAACACCTTGAGTAAACGGCTTTATCAAGTCATCTGATTCATATAAGTAGCCACCATTATCAGAAATTAAGCTTTGTGGATTATCTGCCTGCAGTGCAACAAATTGACTTTTTAATCTGATTTCATGCTTATTCCCACTAAACCAATTTAAGCCTATAGAGACAGTGTCTTGCTCAGAGTCATACAAACCAAACTTATTATCCTCAGTCCATATAAGCCATTCATTTTCTTTTCGAATTCTGTATTGCAGATTTATCTTTAGATTATCATTTGGGAAATATGAGCCTGCTATCTTATAGAACTCTCTTTTGTAGCCATCAGAGTTCCATGAGTTATATTTATCTCCTTTTTCAAAACTAATTCTCCAATCGTAGGTCCAAAATTTATAATTAACCGCTTCAAAATCTAATGTTATATTTTTTTTCTCTTTGATTTTTATGAACGGAAAATCAGGATTCTTTCTGGTTATTGTTGTATTTTTACCTGATGTTTTAATACCAAAATCAAACTTAAGTTTTGATGTGTCTTTAAAGGTGATTTCATTTTTTTGATCAATTCTAATAGGGTTTGAATTCCCATTGGTGTCGGAATCATAATTAAAGTCAAAATTCATATCAATTTGATTTATAGATGACTCATTTGAAAAGTTTACTTGCTTAAAACCTCCTCCAAGACCAATATGAATCCAATCAGCTCTTTTAAGATATCCGAAGTCATTTAACTGAAAATTCTTATCAAAATATAAGATGCTTCCTGATATATATGAAAAATTTGACGGCTGATAGTTAAATTGAGACCTATAACCAAATCTAGAATCATCTTCTTTTTCAGAAAAAAGCAGATCTGTAAAATAAGTTAATTGATCTGATTTCACATTTACATAGTCAATTACATTAACAGTTGCTGTAGAGTTATTAAAACTATCGTCAACATGGGTCAACATATATCCAAGTGTTTTGTTGCCAAAATCGGTTCTTGATCTAAGAGCATAGAAATTTTTTCCTACAGAAAAGGATTCATCTGCTTCTCTTGCAGCAAAGAATCCTAATTCTGTTTTTCCAGTTTTTTGTGAATACCTAAAAGCATAATCTATGTCTGAATAATTTTTCTTTGAATTTTCACATTCATCAATATTGTCCTCTTCCGAACATTTATAGCTTGGCGCCGAACCAATTCTTCTAGTATTCATAACAGTATAACGATCATAGTTATTTATATTAAACAGGGACTGATTTTCATTAAAAAAGGCTCTTTTCTCAGAATAAAAAGTTTCTTGCGCTGAAAAATTTATCACAACATCATCACTCTCAGCCTGACCAAAATCTGGATTAAATGTTGCATTAATTTGCTTACCTGTTCCTGAGTTATAGAAAATTTCTGCTCCTATTTTGTTATCGTCAAATTTGGTAACCGAATTTTGATTGGAAGACACATATGGAAAAAAGTTTAATTTTGATTTTGTATAGTTGGCAATTTCTAAGGAATCTAGTTTCTCAAAATAGTCTGGTCTGCTAGCCATTGATCCTGAGCTGCTTACCCAAATCTGTTCTTTTGCCTTATAACGCAAGACGGAATATTTTATTGTTCTTTTTTCTCCTTTGGGCTGATTCATGAGAACAAGATTCCATGGTAAATAAAATTCGGAGACCCAGTATCCATCGTGTCTTTTAGTTTTGGCTATCCAATCTCCATCCCAATCCTTTTTGAAATCGCCTGTTTTAATCTTGATGGCATCAAACAAAGAGTCTCCAAGATTTACAGATAAAATATAAGCCTTATTCCCATCTCCATCAAAATCAATATTAATTGAGTTCTTATCACTCAAGGATGTCATTTCATCTCTCAAGGTCTTTTTAGATAACATAGATGAATTACTTTGTTTGTTAATAAAACCAACATAAATACCATCTTCGTTTGAAAATATGTAGGCCAGAGTTTCACCCTCTGATTTTTGTAAATTAAACGGAGAAGTTTGATAAAACTCACTAATAGAAAAAGCATTCTCCCATTCAGGCTCATCTAAGATTCCATCAATGACTATAGACACAGCCTTTATTGGAATCGAAGAAAATAGAAGGATAGTTAAAAAGAACCTTTTCATAATATATATATTTTATATATCAGTTATATGAAAGTATACGAGACTCTGTTATCACTTTGTGATATCTCAAATCATGTGGTTCAGAAAGATTTTTAGAGAGTATTTGATAGTCATAACCAAGGCCAATAATTAAAGGTTTTTTTTGATTGCTGCCTGTAAAGCTTGATAGAGCTCTGTCAAAATAGCCTTCACCATAACCAATTCTAAAACCATTAACATCTACACCAACAAAAGGAATAAACATAGCATCAAACAAATGAGGTTCTAAGTACTCTTCATTATTTACTTCGGTGATTCCATATTTATTCTTAGTCAAAGAGTGTTCTCTATTATACAAATTGAATTTCATCACTTTTTCTGGAAAAATTTTTGGCATATAAATATTGTGTGAGTATTTAATAAGTTGTTGATGAAGAAGATTTATTTTTACCTCTTGTTTATATGGAAAGTAGAGCAATACGTTTTTCATTTTTGAAAGATCTAGACTTTCAATTATATTTTTTTGAACCTGAGTATTTAGTTGATCTAAAGATTGAGAAGAAAGAGTGAGCCCCTGCTCAAGAAGTGATTTTCGAATTTTATCTTTCACCATAAATTGCGCCGAGGCTAACAAACCAAATCACCGCCATGTGTTTTACCTGAACCGAAAGGTCAGGTGGTGAATTTCTTATCAAATCAGGCTTCCCTATATAGGTATTGCACAACAATGATAGTGGAATATCACCTATTTAATAGTATCGGTTCAAATTTAATAACACATTAGCGAATGAACCAGAATGTAAAGAAAGTATAGGATATATAGGTATTTAATAAAAGATTATTTTTCTAAAGCTAGATCAATTTTTTTTATAATTGATGATAGATCTACTTGATTATCATTACTCTTCTCGTCTGGATTAGATATGAGCTTATTAGCAAGAGTAAGACCGGCTATTATTAATGCATTATTTTTATCGTTTATAGCATCAAGTTCAGAATTTAATAGTTGAGCGGCTTTAATTAATTGATCTTTTTCCTCTGGAGGGCACGCTAGAGTTAAATCTCTTCCAAAAATTCTTAGAGATAGTGTTTCCATTTCACTCATGGTTAGCTTTCTTGTTAAGTTTCTTTTCTAATGCAGCAATTTCTTTGCCAAGTAAAATTTTATTTTTTTTCCAGTCTCTTTCTCTGTGAACATATGAATCGATGATTCCTTTTTGTTCATCAAAACGCTTTATGAGAAGATCAATTTTATTTTCAAGATCTTCAACCGTAAAATTATTTTCATCTGACATAACATAAGTTTAATTGCACATTCATCAATTGGAAAGTTTGTTTAATAAAAGAGTAAAATAAACTATGGATAATAAAATTTATAAATCACGAAGAGAGTCTTTAAATAAGATTCTTCCAAAAAACTGTGCATTGATAATTCCTGGAGCAGACCTTCAGTATAGGAACGCAGACTCATCATATGCCTTAAGACAGGAGAGTAGTTTTTATTATTTTTCTGGATTTTGTGAGCCTTCATCGCTTATGGTCATGGTGCATCAAGACGATAAAATTTCTTCTATAGTTTTTGTGCCGCCAAAAGATAAATTAAGAGAAATTTGGGATGGTTATAGGGCCGGACCTATTGGAGCAGTTGATGACTACGGATTTGATCAGGCTTTTGATAATACTAAGATTAATGAACTAATGCCCGAACTACTCCAAGGGGTCAAAAAGGTTTTTTATCCTATTGGTAAAAAAAGCGGCTTTGACCAGAATGTTATAGATTGGACTTGCGCAGCCGGCTCAAAAGATAGACATTCTCAATCTATCGATATCATGGATGGATCTTCAATGATTGGAAATATGAGGCTAATAAAAGATGATCATGAGATAGATATCATGAAAAAAGCTTGTGATATTTCTGCTGAATCCTTTGTAGAAGTAATGAAGAATATTAAGCCCGGTGAAAATGAACAATTAATTGAATCAAAATTTTTATATGAATTTGGAAAAAGAGGTGGCAGGTTCCCTGCTTACACTCCTATAGTTGCTGGTGGTGAAAACGCATGTGTTCTTCATTACATTGAGAACAATCAAGATCTAAAGGAATCTGATTTGATACTGGTAGATGCTGGTTGTGAGTACAAGATGTATGCATCTGATATCACTAGGACTTTTCCTGTAGGAGGGAAGTTCTCTAAGGAACAATTGGCTATATATAACATTGTTCTTGAGGCTAATAAGGCTGCAATTGATGCAGTTAAAACTGGCAATAATATTATGGAACCTCAAGTTATTTCTGAGAAAGTTATCACAAAAGGTTTAGTTGAAGTCGGTATCTTAAATGGCAACCCTGAAGAGCTTCACAAAGAAGGCGCATTTAAAGATTTTTATATGCATAAAATAGGGCATTGGCTAGGTTTAGATGTTCATGATGTTGGAGATTATATGGAGGATGGAGAGTTTATGCAGTTTAAGCCCGGTATGATTACAACCATTGAGCCTGGAATATATATTAGCAGTTCAATGAACGTTGATGACAAATGGAAGGGCATTGGCATAAGAATTGAAGATGATATATTGGTCACTAATGATGGAAATATAAATTTGACTGAAAAAGTTCCATCATGCCCTAAAGAAATTGAATCATTGATGGCTTAAATCATGAATGTTCCAATTATTATTTCTGGTGGTGGAATAATTGGCAACTACATTTCTGTAAGATTAAAGCGTCATAATATTGAATCATTAATTATTGAAAAATCTTCGGAAACTCAAGATTATTCTGAAGGCATTAGAACCCTTACACTCAATAATCATTCATTATCTTTATTGCAGAAGGAACAAATAGAGATTGAAACCGCACCTATAGATCAAATCAATGCCCTTGATGGAGAGGGGACTGGGAGAATAAAGTTTTTATCAGATGATATAGGTGAAAATTTCTTATCCCATGTCGTCATGTTTAATGAATTAAAAAATAAACTTGCAAAAGCTTGCCATGAAAGAACGATTTTTGATAATCAAATCGAGTCTATTCAAAGCTTTAATCAAAATCATACAAATGAAGTCTTACTATCTAATGGAAGTAGCATTAAAGGACAAATAATCGCAGGCTGTGATGGCAGGAAATCTAATGTTGCCAAGATCTCTAATTTATCCAACAAGTCTTCAGAATATAATCAGACAGCAGTAACATTTATTTGCAAAGCAGATAAAAATTTTGAAAGGAAAACTGCTCATCAAGTATTTTCAGAGAAAGGAATTTTTGCAGTCATGCCTATGCCAGATAGAGAATCAATGGACAATAGATGTACTATTGTTTGGTCGGTAAATAATAAAAACTTAGAAGGTTTATCGATAAATGATTTCGTGTCATCTAATTTATCTTTCTTTGAATCTAAGCTTGGAATTAAACTGAAAATAGATTCCCAATTGCTTAATTTTCAATTATCTAATCATCATTTCGAAAATTATATAAATAATTCCATAGTCTTAATCGGAGATGCTGCTCATAGTATTCACCCTCTAGCAGGTCAGGGCATCAATTTAGGTTTTGCTGATGCTGATATATTTTGTGAAGAGGTGGTAGGTGCTTATAACAAGGGGATAGCTATAAATGAGGCATCTGTTTTAAAAAAATATGAGATTAGAAGAAAGGGTATGAATTTATTAATGTTAAAGTCTATGGATTTCTTTGTTTATTTCTTTAATGATAATAATTCTTATATTAGATTGCTAAGAAATTGGGGTCTAAAGACGGTGAACAAAACGAGGTTCATTAAAGCATTTTTTACAAGGCATGCTTCTGGCCTAAATAAGATTTAATTATATCTTTTGGCCTTTAGCTCTTAGTTCTTTAAGGACAACACTAATGCCTTTTTTATCGATTATCCTCATGCCTTTTGCAGAAACCTTAAGGTTAACAAACCTATTTTCAGATTCTACCCAGAATTTATGCGTATGTAGATTAGGAAAGAATTTCCTTTTTGTTCTATTTTTAGCATGGGAAACATTGTTCCCAGTCTGTGGTATCTTACCTGTTACTTGACATATTTTACTCATAGAACCGCGATTTTATAGAACACTGAGTAACATAGCAATACTATTATGAAACAAATTTTTCTATTAAGGCATGCAAAATCTGATTGGAGCACCATGGGTCAACAAGATTTTGATAGGGGGCTTGCTAGCAGAGGAATTAAAGATATCTCTTTAATATCTGATTATGTTAAAAAAAATAACTTCAAGCTAGATGAAGTTCTTTGTAGCAGCGCAAATAGAACTAAAGAAACATTTGATTTATGTGCAGATGGATTTAATTTTGATATTAAAAATGCTAAATACTTCGATGATCTTTATTATGGCAATCATGAATCAATTATAGATTTATTAGTCAATGTTAATCAGTCTGCAAATTCAGTACTTGTTGTTGGGCATAACCCAACTATGCATATTTTATTAGAGCAGTTAACGGGACTCAGTATTATTAAATACCCCACGTCTGCTCTTGCTCAAATTATTCTACAAAAAGAATGGAAAGACTTATTATTAAATAAATGTGAGTTAAAATTATTTCTTAGGCCTAAGGAGTTGAAATCTTGAAAGATATTGAAATTAAAATTATTAATCCTTTAATGGGAGAATCAATCCCAATTCCAAAATATGAGACCAAAGGGTCCGCAGGAATTGATTTAAGAGCATGTATTGAAGAAAAAGTTCTTCTGGCAGCAGGAACCACTTTCATGGTCCCTATTGGTTTTGCTATGTATCTTGAAGATCCAAATTTAGCTGCTTTGGTTGTTCCAAGGTCTGGGCTTGGATCAAAAAAAGGTATTGTATTGGGAAATTTAGTTGGTTTAATTGATTCAGATTATCAGGGCGAATTAATGGTTCCTGCATGGAATAGATCTGATAAAGATTTTGAAATTAATCCAGGAGATAGGATAGCTCAAATGATAATTGTGCCAGTCGTTCAGGCAAAATTTAAAATTGTAGAAAATTTTAAAGAGTCAGAAAGGGGTGAGAAGGGTTTTGGTAGCTCGGGCTTAAATTGATTGGCTTACTTCTTTTTACCAAATCTTTCTTCAAATTTCTGCACTCTTCCACCAGTATCAATAATTTTTTGGGTACCAGTATAAAAAGGATGAGAAGCAGAAGATATATCAAGAGGAAAATAGGGATATGTATTTCCATCCTCCCATTTTTTTGTTTCAGTAGTTTCTAAGGTTGAACGAATGATCCAATACTTATCAGCACTAGAGTCATGAAACAAAACTTCTCTGTATTCGGGATGTATATCTTTTTTCATAATAAAATCAAAATTTGGATGAGAACTATAACAAAAAACAATTTCTTTACAATCAAAAAATGAATATTTTTTTCTATGATGTAGCCATTTCAGTACCTCTAAGACAATGTTTTACATACAGCTCTAACTTAAAAATTGAGAAAGGTAGTCGTGTTCTTGTCCCTTTTGGAAATAGAAAAGTCATTGGACTAGTCATTAAAAAATCCAAAGAAGCCATAGGAAATAATATCAAGATTAAAAAGATAATTTCTTCAATAGATACATATCCTGTTTTCAATAAATCAATTTTTAATACTATTTTATGGTCATCTGAGTATTATCATCACCCCATTGGTGAGGTTTTTAATACCTTTATTCCTAATCAACTAAGAAAAGCAAACAATAAAGTAATAGAACCTCTTGCGGTCGAGGAGTCTTATCAAATATCTATAAATGAAAAAGAAAAAAGATTTGATCTAACACAAGATCAATCAAAGGCTTTAAAACAACTTTTAAAATTAAATAGTTTTCAGCCATCCCTTTTATATGGTGTTACTGGCTCAGGAAAAACTGAGGTTTACTTAAGACTGGTAGAAAATTGTATTAATGATGGAAAATCTGCACTTATTTTAGTTCCTGAAATAAATTTAACCCCGCAATTATTTAATAGATTTACATCTAGATTTAATGGCGAGATAGGGCTCTATCATTCTAGACAAACGCCAGCCCAGCGACTAAAAGTTTGGCAAAAGGCTAGATTTGGAAATATTAAGATAGTAATTGGAACAAGATCTGCAGTATTAATGCCAATGAAAAATATAGGATTAATTGTAATAGATGAGGAGCATGATCAATCTTATAGACAATCAGAAGGGTTTAAATTCTCTGCAAGAGATATCGGCATAAAACGAGCTCAAGAAGAAAATATTCCTATTGTGCTTGGGTCAGCTACACCATCTTTGCAAACATTGAGATTAGTGCAAGAAAAGAAATATAAAAAAATCGACATGTTAACCAGAGTAGATGGAAAAAATCCTCCAAAACTTATTGCAATGGATATTAATGACACTTCTTTAATTGGTGGTATTGCACCCGAAACTCTTAACATTATTGAGAGAACTTTAAATAAGAAAGAGCAAGTCCTAATTTTCATTAACAGGAGAGGGTTTGCACCAATATTTCAATGTGAATCATGTGGATGGGTTGCTGATTGTAAATCTTGTGATTCTAATCTTGTATATCACCAAGAAAGAAACAGACTTATTTGCCATAGATGTGAATCAGCATATAAGGTTAATGAATCATGCCCATCATGTAAATCTTCTAATTTTCAAATGTATGGAACTGGAACAGAGCAAGTTGAAGAGGTTTTAAGAACAAATTTTAGAAAAGTACCAATCATAAGAGTCGATCACGATACAACAAAAAAGGTCGGAGCGATGGAAGATATTATCAACGAAATTAATTCTTCAGAATCAGCAATTCTTGTTGGTACTCAAATGCTTGCAAAAGGACATGATTTTCCTAGAGTATCTTTAAGCATTATTCTCAATGCAGATAATGGATTAGTAAGCCCCGAAATAAATGCTCTAGAAAAAATTTCACAGCTACTTATTCAAGTATCAGGAAGAGCAGGAAGAAATAACAAGCTTGCCAAGGTAATAATACAAACAAGATATCCTGATGATATAAATCTAGGTCTGATAAAGACCGGAAATTATATGAATTTTGCATCTCAATGTCTTAAAAGAAATAAAAAAAACAATCTTCCTCCATATTCTGCAATGTGCTTAATAAGATGTTCATCGCCAACACAAAAGAGTAATTTGGCTTTCTTAGAGAAAGCTATTAATAAATTAACCAATAGAAATGACATATATGTCATTGGACCAATTCCATCTATGATTGCAAAAGCAAAGGGTAATTATAGACATAACATATATGTCCAGACTCCTAAAAGAACGTACCTAAATAAAGTTTTAAAGTTTTTGGTAAAGGAGTTTGAAAGTTGGCCAGAGGCAAAGAAGGTTAAATGGTCCTTTGATATAGACCCAATAGATATCAATTAGATATATATCTTTAATATTTGACCAGGATATATTGGTTTATTATTTAATTTATTTTTTTCATCAATTGACTCTACGGTAATGCCAAACCTAATAGCAATTTCTGAAAGAACGTCACCTTTTTGAATTGTATATTCAAGATAATCTTTATTCTCATTTATTAGAGTGCCTGATATAGGGTTTTCTATAAAATAATTATGTAGTCCAAGAAAGATAGATCTTGCAATCATTCTTCTTCCTGGTTTTCCCTTCAATCTAGCAGCATCTTCAGGATTAGTAATAAATCCCGACTCCACCAAAACAGATGGTATATCAATTGATTTAAGAACTCTAAAGTCAGCATACTCAACATTTTTTTTATGAATTTTAGTAAACGGGTCTCTTTTGAGTTGGTCTAATATTTTTGTTCCAAGAATCTTACTTTGTTGAATCTTTTTTTCATAAACATCTGGATATAGCTCTCTTGCTAAATCTTCATTGAAATCAGTTGGTCTCAAATTGTTAATTTCCGCCAAAATTCGCTCTCTCTTTTTATCAGACAAATTTCTTGCAATAGTGCTGGAGGCTTCCTCAGACCATATAAAAACTGATGCACCTTTTACTGAAGAAAGTCTAAAACCATCGGCATGAATGGAAATAAAAATATCTGCTCCAGATTTACGCGCATCTTGATATCTGTCATTAAGGCTAATGGTTTGGTCTCCATCTCTTATCATCATTGGCTGATAGCCCTTTGTATCTCTAAGCGTTCTTTCAATCTCTTTCGCAATAAGCAATGTCACGTCTTTTTCTAATATATTGTTTGGTCCAACTGCTCCTGGATATTTACCTCCATGCCCAGCATCAATTGCAACAATAATATCTCTCATATTTTCTTTTAAAGATTTATCTTTAAGCAACTTAATGTTCATGAGAATGCCAGAATCTTCTTGTTTTTGTATTGGCTTATGCCAAAAAACATGATCATATAAATCGATAACCACTCTTGTAAGATTATTGTCTTCAGAAGATCTTATTTTCTTAATGGGGTAGTTATATATTTCATTTATTGGTTTTTTAGAATATGCATCATTAATTTCTAATACCAATCTTGAGGGGTTCTCTAAGGCATAAGAATTGATATATGCTACTTGTTCTAAATTAAATGAAATATTTAGAGTTCCATCTTTATGTTCATCAATGCTATTAAATTGAATCTCATTCGCATGAGTGAAATAAGTAAAAATTAATAATGGCAATAACTTATTCATATTTCGCTTCAAGAGTTTTAAAAACATTGGTACCGATAGTAATGTTAATTTTACGCTTATTTTCTAAATGAAAAAAATCAATTTTTAAATCATATTTTCTGTCATGCTGAAGCCTTTCTGGCCATTCAATTAATACAATTTTCTTCTTAGATAAAACTCTATCTAAATTAAAAATATCTATGTCTTGAGCTTCATTAGTCCTATAAAGATCAATATGTAAAAAAAGAAACTCATCTAAATCATATTCTTCACAAAGGGTATAGGTTGGACTTTTAACCAAATCGTCCCAGCCACAATTTTTAATAATTGATCTAGTTATAAAAGTTTTTCCGGCACCCAAATCGCCTTGAAGGTGAATTTCAATATTTTGCTTATCAGAACTTTTTATTATTTCAGAAATTTTTTGGCCAAGTTTTTCGGTAGCGCCATCATTTTCAAGAATGAGATTTTTCATTTATTTAAAAGTTTTCTTATTATAGGAATTATTGCAGTGGCATTTAAACCAATTTCACCATTTTTATCAGAAAAAATTTCACCAGCTTTAGCATGAACTGCAACACCCAATAAGCTCGCTTCATATAATGAGAGACCCTGAGCAAGCAAAGCACTAATAACTCCACATAATATGTCTCCCGTTCCACCAGTTGATAGTTCAGGTCCACCATCCTCACATACAAAGGTTTTTCTTTTGTCGTTAAAGTAAACAACAGTTTTATTACCTTTTAAAATTACACAAGAAGAATTAAATTTTTCTGAAATCATTCTTGCCGTCTTTTCTCTATTTTGTTGTATTTCACTAATGGGTATACCAAGTAAATTACTAGCTTCACCCGGATGAGGGGTGAGAATAGTTTTATTTGAAATTGTTAGATTTTGATCTTTTAGATGTTGCAAGCCTCCAGCATCAATTATCAAGCTTGATTCTTTAGGAAGGTTATGAAGATGTTCTAGCATCTTATTAGACCATTCATCATTTTGCATTCCAGGACCATATAGAATTACATTAACATTTTCTGATATAGGAAAAAATTTACTAATTCCTAATGCTATTACTTCTGGATTTCTTATAAGAGAAGCTTCTAAATTTGATTTGTGTGTGTGCAGAGTCACTAATCCTGCTCCAGAATATAGACTTGCTTCAGATGCCATTATTCCAGCTCCACCAAGCCCTTTAGATCCAGCTATTACATGAACTCTACCATTT
Organism: uncultured SAR86 cluster bacterium; assembly: GCA_902558395.1. Classification (GTDB taxonomy): domain Bacteria; phylum Pseudomonadota; class Gammaproteobacteria; order Magnimaribacterales; family D2472; genus SCGC-AAA076-P13. The sequence goes on from CACEDS010000001.1 coordinate 48,958, forward strand.
AAACCTTTATGGGAATTTGATTTTCTTTTTGGTATGGCAATTTGTAAATTTTCAAAAGTAAAATTCTTTTTCATAATTTTACTTTTGAGTGAAGTAGCCAAGCCTGTCTGAATGGAAGGACCCCATGAAGATAGTATTATCAATTGGAACAGCTATTGTTGGGAGGCCAAAAACAGTTTTATTAAAAGAATTTTCATTTTTGAGAACAAAAGTTTCTCTATCTATTTCATAAATAGAAAAAGGCAAAGAGCATGCAGGCCTTTCAATGCAGTCTCCTGCATCGTTTGGCTGAAAATCTAATGACGTGAGCCAAACAGAATCTTTATTTATGTAAATATTATCAGGAGACTCTACTTTAAAAGTTTGCAGTTTTTTATTATCTGATAGATCAAATTTCACAACTCGATCTCCTTGGTTGTAACTTATAAATAAATTATTAGTTAATTCATTCAAAGTTATACCGTTTGGACCACTGCCTTCAGAGTTGGGAATCTCAATAAAACTATCTTTATTCCACTCAAGGATGACACCAGAATCTTTTTTAAACAGAGCGGTTATTAGCCACTTTGTCATAGTAATATCTCTTGAATACATATGGGATACATAAAAGGTACCATCTTTTTTTAAGGCAACATCATTAAGATAGTATTTTTCTGGAACCTCAATACAACCTTTCCAGACTAATGACCACGTATCTTGTTCAGATTTTTGAACTAACTCAAACATCTCTATAGTTTCATCAGGATAATGGTTGATAACCCCAAGCTGGTAACTTCCATCCAGCCTTTGAACAAGATCAATACCATGCGGGCCAAATATCTCATTTTGCTTGCAAGAATCTTCGCCCCAAATATTTTTACCAAAAGAAATTTTTGGTGTGATTATTTTGTTATCAGATAATCTCAATAGCGCAAACCCTCCTGATTTCGTTGAATCATAAGGACGAATACCGCCGAACTCAGAAATTAAAAGATATTTATTATCGGGAGTAACTACAATATCTTCTGGATTTGAAACTCCACATATTACCGAAATAGCATCATCTGATTTACACTCGCTAATATTTTTTTGAGGTCCAATGTAATCAGTTGTAACCGTAAAAAGGGCCAATGAAATGATTATTGCTGATATTGGAATACTAAATTTATAATAATGATTTAAGTATAGGGGAAGTATCTTTTTTATCTTTTCTAAAAAGAATATAACGACCAAACCCCTAATACATAAAAGAATGCCTACTATCAAAGTAAGAAGAATCCAAAGTCTTTCTGCCCAATCGGAATTTATAGAAAATATTACCATTGCCATACCTATTAAAAAGGTAAGGCCTCCCAATATATGTAAGTTTTGAGCCTCATCTATCTTCTTGCAAATAAAAATAATTAGTGGCTTAACCCACAAAAGTAGAGATAAAAAAAGAAAAAAGAAGAAATAAAAATAATTCATACCCAAAATTAAAACAACCTACTCTTAATAATATTAACCAATTCAATAGGTTTATCTAGTGGGACATGATGAGCAGCGCCTGAAACTTCTTCAAAGTCCATAATGTTTGAGTACGTATTTTTAATATTTTCTAAAAAATAACCAGACGTTAATAAGCTATCTTTTCCATGAACAAAAAGTGCAGGACAGTTAAATGAAAAATTATATCCAAAAAGCCTTTCGAGGTTTGTAAATAATAAATCATCAAAACACCACCTCCATCCTTCTTGTGTCTCTTTAATAGAATGCTCTGCTATGTATCTTAAATACCAATCATTAATACATTCTTGTTTGGGCATTAATCGAAATCTTTTTAAGATTGAAATTTTATCTGGATAAAACTTAATCATTCTAAGTGGGCCAGTATGCTGAGAGGGATCATAATCTGGTGGCCTAATAAAAGTATCTATTATAATGATACTATCTATTAAATCTTTATTCTCTGAAGCAACATATCCTGCAACATGACCACCTAGTGAATGGCCTATAATATAAATATTCTCAATGCCATGTTCTATTTTTTCTTTATTTATTAGGGCTGTTATACAGTCACCAAAATCTTTTATTTTGTATTCTGTTCTAAAACTTGAATCTCCCATTCCTGGTAAATCAATAGCAATTACATTTGAGTATTCGATTAGTTGCGGAGCTATTGGATCCCACCATTTTTTATGAGCACCCGTACCATGAATAAAGATGATTAGGTTTTTTGTTTTTGAATGCCATTTAGAATATGAAAGATTTCCAAGTGGGTCTTGATGAATTAAATCCTCTGCTTTTACTTGGATGGACTCGTGAAACCATTTTGGAGCATGAAGAATGTCATCGTTTAGATTGTTAGTTATTTGCATAAACAGTATTCTAAGCCATATAAAAAAAATTTATGAATAATCTTTCACTAACCCCGGCTGCCACGGTACTCCTTGTAAGAGATTGTGGTGACGAATTAGAAGTATTAATGGTCAAAAGATCTAAAAGACCGCCGTTTGGAAATCTTTATGTTTTTCCAGGTGGAAAGATAGATGAATCTGATAAAGACCTTAATATTACTAATTTTTGCAATGGCTTGAATGATGAACAAGCATCCATAAAACTAGGGGTTAATGAAGGAGGATTATCGTATTGGGTGGCTTGTGTTAGAGAATGTTTTGAAGAAGTTGGCATACTTTTAGCAAAAAAAAATAATGGGCAAGAACTTGATCTAAATGGAGCAGACAAGCATAAGTTCGACAATTACAGGAGGATGCTTCTAGAAAATAAGATAAGTCTTTTTGAAATATGTAAAAAAGAAAACTTATCACTAAATTTAAATAATATTGAACCGTTCTCGCATTGGATTACTCCTGAGATAGAAATCAAGAGATTTGATACAAGATTCTTCATTGCATATATACCAGCAAAGCAAACCGAAAAACATGATGGAAATGAGCTTACAGATAGCGTCTGGATTAGTCCAAAGAAAGCTTTAGATAGATCATTGAATGGTGAAATGCCAATGATAATGCCTACAATAAGCAATCTTCAACAATGCTTAGAGTTTGATTCAGGACAAAAATTATTAGAACATCAATCAAAGCTCACGAATGATGACATTCCATCAATACTACCTAAATTTTTTAAAAATGAAGGCAAGTGGGTTGGACTTCTACCTGGTGACGAGGATTATGATAATTATTAAAATAGAATAATGGACCTGATAAAAAAAATTACCGCTCCAAACCCTAGTGTTTTCACTGGAATGGGAACTAACACCTATTTAATTGGCAATAAAGATATTACCTTGATTGATCCAGGCCCAAATATACAAGAGCACATTGATGAAATTATTAAATTGGGAGATGGAAATATTAAAAGGATCGTAGTCACCCATACTCATACCGATCACTCTCCAGCAGCTTTGCCCATTTCAAAAATATTAAATGTTCCCATGTATGGAAGATTAGTTGACGGAGATTCAACATGGGAAGATGAAACGTTTTCTCCAGATGTGGTATTAAAAGATTTAGATAGAATAGAAACAGAAGAATATATACTAGAAGCTATCCATACTCCTGGACACGCATCAAATCATTTTTGCTTTTTGATAAAAAATTTAAATTGCCTAATAACTGGTGATCATATTATGGATGGGTCAACTGTTGTTATAGGTCCTCCAGATGGGAACATGGATGACTATCTTAATTCTTTGAAACGGTTATTAACTCTAAAAGTTGATTTTTTTGCTCCAGGTCATGGAAATTTCATGCACGAACCAAAGAAAACAATTCAATCAATAATCAGACATAGACTAGCAAGAGAAAGCAAAACCATAAGAAAGCTTGAAGATTTTGGAAAAAATACAATCGATGAGCTTGTTAAATGTGTATATGATGATGTCCCAGAACAGCTCCATCCTATTGCAAAATTTAGCTTGGAGGCACACCTAATCAAACTTATTGGAGAAAATAAAGTTAAAAGAGAAGAAGAATTTTATAAATTAAATTAATCTTTTTTATTTTTTTTAAGAACTTTTTCTTCTATAGCTTCGATATCAATATCATCGGCGCTTTCAGCCAATTCAATACTTTCTTCTTTTTTCTTAAGCTCTATTGATGATTTTTTAAATTCTAATGTTAGTTCTCTCGTGTTTTTTGTAAGCAGATCATCATAACAATCGCTTTGATCATAACTTTCTCTTGTCTCTCCCTTTTTATTTATTGGCGTTGGTCTCTGAGGAGATGGCATTTGCATACACTTGATTGTTTGTGCAGGAGAGTAAAAGTTGTTATCAGCATTTAATTCATCCAACTCTTTCGGAGAGATTAAGCAACCCTGAATTATAAGTAATAATAAAAATATTATTATTTTATTCATAGTGTTTGCCTATTTTCTATTAAAGATTCTACAACAGCAGGGTCTGCTAAGGTCGTTGTATCACCTAAATTAGATAGATCACCTTCAGCTATTTTTCTAAGAATTCTTCGCATGATTTTTCCCGATCGAGTTTTTGGAAGACCTGATGCATTTTGTATAAGATCCGGTTTTGCAATTGGACCTATTTCTTTTGCAACAAACTGTTTTATTTCTTGATCAAAGCCCTCAACATATGACTCATCAATCATTAATGTAACGTAAGCATATATGCCCTGACCTTTGATTGGATGTTCAAAACCAACGACTGCAGCCTCTGCAATCTTTGGATGAAGCACTAAAGCACTCTCAATTTCTGCTGTTCCAAGTCTGTGACCAGAAACATTTAATACATCGTCAACTCGTCCAGTAATCCAGAAATAACCATCTTCGTCTCTTCTTGCCCCGTCTCCGGTGAAGTAGATATCTTTGTACATGCTGAAATAGGTGCTGATCATTCTTTCATGATCGCCATAAACGCTTCTAATTTGGCTGGGCCATGATTGTTCTATAACTAGATTGCCTGAATTGACATCTTTTAATACATTGCCAGATTCATCATAAAGTTCTGGCTTGACTCCAAAGAAGGGTAGTGTAGCTGATCCTGGTTTTGTTGGAGTAACACCAGCAATAGGAGTTATCAAAACAGAACCTGTTTCAGTTTGCCACCAAGTATCTATAACTTCACATTTAGATTTTCCAACAACTCTATAATACCAATCCCAAGCTTCTGGATTAATAGGCTCACCCACAGTTCCAAGAATCCTTAGGCTATCTCTCTTAGTTTTTGTTACAGCATTATCTCCTTGGGCCATTAAAGCTCTAATTGCAGTTGGAGCAGTATAAAAAATACTAATATTATGCTTGTCACATATCTCCCAACACCTAGATGCTGAAGGATAGGTCGGAACACCTTCAAACATTAGAGTTGTAGCACCGTTTGAAAGAGGCCCATATAAAATATAGGTATGCCCTGTAATCCAACCAACATCAGCTGTACACCAATATTTATCTTCAGCCCTTATTCCAAAGAGATATTTAAAACTTATGTGAGCTCCCAATAAATACCCAGCTGTTGAATGAAGTACACCCTTTGGTTTTCCAGTAGAGCCTGATGTATAAAGAATAAAAAGAGGATCTTCCGAATCCATTGGCTCAGGCTGACATATAGCACTCACATCTTTTACTAAATCCTCATACCAAACATCTCTATTTGAATCCCACGAAATATCATTACCAGTTCTCTTAATAACCAATGTTTTACTGACATTTGGGCATCCCACTAATGCCTCATCGACATTAGCCTTCAAAGGAACAGATTTGCCACCCCTTATCCCTTCATCGGCAGTAATTACAACTCTACAATCAGCATCGAGAATTCTATCTTTAAGCGATTCTGGAGAAAATCCACCAAAGACAACTGAGTGAATTGCCCCAATTCTTGTACAGGCCAACATTGCGTATGCAACTTCAACGATCATTGGCATATAAATACATACCCTAGAACCTTTTTTTACTCCAAGCCCTTTTAATATATTAGCAAATTTACATACTTCATCATGGAGCTCCTGATAAGAAAGTTGTTTAGAGTCACCTGGATCATCGCCCTCCCATATAATGGCAGTTTTACTAGCATTATTTTTTAGGTGTCTATCAATACAATTAACGCTGATATTAGTTTTTCCACCTTCAAACCATTTTGTTTCAGAGAATTCACCATTGTGAACAGTATCAAATTCTTCTATCCATTGAATGTTTTCTTTAGCCAGATTTCCAAAAAATTCTGATGGATTATCTATAGACTGCTGATATAGATCTTTATACTCATCAAGGTTTTTAATAAAAGGATTAGTTTCTTCTTTGGGATAAAAAATATTTTCAGCCATTAGTCTTTATATTATTGAAGGCTGTGGGTTTATAAAGTTTTTGCCTTTAGGGTTTGACATAATTGTTGTGATAAGTGATTCATAATCACTTTCATTAGACTCTAAATTTATGTCAGCTGCATTAATGATAAGCAATGGCGCATCGTTATAATCAAGAAAGAATCGTGAATAAGCATCATTAAGTTTCTCTAGATACTCTAATGTTAAATATTGCTCATTAATGTTTCCTCTTTTTGTAATTCTTTCTTTTAGAACGTCTATTGGGGCTTGAAGGTATATAACTAGATCAGGGGTTGGCGCATCAAGAGTAATATGGTCATAAACCTTGTCATAAAGATCCATTTCTTCATTTGAAAGAGTAACTTCAGCAAACAATCTATCCTTTTCAATTAAAAAATCAGCAACCCTAACTGTTTCAAAAAGACTTCTTTGTTTTAAATCTTGTATTTGCTGCATTCTTTGAAATAAAAAGAACAGCTGAGTGGCTAAAGCAGATTGACTGGGGTTTCTATAGAAATTTTTAAGGAAAGGATTTTCTGCAGGTTGTTCTAAAAATGCATCATAGTTGAATGTAGTTGCTATTTTGTTTGCAAGAGTTGTTTTGCCAACTCCAATTGGGCCTTCGATTGCAATATATTTCGGAAGTGGAACTTCTTTAATAGCTGGCTTCATTATTTACATATTTGTTTTTACTCTAGATTATCTCAACTCGTTATAGAAGCCAAATATTTTAGAAGAATCTGCATCATTTTTTTCATTCATTCTTGCAATCAATGACCCTCTGAGAGAGTCATCATTTTTTTGAAAATCAGTCCACCATTTCCCCAGTCCATTTTTATCAGATGATGCTTTTTCTCTTACAAGCAGAAAATCATATGCTGCTCTGAACCTTGGGTGTCGAATTGTTTTATATGGCTGACTTTTAATTCTGCTATGAAGTTTAAGCTGAAGAACCCAAATGTCTTTTATGTAGCTGTTAAATTTTCTTGGTACAGCCGTAAGTTTTTGCTGTTCTCTAAGGACTCCATCCATTGACCTAAAAAACTTTCTGATATTAATTTCATTATTTTTTGTACATCTAGAAATCAATGTTGGCCACAATAAAGCAGCCAATAAAAAACCAGGAGTAACTGATTGATCATTTTTTATTCTATTGTCCGTATTTCTAAGAGCTTGGAGCATAACATTATGTGAAAACTCATTTTTATTTGGATTAGATAAAACTAAGTACTTGTTTAAATTAAATGAGCATAATTTGTTGAAGTTCTTTTCTCCCATACCCCCTAAGAATATTTTACAAAATTCATCAAATAGCCTAGCATTTGATATGCTTGATAATAAATGACCTTTATCATATATGGCATTTTTTACTTGGTTGTCTATTTTAAAACCAAGCTTATTACTAAACCTTATAGCTCTTAAACTTCTTACCGGGTCTTCCTCAAACCTTAATTGAGGGTCTCCAATAGAGACAATAATTTTTTTATGAATGTGACCCAAGCCATTATTCCTATCTTCTATTTTTTTTGTAATAGGGCAGTAATAAAGAGCATTTATCGTAAAGTCTCTTCTGTAACAGTCTTGCTCTAAAGTACCCCAAACATTATCTCGAAGAATTTTACCGCTTTCATCTTTAATCAAGTTTGATTCATTATCAGTTCCATTGTTGCCAGACCTGAACGTTGCAACTTCAAGAAGTTCAGATCTATTGAACACATGCACAAGCTTGAAGCGCCTGCCAATAATTCTTGAAGCCTTGAAGATTTTTCGAACCTCTTCAGGAGTAGCATCTGTAGCTATATCAAAGTCTTTTGGCTCTATCCCAGACAAAGCATCTCTAACACAGCCTCCAACTAGATATGCTTGAAAATTATTTTTTTGTAATTCTGTTATGACAGATATAGCAAATTTGCTTATTTTTGTGTTATCGATCAAATTTTTTCACATGGGTTAAAGAACATTAACCGTTTAATTGCTTCTCTTTAATTTCATCAAGAGTTTTACAATGAATGCAATGTGTGGCTGTGGGTCTTGCTTCAAGTCTTTTTATTCCTATTTCATCGCCACAAGCATCACACCAACCGTAGTCATCTTGTTTGATTTTTTCTAAAGATACGGCTATCTTGCTAATTAGTTTTCTTTCTCTATCTCTGGTTCTTAATTCAAAAGCAAACTCCTCTTCTTGAGAAGCTCTGTCAACAGGATCTGCATATGTTTCACCTTTAGTCTTAAGATGGTCAAAGGTTTTTTGCATCTCATCTATAAGGTGCTCTTTCCATAAAAGTAATACTGCTACAAAATGTCTTTTCATAGCTGCACTCATATATTTCTCATTCTTCTTTGATTTATATGGAGCAATTTTAGATTTATTATTGGCAATCTTTTGAGGCGCTTTTTTTGCTACAGTTTTTTTTGTAACAGTCTTTTTTACGACTTTCTTTGCTGGAGCTTTCTTTGCTACAGTCTTTTTAGCAGTAGTTTTTTTAACTGTTTTTTTTGAAGTAGCTGATTTAGTTTTTGCCATTAATTTAGTTTGAATAAGAATTTTAGGGTGGAGAAAATATCAGAAACTGGTTAAATAAGCTAGCTTTTTCTTAATTTATTTGCAACTTCAGCATATCCATCTTTATTTAATCTGGGTCCAAAAGTTTCAACAATTTTGGATGATGCAAAATTACTAAATTCTGCACAAGTTTGGATATCATGATTTTGAAGATACGCATGCATAAATGATCCTGCAAACATATCACCAGCCCCATTAGTATCTACTGGTGTTATTTTTTGGGCATCTGCATGTATTTCAGCGCCATCTTTCACAACAACGCTTCCTTCTGCTCCTTTTGTAATTGCAGTCATATATGCTTTAGATTTGAAGAACTCTACAGCTTCTTTAACATCATTAGCATCAGAGAAGGCTATAGCCTCATCATCATTACAAAAAATCATATCAATACCATAAGATTCAATTTGCTTAAATTTATCTTTAAAACCATGAACAATACCTGCATCAGATAAGGATAGTGCTTTAATCGTATCTTTCCCTTTAAGATGCTCTAAGACAGATATAACAGCATTAAAATTATCATCGCTGGTTACCATGTAACCTTCGATATAAAATATTTTAGAATTTTCAACAACGTCGTAATCAATATCTGAAGAACCCAAAAAGGCGCTTACTCCAAGCATACTACTCATTGTTCTTTTTGCATCTGGAGTCACCAATATTAAGCATTTTCCAGTAGGCATCTCTGAATTCTCAGAACTGATACCAATATGTTCTACCCCAGCAGATCTTAAGCTTTCAAGATACTTTCTACCATCCTCATCATCTGAAACACGACAAACATGATGGCATTTTGATCCATAGTTTGCAGCAGCAACTAATGAATTTGTAGCAGATCCACCGCAGTCAGAAACAGACTCTGCACCCATGCTTAGTAACTTTTCTATAATCGGAGCTTGCTCTTCTGCAGATGCGAGGGTCATTGAATCTGCTTCAAGCCCAACGCTGGATAAAAATTCATGACTAACCTTATATTGTGTATCTACAAGGGCATTTCCAAGCGCACTAATATCATATTTCATTTGTTGATTTCTCCAGTTTTTACTATTTTATTTACAACTTCAAGGGTTTTATCAATTTCCATATCTCCATGTGTGGCAGAAATAAATCCAGCTTCGTATTTTGAGGGTGCAAAGTATATTCCATTTTGTATACAAGCATTAATAAAAGATGAGAACAGTTCATCATTGGTTCTAGATACATCATCAATATTTTTTGGTAGCTCTTCAGAAAAGAAGAAGCCAAACATGCCTCCAATTTGATTCGTAGAAAAAGGAATTCCAGAAGAAATCATAATTTCTTTCATGCCATTCAGTATGACCTTTGCCTTTTCTTCCAATTCTTTATATGGATTTTGAGCAATTAATAGATTTAGCAAAGTTGCTCCAGCAGCCATTGCCAGTGGATTTCCAGAAAGTGTTCCAGCCTGATATACAGGGCCTTCTGGTGCAAGATAATTCATAATTTCTTTTTTACCACCAAAGGCTCCAACCGGGAGACCTCCACCAATTACTTTTCCTAAAGCAGTTAAATCAGGTTTTATGTTATAGATTTCTTGAGCACCACCAAGAGACACTCTAAAACCGCTCATCACCTCATCAAATATCAATAGAGAATCATTAGATTCTGTATATGCTCTTATTGTTTGTAAAAACTCCAATGTTCCAGGCACAAAACCCATATTTCCAGCTATGGGCTCAACGATTACTGTAGCAAGATCATCTTTTACAGAATTAAATATTTGAATAAAAGCTTCAATATCATTATATGGACAGGTGATTGTATGTTTAGCTAAATCTTCTGGTATCCCTGGTGAATCTGGCAACCCAAAGGTTGAAACCCCTGAACCCGCTTTTATCAAAAGAGAATCTACATGACCATGATAGCAACCATCAAATTTAATTATCTTGTTTCTATTTGTAAATCCTCTGGCTAACCTGATAGCACTCATTGTAGCCTCTGTACCAGAGTTAACCATCCTTATCTTTTCTATACTAGGAACATTTTCAATAATGAGTGAAGCCACATCAGATTCAAGGCTTGTGGGTGCTCCGTAACTTGTACCCAGCTCAGCTTGATTTTTTATTGCATTAACTATTTCAGGGTGCGAATGTCCCATAATCATAGGACCCCATGAACCAATGTAATCAATATACTTATTTCCATCAGCATCAAAAAGGTATGCGCCTTGAGCTTTTTCAAAAAAAATAGGGTCTCCGTGAATATTTTTGAAAGCACGAACCGGAGAGTTGACCCCGCCTGGCATAAGCGCCTTTGCTTCATTAAAAAGGGCTATAGATTTATCTATCTTGTTCAAAATAATTTAAAGGGTTTATATACGATATCAACAATTATAACTCTTTTATGTAATTAACTCTTTAGCAAAAGAATCAACTTTGTTCCAATCAGTAAATTCATAGGTATTTTTTATATTTGTTGGACCTTTTGTGAGCCACATAATAAACCTAATCATTTGCTTATCAATAAAATTGTATTTTGGATAATCAATTTTTCCTTCAAAGACAGCTAGTTTTCGCGGAACCCATGAGGTTTTCAATAAAAATTTCTGCATATACGGATTAGTTTCTGGAGTATTTTTTTCTGGTTTTCTTGCCACAACATTCACAGAGAAAAAAGCATTATCTTTTTTTGTCAGCTCATCAAGATTTATATCTATAAATTCAAAGAGTTCTTTTTTATGTTTCCCATATCTTATGCTTGCACCGATAATTACTTGATCATATTTTTTAATATCATCCTTTGTAGCTTCGCTTAAAGGTATGATTTTTGATGGCGTATCATTATTCAAAAATTCACCAATTCTTGAACAAATATTTTTTGTTTGGCCATCGGTTGTTGAGTAAATAATAAGAGTTGATTTCATTAAAAACTGATTTTATTTAAATTATTATACTTTATCTTAACAATTTAAATCTTTGACAGATAACTTAGATAATAATTTTAGATATAATACATACATGAATCAAAATAGTAGTTCAATAACTCTCACAAGCTCAGCCTCAGAGAGAATTATGAGCGTGTTAAGCAAAGATGATTCATCTCAGTTTAGAGTATATGTTACTGGAGGAGGTTGTTCAGGTTTTCAGTACGGTTTTAAATTTGACGATGATCAAGCCTTTGACGATGATGTAATAGACTTTGGCAGTTTTAAAGTATTAATCGATTCTTTGTCTTATCCATATTTATATGGATCAACCTTAGATTTTGTTGAGGACTTATCCGGCGCAAAGTTTGTTATAAATAATCCCAATGCCAAAACAACTTGTGGGTGTGGAGAATCTTTTACGGTTTAGCTTGAACTATTGAGCCGAGCAAACCCTTATTAAATTTATTTTTTCCTAATTGAATTTTCATAACTTGATTGTTTATTCTTTTATATCCCATCCATGCAAAAGCCATAGATTCAATTGCTTGAATTTCATATCCATAAGCATTAGACAATACAACTTCATTATTAAGTATTGTGGCCAATCTCTTAATTAAAAATTTATTTTTTCCACCACCGCCACATACTATTAATTCATCAAATGTATGATTATTAGCTTTTATAGATTTATCTATAGACATAGCAGTCAATTCAACAAGGGTTGCTAATATATTTTCAGGAGATTCTTTAAGAAATTCCTTCGAAAGCAAATTTAAATTAAATAACTCTTTTCCAGTACTTTTTGGGAACTTTTGTTTAAAAAATTTGTGCAATATAAGTCTTTTAAGTTCTCTTGCATTTACTTTACCTTTTGATGCAATCTTTCCATCTCTATCAAATGGCTTATTTAAATACTTTTGACAATAGGCATCCATTAGAGCATTACCAGGCCCCACATCAGAACCCCAGAAATGATTTTTATTTTTTATATATGAATAATTTGCTATGCCTCCTATATTTAAAATTATTTTAGATTTTCTAGACGAATGAAATAGTTCGTTATGAAACTCAGGAACCAGAGGAGCACCTTCCCCTCCAAGAGAAATGTGCATATTTCTAAAATCACTTATGGTTATCAGCCCAGTCTCACTGGAGACAATATTTGGATCACCAATCTGCATAGAAAATGGGTTAGCGCTTAAAACGTCATGTCTTATAGTTTGACCAGATATCGCAACACATTTAATTTTGCTCCTTTGTAATTTTGCTTTTTCAATAGATTTATTTATAGCTTGAGCAAATAAATATCCAATTTTTTTATTGAGTTGTCCAAGTTCAACAAGATTAACCGAATCCCGTTCAATGATATTTTTTATTCTAGTTCTTATTGAGTTTGGAATGCGTTTTGAATGAAAGAAATCCAGAGTGATATCTTTTTCAATCTTTAAGATTGATACATCAATCGCGTCATGACTAGTACCTGACATTGCTCCGATATATATTTTCTTATTACTGCTCATCTGGATATAAAGTTTCGAGTTTTTCTAACATTGTTTGGTTGTTTCTAATAAGTGTATCAAAATCAGACTTCAGATTTTTGCTTATTGGTTCTGCTGAAGGCAATTCAAGTTTTACTGGATCAATATGCTTATTTCCTATTTTAAATTCATAATGAAGATGAGGTCCTGTAGCAAGACCGGTACTTCCTACGTAGCCAATAGTTTCACCTTGAGAAACTTTTTTACCTTTTTTTATACCAGGATGAAATTTATCCAGATGGCAATACCTTGTTGAGTATTCATTCGTATGTTGAACAACAATTTCTTTACCACAGCCATTTTTTCTTCCTGCAAACTTTATAGTTCCATTTCCAGTTGTTCTAACAGGTGAACCTCTTTTAGCAGCATAATCTGTGCCATTATGAGCCCTAATTGTATGAAGAACAGGGTGCATTCTATTAGGATTAAAATGAGAGCTAATATATGCAAAATCTAGAGGAGCTCTGAGAAAAGCCTTCTGCAAGTTATTGCCGGAATCATCAAAAAATTCTTTTTTATTGATATCTGTATAAAATCTGTTTGCCTTATATACTTTTCCGTTGTTTACAAATTCTGCAACAACTATGTCACCATTTTTAATTTTTTCTCCTTCTGAAAATGGCGTTTCATATACTAGAAAAAAAGTATCTCCTTCTCTAATATCAAATACAAAATCTATATCCCATCCAAAAATATACGCAAAATCCATTATGATGCTATCTGGAATATCTGCGTCTAAAGCAGCCTCATAAAAAGACGTTTTAATAGTTCCGCTTTTGAAAGATTGAATTAATTCAATTTCTTTACTCATCTCTTTTATTGATATGCCACCATCCAAGTTAATTAATAATGAGTTGATACGATCTTTACCAATCTCGATGGAAGTTATTTCTTCACCAAGATATGTAAACCTCATTTTATCGCCGGGTCTTATTTTAGAAAGAAGTTTTTTTTCATCTAATCTAAAAATTCTATACGCAGTATTTAAAGGGACTTTAAAATCTTCGAAAATAATTGATAAATTTTCTCCATCTTTAACTTCATGAATTTGATAGCTTAAGACATCAGAGGTTGAATCTTCGATGTTTTCACTTGTTTCAATTATTTCTATTGGAAGTGATTCGTCAGTTGAAAAATCAATATACAATAACAGAATTAGAAAAATTGATATTAAAAAAGTTAATAAAACAGCCTTTGTAGGAACTTTTTTAAAACCAACCATTAGTCTTCTTGAATATTAAGCAATTCTGCATTGCCACCAAAGGCGACTGAATTCTTTGACACAACCTTTTCATTTAAAAACTGTATTAAATAATTTGGCCCTCCGGCCTTATAACCGCTTCCAGACAAACCACGGCCACCAAAAGGCTGAGACCCAACAACTGCACCAACAATATCTCTGTTTATATATACATTACCAATATTACAATTTTGGCTGAATAAATCTGCCCTAGATTCAATTCTTGTGTGAATACCCATAGTTAGACCATAGCCAGTATTATTTATATCTTTAATTAAATCATCAATTTCTGATGATTTAAATTTCAGTACATGAAGTATTGGCCCAAACTGCTCTTCATCTATGTCGCTTAATGTATTGATCTCAATTACTGTCGGTGAAATATATTGATCAGTTATTTGCGTACTAGATTGATATACTTGAAAGCCAAATTTAGCTTTATTTTTTATATAAGCATCAAGTTTATTTTTTGCGGCCTTATTAATTATTGGACCAATATCAGTATCCAATTCTTCAGGATTACCAATTTTTAATTCCTGCATATTGCCTTTGACCATTTCTAATAAATCATTATAAATATCATCTTGAACACACAATACTCTTAGGGCCGAACATCTTTGACCAGCGCTATCAAATGCTGATCGAACAATATCATCAGTTGCTTGCTCAAGAAGGGCGCTTGAATCAACAATCATTGCATTAATGCCTCCTGTTTCTGCAATAAGGGGCAAGATTTCTTTTTGATTCTCATTTAAATTATTTTGAATTTTTTTTGCTGTTGCTAGAGAGCCTGTGAAAGCAACGCCGTTAATATTATTTAATTTTGATAACACATCTCCATAAAGACCATCACCTAAAACCAATTCCAAAGCATCAGCTGGCACACCATTTTTATAGAAAGTAGAGGCTACAATATAGCCTAATATTGAAGTATGTTCAGATGGCTTCACTGTAACTTTGTTTCCTGTTATCAAGGCAGCGCTGATTTGACCAATAAGTATTGCAACAGGAAAGTTCCAAGGACTAATGCAAATAAAGTGGCCTTTTGCTCCGTATGAAAGAATATTTTCTTCTCCAGTGGGCCCTTCGAGTTTCCCATTTTTTTTATCAATATTAATCATTTGTTTTGAGTAATATCTTAAAAAATCTACAGCTTCTCTAATTTCGTCTATAGCATTCTGGATAGTTTTGCCAGCTTCGTTCATCAGATAATAGATTAACTGGTAAGGATTTGATTCTAGGTCATCAGATATAGCTATTAATATTTCGGCTCTCTCCTCAATATCAAGTTTGGCCCAATTAAAATTATTGTTATTCTCAAGTGATTTTGTAAGGTGGTTGAGATCATCAAAAGTTACTGTTCCAATTTTATTACCACTTGCTAGTGATAAAACTTCGTGCTTCTTAGCTCCCTCTTCATTTCTGTTGTTATAAACAGAAACAGCATCAATAGATTTATCTTTGTATTTACTTATATGTGTTCTTATAGTTTCTAGATTATCCATCTCAGATATATCTATACCTCTTGAGTTATTCCTATTGCTGAATATATTACATGGAAGGGGGATATCTTTCCTTTCATTTTCAATTTTTTTGTGAGGTCCAGATGCCAAGAATGCAGCATCAGTTTCCGGATCGAGAAGTCTATTGATAAAAGAGCTATTAGCTCCATTTTCAAGAAGTCTTCTTACAAGATAGGGCAGCAAATCCTTATACTTTCCAATTGGAGCATATATAGATGTAGGTTGCTTATTGTCTAAAACTTTTTCTGCACATTTATACAGAAGCTCACCCATACCAAAAAGTCTTTGAAACTCATAATTTTTATTTCTACCTAAGTAATTTATTGCTGATAATGTATGAGCATTGTGAGTAGCAAATTTTGGATAAATTGATTCAATCTCAAAAATTTTTTTAGCACAGGCCAAATAAGACAAATCTGTGATGGATTTTTTTGTAAAAACTGGATAGTCCTCATATCCAGATACTTGAGCATGTTTGATTTCATAATCCCAATAAGCCCCTTTAACAAGCCTCAAGTGCATTGAAGCTCTATTATTAATTAAATCCTTTACCCATCCAATTGCATTCAATGATCTTTTGCCATATGCCTGCAATGCAATACCAAAACCCGGCCAATCTTTAATTTTCTTGGACTCTGCCATAATTTTAATTATTTCAAGGCTTATACCAAGCCTATCCTGTTCTTCTGCATCTATAGTTATTTCAACATCCTTAGTCATGCCAAGCTCGGTTAGAGCAATAAGCTTGGGCACAAGATTTAGCTTAATATCTTCATATTTTCTCATTTCATAGCTTGGACATAAGGCAGAGATTTTTATAGAAACACCATTATTCTTATTTTTTACAAGATTGATCTTTCCCACTTCTAAAATGGCATTTTCATATGACTCATAGTAAATATTTGCTTGCTTTTGATTTCTTGCTGCCTCTCCTAGCATGTCAAATGAGTAAGCTGATTGTTCAATGCCTGGTATTTTATTGACATCTCTAAAGTCTCTCCCCATAACAAATTCTTGACTAAGAATATGCATTGCTGCAATGACAGCATTTCTAATTGGAAACTCTCCAGATTTAGAAACAATAGACCTCAAAAATTTATTAGGGTTCTGTGACCATTCGAGAGGAGTTTTAACAACCTTACCTGCAAGTAAAAGACCCCATGTTGAAGCATTCACAAATAAACTATCAGCCTTATTAAGATGCTCGATCCATCTTCCTTCAGACAATCTTTCTGAGATTATTAAATCTCTTGTTTTGCTGTCTGGGATTCTTAAAATTGATTCGGCAAGGCACATCAGAGCCACACCTTCCTGATTATCTAGGCCATATTCACTTAAAAATGCATCTAGCTTGGTTCTCTCCTTTTTATTTTGTCTACAGGCATTAATTATCTTTTCAGCATTTTCAGAAATTTCGGAATTGTTCAAGAAATTAGTATCTTGTATTAGCTCAGGAAGTAATTTTGATTCAGAAATAAATTTACTATCAGACAAAGACATAGTGATTATTTTAATCTTATAGTATTAAGTAGCAACTTACTCATTCTATTAATTGTTGAAAAATACTATCATAGGCATATGCAACAAGATCTAGCTATTATTAAAAGAGGAACAGATGAGATACTGACTGAATCTGATTTAAAAAAGAAATTAAAATCAGGAAAGCAGCTTGTCGTGAAAGCAGGATTTGATCCGACTGCTCCAGATCTTCATTTTGGCCACACAGTTTTACTTAATAAACTAAGACACTTTCAAGATTTAGGCCATAAGGTCATTTTTCTCATTGGCGATTTTACTGGGCAAATAGGCGATCCTTCTGGAAAAAATAAAACTAGGCCAACTCTTGATGAAAAAGAACTTAAAGAAAATGCTAAAACTTATGAAAAGCAAGTTTTTAAGATTCTAAAAAAAGAGTTAACAGAGGTCAGATTTAATTCAGAGTGGTGCAATAAGTTAGGAGCTGCTGGCCTAATAGGTCTTGCTTCTAAATATAACGTAGCAAGAATGCTTGAAAGAGATGACTTTAATAAGCGTTATAACGCCAATCAAAGCATAGCTGTTCATGAATTCTTATATCCATTAGTTCAGGGATATGATTCTGTAGCTTTAAACGCTGATGTTGAGTGTGGTGGCACTGATCAGAAATTTAATCTCTTGGTTGGAAGAGAACTACAAAGATCTTATGATCAAGAGCCCCAGGTTGTTTTAACTGTTCCAATACTTGAAGGTCTCGACGGCACAAATAAAATGTCAAAATCTTTAAACAATTTTATTGGCATTGATGAGAAAGCTGATGAAATGTTTGGAAAAATAATGTCTATCTCAGATGAATTAATGTGGCGTTGGTTTGAATTGCTAAGTTTTATATCTGAAAAAGAAATCACTAATTTAAAGAAAGAGGTTGAGGGCGGCAAAAATCCTAGAGATGTTAAATTTATTCTTGCTGAAGAATTAGTCGATAGATTCCACAAAGCAGGCGAGGGGGCTAAATGTAAAGAGGCTTTCTTACAAAGGTTTCAAAAAGGTACCTTGCCAGATGATATAAAAGAAGTAAGTTTAGATATTGAAAATAAATCAATTCCTCTAACAAATTTGCTCAAGAATGCAGAAATGACTGCAAGTACCTCTGAGGCAATGAGGCTTATAAAACAAGGTGGCGTTAAAATAAATTCTGAAAAAGTTTCTGATGTTAAATTAGAAATTGAAAAGGGGTCAGAGGCAATTTATCAAGTTGGCAAACGAAAATTTTTAAAAATTAAAATTAAATAATGAAAAGATTTTTTACATTAGTAATATCTCTTATTGTTTTATCTGGCTGTGTTCAAGATAGCCCTAATGTAAAACAAATAGCTAACTTGAAATTCTTTATAGAGAATCAGGCACAAGAAGGTATTAATGTTATTGAAAAAGGACTTCATTATGCCGTTCTTAATTCTGGAGACATAAATTCAAAATCTCCTAAACTTTCAGACACTATCACAGCCCATTTTCATGGAACCCTTACAGACGGTACAGTTTTTTGGAGCTCTGTTGAGTCTAATGAGCCCTTAACCATTCAATTATCAGGACTTATTGAAGGTTGCCAGAAAGTTATTTCTCTTATGAAGGTAAATGACAAATGGCGTGTGTATATTGATCCGAGCATGGCATATGGAGATGAGGGCAGGCCGGGCATACCCTCAAATTCAATACTGGTTTTTGATATTGAATTGCTAGATATTCAGTAATTATTCATTAATTACAGAAAGCGCATATCCATAAATTTCAGCAATCTGATTAATTTGTTTATCTTTTGGCGTCCCCGCGCCGTGACCAGCCCTTCCTTCGGTTCTTAGAAGAATAGGATTTTCACATCCCTGATATTCCTGAAGTTTAGCTGCAAATTTAAAAGAATGTGATGGAACGACTCTATCATCTCTCTCAGCAGTTGTAATTAATGTTGTTGGATAGCAGGCACCTCTCTTAATATTATGAAGTGGGGAATATGCAAGCAAGTTCTCAAAACCTTTTTTATCATCTGGTGATCCATAATCACTTTCCCAGGCCCAGCCTATTGTAAATTTATGAAATCTAAGCATGTCCAATACACCAACCTGAGGTATAGCAACTTTAAAAAGATTAGGGTTTTGAAGCATAGTAGCAGCAACCAGCAGGCCTCCATTAGATCCACCCTGAATGGCGGTTGAATTCGGTGATCCAATATTTTGCTGATGAAGAAACTTTGCAGCATAAGCAAAATCATCAAACACATTCTGTTTATTAAATAACATCCCAGCTTCATGCCAAGAATCTCCGTATTCGCCCCCACCTCTAAGATTTGCTACTGCTACCACACCTCCTTGATTCATCCAAGCAAGATATCTTTTACTAAAACCTGGCAATATTGAAATATTAAATCCTCCATAGCCATACAAAAGAACTGGGGTATCTTTACTTATGCTGAGTGATTTTTTATAACTTATGTGCAAAGGAACCATAGTTCCATCTTTTGATTTAAAAAATTTAAACTCACTTACATAATCATCGGGAAGATACTTATCAAGTTTCTCTTCCCAAAAGATTTCTGTAGACATGTCATTCAAATCAATTTCATAAATTCGTCTTGGTGTTACAAAATTTGTAAATGAAAAGTAAGTTTTATCATCTTCCATACCACCACCAAATCCTCCAATGGTGCCCTTATTGTCATTAGATAACTTATTTTTAAAAGATCCCTCGAGGGTATAGAAATTTATTTCTGAGAAAGTATCTACTAAATATGTAATAACAATAGAATTATTAATGAAATTTACACCTCTTATTGATTCTGCTTTCTCTGGAACTACGTCATTCCAAACAAAAGAACCATTTTTTATTTGCAACGAAACAACTTTACCGTTTTTTGCATTTTCAGTTGAATAAAACCAATGAATGTCATCTTTACTATCCAAATATTGATAAGCGCCTATAAGCTCATCTATAAGTGGAATAAATGATTCATCTCTATTCAATTGAACATAGAGTCTGTTTCTTTCATCAGTTCCATTTGAAATAGATAAAAATTTTATTTCTGAATCTTTTACAACATTTATTCCCCAGCCCCATCGAGGCTTATCTGGATTTTCATAAATAATGATATCTTCAGATTGAGAAGTGCCAAGCTTGTGAAACATTAATTTTGGTGCTGTATTAATATCTTTTAAGGCCTCATTCGATGGCTCATCATATTTTTGATAATAGAAACCAGAATCATCTGTTTCCCATATAGCGCCTGAAAATTTAGCCCATTCAATTGTATCTTGAAGGTTTTTGCCAGAGCTAATGTCTAATACTTTCCATACTCGCCAATCTGAACCACCATCAGAAATTGAGTATGCAAGCATCGAAGCATCATTACTTACGCTTGTACCGCCCAATGAAATAGTGCCATCATCAGATAAAGTATTTGGATCAAGTAACACTCTTGCATTGCATTCATCACAATCTTTAATCATTAGCTTGCTTTGTTGCCATGTTCCATCATTAAAGTAGTAGAAAGTTTTATCTTCGACTTTGTAGGGAATGCTAATTGATTCTGTATCCCAGGTACTATTTAAATTTTTTGCAATTGATTTCTTGTATTTATTTTTTCCAATGAAATTTTGAGTAAATTTATTTTGTTCATCAACCCAAGTTTTTGACTCTTCACTTGTAAAGTCTTCAAGCCACCTGTACTGATCTTCAATTTCATATCCATGAATAGTTTCAACAAAATCAACTTTCTTGGATATTGGATAAAATGTTTCTTTTGGTTCATTTGAGCAGCTCACAAATATTAAGATAACTGCAATGTTTTTTGGTAATAAATTTTTCATGATTTAGATAATACTTTACAATGAGCTAACTAATCAATTGAAGACAATAGACATGAATCAATTTAAAGATGCTTGGAACTTTTATTTAAATCATTGGCAATATTTTGCTTTATTGGCGGCGCCTATTTTAGCCATTGAAGTTGTTACAGCACAGCTAATGATTCCTTTAAGTGATACTTTGCTTGAGACCCCTGAAGATCTTGCTGATTTTGCTGCGTCTAACGGAAAATATTTATTTATATTGGGTATTTTAGGAGTTATTGCTAGCGTGTCTTTTGTAGGCGGTCTGATAGCTGCCTTTGATTCAAAGAGCTCTAACTACTCTTTAGATCCAATGGCCGCTTTGTTTATCGGCTTTAAAAAGTTTCTCCCTTTATTTGGAGCATACATACTTTGCGCGATTGCTATATTTTTTGGCTTGATATTATTAATCCTTCCAGGAATTTATGTCGGTGCAAGATTGGCACTATTCCCTTCATTTATGATGATGGAAAATAAAGGTGTCTTTGATTCGTTAAAACTTTCATGGGAAGCCACAGATGAGCATGGGAGTACATTGTTTGGATTAACTTTGCTGTTTTTAGTTGTTATGTTGATCCCATCTTCTATTTTTACAAGCATACTAGATCCTGGATTAACTCAAATCATGATTTTAGGTGTTTTTGAATACGTGGTAGTTATACCTTGGTCTTATATGTATTTCAGTCTTTATAAGTCGCAAAAAAATCAATAGAAATTACCTAAGCTAATCTCTTTTATCTTTTGTATTTAAAAGTTAAAATGCGTTTCCGTTTCAAACGGGTCTGTAGCTCAGCTTGGTTAGAGCGCACCCCTGATAAGGGTGAGGTCGGTGGTTCGAGTCCACCCAGACCCACCATTCATTATTATTTACCGTCTTGATAATATAACAAGCCAACGACCAAGGTTTAAAATGTCGGCTAGTGCTGCAGAAACATAAGTAAGAGCTGCTGCATTAAGAATACGACTTACAGCTTTTTCGTTATCCTGCGATATGTAGTTTCCTTCTCTTAATATGGGGAGTGCTTTCGAAAAGCTTGCATCATATTCAATTGGTAGAGTTACTGCATGTATCATCATGCGAGCAATAAAGCCGGATAGACCCAAGAAAAGCAATACAGAAAATGGCATTGGATGACGCGTGATAATGCCTATTATTGGAGATAAAGAAATAATAGCAACACTCCAACGAGCTACCATATTAGCAATAGGAATCATTTTTGTTCTTGAAGCTAGACGTTTATCACCTTGCTGATCTTGAATCGCATGACCAACCTCATGAGCAGCAATTGCTATTGCTGTTAGTGATTTAGATTCATAATGCTCTCGTACAAGCCTAACCTTTTTCTCGATTGGATCGTAGTGATCACCTTGCTCGGTTATCTCTACTTTTACATCTTTTAAAGAAAATTGCTGAATTAAATGCTTAGCTAGCTCACCTCCAGTGCCAGCAATTTCAGGTAGCTGCGACGAGTATCTGCTCATGACAAACTTTACCCACAAAGACGGTCCAAATATTAGTGCTAGAACTATGAGCACGCCAGCTAATAAAATCATGAATAAATCCTAAACAATGTACTTTATTTTTACAAACGTTTAGTTTTTCATTAATTAATCCATTATTTGACTATAGTTAACTCATCAAGAATATTATCTGCTTTTTCTAGTTTCTCTAAAGTCCACAACAGATATCTTGAATCAACAGAAATAGTTCTAGCTTGAGGGATGTATTTATAATCCGCAATTATTGTTTCAATCATTCCATCAAAAGCAAGCCCTACAAGTTCAAACTTTGAATTTATTGTTGCTGAGCCAGAGTTACCGTTTGTAATATCAAGTGTAGATAAGAAATTTACTGGCACGGAATTTATGGGTTCATAAAAATAATCACCATAATCTTTGTTATCAATTAGCTCTAGCAACTCTCTGCTTGCATTAAATGGTTTTTTGCCAGTATGTTTCTGGGTAATACCCTCTAATCGAGTGAATGGCTCATAATTAATCCCATCTTTAAGTGATACCCCGGCAACATTGCCATAAGTGACTCTAAGTGTCCCATTTGCATCTGAATATAATTGTTTATTTGATGTTTCATAATATTTTTTTAACACGCCAATAAACTTAGATTTCAGTAATTGCCTTCGAGCGCTTCGTGCTTCATATTTCTTTTCATAATCTAGTGACTCTTGATAAGTTTTTTTTGCAAAGATAACTAAAGGGTCTAGAGATCTGTTTAATTCCTCCAGGTTTAAATCCATAAGTTGCAATAAGGTTTCTGAGTTATTAAATTCGGTTGAATAAATTTCTTCTACAGTATTTTTAGTTTCGGCAAAGCCACCATCAAGACCTAAAAGCTCACTATATACAGGTCTTCTATATGAGTTATCAATATTTGCATAATTCTTTAATCTATCAAGAAAAATTTCTTTATCTACTCGAGCATCAAATGAATAATCAAGAGATTTAATCCTATTCACTAAATTTTCTTGATCTCTTTCTTGATATCCAGGCTTTCTCTCGGCATCAACTTTTTCAGCCTCTATAGCATTTCTATATATTCTTTTTACAGTAGCAATTAAGGAAGAATTTCCATAATAAGCTCTTGCTCTATTTTCTAATTGCTCTTCACCAATAAGTTTCAAGAGTTCATCGAGATATTGCTTATCTTCGGCAGAAGCCTCCTTATTAACAAATTCAAGAAAATTATCCCAATTTTCTTTTTCAGATTCTAAAAGTTTGAAGTTCTCTGCTCCATTTATCTGGCCTGAAATCTTTTTATAGTAATTTTCATAACCACTTTTCATACCTCTGTACTTAAGCTTTGATCCATCTTCATCAATGGAATGCTCATTTATAAGATCAATACCTTTTTTTAAAAATTTTACGACTTCATGGAATTGAACTTCAAGGTCATATTTAATTTCATTAAAAGTAAGCAGTCTATTAGTTCTTCCTGGATAGCCAACTACCATGACAAAATCACCATCATCAACACCTCTTGAAGAGATTTTTAAAAATGAATTTGATGAGTACGGAACATTATCTTTGTTGAATTCCTCACTAGAACCGTCCTTACTTACATATGCTCGTAATAGAGCAAAATCACCTGTGTGTCGTGGGTACATCCAATTATCAATTTCTCCACCATATTCTCCAATATGTGCTGGAGGTGCATAAACTAATCGGAC
Organism: uncultured SAR86 cluster bacterium; assembly: GCA_902558395.1. Lineage (GTDB taxonomy): Bacteria > Pseudomonadota > Gammaproteobacteria > Magnimaribacterales > D2472 > SCGC-AAA076-P13. Next base: position 73,508 of record CACEDS010000001.1, read on the forward strand.
ATCTTTAATCTTTAGAACTTTTTCAAGTTTATAAGTTTCACCACTATAAAAAGACCTAACCCTGCATTCAATTTCATCTGAGGTTTCGCAACTGTTAATAATCTCTTTAATGTTTTCTTCTATAATTTTTGCTCTTTTGATGTCTGCAGTTTCATCTTTAACGCCCATTAAAACTTGCTCGGTAATATCGTTACTTTCAAGAGTTACATATACCCTTGACCCTGGAGCAGATTTTTTTTCTTCTTCTTTTGAACGAGCTACAAAGCCAGTTTCAAAAAGATTGTTTTCAGCATTAGAGTTAAATTGCAAATAACTCCTTTCAATACAATGATAATTTGTTGCTATTAAACCTTGGTCCGATACAAAAGCAGCAGAACATCCCCCCAAACTAACAATTGCACTCATAGGATGCTTAAATAAATCACTTACGTTAGAAATATTTTTTTTATAGCCTGTTGCTCTTAGCTCTTTCTTAAGACCTTCCATTTGATATGGTTCCCACATGCCCTCATCAGCTATAGCTATATTAGAAACGGTTAGTAAAGTAAGTAAAATTATTTTTAACATTAGGACACCTTGATTTTATTGGTTCAATATATTTTAAAGACTATATTAAAAAAATATATATTTTCAGGTAATATTTTCTTATGCAGGAATACTATGGAAGTTGTCATTGCGGCAATATAAATTTTAAATTTTTATCTAAAATTAAAGTAGAAATTTGGAAGTGTAATTGCTCTATTTGTAATATATATGATTACCAACACCTTTTTGTAAAACATGAAGATTTTACACTTTTAAGTGATTTTGCTGACTTGACCACATATACTTTTGGCACCCAAAATGCAAAGCATCTTTTCTGTAAAGCTTGTGGAATAAAGAGTTACTATCAGCCTAGGTCACATCCCGACATGTACAGTATTAATTTGAGATGCGTAAAAAACCCACCTGATGTTTATAACGTTGTTGAATTCGATGGAATAAACTTTGAGGATAGCATTAAAGAAATCTAGTTTCTTTTATTTGCTAGCTTTATTACTGTCATATACAAAAAGGGCGGCAATATAATCCATGGAAGCTGGGTTTGAAACATCACAGATCTTCCGTTAAATTCAAAAATAAGCGGGTTATAAATATTTCCTGTCGGAATTAAAGGTGCCCATGATAAATTCTTCCCTTCACTAAGCTGGTCATAATAAAGAAAAAGCTCTACTAGAAGATTTTGTCCGATGCACCAGGCTAGTAAAATAAGAAATGGGCCCCAACGCCACTTTAAAAAAATGCTTTGTTCTTTATTGTTAAGCACCCACATTAAATACAATCCACCTAGGCACACTGTCCCAGCATCTGCCAATGAATTGACAATCCAATTGAGATGAAGTGGAATCCATTGGTTGAGGACATCAGCTCTTCTTTCAATTACAGACTCGCCATTAATAAGCCCATAGGTAAACCAGATTTCCCAACCTAAAGCGCATACTATAAACGAACCAACATATATTATGGGCACCCAATTTGGTAATTGAGATCTATATTTCATAAACAGAATTATCGGTAGTATAGAGCTTGCATAAACTACAAAAACGAATCGAATTTCTTCAAAAGACATTTTTTTAAACTAACATACTTCTTTTACTTTACTAAATATTTGGCATACTAGCTTGAGCATGAACCAGACCAATAACTCAAAATCAAATATGCAAAAAGTTGCACTTACTTCCCTGGCAGGAACTAGTATCGAGTGGTATGACTTCTTTTTGTATGGTGCCTCTGCTGCGTTAATTTTTCCTACAGTATTTTTTGGAGAAACCACTCCTTCAACAGCTTTAATTTTATCTTTATTAACCTTTGCAGCTGGATTTATTGCAAGGCCTATTGGAGGAATAATATTTGGTCATTACGGAGATAAAGTTGGAAGAAAAAAAACACTGGTTATAGCATTAGTTTTAATGGGAGTATCTTCAACCCTTATCGGCTTACTTCCAACTTATGCAATGATTGGCGTGGCAGCTCCAATACTATTAACAACTTTGCGTTTTGCTCAAGGCCTGGCAATTGGAGGTCAGTGGGGCGGGGCTATGCTTCTAGTTACTGAAACCGCTCCTGCAAATCAAAGAGGGTATTATGGAGCTTTTGCTCAAGCAGGAGTTCCGGTGGGAGTTATTTTGGCAAACCTGGCTTTCATTGTTACAAGCTCAATGGTTTCCGAAGAATCATTTTTTGCATGGGGTTGGAGGATTCCATTTTTGGCAAGCGCTATCCTAATTGGTATTAGTATGTATATTCAATTAAACCTGGAAGATACAAAAGCATTCAAAGAACTCGAGGCGTCAAGAAAAGTTGGCAATAAAGAAGAAATTAAAAGATCGCCGATTATTGAAGCGGTAAAAAAATATCCATCCAAGATAGTTCTTGCAGCAGGAGCATTTTTGTCTATTCAGGTCACTTTTTATATCCTAATAGCCTTCCTACTTGCTTATGGTGTAGCTAGTACTGAAGTTACAAGAGATGATATGTTAATTGCTGTTTTGATTGGTTCAGGAATAATGATTCCCTTCCAATTCTTCTTTTCAGCCTACTCAGATAGACATGGCAGGAGAGGAGTATTTATGCTTGGAGCAATACTTACTGCCATATGGAGTTTTGCGATATTCCCCCTAGTTGATACAGGTAATTTTTGGTTAATAGTTTTAGCCATTAGCTTTGGACTAGTTTTTGTTTCAATGATGTATGGCCCACAGGCTGCATTTTTTACTGAACTTTTTAGTACAGAAGTCAGATACTCTGGAGCAACGTTAGGTTATCAATTTGGAGCCATTTTGGGTGGAGCATTTGCTCCTACAATAGCAGCTTTACTATGGAATGATTACGGAATTATTTGGGTTTCAGTTTATATAGCTTTTGCCTCATTGTTAACTTTAATATCTGTATTATTTTTAACAGAAACTTATCAAAGCGATTTAAATCAAGATTCTATTGAATAGCTATAGCACAAGAATTTAAAAACTTATATCATTAGATTTAACTGCAAAGGGGTGGCCTAGCCTGAGATCTCTTAAAAAGAAACCCTTTGAACCTGATCCATACAATAATGGCGGAGGAATTGCATGAACACCATTAAAACCTATTTTTTTCTTTTTTTCTTTTCAATTTTTTTAGTTTCAGCTGATGTTGAAGAGGTTATTGTTCAAGGTGATTGGAGAGATACAAAATTAATTGAAGAGGACTCAAGTGTATTAGTGCTAACCTCGAAAGAAATTAATTCTGCTCCAATAAAACATTTTGAGAATTTATCTTACCTAATACCAAACTTAAACTTTGCAGCCAGCGACTCAAGAGCAAGGCATTTTCAAATAAGGGGAATCGGCGAAAGATCTGGATATGAAAGGACTCCAAATTCAGCCGTTGGTTTTTTAATTGATGATATTGATTATTCTGGCCAGGGAGGAATTGCAACAACTTTTGATGTTGATCAAATTGAAGTTCATAGAGGACCACAAGGCTCAAGAATCGGATCAAATGCTATGGCAGGACTTATTTACATAAAAACTAAAGAACCAACAGAAGTATTTGAAGGAGTTAGTGAAATTACAACAGGTACCTATGGAACTATAAACAGTGGTGTAGCCTTCGGAGGACCATCACAAATTGATGATTTAACATACAGAATTGCTTTAAGGAAAGATTACTCAGATGGATTTAGAAAAAATTTATTTTCTGGTAAATCAGATACCTCAAAAAAAGATGAATCTACTTTTAGGCTTAAAGCAAATTGGAAAGTTAATTCAAAATCAACTTTAAAGTTTTTATTAACTCAAATAAACCTCGATGATCCTGCTGATATTTGGACAATTGATGGCAGTTTAAATACTCTTTCTGACAGGCCTGGTATGGATTCTCAAAAAACCAATGCTTATGGCATTAGATTCTTCCATATTCTAGAAAATTTTGAATTTCAGAGCTTAACCAGCATGACAGATACTGATGTTGTGCTTAGCTATGATGCGGATTGGGGTAATCCTTCAACTCATTCGCCATATATTTATGATTATTTCTCTGAAACTCTAAGATTTAGAGAAACTATTAGTCAAGAATTTAGACTTTTATCAAATAAAGCTGATTTTAATTCCAATAAAAGATACGAATGGGTTGTTGGAATGAATTTTTTTGAATCAAATGAGAAAAATTTAAAAAAAGATGATGGTATTTATGGTGATCCATCAGACCCCTATAGTCCTTATGTGAATGAAAGCTCATCATCAAGTAAATTTGATATTCGAAACCTTTCTATTTATGGAAGTTTAAATTACTTAATAAGCGAGTCAACAAAATTTAGCATGGGTCTTCGCTGGGAGAACTCAGAATCAAAATATTCAGATTCTTTTGGCGAATCATTTAACCCTTCAGATAAAATTTCGGGTGGCAAGATATCCGTTAATAAAATTTTAGACAAAAATTCTAATATCTTTTTTAGTATTGCAAGAGGATATAACCAAGGTGGTTTTAATTTAAATCTTGGGCTTGATCCAAATTCAGAGAATAGCAATCTTTATTATGATCCTGAATTTTTAACTAATTATGAAATCGGATTTAATTCAAAAATTGAAGAATTAAATCTGAATTTAGCTGCTGTAATTTTTCACTCAGATAGAAAAGATCAACAGGTTTTAATATCAACTCAAGTAGATCTAAATGATCCAAATACGTTTACATTTTTAACCCAAAATGCAGCAGAAGGAACTAACAAAGGAATAGAGTTAGAAATGGACTTTCAGTTGTCTGAAAACTTAGATATCTTTATTAATTTTGGGCTGCTCAAAACTGAGATTAAAAGTTGGAAATCTCGACCAGAAATTGAGGGTAGAGCGCAAGCTCATGCCCCTGAAAAAAGTTATGCCATTGGTTTCAACTGGTACCCTTCAGAACAGTCAAGTTTATCATTTGATACGGTGGGTAAAAGTAGCTTTTACTATTCTGATTCACATGACAACAAATCAAAATCATATTTCTTATCAAACATAAACTATAGTTATTTTTATGGTCAATGGACTTACTCTATTTGGGGAAGAAATATTTTCGATGAGTACTATTCAACAAGAGGTTTTTACTTTGGAAATGAGGCTCCAAATTTTATTGATACACTTTATGAAAGACATGGTGACCCAAGGCACCTAGGTGTTACAGTAAGATATGATTTCTAATCTTGTTCATGCTGATTGGATAGAACCAGCGGCAGTTATTCTTGCAATAGCCTATTTATTATTAGCCGTAAAACAGAACATAAGTTGTTGGTTTGCGGCATTTTTTAGTTCATTATTATATTTCTTTGTAATGTATTCTGCAGGTCTATATATGGAGGCAGGATTACAAATATTCTATTGTGTTATGGCTGTTTATGGGTGGACACAATGGAGAACATCTTTACCAAACAATAAAAAATTTCTCGTAAAAACATGGAATAGAAACCAACACATTAAAGCAATTTCATTGATATTTCTTTTAGCGTTTGCATCTGGCTGGGCGCTTGAAAAATTTACAAATGCTGCCTTACCTTTTATAGACTCTCTTACAACTTGGGGGGCAATTGTAACGACATATATGGTCGCAAAGAGGCTTTTAGAAAACTGGATTTATTGGTTTGTAATAGACACAATTTCTGTGTTTTTATTTTATTCAAGAGGACTATTCTTAACTTCAATATTATTTTTTGTATACCTAATAATTATTTATTTTGGTTACAAATCTTGGACCGAAATGAAAGATGAAATTGATGCAAAAAATTGATAAAAAAATTGCTTCAGTCGATCATAAAATTGAAATTATTTCACCTTTAAAAATTGATCTAATTTCTCAAATTTTTCTATGTAATTTTAATGATATTAAATCTGTAATAAGGGTTGATTTTGATTTGCCAAATTGGTTAAAAAAACAAAGAGCTTTGGAATTTCAGATACTTAATTTTTTAAAAACAAAAACACAAAATCAAAAAATTTTATATAACGATTTTGATAGAGGAATTCTAATAAGAGAATTTCATGAAGGTAAAGAAATTGTATATTCTGATTTTAGAAGAAAAGAGAATTTAATTTCTTTGGGTAAAGAAATTAAGAAAGTTCATGAAATAAAAATTGATAACGTCGCAATTAATAATTTTGAAAACCTCATTGAAAATTATAGAGACATTCTTAAAAACAAAATTAAAAATAATTGGTATCTAAATCAAGGCTTCAAAATTTTTAATTCTCTTTCTTGTGAAAAAGAGCAAATAATTTTTTCTCATAATGATTTAAATCGTGAAAATATTTTGTTTAATAAAAAATATTTTTTTATAGATTGGGAGTATGCGTCTGCCAACAGTCCTTATTTTGATTTAGCTACAATCATTTCCTCTTATGATTTTAATGATGAGGAAATTGGTTATTTATTTGATGGTTACGATAAAAATTTCCCTCTTGACCAAGAAAAATTAAAAAATTGGGTCAAATTTACTTTTTTTTTAGACTACATATGGAGAAAATGTCTTATTGAAACCACAATGCATGATGAAAAGACACTAAACATAAAGGATTTAGAAAGAAAGCTAGATATTTTTAAGTAATTTTGTGCAATATTTATCAAGTTTTGCCAATGCTGCGATAATTATTGCGTATTTCGCTTCGGTTTTAAGGCTAAAATAGTAAATAATTAACAAAATGGATAAATTTAAGGAAATTCTTACAGATCATATCTCCAATTGGAACATGGTATGGTTTGGCCTAATTTTTTGGGGAAGTGTCTTTAATGCTATAGCTATTCGCTATCAATTTACTGATATTACTATTTATTGTTACTTCACAGGTTTATGTCTTGGCCTTATAGCAAAGATAAGAGGAACATGGTTATGGAAAATCTAGAAAAGATTTCAGAAGAATTTTCCTTTGATAAAGAAAAAGAGATCGCTAGAAGTTTCTCAAAAAGGTTTCAATGGGAGATGGCCTTAATTGGTGTTGGTCAAGCAACGGTTTGGCTATCTTTGTGGCCATTAGTAATTAATGGACATATTTCTTTATCACTTGGTTCTGTAATTGCAACTATTTGTGCCTGTTTTGCATACCTGCCTTCGCATGAAGCGCAGCATGGCAATTATTCAAGGGGAAATCCAAAAAGACGTTGGATCGATTTATTTGTAAGCCATTACACATTAATAACACTCATGTTTCCTCATGATGTTATGAGAGCTACTCACATGAAACATCATGCTTATACAAATAATCCAGAAAAAGATCCAGATCATGATACTGCATCTGCTAAATCTCTTTGGGAGGTTATTGTTGCCACTCAGGCAGGGATATCAAAATATCAAGCAATAGCTAAAATCTATGAAAATGATAAAGCATTTATGAAATCCTTTAATAAAGGTTTGAATATAGGAATGTTATATAGAGTAATTCTTTTAACTTTAGTTGTATTTTTTCCTTTAGAGACACTTCTATTATGGTGGTTGCCAAGTAAGTTTGGAGTCATTTATCTTTCAGTCTTTTTCAGCTGGTATCCTCATTATCAAGCTGAAACAGGAAGATATAAAGATACAAGATTTTGGAGCCACTGGATGCCTAGATATTTAAATCATTCAATGCAACTCCATTTTATACATCATCTGCATCCTGGTATTGGCCATTATGATGAACCTAAGGCTATAGAAGCACTAAAACCTTTTTTAATTGCTAGAGGTGTTCCTGGTGCAGAAGACATTCCAGATAGAGTTAAACATAATCCACTTATCAAAGTTTAACTTTCTAATATTTTTCTTGTTTTTTTAAATAATTTCTGTTCTAGTAAAAGTTGAATTATTTACATAAAGGGGGAGTTTATGAAAGTATTATGCGTTTTATACGATGATCCAAAAACTGGCATGCCCGAAAAGTATGCACGAGATGATTTACCAAAAATTGATAAATATCCAGATGGTATGACATTGCCGTCTCCCAAGGGCATTGATTTTACTCCAGGAGAATTACTTGGATGTGTTTCAGGAGAGTTGGGGCTTAGAAAATTTCTAGAAGATGCTGGACATACATTAGTAGTTACATCTGACAAAGATGGTGAAGGGTGTGAAGCAGATAGAGAATTAGTTGATGCTGATATAGTCATATCTCAACCATTCTTTCCTTATTATTTAACTCGTGAAAAAATGGAAACCGCTCCAAATCTTAAGATGGCAATAACTGCTGGAATCGGTTCAGACCACGTAGATCTTCAAGGAGCCATGGATCACAACATAGATGTTGTGGAGGTTACATACTGTAATTCAAGATCTGTAGCAGAGCATATTGTAATGATGATTCTTTCAATGGTTAGGGATTACCATAATCAACACAGGATAGTTAATGAAGGTGGTTGGAATATAGCTGACGCTGTTCAAAGATCATATGATGTTGAAGGAATGCATGTCGGAACTGTAGCTGCAGGAAGAATAGGTATCGACATGTTAAGAAAGATGAAACCTTTTGATGTCCATCTGCACTATTTCGACATTCATAAATTACCTGATGAGGTCGAGGCAGAACTAAATCTTACTTATCATGATTCTGTTGAATCTTTAGTTGCTGTTTGTGATGTGGTTAATATTAGTTGTCCACTGCATCCAAAGACAGAGCACTTATTTAATGATGAGATGATCGCAAAAATGAAACGCGGTGCTTATATTGTTAACACTGCTAGAGGAAAGATTTGTGACAAAGATGCAATTGCAAGAGCTTTAGAATCTGGCCAGTTAAGCGGTTATGCTGGAGATGTTTGGTTCCCGCAACCAGCTCCTAATGATCATGTTTGGAGAACAATGCCTAATCATGGGATGACTCCTCATACTTCTGGAACATCATTATCCGCTCAAGCTAGGTATGCTGCTGGTGTAAGAGAAATACTTGAGTGTTTCTTTTCTGGAGAGCCAATTAGAGAGCCATATTTAATTGTTAAAGACGGTGATCTTGCAGGAATGGGAGCTCATTCTTATACAAAAGGTACAGCAACCGACGGATCGGAAGAAGCTGCAAATTATAAAAAATAATTTTTAGAAATTTTGCAGTCTTGATTTAATTATCTCATCAGCCTGGGACATAATATTATTTATTAAGTCCTGGACTGTTGGGATGTCATTAACAAGCCCAGCTACCATTCCACAAGACCAAGCGCCTGCTTCCATGGTTCCTTCATGCATAATTTTTGGGTAAACACCAGCAACTTCATCAAGAATATCTTCAAACTTGAGATCATCGCCTAATCTTTTTTCTTTTTCCATCAGTCTTTCCACTGCTTCATTATTAAGAACTCTTTCTGTATTTGTTAATGATCTCATAATCAATCGAGTATCAAGTTCTGTTGCATTAACAATAGCTTCTTTAACATTTTGATGAACTGGAGCATCTTGTGTCGCTATAAACCTTGTTCCCATATTCATTCCTTCTGCTCCAAGTGCCATAGCAGCAACCAAACTTCTACCGTCAGCCATTCCGCCTGATGCCACGAACGGGATTTCTAATTCTTCGGCGGCTCTAGGCAATAAAATAAAATTGGGAATATCATCTTCACCTGGGTGACCACCACATTCAAAACCATCAACTGATACAGCATCACAACCAATTGATTGAGCTTTTATAGAGTGTCTAACAGAAGTACATTTATGAATAACTTTTATTCCAGCTTCCTTAAGAGCAGGTAAATATTCTGCAGGGTTTCTTCCAGCAGTTTCAACTACTGGCACTCCTGCATCGATTATTTCTTTGATCAATCCAGGATAATCCGGGGGTGTTAGAGAGGGTAGAAAAGTTAAATTTACTGCAAAAGGCTTATCTGTCATTTCTTTACATCTTGCAATCTCATTTGCTAATTTTTCAGGTGTACCTTGAGTTAGACCAGTAATAGTTCCCAGCCCACCTGCATTAGAAACAGCTGCAGCAAGTTCAGCAAATCCTACATGATGCATGCCACCTTGAATAATTGGATGCTCAATACCAAATAGTTCTGTTATTTTAGTTTTCATTATTCTCTCCTTTATTTTGATCAGCCAAACTTTGATAAAATTCTTCAAATTGTTTTTGCAATCTTTGCATTCCAGATATCCATCTATCTCTATCGTTGCCTTTTCTTTGAACATATTCACCAACTTCTTTATGAGGCAATACTAAGAATCTTTCATTCTCAATGGCATCTAAAACATCTTTAGCGACTATATCGGGCTCAAGCATTCCATCCACTCCAGCAACTCCAGCACCTTGAGCAGTCATAGCGGTTCTTACTGCTTGTGGGCAGAGACATGAAACGCCAATTCCTTTATGACCATATGTAATTTTTACCCATTCAGCAAAACTTACTGCCGCTGATTTAGTAACAGCATATTGGGCGGCACCTATTTGAGATAAGAGGCCTGCAGCTGATGCTGTATTCATTAAATAGCCTTCACCCCTTTCAAGCATTTGGGGCAATACATGCCTTGCAGCATGAACATGAGACATTACATTAACTCCCCAAGTATTATTCCATTCTTCAGATGTAGTCTCTAAGAGCATTGGAGTTCCGCTAATACCTGCATTCGAACAAAATATGTCTATTCCTCCTGAATATTCATTAGCCTTTTCAATAACATTAATTATGTCTTGTTCATTTGATACATCAGCTGCTATAGCAATACCATTAATTTTTTCTGCGATTTCCTTAGCACCATCTTCATTCATATCTACACAAATAATAGATTGAGCTCCACTAGCATGAAATTCTTCACATAGCGCATATCCAATGCCACTAGCAGCACCAGTAACTACCACTCTTTTATTTTTTATTTCCATATTTTTATCCTAATAATATTTCACACCCAGTTCCATCAAGAAAAGTTTTAACTCTTGACTGATCATTTTCATTAAGCGCAGCAAACTCCTCTTTAATCCACTTTAAACATTTAGCTTGATAAGGAAAGGCTCTTTGTTTCCATAAAGACCCATCAATTTCGATCTCCCATGTTTCCTCACCCTTCATAATTGCATTTGCATTTGCAAGCAAAGCTGGAACATACATCCTGCCAAACTCTTTCATGATTTCTTTTAAAGAATCAGGGCTTTCTTCAAGAGGAATCCAGTTGCTATTGTCAACATCATGACCAGACAAGTCAGCCATTACATCTTGCCAAGAAACAAGTCTTAATGCATTATCGTAGGCAATTTTTCTTGATGTAGGTTCAAACCCAATGAGCTGAGTTAATTGCCCATAGATAGCAAAATCAGCAGAAGAAGGCTTTTCACCAAAAAGAAATTTACTAATAGATAAGTGATCATCCATCAATTTTAGGAATCTTTTATAACTAGCATCGATTAAACCAGCTGTTGTATCATTTGAGCCTACAACCCATAACCTTCCAGTCTGTCTATCATGAACATATTTTTTTGCATCCTTTAGTATTTCATCAGGCAAATTCACAGCAAGATCACTCAATGGAAGGATGGTTGATGCATTATCAGCATCTTCATCAAAATACCATCTGTAATGGAACATATATTTAGTAACCCATTCATCTCCAAAATCTTCTAATAAATAATTTATGAAAGATAAAGCAGGGTCCTCAGGTAATAATTTTCTATCTGGATACTCGTTTTCAAATCTTCTAATGATTGGGGTGGTATCAGTAGTTGCTTTTAATTTACCACTTTCATCTTCTAAAAGCAGAGTAGGAAGTAAAACAGGTTTTGGTGGCTCTATTCCTTCTAGCCTGCTTAATCTTCCTGGAACATCTCCCATGAAAACTTCATAGGAAATATGGCGATACCTCAAAATAGAAATCATTTTCTGTGTGTAAGGTGAGGCAGGGACCCCAAAAACTTTTATTTTTTCTTTCACTATTTCTCCTATTTTTATTTGAATAATCTATTAGTTAGACCAATAAATATATTCGTCACCTTCTTCGTATTCTTTTCCATCATATTTATCTATCATTATTGGAGCATCATATGATGAAGGGAATAAAGGATTTTTTTGTTCTGAATTAAACTCAACCAAAAGCTCTTCAATTTGTTTTACTACATCCGGATAACTATCAACTAGATTATTTTTTTCTGTTGGGTCCGCTGAAGTATCAAACAACCATCGAAAATTTTCATTTTTACTAATTATATATTTCCAGTTTTCATGAAGAACTGCTTGATGATTTCCAGATCGCCAAAAAAGTGTCTTGTGAGGCTTAGAAGAGCTATTATTATTTATGAAGGGTAGTAAATCTACACCATCTATTTTATTAGATAATTCAATACCCGCAGCCTTTGCAATAGTAGGAAAAATATCAAAATGATGAACAGCATTATCTGATTTTTTTCCAGGGTTGATTTCATCAGGCCAGCTAACAATATAAGGAACTCTTATCCCTCCTTCAAAGAAGCTTATCTTCCATCCTCTATAGGGTTTATTAATATCCTCTAATTCAATGTAATTAGCCCCGCCATTATCGCTTGTAAATATGATTAAAGTCTTACCATATATATCTAATTCTTTGAGCTTTTCAATAATCTTTCCAACACTTCTATCTAAAGCATTTATCATTCCTGAGTAAACTTTAAGATTATGACCGTGCATATGACTCATTTGTTCATAATCGCTTCTTAGTGCCTGCAGTGGATTATGAATTGCCCAATGACTGAGATATAAAAAGAAAGGTCTATTTCTATTATTTTCAATTACTTTTAATGCTTCATCAGTATAGTAATCTGTAACATATTTATCAGGCGCAAATATCTCACCTTCATTAAAAGTTGCGGAATATTGACCATTACTCCATACCATTTTATCTATTCTTGTATCAAACTTTGCGTTTACAACATCAGGATGATTCTCAGGCAAATAGAGGGGCCCAACTAAACCTAGAGAGTCTTGAAAGCCTTGATTCAGTGGATCCATGCCATAAGCATGACCAAGGTGCCATTTTCCAATATGAGCTGTGTAATATCCAGCATCTTTTAAAACTTCTGCTATGGTTGTTTGTTCTGTTGGCATTCCCTGTTCCATAAAAGGTGGCATTTTTGAAACCACCTCTCGGTCAATTCTTTGTTTCAATTCAAAATTATCTTCTTCGGCAAGCCAGCCCAGAACTGTTCTGCCTAAAGAAGGTATTGGAGTAAATTCATAGCCAAATCTAGTTGGGTATTTCCCAGTCATTATCGATGCTCTAGATGGAGCACAAGTTGCATTAGCAGCATAACCTCTAGTAAATAGAATTCCACTTTTTGCTAATGCATCAATATTTTTAGTTTGAAGGGTTCTATCAGCTGCTCCACCATTATGAATAGATATATCGTTATAGCCCATATCATCGGCCAGGATTAAAATTATATTTGGTCTATTATCATCAACTGGTGTATCTGGACCCTTAGACCAAGTGGTTGGAATATTTTCTTGAACTGTAACATTTGATATTTTGGGTATAGCCCATACAAGAATATTTACTTTATATTCCCAGGCAACAAAACCAGAAACTATTAATACCACTAAAGAAAGCATGAGTTTTTTAGCCATCACTTAGCTCCACAATGATTCCTTCATTTGGATTAATATCTCCACCTACAAATTTCTCATACATAGATATAAAATCTTCAAGGCCAATAATTTTTTTCACTTGCATCCAATCAGTGCTTTGATTAGATCTAGTTTTCATAAATTCATTTATCTTTTGGTTATAGCCTTCATAACCCCAATCTTTTACTCGTTTTTGAATATGAGCTGGAGCAAAAAAGAATTCTGTTCTTTCTCTAAGCATGGCCTGACCCAGAGCATCTTCAGCAGTAACCTCATTATCCCAATGAGTCATCCCAACTGTCAGGCATTTAAGCATTTTGTCACCAAGTGACCCATGAAGAGTGCCCAGAATCTCGCGGCTTCCCGCCATATCAATCATTACAGACTTAAGATTAAAATTTATATCTAATAGACAATCATATGTAATCACTTCATCATAACAATCTAAGTTTTTAACAAAATCTAGATTCTTGTTAGAAGTAAGGCCTAATATTGATGGAGCACCAGAAGCTTCTTGAAGCCCCTGAGCAACACCAATCGCAGTCTTACTTGATGCACTAACTATAATAATTTGATCAGCACCGAAATAGCCCCCATCTTTCAATACATCACATATACAAAAAGATGTTATGTGCAATGGAAATAATAATGATCTAATGTCATCTAATGAGTTATCGTAATTAACTTCCCCAGACAATCTTAAATAGTTGTTATATGTCGCTGGTAGATCTATACGATGTTCTTTGCCATCTACAAATCCTTGATTTGTAACTTTGATAGGCTTTAAATTTAAGATATCACCTGGAGGAAAATACCCAAACAATCTTTCTCCAACAATTAATTCTTTGACATTTGATTTAATGATTTTTGCAAATCCCCATACTGGTATGCAACCCCATTCATTATTAGCATCTTCGGTTGTTTTGAAGAATTGCCAATAACCTATCGTGTCACCAGCTACTCCATACGTAACATTGTTTGAAGTGAAAGCAAAACTTTCTATTGATACTGAAATTTCTTCTTCTTGAATATCAGAGTTTTTTGTTTCAACGATTCTGGTTTTTGAAAGATCACTCTTTAATGTTTGTAATTGCCTCAAAATTTATATTCCTCAACCTCTATATTAAGCTGTCCAGCAAGTCCTGCCACTCTGTGTTTGTTGCTTTCTAGATAGTCAGGATCTGTAATCATTTTGAGCATTGCTTTTTTACTAGGATATTTAGCAATAAACGTTTTATCCCAAAGCTCTTCCACTTCTCCAAGCATTAGGCGATTTATAGATCCGCCAAAAGATACTTTGCCACCGACTTTTTTCAAATGTTCAATAACCTCTTCACTATATATGGCATATGCTTGCTCGCCAGTTAGGTCAGTATCTCGACCGTCCTCGTATTCAGCTTTTTCTTTAAACTTCAAAAGATTAATCATGACGATAGGTTTTTCATTGTCACCTTCAAGAAATCCCTCCATTTGTTCTTTGGTAGGATGAACGCTATTTTTATATTTCATTTTATTCTCCTAAGGTTATAGCTTTTTGAAATGCTGGTCGTGCTTCAATTCGGGCTACATAATTTTTAATGTGCTCCATTTCGTCAGGAACACATCCTAATCTATTAGCCATAAAACATGAGTGGCCAAGCATTAGATCAGCAGCGGAAAAATTACCAACTAAGTAATCTTTATCTGCAAGGTTTTCATTAACTGGCCCAAGAGATTTAGTTATTAGGTTTTGTGCTTGCTTTAAAACATTCTCATTTCTTCTATCCGGCGGTAAAAGAATTGTTTGAACTACGACCTGATTCATTGGAGGCATGACCATGCCCTCACAGTAATGAAACCATTGCAGATAATATGGAAACTCTTCAGAATCTGAATTCGGTTTAAGTCCACCATCTTTATGACGCTCAAGGATATATTGAATGATGGCTCCAGATTCAAATATAGAAATATCACCATCCTCAAGAACTGGCACTCTGCCCAGTGCATGTCTAGATCTATGTTCCGGTGATTTCAAACCTTCTTTTGTAAAAGGCATGATATTTACATCATAATCTAGCCCTAATTCTTCTAGTAGCCAAACCACTCTTCCAGCCCTAGTACCTGGTGTAAAATGAACTTTTAACATAGTATTCTCCTTGTTTCTATTAAATCACTCTTCTATAAAATTAATTGATACATTAGATAGTAACTGTCCTTTTCTTCATTGAACGAAATGACCACCACCGATAAATTTTATGGAAAAATGTTTCACCCATTGATATAGCTTTTTGAAATGCAGGTCTTGCTTCAATGCGAGCTAAATAATTTTTAATGTTCTCCATTTCATCAGGAACACATCCTAATCTGTTAGCCATAAAACATGAGTGACCAAGCATTAGATCAGCAGCAGAAAAATCACCAATCAAATAATCTTTGCCCTCAAGATTCTTGTTTACAGGCCCTAATGATTTAGTTAATAGATTTTTAGCTTGTTTTAAGACATTTTCATCTCTTCTATTGGATGATAATAGAATAGCTTGAACTACAATTTGATTCATAGGAGGCATAACCATTCCCTCACAGTAATGAAACCATTGCAGATAATATGGAAACTCTTTAGAGCTTACATCAGGCTTTAAACCTCCGTCTTTATGTCGTTCAAGAATATATTGAATGATGGCACCAGATTCAAATATTGATATATCACCATCTTCTAGAACTGGAACCCTTCCAAGAGCATGACGCGTCCTATGTTCTGGTGACTTAAGACCTTTTTTGGTAAAAGACATGATATTAATATCATAATCTAGACCTAGCTCTTCAAGAAGCCAAACTACTCTTCCTGCTCGAGTACCTGCTGTAAAGTGAATTTTTAACATAAGATTGCTTCTTATTTTTTTACCATTTTTTGTGCGTTTTTTATAAATTCCTTTTCGTCTTCTTCATTTTTTAAAATACTTTCTCTATCTACTGGAACTTTAGTTCCCTTAATCATCCCTGGCTGCTCATACATTCTATTTTTCCAATCTTCTAGATGGACTAGTCCATCAATTGATACACCTGACCAATTATGGGTTCTAACCCAGCACCAATTAGCAATGTCTGCAATCGAATATTCTCCTGCTAGCCATTCATTGCTAGCTAGATGAGTATCTAAAACTTCAAAAAGACGCCTTGATTCATTTTGATATCTATCTATAGCTGGCTGAATTTTTTCAGGAAAGTACCTAAAAAAAACATTTGCTTGGCCCATCATGGGACCGATACCACCCATTTGGAACATAAGCCATTCAGTTACTTTTGCTCTTCCTTTATCATCATTTGGGATAAGCTTGCCTGCCTTTTCTGCAAGATAAAGCATTATTGCACCAGACTCGAAGATCGAAAGGTCATCATTATCAGTATCAACAATAGCTGGAATTCTGCCATTAGGACTAATTTTTAAAAATTCAGGTTTTTTTTGCTCACCTTCAGCAAGGTTTACTGAATGCACTTCGTAGGGCATTTCTAATGCCTCCAATAAGCATGAGACTTTATGTCCGTTAGGTGTTGAGGCTGTATATAAATGAATCATAAAAAATTACCCTTTAATAAAATCAATTAATATCTTAGATAGTGGTTCTGCTTTAGTCCATTGAAAAAAATGACCTCCACCAATATGAGGAGCACTTTTTGCATTTGGAGCCATTCTCAGAACATCTCTCTCAGCACCATTTGTCACAGGATCATTGCCTGCAAAAACAGCTAAAAAAGGTTTTTCGGAAGTTTTAAAAAACTCTCTTGCTTTTCTCTGAGCATCTAAAGACTGATCAGGTATCATTGGAACTTGACTAGGCATTGCTCTAGGACCCATTTTATATGATGGATTGGGGAAGGGTGCTTCATAAGCTTTCATCAAATCAGTATAGAACGGTGATATTTTTTCTAGTCCTATTTTTTGTAACAGAATATGAATATAGGCTTTGACCGGAGATTTCCTAAATTGACTCTCCATTTGAAAGGAGTTAAAAAAACCAATTGGAAGATTTTTTGAATCCCAGGTAAATTTCTGCCAGTACATAAATTTTGTCGCCATATGCTTGTTTTTATCCATTTTGCTAACTTCTTTAGTCATTCCAAAGAAACTTATTTTTTTATTCGATGCCCTAAACTCATTTACTTCATCTATAACTTCTTGAGGAGCATTAGGGTTATACGGAAGACCCGTATTACCCATAGCGATTTTTATAAATCTATCTGGATCTGCAGCCACCATTCTCAAACCAATTAATCCACCCCAATCTTGTCCAAAAAAAGTTAAATTTTGAAAATCATTTTTCTTTAACCACTCTCCCATCCAATCAACTTGATTTTGATAAGAATAGTCTTCTCTGGCAGCTGGCTTATCTGACTTACCGTAACCAACTAAGTCAGGAGCTATAACTCTTATTCCTGCTTCGGTTAGAAATGGAATCATTCTGGCATAAAGATAGCTCCATACCGGTTGGCCATGCATAGCAAGCAAAATGGGACCATCTTTAGGGCCTTCATCAATATGATGAACTCTTACGATAGTTCCATCTTTAGTTTCTATATTTGTATAAACCGGCTCAAAAGGATAATTTTTGATATCCTCAAAGCATGAATCGGGTGTTCTTAGTACTTTCATTTATTTTTTCTACTCCCCACTAGATTAAAAAGTCTAATATAAAAATTATAGACTTCATATAACAAAAATAAGCTTATGTATTGATTATATTTAATCACCCGTAGTATATTGTGCTCATATTTAAACAATGGGATTAAATTACAATGCTTGATTGGGGAAATCTAGAATACTTTATCTCGTGTGCAAACCATGGCACTCTCAGTGGTTGTGCTAAAGAAATGGGTGTCAATCATTCCACCGTCTCTAGAAAAATTGAAAAACTTGAAAAAGAATTAGCCATCAAATTATTTGAAAGAAGAAATTCAGGGTATGCATTAACAGTCCACGGTAAAGATTTATACAAAGAGGTTCAAAAGATTGATTTTAAAATCTCAGCTCTAAAAGAGAGGTTTATACCTAATCCTGATTTAATGGATGGCAAATTGGTTATTTATAAACAAGGTGAGGGAGGTAAAAATATGACTAATATTATTACCAAACTTCGAAAAAATTTCCCAAACTTAAATATCCATATAATGAATCATTCTGACTCCAGTGAACTGACTACAGAAATGTATGATATCGGATTCATTGGAACTACCAGTCCGCCAGAAGATTCAATAGCAACTTTACTTGGTGAATTAAATATGCATGTTTATGGCAGCAAAGAATATTTAAAGAAGGTTAAAAATATTGATGATTTTGAATGGGTTACTTATAAAAGAAAAGATCAAGCAGATACAAATTTTGTAGTAAATACTTTTTTTCAAAATCCAAATATAATAATTTCTTCAAACTCATACCAAGATGCTCATGCTTTTGTATCTTCGGGTAATGGCGTTACCTTCCTAACAGATTTAGATGGCGACAATGACCCTAGATTAGTGCCGTTTAATAAAGAAGAATATTCATTCAAAATTGGGTTCTATCTTATTCAACACGAACTCTCTCGATCTAATCCTATTGTTCGAGCTGTAAAACAAACTATTTTAGAAAATATAGAAGAGCTACTTCAGGGTACAAATTTTGTAACAGCCAGCAACCTAAAAAAGAGTTAATTTTTTATATATAAATCTACTGTTGGATAATTCTCATACTCTGATAGTATACAAACAGGTTTGTAGATAATTTTATGTTATCTTTTAATATCTAATTATTAATGTCTATAAGGGGGACTTTTATAATGAAAAATTTATTTAATCTTATGTTATTTTTTGGTGTACTTCTAACACCCTTTAGTATAATCGCACAAGATTCAGAAGGAATTGAAGAAGTTATAGTATCTGCTACAAAAAAGGATGCTAGCGCTCAAGATGTGCCAATTTCACTTGATGTTCTTACATCAGATCAAATTGATAGTTTAAACATTGATACTATGAGAGATGTTGCAGCAAGAATTCCTTCTTTAAGCACAAATTATAATACTGATCCGTTTCAGTCCTCAATGAGAATTAGAGGTGTTGGTTCAAGTCAATCAGATACTTCATTGGAGGCTGGCGTTGCTATTATTGTTGATGGTGTATATCTAAATAGAACAGGCTTGGGTTTAAATGATCTTACAGATATTGCTAGAGTAGAGGTTCTTCAAGGTCCTCAGGGTACCTTGTATGGTAAAAATGCTAATGCTGGTGTAGTTAACATTGTTACAAAATCTCCAGTTATTGGTGATGATGAGGGATTTATAGAAATAGAATCTGGTGATTACAATCAAGAAAGAATAACTGGGGGTATTTCAAAAACCCTAAGTGATA
Organism: uncultured SAR86 cluster bacterium; assembly: GCA_902558395.1. Lineage (GTDB taxonomy): Bacteria > Pseudomonadota > Gammaproteobacteria > Magnimaribacterales > D2472 > SCGC-AAA076-P13. The sequence goes on from CACEDS010000001.1 coordinate 93,392, forward strand.
CTTCAGCAATGAGATTTTCATTTAATAAGAATGAAGCTGATGGTTGGATGAAGAATGTGGCCGATAATTCAACAGCAAATAATGAAGACGATTTGACTATGTCTCTTAAGTTGTACTTTAACCCAAGTGATACTCGCTCCGTTGTTTTCACTCATACAGACACATCTAAAAACGGTAACTGTTGTGCAGCTGATTCTCAGCCTAATAACCCTGTATTGTTAGCTGGAGCATCGGTAACTGGAAAAACGCTTCAGAATAATGATACAACTGACTTTATTTTTTCAGCCACCGATAGACCTCAGTTTGATTTAGATTCATCATTAACAAGTGTAAAAATAGATGATGATTTAGAAAAAGGAACGCTTACAACAATTATTTCAAGAAATAAATATGACTTTTACAAAGGAGTAGATGCTGACTTTAGCTCAATTGATATGGCTAATTCTGACAGAAACATTGGAGGAAGCTCACTATCAACAGAAATTAGATTTGCTTCAGATATGATTGGAAGCTGGGAATATTTAGTAGGCTTGTTCCATTACACCAGTGACCTCTATGAAAGAGGCGATAAAACTGTTTCCATAGGTGCTGACTGGGATCCAACTATGGCTGCTGTAATGGCAGGACTAAATGCAAGTATTGCTCAATTAACACAAGCTGTTGCGGCTGGATTAGCTCCTGCATCACAACTTCAAGCATTGGTAGCCCAGGCTCAGGCTACTGGAGGACTAGTTGCTTTTGTTAATAGTGGCGATCGTATTGAAAACGATATGAAATGGGATGATTCTTTAATGGCTATTTTTGGATCTGCAACTAATCATATTAGTGATACCTTAAGATTAACCATTGGTCTTAGAGTTAGTGATGAGACTAAAGAAGCTGATCTGTATGCTGGAACTATATTAGAGGGCACAATGACTCTAAGTCCAGGCATAGCAGCGGCACTTGGAAACCCAGCATTGGCTGGCGCTACAATTCCTAGACAAAATGTTGCAGCCGCATGGCCTTTAAACGCATTTATGAATCCAGTAGATGACGAGTTCAAAAGAGAAAAGAATTCAACAACATACTCTATTAGTCTTCAAAAAGATCTTGCTGATGATGTTATGGTTTATACCTCATATGCAACAGGTTTTAAATCAGGTGGATTTAATTCTACCGGCGGTGATGATAGTTATCCAAGAGAATATAAAGATGAGGAATCAAGCAATTTCGAAGTAGGTATTAAATCAAGAATTAATGAAGGTAAAACTCAATTTAATGCAACAGTATTTAATATGGAAACTGAGAACCTTCAAGGTGTTTTACAAGTTCCAAGCGGAACTGGTACAGCTGTTTATAATTCTACAATACCTGCTAAAAGACTTGGTCTTGATCTTAATGTTATTCATAAGTTTTCACAAAGCTTGGTTATGAATCTTGGTTACATGAAATTAGATGATGACGATGCAGATATATCAACTAATGCTGCTGTTAGATTAACTCCCAAGATGGCATACAATGTTGGTCTTTCTCATTTCATGTCTCTTGGTAATGGACAAGTTCATACACGTATTGATTATTCTTATGATGATGAGATGGAAGTTACTTCTAATTATTCAACATCACCTGCATTAGCAACTTTGCCTGCTTCATTCAAAGAGAAAAGAGATAGAGAAAATCTTAATGCAAAAATTGCTTGGTCTAATAATCAGTGGGAGGTCGCTTATTGGGTTAAAAATGGTACTGATCAGCTATTTGAGAGATTAGTAACATCTCCAAGTCCCGTAGCTGGAGGTAACTTTGCTGTATTTATGATGAAACCAAAAACTCAAGGTTTTAGCGTAAAATATAATTTCTAAATTTCAGAAAATAAAAAAAGGGAGCATATGCTCCCTTTTTTATTGATGATTATTTTTAGCTAGACAGAGATCTAATTGTAAGTTTTGCTAATTGCGACATATGAACTTCATCTGGACCATCTGCAATTCGACAAAATCTGCTTGTAGTGAATATATGGGCTAGTGGAGTATCCTGAGAAACGCCCATTCCTCCAAAAATTTGTATAGCTCTGCTAGAGACATCCTCACACATTTTTGGTGCAACTATTTTTAACATTGAGATGTAATCTCTTGCAGCATCGATTCCGTATTTATCCATCTTTTCAGCAGCAGACAGAACAAGCAATCTACATTGCTCTATATCGCACCTACTTCTTGCTATTTCATGTTGAACACTAGTTTTCTTAATAAGAGCCTCACCAAAAGCAACTCTATTTTGTGCTCTATCACACATGAGCTCTAAAGATCTTTGTGCCATACCAACAAACATCATGGCATATTGAAATCTTCCTGGACCAAGTCTGCCTTGAGCTATCTCGAACCCTCTTCCTTCGCCCAGAATTAAATTAGAAACTGGAACACGAACATTTTTAAAAATAACATCACCCTCACCACCTGGAGAGTGATATTCACCAAGAGATCTTAGGGCTCTTGTGATTGAAAAGCCTTCAGCGTCAGTAGGCACAATAATTGTTGAATGTTGAGTATGGCGGGGGTTGTCAGGATTTGATTTTCCCATGACAAGCATAAACTTACACTTTGGTGAAATGACACCGGTTGTCCACCACTTCTTTCCATTAAGAACATATTCATCACCATCGCGTCTAATCTCTAGTTCCATATTTGTTGCATCTGATGACGCAACATCAGGTTCTGTCATTGCATATGCTGATCGAATTTCTCCTGCTAATAGTGGCTCAAGCCATTCTTTTTGTTGTTCAGGAGTACCGTATTTTGCTAATACTTCCATATTGCCTCTATCCGGAGCATTGCAATTAAATATTTGCTGCGCCCATGCAGATTTAGACATTGTTTCAAAAAGGCCTGCAATCTCTAAATTTGACAAGCCAGGACTCCACGGAGCATATTCCTTTGGTAAAAATAAATTCCATAGTTCTTGTTTTTTTGCTTCTTTTTTTAAATCTTCATACCAATCAGGATATTGCCAGAGATTATCTTGATTGCTTGTAAATTCATCGTAGTCTCTTTCACGAGGATAGATATGCTCCTTCATGAATGCTTCAAGCCTTTCATTTATTTCTTTTGCTTTATCGCTTACTTCAAATCCCATAATTTTCTTTTTAATTAATTTTTAAAAAGTTTATAGCTATATTAATAACAATGGTATATTAAATTTTTATCAAGACCCTTTTAAAAAATAAGAACATAAAATTATTATGCACATCGCTATAAATAACTATAAGAGAATATATAGAAGAATTAGATGATAATAAGGAGACTAAAATGAATAAAAATATTGCAGTCATCGGTGCATCTGGAGCAATTGGAAATGCATTTGTAGAACATTACTCTAATGATCAATCAGTTAATACTGTTTATGCATTTTCAAGAAACAAACAAAGTTATGAAAATAAAAAAATTCAAAGTTACGAATTAGAAATTGAAAATCAAAATAGCATTCAAGATGCAGCAGAAAAAATTAAAGAAAACCGTCTAAATCATATTATTGTTGCTACAGGGATTTTGCACTCTGAAAGTTTTGGCCCTGAAAAAAGTATTAAAGATATTAATCATGACAGCATGACTAAAGTTATGAGCGTGAACACGATTGGCCCTTCATTAATTGGGAGATACTTCATACCATTATTAACAAAAGATACTAAGTCTGTTTTGGCCTTTTTAAGCGCAAGGGTAGGAAGTATTTCAGACAATAAATTGGGTGGCTGGTACTCATATAGAGCAAGCAAAACAGCACTTAATCAGATAATAAAAAACTTTAGTATTGAATTAAAAAGAACAAACCCAAATGCAATTGTCTTAGGACTTCAACCTGGAACAGTAGATAGCAATCTTAGCGAGCCATTTAAGAAAAATGTAGCAAAAGGTAAGTTATTCACCCCAGAACAAAGCAGGGAGCTGCTTTCAAATGTAATTGAAAATGCAACTACAAATGATTCAGGAAACTTATTAGCATATGATGGAGAAACTATTTCTCCATAAAATCTAATTGGAAATTATGCACAGATACCTTCTTGCTGTTACCTCATTATTTTTATCATACTCTGCAACAAAAGCATCTCGTGCGTTAACATCTGATTCGGTTCTTGTATTTTGGTTCCAATCCCACCATCTTTCCTGTTCAGGCAAAGATTTGTGAACGACATGAGTGCTTAACCTAAATATCTCTTCACTTGGTCCACCATCTTCTTCACTTGGCAAATATTGTATAGACGGTACAACCTCTACATCAAAACCTCTATCTTTATAGTAAGCCTCATGCATCTTTGTTGCATTTAGCCACCCCTCGATAGTTCCGCCTTCAATAAGTTTAGCGACATAGTAATTAGCTGGACTACCTTTGCAATCCGACGGTTTTGGAAAACCTTTGTGATCATCTGAGTAAATATTAAAAGAAATAATAGCTAAAGCTGTTATAAAGTACTTCATTATTTTTAACCTCCAATAAGCAATAATATAAATTATTAAAACACACTTTTTGTTACAAACTGGTAACAAATTTAAAAAAAAACCCGGTATAAACCGGGTTTTAAATTTTAAGTATCTATTACTTAATTATGCACTAGATTCTTTGACTGCAACATTCCAAATGATTAAACCAAATAGAATCTTGTTAACAAAGTCAGCAAGGTTATAAATTAAGTTTAGATTCATAGCTGATGATCCATCACCTACTAGGTAGCCTGAAGCATATCCAAGTGGGTAAATTGCCCAACCAACTATAATAATCCACATCATTGTGTTGTATGCAGATTGAACCGCAGGACTTGCTGTATTGCATGCAGACTTACCTTCACCAGCCCATAGCTCATAGATCATGTAAATCCAAGCTAACATTCCAACAATGAAAGCAGGCATAGCTGCCATTATTCCAGCTTCTCCCATATATCCGAATACAAGCATTACAAGAGAACCAATTAATAGTTTCTTAAATAAAGAACCTGCAACATTGGTTGCAGCAGCAAGTATTAAGTAGAATTCACATATTAATAAAGGCACTGTTAGTAACCAGTCAATATATCTGAATACAGTTGGTGTTTCTCCAGTCTCTACCCAGACTCCTCTCATGTACAAGTAATGCCAAAAAGCAATACCAGTAACAAGACCGGATACTGTTAATGAAGTCTTCCATTTAGCTGAAACTCTATCTCTTTCAATAAAAAAGAATACAGTAGAAGCTAACAGCGCAGCAGTAACCAACCAAAAAGATACACCAGTGTAATCACTAGCATCTAGGTCGCCACCACTAGCAGCAAAAGAAGGAAGCGCAATAACACTACCCAAGATTAATAAATATTTCATATTAAACTCCTATTTTTTAGAGTAAAAAATTACTCCCCCGTTAGTATGAACTTAAGATAATAGCTAAAAATGGTATATGTATCAAATTTTAAAAATATATTTTTTGAGATAACTTGATTTTCTTATTCATTTAGTATTAATTCTAAAATATTGCTTAAATATTATTGTTTAGTATGATTCGCTTATGAAAGTTGCAATTTACCCAGGTTCCTTTGACCCAATAACATATGGACATATGGACATTATTGAGAGAGGTTGTGGTCTTTTTGATAAGGTAGTTGTTGCAATTGCAAAAAGTGAATCAAAAAATCCCATGTTTTCATTAGAAGATAGGATTAACCTTGCAACATCTATATACGAAGATAATAACAAAGTTGAGGTTGTTGGCTTTCCTAGAAAACTTACTGTTGATTTAGCTAAAGACTTTGATGCATGTGCAATTATAAGAGGATTAAGAGCTGTATCAGATTTTGAATACGAGTTTCAATTAGCAACCATGAATAGATCATTGGCTCCTGACATAGAAAGTATATTTTTAACGCCTAAAGAAAGCTTAATCTATGTTTCTTCAAGCTTGATAAAAGAAATTTCTGATCTAAAGGGGGATATTTCTAAATTTGTTCACCCAAAAGTTGAACAGGCATTAAAAGCTAAACTACAGACTTAAGACTGACAGTTGGGACAATAGAACGTAGCTCTTTGATTAATAGTAACTTTTACTATTGCCTCTTCACAATTTTTACATTTTTGGCCGCTTCGCCCATAAACATTTAATTTAATTTTGAAATATCCTGGACTGCCATCAGCTGAGTAAAAATCTTTTAGGGTAGTGCCCCCCACCTCAATTGCTTTATTCAGAACTTTTTTTGCCGAACTTACAATTCTTTTACATTCTTCAATATCTAATTTTTGTGATTCTTTTTGAGGGTTCACTCTTGAGAGATAAAGAGACTCTGACGCATATATGTTCCCAATGCCAACGACATTTTTTTGATTCATTATGAGTGTTTTAATATTAGTCTTGGATCTTTTACAGCAGTCTAAAAGATATTCTCCATTAAAATTTTCAGAGAGAGGTTCTGGGCCAAGCTGAGATATTAATTTGTGATTATTAATATCTTTTGCAATATGAAGTGAACCAAACCTTCTTGGATCATTATAAATGATCTTTTCATTATCAAAGATAAATTCAATATGATCATGTTTTAGAAAATAGTTGTCTTCACTTTTTAAGATTCTCAAACTTCCTGACATTCCCAAATGCAGCAATAGGTAAGTATTTTCTAATTCAAAAATTATATATTTGGCTCTTCTGTGAAGATTAATTAATTTTTGATTTCTTGAATTTTTTTCAAGACCTTTGGCAACAGTCCATCTCAAGTTTCTATTATGAACTTTAATATTTGTTAGACTTTGACCTTGAAATTTCTTTATTGCCCTGAGGGTTGTTTCAACCTCCGGTAATTCTGGCATTTAATTAATTTAGAAGATTATTAATTGAAACTAAATCTCCAGGAGTAATAGTTCCTGCAGATAAATCTAATCTAAGATTAGCAAGAATATAATCATATTTAGCATTAGCAAGATTTTTTTCAGCGCTATAAAGGTTTTTTTCTGCTTGTAAAAGATCTACAACATTTCTTGTTCCGACCTTGTAACCGACTTGTGTAGCTTCAAGTGCACTAGTTGCTGAGATTACAGCTTGTTTTTGAGCAGTTACATTGGCAACTAGGGTAACAACGTTAGAGTATCCAGATCGAACATCTTGTATGATTTTTCTTTGAGTAAATAAAGTGTTCTCATTAGTTCTCTCATATTGTGCGTAAGCTTGTTTTCTTCTTGAGCTGACAGCTCCACTTTGAAAAATTGGCATACTAAACTGGATAGCAAAATTTCTTCTGCCTGTTACTTCAGGAACGGGAACACCCTGACCGTTAAAGTTTAGGCCTTCATAGTTAAATTGGTTTGTTTCAGACTCAGATTTAGATCCAACAATATCTATTTTAGGTAAATGATTAGAAGCAGCATTTCTAGCATTACTTTTGGCTGCATCTTTTTTTAAATATGCAGCTTTAAGTTGATAATTATTTTCTAATGCTATATCTACCCATTCTTCTTTTGAGCTTGGTGCAGGACTTTCAATTAATAAACCTTCACCCAATTCGTCAAGACTAAATATTTCTCTACCTATCAATGCGTTTAATGCTTCTCTTGCAGAAAATAAACTTCCTTCCGCATTAATTCTGGATGCCTTACTTAAGTCATATGCTAGTTGAGCTTCTTGCACACCAGTTATTGCAGAAAGACCAACCTCATACCTTTGTTGGGCTTGATCAAGCTGTTTTTTTATTGCCTTTTCTTCTGACATGGCTGCATTTAGATTATCTATAGCTCTTAATACCCCAAAATAAAGTTCTGCAGTTCGAACTAAAAGATTTTGTTGTTCATATGCAAACTCAGCTTCAGCAGCATTTGTTAATGATTTAGATTGTTTAAACTGAAACCAAGAATCCAACCTGAACAAAGGCTGTGTTAATCTTGCTGAGCTCGAGAATGAGTTATATTCCTGTTGAAGCTGTTTATCTTGATAATACTCATTCCAATTAGTTGAACCACTCAAAGTTAGGCTTGGTAAGAGAGAAGCTCTACCTTGAACAACTAATTCTTTGTCTGCAAGGTATGAATATTCTGCGGCTTTAAAGGTTGGATCATTTTTTAAAGCCTCATTATAAATATCTAATAAGTTTTCTGCTAAAAGGCTAGAAGTTGAAAAAATTAATATGAATAATGATTTTGAAATTTTGTTCATTTTGTTCATTTTGTTATTTTAACTCAATATTAATGTTTACAGTGTAAACATTTGCAAATTTTTTATATTTTATAATTTTTTTAATATTTCTTAGAGTAGAATATCTTTCATAAGTTCAATCATTAATAAGGCATCTTACAAATTGGCAAAAAATTCATATGATGCAGAAGCAATCGAGGTTTTATCAGGTTTAGATCCTGTAAAAAAAAGACCTGGGATGTATACAGACACATCCAACCCCAACCATTTAATTCAAGAAGTTTTAGATAATTCAGTTGATGAAGCCTTATCTGGCCATTGTTCAAATATAAAAATATCACTCTTAAAGGATGGCAAAATCAAAGTCTCAGATAATGGAAGAGGAATGCCAGTCGATATCCACCCCGAGCACAAAGTTACTGGTGTTGAGTTAATTTTGTGCAAGCTTCATGCTGGAGCAAAATTTTCAGGTGACGATTATAATTTTTCTGGCGGACTTCATGGGGTTGGAGTTTCTGTTGTAAATGCTCTATCCGAAGTTTTAGAGGTCAAAGTAAAAAGAGACTCCCAAGAATTTCAAATAGATTTTAGTAACGGCGATAAGGTCAGTGAGCTCAAGAAAATTGGAGATGTTGGCTTAAGAAACACCGGAACTGCAATAACCTTTAAGCCTAATCCGGTATATTTCGAAGATATTAATGTACAAGTTAAAACCTTAAAACACTTACTTAAGGCAAAAGCAGTGCTTTGCCCAGGTTTAACCATTGAATTTATTAATGAAAAAAAACCCAATGATAAAGAGAAATGGCACTTTGAAGATGGCTTAAAAAGTTACCTTAATGAATCATCAGAGGGTTCAGAGCTTATATTAGAAGATTCAATAATATGTGCAAAAGAAGGCAGTGCTCAGGAACTAGAGTTTGCTATAAATTGGTCTCCAAAACCGCCTAAAAATAAACTTGATGAGTCCTATGTAAATTTAATTCCTACCGCTCAAGGCGGTTCTCACCTCAATGGTTTTAAATCAGGCCTCTTAGAGTCTATAAAAGAATTTTGTGAATATAGAAATTTGTTACCTAAAGGCTTAAAAATAAATGCAGATGACATAATAAATAATGCTATTTTTATAGTTTCATCAAAGTTACAAAATCCTCAGTTTGCAGGGCAAACCAAAGAAAGACTAGACTCTAAAGATCACATGTCATTTGTCTCAAGTACCACTAAAGATGTATTGAGTATTTGGCTTAACACGCACACTGAAGAAGGAGAAAAAATTGCTGAGCTTGCAATTATCTCTGCGCAGACGCGGGCAAAAGTTTCCAATATTGTAGAGCGAAAGAAAACTTTTAAAGGACCAGCATTGCCAGGAAAACTTTCTGATTGTAATAGTCAGGATTTAAATGAAACTGAGTTATTCCTTGTTGAGGGAGATTCTGCTGGTGGCTCAGCTAAGCAGGCTAGAGAGAGATCATTTCAAGCAATAATGCCGCTACGCGGAAAAATATTAAATACATGGGACTTAGAAAGTGCTGAAATTATAAAATCTCAAGAGATAAAAAATCTTTCCACTGCTATTGGTGTATTGCCTGGTAATAGTGATTTATCATCTTTAAGATATGGAAAAATTTGTATTTTAGCTGATGCAGACTCTGATGGATTACATATAGCAACATTATTATGTGCTCTTTTCTTAAGACACTACAAACCTTTGGTGCAAGAGGGACGTATATATATTTCAATGCCACCTCTATATAGAATCGATTGTGGTAAAGAAGTGTTATATGCCTTAGATGACTCTCAAAGGGATGAGATTGTTAAAAATTTTAAAAGTAAAAAAGGTAAACCAAAGATAAATATTCAGAGATTTAAAGGTTTGGGAGAGATGAATCCTTCTCAGTTAAGAGAAACTGTCATGGATCCATCAACAAGACAGCTTGTAAAACTTTCTATTAGCTCAAGCGATAATGCTAACTCAATGATGGACCTTCTTTTATCAAAGAAAAATGCAGCTGCAAGAAAAGAATGGCTTGAGAAAAAAGGTTCATTAGCAAAAATATAATTATGAAAGAGCAATCAGATACAAATTCAATAAGCCTTAAACAGTACGCAGAAGAATCTTATCTAAATTATGCAATGTATGTAATTTTAGATAGAGCTTTACCAAATATTGGGGATGGATTAAAACCAGTTCAAAGAAGAATCTTATATGCCATGTCTGAATTGGGATTAGATGCGGGATCTAAGTATAAAAAATCAGCAAGGACTGTGGGTGATGTTATAGGTAAGTTTCATCCCCATGGAGATAGTGCTGCTTATGAAGCCATGGTTTTAATGGCTCAGAATTTTTCTTTTAAATATCCTCTTGTAGACGGTCAGGGTAACTGGGGTTCACAAGATGATCCTAAATCATTTGCAGCAATGAGGTATACAGAATCAAAATTAACTAAATTTGCAGATTTGTTGATCTCTGAGCTCAAGTCAGGAACAGTTGATTGGCAGCCAAACTTTGATGGCTCTCTTTTAGAGCCAGTAATTTTTCCTGCTAAATTGCCTTCTATTCTATTAAATGGTACCTCTGGTATTGCTGTAGGAATGGCAACTGATATCCCATCACATAATATCAATGAAGTCATAGATGCGACCATTCATGTTTTAGAAAACCCAAAATCTGAATTAAAAGACCTTTTAAAAATCATTAAAGGACCTGATTTTTCAAACCATGCACCAATTATTGCAAGCAATGAAGAGCTTGAAGAAATTTATTCGACTGGAAGAGGGGGGTTTAAAGCACAAGCCCATTGGGAACAGGAAAAAAATGAAATTATTATTAATGCTCTTCCTTATCAGGCTTCTGGTTCAAAAATTCTCGAACAGATAGCTGACCAAATGCTTAAAAAGAAAATACCCATGGTTGTGGATTTAGCTGATGAGGGCGATCATGAAGAACCAGTAAGACTAGTAATTACATTAAAGTCTAATCGAGTTAATGCAGAAGATGTTATGAATCATCTGTTTGCATCAACAGATCTTCAAAAGAATTACAGAGCAAATATGAACCTTATTTCTTTAAAAGGTGGCCCAAAAGTTTTCTCATTAGTTGAATTGCTTAAAGAGTGGCTTGTTTTTAGAAAAAATACAGTTACAAGAAAATTAGAGCATAGACTAGATCAGGTAAATGATAGGCTTCATATCCTTGAGGGTCTTTTAATAGTTTATTTGGATCTCGATAAAGTTATAAAAATCATAAGAGAGTCAGATGAGCCTAAAAAAGAAATTATAAAAGCTTTCAAACTATCAGATATTCAAGCCAATGCAATTCTTGAAATTAGATTAAGGCAACTTGCAAAGCTTGAACAAATTAAACTTGAACAAGAGAGAGATTCGTTAGTTGAGGAAAGAGATGATATTGAAAAAATATTGAATTCTAAAACTAGACTCAAAACCCTAATCAAAAAAGAATTGCTTGAAATAAAAGATGAGTTTGGTGATGAAAGAAAGTCTCCAATAAAAGAGTCTTCTGAAGCAAAAGTATTCTCTGAGGAGGAAACGCTGGTAACTGAATCTATAACAGTAGTTCTTTCAGAAGCTGGATGGATTAGAAGCGCAAAAGGACATGAAATTGATCCAAGTTCTTTATCATATCGCGGGGAAGATAAGCTTCAAGATTTCTGTCGTGGAAAAAGTAATCAGCTTGCAGTCTTTCTTGATTCAAATGGTAAAGCGTATTCTCTTCCAAGTCATTCACTTCCATCAGCAAGGGGCATGGGTGATCCAATTTCAGGCAGAGTGACTGCAGATTCTGGGGTCAAATTTATATCGACCTTAATTGGTAATGATGATGATAAATATATGATTATGAATACTGCTGGATATGGCTATATTTCAGAATTTAAAAATATGGTTTCTAATAAAAAGTCAGGTAGGGCTTTCATGAAACTACCCAATGATGCTGATCTCTTAAGAGCTATAAGGGTTCGAGATGATCATGTTTATATTGCTGCTGTATCAAATATTGGGAGATTACTAATATTTAAAATAGATGAATTACCTGTTCTTGCGAAAGGTAAAGGAAATAAGATAATTAATATTCCAACACCAAAATTTGTTGCAAAAGAAGAATTCATGGCTCATGCACAGCTTCTATCTCCTGTTAGTTCATTAAGAATTGAGAGCGGCAAAAGATTTTTAACTTTAAAATTAAAAGATTTAGAGAACTATATTTCTTCAAGAGCTAAACGAGGCAATATGCTGCCTCAAGGCTATAGAAAAGTAGATAGAATGATTGAAGAGGTTGAAACTATTTCTTCAGAAGAGCAAGAATAGAAGATTCAAAAATCCCTAAACCTTTTTTAATCAGATCATCTTCTATGATTAAACTTGGAGAAAATCTGACTGTATTAATATTTGCTTTCAAGATCATAAGACCTTTTGTGTGAGCCAGCGCAATTAAGCTATCTATATTTATATCTTGATTAAATTCAACGCTAATCCATAAACCTGCTGAAGATATTGATTGAATACATCCCAGTTTTTTACTTATTGAATCAAGCTCATTTATAAAAATCTTTTCTTTTTTAGTTACTTTTTGTAGAAAAGATTTTTTAGAAATTGTGTCAACAACTGATGAGCCTATAGCACAAGCAATTGGTCCGCCTCCAAATGTTGTTCCATGCGAACCAACAGTCATAGCACTAGCTATTTTATTTGAAGTAAGAATTCCCCCCAAAGGAAATCCATTTGCTATACCTTTGGCAAAACATAAAATATCTGGAACTAAATTAAATTGTTCATACGCAAAAAATGTACCCGTTCTTCCAATACCAGATTGAACTTCATCAATAATTATTAAAGCCCTATGTTTTCTAGCAAGTTGTTTAATTTTTGAAATAAATTTTTGATCTGCTTTTGTTATTCCAGACTGCCACTGAACTAATTCAAGAATAACTGCTGAAGTTTTATCTGAAAATAATGTCTCAAGGCCCTCAAATTTATTATATGGATGATTTTTTATACCTTTAGGCAGAGGTGCAAAACCATCAATAAGATTCTTTGCTTTTGCTAAAGCAATACCCAGCATTGTTCTGCCATGAAATGAGCTTGAGAAAGATATAATTTCATTCTTATCTTTTTTGAATTTCTTGGATGTATATTTTCTTGCCGTTTTAACTGCAGCCTCTATTGATTCAGCCCCAGAATTACAAAAGAAAACTTTATCAGCAAAAGTCTTTTGACATAATTTTTTTGATAGTTGAACGGCATGTTCGTTTATGTATAAGTTTGATAAATGCCATACATTTTTAGATTGCTGATTTAGAATTTTTGTTAATTCGCTGTTACTATGGCCTAAATTTGTTACAGCTATGCCAGCAGTAAAATCAATATATTTCTTATTATTTGTATCCCATACATATGAACCTTTTGCTTTTTTTACAACAAAATCTGCTGGTCCGTAAAAAGGCACCGTATAATTTGCATAGTCATTAATTATTTTTTTCATTGGTTATATTGTATCGTGGTTTCTATTCAAAAAATTAGTTCAAATTCATTTGGAGTATACATAAAACCTAATAGCTCGTTAACTGGAACATACAGAGTAATATTCATTTCGAGTATTGCATTTATTTGCCTTGGGATAGCAACTATATTTTATTTAGTTGGTGCAACTTTGATATTGCCATTTGCCGGTCTAGAAATAAGTATTTTGCTTATAGCATTTTATTTAAATTTTAGGTGGAGTGGTAAAAGAGAAAAAATATTTATGTCTAAAGATAAGGTAATAGTAGAAAAAGGCATCCATAAGGCTGAGTATCGCTGGGAAGAATTTAGAACTTTTACTTCTTTTCAAATTTCAAAAGACATTAATAAGGTACTTAAACTAAGCTTTCGCTCTAAGGGCGAAGATGTAGAAATAGGATCTTTCTTGAATGACGAAGAAAAAGTTGAGCTAAAAGAGAATATTTCAAAAATTATTGAGGACTTAAATGCTGATCCTTGATTATCGCCATGTAGTTAATTTTTTTTGAACAGGCACTAATTTAAATTCTTTTAAATCTGGAATTCCATTTTTAAACGGAGGATTTGATTCTCCCTGAATAAGTGGGCTCAGATAATCTAATCCTCTTGCAGTAACCCCCATTCCGTTTTTTGTAATAAAAGATTTTGGTAATTTTTTTTCTAGATTGGCAATTTTAGATAGTGGAGCTGGTTCTATTTTCCATTTATATTTACTACTTTTACTTCTTACAATTATTGGCATTACACCATTCATACCTGCTAAAGCATATTTGATAGCATGAGCCCCAACAGCTTCTGCATGGGCTAAATCTACTTTTGAAGCTATATGACTTGCACTTCTTTGAAGATAATCAGAAACAGCCCAATGGTTTTTAAGTTTTAATTTTGTGCTAATAAGACCTGCTATATAAGGGGCAACTCCACCTAATTGAGCATGTCCAAAAGCATCTTTTGTATTTGATTCAGAAAGAAATTTACCTTTGCTGTTTTTAACACCCTCTGACACAACCACAACACAAAAACCTTTATCTGAAACAGTTTTCTTTACGAGTGATAAGAACTCTTTTTGATTAAAAGTAATTTCTGGTAAAAGAATAATATGCGGAGCATCTCCTTTATTTTTTCTTGCCAAAGCTGATGAGGCAGCCATCCATCCAGCATGCCTTCCCATCACCTCCATAATAAAAACCTTTGTTGAGGTTTCTGACATTGACTGAACATCCAAAGAAGCTTCTTGTATTGAGGTTGCAATATATTTAGCTGCAGAGCCAAACCCAGGACAACAATCTGTGAGTGCTAAGTCATTATCTACTGTTTTTGGAATAGCAATACATTGGATCGGATAGTTAAGTTTTTTACTTATTTGAGATACCTTAAAAGCAGTATCGGCGGAATCATTTCCGCCATTATAGAAAAAATAACCAATATTATGAGCCTTGAATACTTCAATTAGTCTTCTATATTCCTTTTCGCTAGTTTCAAGATCTTTAAGCTTAAACCTACAAGATCCAAATATACCACCCGGTCTGTACCTTAAGGATAATAGAGAATTATTTGATTCTTTTGATGTATCAATCAAATCTTCACGAAGTGCTCCTAGTATTCCATTTTTAGCAGCAAAAACCTTTCCAATCTTATTACTTTTTTTTGCTTCTAGAATTAAAGCTCCTGCTGTTGCATTTATTACTGCAGTCACGCCACCAGATTGAGCATATAAAGCATTTTTTTTCATTTTTCCCCACCCAAATATGTTGTAATAAAACTTGTTAAAGTATTATAACTAATATGAAGATACATATCTTAGGCATCTGTGGAACCTTCATGGGTGGCCTTGCGCAAATACTCAAAGATTCCGGTCATGATGTCTCAGGTTCAGATATGCAATTTTATCCACCGATGTCAGATCATCTAGATGCTTTAAAAATTGATTTAATAGAGGGTTATGCATTAGATAATCTTCCTGAGGCTGATTTATATGTAATTGGCAATGCATTATCGAGAGGAAATGAATCCGTTGAACATATATTAAATAATCGTCTTCCATTTAAATCAGGACCTGAAATGCTTGGTGAAATTCTTAGAAATAGAAAAGTATTTGCTGTATCAGGAACACATGGTAAAACAACTACCTCTTATATGCTTACACATATTCTTAAGTCATCAGGTAGGGATATTGGTTATTTAGTTGGCGGAATTTCAAATGATATTGATGGTTCAGCTTCTCTTGGAACCGATGAAATATTTGTTATTGAGGCTGATGAATATGACTCGGCTTTTTTTGATAAAAGATCAAAATTTATTCATTACTCGCCTGATACCCTTGTTATTAACAATATAGAGTTTGATCATGCTGATATATTTAATAATTTAGATGATATAAAAAAACAATTTCATCATCTTTTAAAAATTATTCCATCTAACGGAAATATCGTATGTTTTTATGATGATAGAAATGTTGTAGATGTTCTCGATATGGGATGCTGGTCAAATGTTATTAAAATTAATGATAAAAATTTAAAAATTAATTTTAGCTCTAAAGAAATAAAAATAGATGAAGATATATTTTTATTAAACTCTTTACCTTTAATTGGAGAGCATAATTTTAAAAATTATGTTTCAGCAATAATGGCTGCAACCACATGCGGTATATCAGTAAACGATTCTATTAAGGCATTAGAAAGTTTCAATGGAGTGCGAAGAAGACTGGAATATAAAGGAGAGCATTCTGGTGTGAAAATTTATGATGATTTTGCTCATCACCCAACTGCAATAACCTATGCATCAGAAGCTATCAGAAATGAATTTAAAGAGAATAAAATATTAGGAGTTATCGAGCTTGGATCAAACACTATGTCCTCTGGATCTCATGGTAATGCTATTTTTGATTCAGTAACTGCTTTTGATAAAGTGATATGGCTTGATCACAACAAAGTTATTAAAGATGATGAATCTTTCAACCGCCATGAAGAATGTATTAGTAATATAAAAAGTATTATAAAAGATTATGATGTTGTTCTTTTAATGACAAATAAAGATAGTAGTAAACTTTATGGACCGATTATTGATTTTTTATCATGAAAAATAACTTGCCTGTTTTTCCTCTTGGCTTGGTTGCCCTGCCTGGTAGCATTCAATCACTACAAATTTTTGAACCAAGATATCTAAAGATGATTAAGAAATGCATGTCAGATAGTCATGGATTTGTGATTGTTTTGAAAATAAATGATGCATCTGAATTTGGAATTTCTAAAAAAGGTACTTATGTTGAAATAGTTGATTTTAATAATCTTCCAAATGGTCTTCTTGGCATCACTGTCAAAGCTGAAACTAAAGTTTCAATTAACAATATATGCCAACTTGAAGATGGGTTGCATATTGCAGATATTAAGCCCGAGATAGATCCTGAGGTTGATAATCAAGCTTTGTTAGCAGAGTATCCTGATATAATTAATATTTTATCTCAGATAATAAAGCATCCAAAAGTTAATGAGCTTCCAATCAAAGTAGATTTTAATTCTGCTGATTCTGTTGCCTACCACCTTGCAGGCCTGATTCCGCTTACTTCAATCCAGAAGCAAAATTTACTTGAAGCATTTGATGCCACTCAAAGACTTTCAATCTTATCAAAGTACATTGAAAAAATTTCTAGTCTTTAAGCAATTCTTATCGGTGGCTTATTTGATTTTCTTCTTAGCCAGTTTATAGATTTTAAAATTGTAGGAATAGCAATAAATTTTTTCTCAATAGAATACTTGCCAGGATAATTGCTCATCATTAAACCGATAATGATTGTAAATAAACCTTGACCAGGAAGGACAAGCATCATTATGCCTCCTAGAATAAGCGAGTACCCAATTAGATTTTTAAAAATTAAGACCATATACCAAATAAAAATATTACTTGTCTTAATTTTTGAATCTTTTTTATTTATAAAATAATCCTCAGGAATTAATGAAACAAGCCACTTTATGCTTAACAAACTAAACAAGAAAACGAATAAAGAAATAGACCCAAACCAAAGAATTAAATTTTTATAAACATTAAAAATCTCTATCAATGAATTAAATGATGTTAATTCCAAAATTTGTCACCTTTTTTATAAATAATGATTTAGTATAACTCTCAATATAAGTTAATTTTTAGTTAATAAAAACTATTGAAATATAAATAATCTTGTCTGAGAAAAAACTTCAAAATATTTGCCAAAAAAGTCTAGAATATAATAAAGCTGAAAATATTTTATCACTTGATATTGAGGGCATCTCGTCTTTTGCAGATGTAATAATGATTGCAACAGCTAATTCAAATAGACATGCAAAATCTCTTGCAGATAAACTTGTTGAATCAATTAAAGCAGGCAATAAAAATGTTTTAAATGTTGAAGGCAAAGTAGAGTCAGGTTGGATTTTAGTTGACTGTGGTGGTGTCGTTGTCAATATTATGAAAGAGGACATAAGAGAGTTTTATGATCTAGAAGGCCTATGGGGGGAAAATACCCTTTTGAATTCTTCTAATCAATGAACCTTTCTATTATTTCTGTTGGCAACAAGCCTAATAAATGGGAATTAGAGGGAATAAATTACTATCTTAAGCAACTAAATAATCATGTAAAAATTGATTTTATAAACGTAAAAGGTCAACAAAACCCGAAAAGATCAATAGAAGAAGTAATTAAATTAGAAGCAGATTTAATTTTAAAAAAAATTCCTAGTGATAGCTTTCTGATCATATGTGATATGGCTGGCGATAAAGTTAGCAGTAGTGAGTTCAGTAAAATATTTGAAAATTTAATGCATGAAAACACAAAAGTTTGCTTCGTAATTGGAGGGTCGTTTGGGTTATCTGAAGATCTTAAATTGATTTCAAACAAAGTGCTCTCAGCATCAAATTTTACATTTCCTCATCGGCTTTTTAGAATAATTTTGGTTGAACAAATATATAGAGCAATTTCGATAATAAATAATGCGCCATATCACAAATGATTGATTTAACAAATGATTGATTTAAATGAAAGGTATGCTGAAAAGAAGAGTTTTTTTAATAGACTAGTAGTGGTTTATGTATTTTTTGGTTTTGTATTTTCATTTTTTCTTTATCAAACCTACTCACTCCAAGTCTCTGAATACAAAGACTATGAGACAGCAGCAATTGCAAACAAAACAAAAGAGGTATTGGTACAACCAGTAAGAGGAATAATTTATGATAGATCTGGAAAGATTATTGTAAACAATGTCCCAACTTATGATCTCATAGTAAAAGCGTCGCTAATAAAAAATATAGATGCTTTCTTGTCTGATTTATCGCCAATTATTGAGCTAGATTCAAATGAATTAGACTATGTTAGAGAAAATTTTGATCTTAAAGCTCGTTACAACAGAGAGCTAATTGTAAAAAAAAATCTGTCTAGGGAAGAAATTGCCAAATTTGAAGTAAGGGGTTATAAATTTCCGAATGCATTTATTGATGTTAGATATAGTCGTTATAACAATTATCCGGAATTATTTTCACATGCTGTAGGATATGTGGGAGGTGTTAATAATGATGAGCTAGCCTCAATACTTAACAGTCAAGCATTACCGCAAATAGAGACAATTTTTAAATATTCAAATGGATTTCAAATAGGTAAAACAGGACTGGAAAGCACTTATGATCAAATACTAAGAGGTAAATTTGGTAAGAAAATTTTTGAAGTTGATGCTAGAGGAAGATTTGTTGAAGAAAGAGAGTTCATTAAACCCACAAATGGCGAAAATCTTTTTACAACATTAGATATTGAAGCTCAACAAGTTGCCTATGATCAGATGGGTAACAGACGCGGAGCTGTTGTTGCAATTGAGATAGATAGTGGGTCAATTGTCAGCTACGTTAGTACGCCTAGTTTTTCAACTAATGCAATTTCGAATGGAATTTCTTCTAGGGCATTTAATGCGCTAATCCAAGATAATGATAAACCTTTTTTCGATAGAGCCTCTCAAGGGAGATATTCTCCTGCGTCAACAATCAAGCCTGCTATTGCTCTATTTGGTATAGAAAATAATATTATTGATTGGGATTTTTCTATGGAAGATCCTGGATATTTTATATTACCTGAAGATCAAAGAGTCTACAGGGGGTGGAGAAAAGGAGGGCATGGAAATGTTAACTTGAACAAGGCAATGATTGTTAGTTCAAATACTTTCTTCTTCTCGTTAGCTTATAAGTCAGATATCAATAAATTAATTGAACATTTATCTAACTTTGGCTTTGGAAGTGAAGTTTGTGCAGATTGCTTTAACCCCGATAAAGCTTTATTGCCGACCCCAGAATGGAAAATGAACAATCTAAATTTTGGATGGTTTAAGGGAGACACCGTTAATTTGGGAGTGGGTCAAGGCTATCTTAGTGCTACTCCATTACAACTAGCATATTACTCCACAGTATTAGCTAATAAAGGAACTTCTAAAGAACTATCATTCATTCACGAAAGGCAAGACATCAAAAATCTAAATATACAATTAAATAATACTGATGATCTTGATTGGAAAAGATTACATCAAAGCATGATAGGAGTGATAGAGAGCCCTATTGGAACAGCAAAAAGATTGCAAGAACTAAAAACATATACAGTTGCTGCTAAATCTGGAACCGTTGAGTTGGTTAGCACAGATACCAAAGAGGATTACAAAATTATAAGAGAGAATGAAGGAAATAGGGACCATGCGATTATCATTGCTTTTGGGCCTATGCCCAACCCAAAATATGCTGTGAGCGTGGTTATAGAAAATGGCGAAAGCGGAGGTTCTGTCGCTGGACCAGTTGCAATAGCAGTTCTCAATAGTTTGGTAGGTAAATGAAAAAAAAACTAACGTTTAAAAATTTCTCAATATATTTTGATCAATATTTATTCATTTCTATTACTTTATTGTCCGTAATGGGCTTATTTTTTTTATATAGCGCATCACAAGGAGACATCAACACAGTTATTAAACAATCAATATTTGTAGGATTTGGATTATTTTTAATGTTTATCTTAAGCCAACCAGACCCAGATTTTTATAAGATATTTTCTAGTCTATTTATTATCTTAGCTGTATTGTTGATGTTTGCTACCATGATTTTTGGAAGAGAGGTAAATGGAGCAAAAAGATGGCTTAATTTTGGTTTTTTCACCTTACAAACCTCGGAAATAATAAAAATTGCATTACCAATCTTTTTAGCTTCATATTTATATAACAAACCTTTACCAATAAGCTTAAAACATACTTTTATTACACTAGCTTTAATTTGCTTTGTCTTTTATTTAGTTTATTCACAGCCTGATCTTGGAACAGGCCTTGTTGTGTTTATGGCTGGAATTTATATTTTGTTTTTAGCAGGATTAAGCTGGAAATTTATTTTTACATCTTTTGGCTTGATAGTTCTTTCGATGCCTTTTTTATGGAACAATTTTTTAGAACCCTTTCAGAGACAAAGAATTTTAACTTTTATAGACCCGTCTAGTGATCCTTTTGGAAGTAGTTGGAATATTACACAATCAAAAATTGCTATTGGCTCCGGAGGTATGAGTGGAAAAGGTTATCAAGAAGGTTCGCAGGCACATTTAAATTTTTTACCTGAAGCTGAAACAGATTTTATTTTTGCAGTGATTGCTGAAGAATTTGGATTCATTGGTATTTGTGTCTTACTATCTTTCTTCTTTTTTATATTATTGAGATGTATTTATTTAGCTTTTAATGCTAGAGACAGATTTTGTAGATTAACCATTGGTGGCCTTAGCCTAGTATTTGCATCAACACTATTTATTAATTTGGGTATGGTTGTTGGCATAATACCTGTTGTGGGGATGCCCATGCCATTTATCAGCAAAGGAGGTTCATCTTTGTTATCATTCTATATATCTTTTGGAATTATTATTTCTATGGCCACACATAAAAAATTGATGCAAAAATGAAAAAATTTATATTAATTACATTGTCAATCTCATTGTTTGTCGAAGGTGATTATTTAGCGCATCCCAAATCACAAGCATTAATTGATGAACTTGTTACAAATCATGGATTTAAACAATCATTTGTAGAAGATGTCTTATCAAATGCTGTAAGGCAACAAAAAATAATTGATTCAATTTCAAAACCTGCTGAATTTACTTGGACGTGGGATAGATATAAAAAATTGTTCATAGAAGATAAAAGAATTGCTAATGGAAAATTGTTCATTAAAAACAATTTTCAAACTCTTGAAAGAGCAGAAAAAGAATTTGGAGTACCTAAGGAGGTAATAACTGCAATTTTAGGTGTTGAAACAAGGTATGGAAAAATTCAAGGCAGCTACAGAGTTATTGATAGTTTGCTTACACTTGGTTTCGATTATCCTAGGAGAGCAAAATTTTTTAGAAAAGAACTCGTTGACTTTTTTTTACTGACCAGAGAAAACGATTTAAATATAAATGAAATAAAGGGCTCATATGCCGGTGCAATGGGTTATGGACAATTTATTTCTTCAAGTTATAGAGCATATGCAATTGATTATGATGGGGATGGGTATGCAGATTTATTTAGCTCAGTTGATGATGCAATAGGAAGCATAGCTAACTACTTATATATTCATGGATGGAAAAAAGATGGCCAAATTATTTACGATGCTTATCCAAACAATGTAAGAAAAGTATTTCAACCAAATAAAAACCTTTCGAAATTTATACCATTAAGCTTTAATGAGGATGGAAAAGATATATATTTTATTGGGGATGATAACTTTATTGCAATAACCAAATATAATATCAGTCACTTTTACGCTATGGCGATTTATTATTTATCAGAAGAGTTAAAAAAATGAAAAATTTATTAGTATTACCCTTATTAACATCAATGGTTGCTTTTGGTCAAAGCTTTGTACCTGATGCACCAGAACTTGATTTAAAAAGTTATATCTTAATTGAACCTAATACAAATACAGTAATTGCAGAATTTAATTCAAGCTCTGAAATTGAGCCTGCCAGCATGACTAAAATAATGACGGTATATGTCACTGCAGACCAGATATCTAACAATTTAATTTCAATAGATGATGAGGTTTTGATAAGCGAAAAAGCTTGGAGAATGGAAGGATCAAGAATGTTTGTCGAGGCTGGAAAAAAAGTAAGCGTATCAGACTTGCTTAAAGGAATAATAATTCAGTCAGGAAATGACGCCTCGGTTGCTATATCTGAATATGTTGGCGGAACAGAAAGAGGTTTTGTTGACTTAATGAACGCTTACGCGAGTTCATTAAATATGAATAATACTATTTTTCAGAATTCTACAGGTCTTCCTGATGACAATCATTTCTCGTCAGCACAAGATCTGGCGACTCTAACCTCAAATCTAATTACAAAGTTTCCAGATATATATTCATTTTATAAAGAAAAACAATTCACTTTTAATGATATAAAACAATTAAACAGAAATAAGCTTTTGTGGAGAGATGATTCTTCAGATGGTGTAAAAACCGGTCATACTGAAGCTGCAGGTTATTGTTTGGTTGGCTCAGCTAAAAGAGGCGATATGCGATTAATTACCGTGGTTGCAGGCAGTGATTCAGATAATAATAGATTTTTGGCTAGTCAAAGGTTGTTAGAGTATGGCTTTAGGTTTTTTGCTACTCAAAAAGTTTTAAATGCTAATCAGGAATATAAAAAAATTAATATTTGGGGTGGTGTAGAAAAAACTCTTGGCTTGGGTGTTCTTGAAGATGTCTCTATTACTCTTCCAAGAACTAGCTTCAAAGACCTAACTGTTAATTATAATTATAATAATAATATTCAAGCTCCAATTGAGGTTGGTCAAAAAATTGGAACCCTTGAAATTATTAGTAATGATGAGATTGTATTTTCAACCAACCTAGTTGCACTAGAAAACATAAAGTCTAAGGGTTTCTTTGGAAGGCTTTGGTCAAAGTTTGTATTATGGATATTAAGTCTTTTTGGAATGACGGAGAATGCATCAGATTAAAGCTGTATTTAATGGTAATTTTGATTACATAGAAAATATAAAAGTTTCTCCCTTCTCAAGGGCGTATACATTTTCAG
The DNA here is from genome assembly GCA_902558395.1 of uncultured SAR86 cluster bacterium. Classification (GTDB taxonomy): domain Bacteria; phylum Pseudomonadota; class Gammaproteobacteria; order Magnimaribacterales; family D2472; genus SCGC-AAA076-P13. Next base: position 117,060 of record CACEDS010000001.1, read on the forward strand.
ATAGTGTCTACGAAGTCATACCTTTTTATAACAAGCAATCCATTTCATTTGAAAGTCATATTGAAAGGTTGCAAAGAAGTGTGGATGCTCTTTCAATAAACTTAGATGTAAAAAAAGTTACAGCTGAAATCAATGAGTTGCTATCTTCATCAAGTTTTGATGATGGTTATATTTATTATCAAGTCACTAGAGGCGAAGATTTAATCAGATCACATATGTACTCTGAACATATGAGTACAGAAACTTTTGGCTATATCACCCCCTGTGCATTTGAAACTAAAAAATTAAGTGTAATGATTTGTGAAGATACAAGGTGGGGAAGATGCGATATAAAATCAACCTCATTATTAGCCAATGTTATGAATATGAATAATGCTAGATTACATGATTGCGATGAGGTTGTTATGCATAAAGATGGAATCTTAACCGAGGCTGGAGCTTCTAATTTATTCTTTATTAAAGACCACAATGTTTGCACACCAGCCCTATCTAACAATATTTTGCCGGGTATAACTAGATCAATTTTAATTGATGCTTTGTCAGATAAAGGTATTAAGGTTATTGAAGGGGATTTTAATTATCTTGAACTTAAGACTGCAACATCTGCTTGGCTTACAAGCTCTACTAAAGGCATTGCCCCAATAGAAAATATCGTTAACATTGATCACTCACTAAGTCTTGATGATTCTCTTTATATCTCTTGCAAGGAGATTTTTGACTCTAAATTTTTTGGGTAGTATTTTTAATTAGTAGTCATGCTTATGATCATTTTATCTACATCATCCCAGAAATTTTTTTTAGATAAGCCTTTGCTAGTAAGATCAAGCTCATAAACATTTTTTTGCAACGATATAAGTTTTTGTAAAGAATGAAACTTAATGAAATTCATATAACTAGCAATTTTGCTACTCCAGATGCCTGACTTTTCAAGACTTAACTTAGGGTTTGTGTTTTGTTTTGCAATAGTCGAACTAGTAACAATTTTTCCAATTATCCAAACCAATAGAGGAGCATAATGTGCCTCAGAATCTTTTATTGAGCTTGTAATTCTCAATGCATGTCTTGTATTTAAATTTGTAAGAGCATCTTCAAGCTCAAAAGGTTCAAACTCAGCTGAATCTGTATAAAAAAGATGAGAAATATCAACACCATCTTTGTAAATTAATTTAAGGATATTTATTTCATTTTGTTGAGCAACCAGGTTCCCGGCATTCAATTCGTATATATTTTGTATAAGATTCTTTCTATCTTGTTCAGGAATAAATTCTAACTGTGCTTTCAACCAGATTTTTTCTTCAAAAGATTTCAATTTACTACACTCAATAATGAGCGCATTTTTTTCCATTGCTTTATATAGTTTTGTTTTACTATTTAATTTTTCGTTATGAGAATTAATAATAATGGCAATATTTTCGTTATTAAAAATATTTTCTATTTGAAATATCTTTTCTATTTTATCTGGCAATCGTCCTTGATCATGGCTTATATCAATTATCAATTTTGACCCAAAAAGAGACCCACCAGAACTCTCAATAATAATCTGCTCAATGTTATCAAAATTTTCTTTGGTTATAAGCCTTCTTTCATTAAATCCTTTTTGAGATAAATACTCTTTTATTAAATCTTTTGAATTATTTCTCAGAACGACCTCAGAGCCAAATATAAAAAAAATATTTTGAGATTTCTCTAGATATTTTCCTAGAGAGAGCGATTCACATTTCAAAGAGACTAACCTCTAGTAGTAATTGGTTATATATTTCATTATTAATAATTTTTTTTAGACTTTCGACTGTCTCTTGTTCAGCAAAAGGATTTAGCTCGCTCGATTTATGTCTTTTCATTACTTTAATACTTTTATTTTTTGTTTTTGATTCACTAATAATTTCAAGTTGGACGCTTACAGTTACTTCACCTTCAAGCGACCTTAGTGACGATCCAGCATATATATTGTAATTATTTGAATAAAAGTTTTTTAAATAAATGCGAGTTTTTTTTTCATCATCAAGCGTTGTATGATTGAAAGATATATCTAATATTTCCTTAAGAGAGTCAGGAATGGAATCATCAAAGTAGACCAAATAGTTTTCCCTACTATTGGGACCTAATGCTATTTGACTATAACTACAGCTTGAAACAACAAATATAGAAATAAAAAAAATTAAATAATAACGAAGCTTCATAAAATTTATCTTAACTAGCAAATAAAAAATATTAAAGTAATAAGAAAAATAAATTAACTAGATAACAAAATTAATGATTTTTCCCTTGATATAGATTACTTTTTTTATATTTTTACCATCAAGATTGATGGCAACATTCTCAATTTTTTTTGCCATTTCCTCTATTTGGTTTTGAGTATCTTCAATTCTAGCAGTTGTTTTGCCTCTAACCTTTCCATTAATTTGTATTACTAATTCAAATTCAGATACTTCTAATAAGCTGTCTTCAACTTTTGGCCACGAGGATTCTATCTCTTCTGGAGCATTCAAGTTATAAAAATGATTCCATAAGAATTCTGATACATGAGGGGCAATAGGATTAAGAGTTTTAAGAATAATAATTATTGTTTCATTTAAGCAATATTTTTTTGAGTTTGATGCATCTTTATCTTTAAAATCATCCGGTATAGCATTTAGTAGCTCCATTATTGAAGCTATGGCAGTATTAAATGAAAATCTTGTTTCAAAATCATTAGTAACTTTTTTTAGTGTTGTATGTGTTTTTCTTCTTAAATCTAGTTCTTCTTTTGAAAAGTTATCTGGAATATTAATGTCTTCGTAATTTCTGCATACAACTAAATTCCACACCTTTTTTATAAATCTTGATGCTCCCTCGACTGAAGATTCAGACCACTCTAGGCTTTGTTCTGGTGGGGCAGTGAACATCATATAAAGTCTTACGGTATCTGCGCCGTATTTATCAATGTAGGACTGTGGATCAACTGTATTACCCTTTGATTTTGACATCTTTGCACCATCTTTAAGAACCATGCCTTGCGTTAAAAGTTTTTTAAATGGTTCATTGCCCTCAACCATGCCCATGTCTCTAAGGGCCTTATGGAAAAATCTTGAATAAAGTAAGTGCAGTATTGCATGCTCAATACCGCCAATATATAAATCTACAGGAAGCCAATACTTTGAATTTTCATCAAAAATTTCACTATCATTATCTGCAGAAGTAAATCGAGCGTAGTACCATGATGAATCCATAAAGGTATCAAATGTATCAGTCTCTCTTTCAATCCCATCGGATATTTTATAAAACTCTTCGTTCTGACTTAGGGGAATTGGCGGAGAATCTTTTGGTAACTCAGGAAGAACTACAGGAAGTTCATTTTCTTCAACTAATTTAGCATTACCATTTTCATATATAACAGGTATTGGACATCCCCAATATCTTTGTCTGCTCACGCCCCAGTCTCTTAATCTAAATTGTATAAGTCCCTCACCAAGTTTTTTTTCACTTAGCTCTTCAATGATTTTTTTTGATGCTGAATCAGAATCTAAATCATTATATTTATCAGAGTTAAGCAAGATTCCTCTGGTAAGAACAGGTAATTCATCATTGGTACTGCTTGATATAACTTGCTTGATATCAAGGTTATATTTTGAAGCAAATTCAAAATCTCTCTGATCATGCCCAGGAACACCCATAACAACTCCCGTTCCATAATCAAGAAGAACAAAATTACCAATCCATACTGGAATTTCTTCATCCGTAAGCGGGTGAATAACCTTCATTCCAGTATCAATACCAAGCTTTTCGGCTTTTGCCATATCCGCTTCTGCAGAAGATGTTTCTTTGCATTGCTTAAGGAAAGATTCTATCTTTTTATCATGTTCCGATAGATTTAAAGCAATTTTATGATTAGGAGAAATAGCTACGAACGAGACACCATAAATCGTATCAGGTCTTGTTGAGAAAGCAGTTAGATATTCTTCTGAATCTTTAATTTGATATTTTATTTCTGCTCCATGAGATTTTCCTATCCAGTTTTCTTGCATAGTTTTTACATTTTCTGGCCAATCAACTTCGTTTAAAGATGATAGTAACTCATCAGCATAATCAGTAATTTTTATAAACCATTGATCAATCTCTTTAATTTCTACTGGAGCTCCAGATCTCCATCCTTTACCATCTATTACTTGCTCATTTGCAAGAACAGTTTCATCTATGGGATCCCAGTTAACTAGAGATTTTTTCTTATATACAAGACCTTTTTCAAAGAACTTTTTAAAGATTAATTGTTCCCATTTATAATATTTTGGCTCGCAGGTTCTTAACTCTTTTGACCAGTCATATCCTAAACCTAGAGATATGAGCTGTTGTTTCATGTGTTCTATGTTGTCATTTGTCCATTCTTTTGGACTTACTTCATTTGCTATCGCTGCATTTTCTGCTGGCAACCCAAATGCATCCCACCCCATTGGTTGAAATACATTAAAGTTGTTCATTCTTTTGTATCTAGATATTACATCACCAATGGTATAGTTTCTGACATGGCCCATATGTAATTTACCTGACGGATATGGAAACATTGAGAGGCAATAATATTTTTCACGATTATCTGGTTTTGCTTCAAATCTGCCATCCTCAATCCACTTTTTTTGTGCAGATTCTTCAATTTTTTTTGGATTATATTCAGCTGTCATTTTTCAAAAACTCATTTTCTAAATAGTTAATTGTATGCTTATTAGCAACAAAAGTTTCATCATGAAGAATTCTTTGATGAAGAGAATGATTGGTTTTAATACCATCAATAAAAAATTCATCTAATGCACTTATCATTCTTTTAATAGCGGAATTTCTTGAATTAGCTTGAGTTATTATTTTTGCTAAAAGGGAGTCGTAATAGGGTGGAACAGTATAACCGCCATATATGTGCGAATCGTACCTGATGCCAAAACCACCAGGTATATGCATTTTGGTTATTTTTCCTGGAGAGGGCTGGAATGTCTCTGGATCCTCTGCATTAATCCTACACTCCATCGCATGACCATTAAAATTTATAGATTCTTGGCTTAAAGATATTTCCATGCCAAGGGCAATTCTTAGTTGAGCTTTGACAATATCAAATCCAGTTATCATTTCTGTAACGGGATGCTCGACCTGAATCCTTGTATTCATTTCAATGAAGTAGAATTCACCATCTTCATATAAGAATTCAATTGTTCCCGCTCCTTCATATTTAAGTTGTTTACATAAATTGATGGATGCCTCATAGGTTTGCTCAAGTGAATTTTTATCTATATTTTTTGCAGGGGCTTCTTCAATAATTTTTTGATGCCTTCTCTGCATACTACAATCTCTAGTTCCTAAATGTATCGCATGGCCTTTACCATCACCTACAACTTGAATTTCGATATGCCTTGGATTGGGAATAAATTTCTCTAAATAAATTTTTTCATTACCAAAGGCATTTTTTGCCTCTTGCATGGTTATCTCAGCGCTTGAAATAAGATCATCTTCGTTTTCAACAACTCTCATACCGCGACCACCGCCACCAGCAGTTGCTTTAATCATGATTGGATATCCTATTTCTTTTGCAATTTTTTTAAATTCTTCAGGATCTTCTGGAATATCATTTTTATAACCTGGAACAATCTGAATACCAGAGTCTTCAGCTAATGTTTTAGCAGTTATTTTATCTCCCATATTTTTTATAGTCTCAGAGCTTGGGCCAATAAATTTAAAACCACTTTTTTCACACATCTCTGCAAAATTAGAATCTTCGGCAAGAAAACCATAACCAGGATAAATAGCATCTACTTGAGTTAATTCAGCAGCTGAAAGAATCGCTGGTGTATTAAGATAGCTTTCAAGCGGAGATGCTGGGCCGATACAGACTGTTTCATCTGAAAATTTCAAGTGTTTTAAATCCTTATCACCTTCTGAATATACTGAAACAGTAGAAATATTTAATTCTTTGCAGGCTCTTATAGCTCTAAGGGCTATTTCGCCTCTATTTGCGATGAGAACTTTAAAGGACATGATAATTTAGTTAATTGTTATGATATGTTGTCCGTACTCGACTGGTTGCCCATCTTCTACGTCAATTGAAACTATTTTACCGCTAAAATCAGATTTTATTTCATTCATCATTTTCATAGCTTCAATGATGCAAAGAATATCACCTTCTTGAACTTCATCACCAACTTTTATAAAAGGATCCTTATCAGGACTTGGTTTTCTATAAAAAGTCCCAACTATTGGTGATATGACTTTGTTACCCTTAACTTCTTCTTGAGGTATTTCTTCTTGAGAGACAATATTGGAAGCCTCATGAACAACTTGTTTTTGTATTATTGGTTCTGATGTTTGAGAGCTATTGTTTCTTGAAATACGAACTGATTCGTCTCCTTGGCTGACTTCTATCTCCTTAAGATCTGAATCTTGTAACATTTCTATTAATTTTTTAATCTTTCTAATATCCATCTATTTCTCCAAATTATTTTTAATAGCATCATTGAGTGCTAATTCATAACCCTTTAAACCCTGTCCTGAGAATACTTTTTTTGCTATATCAGAAAGATATGAAAATTTTCGAAAATCTTCTCTATTATTGATGTCTGAAATGTGCACCTCATAGAATGGTATTTCCACTCCAGAAAGAGCATCTCTTATTGCTATGCTTGTATGAGTGAAAGCACCTGGATTAATTACAATTGAGCTAATATTATTCTTGAATTTGGCATCATGAATTGCATTAATTATTTCATGCTCAGCATTAGTTTGTACGCAATGTAATTTATGGCCTTGATTCTGAGCAATAAGTACAAGATTTTCCTCAAGCTCTGATAAGGTTATCTCACCATATATGTCTATTTCTCTCATACCTAATAAATTTAAATTAGGTCCATTTATTAATAAAATGTTCATTTTTAAGATTTTAACAGAATTTAAGCGAAATTTGATATATTTTTACAGAAGTTTATGTATTTGAATTGGATAACAGATACCTGCATCTGCACAGCCTTGGTATTTTATCAATATATTATTTAAATCCAACCCTATAGATTTATTTAATTTAATTAATATTTTGTCTCTAAATATTTTACTTTCACCAAAGAACTCATCGTTATGGATAGATTCCTTAGACTCCAAAACTTCAAAGTTTAATATTTCATAATTATTTTCAATTTTTATACTTTTAGAATACAAGTAGTATCCTTCCATAACATCCCATGAAATCAATATGGAATCATCACTTATGGTTGTTTCAATATCAAAGGCTTCATTAGCAGGTAAGACATTATTTTGCTTAATTAAAAAATCAGACGCATTCGAATTAGAGTATAAATTTAAAGATAGGAGTATAATTGCAATAAATTTCATCATAGAGTGTAAAGAATAAACTTCTAAGTTATTAAAATAAAGTACAACATTATTTATAAGAATCATGAGAACTATGCTTTTAAAATTTTTTTTTCTTATACCGTCGTGGTTTTTTAATATCTTTATAAAAAAGAGACCTCCCTATAGAGGACATATTTTTGACCAACAGTCTCAAGCTTTAATTAGCCTTCAACCATCAATAGATCTTTCGACTATACCAGATAAGGAAATTTCTGATATTAGAAAGTTAATCACAGAAAATAGAATTAAAAACAAGTTATCACTGGGCACAAAAAATCCCGTCATAAAGCTCGACCACTTTGTAGGTAATGATAAAAATATTTTACTTCGTGAATATAATCCTGATTCTATAAATACTGATAAGGTGGTTTTATTTTTCCATGGTGGCGGATATGTATTAAATTCTGTTCAAACGCACGACGATACAGTTTCTTATATGGCTGAAAAATTACAGGCGAGATTTTTTTCTTTAGAATACAGACTTTCTCCTGAGAATAAATATCCAGATTCATTAGATGATGCGTTATTTGCTTATGAATGGTTAGAGAAAAATGGATATACATCGGATAATATTTCTGTATGTGGGGATAGTGCAGGCGCTCACTTAGCGGCTTCATTGGTTCATAAACTTATAGCTGATAACGACGACAGACTTCCTGACAGTCAGTTCTTGATTTATCCTATGTGTGATCCTGAATGTATATCTGAATCTTATGATGACCTAGCAGAAGGTTATTTGCTAACAAAGAAAACGATGATTTGGTTTTGGGAAAAATTTGGCAAAAGTGAAGAGAACATAAAAGACCAAGTGTTTAATTTACTGAAGTTAGATACTGATTTGGCAATGCCTAACACTATAATTATTACTGCTGGATTTGATCCTTTGTGCGACGATGGAGAAAAGTATGCATATTTGTTGCATGAAAAAGGAGATAAAGTAAAACAATTGCATTATCCTAATATGTTTCATGGCTTTGCATCTGCAACACGAATCAAAGCTGCTCAAATAGCTGTGGATGATTTTTTAAGAGAGTATAAAGAAATACTATGAGTAATATATTAGAAATTAGCAACTTAACTATAAATTTTGCTACCAGGGATGGTAGTTTTAAAGCAGTAGATAATATAAGTTTTAATATAGAAAGTAATAAGACAATGGCGCTTGTTGGCGAGTCTGGATCTGGAAAATCTGTTACTGCAATGTCTATTCTTCAATTATTGCCAAGACCTCAGGCATCATATTCGCAAGCTTCATCCATAAAATTTAAAGGAGATGAAATAATTGATGCTCCTAATAATAAATTGCTAAACATAAGGGGTAACATCGTTTCAATGGTTTTCCAAGAACCAATGACATCATTAAATCCATATCATAGAGTTGGCGATCAAATAACAGAGTCAATATTACTTCATACTGACAGTACAAAAAAAGAAGCTATAGATGAAGCTAGAAAACTCTTAGAACTTGTAGAAATCGATGACATAGAAAGAAGATTTTATGCATATCCTCATGAATTATCTGGTGGTCAAAGACAAAGGATCATGATCGCAATGGCATTGGTTAATAAACCCCAATTACTCATAGCAGATGAGCCTACCACCGCATTAGACGTTACTATTCAGGCTCAAATTTTAGATTTGATGTCTAAATTAAAAAATGAATTAGGTATGTCAATTTTATTTATAACTCATGATCTTGGTTTAGTTCAGCAGTTTTCAGATCATGTATGTGTAATGAAAGATGGAATTATTGTTGAGCAAGGAGTTACATCAGATGTTTTTAATAATCCGGGTCATGATTACACCAAAAGACTTTTAGATGCCGAGCCAAAACCTAAAGAAACTAGCACTATAAGTAAAAATCCAATAATACAAGTAGATAATTTAAATGTTTACTACAACATTCCTTCTGCAAATATTTTTAAAAAAAGTACGTTCCATGCTGTAAAAGATGTTTCATTTAAAATATTTGAAAACACAACGATTGGATTGGTGGGTGAATCTGGATCAGGAAAATCAACTCTTGGAAAAGCAATTGCAAATTTGATTTCTTATGAAGGCGATGTATTTTTTAAAGGCAAAGATCTTAATTCAAATTCTTCTAAAGAAAAGAAAGAGCTAAAAAAGAATATCCAAATAGTCTTTCAAGATCCTTATGGCTCCCTTTCACCAAGGATGACAATTGGAGAGATAGTTGGAGAAGGGCTAGGAGTTCATTTCAAATTATCAAAAAAAGAAAGAGAATTAAAAATAGATAAGGTTCTATTAGATGTAGGAATAGAAGTTAATGCAAAAAATAAATATCCACATGAGTTTTCAGGAGGTCAAAGACAGAGAATTGCTATTGCAAGATCATTAATAATGAATCCTTCATTTATGATTTTAGATGAACCTACTTCTGCATTAGATAGATCAATCCAAATACAAGTAATAAATCTTCTTAAGAGTATTCAAGATGAATATGGCTTGACCTATCTTTTTATCAGTCATGATTTAAAAGTTATAAGATCAATGTCAGATTATATTTTTGTAATGAAAAATGGTGAGATTGTTGAGTCTGGAATTTCAGAGGAAGTTTTTGATGAACCAAAAGAAGAATATACTAAAAAACTATTAACAGCTGCTTTAAGGTATGCATCTGAATAAAAATTATGACAAATAGAAAATTTTCAAAAGATCTTGTAGATGGCCCAAATCAAGCTGCCTCAAGATCTATGCTTAGGGGAGTCGGGTTTACGTCTGAAGACTTTAAAAAACCATTTGTTGGCATAGCATCAACTGGTGCAAAGGTCACTCCATGCAACATGCATATAAATCAATTAGCTGATGTAGTTGAGCATTCTATTGATAACTCTGGTGGCAAGGGAGTTCTATTTAATACAATTACCGTCTCAGACGGAATATCTATGGGAACTCAAGGAATGAAATATTCCTTAGTTTCAAGAGAAGTTATAGCTGATTCAATTGAAACTGTTGTAGGGTGTTTGGGCTATGACGGTGTCATTGCTATTGGTGGATGTGATAAAAATATGCCTGGCTGCATCATTGGTTTAGCAAGGCTTAATAGACCTTCTATATTTATATACGGCGGTTCAATAAAACCGAGTTCTGAAAATACTGATTATGTTACTGTCTGCGAAAAGACTGGAGAATTTTCAAAAGGTGAATTAGAAGAATCTGACTTAATCCATGTTGAGAAAATTTCAGTCAAAGGCCCTGGTTCATGTGGCGGCATGTATACAGCAAATACAATGGCATCAGCAATTGAAGCGCTTGGAATGAGTTTGCCTGGTAGCAGTAGCCAAGATGCGACTTCTGAAGATAAGCAAAAAGATTGTATTGATTCGGGTCAGGCAATTATGAACCTTCTAGACAAGGACATAAAACCTTCTGACATAATGACCAAGGAAGCATTTGAAAATGCAATTACTGTGGTTATATCACTTGGAGGTTCTACAAATGCAGTTTTGCATATGTTAGCAATGGCTCATGCTATTGGTGTGCAATTAGATTTAGATGACTTTACAAGAATTGGTAAAAAGACTCCTGTTATGGCAGATTTAAAGCCTTTCGGTTCTCATTACATGTCAGAACTAAATGCTAACGGAGGTATACAACCTCTCATGAAAACACTTCTTGATAAGGGTTTACTTCATGGAGAATGTTTAACGGTTACTGGCAACACTCTAGCTGAAAACTTATCCAATGTTACACCTTATGCAGATAATCAAAATATTATTAGGAGCTTTGAGAATCCAATTAAGACAACAAGTCATCTTAGAATACTATATGGAAATCTTGCATCAGAGGGTGCTGTGGCAAAAATAACAGGAAAAGAGGGAACTTCTTTTGAAGGAAAAGCCAGAGTTTTCAATTCTGAAGAAGAGGGTGTAGAAGCGATATTAAATAAATCTATTGAAGCTGGTGATGTGGTTGTTATTAGATATGAAGGACCAAAGGGAGGTCCTGGAATGCGTGAAATGTTGAAACCAACATCTGCAATTATGGGCCAAGGCTTAGGAGATAAAGTAGGATTTATTACAGATGGAAGGTTTTCAGGTGGTACCCACGGATTTGTGGTCGGGCATATTACTCCTGAAGCTGCTGATGGTGGCGTAATTGCTATTGTTGAAGACGGAGATACTATTCTAATTGATGCTGAGAAAGATGAACTAACACTCAAAGTATCATCAGAAGAAATTGAAAAAAGATTAGCAAATTGGATAAATCCAAAAAACCCACCTCAAAAAGGAGTTTTGTCAAAATTTGCTAAAAGTGTAAAATCTGCAAGCCTTGGGGCTATTACAGATTAAAAACTATGAATGTAAAAAGAAATTTTCCAAATTCAAGACTTAGAAGACTAAGAGCAAGTGATAATTTAATTAAGTTAGTTTCTGAAACAAGTTTATCTTCTAATGATTTAATACAGCCATTATTTATTAAAGAAAATCTTGAAGGAACAGAGCCGATTGACTCTATGCCAAACATATCAAGATTCAGCGCAGACAGTATTCTTAATGAAGTAGAAGATGTATTAAATAGTGGCGTCAACTCAATTGCGTTATTTCCTGTAATTGAAGAGAGTAAGAAAGATGATCTTGGTAAAGAGGCGCTGAATCAATCAAATCTAATTTGCAAATCAATCCAATCAATCAAAAAGAGGTTTCCAGAGATTATCATTATTGCCGATGTTGCATTAGATCCTTATACAAATCATGGGCATGATGGAATCATCAAAGATAGTTACGTCGATAACGATTTAACACTTGATGCATTAAAATCCCAATCACTTTTATTGGCTGAATCGGGTGCTGATATTATTGCGCCGTCAGATATGATGGATGGCAGAATTGGAATTATAAGAAAAGCATTAGAAGAAGCTAACTACAAAAATACAATTCTTTTGTCTTATGCTGCTAAATATAACTCAAAATTTTATGGTCCTTTTAGAGATGCTGTAAACTCAGCCGGCAATCTTGCAGGAGCATCTAAGTCTTCTTATCAAATGTCATTTCATAACAAAAATGAAGCCATTCATGAGGTTGCAATGGACATTAGCGAAGGCGCAGATATTGTAATGATTAAACCTGGTATGCCTTATCTTGATATAATTTCATTGGTTAAAGACACTTTTAAAGTCCCTACATTTGCATATCAAGTCAGTGGAGAATACAGCATGTTAAAACTTGCTATCAATAAAGGGTGGCTTGACGAGAATGTTATGTTAGAATCTCTTATAAGCTTTAAAAGAGCTGGTGCAGACGCAATTCTAACGTATGCAGCTAAAGAAATTTCCAAGGAGATAACAACCAAATGAGTAGCGTTATAGAATTACATGATGAAGAAAATTTTAACAATGATGTGTTAAATTCTGATGTACCGGTACTTGTAGACTTTTGGGCTGAATGGTGTGGGCCATGCAAACAATTATCTCCAACTGTAGAAGAAATAGCAGAAGAAAATAAAAATAAAATCAAAGTTTGTAAAATGGATGTTGACTCAAATAGGGAGTTAGCAGCAAAATATGGGATTAGATCAATTCCATCATTAATAATATTTAAAGACGGAGAGCCTGCAGGAGTAGAAATAGGGGCTTTAAGTAAACAACAATTAGAGGAGTTTATAAGTACTGTTGTTTAATTAAAGATTAATTTTGCATCTTTAGTTAAAAACAATTATCATCTTCGCATCACGATCTTAGATCACCACCTTATCAAATCCTCTTTTAATTAATATAAAAACGGAAAAATTTATATGAATCTCACTGAAATAAAAGTTAAGCCAATTAATGAATTGGTTGATATAGCAACCGAGCTTGGTCTTGAAGATGTTGGTAGGCTTAAAAAACAAGAAATAATTTTTAGAATTTTCAAACATAAAGCTTCTGAAGGGATCGATATTTATGGCGGCGGAGTTTTAGAAATACTTAATGATGGGTTTGGTTTTCTTCGTTCTCCTGAAGGTTCATATTGTGCAGGTGAAGATGATATATATGTTTCTCCAAGTCAGATAAGAAAATTTGGTCTTAGAAAAGGGGACTCTATTGCTGGCAAAATCAGAACACCAAAAGATAAAGAGAGATACTTTGCTCTAATTCAGGTCGACACTATCAATGGCGAAGAGCCTAAAAATACAAAAAATAAGATTTTATTTGAAAATTTAACACCTCTTTTCCCTAATGAAAGATTAATTCTTGAACAAGGAAGCGGCTCTAATGAAGATCTTTCGTCACGAATTATTGACCTAATAGCACCAATAGGTAAAGGTCAGCGTGGATTAATCGTTTCTCCACCAAAAGCTGGTAAGACATTGATGCTTCAGAGCATAGCTCATTCTATTAAAAGCAATAATCCGGAAGTTGAATTAATAGTATTGCTTATCGATGAGAGACCAGAAGAGGTTACAGAGATGTCAAGAACTGTTAAAGGAGAGGTTGTCGCAAGTACATTTGATGAGCACCCAAGCAGACATGTTCAAGTAGCAAACATGGTTATTGAGAAAGCTAAAAGGCTAGTTGAACATAAAAAAGATGTTGTTATTTTGTTGGACTCAATTACTCGACTTGGAAGAGCATATAACTCAGTTCAACCAGCATCTGGAAAAATACTAAGTGGGGGTGTTGATTCAAATGCTCTAGAAAGACCAAAAAGATTCTTTGGAGCAGCAAGAAATCTAGAAGAGGGAGGCAGCTTAACTATTTTAGCAACTGCCTTAGTTGAAACTGGATCTAAAATGGATGAAGTTATTTACGAAGAATTTAAAGGTACAGGTAATATGGAAATCCATTTGGAAAGAAAAATTGCAGAAAAACGTATTTTTCCAGCAATTAATATCAGAAGATCGGGTACACGAAGAGAGGACTTGTTAACTTCTGAGGACGAGCTACAAAGAATGTGGGTTCTTAGAAAAATCCTTGATGAGATGGAAGATGCACAATCAATACAGTTCTTAATTGACAGACTGAAGTCACATAAAACAAACGACGAGTTCTTTACCTCAATGAAGGCTGGAAATGGAAAAAAATCTAAATAATCTCTTTAGCCTTATCTAGCATATCCTCATCCATATAAGACTTTGAAACATAAATCTTGTTGAGAATTTCTGTCTCTTCAACTATTTTTGAAACTTCTGATTTAATTCTTTCAGATGCAAGGACAAATGATTTATTTTCTATTAAACCCTTTACAAGGTTTTTATAAATAAATTCAAATGTTAAAAAATTATATATGAGTATTACCGCAGAGCTTTTTGGTACATTTTGAAGCTGATTTATATCGAATATTAATTTATAACATACAGCCTCATTCATATTTTCCTTAAAGGCATTTTGCAAATTCATATTTGAATTTTTTCCGCAAAAAATTAAATTTTTCCCTGGAAATTTTTCTTTAATTAAATCAATAATGCCTTGTGATGATTTATTGCTTGGTGTTATCGACTTAAACCCATTATCAATCAATATTTTTTTAGTAGCATCCCCTACAGAAAAAATATTTTGTTTTGAATTGAGCAGGCCGGGATGTAAATTAAACAACTCAGATCCAAATTTTGCTGAGGCTTGGCTGGTAAAAATTATATTTGAAAATGTATGAATATTTTTGATTACTTCTATGTATATGTGTTGTTTTTTTAAACCAGACAAAAATTCAATCCTAGACATATGAACGTGTCTAGATTCAATCTTTTCTTGCTCACACAGTTCAATAATTTTTTTTGAGACTTCTTCTGGCCTAGTATTAATTATCATTAGGTAAGGATTAATTTATCAGCACCCATAGATATGAAGTCTTGAGATAAATCTCTGATATCTTTTTGTATGGATTCAAAAGAGCTGATTTTTTCTTTATGAATTTGCTTTTCTCCATTCTGAGATAATACCCTTGCAGAAATTAAAATTTTATCTAAATTTTGTCTGCAATATATAGCAATTGGAGATAGGCATGACCCATTTAATTTTAAAACAAAATCTCTCTCTGCTTGAGCAAGAATTAGATCTTCTGGTGAATTTATTGTTTTTAAAATATCTAAAATTTTCTTATTTGATGTTAAACACTCCACACCTATATAACCCTGAGAGGCTGCTGGTAACATTTCTTCAAAAGAAAATTCATAGCAATTATCATTACTTATGTTTAGTCTTTCTAGTGCAGCTTTGGCAACCACTAAACCGTCAATATTTTCTTGATCTAGCTTGCTAATTCTTGTTGCTATGTTTCCTCTAATAGGAACAATTTTAATTTCAGGATATAAATTTTTGATTTGAGCATACCTTCTGGGACTGGAAGTTGCTATTGTAGAATTTATACCCAGATCTTTGATTGAACAGCCATTATTAGTAAGGAGTGTGTCGCCAGCGGAAGCTCTATTAAGAACGGCTGCAACACAAAAGTCTTCATCAAGCTTTGCTGGAACATCTTTTAAGCTGTGAACTGCAATATCAGCTTTTTCTTTAAGAAGGGCAGATTCTAGAGTATTTATAAAAAGACCTTTACCACCAATTTTATGAAGTGGTGCGTCTGTTTCATCTCCATCTGAAGACATTGGAACCAGTTCAACCTGTAGAGAATTATTTTTTTCGATAAGCTTTTCAGCAACTAAATTTGCTTGAAATAATGCTAATTCTGATTTTCTTGTTGCTATTCTAATTTTCATTTTTTATTAAGAGCAGTGCTTTAACATCTCCAACATCTTTTTCTTTGAGGACAATAAATCCTTTTGGTATTTCAATCTCATTATACTTACTATATTCAAGATAAATTTTGCATGATGGTTTTAAATCCTTCTTTTTAAATAATTGATTAAGAATCTTGGCTTCATAATCTTTGTTAAAAGGAGGATCTAAAAAAATGATATCAATGTCCGAAAGATCATAGTTTTTGAGCCAAGAAAATGCATCTTTAAAAAAAATTTTACATCTATTCCTTATACCTAAACTTTTTAAATTTAATGATAAGGACGAATAATTTTTCTTATTAAGTTCAACGAAAATTACTTTAGGAGAACCTCTTGAAATAGCTTCGATACCAAGTGAACCAGTGCCTGCAAATAAATCTAAGCAAACACACTCATGAATTTCGAACTGAACCCAATTAAATAAGATTTCTTTAAGCTTGCTTGAAGTGGGCCTAAGAGAATCCTTAAATTCAAATGGTATTTTTTTTCCCCTTAGATTTCCTCCAGATATTCTTAAACTATTCTTCATTTTTTATTTGATAAAATTATAAATAACCAGATATTTTTTTTATTTAAACTAAGTATAATTCAAACATGTCTCTTCAAGATAATTTTAGAAAAGCAATGAGAAGTTATGTTTACTCAGTAAGCATCTTGTCCAATGTAAGTGAAAATAAAGAATATAATGCAATTACTGTTTCTTCGGTTACATCGGTGTCAATAGATCCTCCAAGCATATTGGTTTGCATAAATAAAACTGCTGGTATTCATGATTCAATAAAACTCGGAACTAAATACTGCATCAATCTTCTTACCAAAACTCATGAAGAACTTTCTAATATTTGCAGTAATTATGAAGAAGAAAAAAATAGATTTATAACTGATCAGTGGGATCTTTCAGACATTCCATTTTTAAAGGATGCCCAAGCAAATATCTTCTGTAAAGTTGACCAATTGATTGAATATCATACTCACACAATTGTTATTGGAAAAGTAATTGAATCTAAAAATTTAGATGCAATTAATACTCTCACTTATGTTGATGGTTCTTATGAATAAGATTTTTATTACAAGTTTTTTATTTTTTATATCCTTCATGCAGGCAGAAGAATGTGTTCCTGAGCCTAATGCAAGTGTCTATTTTATAAGTCCACAAGATAACTATGTATCGAAAAGCTCTGAAGTAAAGATAGTTTTTGGAATTAAGAATTTTGATATATTGCCAGCAGGTACTATTGGTTGCAATTCTGGACATCATCATCTTGTAATTAATGCTGAATTACCAAACTTATCAAGGCCCATACCAAGTACAGAAAATTATATTCATTTTGGAAAGGGTCAGACAGAAACAACTATTAATTTAAAACCTGGCAAACATACTCTTCAACTTTTAGTTGGAGACTATGCACACATCCCTCATAAAAATCCTATTTTTTCAGAAAAGATAAATATTGAAGTAATTAGTTCTGAATAAGACCGGTTAATACTTTATCCAAATGATCTTCTAAATTAGTCGCTATAACACTAGCAGTTGAGATAGGACCAAAGCCTTCTTCAAAGTCATCTCCAACTACTTGAACCTTTCTTAATATACCAACTAACCCGTGAACCATTGACCATAAAGTAATACATTTAAAAGCTATAACCTCATCACTGTCACTGGCTAATTTAGAAAAACTTAATCTCATATTTTCATACGTCGAGTTTGCTGATTCCAGTAATTCAGGATATTCAGCAAAGTTACCAACGGCAGTGCCAAACATAAGATCATAGGTATTAGCATTTTTAAGACCAAACTCAATATAGTTACATCCTATTTTTACAAGATCCTTTTTAGTAATTTTTTTATCAGCATCAATATGGCAAGCTTTTGAAAGTTTCTTAAAACCTTCCGTTGCAACTGATGCATATAATGTTTCTTTTGTTTCAAAGTGACGATAGGGTGCAGTTTGTGATACTCCGCTTTCCTTAGCAAGTGATCGAATACTTAATTTTGTGTATCCATCCCGTTCACATAACTTACAAGCGCAATCTATTAGTTCTTGTTTAAGGTTTCCGTGATGATATGATTTCATTTTATTTAAATGTTGACACTGCTAACATTTTAGCTATCATGTTTACACTGCTAACATTAAATTTTTTAGTTAATAAAGTCAAATGATTAAATATATTGTTAATAAACTTAATTTATTTTTGATATCAATAATTTTTAGTTCAGAATTGCTCTCGCTTGAAATACTTGAAGTTAAGATGATGGACTCTTATAAAATTACAAGAGAGTTTCCTGGAAAATTATTACCTGCACAGCAATCTAATCTAGCTTTTGAAATACCAGGAAAAATTAACGTTGTAAACGTTGATATCGGAGATGCTGTAAAAAAAGGACAAATACTCGCAGAGTTAGATAACCGTGAAGCAACCGCTCAACTAAAACAAGCCAAAGCTAAATATGATCTTGCTTTACAAATATTAAATAGATACAAAGATCTCAGATCAGAAGGACATATATCAATCCAAGACCTTGATAATGCAAATTCTGAAGAGCTCATAGCTAAATCACAGTACGAGTTTTATAAAGTAAAACTTGAACAAACTAAACTAATAGCCCCTTTTGATGGCGTAATTCAAAACAGATATCTTGATACGGGCTCTGTTATAAACGGTGGAATTCCAATTGTAGAAATTTTAGGATCTAAGAATGTGGAGGCACACATATCTATACCTTTAAAATTTATTGATAAATTAAATATTGGCAATTCTTATGATTTCAAAATTGGAAATAAAAGACCTAAAGGTGTGCTTGCAAGACTTGCTCCGATGACACCTGGAGGTTCAGATAACAGATTGGCAATTTTTAATTTTGATACATTTTTTGATCCTGGCTCCATAGCAGAATTAAACTTAAGCCTAAATATAGAAGGAAGAGGCACATGGGTTCCCATTAAATCTCTATCTCAATCCGAACAGGGCATTTGGGCAATCTATACAGTTAATGATAAAAAAGTTGTTGTAAGAGATCTTGTAGAAATTTTATATTTTGAAGGTGAGTATGCTTTCGTTAATGGAACATTAAACGATGGTGATCTTGTGGTGTTAGGCGGAGCTCAAAAAATTATTGAAGGTAAGTCGCTAAATATACAATGAGTTTTATAAATCTTCTTATTGAGAAACCAAGAATATTATTTCTTACACTTTCTTTTATTTTATTAGCTGGAATATCTTCAGCAATTTCAATTCCTATTCAAGAGAATCCTGAGCTTGCTCAGCGTTGGTCAGGAGTAAGAGTTTTTTATCCAGGTGCATCACCAGAAAGAATTGAAACCCAAATAGTAAACGAACTTGAAATTAAGCTTAGAGAAGTAGAAGAGATTAAAGAACTAGATTCAATTATTTCTCAAGGATATGCCAACATTACTGTTGAGCTAGAACATAGCATCCATCCTGATTTAATCGAACAAACATGGTCAATGGTTCAAGATAAATTAGCCCAATTTATATCTCCTGATGGGGTTGAAGTTGTGCTCGACAGAAGTAGCGGACCACCAATAACTGTTCAATATGCCATATCTTGGAATGGTTCAGGTGAAGCACCAATTGTAATGATGTCAAGGTTAGGCAATCAGCTTAAAAGAAAACTAAGTTCAATTGGCGCCACTCATGCAACTGCAATTTATGGAGAAACAGACGAGGAAATTGTAGTTGAGGTAGATTCTAATAAAATTTCTTCACTGGGTTTAACATATAGCCAGATTTCAAGTGCCTTAGAATCTTTTGACAACAAGAGAGCAGCAGGCGTTTCTTCAAACCAAAATTCTGAGTTTTTGATTAGACTTAAAGATAACACTCAAAGTGTTCAAAAAATTTCTGAAATTCCTATTAAAGTTGTTAACAATTCTGAGATTATTCAACTTCAAGATATTGCAAATATTTCAAAAAAACCATTGTCACCCGTTGAAGATATTTTCTTATACAACGGAAAAGTAGTTGTATCCGTAGCAGCACTAGGAGCGATGTCACAAAGGGTTCATGATTATGTTGATCGAGCAAGATTAGTTGTAGATGATATGCGGTCTTCTTTGCCGGAAGAAATCACAATTGAAGAGATATATGATGAATCATCCTACACAACAAAAAAATTTAATGAACTAATAAAAAGTTTTTCTTTAGCTATATTTTTTGTTTTAAGTATTAGTCTATTTTTTCTGGGTTTAAGGCCCGCAATTATTGTTACTTTAATACTTCCTTTTTCAGTATGCTTAGTGATGATTGGATGCAGAGCTATTGGACTGCCTCTTCATCAGACATCAATAACTGGGATAATAATTGCTCTTGGGTTATTGATAGATAATGGAATTATAGTAGTTGAAGACTATAAGCACAGAAGAAATATTGGTCTTTCCATAAAGGACTCAATTAGTGAATCAGTTAAACATCTCATAATACCTCTAACAGCTGCAACTGGAACAACTGTATTCGCATTTTTACCAATTGTTACTGGAGAAGGTCCTAGTATTGAATTTGTTGGAGGCTTAGCTTTGACAGTTATTATGTCTATTACTTCATCTCTAATTTTAGCAATTTTATTAGTTCCAGTTTTAATGAGCTACATGGAAAAAATCCCATATTTTAAAGATGTTGATATTCATAGTGAAGGCTACCACAACAAAAAAATTCTTGATAAATATAGAAGTTTCTTAACTTGGTCTTTTGCAGTTCCGAGAAGAGCATTATTAATTTCAATCTCTTTGCCTGTCCTTGGATTTTTACTATTTACAACTTTGCCAAAGGATTTTTTCCCTGCGCAAGATAGAGATATGTTTAGGATTAATATTGAGTTGCCTTCTAATGCATCTGCTGAAAAGACCCTTGAGAGAGCAAAAGTTATAAGAGATCAGGTTCTTCAATCGGGTCTTATTGATGTTGAAAAAGATTATTGGTTTGTAGGAAGAAGAATGCCAAGAGTCTTAATGAACATAGTTGGCGGCAAGGAAAAGCAGGGAGCAAATAATGTAGCTCAATCTGTCTTTTTCGCAAAAGATTATTATCAAATGATTGATAATCTGCCTGAGCTTTCAAAACTCATTGTAGATAAAAATCCAGATATCAGTGTGATAGTTGATAGCTTTATTGCAGGTCCTCCAGTTTTTTCAGATGTAAGTTATGTTATCTTCGGCGATGATCCATTTATACTCAAACAGCTTGGAGAAAAATTAGAACTCATAATTAATAACGCACCTGATATAAGCCTCACAAAATCAGAAACTTCGAACATAAATACTAATATTGAGCTTGAGCTAAGCAATTCGAATATATCTTTGTCAGGCATAAATCCTAAGAATTTAGTTAATGAATTATATGCTGCCAATAACGGTGTAATTGTTGGAACTATGCTTGATTCTAATAAAGAAATACCAATTAGACTAAAAGGCATAAATAAACCTGATGACATTTTAGGATCAGCAAGTTATTTAACCATCCCATCTCAAAATGGTTTTGAATATATAGATAGCTTTGGTGAAAGCAGAATAACAAATAAATCTTCAATCATCACAAGACAAGATGGTCAAAGAATGAACAGTGTTGAGGGTTGGGTTTGGACAGGTACCTTATCTTCTGCAACTGAAGAATATATTAAAGATGATGTTGAGGAGTTTAAGAATGAACTGCCTCCAGGATACTCAATCAAACAACTTGGAGAAGCGGAAACACGAGGTGAATCGCAGGCCTCCTTGTATTCATCAGCAGTAATTTACATGATTCTGATTGTAATAGGACTGGTGCTAGCATTAAATTCGTTTAGACAAGCTGGAATAATTCTATCGGTTGCAATTTTATCCATAGGACTCTCATTTTTGGGCTTATTTGTTGGGCAACAAAATTATGGCTTTATTGGGACAATAGCTGCAGTTGGTTTGATAGGACTTTCGATTAATGACTCAATTATAGTTCTATCACACATAAAAGAAGAGGCTGAGAAAAAATTAATATCAAAGGCTGAATTAATAGAAGTTGTTATAAGGTCAACAAGACATATAATTACTACTTCTTTGACAACTCTTGGCGGGTTTGCTCCATTAATTTTTGCAAGTGTATTTTTTAGGCCATTGGCTTGGGCCATGAGTATTGGTGTTTTGGGAGCAACAATGACAGCGTTACTATATATTCCTGCAATGTTTATAGTACTTAAAAGAATTAAGCACTAGCACACTTATTAGAGCAAAAGTTTTTACCTTCTTTTTTGACTACAATGGATTCGTGAGAGTAAGTTCCGCACTTATAACATTCAAACATTAGATCATTTCTATTTGTTTTCTCTGTGAATAAAAACTTTATATAGTTTTTTGCAATTATAGGTATTAAGAAAATTATTAATGGTATTAATAAAGGAAGGATCTTTAAAAAGACCATTTAGTTAGTATTGGGATCAGGTTTTGAATTTCTAAGAAAATTCCATGACCACTCAGAATCTTCTGATTCACTAATATTTTTATCAGAGTAGTTTAGTTTAATTATCTTAAGAATATCATCATGAAGATCTTCATAACCTAAAGCTTTATAAGATTTTTCTAAAACCCTGAGAGCTCTAAAATTTTCACTAGAATTAGGAATGTTTTCAATAACATATTTTGCTCTTCGTATTGCAGCTACATGTGCATCTATTGATTGATAATAGTCTGCAGCCGCAAGTTCATTTCTTGCAATCATATTCC
This sequence comes from uncultured SAR86 cluster bacterium, assembly GCA_902558395.1. Lineage (GTDB taxonomy): Bacteria > Pseudomonadota > Gammaproteobacteria > Magnimaribacterales > D2472 > SCGC-AAA076-P13. The sequence continues at coordinate 139,799 of CACEDS010000001.1, forward strand.
TAAGATAAATTGTTCTTTGTGATGCATAAATTGCGTATTGGCTATCTGGGAATCTGGTTAAAAATTCAGTAAGTTCGGCAAATGATTGTTTTGCTCCTGAAATATCTCTATTTGATAAATCTGTATCAGTCATCCTCACTAGTAGGCTATTATCACGTGTGTAACTTGAGAGTCCTTTCATAAAATACGCATAATCAACGTTTGGGTGTCTTGGATAAAGCCTGATAAACTTTTCAGCAGCAGCATGAGATGCATCATTATCAGAATACATAAAATATGCATAAATCAACTCAGATTGAGCCTGCTCAGCATACTTACCAAAGGGATATCTTGTTTCTATGGCTTCCAATGATTCAATAGCCCCAAAGAAATTATTAGCTTCCATTCTTCGTTGAGCTTGGTCATAGTATATCTTCTCAGGTTGTTCTATTTCAGGTCCGTCAGAATTACAACTAACCATGAAGAAAGCTACAATGGGCAAACAAACTATGAATTTAAATTTATTTATATGTTTCATGATTTGCATATTTTACCTGCATAATTGTAATTAAGGTTTTAAAACAGATATTTAGATTAAATTTTTTTAAAAAAGTTCGCATGACAGTAACAAAAAATGTTCCAAAAAATTTAGCAAATAAAAGAGTTGATAAGGTTGCTGCATCATTATTTCCTGATTTTTCTAGAACTCAGATTAAAAAATGGATTTTAGAGGGAAGAATTTTAATCAATGGCGATCTTTCAAAGCCAAAAGATATGACTCAAGAAAACGATGAGATAGAAATAAATCCAATCGAGGAAAAAAAGGTTTCATGGGATAAAGAGGATATTCATTTTGATGTTATATATGATTGCGATGATTACATCATAGTTAATAAAAATCCTGGATTAATAATGCATCCGGGATCTGGATGTTATGACGGCACTTTAGCGAACGGATTAATTTTTAAGTATCCTGAATTAGTGAATCTTCCCAGAAGTGGAATTGTACATAGGTTGGACAAGGATACATCTGGAGTATTGTTGGTTGCTAGAACTGAAAAATTCAGAAATTACTTTATTCAACAAATGCAAGAACGCAATGTTAAAAAAGAATATATTGCAGTAGTGGTTGGATCAACACTAGGAAGCTTTTCAATAGAAGACCCCATTGGTAGGGATAAATTTAATAGAACAAAGATGTCAATTAGGGCTGATGGAAAAGAGGCAAGGACATTCATAAAATTAAATGAAAAAATTAATAATTATTCGGTCTTAGATGTATCAATTGAAACAGGTCGCACCCATCAAATTAGAGTTCATTTATCATCAAAAAAGCTACCTATAGTTGGAGACAAAACATATGACTCTGCAAAATCAGTTGCTAAAGAATCTTCAACTGAATTAGTAGAAATAATTAGGTCATTTCCTAGACAAGCTCTGCATGCAAAATTGTTGTCTTTTGAGTGCCCAGAAACTAAAAAGCAAATTTCTTATGAAGCTGCTATTCCTAAGGATATTAATAATCTTATATTTGATATAAAAAAACATTCCTAAATATAGAAGAAAAACTTGTTTTTTAACTTGTAAAATAATATAAACCCTATTCTTATTTGTTTTATGGGTACTAAATTGAAATTATCTGGTGCAGACATGCTTATGCACGCGCTTCATGACGAGGGTGTTGAGCTTATATTTGGCTATCCAGGCGGAGCAGCTCTGCATATTTATGATGCTATATTTAGACAAGACAAGATAGAGCACATTCTTGTTAGACATGAACAAGGGGCCACTCACGCAGCTGATGGTTATGCAAGGTCAACTGGAAAACCTGGAGTTGTTTTAGTTACCTCTGGACCAGGAGCAACTAATGCCATAACCGGTATTGCAACTGCATTTATGGACTCTATTCCTATGGTGGTAATTTCTGGACAAGTAGCCAGTCATCTCATTGGAACTGATGCATTTCAAGAAACAGATATGATTGGTATTTCTAGGCCAGTAGTGAAACATAGTTATTGTGTCTTTGATGCAAATGAAATACCTAAGATTGTAAAAGAAGCTTTTCATGTTGCTACTTCAGGTAGACCAGGTCCAGTTGTTATTGACATTCCTAAAGATATGACAGCTCCAGACAATTTATTTGAATATGAGTATCCAAAAAAAGCGAATATCAGATCTTATAACCCACCTGTAGAACCAGATGACAATCAAATAGAAAGAGCTGTTACTGAAATGCTGAATGCTAAAAGACCAGTTATATATGCTGGAGGTGGAGCAATAGCTAGCAATGCCGAAGAGGAATTATTTAGGCTTAATGAAATTTTAGATGCTCCAGTAACAAATACTTTAATGGGTCTCGGCATATATCCTGCAACTCATCATCGTTTTTTAGGAATGTTGGGGATGCATGGGACTTATCAAGCAAACATGGCAATGCACAATGCTGATTTGATAATTGCAATTGGAGCAAGATTTGATGACCGTATTACTAATAATCCATCAAAATTCTCACCTGGTGCCAAAGTAATCCATTTCGATGTAGATCACTCTTCAGTTTCAAAAATAATTGAAGCAAATATTGCAGTTTTTGGACAAGTTAAAAATTCTTTGTCTGCAATAATCAAGTTACTTGAAACAAAACTAGATCAATACAATAAAGACACTCTTCAGCCTTGGCACGATCAGATTAAAAATTGGAAATCATCTCATGGTCTAAATTATGAATTATATAAGGATGAATCAGATGAAAATCCGATACTGCCTCAAGCAGTAGTACAGCATGTTTATAACATTACAGAAGGCAAAGCTTATGTAACTTCGGATGTAGGACAACATCAAATGTTTGCTGCCCAATACTATCATTTTGATGAACCAAGAAAGTGGATAAACTCAGGTAGCATGGGCACTATGGGATTTGGCTTACCAGCGGCTATGGGAGTGAAATTTGCCTTTCCAGATGAGGAAGTCCTATGTATTACCGGTGAAGGAAGTATTCAAATGTGTATTCAAGAACTGTCTACATGTCTTCAATACAATCTGCCAATCAAAATCATAAATATTAATAATGAAGCTCTTGGTATGGTAAAGCAGTGGCAAGATATGAATTATGGAGGCAGACATTCACAAAGCACATATCAAAACTCTCTGCCTGACTTTGTGAAACTTGCAGAATCATATGGCCACGTTGGCATTAAAGTAGAAAAAAATTCTGAACTAAAGTCAGCATTAGAAAAAGCATTTTCTATGAAAGATAGATTAGTATTCGTAGATGTATACGTTGATCCTGCAGAGCATGTTTATCCAATGCTTATTGCAAATCACAGTTTAGAAGACATGTGGTTATCAAAGGATAAGAAGACATGATAAAAAGAAAACTTACTCTCATAATGGAAAATAAACCTGGTGCTTTAGTTAGGGTTGTTGGCCTATTTCATCAAAGAGGATACAACATTGAAAGTCTCCATGTTGATCCGGTAGATGATTTTACACCCTATAAATTTATTGAAGAACAACTAGAAACTAAATTCAAAGAAAATGAAATATCTAGATTAACTATACAAACATTAGTTTCTGATTCACTTATGAGACAAATATTAAGACAGTTAAATAAATTAATTGATGTTATAGCTGTTAGTAATGAAGAAACAACATACTTAAAAGGAGTTTTGTTAGATGAAAATTTATTATGAAGATGATGCAAATTTAGAAATAATTCAAAGCATGAATGTAACTATTGTTGGTTATGGCTCACAAGGGCATGCTCATGCAAACAATTTACACGAATCAGGAGTTAATGTAACAGTTGCGTTAAGAGAGGGATCATCATCTTGGAAAAAAGCTGAAGAAGCTGGTTTGAATGTGAGTTCAGTTTCAGAATCTGTTAAAAATTCAGATTTGGTAATGATACTAGCACCAGATGAATTCCAAAAAGATATCTATGAATCAGAGGTAAAACCGAATCTTAAACAGGATGCCATTTTAGCATTTGCACATGGATTTAATATTCACTTTGAAAAAATATCACCTCCTGAGACCAATAGTGTAATTATGATTGCCCCAAAAGGTCCTGGTCATACAGTAAGAAGTACGTATGTAAATGGAGGTGGCGTTCCTTCTTTGATAGCTGTATATAGAGATTCAATTTCTAATAATGATTTTTCAGCAAGAGATGTTGCACTTTCTTATGCCAAAGCAAATGGAGGAACAAGAGCTGGTGTTCTTGAGACCTCTTTTAAAGAAGAAACAGAAACAGATCTATTTGGAGAGCAAGCTGTTTTATGTGGAGGCATTACAGCATTAATTAAAGCAGGTTACGAAACTCTTGTTGAAGCTGGTTATAGTCCTGAGATGGCATACTTCGAATGCTTGCATGAAACTAAGTTAATAACTGACTTAATTCAAGAAGGCGGAATTGCAAATATGCATTACTCAATTTCAAATACTGCTGAGTATGGTGATTATCTAAGCGGGCCTAAGGTAATAACAGATAAAACTAAAGAAGCTATGAAAGAAATTCTTGAAAATATCCAATCAGGAAACTTTGCAAATGAGTTCCTTAATGACTGTAGACAAAGCAATGATGGCTCTGGTGGACCTTTTATGAAAAGCAATAGAGAGGCAACAAAATTACACCCAATTGAAGAGGTTGGAAAGGAACTTAGATCAAAGATGAAATTCCTAAATACTCAGAAATTAGTGGACAAAGAAATTAATTAAAATTAATTAAAAAAAGGGTATCTTCTTGGCAATATCTTAGTTAGAATACGCGTCCGTCCTCGAGACGGTTGTTCTTTAAAAATATTTGGTTACTCGTGTGGGTGTTCAAAATACGAGAAAAAAAAATTTAGATTTTTATATTAAAAAATCAACAAACATGATAAATAATTGAAGAGTTTGATCATGGCTCAGATTGAACGCTGGCGGTAGGCTTAACACATGCAAGTCGTGCGAGAAAGTATCTTCGGATATGAGTAGAGCGGCGGACGGGTGAGTAACGCGTAGGAATCTACCTAGTAGAAGGGGATAGCCCGGGGAAACCCGGATTAATACCGTATACCTCCTTCGGGAGAAAGAAGGCCTCTCTTTGAAGCTTTCGCTATTAGATGAGCCTGCGTAAGATTAGCTTGTTGGTGAGGTAAAGGCTCACCAAGGCGACGATCTTTAGCTGGTCTGAGAGGACGATCAGCCACATTGGGACTGAGACACGGCCCAGACTCCTACGGGAGGCAGCAGTGGGGAATATTGGACAATGGGCGCAAGCCTGATCCAGCCATACCGCGTGTGTGAAGAAGGCCTTCGGGTTGTAAAGCACTTTAAGCAGGGAGAAAAAGTTATAAGTTAATACCTTATAACCGTGATGTTACCTGCAGAATAAGCACCGGCTAATTCCGTGCCAGCAGCCGCGGTAATACGGAAGGTGCAAGCGTTAATCGGAATTACTGGGCGTAAAGCGCGCGTAGGTGGTTTGTTAAGTTGGATGTGAAAGCCCTGGGCTCAACCTAGGAACTGCATCCAAAACTAACTCACTAGAGTACGATAGAGGGAGGTAGAATTCATAGTGTAGCGGTGGAATGCGTAGATATTATGAAGAATACCAGTGGCGAAGGCGGCCTCCTGGATCTGTACTGACACTGAGGTGCGAAAGCGTGGGTAGCGAACAGGATTAGATACCCTGGTAGTCCACGCCGTAAACGATGACAACTAGCTGTTGGAAGACAACGTCTTTCAGTGGCGCAGCTAACGTTTTAAGTTGTCCGCCTGGGGAGTACGGCCGCAAGGCTAAAACTCAAATGAATTGACGGGGACCCGCACAAGCGGTGGAGCATGTGGTTTAATTCGATGCAACGCGAAAAACCTTACCTACTCTTGACATACTTGGGAGCTCTTGTAATGAGAGTGTGCCTTTTGGAACCAAGATACAGGTGCTGCATGGCTGTCGTCAGCTCGTGTCGTGAGATGTTCCGTTAAGTCGGATAACGAGCGCAACCCTTACCCTTATTTGCCAGCGATTCGGTCGGGAACTATAAGGGGACTGCCGGTGATAAACCGGAGGAAGGTGAGGACGACGTCAAGTCATCATGGCCCTTACGAGTAGGGCTACACACGTGCTACAATGGGGAATACAGACGGACGCTAAGCCGCGAGGTGGTGCTAATCCTAGAAAGTTTCTCGTAGTCCGGATTGGAGTCTGCAACTCGACTCCATGAAGTCGGAATCGCTAGTAATCGCGGATCAGCATGCCGCGGTGAATACGTTCTCGGGTCTTGTACACACCGCCCGTCACACCATGGAAGTGGATTGCACCAGAAGTAGATAGTCTAACCTTCGGGAGGGCGTTTACCACGGTGTGCTTCATGACTGGGGTGAAGTCGTAACAAGGTAGCCGTAGGGGAACCTGTGGCTGGATCACCTCCTTAACGATAAATTCGCGTTTTAAACGCCCACACGAGTAATCAAATATTAAGAAAGAACATATTGTTATGTAAAATTATTGGTATGTAATTTTCTAGTGTATGCGTATGCATACATAAGATCACTGCAATTAAAAAGTAATTAATAATATTTTATTAAGTTACTCTCAAAAAAATAATTAAGTAACCTTTTTTAAGGTTATATGATCAAGTAAAGGAAGAGCACAAGGCGGATGCCTTGGCAGCATAAGGCGATGAAGGACGTAATAACCTGCGATAAGCCTCGGGGAGCTGGTAAATAAGCTTCGATCCGAGGATTTCCGAATGGGAAAACCCAATATACATAAGTATATTATCTTATACTGAATACATAGGTATAAGAGGCAAACCTAGGGAACTGAAACATCTAAGTACCTAGAGGAAAAGAAATCAATTGAGATTCCGGTAGTAGCGGCGAGCGAAACCGGATCAGCCCTTAAGCTTATTTTAGTCCAGCAAAATATTCTGGAAAGTTTAGCCATAGTAGGTGATAGCCCTGTATGCGAAAGACTATTTTAAGTGAAAACGAGTAGGTCGGGACACGTGAAATCTTGACTGAATATGGGGGGACCATCCTCCAAGGCTAAATACTCTATGCTGACCGATAGTGAACCAGTACCGTGAGGGAAAGGCGAAAAGAACCCCGGCGAGGGGAGTGAAATAGAACCTGAAACCTTGTGCTTACAAGCAGTCGGAGCAGACTTGTTCTGTGACGGCGTACCTTTTGTATAATGGGTCAACGACTTAATTTCAGTAGCAAGCTTAACCAATTAGGGTAGGCGTAGGGAAACCGAGTCTTAATAGGGCGTTTAGTTTCTGGAATTAGACCCGAAACCGGGTGATCTATCCATGGCCAGTGTGAAGGTCGAGTAACATCGACTGGAGGCGCGAACCCACTTATGTTGAAAAATGAGGGGATGAGCTGTGGATAGGAGTGAAAGGCTAATCAAACCCGGAGATAGCTGGTTCTCTTCGAAAACTATTTAGGTAGTGCCTCGTGTATTACCGTAGGGGGTAGAGCACTGTTTCGGCTAGGGGGTCATCCCGACTTACCAAACCGATGCAAACTCCGAATACCTACGAGTATGAGCACGGGAGACAGACTGCGGGTGCTAACGTCCGTAGTCGAGAGGGAAACAACCCAGACTGTCAGCTAAGGTCCCTAATTATGGTTAAGTGGGAAACAATGTGGGAAGGCACAAACAGCTAGGAGGTTGGCTTAGAAGCAGCCATCCTTTAAAGAAAGCGTAATAGCTCACTAGTCGAGTCGGCCTGCGTGGAAGATATAACGGGGCTAAACCATAAACCGAAGCTACAGATCTTAAATTTATTTAAGATGGTAGAAGAGCGTTCTGTAAGCGGCTGAAGGTAAGCTGAAAGGCGAACTGGACGTATCAGAAGTGCGAATGTTGACATGAGTAACGATCAAAGAGGTGAAAAACCTCTTCGCCGAAAAACCAAGGGTTCCTGTCCAACGCTAATCGAGGCAGGGTGAGGCGGCCCCTAAGGCGAGGGCGAAAGCCGTAGTCGATGGGAAACAGGTTAATATTCCTGTGCTTTTTACAACTGCGATGGGGTGACGGAGAAGGTTAGGCTAGCACGGCGACGGTTGTCCGTGTTTAAGGTTGTAGGCTGGTGTTTTAGGTAAATCCGGAACACTAAGGCTGAGAACTGATGACGACCACTCTATGAGTGGGAAGTAGTCGATACCATGCTTCCAGGAAAAACCTCTAAGCTTCAGGTTGTAAGAAACCGTACCCTAAACCGACACAGGTGGTTAGGTCGAGTAGACCAAGGTGTTTGAGAGAACTATGGTGAAGGAACTAGGCAAAATAGCACCGTAACTTCGGGAGAAGGTGCGCCGCGGTTAGTGATGAGACTTGCTCTCTAAGCTGAACGTGGTCGAAGATACCAGGTGGCTGCGACTGTTTACTAAAAACATAGCACTCTGCAAACTCGTAAGAGGAAGTATAGGGTGTGACGCCTGCCCGGTGCCGGAAGGTTAATTGATGGGGTTAGCTTATGCGAAGCTCTTGATCGAAGCCCCGGTAAACGGCGGCCGTAACTATAACGGTCCTAAGGTAGCGAAATTCCTTGTCGGGTAAGTTCCGACCTGCACGAATGGCGTAACGATGGCCACACTGTCTCCACCATAGACTCAGTGAAATTGAAATCGCTGTTAAGATGCAGTGTACCCGCAGCTAGACGGAAAGACCCCGTGCACCTTTACTATAGGTTCACACTGGACTTTGATCTTACTTGTGTAGGATAGGTGGGAGACTTTGAAGCTGAGACGCTAGTCTTAGTGGAGTCGTCCTTGAAATACCACCCTTGTAAGATTGGAGTTCTAACCTAGGTCCATTATCTGGATCAGGGACAGTGTGTGCTGGGTAGTTTGACTGGGGCGGTCTCCTCCCAAAGAGTAACGGAGGAGTACGAAGGTATCCTTATCACGGTCGGACATCGTGAGGTAAGTATAAAGGCAGAAGGATGCTTGACTGCGAGATCGACGGATCGAGCAGGTAGGAAACTAGGTCTTAGTGATCCGGTGGTTCTGTATGGAAGGGCCATCGCTCAACGGATAAAAGGTACGCCGGGGATAACAGGCTGATACCGCCCAAGAGTTCATATCGACGGCGGTGTTTGGCACCTCGATGTCGGCTCATCACATCCTGGGGCTGGAGCAGGTCCCAAGGGTATGGCTGTTCGCCATTTAAAGTGGTACGCGAGCTGGGTTTAGAACGTCGTGAGACAGTTCGGTCCCTATCTGCTGTGGGCGTTTGGAGATTTGAGGGAAGCTGATCCTAGTACGAGAGGACCGGATTGGACGAACCTCTGGTGTTCCGGTTGTCACGCCAGTGGCATTGCCGGGTAGCTATGTTCGGAAAGGATAACCGCTGAAAGCATATAAGCGGGAAGCCTCTCCCAAGATTAAATCTCCCAGAGACTTTATGTCTCCTAAAGAGTCGTCATAGACTATGACGTTGATAGGCAAGATGTGTAAGCGTTGTGAGGCGTTGAGCTAACTTGTACTAATAACTCGTGAGGCTTGATCATGTAACCTTAAGCAAGGTTATAAGATTTGAGTAACATTGTAGTGAAGAATAATATATAAAAAGTTACATACCAGTTTGCCTGATGACAATAGCAACTTGGAACCACCTGATCCCATCTCGAACTCAGAAGTGAAACGGGTTAACGCCAATGGTAGTGCAGGGTCTCCCTGTGTGAGAGTAGGAAATCGTCAGGCTTTTTTCTTCAAGGCTCCTAGTTTACTAGGAGCCTTTTTTTTTATCTTTAGTATAATGCCACTATGATTATAGGATTAACGGGTGGTATTGGCTCCGGAAAGTCAGCAGTAGCTACATTATTTAAAGATATTGGTGTTGATTTAATTGATGCTGATGATCTTGCTAGAGATTCTTTAAATATAAATTCAGAGGGATATAAATTATTTATTGATGAATTTGGAGATAAATATCTTGATGAAAACAAAAATATTAATAGAGAATTAATAAGAAAACTTATATTTAATGACTCGAACGCAAAATCAAAACTTGAGAATATCATTCATCCAATTGTAAGGTCTGGTATTGAAACTTTCATAAGAAACACGAAATCTAATTATTGTATTATTGTTGTACCCCTTATATTTGAAACGAATTCTTCAAAAATTTATGACAGGATATTAGTTATTGATTGTGATGTAGACGTTCAAATTTCAAGAACCTCTAAAAGAGATAATCAAGCTAAGAGCGATATTGAAAATATTATTAATAAGCAGGCTACAAGAGAACAAAGGCTAAGCATTGCAGACGACGTTATTGTTAATAATGGCTCGTTAGATTTATTAAGAATGGAAGTTTTAAAGATACATAAAAAGTATTTGGAGATTGTTAAAAATGGCTAAGTGTCCGAGGTGTGAAAAAAAAGTAGATTTAGCTATTAAAAATGATTACAGGCCTTTTTGCTCAGAAAAATGTAAGTTAATTGATTTTGGGTCTTGGGCAAATGAAGATAATAAAATTTCAAGACCAATACAATCTGAAGATTTTTATGAGGATTGAATAGGAGCTCATAGTCAAACTATTTTCCATTCACCAGAGTCAATTAGAGGCTTTGCCTTCTTAAATTTTATTTCTTTTGTTTCTTCACCGTTTGTAATTTTTACAAAATCATTTCTACCAATTTTTGGTTCTTCTCTTTTAACGGTTTCTGTAGTCTCAACTGCAGTAGCACTTGAAGGGCTTAATTGCTCTTCATTGTAGGCCGGAACCTCATCTTTCTGATAAACCATTTCCTGATTATTTTGGTTAGATTGGATATTATTAGCATTTTCTTCTTTAGCAATCTGTAAGGAAAAGAGTATTCTTATAGTCCCGCTGTCAATCTCATCGAGCATAGACTCAAACATAGAATATGCTTCTCTTTTAAATTCATTTTTTGGATTTTTTTGTGCATATGCTCTTAAACCAATACTGTTTCGAAGATGATCAATTTCAGCTAAATGTTCTTTCCAGTGAACATCAAGAACTTGTAACATCACTTGTTTTTCAAGAAGAAGTCTGTTGTCTTCTATTTCAATATATTTATATTCATATCTATGCTTAGCAGAGGCAATAATCTCCTGAGCTATAGATTCAGGAATTAGTTTTTTATTTTCAGTTACTTTTTGATAAATATTTGTTTCTAGATCATATGTCTCTATAAGGTATTTTTCTAAGTCTCTTGTTCTCCACTGAGATTCAACAGAATCTTCGGGAACATAGTTATGAGTTATTAATTTAAATTGATCATCAATTAGAGCTTGAATCGTATCACTTATGTCATTCTCTTCAAGTAATTGATTTCTTAAAGAGTAAATTGCTTGCCTTTGATCATTTGAAACATCATCGTACTCAAGCAAGCTTTTCCTGGCATCAAAGTTTTTACTTTCTATTCTTTTTTGAGCATTCTCAATGCCTCTTGAAAGCATTTTATGCTCAATGTGATCATCACCCATTCCTATTTTATCAAAAAGAGCTCTCCTGCTATCAGAAATGAATAATCTTAATAAATCATCTTCAAGAGAAAGAAAGAATCTCGAGTATCCAGGATCACCTTGTCTTCCTGATCTTCCTCTCAGCTGATTATCTATTCTTCTTGATTCATGTCTCTCGGTTCCTAAGATATGTAATCCGCCTGCTGAAAGCACCGTTTGATTATTTTTTTCCCATTCCTCAGAGCTTTGTTCTTCTTTTTTACCACCCAAGACAATGTCTGTACCTCTTCCTGCCATATTGGTAGCAATAGTAACCATTCCAGGTTTTCCGGCATTAGCAATAATTTGTGCTTCTTTTTCATGATGCTTAGCATTTAAGATTTGATGAGGAATATTTTTATTATTCAGATACATAGATACTTCTTCGGATGATTCAACTGAAACAGTACCAACCAAAACAGGAGCCGAGTTTTTTCTAATAGTTTCTATTTCTTCAATTAAAGCCTTGTATTTAGCCTCTTTTGTTAAAAAGACTAGATCATTATGATCATTTCTAATCATAGGTACATTGGTAGGCACTACTATGACACTTAAACCATATATTTGCTGAAATTCGACAGCTTCTGTATCAGCTGTTCCAGTCATTCCTGATAGCGTATTAAATAATCTGAAGAAATTTTGAAATGTTGTAGAGGCTAGGGTTTGCGACTCTCTTTGAATTGGAACATTTTCCTTGCATTCAAGAGCTTGATGGACTCCTTCGCTCATTCTTCGCCCAGGCATAGTTCTTCCTGTATGCTCATCGATTAACAAGACCTCATTATTCCTTACTAAGTAGTGAACATTTTTTTTGAATAAAAAATTTGCTCTTAAAGTAGCTTGAACAAACTTCATTATTTTTAGATTCGATATTGAATACAGACCTTCAGACGCACCTATAAGGCCTGCATCTTCCAACAAATCCTCAACTAAGATATAACCATCATCTGTAAGTTCAACATTCCTATTTTTTTCATCAATAAGGTAATGACCTCTCTCATCATCTCTTAATGGCTCTTCTTCAGTGCCTTCCCTTTCTTGAAGGTGTAGTTTAGGAATAAATTTTTTGATTTGTTTATACATTTCTGAACTCTCAGAAGATGGACCAGAAATAATTAGAGGTGTTCTTGCCTCATCAATAAGAATCGAATCAACTTCATCAATAATTGCAAAATCTAATGAGCACTGAACTCGTTGCTCAACAGAGTGAGCCATGTTATCTCTTAGATAATCAAAACCAAGTTCATTATTGGTGGCGTATATAACATCAGATTTATATGATTCAATTTTTTCTGATATTTCTTGATTAGAGACAACAACACCAACACTTAATCCAAGAAATTCATAAATTGGCTTCATCCATTCAGCATCTCTTCTAGCTAAATAATCATTCACTGTAACCAAAATAGCTTTATTGCCAATAACTGAATTTAAGTATGCTGGTAGGGTAGCTACAAGGGTTTTTCCTTCACCGGTTTTCATTTCAGCTATATTCCCTTCAGCCAATGAAATACCCCCTAGCATCTGAGAATCAAAATGCCTTAAACCTATAGTTCTTTTTGAAGCCTCTCTTACTGCCGCAAATGCCAATGGAAGAATTGCATATATATCTTTATCGCTATTGTCGTAAAGATCTTTAAGTTCAGATTTTAGATTTGAAAAATATTCATCTGGTTTTTCAGATAAGTCTTTTTCAAGATTATTTGCATCATTTACATGACGCATCATTTTTTTAATTACTCTATCGTTACTGGAACCAAATATTTTTGCGAAAGGATTAAGCATATGTTTATCTTATAAAAAAAAGCTCCTAAACTTTTTATTATTCTATATCTCCAAAAGGAGGTCTAACATAAGAGATTGGGGCATTTACTGAGTTTTCAAACTCAATTACTTCATATGCTTCGTTATCTTCAATAATCTTTCTTAGTAATTGATTATTTAATGCATGTCCTGATTTATAACCAGAAAATTGACCAATTAAGTTGCCACCAAGCAAATAAAGGTCCCCAATAGCATCTAACATTTTATGTTTAACTATTTCATCGTTAAATCTAAGACCCTCTTCATTTAAGATTTCTTCTTCACCAAAAACTATAGCGTTTGATACACTAGCTCCTAATGCTAAATTTTTTGATTGGAGTAATTCCTTTTCATTCCACGAGCCAAAAGTTCTTGCGCGACAAACTTCTTTTACAAAAGAGGTTGAGGAAAAATCTATTATAGATTCTGTTGGCAATTTTTTATGAACTGGATGATCAAAATCAACTTTGAATGACACCTTAAATCCATTGAATGGTTTTATTGATGCATAAGCATCATCTCTTGTGACAGTAATTTCTTTTTTTACTTTTATAAACTTTTTCAGTGCATTTTGGTCCTCAAGACCTGCTGATTGAATTAAAAACACAAAAGGACTTGAGCTTCCATCCATTATCGGAACTTCAGGACCGTTTACTTTAATAACACAATTATCAACACCTAGACCAGCTATGGCTGATAATAGGTGCTCAATAGTTGAAATTTTTATATCGTCTTTGATTAAAGCGGTTGATAAACTGGTATCACCAACATTCTCTGCTATAGCTGGTATTAAAAAATCTTCACTAATATCTGATCTTATAAAATTTATACCCGTATTTGCTTCAGCAGGAAGAAGCTCCATAGTAATATTTTTACCAGTATGCAGTCCTATGCCTACTGCTTTTATTGAGTTTCTAAGTGTTCTTTGTTTTAGCATTTATGTTTATATTATATTTCACGCTGCCTTTTAGCTTCGGCAAGTATTATCCCAGTTGCAACAGAAACATTAAAGCTTTTAAATAGTTTATTATTGCTTAGATTAATTTTAAAGTCGCAGCTTTCTAAAGTTTTTTCTCTAATACCAGATTCTTCTGCACCCATTATGATTGCACTTGGGTTTGTAAAATTGCATTCTAAGTGGCTTTCTTTAGCATGTTCGCTAAGACCATATATATTAACGTTTGATTCCTTAAGAAATTTTAAACAATTAATAAGATTTGTTACATGAAAAATTTTAATAACCTCAGCCCCACCAACTGAAACTTTATGGGCAATAGCATTTATTGGAGTGCAATGATGTTTATTGATAATAAGCGCATCAACTCCGATTACTGCAGCCGATCTTATACAAGCTCCAAGGTTTCGTGGATCAATAATGTTATCAAGAATTAAAATAAGAGGATTATCTACCCCTGAGCTAATAAAATTTTTAAGGTCTTTAAAATTTAATTCATTTTCATTAGAAATTATTGCTTCAGGCTCTTGTTTTAGTTTTGATGATAAATCGTAATTGATATTATTCTTTTCCAATGCAAGAATTAGTGAAGAAATTCTTTGATCGTTTCTTTTTGCCGGTAAAGTAACTTTCTTTATTTTATGGGGATTATTTTCAAGAATACTTTCAATGCTATGAAAACCCACTCTCGAGACATTTTCTTTTTTACTCATTTTCTTATAAATCTTAGCATGGTATCAGAGTAATTTTTCTCTCTGATGGAAGTACATTCATGATTTTAATTTTTATGTCTTGACCCAGCCTATAAACCCTACCAGTTCTTTTGCCTTTTAATAGATTAGCATCTTTATCATAAAAATATCTATCTCCTGGCAAGTCTGCAACATGAATTAAACCAGATACATAAAAATTATCTATTTCGGCAAACAGTCCAAAATCTGTGATGCCTGTTACAGTGCTGCTGAATTCATGACCAATATATTTTTTTAAATGATGACAAATCATTTGCTGGACAACTTGTCTAGAAGATTTTTCAGCATTTCTTTCAAGTTCTGACATCTCACCACAAATCTCTTCGATTTTATCTTTGTTAATATCTAAATTACCTTTATTAATAATATTCTTTATTAATCTATGAGCCATTAAATCAGGATATCTTCTTATTGGTGAGGTGAAGTGTGAGTATCTATCAAGCTGTAACCCAAAATGGCCAATTTCTTTGGTTGCATATTCCGCTCTTTTTAAGCTCTGCAAAACAACAGTTTGAAGAATTTTATGTAATTTATTTTTTGATGAAAATTTAAGACATTTGTTAATTAAAGCAAGAGGAGTGTCTTTATTTTGACTTGAAAAACCTTTTAATGAAAAAAAAGATTTTAGACTTTCAAGTTTTAATTCCTCAGGTTTTTCATGAACCCTGTAAACTCCAAATTTATAGTGTTTATGCATGAAGTTAGCTGCACAAACATTTGCTGCTAGCATAGATTCTTCAATCATTTGATGGGCATATAGCCTGCGCGGTAAATCAATACTAGAAACTTTCCCATCTTCATCTATGCTTAGTATGGGTTCATTACCTTCAATTTCTAATGCTTTCCTTTGACTTCTTTTAACTAATAAATTTTTAGTAAGAAGATTAAGTGCATCTAGAGAGGTTTTTATTTTTTTTGAAACATTGGAGTTATTATTTTTGACATATTCTTCTACTTCTGCGTAAGTCATTCTTTTGTGTGACATGATTTTGGCTTGAAAGAATTTGTATGATTTTATTGAGCCATCTAATGAAAAATTTATTTCACTCACCAAAACATTTCGAATTTCATCTGGTACCAAAGAACATAAATTATTAGAAATTTTTTCTGGAAGCATTGGTATTACCTTGGACGGGAAGTAAATTGATGTTCCCCTTTTTTTAGCTTCCTGATCAAGGTATGAATCTTCGTTTACTAACTCAGCCACATCAGCAATGGCGACATTTAGTAAAAATCCAGAATCATTTAAATTACAGAAAACAGCATCATCAAAATCTTTAGCATCGGCACCATCGATAGTAACAAAAGGCACTTTAGTTAAATCTTTCCTTGGATGATCATTGGTATGCAAGTTTAGATTTTTAACTTCTGTATTAACCGCGTCACTCCATTCAGTAGAAATTAAATTTTCCTCAATGACTTGCGAGATAGTGCTTTTAAGATTATTCATTATTGAATATTAGTTTCTATACTCAAAACTTATACCAATAATTCTTCCTCTTGGATCATGAACCCTTGTATCAAAGCTAAAATCTGGAGCATCATAAAGTCTTGGTGCTGCTTCATCAAAAACATTAATGATTGATAGCTTGATGTCAATTTCACCTCTATTTGTCATTAACAATTTTTTTACTGAAAGATCATGAACAAAAAATGAATCTACAGAATTACTATATCCATATGATGTTCCAAGACTATTAATTGGCCGCTCATTGCTATACCCATCAATATATCGTGAATTAAAGTTAATATCGTAATCTTGATATTTCCAATTTAAAAAAGCATTGATTCTATTTTTAGGAAGAGAATGAGTATTAGTATCGTAATTAAATTTACCAACTCTATTTATCATGATTTCACTACCTTCATTTCCAAGAGCTGGTGTAAGAAATTCTATTAAAGTTGTTGAGTTTACTGATAGTGATACATTTCCAAATTTTTCTGAGCTTGCTAAAAGTCTATTAAAACTTATATCAACTCCTGAAACTTCAGTTGACTCTTCATTGAAATAGGTTGTCGTGACTCCAATTAAATCACCATTAGAATTTCTTGTAATACTAGGACCATTTGGGTCTGTGTTAAGTATTACTTGTGCGCTTTGAGCCTCAATTCTATTTTTGTAATCGATATTCCAATAATCAATACTTAGTCTATGTTTTTGATTTTCAAAAATAAGTCCAATATTTAAATTCTTAGAGGTTGCGGGTTTAAGGTTTGGGTTACCGATTTGTGCTTGTCTAACAAATGGTGAATTGCCATCAAAGTCCCTTACGCTTCCAAGGTTAATATCACTTGAAAACATTTGTGCCATGGAGGGCATAGAAAAAGATGAACTTCTTGAAGCTCTTAAAGTTAGATTTTCAGATGCGATATATTTAAAAGAGATTTTAGGGTCAAATGATGAGTCATTCTCAAACTCTTCAAATCTACCAGCAATTTTGATGTCAATTTTTTCTATTGGCTTGGGCTGAATTTCAAAAAAAACAGCATATTTATTTCTATTTTTTGAGACATTTATACCTCCACCCAAAAAGAATAGATCTGCTGATTTAATAATTTTGCCATCTGAATCAAACTGAGCTCTACTAACATCATCGTATGAAATTTTGAGCTCTTCATCATTCAGCTGAAGACCATATGCAATTTCGTAATTATCTATGTTGGTTCTAAATATAAAATCAAGAGTTGTTAAAGATGCTTCTTTTGACGAAACCTCTGCACCTTTTACATAATTAATTAACTCTTGAGAATTTTGAGATGAATCAAAAATATTCCAATATGTAAGACTTCCATTAGACTGCCCCATAGTTGTACCATTTAATGCTTCTAGGAACTTTGAATCAATAATATCTGGCCTGTAATGATCATTAGAATGACTGCTAATAGTTAAAGATGCCTCTAGTTCAGTGCTTTCATTAATATTAGTATTGATTGTCTGACTAAGATTATATTGTTTTATATCCTTAGGAGAATATGGGGAATCAAATTCAGAACCAAGAGGGCGTCCATACCAAGTAACTGGGACATTAAAAGGATTTCCTCCTTGGTTAGGTTGAATTTGTCTCGATAAAAAAGGAAGAGCAGGGTATGAAGGTGACTGAGGGTTATCATTTACTTCAACCGCTGATCCCATGAAGGTTATCTCATAAACATAACTGCTTCCTTCAAGCAATAAATTGGCATATGCTTTGGAATGATCTTCATCATTCACTATATTAAATCTGGTACCGTATAAGAATCTACAAAAAGATCCATCTAATACTCCTCCATTTGCCTCACATTGAGGATCAGGTACAAATTGATTTGCATTATAATTACCTGAATATAAACCGTTACTAACAATATCCTCAGCAGAAATTTTAAAGGTTTTACCTAAGCCGCTAAGACCAAGCTCAGCTATTCCAGGCATTTCAGAGGCAGACAGAGCTGATCTTTCTAGAATGTTAAGACCAAATACATAGCTACCATTTTTATATTTTGATCCTACTAATAAACCTAAAGATTTATCACTCTGACTATAATTTGAAGTTTCAAAGTTATTAATTCTTAATTTAAATCCTTCAAAATCTTTCTGAGTTAAAACATTTACAACACCAGCAACGGCATCAGATCCATATAGTGAAGTAGCTCCTTCTTTTAAAACTTCAATTTGTTTGATTGCTATTTCAGGGACTATGTTTACATCAATATATCCCTCACCTTGATTAGAGGGTGTTCCAGCAAAAGTATGTCTCTTTGAATTAAGTAGCAATAGAGTAGAGGAGTGTTCTAAACCTCTTAAGGTTATTGAGGCCATCCCTTGATCAACTCCCTCAAGTGCATTTGTTTGGAAATGCGAACCAGATGATGATGTTAGGTATTTGCTAATTTCTGCAAAATTAGAAATATTAAAATTTTCAAAATCTTCTTTTGTTATAACATTTACTGGTGATGTATCTTTTTCTGAATTATTAATTAATGACCCAGTTGTAACTATCTCTTCAACATTCGAGTTAGTCATGATGAGCGGACTTAATAATAATAAGTATATGAATTTAATATGTTTAATCATGTTATGACGCAAAAAAGCGCATTCTACAATATATTTGCTATGAAAGTAATTAATGGGGATTTTGAAAATTTAAAATTTTAAGCTTCTGAAGTTTCGTGACAGTCACAATTTACTTTTTTACAGATTCGATAGTTTCTGTAATGACATGCAATTACCATCAATGAACCAATAATAGTTAAAATTAGTTCTGCATTTTCACCAATGCTTTCTCCAATCAAAAGCGCTGAAATAAGAATTGTTAATCCAGCAATGCCAGTATAGATAATGGAGTTATTTGAGTGATTTTTATATCCCAAGCTAATTGCAAAGATGCTAACTGGAATAGTTATAAGCAATATAGCTTTATGAATAAGCTCACTTTCGACAGTTAATGCCAAAGAGCTATATGAAAGTATTATTAAAGATGGGGCAAATAGGCAATGAATCATGCATATAGCAGAAAACGACATTGCAAATTTATCTGATGTAAGTTGTGATTTCATAATATTAAAAAACCCCCCAAACCTTATTTAAAGATTTGGGGGCCTATATTAATTGAAAAAATCTAATTTAGTAAGTTAAATTAAATTTAATTCCATAGTTTCTTCCCGGAAGAGGAACTTCATTCTTAACAAAAGAAGCATGATTTCTTGCAACTTCATCTAGAAGGTTTCTTCCAAATAGTGAAACTTTAAGCTTACTTTTTCCACTTAAATCAAATGTCTTAGTCAGTCTTGTGTCCAGCATTTGATATCCGGCAGTAGCTGTTTCGCCTTCACCAACATCATTTTGTTTTTCAACATCTTTTAATTGAAGCTTAAAGACAATATCGTCCTGATTATATGATAGAGAATAAACATTTCTTGCAGGATTAATTCTTGGGACATTGTGCCCGTCTGCAAATTTGGCATTTACGACATCTCTACCAAAAGATAATGTCATTTCACCAGAAGCAACATTAAAAGTTCTTCCAAATTCAAACTCATATCCATCAAATTCAGCATCTTCTTGAACATAATTGGCATGAATAAGATTGCCATGACCATGACCATGCTCGTCTCCATGATCGTCTTCATCTTCATGATGCTCTTCTTCATCTTCATGATGCTCTTCCTCATGATGCTCATCTTCATGGTCTTCACCTTCATCAATTAAAGCAATATAGTTATCTACATCGTTAATGAAGAAGCTTGCACTTGCAAAATATTCACCATTATCAAAATTTAATGAAATATCAAAATTATTAGAAGTTTCAGAACTTAGTGTAGGATCTCCAACTTCAAATCTACCTGTAGCCATATGAGGACCATTCATAAATAATTCAATTACAGATGGCAGTCTCTCTACGCTAGAAAAGCCGAGATTTAACTCTAATGTATCAGAAAGATCTCTTCCAATACTGACAGCAAAGCTTGAAACATCATCATCGATAGTAAAATTATCTACATCGCCATGATCTTCATCAGTAACGCTTCCAGTTCTTGTAACTTGATCTAATCTAATTCCCAAATCTAGATGAAACATATCAAAATCTTGACCTACAAAATAACCAAGTGTTAGAACTTCATTATTTGCGGGATTCATGAATGCCTCTTCTCCAACTATTGAAGAATCTTCATCAACATAATTAAATGATAATTTTTGAGTTCTTATGTCATTTGAGATATCAAAAATCGCACCATATTCAGTGGCATTGTTAGCAAAAACTGTTGGAGCATGTTCTTCATGTTCCTCTTCGCCTTCATGTTCATCATGTCCCTCTTCTTCGGCATGCGCTTCAGTTAAGGTGTACTCAGTATCTCTATATGTATAGTCAATTTTGTTAACTAAATTGCCATTAACATTATAGGAACCTTTTATAGTAAAGCTTTCAGAATCTGTTGTTGAGAAAATTCTTTCCTCACCATGTTCATCGTGATGCTCATCCTCATCATGCTCATCTTCGTCGTGATGATCTTCATCATCATGCTCATCTCCATGTTCGTCACCATGATCGTCACCGTGGAAAGGGATTCCATATAAACTTTCAAGGTTGTCTACTGAAACACCAACGTAACCCCAGTCACCTGCTCTTGAAATACCAAATTTAGTAGCCTCTACAGCAAAGTCAGAATTATTAACAAATCTGAGATTTTCTTCATGCTCATCTTCGTCGTGATGATCTTCATCACCATGATCATCGTGACCTTCCTCTTCATGCATTATCGCACCATTGGGAATATCATAATTTCCAAATTCAGTATTTTTATAACCAAAGTTAACGTTAAAGCCATTGAAATTATTTTTAAAGTTAATGAATTCTGATGAACCATCATTCACTGATTGAGTTTCATAACCAACTTTCAATTCAGGAAGCTCGTAATTCATTACTGCGATGCAGTCATCTACAACATTAATGATTCCCCCAATAGTTCCATTGGCATATAGTAATGATGATGGACCCTTAACAATTTCTATTTGTTCAATATCATTAAGATCAACATCATTTAAGTGATCTGCACCAAGACCAGAAACATCTCTATTCACCATTCCATTTTTTAGAATTTTTACTCTAGGTCCCGACATGCCTCTAATTATTGGCTGTCCAACAGCAGCACCATAATCTGCAATAGAAACTCCAAGATAGCTATCAATAGCATCTCCTAGGCTTGTTGTTGCATCATCAATAATCTCATCGCCGTCTATAACGTACAATGGATTTGTAATTTCGGTTGTATCTATCAAAGCAGACGTAACCACGATAATCTCTTCAACATCCTGTGAAGCAATTTCGTTTGTGTTTATAGCACCTAATATTATTAGTGTGCTTAAAAGTTTTTTCATAAGAACTCCTTAAAAAAAATAAAAATTTAAAATCTAAAAAAATTTATTTTTTTGGTGGAGCTCGTGATTGATAGTTGCTTGTATTTCTTAAAGAGGAATTATCAGGGGTTAATTCTTCAACAAAAGAAATTTGTATTAATTCGCTGACTTCAGAATCAGCATTTTGAATATCAAAGACTTTATTTTCACAAAGTTGACATTCAACAATAGATTCAGACTGATGTTCATCAATATGATCATGAAGTAAAGGATCTGCAGAAAGAGATGCAAGGAAAAAAATTCCAAAAAATAAAATTAGTTTTGATTTAATGTATTTATTCATGCAAATTAATGTTTAAGACAGACCAATCCTTTTATGTGACCTGACTTAAGGTCAGCTAGTGTATCACTAGCTTGTGAGGCAGGTCTAGTTTCTACTTCTATTGGTTCAATTGTGCCAGATCGCACAAGCTCCATAAGCTCACCCATCTCTTTTAAACTTCCTACATATGCACCTTTAATAGTTCGAGCTGTAAAAGTATGAAGAGGTAGTTGAAGATTAAAATTACCTCCAATTAATCCAACTAGAACATATAAACCGCCCTTATTAATGCCAAAAAGACTATATCCAAAAGACATTGAGCTTTGTGATCCAACAAAATCAATAATTTTTGTAACTTTGCCTCCAGATAATTTTATGATCTCTTCAGAGGCATTTTCATTTTTTGAATTTATTACATTATTTGCACCAGCATTTTTAGCCACATCTAGCTTTTCATTATCAATGTCTACAATTATTGTCTTTACGTTATATGCTGCTTGTGCAATTTTTAGTGCTAACAATCCCATTCCACCAGCGCTAATTATTACAATATTTTCACCGTCCTTTATTTCTGCTTTCTTTAAAGCGCTATAGGCAGTTAAGCCTCTGCATGCATAACTGCCAGCTAACTCTTCTGGAGTATCTCCAGCATCAAAAAGATATTTAGAATCTTTTACTAAAACATATTCACCATAACCACCATCAACAGAAACGCCTATATTTTCAGCAGTAAAGGGTGAACAATAGTGCTCCATATCATTTTGGCATTCATTGCAGTTGCCACAACCAATCCAAGGATATACGACGTATTTTTTGCCAATTTGTATATTTGTAACTTGCTCACCAACTTCTACAACTTCACCAAAAACCTCATGGCCCATTGCTAGGTTCTCAGTCACTCTTGATGGAATATGAGTTTCATCACCCAAGTCAAAATAACCATCATGAATATGTATATCTGTATGGCAGACACCACAAGAAATTGTCTTTACAAGAATCTCTTTGCCTGAAGGAGATGGCTTATTTATTTGTTGTTCTTCAAGCGGCTCTCCACTTTTAACAACTTTATATGACTTCATAACAAAATTTATACATTGAAAATATTTCTTAAGATTATAGTGTATAAACTTTTTTTATTTATACTATTGGTATGAAAAATATATACATATTCCTTTACTTTTTTTCTGTATTCATAGTGGCCGAAAACTATGAACCCTTTGAATCAACCTACGAGCCTTTGCCACCAACAAATACTATTTTTAGAAATGCAAATATTTATGACGGCGAAGGAAATGAATTAATTGATACTGATTTGATTATTAAAGACGGCAAGGTTGTCGCTATTGGTGTTGATCTTCCAAGTTCAAGTGATTTAAAAGAAATTGATGCAACCGATAAATGGATAACTCCAGGTATTATTGATATCCATTCTCACATGGGTGTCTATCCTGCACCGAGTGTTAAAACTAGCTCAGATGGTAATGAGGCAACTAGCCCAGTTACTGCAGAAGTATGGGCTGAACATTCCATTTGGGTTCAAGACCCGCAATATGCCCTTGCTCTAAAAGGTGGTGTTACAACTTTTCATGTATTACCAGGTTCAGCAAACCTAATAGGCGGAAGAGGGGTAACAGCGAAAAATCTTCAAAGAAATACTATCAACTCTATGAAATTTCCAAATGCACCTCATTCATTAAAAATGGCATGTGGAGAGAATCCTAAAAGAGTTTACGGCAATAGAGGACAAATGCCCTCAACAAGAATGGGTAATGCGGCTGGATACAGAAAATCATGGATAAAAGCTGAGAGTTATTTGAGTAAATTGGATGAATATGAAGCGAAATCTGAGGAGGCAAAAGAACTGTCATACAAACCAACTAGAGATCTTGAATTGGAAACTTTAGCGGGTGTTTTAAGAGATGAAATTTTAGTTCATAACCATTGTTACAGAGCAGATGAAATGGCAACAATGATAGAAATAGCCAAAGAATTTAATTATAAAATTACTGCTTTCCATCATGCAGTTGAAGCATACAAGATTGCTGATTTATTAGCTGAAAATAATATCTGTGCAGCTCTTTGGGCTGACTGGTGGGGTTTTAAACATGAAGCCTATGATATGGTCCAGGCAAATATAGCTATTGTTGATCAAGCTAGAAATGGAACAGGCTGCGCAATTGTTCATTCCGATGATGAGATAGGCATTCAACATCTAAATGTTGAAGCTGCCAAAGCTTTATCGGCTGGCATCAAAGCTGGCTATGATATATCTAAGGCAAGAGCAATGAATTGGATAACAAGTAATCCTGCAAAAGCAGCTGGAATTTACGATCAGACCGGCTCATTAAAAGTTGGGAAGAATGCTGATGTTGTTTTGTGGTCTAAAAATCCATTTAGCATATATGCTTTAGCAGAAAAAGTTTATATAGATGGTGCAATAGCTTTTGATCGATCTTCAGGCTTAGAACCAAGTAGTGATTTTGATGTTGGAATTATTAATCCTTCAAAAAATAGGATAGAAGAATGATAAAAAATAAATTTTTACTGACTTTAATAATTTTAACTTCCAATTCAGTATTTTTAGAATCATCAAATTTGGTTATTAAAAATGCTGAAATTTATGATGGTATTGAAAATAATCCATACCAAGGACACATATTAATCAATGATGGTGTCGTTACTAAAATTTCAAAAACATCAGTTCCTTATGCAGACAAAGTTTACGATGCTAAAGGAAAAATAATTACTCCTGGCTTTATTGCCCCTGATACACAATTAGGTATTGTAGAAATAGGAGCTTTGAATGTTACTCGAGATGATGAAGCTTCAATATACAATATTGGCTTCAGCATACATGATGCCTTTAACCCCAATTCAGTTTTAATTCCATGGAATAGAGCAAACGGTATTACGTCTGCAATTACCCTGCCAAGAAATACCTCAAGCCCTATCGGAGGCTTGGGTTCATTCTTTTTATTAGACAGCAGTTTAGATATTTCAAGCGAAGCAGATATTGTAATGATTGGCAGATTTGGAGGAAGCGGGTCTTCCTCTAGAGCAGAAAAACTTGCCTTGATAGATGATATGCTTTCTTTTGCATCATCACTTGATAAAAAAGATATGTCATCAGATGCTTCTATTGATGAGGTTATTGATGATTCATCTCTTGCATCTCACATGGATTTCAAACCCAGAGACGTTAAGGCACTATATAGATTAATTAATGATAATTTACCTTTAATAATAAAAACTCACAGAGCTTCAGACATAATTAAGCTCATTGAGCTAAAAAATACTTACAACCTGAATTTAATTATTATGGGAGCACAAGAGGCATCTTTAGTAGCAGATGAAATTGTTGAAAATAACATTCCTCTTATAGTTAACCCAATCAATAATATACCGAATTCGTTTGATGAATTAGCATCCAATATAAACATGACACCAATGCTTGAAAAAGCTGGTGCTACTTTAATGTTTAATGTCTCGAGGTCTCATAATTATCATTTGATTCGACAGGGTGCTGGAGTGGCTGTTGCTAATGGAATGTCGTATGGTGGAGCAATCAAAGCTTTAACAAGCAACGTTGCAAAGACATTTAACCTTAACAATAGAGGTTCTATTAAAGTTGGCAATATGGCAGATATTGTGGTCTGGGAAGCTGATCCACTTGAACCATCAAGCATGCCTGAAAAGGTTTTCATTAATGGCGTTGATACAGATTTAACAACAAGATCAACAAGGCTAAGAGATAGATATATTAGTGATTTAGAGAAACCTAATACCTACAGGAATTAGTTAAGTGGTGCCGGCACCAAGAGTCGAACTCGGGACCTACTGATTACAAATCAGTTGCTCTACCAGCTGAGCTATACCGGCGCGGGGCGAATTTTACATTAATTAAATCTTTCAGGGAATAGGTTATTTTAAATATCTAATGCGCAACCAGTTCCTCCAAGACCACAATACCCGTTAGGATTTTTTGCAAGGTATTGTTGATGATATTCTTCAGCAAGATAAAACTTTGGGGCAAGCAATATTTCTGTTGTAATCTGTTGATAATTATTTTTGCTCAAAACTTCCTGATACTTTTCCATCGTTGAGAGGCTTAGGTCTAAATCTTCCTCAGATGAACAATAAATTACTGATCGATATTGTGTTCCTCTATCATTACCTTGTCGCATGCCTTGCGTTGGATCATGACATTCCCAAAAAGTTTTAAGAAGAGTATCAATTTTAATTACCGCTGGGTCATAAACAACTTTTACAACTTCAACATGATTTGTTTCTTCATAACAAACTTGTTCATATGTGGGATTGATAGAATTTCCTCCAGCATAACCAACAGAGGTTAGCCATACACCTTCTAATACCCAGAATTTTCTTTCCACTCCCCAAAAACATCCTGCCCCAAAAATTATTTCATTGAAATCAGTAGGGGTATCTGAGCTCAGATCAATGCCGCTAAGAAAATGTTTCATTTTTAATAAATACCCTCAATTGATATTTCTCCATGTTCATATTTAATTTCTTCATTATCATTGATTTTCAAATTAAGACTTCCATCAGCATTAATCCCTAAAAATATACCTTCATTAATAATGTTATTGTTATGTTTAATTTTAATTTCATGATTTAAATGAACGCAATATTTATGCCAAAGCTCTTGCCAATCAGAAATTCCATTATCATAAAATTTAATATAACTATGAAGTAGTTTATTGATAAGTTCATCTCTTCTTAAATGAATTCCAAATTTATGTAAATCTCCCCACCAATCTTCTTTTTCAGGATGATTAAGATTTATACCTATACCTACTATATTGTTAATATCCTTTCCCATAACCTCTTTTTCAACGAGTATTCCTCCAATTTTTTTCTTATCAAGGAGCATGTCATTTGGCCATTTGAGGCCAATAGAATCATTTTTAATCATTGAATTTAGAGTTTTAACGCATATCAAGCCAACAATAAGGCTAAGAGGGATATTCTTTGGAAGTTCTTTAGAATAAATTGACATATAAACGTTGCCAGAACATGGACTAGACCAATTTTTACCAAGCCTACCTTTCCCCATTGTTTGTTGTTCAGCAATTACTACATGGAAATCTTTATTTTGATCTATTCTCTTACATTCTTCATTGGTAGAGTCAATATTTTCAAATAAATGTAAATCAACCCTGTTCTTAGGCAATTTATCTAAAATTTTGTGCTTATTTAACATATTCACTTTAAAAAACTGTTGACTTAAATGCATTCTAGAACAAAAATAGCTTGCTTGATATGGAGAGGTGGGTGAGTGGTTAATACCAGCAGACTGTAAATCTGCCGCTTCGGCTACGTAGGTTCGAATCCTACCCTCTCCACCATGTCTATTTTAAGAGCAAAAAACACTACAAAAATAATCCCAAATTTATGTTGAAAAAAGGTTGAGTTTATAACTTTTTAGAGGGATAATACGCCACCTTAAATTAGGATGCTACGTGAACGGGCTCATATAGCTCAGCGGTAGAGCACTTGCTTGGTAAGTAAGAGGTCACCGGTTCAAGTCCGGTTATGAGCTCCATTTAAGTATATTTAATTATTTCAGAGAGGCATAAAAAAATGGCAAGAGAAAAATTTGAAAGAACGCTTCCCCACGTAAATGTAGGGACAGTTGGTCACGTTGACCATGGTAAGACAACACTTACGGCTGCACTAACAAAAGTTGCTGCTGAAGTATTCGGTGGAGACGCTGTTGACTTTGCAAATATTGATAATGCTCCAGAAGAAAGAGAAAGAGGTATTACTATTGCTACTTCTCATGTTGAGTATGTTTCAACTGCACGTCACTATGCTCACGTTGATTGTCCAGGTCACGCAGACTATGTAAAAAATATGATTACTGGTGCTGCTCAAATGGACGGCGCTATATTGGTAGTAAGTGCTGCTGACGGTCCAATGCCTCAAACAAGAGAACATATCCTATTAGCTAGACAGGTTGGTGTTCCTTATATTGTTGTTTATATGAACAAAGCTGATCAAAATGATGATCCAGAAATGATAGAGCTTGTTGAAATGGAAATTAGAGAGCTATTAAACGAATATGATTTCCCAGGCGATGACACACCTATTATTGTTGGTAGTGCGCTAAAAGCTCTTGAAGGAGATACATCTGAAATTGGTGTTCCTTCAGTTCAAAAACTTATTGAAACATTAGACTCATATGTACCAGAGCCAGAAAGACCAGTAGATGGTGCTTTCCTAATGCCTATTGAAGATGTGTTTACTATTTCAGGTAGAGGTACAGTGGTAACAGGTAGAATAGAAACTGGTATCGTTAATACTGGTGATCCTTTAGAAATTGTTGGTATTAAAGACACATCTACGACCACATGTACTGGTGTAGAAATGTTCAGAAAATCTTTAGATGAAGGAAGAGCTGGTGAAAACTGTGGTGTTCTTCTTAGAGGTGTTGAAAGAGACGCTGTTGAAAGAGGTCAAGTTATTGCTAAGCCTGGTTCAATTACACCTCATACAAAATTTGAAGCTGAGATATATGTACTAAGTAAAGATGAAGGTGGAAGACATACACCATTCATGAATAACTACAGACCTCAGTTTTATTTTAGAACAACTGATGTAACTGGTGCTTGTGAGCTTCCAAGTGGTGTTGAAATGGTAATGCCTGGTGACAACATTAAAATGAATGTTGAGCTTATTGCTCCAATCGCTATGGACGAAGGTCTAAAATTTGCGATTAGAGAAGGTGGAAGAACAGTTGGTGCTGGCGTAGTATCAAAAATTATTGAGTAATTGAAGACTTATTAGCCGAGACCTTTGTGTCTCGGCTTGCTTGTCTCTGAGGAATATGAAAATTAATTTTAGGCCAGTAGCTCAATTGGTAGAGTACCGGTCTCCAAAACCGGGGGTTGTGGGTTCGAGACCCTCCTGGCCTGCCAAGTTTAACTTGGAGCCGAAATAGGAAATATATGGCTAAAGGATCAACTTCAAAATTATTAGATAACATTAAATGGTTTGCTGCATTAGCAGTATTCTCTGCTGCTGTTATTGGCAATAGTTATTTTGTTGAAGTTGCATTTTTATATAGAGTCCTTGGGGTCGTATTCTTATTTATTATAGGTCTAGGCATATTAGCCGTAACAAATTTTGGTTCAAATGCAATCAAGCTAATGAGAGAATCAAGAACAGAAATAAGAAGAGTCGTTTGGCCAACTCGTATTGAAACAACCCAAACATTTTTAGTAGTTTTTGGTTCAATTATAGTTTTATGCCTATTCTTTTGGGCACTTGAATCACTTTTAACTTTTTTAACTAAACTGGTACTAGGATAACATTATGGATTGGTATGTAATTCAAGCTTATTCGGGCTACGAGCAAAAAGTTAAAGCTGCTCTTGAAGAAAAAATAGAACTTAATAATCTTGCTGAGAAATTCGGCGAAATACTAATACCAACGGAACAAATAGTTGAGCTAAAAGGCGGTTCAAAAAAAACAACTGAAAGAAAATTTTTCCCCGGTTACATATTAGTACAAATGATTTTAGAAGATGATTCTTGGCAACTAGTTCAATCAACCCCTAGAGTATCTGGTTTTGTTGGTGGAACAAAAGATAGACCTTTACCAATTTCTGAAGAAGATGTTAATAACATTATAAATAGAATTGAAGTAGGTGAAGACGCTCCAGCTCCAAAAACAATATACGAACCAGGTGAAGTAGTTAGAGTTTGTGATGGACCTTTTAATGATTTCAACGGTGTTGTTGAAAACGTTGATTACGAAAGGAACATGGTTAAAGTTTCAGTACAAATTTTAGGAAGAGCAACACCGGTTGATCTTGAGTTTATACAAATTGAGAAAACATAATGGCAAAAAAAGTAGCAAATATTCTTAAATTACAAATACCTGCGGGTGGAGCTAATCCAAGTCCTCCAGTTGGACCTGCTCTAGGTCAAGTTGGTGTAAACATAATGGATTTTTGTAATGCATTTAACTCTGAAACTCAAAATGCTGAAAAGGGATTACCTCTTCCAGTAGTTATAACTGTATACGAAGATAAATCTTTCACATTTGTTGTTAAAACACCTCCGGCTGCTGTTTTAATTAAGAAAGCTTTAGGAATACCAAAAGGTAGTGGCGAACCAAATAGAGAAAAGGTTGGAAAATTAACAAGAGCACAACTTGAAGATATAGCAAAACAAAAAGAACCTGATTTAAATTCAAATGACATAGATGCTGCAGTCTTAATTATTGCAGGAACAGCAAGAAGCATGGGTGTTGAGGTAGATTTATGAGTAAGTTAACAAAAAAACAAAAAATTCTAGTTGAAAAAGTAGATCCTGAGAAAACTTACTCAGTGTCTGAAGCTTTAGAAATAATGCAATCTGTGAAGTCAGCTAAGTTTGAAGAATCTGTTGATATTGCAATTAGGCTGGGTGTGGACCCTAATAAATCTGATCAAAATGTTAGAGGTGCAGTAACGCTTCCTAACAGTTTAGGCAAAGCTGTAACCGTAGCTGTTTTTGCAGATGGAGATCAGGCAGATGCAGCAAAAAATGCTGGAGCTGAATTTATTGGAATGGATGATTTAGCAGAAAAATTTACAAAAGAAGAAGTAAATGTTGATGTGGTAATCTCAACAAATGCTGCAATGAAAGTTGTTGGTAAGCTTGGTCAAGTTTTAGGTCCAAAAGGTTTAATGCCAAATCCAAAGACTGGAACTGTAACAGATGATGTTGCAACAGCAATAAATAATGCTAAAGCTGGACAAGTAAGATTTAGAACAGATAAAAATGGAATTATTCATGGAAGTATTGGCAAAGTATCTTTTGATACAGACAAAATTATAGCCAATGCATCTGCATTACTAGAAGAATTAAAAAAATTAAAACCAGCATCTGCTAAGGGTGTATATATAGGTAATGTTGCTTTAAGTAGCACTATGGGACCAGGAATAAAAATTAATTCCTCAGAGTTGGTATAAGTTTTAGCTTTATAAGAAATTATAAAGTTAGATAGTTGCGTTTACGCAGCCGTCAAAGACCGTAGGTGTCGTAAGACTTAATTTCCTACGTAGGTGGTGTTCAAATTGTAATTTTGCAATTTGTCGCCGAATGGCCGAAAGGCTTAAACAGGAGAATTGCTGTGGCGTTATCGAAAAGTGAAAAAGAAAAAATTGTAGGCGAAGTTAAAGAAGTTGCATCTAATGCATCATCTTTAGTTATTTCAGATGCTAGAGGCCTTAAGGTCAGTGAGCTATCCGAGGTAAGACAAAAAGCTACTCAATCAGGTATTCATATTCAGGTTATAAAAAACTCACTTGCTAAATTAGCATTTGAGGGTACTGATTTTGGATGTTCTGATGAAGTTTTAGTTGGCCCATCATTATTTGCTTTTTCATTTGAAGAGCCTGGTGCAGCTGCAAAGTTACTCAAAACATATGCTAAAAACTTTGATAATTTAGATATCAAAGCATTAGTTGTTGAAGGTCAATTGCTTGATGGGAGCCAGATAGATATTCTAGCTAGCTTACCATCTAAAGATGAGGCTTATGGTCTTATTGCTAATGTATTGCAAGCGCCAGTTACCAAGTTTGCTACTTTATTAAATGAAGTTCCAAGTAAACTTGCGAGAGTTTTATCAGCAGTTCATGACAAAAAAAAGGCATCTGCCTAAATTATAAGGAGAATTAAAAATGGCAACTAGTAAAGAAGATATTTTAAAGGCTATTGAGGAAATGTCTGTGATGGATCTTGTTGATCTTATTTCAGATATTGAAGAAAAATTTGGTGTAACAGCAGCAGCAGCAGTTGCAGCAGCACCTGCAGCAGCAGGTGGTGGCGACGCTCCAGCAGCAGAAGAAAAAGATTCTTT
Organism: uncultured SAR86 cluster bacterium; assembly: GCA_902558395.1. GTDB lineage: Bacteria > Pseudomonadota > Gammaproteobacteria > Magnimaribacterales > D2472 > SCGC-AAA076-P13. The sequence goes on from CACEDS010000001.1 coordinate 171,784, forward strand.
TGATGTTGTATTAAGTGCAGCTGGAGATCAAAAAGTTCAAGTAATTAAAGCTGTAAGAGCAATTACTGGTCTTGGACTTAAAGAGGCAAAAGATATGGTTGATGGAGCACCAAGTACTGTTAAAGAAGGTGCAAGTAAAGATGATGCAGAGGCAATGGTAGCTCAGTTAACTGAAGCCGGTGCAACAGCTGAACTTAAATAACATTAAACCTATAAATCTATATTAATTAAAAGGGCGCATTTATGTCATACAGTTATACAGAAAAGAAAAGAATAAGAAAAAACTTTGGTACTTTCGCAAAGGTCATGGATCTTCCTAACCTTATTGAAACCCAAACAAAATCTTATTCTGAATTTTTACAAGCTGATGTGGCGCCTGAAGCAAGGAAAAAACAAGGACTTGAAGAAGTTTTCCAGTCATTATTTCCAATTAAAAGTGTTTCAGGTAATGCTGCTCTTGAATATGTTGCATATGAGCTTGGAAAGAACACATATGATGTTCAAGAATGCTTAATACAAGGTTTATCATATTCAGCACCTTTAAGAATCAAAGTTAAATTAGTTCTCTACGATAGAGAATCTAATTTTAAAGAAGTAAAAGATATAAAAGAAGGTGAAGTCTTTATGGGAGAAGTTCCTTTAATGACTTCTGATGCATCTTTTATTGTAAATGGAACTGAAAGAGTTGTTGTATCTCAGCTTCACAGGTCTCCTGGTGTTTTTTATGATCATGATAAAGGTAAGACTCATTCTTCAGGAAAAGTTTTATATTCTGCGAGAATAATTCCTTACAGAGGTTCATGGTTAGATTTTGAGTTTGATCCTAAAGACATTCTGTTTAGTCGTATTGATAGAAGAAGAAAGATACCTGCAACAATCATGCTTAGAGCATTAGATATGGGTACAGAGGAAATATTGTCTGAGTTTTATGATGAGGATATTTTCACTCTAGAAAAAGACACTGTTAAACTTGCTTTGATACCAGAGAGACTTAGAGGTGAAACTTTACCTGTTGACCTTAAGGTTAAAAGTAAGGTTTATGTAGAGGCTGGCAAAAGAATTACAGCAAGACACATAAAAGAGTTATCAAATGCAAAAGTAAGTGAAATCACATTAGATGAACAATTTCTTGTTGGCAAGGTTCTGTCAAAAGACATTTTTAACAAAGAAACTGGAGAAGTTTTATTTGTTGCAAACACTGAAATCGATGAAGCTGTTCTAGAGGCCTTAAAAGAAAATAATATTAATGAGATTTCATGCTTATTTATTAATGAGTTAGACAAAGGACCATATATTTCAAACACACTTAGAGCAGATCCAACATCTAATAGATTAGAAGCTCTTGTTGAAATATATAGAATGATGAGACCGGGAGAGCCGCCAACCAAAGACTCTGCCGAAACTTTATTTAATAACTTATTTTTCAATGAAGAGAGATATGATCTTTCTGAAGTTGGAAGAATGAAATTTAATAGAAGATTAAAATTAGATTCAAGAAAAGATAATCCTCATATTCTTGATAAAGAAGACATTATCGAGGTCATGAAGGGGATAGTTAATATTAGAGATGGCCATGACATTGTTGATGATATTGACCATTTAGGTAACAGAAGAGTTAGATCTGTTGGTGAAATGACTGCCAATCAGTTTAGAGTAGGCTTAATTAGAGTTGAAAGAGCTGTAAGAGAAAGACTTAGTATGGCAGAAGCAGATGAGCTTGGCCCACAAGATTTAATAAATGCAAAACCTGTTACAGCTGCAATTAAAGAGTTTTTTGGTTCAAGTCAGTTATCTCAGTTTATGGATCAAAACAATCCATTATCTGAAATAACACACAAAAGAAGAGTGTCTGCTTTAGGACCTGGTGGCCTTACAAGAGAAAGGGCAGGTTTTGAGGTTAGAGACGTTCATCCAACTCATTATGGAAGAGTATGTCCCATCGAAACACCAGAAGGTCCAAATATTGGATTAATTAACTCCTTTGCTTCTTATTCAAGAACAAATCAGTATGGGTTTATTGAGACTCCGTACAGGAAAGTTGTTAATGGAAAAGTAACTGATGAAATTATTTATCTATCTGCAATTGATGAAGCTGAGCATGTTATTGCTCAGGCAAACGTTGCTTTAGATAAAAATAATAAATTTGTAGACGATCTTGTGGCAGTTAGGCATGCAAGTGAATTTGAGCTAATGTCACCTGACAGAGTCGATTTAATGGACGTATCTCCTCAACAGGTTGTATCAATCGCGGCATCCTTAATACCTTTCTTAGAGCATGATGATGCTAACAGGGCATTAATGGGATCAAATATGCAACGACAAGCAGTTCCAGTTCTCAGAGCTGAAAAGCCTCTAGTAGGAACTGGGCTTGAGTCCGTTGTTGCTAGAGATTCTGGAGTTTGTATTGTTGCAAAAAATAATGGTGTCGTTGAGAGTGTTGATGCTTCAAGGATAGTTGTTCGAGTAACTGATAAAAAATCTAAATCAGCATCCGATGTTTATAACTTAGTCAAATATACTAGATCAAATCAAAATACATGCATTAACCAAAGACCGATTGTTCAGATTGGTGATGTAGTGAAAGCAGGAGATGTATTAGCTGACGGACCATCAGTAGATAATGGTGAGCTAGCTTTAGGACAAAATATCCGTATAGCCTTTATGCCATGGAATGGTTATAACTTTGAAGATTCAATTCTTATATCTGAAAAAGTTGCTAGAGAAGATAGATTTACCTCTATTCATATTCAAGAAATTGTCTGTGTGGCAAGAGACACCAAGCTTGGTTCAGAAGAAATCACTGCTGATATACCAAATGTTGGTGAAGGATCTCTTAATAAACTAGATGACTGTGGAATAGTTTATGTTGGTGCTGAGGTAGTGCCGGGTGATATATTGGTTGGAAAGATTACTCCTAAGGGAGAAACCCAGCTTTCACCTGAAGAAAAACTATTAAGAGCTATTTTTGGTGAAAAAGCTTCTGATGTTAAAGATACATCACAAAGATCCAGCTCAAAGGGTACCGTTATCGGCGTAGAGGTCTTTACAAGAGATGGTGTTGAAAAAGATGAAAGAACACAAGCAATAGAGCAAGATCATCTAGATCAATCTAAAAAAGATGCTGATGATGAGGCTACAGTTGTAGAGCAAGCAACTAAAACAAGGTTGTGTGAATTATTAAAAAATAAAAAAGCTATCAAAGGAAATGGTGTTAAAAAGGGTGAAACACTATCTTTAGAAAAACTAGAATCGCTTGAAATAAATGATATTTTCTCAATCAGAACAGATGCTGATAATGTAAATGATGTTATCGAAGATACTGAAAAAAGCTATAACGAATATATCAAAGATATCAAAACAAGATTTGATGAAAAGAAAGCAAAAATTACTAGAGGGCATGATCTTGCTCCAGGCGTAATAAAGATTGTTAAAGTTTATTTAGCTATCAAAAGAAGAATTCAACCTGGTGATAAGATGGCTGGTCGTCATGGTAATAAGGGTGTTATTTCCGAGATTATGCCTGTAGAAGATATGCCTTATGATGATAATGGTAATCCTGTTGATATTGTCCTAAATCCATTAGGTGTTCCATCTAGGATGAATGTTGGACAAATTCTTGAAACCCACATGGGATATGCTGCGAAAGGCATTGGTGAAAAAATTGATTCAATGATCAAAGCAAATGCTAAGCCCGCAGAGCTAAAAGAATATTTAGATAAGCTTTATAATAAAAATGCAGCTAACAAAGAAGATATTTCATCATTTAATAATTCTGAAATTCTTGAATTAGCAAATAATCTTAAAGATGGTTTGCCAATTGCAACACCTGTATTCGATGGTGCCAAAGAAAGTGAAGTTAAAGACTTATTAAAATTAGCTGATTTACCAGAATCTGGTCAAATCACCCTATATGACGGAAGGACGGGTACTAAATTTGATAGACCGGTTACCGTTGGTTACATGTATATAATTAAATTAAATCACTTGGTTGATGACAAAATGCATGCTAGATCAACTGGCTCATATAGCTTAGTTACTCAACAACCATTGGGTGGTAAGGCTCAATTTGGTGGCCAAAGATTTGGTGAGATGGAAGTCTGGGCACTTGAGGCATATGGTGCTTCATACTCATTACAAGAGATGTTAACAGTTAAATCAGATGATGTTTCTGGTAGAACTAAGATGTATAAAAACATCGTCGATGGTAGTTACGAAATGGATGCGAATATACCTGAGTCATTTAATGTTCTTAGCAAAGAAATTAAATCTTTGGGTATTAATCTTGAATTAGATTCAGAAAACTAGGAGATAAAATTGAGAGACTTATTAAATTCTTTAAAAACAGGACAGGATGATTTCACAACCATTTCTGCGGGTCTAGCTTCTCCTCAGGTAATAAAATCTTGGTCTTTTGGTGAAGTAAAGAAACCTGAAACTATTAATTACAGAACCTTTAAGCCTGAAAGAGACGGTTTATTTTGTTCAAAAATATTTGGACCTATCAAGGATTATGAATGCATCTGTGGTAAGTACAAAAGAATGAAGCACAGAGGGGTTGTGTGTGAAAAATGTGGAGTTGAGGTAACCCTAGCAAAAGTAAGAAGAGAAAGAATGGGTCATATCGATTTAGCTGCTCCTGTGGCTCATATATGGTTTCTTAAGTCCTTGCCATCAAGAATTGGACTTCTTTTAAACACAACACTTAGAGAAATTGAAAGAGTACTATATTTTGAAAGTTATATTGTTACTGATCCGGGTCTTACTGAACTTGAAAAGGGACAAATTCTTACTGAAGAAGAATGGGTTGAGAAATATGAAGAGTTTGGTGATGAGTTTTCTGCTGGTATGGGTGCTGAAGCTGTAAAAATTCTTCTTGAAGAGCTAGATATCAACGAAGAGATTAGAGAAATTAGAGAAGAGATACCTCAGACCAATTCTGAAACAAAGCTAAAAAAACTTTCAAAGCGTTTAAAGCTTCTTGAGGCATTTAACGAATCTGGTAATAGACCAGAGTGGATGATAATGGATGTACTTCCAGTCTTGCCACCTGACTTAAGACCTCTTGTGCCTCTTGAAGGAGGAAGATTTGCTACATCTGATCTTAACGATCTTTATAGAAGAGTTATCAATAGAAATAACAGACTTAAAAGGTTGCTTGAACTTAGTGCTCCAGAGATTATTGTAAGAAATGAAAAGAGAATGCTGCAAGAATCTGTTGATGCTCTTCTAGATAATGGAAGAAGAGGAAGAGTCATCACAGGAACAAACAAAAGACCTCTTAAATCACTGGCTGATATGATTAAAGGTAAAGGCGGAAGATTTAGACAAAACCTGTTGGGTAAAAGGGTAGATTATTCAGGAAGATCAGTTATTGTTTCTGGTCCAAATTTAAAATTACACCAATGCGGACTTCCTAAGAAAATGGCGCTTGAGTTATTCAAGCCCTTTGTTTATGGAAAACTTGAACAACGAGAGCTAGCTACAACTATTAAAGCTGCTAAAAAATTAGTTGAGAGAGAGACACCAGAAGTTTGGGAAGTTTTAGATGATGTTATTAGAGAGCATCCAGTATTGCTAAACAGAGCTCCTACACTCCATAGATTAGGACTTCAGGCTTTTGAGCCAAAGTTAATTGAAGGTAAAGCTATTCAATTACATCCATTAGTTTGTGTTGCTTTTAATGCCGACTTTGATGGAGACCAGATGGCTGTTCACGTACCTTTAACTTTAGAGGCGCAGTTAGAAGCAAGAGCTTTAATGATGTCAACTAATAATATTTTGTCACCTGCTGACGGTTCACCAATAATTAATCCAACGCAAGATGTAGTGCTTGGGTTGTATTACATGACCAGAGATAATGCAAATGCAATTGGTGATGGCAGAGTATTTAGTGATCCAGATGAAGTTCTGAGAGCATACGAAACTGAAACTTTAGATATTCATTCATCAATAAAAGTTAGAATTACTGACGAAAACGGTGATAAAGCTATTCATGACACTACCGTGGGTAGAGTTTTAATATGGAGAATTACACCTGTTGAAGTTGGTTTTGAGAATATCAATAAAGTTCTAAATAAAAAACTAATCTCCAAGCTTGTTGATATTTCATATAGAAAAGCCGGACTTAAGAAAACTGTTATTTTTGCGGACCAACTAATGTATCTAGGTTTTGATTTTTCAACTAAATCAGGATCATCTATTGGAGTTAATGATTTTGTAATTCCAGAGGAAAAAGCAAAGATTATTGATGATTCAGAAAAAGAAGTAAAAGCAATTGAGAAACAATTTGATTCAGGTCTTGTTACTAGAGGCGAGAGATACAACAAAGTTATTGATATATGGTCTAGAGCAAACGAGCAGGTAGCTAAGGCTATGATGGAGAAGATAAGTACTGAAACTGCTGAAACTCCTGATGGAAAAAATGTAGAACAATCATCATTTAATTCCGTATATATATATGCTGATTCTGGAGCAAGGGGATCTCCTGCACAGATTAGACAGCTTTCTGGTATGAGAGGTTTAATGTCAAAGCCTGATGGATCAATTATTGAGACACCAATTACAGCTAACTTCCGTGAAGGTCTGTCTGTTCTTCAATACTTTATTTCTACTCATGGAGCTAGGAAGGGACTTGCTGACACTGCCTTAAAGACAGCTAATTCAGGATACTTAACTAGAAGACTATGTGATGTATCAATGGATTCAGTTATTAATATTGATGATTGTGGCACTGAAAATTCAATTACTGTTACATCTATTATTGATGGTGGAGAAATAATACAACCATTAACAGACAGAATCTTAGGAAGAGTAATTGCAGAACCGATATTAGATAGCGATGGTAATGAGCTTTATGCAAAAGATACAATGCTAGATGAAGATGCGGTTGATAGAATTGAGTCTTTAAACCTAGCCTCTTTAAAGGTCAGATCTCCAATGACTTGTGAGGCATCAATAGGTGTTTGTTCAAAGTGTTATGGAAGAGATTTAGCAAGAGGTCACTTAGTTCATAGAGGTGAGGCAATTGGTGTTGTTGCAGCTCAATCTATTGGTGAGCCAGGAACTCAGCTTACTATGCGTACTTTCCACATTGGTGGTGCTGCATCAAGCGCATCTGAAGATAATGCAATTTTCAATAAAAATGATGGGGTTGTTACATTTAGTGATGATATTAAAACTGTTACAAATAAAGATAAGCTTGAAGTTGTTGTTTCAAGAAATGCAATGGCGACAATCACTGAAGCAAGCGGAAAAATTATTGAGCAATATAAAGTTCCATATGGTGCTACTCTTGAAGTTAAAGATAAATCTGAGCTTGAAGCAGGTATTAAGATTGCATCATGGGATCCATATACAAGACCAATTATTGCTGAAGTTTCAGGTAAAGTTAAATTTGAAGATATTGAAGACGGCGTAACAGTTAGAGAGCAGATGGATGATCTTACTGGTCTTTCAAGTATCGAAATTATTGAAGTCTCAGATAGACCAACTGCTGGAAGAGATATGTCGCCAAAAGTTTTGATTCAAGACTCTAAAGGTAAGACTTTGCTAATGGGAGAATTTAAAGCTCCAGCTGAGTATCCATTACCTGCAGGCGGTCTTGTTAATATTGCTAATGGTCAAAAAATAACTGCTGGTGAAGTTATAGCAAGAATGCCTTTAGTTGCATCCAAAACTAAAGATATTACTGGTGGTTTACCTAGAGTTGCTGATCTATTCGAAGCAAGAAAGCCAAAAGATGCAGCAGTTTTATCGGAAGAGACTGGAATTATTTCATTCGGTAAAGAGACTAAAGGTAAAGTTAGACTGGTTATAACACCTGAAGGAGCTACTAAAAAATCACAGAATACCGAAATGTTAATACCTAAACATAGAACATTGTCTGTATTTGAGGGTGAAAGAATCTCTAAAGGCGATATTATTTCTGACGGGCCATATAGTCCTCATGACATCCTTAGGCTAAAAGGTATTCCTGAATTAACAAACTTTATAGTTAATGAAATTCAAGATGTATACAGACTTCAGGGTGTATCAATCAATGATAAGCATATTGAAACCATCTTAAGACAAATGTTAAGAAAAGCATTAATTATTGATGGCGGTGATACTAAGTTTATACAAGGTGATCAAGTTAGCTATGCTGAATTGAAAGAAGAAAATGAAAAAGTTGAAGCTGATGGTAAAACTCCAGCAGAATTTGAAAGAGTATTGTTGGGAATTACAAAAGCATCACTTGCAACTGATTCATTTATTTCGGCTGCATCTTTCCAAGAGACTACTAGGGTTTTAACAGAGGCTGCAGTAACTGGTAAAAAAGATCATCTAAGAGGTCTTAAGGAAAACGTTGTTGTTGGAAGGTTAATACCTGCTGGTACAGGTATGGAGTTCCATGACAGACTAAAAAATAAAAAACAATACGATCTTGAAGAACAAAAACTTTCTGCTGATGACATAGAGGCAGCGCTAAGACAAGAACTTCAAGAAAATGAGGAATAATGTTGACCGCGGCTTATCTGCTCTATAAAATCGCGGCCTAACTAAAATAAATTATTATGGCAACAGTAAATCAATTATTAAAAAAGTCTAGAAAACCAAAAGTTAGAAAGACTGACGTACCGGCACTAAATGCATGCCCACAAAGAAGAGGCGTATGCACTCGTGTTTATACAACAACACCTAAAAAACCTAATTCTGCTCTTAGAAAAGTTTGTAGGGTTAGATTAACAAGTGGGTATGAAGTAACTTCATACATAGGTGGAGAAGGTCACAACCTGCAAGAACATTCATTAGTTTTAATAAGAGGTGGTAGGGTAAAAGATTTACCTGGTGTTAGATATCATACAGTTAGAGGCACGCTTGACACATCAGGAGTTGCCAATAGAAAGCAAAGAAGATCCAAATATGGAGCAAAGAAAGGTAAATAATTATGCCAAGAAGAAGAAGTCCCGAGAAAAGAAAAGTTTTACCAGATCCTAAGTACAAGGACGTAATTCTTGCTAAATTTATGAACAATCTAATGAAAGATGGCAAGAAGTCTGTTGCAGAAAAAATTGTATATGGAGCATTTGATCAAATTACTAAAACATCCAAGGAAGAGCCATTAGATGTTTTTATGAAAGCTTTAGAAGAAGTCAGTCCGGTTGTTGAAGTTAAGTCAAGAAGAGTTGGCGGTGCAAACTATCAAGTTCCAATTGAAATTCGACCTGCACGAAGACAAGCTCTAGCTATGAGATGGATTGTAGATGCAGCAAGAAAAAGAAGTGAAAAATCTATGAATTTAAGACTTGCTGGAGAGCTTCTTGATGCTTCCCAGAAGAAAGGTTCTGCAGTTAGAAAAAGAGAAGATGTTCACAAAATGGCTGAAGCAAATAAAGCTTTCTCACATTTCAGATTTTAATCATTAATTAAGTAAAAAAAATTATGGCAAGACAAACTGTTTTAAATAAATATCGTAATGTTGGTATATGTGCACACGTAGATGCCGGTAAAACAACAACGACTGAAAGGGTTCTTTTTTATACCGGACTTTCTCATAAAATTGGAGAAGTTCATGATGGTGCTGCCACAATGGACTGGATGGAGCAGGAACAAGAAAGAGGTATAACAATTACTTCTGCTGCAACTACATGTTTTTGGAGTGGAATGGAGCAACAGTTCCCTCAGCACAGAATAAATATTATCGATACTCCTGGTCACGTTGATTTTACAATTGAAGTTGAAAGATCGCTAAGAGTTCTTGACGGGGCTGTGGTGGTATTTTGTGGTACCTCTGGTGTTGAGCCTCAGTCTGAAACAGTATGGAGACAGGCAAATAGATATGAAGTTCCAAGAGTTGTTTTTGTCAATAAAATGGATAGAGCTGGAGCAAACTTTGAAAAGGTTGTAGAGCAAATTAGAACAAGGCTTCAAGCCAATATTGTTCCAATTCAATATAACATCGGCACTGAAGAAGATTTCAAAGGTGTTGTTGATCTTATAAACAACAGAGCAATTTACTGGAATGAAGATGATCAAGGTCTTACTTTTGACTCAAAAGAAATTCCTGCTGAACTGGTTGATAAATGTTCTCAACTAAGAGAAGAAATGGTTGAAGCAGCAGCTGAGGCCAATGAAGAGCTTATGGATGCTTACCTAGAATCTGGTGAACTTTCAGTAGATCAAATAAAAGAAGGCTTAAGAATAAGATCATTGGCAAATGAGTTAATAGTTGGTTTGTGTGGTTCAGCGTTCAAGAATAAAGGTGTCCAAGCTATGCTTGATGCTGTAATTGATTTCTTACCAGCGCCGGATGAAGTTAAAGCAATAACAGGTGTTATTCCAAATAACTCACAAGAAGATGAAGTTGAGGACTCTAGAAAATCATCAGACGAAGAGCCATTTTCTGCGCTTGCATTTAAAATTGCTACTGATCCATTTGTTGGAACCCTTACATTCATAAGAGTCTATTCTGGTGTTTTATCAGTTGGTGATGCAGTTATTAATTCAACAAAGTCAAAAAAAGAAAGAGTTGGAAGAATGGTGCAAATGCATTCAAATAATAGAGAAGAAATTAAAGAAGTTAGAGCTGGTGATATTGCAGCTTGTATTGGTTTAAAAGATATAACAACTGGTGATACATTATCTGATGCCGATAAGCCAATTGTATTAGAAAGAATGGATTTCCCTGAACCAGTCATTTCAGTAGCTGTGGAACCAAAATCAAAACCAGATCAAGAAAAGATGTCTCTAGCATTAGGTAAACTTGCTCAAGAGGATCCATCTTTTAGAGTAGCTAGTGATGAAGAATCAGGACAAACCATAATTTCTGGTATGGGTGAGTTGCATTTAGATGTGCTTGTTGATCGAATGAAAAGAGAATTCTCAGTTGAAGCAAATATTGGTAAACCTCAAGTAGCTTATAGAGAGACAATCAAAGAGACGGTTGAGGTTGAAGGAAAGTTTGTAAGACAATCAGGTGGTAAAGGTCAATACGGACATGTGTGGTTAAAACTTGAGCCTTTAGGACTTGATGATGAATACGAATTTGTAGATAAAATTGTTGGCGGTGTAATACCTAAAGAATATATACCTGCAGTTAACAAGGGAATTCAAGAACAAATGCAAAATGGTGTCATTGCTGGATATCCTTTATTGGCTTTAAGAGCAACACTGTATGATGGATCATTCCACGATGTTGATTCAAATGAAATGGCTTTTAAAATTGCTGGTTCAATGGCACTTAAAGAAGGCGCTAACAAAGCTAAACCTGCAATATTAGAGCCTATTATGAAGGTTGTTGTAGTAACTCCTGAGGAACATATGGGTGACGTTGTTGGTGATTTAAACAGAAGAAGAGGAATTATATTAGGAATGGAAGATATTACTTCAGGCAAAGAAGTTTCATCAGAAGTGCCTTTAGCTGAAATGTTTGGATATGCAACTGATCTTAGATCTGCAACCCAGGGTAGGGCTACATTTACTATGGAATTTACTAAGTATGGTGAAGTTCCAAGCAACATTGCTGAGGGTTTAAAAACCTCATAAATAAGGGTTTAATAAACTTTCTAATATTGTTGACAGTATAGCCATAAGGGGCTTAGAATACGCCACATTTTGCGATTAGCGAAATTAATTTTTAAAAGAAATAATAGGATAAATAAAGGAAAAAATGGAGAATCAATCAATCAGAATTAGGCTTAAGGCTTTTGATTATAGACTGATAGATGCTTCAGCCAAATTAATTGTAGAGACTGTTAAGAAGACAGGCGCAGTAATTAATGGACCTATTCCTCTACCTGTTAAAAAAGAGAGAACAACTATACTGAAATCACCGCATAAAGATAAAGATGCAAGAGATCAGTATGAGATTGTTACATATAAAAGACTAATGGATATAGTCAAGCCAACTGATAAAACAGTTGATGCTTTAATGAAGCTAGATCTATCCTCTGGGGTAGATGTTCAGATAAGCCTGGGCTAGTCCAAATTTTAACGCGATAGCGGCCATAGAGGGTGATTAGCCCCGTAAAAGGAGAATAAATTGAGCATAGGCTTAATAGGTAAAAAATCTGGAATGTCTCGTCTTTTTCTTGAAGACGGTGAATCTGTACCAGTAACTGCAGTTTCTGTTTGTGGTAATTTCATTGCTGATATAAAGACATCTGAAAGAGATGGTTACAATGCATTTGTTGTATCAAAAACCACCAAATCAAACAATATCAACAAAGCTAAGAGTGAGTTTTATAAAAAAATTAACTTAGAGCCAGGAATACTTGCTGAGTTTAGATCATCCGAAGAAATATCAGAAGAATATGAAGTAGGCAAACATTTAACAGCCGATATTTTTGAAGTTGGACAGTATGTCGATGTTACTGGAACGTCTAAAGGTAAGGGTTATGCAGGCGTAATTAAACGACATAATTTCTCAATGCAAGATGCAACGCATGGTAATTCACTATCGCACAGAGCACATGGTTCAATTGGTCAATGCCAAACCCCAGGAAGAGTTTGGAAAGGAAAAAAGATGTCAGGTCACATGGGTAATGTTCAGAAGACAGTTCAAAGTTTAAAAATAGTTGATTTAGATGTAGAAAATAACGTCATTTATATCAAAGGTGCAGTTCCAGGTTTCAATGGATCTGATTTAAAAATCAAACCAGCGCTGAAAAAATCATGAAAATAGAATTACTCTCATCAACAAAAAATCAAGATATAAATATATCTGAAAATGCTTTTAGCAAAGATTTTAATGAAGCACTAGTACATCAAGCTGTTGTAAGCTTTCTTGCTGGGTCAAGACAAGGTACTTCAAAACAAAAGACAAGATCTGAAGTTCGCGGCGGAGGAAAAAAACCATACAGACAAAAAGGAACTGGTAGAGCCCGTGCAGGTACTATCAGAAGTCCTCTTTGGAGAGGTGGCGGTATAGCATTTGCAGCCACACCCAGAGATTACAGTAAGAAAATAAATAAAAAGATGTATAGGGCCGCTATAAGATCTATATTTTCTGAACTTCTTAGGCAAGGAAGATTGGTTGCAATAGAAAAACCTGTTTTAGAAAAACCTAAAACAAAAGAGATAGCTAATTTCTTAAAAGAGTTTTCTTTGAGCAAAGTTCTAATAATTACTGATGAATTAGACGTAAACTTATATTTGTCAGCTAGAAATATTCCAAATGTTGACATTATTACAGTAAGAGAAATCAATCCTGTAAATCTATTAAAAGCTCAAAAGGTTGCTGTTACTGCTGATGCTTTTAAGAAAATTGAGGAGTGGATAGATGCATAACGAAAAACTATACACATTAATTAAATCTCCTATTGTTACTGAAAAGTCAGCAAGAATTGGTGAGTCTTTAAAGCAGATAGTCTTTAAAGTTGATCTTGATTCAAATAAAAGAGAGATAAAGAAGGCTGTTGAGGAACTATTCAAAGTTGAAGTTTTAAAAGTTACTACTTCTATTGTTAAAGGCAAAAGGAAGCGTAACAGATTTGGTATGTATAAAAGATCAGATTATAAAAAAGCATTTGTTTCGATAAGCAAAGATTCTGAAATACAGTTTGAGGGAATTAATTAATCATGGCAGTCATAAAAGCAAAACCTACTAGTCCTGGAAGACGGGGTGTAATAGCAGTAAAGGCTGACTTATATAAAGGCAAGCCTTTAAAGTCACTCACTCGAGTCAAATCGAAGAATGGCGGAAGAAATAATAACGGAAGAATAACAGTCAGACATCAAGGCGGAGGTCACAAACAGCATTACAGAGTCATTGACTTTAAGCGCAACAAGTTTGATATCCCTGCAGTTGTTGAGAGAATTGAATACGATCCTAATAGATCTGCTCACATAGCACTTCTATTATATAAAGACGGTGAAAGAAGATATATTATCGCCCCTTCTAAATTAAAAGTTGGTGACGAGGTTATATCAGCTGAAAATTGTGAAATTAAAGTTGGCAATTCAATGAAGCTAAAAGATATACCATTAGGTACTAACGTTCATTGTGTTGAGCTAAAACCCTTAAAAGGTGCACAACTTGCTAGAAGTGCTGGAACTTCTGCAAGATTGGTAGCTAAAGAAGGGATATATGCAACATTAAGACTTCAGTCTGGCGAAACTAGAAAAGTTTTATGGGAATGCAGAGCAACTTTAGGAACCGTATCAAATCAAGAAAATAATCTTAAGTCATTAGGTAAAGCTGGCGCTAAAAGATGGAGAGGTGTTAGACCTACTGTGAGAGGTGTTGCTATGAACCCAGTTGACCATCCACACGGTGGTGGTGAAGGCAGAACGTCAGGAGGAAGACATCCATCTACTCCATGGGGTGTTCCGACTAAAGGTTACAAGACAAGAAAAAATCAAAGAACTGATGACCTAATTATTAGAAGAAGAGGAAGTAGGAAGTAAATAATATGCCAAGATCATTAAAAAAAGGACCATTCATAGACTTATCTCTTGAGAAAAAAGTAGAGGCCGCTTTGGCATCTAATGATAAAAGACCTATAAAAACATGGTCCAGAAGATCAATGATTAACCCGTCTATGGTGGGTTTAACTATTGCAGTTCACAACGGTAGACAACATGTACCTGTTTATATCAATGAAGATATGGTCGGTCATAAGCTGGGTGAATTTGCTATAACAAGAACTTTTAAAATGCACTCTGGCGATAGGAAGGCTAAATAATGGAAACAAGAGCTTATTTGAAAGGTACTAGATTATCACCACAAAAGGCTGGTCTAGTTGCCAATGCTATAAGAGGAAAGTCTGTTCAAGATGCTATGGACTTCTTAAATTTTAATAAGCAAAAAGGATCTGCAGTCATCAAAAAGTTGCTGGAATCAGCAATCGCAAATGCTGAACATAATAATAAGGCAGACGTAGATTTATTATCAGTTAAATCAATAATTGTTAATCAAGGAATGAGATTAAAAAGAATGAAACCAAGAGCTAGAGGCAGAGCCGATAGAATTATCAAGCCTACATGTCATATAGAAATCATATTAGCTGAGGGAAGTAAGTAATGGGACAAAAAGTAAATCCAACAGGTTTTAGATTAGGAACGTCTAAAAAGCAAAACGCTAATTGGTATGCTAAAGGCAAAGACTTTTCTACAAATTTAATTCAAGATTTAAAAGTTAGGGAATACTTCAAGAAAAAACTTAAAAATTCTTCAATTAGCAGAATTGAACTTGAGAGATCTGCAGAAAATTTTGTAGTGTCTATTTACACATCAAGACCTGGAATTATTATTGGTAAACGTGGTGAAGAAATAGATAATCTTAAAAAAGCAGTAGAGAAAATCGTTCAAAGACCTGCTCAAATCAATATTAAAGAAGTTAAAAAACCAGATTTAGATGCTCAAATCTTAGCTGAGGGAGTGGCTCAACAATTAGAAAAAAGAGTTATGTTTAGAAGGGCCATGAAAAGAACAGTACAAAGCGCTCTAAGACAAAGTGCTAAAGGTGTAAGAATTGAAGTTTCTGGAAGATTAAATGGTGCTGAGATTGCAAGAACTGAATGGTATAGGGAAGGACGAGTTCCTTTGCATACGTTAAGAGCTGATATTGACTATGCTACTGCAGAAGCACTAACTACATACGGAATTATTGGTGTGAAAGTCTGGGTATTTAAAGGTGAAATTACTGAAGATCCATTTAAAACAGAAGTTGGAGTTAATTAAAAATGTTACAACCAAAGCAAACAAAATTTAGAAAAATGCACAAAGGTCGTAACAGAGGCCTTGCTCAAAATGGTAACACTGTGGCATTTGGAAGATTTGGTCTTGTTGCCTCGGACAGAGGAAGAATAACTGCTCGTCAGATTGAAGCTGCAAGAAGAGCTATGACAAGACATATTAAAAGAGGTGGAAATATCTGGATAAGAATATTTCCTGACAAACCAATAACAAAAAAGCCTTTAGAAGTTCGTATGGGTAAAGGTAAGGGTAATGTTGAATATTGGGTTGCACTTGTTCAGCCTGGAAAGGTTATGTTTGAAATGGCTGGTGTTGAAGAAGAATTAGCAAGAGAAGCTTTTAAATTAGCATCTGCAAAACTTCCTATAAAAACGCATTTTATAAGTAAGGATGTCTAAATGAATAAAGATTTAGTAGAGCTTAGAAAGAAAAATTTAGAGCAACTTAATTCTGAACTTATTGCTACAAGGCAAGAGCAATTCAATCTCAGAATAAAGCACAAAACAGGTCAGCTGAATGAGACCAATCAGTTGAATGCTGCTAGAAAAAAAATTGCTAGGATTAAAACTTTAATGAATGAATTAAAAATACAGGATAGTAAATAATGAATACAACTAATCCAAGAGTTCTATCAGGTGTTGTTACAAGCGATAAAGCTGACAAAACAATAACTGTAAGAATTGAAAGAAAAGTTAAGCATCCTCTTTATGGGAAAGTTATGAAAAGGGCTACAAAAGTTCATGCTCACGATGAAAACAATTCCGCATCAATAGGTGATGTTGTAACTGTAAAAGAGTGTAGACCAATTTCAAAAAGCAAGACTTGGGTGCTTGTAGAAAACAATCCGTCAATTGAAGAAACAAAATCTGAGGAGAGTGAGTAATGATTCAGATGCAATCGCTTTTAAAAATTGCTGATAACAGCGGAGCAAGAAGTGTTATGTGTATTAAGGTCCTGGGCGGATCAAAGAGAAGATATGCAAATATTGGCGATATTATTAAAGTTGCTGTCAGAGAGGCTATACCAACTGGAAAAGTTAAAAAAGGACAAGTAGTAGACGCATTAATTGTAAGAACAAAAAAAGGTGTAAGACGAAGAGATGGATCTTTGATTAAATTTGATGAAAATGCAGCTGTGCTAATTAATAATCAAAAAGCTCCAATAGGAACTCGTGTATTTGGGCCAGTAACTAGAGAGCTTAGAGATGGAAAACACATGAAAATATTATCTTTAGCACCGGAGGTTCTCTAAAAATGATTACTCCAACTAAATTGAGAACTGGCGATGAGGTTATTGTTGTTGCCGGTAAAGACCTTGGAAAAAAAGGTACTTTAAGAAAAATTATAAAGTCCAAGAATAAGGGGATTGTAACTGGAATTAATATGGTTAAAAAACACACTAAACCCAATCCTGAAATGGGTGTTACAGGTGGTGTGGTTGAACAAGAGGCTGCTATTGCACTTTCTAACTTAGCTATATGGAATCCTAGTAAAAAATCAAAAGATAAGATTTCTTATTCAACCAACAAAGATGGAAAGAAAATAAGATTATTTAAGTCTGATAGTAAAGAGATAAAGTAAATGTCAAATTTAAGAGAAAAATACAATACTGAGCTTAAGGCTGTACTTCAAGAGAAGTTAGGAATTAAGAATGTTATGGCTGTTCCAAAGTTAACAAAAGTTGTGATCAACATGGGTGTTGGTGAGGCTGCTAATGATAAGAAGCATCTAGAATCAGCTGTTCAAAACTTAACAGCTATAGCTGGTCAAAAACCAGTCATTACAAAGGCTAGGAAATCAGTAGCTAGCTTTAAGATTAGAGAGGGTTGGCCTCTTGGATGTAAAGTGACATTACGTGGCGACAAAATGTATGAATTTATGGAAAGGTTAATAAATATTGCAATTCCTAGAGAAAGAGATTTTAGAGGTATGAATCCTAAATCTTTTGATGGACAGGGTAACTATAATTTTGGAATTAAAGAACAAATAATTTTCCCAGAAATTAAGTTTGATAATGTAGACACTATTAGAGGTATGGATGTATGTATTAACACCTCTGCATCAGATAAAGAGGGCGCTAAAGCTTTATTAGAGGTTTTAGAGTTCCCATTTAAAAAGTAGGTAAAAAAGTATGGCAAAGAAATCAATGATAGCTAGAGAGCACAAGAGAATAAAAATGGTTGCAAAGTATGCTGAAAAAAGAGCTGCGTTAAAGGCAATTATGAATGATCAAAATGCTAGTAGTGAAGAAAGATATGAAGCTTCTATAAAGTTTCAAAAACTTCCAAGAAATTCTAGTCCATCAAGAGTTGTAAGAAGATGTCAGGTCACTGGTAGGCCTCATGCTGTTTATAGAAAATTTGGTTTAAGCAGAATCAAATTAAGAGAAGCTGCAATGAGAGGCGATATTCCAGGTTTAGTTAAATCAAGTTGGTAATAATATGAGTTTTCAAGATCCTATAGCAGATTGTTTAACAAGAATTCGTAATGGTTTAATGCGAGGTAAGGTTGATGTGGATGTCCCATATTCAAAATTAAAGCATGAACTTGTTAATGTTTTAGTTACAGAAGGATATATTAAAAGCTGTAGCAAAGATGAGATTGATGGTAAACCATCTTTAAAAGTAGTTCTTAAATATCATAACTCCTCTCCAGTCATTAAAACTTTAAAAAGAATAAGCAAGCCAAGTTTACGCAAGTATTCTGCTTCTAATGAACTTAAATCTGTAAAAAATGGTTTAGGTTCATATATTGTTTCAACCAACCAAGGTCTTATGACTGATGCAGATGCCAAGTCCAAGAACGTTGGTGGTGAAATTCTTTGTGAGGTATTTTAATAATGTCTAGAGTAGCAAAAAACCCAATTGAAATTGCAGACGGTGTAACTGTTAATTTTAATGATGGTTGTTTAGATGTTAAAGGAAAGGTCGGCGAATTAAGATTTGATCTTCCTGAAACTGTTTCATTGGATATAGCAGATAATGTAATAACTGTTAAATATGATGAAAACAATCAACAGTCAGTAGCACTAGCAGGAACTACTAGAGCACTGGTTAATAATATGATTATTGGTGTTTCTCAAGGTTTTGAAAAGAAACTTGAATTAAAAGGTGTTGGTTACAGAGCAAAGGCATCTGGAAAATTACTTGAGCTGACTCTTGGCTTTTCACATCCTGTTAAATATCAACTTCCTGATGAAGTACAAGTTGAAACACCGTCTCAAACAGAAGTTGTATTAAAGAGCCATAACAAACAAATACTAGGTCAAGCTGCTGCTGAAATTAGAGCCTTTAGACCACCTGAGCCATACAAAGGTAAGGGAGTTAGATACTCTGATGAAAATGTAAGAAGAAAAGAAGCTAAAAAGGCTGCTGGAGCATAAAAAATGAGTATTAAAAATACATCTAGATTAAGACGAGCTAAAAAAACTCGAATGAATATTAAGAGTCAAGAGACTCCAAGATTAAGTGTTTACAGATCATCCAAACATTTCTATGCACAAGTCTTTGATAGCCTAGGTACAACTGTTATTGCATCTGCATCAACAGCCGAAAAAGATATGGGTAAGCAAGCAAATAACGTTGCTGGTGCTGAAGCTGTTGGTAAGAAGGTTGCTGAAAGAGCAATTGAAAATGGAGTTAAAAAAGTTGTTTTTGATAGATCTGGATATAAATATCATGGCCGAATAAAAGCTTTAGCTGATTCTGCTAGACAAGCTGGACTGGAGTTTTAATTAAATTATGAAAGATAACAATGTAGCAAATAATCAACAAGTTGATGCTCTTGAAGAAAAGTTAGTTCAAGTTAATAGAGTAGCAAAAGTTGTTAAAGGTGGAAGAATTTTTGGCTTTACAGCTCTTACAGTTGTTGGTGATGGAAACGGAAGAGTTGGCTTTGGAAGAGGTAAGGCTAAAGAGGTACCAATTGCAATTCAAAAAGCTATGGAAAATGCTAGAAGAAGCATGGTTGAAGTTGAATTAAATAATACAACTTTGTGGTATCCAGTTAAAGCCAAGCATGGTTCTGCGAATGTATATATGCAACCAGCGTCTGAAGGAACGGGAATCATCGCTGGTGGAGCCATGAGAGCGGTTTTAGAATTAGCTGGAGTCCAAAATGTTCTTGCTAAATGTTATGGATCAACTAATCCAGTAAATGTTGTTAGAGCTACCATTAACGCACTAAGTGCAATGGAGTCTCCTGATACAGTTTCTGCAAGAAGAGGCAAAAAAGTAGAGCAAGCATCATGAGTAAAGAAAAAACAATGACTATTAAACTTGTAAAGAGCGGAATAGGCCGAATGAAGAAGCATAAATTATGTATTAAAGGCTTAGGTTTTAAAAAACTAAACCAAACCGTAACAGTTTTAGATACTCCAAGTAATCGTGGGTTGGTTAATAAGATAGCTGACATGATTGAAATTCAGGAAAGTTAAAATGAGTGAAAGTGAAGCAAATACAATGTCCTTAAACTCTTTGTCTAACAAAGGTACTGCTCAGAATAGAAAAAGAGTAGGTCGAGGCATGGGTTCAGGAAATGGTAAGACAGCAGGCAGAGGACATAAAGGCCAAAAGTCTAGATCTGGTGGAGGTGTAAGACTTGGTTTTGAAGGCGGGCAAATGCCTTTACAGATGAGATTACCAAAATTTGGTTTTTCATCAAGAAAAAATAATTATTTGAAAGAAGTTAATATTAAAAACTTAAATGGCATGGGTGTTGTTAGTTTAGCAACTCTTAAAGAAAGCAAAATAATCCCCAATTCTGTAAAAAAGGTGAAAATATTTGGCACTTTTGATCTTGAATCAAAATTAACAGTTGAAGGTATAAAGGTTACCAAGGGAGCTAAAGCGTCTATTGAAAAAGCTGGCGGCACTGTTGTTGAAGTTGAAAAGAATATCGACTCAAATGATGTAAAAAAGGAGTCTGAAAAGTAAATGAGTGATCAGGGCAAAGGAATGAGCGATCTTTGGAAAAGACTTCGCTTTGTATTTGTTGCAATTCTAGTCTACAGAATTGGAACTCATATACCTATTCCTGGCATAGATCCTGATAGATTAGCCGCTTTATTTGATCAAAACCAAGGCACAATCATCGAGATGTTTAATCTTTTCTCTGGTGGTGCTTTAGAAAGAATGAGTATTTTTGCACTTAATGTTGTGCCATATATATCTTCTGCAATTATTATGCAGTTATTTTCTAATTCTATTCCCTATTTACAAGAGCTTAAAAAAGATGGTCAGGCTGGAAGAAATACCATAACTCAGTACACAAGATATGGAACAGCAGTATTAGCATTTATACAAGCTTCAGCATTAGCTGTAACCCTTTCAGCTAGTGGTTTAGCATATACACCAGGCCCATCATTTTTTGTATCAGCAGTATTTTCTGTTGTAGCAGGAACCATGTTCTTAATGTGGCTTGGAGAGCAAGTATCTGAAAGAGGCATAGGTAATGGTATTTCTATAATTATTGCAACAAGTATTTTAACAACTATACCTGGAGCAATAGGGCAGGCGCTTGAGCAATCAAGACAAGGCGATCTTAGTGTACTACTTTTAATCGCTATAGGCCTTTTATCAATGGCTGTTATTGCGGTTGTTGTATTTATTGAAAGAGGACAGAGAAGAATAACTGTAAATTATGCTCAAAGACAACAGGGTAGAAAGCTTATGCAAGCTCAGACAAGTCATCTACCTTTCAAAGTTAATATGGCAGGAGTTATTCCTGCGATTTTTGCAAGTACCTTTTTGTTATTTCCAGCTTCTTTATCAACATGGTTTGGACAAAGTGAATCATTTGGATTTCTACAGAGTTTCTCATTAGCATTAAATCCGGGACAACCACTATATATTCTTGTTTTTGCTGGATTAATTATAAGTTTCTGTTTTATATGGCTTGCCCTCACATTCAATACTAGAGAGGTTTCAGATAACTTAAAACGTTCAGGTGCTTATATAGCAGGAATTAGACCTGGTGAACAGACTGCGAACTATATAGATTCTGTTCTAGCAAGATTGACTGTTTTTGGGGCAATTTATTTAACATTAATATGTTTACTTCCTTTGGCATTGATTAATTTTGCGGGAATATCGCCAACTATTTCTGTTGGTGGAACATCCGTTTTAATTATTGTAGTTGTCTTAATGGACTTCATGGCACAAGTACAGTCTCATATGATGTCATCGCAATATGCGTCATTAATGAAAAAAGCTAATTTAAAAAATTATAAAAGGTAATATGAAAGTTAAAGCATCAGTAAAAAAAATATGCAGAAATTGCAAAATTGTAAGACGTAATGGGGTCTTATTTGTTATCTGCAAAACAGATCAAAAACATAAGCAGAGGCAAGGTTAATTTATGGCTAGAATCGCAGGAGTAAATATTCCAGAAAATAAGCACGTTGAAATATCACTTACACATATTTTTGGAATTGGCAGGAAGACAGCGCAAAATATTTGCACTGAATTAAAAATTGATTACACAAGAAAAATTTCTGATTTATCAGAAGAAGAAATAGAAAGCTTAAGATCTGCTATTGGAAGCATTGTTGTTGAGGGCGATTTAAGAAGAAATATAAGCACAAATATTAAAAGATTAATGGATCTTGGCAGTTATAGAGGTATTAGACACAGAAGGAAGTTGCCTACAAGAGGTCAAAATACTAAAAATAATGCAAGAACAAGAAAAGGCCCTAAAAAGCCAATGAGAGGATAGATAAATGGCAGTAAAAGGAAAAAAAGGTAAAAAAATTGTTACTGACGGAGTAGCTCATGTTCACTCCTCATTTAATAATACAATTATCACGATTACTGACAAACAAGGTAATACAGTATGTTGGGCTACTTCAGGTGGATCTGGTTTTAAAGGCTCAAGAAAAAGTACACCGTTTGCTGCTCAAATTGCAGCAGATAAAGCTGGAAATGCTGCAAAAGAGTTTGGGATGATAAATTTAGATGTAAAAGTAAAAGGACCAGGTGGTGGAAGAGAGTCTGCCATAAGAGCTTTAAATGCATGCGGATTAAAAATTAAGAGCATTACTGATGTAACGCCACTTCCTCACAACGGATGTCGCCCATCGAAGAAAAGAAGAGTTTAACGGAGTATTAAATGGCTAGATATACAGGACCAAGATTAAGACTTTCTAGGAGAGAAGGAACAGATTTATATTTAAAAAGTGGCATTAGAGCCATTGAATCAAAATGTAATATGGATTCTCCTCCAGGTGCTGCAGGCGGAGCAAGAAGAGGCAGGCTTTCAGATTACGGATTACAGTTAAGAGAAAAGCAGAAAGTTAGACGTATGTACGGTGTCTTAGAGAAACAATTTAGAAATTATTATAAAAAAGCTGCCTCATCAAAAGGTAATACAGGAGAGAACTTATTAAGTCTGCTTGAATCTAGAATGGATAACGTTGTCTATAGAATGGGTTTTGGATCAACAAGGGCAGAAGCAAGACAAATGGTTTCTCACAAAGCTTTCAAAGTAAATGGTTCAGTTGTAAACATTCCTTCTTATCAAATTCAACCTGGTGATGAGATCCAAGTTAGAGATAGAAAAAAAGGTCAGCTTAGGATTGCTGCTGCATTAAAAATTGCTGCAACTCGTGAGGAATGCGATTGGATTGAAGTAGATGAGCCAAACCTAAAAGGTGTATATAAATCAGTACCAGATAGAACTGATCTAAGTACAGAAATTAACGAAAACCTTATTGTTGAGCTTTACTCAAAATAAAATATTAAAGACGGAGAAAATTATGCAAATATCAGTTATAGATCTTTTAGTCCCAACTGAAATTCAAGTTGATGACGTAACACCAAATCTGTCAAAGATTACTTTAGAGCCACTGGAAAGAGGTTTTGGTCATACGCTAGGGAATGCCCTTAGAAGAATTTTATTATCCTCAATGCCTGGTGCTGCAGTTACAGACGTAGCTATAGATGGTATTTCTCATGAATACAGTACAATAGAGGGCGTCAGAGAGGATGTTATAGATATTTTATTAAATATCAAAGATATGCCCGTTAATATAATAGAAGGCAATCATGCAGAGATAACATTAGATGTTACTGGGCCATGTGATGTGCTTGCATCTTCATTTGAAGTTCCTGGAACTGTTGAATTAGTTAATCCAGATTTTCATATTGCGACTATAGTAGATAAGGTTAATTTAAAGATGACTCTTACTGTTAGAACTGGAAGAGGGTATGAGCCAGCTGATTTAAGAGACGATGAAGACAGAGTTGTTGGAGCTTTAAAAGTAGATGCTTCATACAGCCCTGTAAGAAGAGTTTCTTATACTGTTGATAATGCAAGGTTTGAAAAAAGAACTGACTTAGATAAATTAGTAATTGAGTTAGAAACTGACGGAACCCTTGATCCAAAACTAGCTATAGAGCATTCTGCTACAATTCTTCAGCAACAGCTTAGCGCTTTTGTTGATTTAGATGCTATTGCTGAACAAGAAGCTAAAAAGGATCAAAATGACTTCGATCCTATATTATTAAGATCTATTGAAGAGCTTGAGTTAACAGTAAGATCAACAAACTGCCTAAAAGCTGAGAGTATTTTCTTAATTGGAGACTTAATCCATAGATCTGAGTTTGACCTATTAAAGACTCCAAACCTTGGTAAAAAATCTTTAAATGAAATTAAAGATGTATTGGCATCTAAAGATCTTTCTTTGGGTATGAATGTAGAAAACTGGCCACCAGTAGGATAAAAAATGAGACATAGAAAAGCAGGAAGAAAGTTAAATAGAAATTCTTCACATAGAAAGGCGCTTCTAAAAAATCTAGCTATAGCTTTGATAGAACAAGATATTATCAAAACTACTTTGCCTAAAGCAAAAGAGTTAAGAAAGGTTATTGAGCCGCTAATTACTCTTGGAAAAGAAGATACTGTTGCCAATAGAAGGCTTGCTTTTAATAAGCTTAGGTCTGATGCAGCTGTAGCAAAACTTTTTACAGAAATTGCTGTTAATGCAAAAGAAAGAAAAGGTGGTTATACAAGAATAATTAAGGCCGGATTCAGACCAGGTGATAAAGCTGATATGGCATATATAGAATTAGTTGATAGAAATCTTGATGATATAGATTCAACAGAAGCTCCAGAATTAAAAGAAGACTCTGCTGCCTAATTTATAACATTTTCTTTAAAAATTGCCCCGTAAAGGATTGAGTAATCTTTGCAATTTCCTCCGGTGTTCCTGATGCAACAATACTACCTCCGTCACTTCCACCTTCTGGGCCTAGATCTATAATCCAATCAGCAGTTTTTACAACATCTAAATTATGTTCGATCACCACAATTGTATTGCCTTGATCTTTTAAGCGATTCAAAACATTTAGTAGTAATTCAATATCAGCAAAATGCAGTCCTGTTGTTGGCTCATCAAGAACAAATAGAGTCTTTCCTGTACTTCTTTTTGATAACTCTTTAGCAAGTTTAATTCTTTGTGCTTCACCTCCAGATAGGGTGGTGGCTGATTGCCCTAAAGTTATATATCCAAGTCCGACATCATTCAAAGTTATTAATTTCTTTTTTATTGATGGGATAGCATCAAAAAATATTAATGCTTCTTCAACTGTCATGTTTAATATGTCGCTAATATTTTTTTCTTTATATTTAACTTCTAGCGTTTGTTCATTGTATCTATGACCATCACAAACATCACATTTAACATATACATCAGCAAGGAAATGCATTTCTACCTTTATCATTCCATCGCCCTGGCAGGCTTCACATCTTCCACCTTTAACATTAAAACTAAATCTTCCAGGCTTATAGCCTCTGGATTTAGCTTCTATAGTTTCTGAAAGCAAATCTCTTATATATGAAAATAAGCCGGTATAAGTAGCAGGATTAGATCTTGGAGTTCTTCCGATTGGAGATTGATCAATACTAATAACTTTATCAAGATTTTCTAGACCCTCAATTTTTTCACATTTAATTTCTTTTGATAATTTTGATTTATTTAAGATAAAAGAACTTAATGGCAAGAGTGTTTGATTTATCAAGGAAGATTTGCCCGATCCTGAAACACCAGTAATACAGGTAAACAAACCCACATGTATCTCAGCAGAGATATTTTTTAAATTATTTTCATGCGCATTAATTATTCTTATCTTATTTTCATTTGGCGTAAGTCGTTTTTTAGGTGCCTTAATTTGTTTTTTTCCAGATAGATACTTTGCTGTGATTGATTTCTTATTTTTTAATATATCTTCAAGAGAACCTTTAGCACATATCTCACCTCCATGAACACCAGCACCTGGACCAATATCAATAATAAAATCAGCACACCTGATAGCCTCTTCATCATGCTCAACTACAATTACTGTATTTCCTAGATCTTTCAGATTCTTAAGGGTTTTAATAAGTTTTTCATTGTCCCGCTGATGAAGACCTATTGATGGCTCATCGAGCACATATGTCACTCCAACTAGACCTGACCCTATTTGACTTGCTAATCTAATTCTTTGAGCTTCACCACCCGATAATGTTTCAGCACTTCTATCAAGAGTTAAATAATTCAATCCAACATCTTCTAAAAAAGTTAGACGTTCTCTAATTTCTTTTAAAATCTTTTCGGCAATTTTTGCTTTTGCACCATCTAACTTCATGGCTTTTATAAAGCCTAAGGCTTCATTAATTCTCATACTTGTTATTGAATGTATTGGTGTGCTATTGATGAAAACATTTCTTGATTGAGTGTTTAATCTTGATCCATCACATTCGTCACAAGTGCTTTTTGACATTAATTTAGACAATTCGTCTCTAATAAAATCAGAATCTGTTTCTTTAAAGCGCCTCTCAGTACTTGGGATAATCCCCTCAAATTTATGTTTTCTAACTATCCTGCTGCCACTTCGAAATCTATGAGAAAAATCAACTTTATCTTTTGATCCCCAAAGAATAATATCTTTTATTTCCTGACTATAATCTTTCCATTTAGTTGTCAGACTGAAATCATAATGAGCGGCCAAACATTTTAGTTGATAAAAATAGAATCTATTCCTTCTTGTCCAACCCTTAATAGCACCATTTGATATTGAAACATCTTCATCTTGAATTAATCTTTTTTCATTAAAATATTGAATAACACCAAGTCCGTCACATCTAGTACATGCTCCGTATGGATTATTGAAAGAAAACATTCTAGGTTCTAGCTCAGCAACAGCATATCCACATTGTGAGCAAGAAAAATTAGATGAATGAAGCGTTGAAACCTTTTCATCAATCTCTTCAATTTCAACCAGCCCATTAGAAAGATATAGAGAAGTTTCAATTGACTCTGCAAGTCTAGACCTGTCTTCTTCTGAGTTTTTAATCACCAAACGATCAACTACAGCTGAAATATCATGTTTTTTATTCTTATCTAATTCAGGAAATTCTTCAATTGGGTATACAACACCATTTACCTTAACCCTGACATAACCACTTTTTCTTAAGTCTTCGTAAACTGCCAGATGTTCACCTTTTTTACCTCTAACAATTGGAGATAGAATCATAATTTTTGAACTATCTTTTAATTTAGAAATTTCGTCACATATTTCTGATACTGTCTTTGCTCTTAATTCTTCATTATGATCAGGGCATATAGGTGTACCAATCCTTGAATAAAGTAACCTTAAATAATCATATATCTCAGTAACAGTTCCAACAGTTGATCTTGGATTATGAGATGTTGCTTTTTGCTCAATAGAAATTGCTGGTGAAAGGCCTTCAATTTGATCTACATCGGGTTTTTCCATCATAGATAAAAATTGTCTAGCATATGCTGAAAGGGATTCAACATACCTTCTTTGACCTTCGGCATAAAGGGTATCAAATGCTAAAGAAGACTTGCCTGAACCTGACAAGCCTGTAATCACAATAATTTTATTTCTAGGTATTTCAATACTTATATTCTTAAGATTATGAGTGCGAGCTCCTTTGATAAAAATACTATCCATTTAAATTAAAATACCGTGATGAAAAAATTAAATTAGGTTAAACTTCTAAGATTATTATAAGAGGTAATTATGAGTAGAGGCGTAAATAAAGTAATTTTAGTGGGTAATTTAGGTCAAAAGCCAGAAATGAGATATACAGCAACTCAGTCTGCTGTCGCCAATCTTTCAATTGCAACTACTGAGTCCTGGAAAGATAAAGAAAGTGGTGAAATGAGAGATAAAACAGAATGGCATAGAGTTGTCTATTTTGGAAAACTTGCTGAAATCGTTGAAAAATATCTTGATAAAGGCTCTAGCGTTTATGTTGAAGGAAAATTACAAACTAGAAAATGGCAAGATAAAAATGGTGCAGATAGATGGACAACAGAAATAGTTGGCAGTGAATTAACAATGCTTGGTTCAAGGTCATCAAGTTCAAATAATTCTATGGCCTCTGATCAATCTGAATCACCATTTCCTGAAGATAATTCCGGAGAAGGGTTAACAGATGACGATATACCTTTTTAGGATTTAATTATTTCTTTTGGCTTACAAAACTATTTTATTCGAAGAGCGTGATTCCTTAGCGATTGTTCACTTAAATAGACCGGATAAACTTAATGCATTTAATCAGCAAATGCTCCATGATCTTTTAGATGTATTAGATATAGTTGATAAAAAAGATAATATTAAAGCTTTAGTTATTACAGGTTCTGGAGATGCCTTCTGTGCAGGAGCTGATTTATCTTCAGGCAAAGAAACCTTCAAGTATGAGTTCAATAATTTAGATAAATCTAATCATGGTTTTAATAGAGACTCTGGCGGGATACTTGTTTTAAGAATGTATAAATGCCTTAAACCAATTCTTACAGCATGCAACGGAGTTGCTGTAGGAGTTGGGGCAACTCTTCAACTAGCCGCTGACATAAGAACAGCATCAACCAATGCAAGGTTTTCATTTCCGTTCACCAAAAGAGGAATTGCTCCTGATGCTTGCTCAAGCTGGTTTCTTCCAAAAATTGTTGGTATATCAAAGGCCCTAGAATGGTCATACTCTGGTGAAATTTTCGATGCATCTGTAGCAAAAGAATCTAGATTAATCACATATCTTTTTAAACCAGAGGATATGATGAGGGAAACTATTAAATTAGCCCACAAACTGATTGATGAGTCTTCACAGGTATCAGTTGCACTTACAAGACAAATGATGTGGACACTTTCATCATCTTCATCCCCATATGATGCTCATGAAATTGATAGCCAGGTTATTCAATCTAGAGGCTCATCAGATGATGCTGTAGAAGGAGTAATGTCATTCCTGGAAAAAAGAAAAGCACATTTCCCTAATAAAATATCTGCAGATATGCCCTCTGTTTTTCCTTGGACTAAGAATAAGTTCGATGAAGAATAGGATAGCTTAAGATTTAATCAGTCTATTAAAACTTATTTATAATTTGATATTACTAAGCTAGCGTTTGTACCACCAAAACCAAAAGAGTTACTGAGAACAGAATTAACATCTTTTTCTATAGTCTCTGTAGCTATATTTACTCCTTCAGCTTCATCACACAATTCATCAATATTAATTGACGGAGCAATAAATTTTTCTTTTAACATCATTATTGAATATATTGCTTCTTGAACTCCGGTTGCTCCAAGTGAATGGCCTGTCATTGATTTGGTTGAACTTATTACTGGTATATCGTTTTTAAAAAGTTCTTTTATTGCTTTTAATTCTGCAACGTCGCCAACAGGAGTACTTGTACCATGAGTATTGATATAGTCTACTTCCGATCCATGATTTTGCATTGCACCTTTCATACACCTCAGAGCGCCTTCACCAGATGGTGCTACCATGTCATAACCATCAGAAGTTGCATAATACCCCGTTAGCTTAGCTAAGATATTTGCATTCCTTTTTTTTGCATGCTCTTCTTCTTCAAGAATGACCATTCCTGAACCGCCTGAAATTACAAAACCATCTCTATTTTTATCATATGCTCTTGAAGCAGAAGAGGGGTTGTCATTAAAATTTGATGATAATGCACCCATTGCATCAAATAAGTTTGAAGAACTCCAATGAAGATCTTCACCGCCACCAGCAATTACAATGTCTTGTTGCCCAGACTTAATTAAATCTGCACCATGGCCAATGCAGTGAGCACTTGTAGCACATGCTGATGAAATTGAATAATTGATGCCTTTTAGTTTATATGTAGTTCCTAAAATAGCAGATATGGAACTACCCATTGATTTTGTTACTGCATATGGACCAATTCTTTTAGGGCCTTTTTCTCTAGTTATATCTGCAGTTGATACCATTACCCTTGTAGATGAGCCTCCGGATCCGGCAACAATTCCAGTTTTTTCAGAATTTAAATGATCCTCAGAAATGCCGGCCATTTCAATGGCATCTTGAGCTGCTAAATATGCATATGCAGAAGCTTCACCCATAAACCTATAGAGCTTCCTATCAATTAATTCTGCAAAATTTAAGTCAACATTACCCGATACCTGACTCCTAAAACCCATTTCTTTATATGTTTCATTAGCTGTGATACCAGATTTTCCATTTTTAAGACTATCTAAAACCTCTTGGTATGTATTACCAATACAAGATTTAATACCAACACCAGTTATAACAACGTTTCTCATTTTCTAAAAATTACTTGGGTCATCAAATAAACCAACCTTAAGTTTTTCAGCACTATAAATCTGCGTATCATCTACAAACATTTTACCATTTGCTAAACCTAACACAGCCCCTCTATTAATAACTCTTTTAATATCTAATTCATACCGAACTAATTTTGCGTTAGGGAGAACTTGCCCAAAAAATTTTACTTTTTCAGCACCTAAAGCTCTGCCAATTCCTGGCAAGCCCGACCATAAAAGATAAAAGCCTAATAATTGCCACATAGCATCTAAACCAAGACATCCTGGCATGACAGGATCTTCTTTAAAATGACAATCAAAAAACCAAAGATCAGGATTGATATTTAAATTAGCAACAACACTGCCTTTATTGAACTCTCCGCCGCTATCATTAATATCAACTATTTCATCAAACATTAACATGTTGTCTGACGGTAGCCTACCGTTCCCGAGTTTAGTGAAGAGTTTTCCGTTAGAGCAGTCTATTAGTTCATTTTTGCTGTAACTAGACTTTGGTATGAAGCTCATTTTTTCCTATAAAGTGCAGAATTAATTAATTTTAACATTTCTTCCTTTATATGTTTATTTTTTATTGAATTTGCAGCAGTTACTGCTTTATTTAAATATTTAGAAGCTAACAGTTCAGTCTCTTTGATGCCGTTTAATTGATGTATTAAATTATAGGCTTTCTCGATATTAAATTTATTTTTACCTAAATATGCTTTTAATTTTGCTTTATCTTTTTTATCAGCATTCTTGTATGCAAAATAAAATGGATAAGTAACTTTTCCCTCTTTCATATCTTGAAAGACAGGTTTTCCAATAACTTCTTCTTTAAGAGAATAATCAAGAAGATCATCTTTCACCTGAAAAAGAATTCCCAAATATTTGGCACATTTAGAAACATTATTTATAAAACTTGTCTCACCTCCAGCTAGTATTGCACCTGTTCTTGCAGAAGCTTCAAAAAGCCTACCTGTTTTAAAGTAGCTTATGGCTTCAAGTTGTTTTAAGTTTATTGAAAGATTTTGCAGAGCATCGAGTTGAATTAATTCACCCTTTGATATGTCATTAGTTGCATTTGCAAGCTCATGAAGTATTTTAGATTCTCCTACCTCTACCATGAGGATAAATGCCTTACTATATATGTAATCTCCAATTAAAACTCCATGAGCATTAGACCAGAGGCTATTTACTGATTTAACTCCTCTCCTGGTATGCGATTCATCAACCACATCATCATGAACCAAAGTTGCTGTATGAAGAAGTTCAATAGTCGCAGCAAGCTTTAGTCTTTTTTTATTTTTTCTCTTATTTGTTGAGGATGTTATAAGGCTTAATTTAGCTCTTAGTCTTTTACCATCAGATTTGAAAATATATTTGTAAAGATCAGAAATAGTCTTCTCTTCAATGATTTCATCTTTGATAAGCTTTTTTACAAGAGCCAACTCTTTTTGTAATGAATTGATATTTTTCATGATGGCTTAATATTTTACGCAAAATTATACATAACTATTGATAAATTCCTCATTAAAGCGTATATTTTGCCACCTTTAGGAATATTAATATGTACGCAGTAATAGAATCAGGTGGCAAACAACATAAAGTTGAGAAAGGCATGACTTTGCCTGTAGATTTGTTAAAGGATGAGCCTGGAACAAAAATAACATTTGATAATGTTTTGCTATATGTTGATGGTGATAATGTTGAAATTGGTCAACCGTATTTATCTAATGTAAAGGTTACCGCTGAGGTAGTTGACGTAGTTAAATCAGATAAAATATCTATTTTACGTTTCAGAAGAAGGAAGCATAGCATGACAAAGACTGGTCATAGAGCTAGACATTCTCAAGTTGAAATAAAGGATATTAAATTAGAGAGTAAATAATGGCACATAAGAAAGCAGGTGGTTCCAGTAAAAACGGTAGAGATTCCAACGCCAAAAGACTTGGCGTTAAAAGATTTGGCGGTCAGGTTGTAAAAGCTGGCGAAATATTAATACGCCAAAGAGGTACCAACACTCATCCTGGAATTAATGTCGGTATTGGTAAAGACGATACTCTTTTTGCAAAAGCAGCTGGTGTTGTTCAATTCACTTACAAAGGACCAAAAAGCAGAAAAACTGCAAACGTTATTCCTCAATAACACTTCCTTAATCTCATGAATTTTATTGACGAGGCCTTTCTCGAAGTTAGGGCAGGGAATGGTGGTGCCGGTGCTTCAAGCTTTAGAAGAGAAAAGTATATCCCTTTTGGTGGGCCTGATGGCGGCGATGGAGGAAAAGGTGGCAATATAGTCTTTAGGGTAAATTCAAATAAAAATACTCTTATTGACTTTCAAAATAAAAGGGTTTTCATAGCAAAAAATGGAAGGCCAGGAGCAGGAAAAAATAAATCAGGATCTGCTGCTGAGGACCTTATACTAGACATTCCAAAAGGAACGGTAGTTTATGATGATATCTCTAATGATGAGTTATTAGATTGCTGTGATGACAATGCCACATACGTTATTGCAAAAGGTGGAGATGGTGGTCAAGGCAATGCCCGATTCAAATCAAGTACCAACCAAGCACCAAGAAAATTTACTCTAGGCTTTGAGGGTGAAATTAGATTTATAAGATTGGAATTAAAATCTCTTGCTGATGTTGGTTTGGTTGGTTTCCCAAATGCAGGGAAATCAACTTTTTTAAACAAAGTATCATCTGCAAAACCTAAAATTGGTAGTTACCCATTTACTACTTTAAGACCACATCTTGGAACAATTAAAGGAAATGATTCAAGCTTTGTAATTGCAGATATACCTGGTCTTATAGAGGGTGCATCAGAAGGCGCAGGTCTCGGTATAAAATTTTTACAACATATTTCAAGAACCGGTCTCTTGTTAATCTTTGTTGATTTATTTCCATCAGACGAACTTATGCCAGTTAAGCAAGTTCAGCTTCTAAAAAATGAATTAGCGGCATATAAAGATGATTTAACACAAAAAATTTCATGGGTTGTATGCAATAAAATTGACTTACTAAAATCTGAAAATATATCTGAAATTTCTAAATCTTTTCAAAAAGAATTAAAGATATCTGAAAAGGATATTTATTTTATTTCAGCCGCAACCGGAGAGGGTACTCAAGAACTCTTAAATGCTCTTGAAGAAGAGATATCAAAAAATAAGTTAGATTTAACCTAAAGCTTTTACAGCTTTTGAAAGTCTGCTCTTGGTTCTTGCAGCAGCATTTTTATGTATAACTTTTTTTGAAGCTGAAGAATCTAATACTTTTTCTGCATTTGTAAGAAGCTCTTTAGCTTTTACAGCATCATTAGCATCAATGCTGGCACGAACAGCTTTAACTGCAGTTCTTACCATTGATCTTTGAGCATGCCTCAGCTTATAGGTTTCAGCATTTTGTTTTGCTCTTTTAATTGCTTGTTTTGAATTAGCCATATTAATTATAAAAAATTAGGTGCGTAGTTTAATGATGAATTAGAGATATGTCTATATTTATAAGTTATTTTAAATATTTTTGTGCACGGTCTGCACAATCCTCAGCTGGGCTCCAAAACCAGCCTTGTGGCTCATATCCACCAGAATCCCATATTCTCCCATGTGTCATATTAATACACTCAACATAGGCTTCCATAGCATACATATCTAGTCCTAACTCGTCTAATGATCTTGCCTTAGTCCAAAGCGCCATGGATACATCATTTATTAAATAGTTTTCTTGAATTGCCTTCTTTTGTTTTGGTGTAACCTTGCCAACTTTAGGGTATGGAGCTTTATTATCATGCATTTCTTTTTGAACTTGTTTAGCTTCAGGACCCCAAATATCAAAACAAAGATCAACTACCGCGACAGCTTCCTCATATCTTTTTTGATCAAACAGTTCAATCGCTGTTATGGACCAATATGCAGAATCACCAAGCTTTTCATTGTTTGAAAAACATGCAGGATTTGCAATTATATTCGATGAGTAGAAAGAAAATATTAAAGCTAGAATTGTATATTTTTTCATGTGTACGATTATACACAAACAAATGATAATGGTGGAGGCGGCGGGAATTGAACCCGCGTCCATTAATCCTTCAGCCTAACTTCTACATGCATAGCTCACTCAATTGGCTTTTTAACTTTATCGACCCGAGGAGCAGGGTGAGAAAGCGAGCTTGATTAAGTTTAACCAAGCTGTGTCCAAGCAACACAGCTTGGCTAGACTATGTGTTTTGCCGATGCTTCAAACCATAGTCAATTCTGGCATCGGTTAGCATTAAGCTGCTAAAGCGTAGTTGTCGTTATTTGCAACTAAATTTTTTGTAGTATGTTTTACAAGAATTACCACAATCTTGGCATGCGCTTCGGAGTCCAGTAGAAATGTCGAACCCTGTTCGCCCCCATAGGGAGCGGAATTATACATTATTATTGTCACTTTCTAGAGTTTTTGAGAATTCTTCCTTGATCTCGCTCCCAATCTCTTTTTTTAATATCTTGCCTTTGATCATAAAGTTTTTTACCTTTACCAGTAGCAATATCGCATTTGATGTGATTTTCTTTCCAATATATTGAAGTAAGAACAACTGTTAATCCTTTTTCTCCCTTTAATTTTTGCAGTTGGGATATTTCTTTTTTGTGTAATAGAAGCTTTCTTGATCTGGTGGGGTCGGCATCAAAATTCTTAAGTGAAGCTGGTGGATCTATCTTTGTTCCAATTAACCATGCTTCATTATTTTTAAAAGTTACATATGAATCTTTAATATCTACTTTTCCATTTCTTAATGATTTGACTTCCCAACCTTCTAAAACTATTCCTGCCTGAAAAGATTCTCCAAGTTTATAGTTTCTTGTTGCAGTTTTATTCCTTACAATTAATGCAGGCTTATCTTTAGACATGTCTTTATTATGTCTCTAGATACGTCTAGTGCAAGAAAAACTTATAAATAACATTGAACATTAATACTATTAAATCAACTTATGGCTACCTTGGGTTTACCCCATTTGCCTTATTTTCAATTACTCCATGGATAACAGGTGGCTATATAGGGGAAACAGCTATTATTTTTCAAATAGCTTATGGCTCAATAATCTTAACTTTTTTAGGTGGTATCTCATGGGGTTGGCGTGACGATCAGCCAGAGCAAAAGAAAAATCTTTCAATTGGTATTCTTTACAGTCTTATTGCTTGCTTGATGTTGATTTTAATTTATTTAAATATGATTCTATTTGCTTTAGTGATATCAGTAATAAGTTTCCAATCTTTTTATTACTTTGAAAAATCAACATATGATTTTAAACATAAACATGAAGACTATCAGAAATTCAGAAGAATGCTCTCTTTACTAGTTGCAATAAGTTTTTTAATATCAACTGCTTACTGGATTAATCCTTATAGCAATCCTCTAAATTAATAATAATATGGAAATACAAAAACAACTTAAATCTCATGGTGCATGGATTGGAAAATGGACCTTTATTTTAGCAGCAACAGGTTCTGCGGTTGGTCTAGGTAATATCTGGGGGTTTCCATATAAAGCAGGTACAAATGGTGGTGGAGCGTTTGTATTAATTTATTTGGGATGCATATTAATAATAGGGCTGCCAATTATGATAAGTGAGATTATCATTGGAAGAAAAGCAGGCAATAGCCCAATTAATGCTATGAAAAATGTTGCTTTAGAATCTAAAAAGAGCAGCATGTGGCAAGTTGTCGGTTGGAGTGGCATATTTGCTGGAATTCTGATTTTATCTTTTTACAGTGTTATTGCTGGAATATGCTTGAACTACATTTTTATTTCAGCAACTTCAAGTGGAGCTATTAGTTCTCCTGATCAATTTTCAAGTGTCATATCATCACCAGCTAATCTAATTATGTGGCATACGATTTTTATGGTGATGACAGCATTAATAGTATCTGCAGGAATCAAGGATGGTATTGGAAGAATGGTAAAAATTTTGATGCCTATGCTAGGTTTTTTAATGATATTTATGGTTATTTATTCCATGGTTAATGGAGACTTCACTCAAGCATTATCATTCTTATTTGCCCCAGATTTTTCCAGCGTTACATCTGATACTTTATTGCAAGCAATGGGGCAGGCATTTTTTAGTTTAAGTCTTGGGATGGGATCAATTATGGCTTATGGCGCATATATGCCAAAAGATCAAAAAGTAGTAGGCTCATCATTTACAGTTGCCTCGCTAGATACTTTAATAGCAATGTTGGCTGGCCTAGCAATTTTTCCTATTATTTTTGCATTTAATCTTGAGCCCAACAGTGGTCCGGGGTTGGTTTTTGTTTCAATGCTTTCTGCTTTTAATCAGATGCAGTTTGGTCAATTTATTGGTCCATTGTTCTTCATTCTATTATCGGTTGCTGCTCTAAGCTCTTCAATTTCTTTACTTGAACCTGGAGTAGCGTATCTTTCAGAAGAAGGAATTTTATCCAGAAAACGATCAGCTGAAATAATTTCGTTTTTTATATGGGTGCTTGGAATTGGATCAGCTTTAAGTTTCAACGCCTGGTCAGACGTAGATATTATCTCAGGAAAAAACTTTTTAGATTCTATGGACTTCATTGCTAATCAAATCTTGCTTCCCCTTGGAGGTATGTTGATTGCTATATTTGTTGGCTGGTTCATGAAAGAGTCCCTAATCAAGGAAGAAATAGGCAACACCAATACCACACTATATTTAATGTGGAGATTCTTTGTTAAGTTTGTCGCACCTTTGTGCGTTGGATATATTTTTTACAGACAGTTTTTTTAATCTTTGATGACAAGAAAAATTAGTTTTCAAAAAGTTTTGAACGTTGACTCAAGAAAGGCTTTGGAAGTTATTACAAACTTTAATGATTACTCTAATTTTATACCTGGATGTACAAGGGCAACTTTAATTTCAAGAGAACTTCCGATTGAGATTGGCAGGCTTGAGTTCAATGTGTTGGGCAAAGATTATTATATTGAATCTGAAAATACACTAGATGATAGTTCTATCACTATCAAACAACTTAAAGGTCCTTTTGAAAAATTTGAGGGCAGGTGGTCAGTTGCTTATATAGATAAAAATTCATGTCAAATAGATTTTGATGCAACTTATGAATTACCTTTTTTATTAAATGCAATAACTCCAGAGTATTTAGCAAACAACTTTTCTAAGAATATTATTGATTCATTTATTGAAAGAGTTTCATGAAAGTATTTTTTACCTATCAAGGAATAGATGAAAAACATTTTTATGAATTCGATGTTTCGTCAAGTCTTACTGTAGCTGAGTTAATAAAATATGATGAGATAAATCAAATTATTTCAAACCTAGACCATGAAGTAGTAATCGCTGTAAACAGTGAATTGCTTGATGGTAATTTTAAACCTCTTCCAAATAAATACAGACTTAAAGAAGGAGAAAGGGTTGAGCTACTTCGGACTCTTCATCAAGACCCAAAAGAAAGAAGGCTTAAAAAAGTTTAGTTTTTCTCGGGTGTTGATTTTTCAACTATCCAGCTTTCCACTAGGCCATTTTCATTAAAATAAATAGTAAGCTTATTTTCAGTTATTACTTTTTCACCAACTGTTACAGAATTAAAATAATCCCATCTTGAATTTCTAAAAGGATCTTGGATCAAAGCTGTGCCAAAAATATATTGAACTTGCTCTTTTGTTAAACCTTCTTCTAATTTTTCAAGATCCTGATCCTCATAAATGTTTCCCTGCAAGACAGGAACCTTATATGGACTAAGAGAAGAGCAGGAGCTTGTAGATATTATAAAAATTGTTATAAAGAAAGTTGTAGTAAGTTGTTTCATAATTAATTTTGATTATACTTTGTAATAACTTTAAAGTCTGTTTACATAAATGAATATGACAATAAAATTTTAAAAAAATTGCAAAGCATGTCTAATCAAAATGAAGAATTAAAAAAAGCTGGTTTAAAGGCTACGCTGCCAAGAATAAAAATCATGGAAGTTCTTGCATCAACAGCTATTCAAGAAGAAGCACATTTTAGTGCCGAAGATATATATAAAGAGCTAATTTCTAAAGATGAAGATATAGGTTTAGCAACCATTTATAGAGTCCTTACACAGTTTGAGGCTGCAGGAATGGTAACAAAGCATCATTTTGAAAATAGCAAAGCAGTATACGAAATTAATTCTGATGAACACCATGATCACATGGTTGATGTTGATACCGGCAAAGTTATGGAATTTCATGATGAAGAATTAGAAAAACTTCAACATGAAATAGCAAACAAAAAAGGCTATGAGTTAGTCGATCACAGCATGGTGCTCCACGTTAGAAAAATAGAATCTTAAATCAAGCTCAGCTCTTGAACTGAAAATTTAAATCCCAATATATGTTTCAAATAGGATTTAAATATGCCAAAAGAAAAAAAAGTTAAAAAAAATGATATTGAAAATGATGCATTAAATTCTGAGGAATCTGCAGTTGAAACTGATGAGGTAACTAAGGATGATCTAGGTTCTCCAACTTATGAAGAGCTTGTAGATATTAACGAAGAGTTAGAAAAATCAGTCTTAAGGGCTAATGCTGACTTAGATAATGCATTAAAAAGAACTGTTAATGAAGTAGAAAAAGCTCATAAATATGGTGTTGAAAAGCTTCTTGTTGAGCTATTACCAGTGATTGATAATCTAGAACACGCTCTAAACAACCTATCTGAAAACGCTACCAAAGAAGACAAAGAAGGCATTGAATTAACTTTAAAGTCTTTTGAGTCTGCCCTTGATAAATTTGGAATGATACCCATTTACCCTGTTAATGAGGAATTTAATCCAGAAAAGCATGAGGCTGTAACCATGGAGCAAGATAAAGATAAAGAAAATGGTTCTATTGGAAATGTATTTCAAAGAGGTTGGGAACTACATTCAAGGATAGTAAGGCCAGCTAGAGTTACAGTAATTAAAAATTAGAGGAAAATATTATGTCAAAAATAATAGGAATTGATCTAGGTACCACAAATAGTTGTGTTGCCGTCATCGAAGGACAACAACAAAAAGTTATCGAAAATGCTGAAGGTGGAAGAACTACACCATCAGTAATTGCTTATACAGACAATGATGAAGTTTTAGTTGGTTTACCAGCAAAAAGACAAGCGGTTACAAATCCGGAAAATACCTTATATGCCATTAAAAGACTTATTGGTAGAACTTTTGATGATGAAGTCGTAAGTAAAGATGCTGATATGGTTCCCTATAAAATTATTAAAGCAGATAATGGTGATGCTTGGGTAGAAGCATCTGATAAAAAATTAGCTCCACCTCAAGTAGCTGCTGAAGTTTTAAAGAAAATGAAAAAAACTGCAGAGGACTACCTTGGACATGAGGTCAAAGAGGCTGTTATTACTGTACCTGCATATTTTAATGATTCACAAAGACAAGCAACTAAAGACGCAGGAAAGATTGCCGGCCTGGATGTGAAAAGAATAATAAATGAACCAACTGCCGCTGCACTTGCGTATGGCCTTGATAAGCACAAAGGTGATTCAACAGTTGCTGTTTATGATCTTGGTGGCGGTACATTTGATATCTCAATCATAGAAATATCTGATGTTGATGGCGAACACCAGTTTGAAGTTTTATCAACTAATGGAGATACATTCTTAGGTGGTGAAGATTTTGACTTAAGATTGATTGATTATTTTGTAGAACAATTCAAGAATGAATCAGGCTTTGACTTGAAAAGCGATCCTCTTGCTTTGCAAAGACTCAAAGAGGCTGCTGAAAAAGCTAAAATTGAGTTATCTTCTTCAGAACAAACAGAGGTTAATCTTCCATATATAACTGCTGACAGCTCAGGACCAAAACATTTTGTTCATAAAATTACTAGAGCAAAATTAGAATCATTGGTTGAGGATTTAGTTGATAAAAGTTTAGAGCCATTAAAACTTGCACTTAAAGATGCAAAGATTTCTAAAGATGAGATATCTGAAATTCTTCTTGTTGGTGGACAGACAAGAATGCCACTAGTACAAAAGAAGGTTTCTGAGTTTTTTGGTAAAGATCCAAGAAAAGATCTCAATCCAGATGAAGCTGTAGCCGTCGGTGCTGCAATACAGGGTTCTGTTCTCTCAGGAGACACTACTGATGTTCTATTATTAGATGTTACGCCTTTAACTCTCGGGATAGAAACACTGGGTGGCGTTGCAACACCGCTTATTGAGAAGAATACTACTATTCCAACTCAAAAATCACAGGTATTCTCAACTGCTGAGGATAATCAGACTGCCGTTACTGTTCATGTTATCCAAGGTGAAAGAACTCAGGCAGCCCAAAATAAGTCACTAGGGCAGTTCAATCTTACAGATATTCCTCCTGCAACAAGAGGTGTTCCACAAATTGAGGTATCGTTTGATCTAGATGCTAATGGTATTTTAAATGTATCAGCAAAAGATAAGAATACTGGAAAAGAGCAATCAATTGTTATTAAGGCATCAAGTGGACTTTCAGATGAAGATATTGAAAAGATGGTTAAAGATGCAGAAGCTAACGCAGAGGATGATAAAAAATTCGAAGAGCTAGTAAAAACAAAAAATAATGCTGATATGCTAGTGCATGCTACTAGAAAAACTATTGAAGAGTCAGGTGACAAGTTAACTGATGATGAAAAATCACAAGTAGAAGATGCTGTTGTAGAGTTGGAGAAAGCTATAACTTCAGAAAATATTGAGTCTATTGAAGCTGCAACTAAGGGTGTAAATGATGTTCTGACACCCTTGACGCAAAAACTATATACACCAGAAGGAGAAGCTCAACCTCAAGACGAGAGTTCTGCTGAAAACTCTGATAATACAGTTGATGCTGAATTTGAAGAAGTAAAAGAAGAAGATAAATAAATCAAAAATGTCTAAGAGAGACTATTATGAAACTTTAGAAGTCTCTCGAGACGCTTCTGCCGCTGAGTTAAAAAAAGCCTTCAAAAAGAAGGCAATGAAGTTTCATCCAGATAGAAACCCAGATAATCCTGAAGCTGCTGAAAAATTTAAAGAAGCTGCAGAGGCGTATGATGTTTTATCAGATCCTCAAAAAAAATCAGCTTATGATCAGTTTGGCCATCAAGGAGTGCAGGGCATGGGTGGCGGAGGCCCTAATTTTAACGATATAAATATCAATGATATTTTTGGTGACATATTTGGAGATGTTTTTGGAACCAGATCATCATCAAGAAGGCAAAGAAGAGGATCTGATCTTCAATACAATTTAGATCTCTCCCTTAAAGAAGCGGTTCTTGGTACCCAAAAGAAAATTAAGATACCATCTCATAAAGAGTGTCATGATTGCAATGGAAGTGGTGCTGCAAAAGGAACAAGTCCTGTAACTTGTTCAAATTGT
Organism: uncultured SAR86 cluster bacterium; assembly: GCA_902558395.1. Taxonomy (GTDB): domain Bacteria; phylum Pseudomonadota; class Gammaproteobacteria; order Magnimaribacterales; family D2472; genus SCGC-AAA076-P13. Next base: position 213,378 of record CACEDS010000001.1, read on the forward strand.
AATGGATCAGGCCAAGTTAGAATACAACAGGGATTTTTTTCAGTTCAACAAACATGCTCAGCTTGCTCTGGTACAGGTCAAGTAATTAAAGATAAGTGCAGAACTTGTGACGGCATGGGTGCCATCAAAGAGAATAAAACTTTATCAGTTAACATTCCAGCAGGGGTTGATAATGGGGATAAAGTTAGACTAAGTGGTGAGGGTGAATGGCAAAAAGGTGGTCAATCAGGAGACCTATACGTTGCAATAAGAGTTTTAGAAAACCCCTTATTTGAAAGAGATGGTAAAGATTTATATATTGAATCTCCAATCCCGTTTGAAGTGTCAATTTTAGGCGGATCAATACAAATACCTACTTTAGAGGGCTCAATTTCATTAAAAATTCCAGCACAAACACAAACAGGAAAGGTATTTAGAATAAGAGGGAAAGGTGCCACGGTAGTAAGAAATAGCAGACGAGGTGACATTCTTTGCAGAGTTGTAGTTGAAACTCCATCAAATTTAGACAGAAAACAACTAAAACTTCTGAAATCATTTACCGATTCATTATCTGAATCAAAGAACTTTCCTGGAACAGATGCATTTAATCAAGCCTGTAATGAAATCAAGGATTAGTTAATGAAAACTATTTTTATTAATGGTTTGTCTGGAAAGATGGGTAAAACTATAAACAATTTAATTCTAGATGATGAAGATTTTGAAATTGTAAAAACAATTAGTGATTCAGATGTAGTAATTGATTTTTCAAGACCTGAATCAACAATATTTCTTGTTCAAGAAGCTAAGGAGTATAAAAAGCCATTAATTATAGGTACAACAGGTTTTACAGATATTGAACTCAAACAAATAGAAGAAGCTTCAAATGAAATTCCAATCATGCTCTCCTTTAATATGAGTAAAGGCATCTTTTATTTAAAAAAAAACATTAAACAATTTTTAAAAGACAACTCAGATTCTATGAAATGCTTAATTTCTGAAACACATCACACCCAAAAAGTTGATGCACCATCTGGAACTGCTATCGAGCTAAAAAAGTTTATTGAGTTAAACAATAATGAAAAATATATATCTTCAATTGAAATAGAATCTAAAAGAATATTAGATGTTTTTGGAATCCATGAAGTTACCTTCTTTAACGATAATAATCATATAAGTTTTAAGCACGAAGCTTTATCAAGAAAAATATTTGCGGACGGTGCTATATCAATTGCAAAATCAATGATTGGTATTCCCCCAGGAATGTACACAACTCAAGATTTTTTTAGGTAGAAATTACTTTAAATTTGTCTACTTTGCCTATAGAATACAACAACTTTTTAACACGAAAATCCTAGTTATTTAAAGTTGGGGTGCTCAATACAGAGTCAGCTTTATAGGGATTGGAGAATAACCCCAAGGAGAATTAAATTGAGTATAGTTTCAGTTAAAGACCTGTTACATGCAGGCGTTCACTTCGGTCATCAACAAAGATTCTGGAATCCTAAAATGGAAAAGTTTATTTTTGATACCAGAAAACAAATAAGCATAATAAATTTAGACATGACTCAGGAGCATCTTAGCGCTGCTGCATCAAAAGTTGAAGATATATGTTCAAAAGGTAATAAAGTTTTATTTGTAGGTACAAAAAGATCAGCTAGCAAAACAATCAAAGAAGAAGCTTCAGCAATTGGCCTTCCTTATGTTAATAAAAGATGGTTGGGTGGAACACTAACTAATTGGAAAACAATAAGAGGCTCAATTAGAAGACTTCAAGATATTGAGGAAATGATATCTTCTGGAAGAATTGAAAAACTTATTAAAAAAGAAGCAGTAGAAATTCAAAAAGAATATACAAAACTTGAAGCTAGTGTTGGTGGCATTAAAGACATGAAAGGTTTACCCGATGCAATATTTGTTATTGATGTTAAATATGAAAAAATTGCAGTCCTAGAAGCAAAAAAAATGGGAATACCCGTAATTGCACTTGTAGATACTAATTCTGATCCAGACGGAATTGATATGGTCATTCCTGGAAATGATGATGCAATTAGATCGATAAGACTTATAACAAAAATAATTGCTGACTCTTGTGCAAGAGGCTTAGAGTCTTCAAAAGGCTATATGCCTAAATCAGACTCTGAAGCTCCAGTTATTCAAACGATTAAAAAGGAAGAGCCAGTTGAAGTAGAAGTTGATAAGAATGAAGAAGTTATAGAAGAACCATTGGATGATGTATTAAAGCAAGAAACATCTGAAGACGAAAATCAATCCGAAGCACCTGAATCAGTAGAAGAAAAAGCTACAGATGAAGAACAAGTTGATAATGATGATTCTAAAGAGGAAGAAAAATAAAATGGAAATTAAGGCATCTCAAGTAAAAGAATTAAGAGACATGACAGGTGTTGCAATGATGGAGTGCAAAAAAGCACTTGTTGAATGCAGTGGAGATATTGAAAAGGCTCTTGATTTGCTCAGATCAAATAGCGCGTTAAAAGCAGAGAAGAAAGCGGCCAGAGTTGCTGCTGATGGAGTGCTGAGAGTTCATGTTGGAGATGACTACTCAACATTGATTGAAATTAATTCAGAAACAGATTTTGCAGCAAAGGATGAAAACTTCATTAAGTTTGCTGATGATGTACAGAAATTTATTTCAGAAAATAAATTAACCGATATTGCTGATATTCAAGCATCTGAGGTTGAAGATAAAAGAAAAGCACTTGTTCAAACAATTGGAGAAAACATCCAATTAAGAAGACTGGAGACAATTGAATATAGCTCCGAAATGAATACTAGCTCTTATGTCCACTCAGACTCAAAGCTTGGTTCTATTGTGGTAATTTCTGGTGGCGATGAAACTTTAGCAAAAGATATTGCAATGCATGTTGCTGCATTCAATCCCTTATGTTTATCAGAGGCTGATATTGATCCAGAAATTCTTGAAAGAGAAAAGGCAATTTACATGGTTCAAGCTGAAGAATCAGGAAAGCCTCAAGAGATTATGGAAAAAATGATAGAAGGTAAGCTAAAAAGATTTCTTTCTGAGGTTTCTTTATTATCACAAAATTTTGTCAAAGATCCTGAAGTTACAATTCAAAATCTTTTAGATTCAAATAATGCAAAAATTGAATCTTATACAAGATTAAAAGTCGGTGAAGGCATTGAAGTTGAAACTAAAAACTTTGCTGATGAGGTTGCTGAGCAGTTAAAATAAATTTATGTCAAATCTAAAACACCAGCGTATTCTCGTTAAATTTAGTGGAGAGTCTGTTGCCGGTGATGATGAACATGGTATAGATCCTAAAATTCTAGATCAAATGGCATCTTCAGTTGCGTCATGCAAAGAATTAGGTGCCCAAATAGGAATTGTCATAGGTGGCGGTAATCTTTTTAGAGGTGAGAAGCTAAATAAAGCAGGAATGGATAGAGTTGCAGGCGACCATATGGGTATGTTGGCTACTGTAATGAATGGTATTGCATTTAGAGATGCTCTGGAAAGAGCCGGTATTAAGACCAGAGTAATGTCTGCTATCTCAATGTCAGGAATAGTTGAACATTACGATAGAAGGCTTGCAATTCAACTATTGGATGATGGATATGTTGTAATCTTTACAGCAGGAACTGGTAACCCATTTTTTACGACTGATACGGCAGGATGCCTCAGAGCAATAGAAACTCAATCAGATTTAATGTTAAAAGCTACACGAGTTGATGGCGTTTATGATTCAGATCCTGAGATTAATGAAAATGCAGAATTTTTCCCAGAACTATCTTTTAATGATGCAATTACAAAAAATTTAAAAGTAATGGATGCTACAGCACTAACCTTAGCTAGAGACCACAATCTTCCTATAACAGTTTTCAATGTAAATACTCAAAATGCATTAAAAGATATCATTTGCGGTGAAAAAATAGGTACGTTAATATCATAAAATGAACGAAATACTAAATAATGCAACCTCGAGAATGGACAAATCTATTGCATCCTTAGGTCAGGCATTTAATAAGATTAGAACTGGAAGGGCAAATCCCGCTATTTTAGATGATATCAAAGTTGACTATTATGGCAATCTGACAGTCTTAAATCAGACTGCAAGTATAAGCGTTGAAGATGGGAGATCTTTAGTTATTTCACCATGGGATAAAAGCCTCATACCTGAAATAGAAAAAGCAATATCTAATTCAAATTTGGGATTAAATCCAAGCACGTCATCTGACTTAATTAGAATTACAATGCCAGCATTAACTGAAGAAACCAGACAGGATTACATTAAACAGGCCAGAGCTGAGGCTGAGAATTCTAGAGTATCTATTAGAAATATTAGAAGAGATGCTAATCAATCAAGTAAAGAGCTACAGTCCTCAGGAGAAATATCAGAAGACGATTTAAGAAGAATAGAAGATTTAATACAAAAAGAAACGGATAAATATATCGGGCTTGTTGATTCAGAATTAAAAGCAAAAGAATCTGATCTTTTAGAAATTTAAAATAAGCCTCATGGCTAACTCATCAATAGATAAGCAGAAAAACATCGCCAAACATATTGCTATTATTATGGATGGTAATGGTAGATGGGCTATCTCAAATTCTCTAAATATAAGCAAAGGACACAGCAAAGGTGTTGAGATTGTTAGAGAAATAGTAGAAGAATCAGTTAAACAAAATATATCATCATTAACCTTATATGCCTTTAGTTCAGAAAACTGGTCAAGACCAAAGCCTGAAATAGATGCAATAAAAAAACTCGTGGTAAAGGCTATTAATGAACAAGTATCAGATTTAAAAAAACAAAAAGTTAAACTTAAGTTTTTTGGTGAAATTGAAGATTTTGGTTCAAAAATTTTATCTAAGATTGATGAAGCAGAGGCTTCAACTAGCCAATATGAACCAGTGCTGAATTTAAATGTTGCTCTTGGGTATGGAGGTAGACAAGACATAGTTAACTTGACCAAAAAAATTTCATCAAAAGTGAAAGATGGTCAAATAACCTTAGAGCAAATAGATGAGAAAATGATTTCTGAGTTTTCATCATCTCCTGTTAAAGATATAGATCTATTAATAAGAACGGGAGGAGATAGAAGAATAAGTAATTTTTTACTATATCAAATAGCCTATACTGAAATATCATTTGTAAATAAATACTGGCCAGATTTTACAAAAGAAGATTTTGTAGAATGCATAGATAACTTTAAGACTGTGAGTAGAAGATTTGGTAAAAGAATATAATTCAAATTTATTAAGACGAACCATTACAGGGTTAATAATTGTCCTGCCTTTAATCTTTATAATAATTGCAGAAAACTATTGGATTTTTTTGTCTTTAATATCAATTTTTTCAATAGCAGGATTTTATGAGTGGATTAAAAATAGTTTTAGACGACCGATTTTATGGGGGTTTAATTTAATTTTTATATATTTTTGGCTTTCAATTTGTCTCTTAGTTGGATTTTTGTCTGAACCTTCTTTTGCTTCAAAAGAATTTTATGATCTACATGAACTAAGCGCAGTCTCTGTATACCAAATTATTCTTATAATAATTATTAATACAGCTCTTTTTGATATTTTTGCTTATTTTGTGGGATCGAACTTTGGAAAGCTTCATATTTCTCCAAACATAAGTCCAAATAAAACTTTAGAGGGCCTAATAGGGGGGCTGATTGGGAATATACTGTTTGGCTTTGTGATATGTTATTCACTTGATATTAGCTATTGGTCAGTTTTAATATGTTTTTTTGGTGGAATATTAGCTTTTTATGGAGATCTCCTTATAAGTTTTCTCAAGAGAGATAAATCAATAAAAGACACTGGCAATATCCTTCCTGGACATGGTGGAGTCTTAGATAGAATAGACTCTCATTTATTAGCAACACCCATAATGCTTCTATTTTTGATTTTGCTCGTTATCTTATGAAAAATATTATTGTATTGGGTGCTACTGGAAGTATTGGCGATAGCGTACTTAGCGTAATCAAACAAAATAAAAATAAATTAAATCTTTTAGGGATAAGCTTCAGCTCAAATATAGCTAAAGCAAAAAATATTATTAATGAGTTTAAATTAAAAAATGTATATTCAGATTCCGATGAAAGTCATAAATCTCTTAAGCATACATATGAAAATAATCAAGAATTAAATATTCTAAGAGAGAAATCTGAATTAGAGGAACTACTTAATAAAGATGATGTGGATATCATAGTATCAGCCATTTCAGGTTTTTCTGGTCTTGAAAGCACACTAATGGCAGCAAAAACTGGAAAAACAATTTTATTAGCTAATAAAGAAAGCATAGTAGTTGCAGGAGATATCGTCCTTCCAATGGCTAATAAGCATAGTACTCAGATAATACCTATTGATAGTGAGCATAACGCTATTTTTCAATGCTTAAATTCAAATAAAAATACAGATGACGTATCAAAAATAATAATTACTGCTTCTGGAGGTCCTTTCTTAAATAAAAGAATTTCTCAACTCTCAAAGGTTACAAAAAAAGAGGCGCTAAATCATCCAAACTGGGAAATGGGGGCAAAAATAACAATTGATTCTGCTTCACTTGTTAATAAATGTCTTGAATTGATTGAAGCAAAATACTTATTTAATTTGAATGAAAAATTTTTTGATTTAGTCGTCCATCCTCAAAGCATAATTCATTCGATAGTTACCTATACTGATGGCTCAAGTATATGTCAGATGAGCAATCCGGATATGAGAGTTCCAATTGCACATGCTTTATCTGTTCATAAAAAACGTTTAAGTTTAAATTTTTCCGAAATTAATTTTTCATCACTAAAACTAACATTCCAAGATATACCTGAAGATAGATCAGAATTGATTAATATTGCAAGAAATATATGCAATTTAGGAGGCTCATCAGGAACAATCTTTAATGCTGCTAATGAAATTGCCGTGCAAAGCTTTCTAGAAGAACAGATAACCTTCGACAAAATATATGAGGTGATTTATAGAACTTTTGATACCATTCCAGTGTCTAAAAATATTGATATAGATACTATTTATGAAACCGACAATCAAACACGCATAGAGGCCAAGAAGGTGGTAAAATCCATTTCTTAAATTATGACAACAACAATTATATATATTGGATCATTTATAGCACTCCTTGGAGTGTTAGTTACCATTCATGAATATGGTCACTTTATTTTTGCAAGAATTTTTAAAGTTCATGTTCAAAGGTTTTCTATAGGAATGGGGCCAGTTATATATAAGCGACTTGACAAATATGGAACAGAGTTTGCAATATCTGCGCTTCCACTCGGCGGTTATGTTTCCATGATTACAAACAAATTAATAGAACTTGAACCGGAAGTAAAAGAACAATTAAGTGAAGAGCAGATCAAGAATACTTTTGACTCTAAACCTAAATGGCAAAGAGCTCTAATAATGTTTGCAGGACCTCTTGCAAACTTCTTACTATCAATTTTTATTTTTTCTTTGATTTTTTTAAATACACCAGACCCTCAAACCACAGCTGTCATTAAACGAGTGGAAAGCTCAGTAAACATGAATTCATCGAATCAATTCATTCTTCCTGGTGATCAAATAGTAGCTATAAACTCAACTATAATTTCAGATTCAAAGGATATCAACTTAGAACTTCTATCGAATGCTGGGCATACCGGAATAATCAACTTAACATTAAAAAGATCAGATATAGTTGATTTTATAAATGTTGGTATTTTAGTTGATGACTTTTTACCAACTGCAGAATCACAAGCAAATCCATTAAGTGATTTAGGAGTTGAGGTTGAATATAAAATGAAACCTGTAATTGGTTCTATTATAAAAAATGGTCCCGCTGATAAATCAAATTTAAAAGCTAATGATGTGATTGCTAAAATTGGAAATACTAAGATTAATTACGCAAGTGATATTAGAAATACAATATCTTCTGTTCCGAATCAAAATGTATTAATAGATGTTTATAGAGATGGTGATTTGCTTCAATTTCCTGTGAGAGTTGGTTCATCTGAAGATATTGATGGAAATCAGATTGGTATTATTGGAGTTTCCTTTGGAACCAGTCGTTCCATTTATCAGTCTTTCTCCAAAGGCGTATATGAGACTTACAACCTCAGTGTCAAAACACTTCAGTTTATTGGCAAAATGCTCACCGGCAATATGGGTACAGAAAACCTTAGTGGCCCAATTGGTATTGCTCAAATGGCTGGTAATACAGCTCAAGCGGGTTTCCTTCCGTTTATGTACTTAATGGCATTATTAAGCATAAGTTTAGGGGTTTTAAATCTCTTACCTATCCCGGTTTTAGATGGGGGTCAGCTCACACTTTTAGGTATAGAAGCAATAAGAGGCAAACCTTTTACTGAAAGAACTGAAAATTTTATATATACAGGTGGAGCGTTAATGGTTGGAGCATTAATGATTTTTGCAATATTTAATGATGTTGCCCGTTTTTTATAGGTTTAAAATAATTGAAAATTCATAAATTATATTTTTTAAGCTTTTTATTCATTTCAAGTCTTAATGCTTTTGATGAGTTTTTAGTTAGTGACATTAGGATAATTGGCCTTCAAAGAGTATCAACTGGAAGCATATTTAATGTTATTCCAATTAGCGTTGGAGATAAGATAGATATAAGAAAATCAACAGATATCACTAGATCTCTTTTTTCTACAGAACAGTTTGACGACATTCAAATAGCCAAAGATGGAAATACTTTAATCATAAGTGTGGTTGAAAGACCTTCTATATCAGGAATTGATATTAATGGAAACAAGGCTATTAAAACCGAACAACTACTTGAAAGCTTAGATGGTGTAGGAATAAAAGAAGGTGAGGTCTATAAAAGGTCAACTCTAGAAAAAGTTAAATCTGAGCTAGTTAGATCATATGCTTCCAATGGAAGATATGGAGCTAATGTTGAAATAGAAGAAATCAAACAACCTAGAAATAGACTTGAAATACAAATAGAAGTTGATGAAGGTAAAAGTGCAAAGATTGATAAAATAAACATCATTGGCAATGAAGTTTTTACCAATGAAGAGCTTTTAAAAAGTTTTGAATTATCCGAAGGCTCTTTTTTCTCTTTTCTCAATAATGACAATGCATATTCAAGAGAAAAGCTTCAAGGAGATATTGAAACTCTTGAGTCATTTTATAGAGATAGAGGTTATCTAAAATTTTCAATCGAGTCATCTCAGATCAGCCTATCAAGAGATATGAAGAAGATATTTATTAACTTTAATATTTTTGAAGGTAACAAATATACTATTTCTAATGCTGAAGTTGTAGGAGATGTTCCCATAGAAGAAGAGGTTTATTTACCCATCATTGAGTCGTTAGATAACCTAACATATTCACAAGCTCAAATTACATCAATTGAAGAGTTTTTTACCAACTTGCTAGGAAATAGGGGTTATGCATTTGCAGAAGTTAGTGGCAGCCCAGAAATAAATGAGGATACTGATGAAGTAAAAATAATATTCTCAATCCTTCCAGGCAAAAGAACATATACAAGAAAAATTCTTTTTTCAGGAAATAATATAACCCAAGACTATGTTCTAAGAAGAGAAATGAGACAATTTGAAGGAGCATGGTCTTCAAACAATAGCATTGAAGCTGGCAAGATAAGGCTTGAAAGGCTTGGATACTTTAAAGAAGTTGATGTTGAAACAATACCTGTACCAAATACAGATGACCAAGTTGACATCATGTACACAGTAGAAGAAGAAACAACAGGTTCTGTCGGTGGCAATATCGGATATAGTGACTTTGGCCTAATGCTAGGTTTTAATCTTCAAGAACAAAATTTTATTGGTACAGGTAATACAGTTGGTATTGGTATTTCAAAAAATATTTATAGCGAAAGTTATAATATTTCTTTCCTAGATCCATATGCAACAAAAGACGGTGTTAGCAGGGGCTTCAATCTATATTTCAGAGAAACAGATTATGGGGAGTTTAATGTTGCAAATTACCTGAGCAACTCTTTAGGTTTTGGAATGCAATTTGGGTATCCAATCTCAGATACTCAAAGAATAAATATAGGCTTAACATATGATAAAACTGAAATAGATATTGGTACGCAGCCGGCAAGAGAAATATGGGATTTTATAAATGCTGAGGGAAGTATATTTGAAACTCTAAGCATCCAAACATCATGGCAAAGAATAACCCTAAATAGAGGTATTTTCCCCACAGACGGCTCCTCAACTGTTCTAAGTCTTTCATCCACAATTCCTGGTGGAGACATTGATTATGCAAGGCTAAATATAAGACAAAAATATTACCAACCAATAAGCCAAGATCTAGTATTTGGCTTCAATATTGATTTAGGCTATTTAACAGCATTTGGTGATACCAACGAAACACCTTTTTTTCAAAATTTTTATGCTGGAGGCCCTCGCTCTCTTAGAGGATTCGAATCGAATACATTGGGCCCAAGAAGCACAGAAGCACCTTGTTATGAATTTAATTATGAGGATGGTACATGTCCAAACCTATTAGATTTGGATGGTGATGGTATTCTTGACACCCCATATTACAATCCTTACGCAAATTCTGAATATAATAAAAGAGTTTCAATTGGAGGAAATATTAAAATTGAGGGAAGCTTACAGCTGATTTTTAAACTTCCATTCATTGAAGATCAAAGGTCAATGAGATCTGCTTTCTTTTTTGATTTTGGAAATGTATTTTCTGACAATTGTAAAGAATATCAATTTAACTGCTATAAGCCATCAATAGATGATTTAAGATACTCATATGGAGTTGGAGTTACCTGGATTACTGGTTTTGGTCCAATGAGTTTTGCTATATCTAAACCAACAAATGCAGGTAAATATGAAGAAACCAAGGAATTTCAATTCACTGTAGGCAATGTATTCTAATTGAGATAAAATATCACACACCAATAAGGGGTAATTATGAAAAATCTATTAAAATTTAATTTATTTGCAGCATTAATGCTTGCTATTCCTGCATTTGCTGTTGATGGTATGGCTGTAATTGATATGAGAACTGCAGTTCTTTCTACTCAAGCAGCTGCAGACGCTTTTAAAGCTCTTGAAGAAGATGCTGATTATGCATCTAATCTGGAAGAAGCACAGTCGCTTCAAGCTGAAAGACAAGCCATTGCAGAAAAATTACAAAAAGAACTAGAAGCTTTGTCACAAGAACAAATTGCAGAAATGCAAAAAGAGATTCAAGATAAAGGGAAAGATCTGGAGTTTCTAGCTGGCAAGATTCAACAAGCTCAAGAAGAGACAGCACAGAAAATATTTACTGAAAATGGACCAGCGATGCAAAAAATTATTGGTGAACTGATTCAAGCAAAGCAAATAAAAGTTCTTCTTCAAAAAAATGAAACTATTCTTTTTAGTGATCCTGCTTTGGACTTAACTGATGACGTAACGTCTATGCTTGATGTTGCTGCCTCAGAGGCAAATACTCAATCCGAGTAGTGTCTAAAAAAAAAGAATTTACATTAGCTGAAATAGCACATCATACAGGTTCTAAAGTTGTTGGCGATAGCACAGCTATCGTCGACAACTTATCATCCTTAGAGGCTGCATCATCCGATTCACTCTGTTTTTTATCAAACTCAAAATATAGCAAATTTATTAGCGCCTCCAAAGCACAGGCAATCATTGTCCATGACTCTTTTGAAATAAAAGACGAAAGGAATTATATAATTAGCTCTGATCCTTATCTGGCATATGCAAAAGCAAGCTCTTTATTTAAAAAACATAATTTTGAACTTGATAATGTTTCTATCCACCCAACTGCATCTATATCAAATGATTCAATTATTGGAATAAATGTATCAATTGGTGCTAATTCTGTAATAGGTCCAAATTGCGAAATTGGTAATAATGTCACAATAAAATCTAATTGTTCAATTGTTCAAGATGTAAAAATAGGAGAAAACTCGATTATTCATAACGGAACAGTATTAGGATCAGATGGCTTCGGATATGCACCAACCAAAGAAGGTTATGTGAAGATTGAGCAAATTGGTAAATTGGTTATTGAAAAAAATGTAGAAATTGGAGCGAATTGCACAATTGATAGAGGCGCCATTTTGGACACAGAAATACATGAAGGAGTAAAGTTAGATAATCAAATACACATTGCACATAATGTAGTTATAGGAAAAAATTCAGCGATTGCGGCATCTTGTGCTGTTGCAGGCTCAACTGTAATTGGTAAAAACTTTCAAATGGGTGGACTGTCAGGCGTTCTTGGACATTTAAATATATGTGACAATGTTACTGTTGGAGCACATACTCTAATTACAAAAGATATCAAAGAGCCTGGAAATTATGTTGGTATAATGCCCGCACAGGAACAGAAGGATTGGGCAAAATCTTCTGTTTACATTAAAAAAAGAGGCAAATAATGTTAAAACACTTTGATGAAATAAAAAACTTTCTTCCTCACAGAGAACCATTTCTTTTCATTGAAGAAATTGTTGAAGTTGAATTGGGTAAAAGCATTCATTGTATTTTAAAAAATTCAGCCAATGATGATTTCTATAAGGGTCATTTTCCAGGTAATCCAGTTTTTCCTGGCGTATTATTGGTTGAAGCACTTGCTCAGGCATCTGGAATTTTGGGTTTCAAAACAATGGATAAGACACCGGAAGAGGGTTCAATCTATGTATTTGCAGGTATAGACAAAGCTAGGTTTAGATCACGAGTTGGACCGAATGATAAAGTTCATTTATACAGCACAGTTGTCAGCGAAAAAAAAGGTATTTGGAAGTTTGATACCAGAGCTGAAGTTAATAATAAAGTTGTATGCTCAGCTTCAATACTTTGTGCAGATAGGAAAGCTTAATGACTATAGATTCTTCATCAATTATAAGTAATAAAACAAAAATTCACCCAACTGTAAATGTTGGACCTTTTTGTATTATTGGTGATGATGTAGAAATAGATGAGGGCACTAATGTTTTAAGTCATGCCATTATCAAGGGTCCAACCAAAATAGGTAAAAATAACACTATTTATCAATTCTCTTCTATTGGGGAAGATACCCCCGATAAAAAATTTAAAGGCGAAGACACTAAGTTAATTATTGGTGATGATAATATTTTTAGAGAAGGTGTTACTATTCATCGAGGAACTATTCAAGACAAAGGAGTTACCAAAATTGGAAACGGTAATCTCTTGATGGCATACACACATATCGCTCATGATTGTTTAGTTGGAGATAACAATATCTTTGCCAATAATGCTGGTATTGCAGGTCATGTTTCTGTTGGTAATTATGTTGTTATAGGGGGATATTCAGCTGTACACCAATTTTGTAGTTTAGGGGATTATTCTTTTGCTGGTATGAATACATCAATAACTATGGATGTTCCAGCTTATACCAAGATAGCCTCTAACCCAGCAAGAGTAATCGGTCTTAACTCAGTAGGAATGAGTAGAAATAATATTCCATCAGAATCCATAAGTCTTATTAAGAAAGCTTTTAAAATTATCTATAAAAAAGGATTAAAGCTTGAAGATTCCTTAAAAGAAATAGATATTCTTTTGGCTGAAACGAATGATACCTATCTAGATATTTTTTCTCAGTCTATTAAAGCTTCATCTCGTGGCATTTTAAGGTAAGTGAGCTTGCAAAAGCCAATTATTAAAGTTGGGGTTGTTGCAGGCGAATACTCCGGTGACAGACTTGGAGCAAAAATAATTTCAGGACTTAAAAAAACCCATCATGTCGAATTATATGGAGTTGGTGGACCTAAAATCATTCAAGAAGGACTCAGTTCAATTTTTGATTTTAGTAAGTTGCATGTAATGGGCTTAATAGAACCTCTTATTAAATATAGGCAACTCAGACAACTACAAAAAAAATTAATAAATTTATTCATTGAAAATGATATAGATTATTTCATAGGCATTGATTCCCCAGATTTTAATATAAGCATTCACAAAATACTCAAGCAAAAAGAAATAAGCAAAAATATTCAAGTTGTTAGCCCATCAGTTTGGGGATGGAGAGAGGGTAGAATTAAAAATATTAAACGTTATATAGATTTAACAATGTGCTTATTTAATTTTGAGCATGATTATTATAGAAATAAGAATTTACCAAGTATCCATATAGGACATCCATTTAGTAAATTATTTAAACATGATTCAAAGCATATATATCAAAAATATCATTTTGATGCGTCAAAAAAATATATTTCTATACTTCCAGGGAGCAGGGTCTCTGAAATTGAAAATTTACTCCCAACTTATATAGAGTTTATTAATATTCATGCAAATAAAAATAAGGATTATGTGTACCTAATTCCTGCATCTGATCAAAAGATTTTTGAAACAATTGATAATCTTGTTCCAAAATCATTGCCAGTTAAGATAAGCATAGACTCTGCAAAAGATTTCTTATCAATTTCTGATTGCTCCGTAGTAACCTCTGGCACTGCAACTCTTGAAGCTGCAATATTAGGCGCATCTCCAATTATTTGTTATAGAACAAATCCAATTAATTATTTTATTATTTCAAGAATGCTTAAGATTGATGATGTAGGCCTTCCAAATTTATTACTAGGCTCAAGAAAATTTCCTGAACTAATTCAAAAAAAATGTACCCCACAAGAAATCTTAAAGGCTGTTGAATCAACTGATTTTCATGATTTAAACTCACTTTCAGAACAATTGAGAACTTTATTAATTGGCTCAGAGGAAACCGAGCACACAAATTCAATTTTAAAGCTTTGAATTTTATTGCTGGAGTTGATGAGGTTGGAAGGGGTTGTTTGGCTGGCCCTGTGATTGCAGCAGCTGTAGTTCTAAAAACCAACATACCTGGTCTTGCAGATTCAAAAAAGCTTTCAAAAAAGAAAAGAGAAGAATTATCCTCAACCATAATGCAAAATTCTTATTTTTCTTTTGGATCTGCATCCGTTGAAGAAATAGATAGCATTAATATTCTACAAGCTTCTTTATTAGCAATGAAAAGGGCTATACTAAACCTATCTATTGAACCAGGTAAGATTCTTTTTGATGGAACGCATAAGCCTGATTTAGATACAGATACTCAAACAATAATTGGTGGTGATTCTATTGTAGATGAAATAAGCGCTGCCTCAATTATTGCAAAAGTTTATAGGGATAATTTAATGATGCAATTTGATAAAAAATATCCAGATTTTTATTTTTCGAATCATAAAGGTTATGGTACGAAACTGCATAAAGCTGCAATAAAAAAACATGGCATAACACCAATTCACAGAAAAACATTTAAAGGAGTTATCGCTTAGCACAATGGAAAAAACATTTTCTCATTTAAGAGTTTCATCAGAATATAGTATTACTCAAGGGCTCTTAACAATTAATCAGTTAGTTGATTGTGCAAAAAAGCACTCTGTCCCATCTCTTGCTTTAACTGATAAGTCTAATATGTTTGCAATGGTTAAATTTTTTAATAAATGCGAAAGTGCTGGAATCAAACCAATATCTGGATCATCAATAAGAGTTATATTTGATGGAGATGACTCATCGCATGAACTTTTATGTTTGGCAAAAAACAACAATGGACATAAAAATTTAATGAGAGCTATTTCTAAAGCCCACAATAATTATTCATATCATACCCCAATACTTAATTTCAATGATCTTGAGGAATTTAGAAATGATGTAATAGTAATTTCTGGCGGAAAAGATAGTCATATATTTGAGCTAATAAAAAGGAAAAAAATTGATGAGGCAGCCAATCGTATTGATAAATTTTTAGAAGTATTTAAAGACGATTTCTTTATAGAAATTCAAAAAACTAATAGACCAGATGAGCAGGAATTTTTGACAAATATACTCCCAATTTCTAATTCAAAAGGAGTTCCTTTAATTGCTACAAACGATGTCCTTTTTTCAGAAAAAAACGATTATGAGACTCATGAAACTAAAGTATGTATTAATACAGGAAGAACTTTGAATGATCCAAATAGAGAAAAACCTTTTTCTAGTGAGCAGTATTTTAAGTCTCCTAAAGAAATGAGTAATTTATTTGTAGATTTTGATGAGCTCATAAAAAATACAAATGAAGTTGCAAAAAAATGTAATGTATCTCTGCATACTGAGGGATATTTTCTTCCTGAATATCCTGTTCCAGATGAACATGACTTTGATTCATATATTGCTGAACTTTCTCACAAAAAGTTAAAACAAATAATTTTAAATTTTGATGATAATAAGAAAGAAGAATACAAGCTAAGACTTGATTATGAATTAAATCAAATAAAAAAAATGGGCTTCTCAAGTTACTTTTTAATTGTCTATGATTTCATTCAGTGGTCTAAAGATAATGATGTTCCTGTAGGGCCTGGCAGAGGCTCAGGAGCTGGTTCATTAGTTGCATACTCGCTTGGTATAACCACGCTTGATCCAATAGCTCATGGTTTGCTATTTGAACGTTTTCTCAATCCTGAAAGAATATCTATGCCCGACTTCGATATAGATTTTTGTATGGAAAAAAGAGATAGTGTTATTGATTATGTAAGCAACAAATATGGTAGCGAAGCTGTTTCACAAATAGCTACTTTTGGAACAATGGCTGCAAGAGCTGTTGTAAGAGATGTTGCTCGGGCAATGGGTAAGCCTTATGCATTGGGGGATAGGATTTCAAAAATGATTCCGTTTGCACCTGGAATGACACTTGATAGAGCAAAAGAAGAACAACCCGTTTTTGCTCAAGCTGCAAAAAATGATTCTGAAGTTAGAGAAGTTGTGGATTTGGCATATAAATTAGAAGGCATAGCAAGAAATGTAGGTAAACATGCTGGCGGAGTTGTTATTGCTCCTGGAAGCTTGTCAGATTTTTGTCCGATATATAATGATCGACAGTCATCTTCCATCATGACTCAGTATGATAAAGATGATGTAGAAAAAATTGGATTAGTAAAATTTGATTTCTTAGGATTAAGAACACTAACCGTCATTGATAAAGCCGTAAAATCTATCAACAAATCCTTTCAAAATGGTGAAGAACAATTAAATTTAGATAGTATTCCATTAAATGATCCAAAGGTATTTGAATTATTGTCATCTGGTAAAACAATGGCAGTGTTCCAATTGGAATCAACAGGGATGAGAGATTTAATTAAAAAACTCAAACCTACAAAATTTGAAGAAATAACAGCTCTTTTAGCTCTATATAGGCCTGGGCCCCTTAACTCAGGAATGCATACAACTTTTGTAGATAGAAAACATGGCAGAAGTCAGGTTACCTATCCGCATGAATTACTTGAGCCAGTTTTATCTGAAACTTATGGAGTTATTGTCTACCAAGAACAGGTAATGGAAGCTGCTCGAGTTCTTGCTGGTTATTCTATGGGTCAAGCAGACATACTTCGAAGAGTGATGGGTAAGAAAAAAGTTGAAGAAATGGAAGAGCAACGAGAAATTTTTGTTAAGGGCTGCGATAAAAATTCTATACCAGCAAAAACAGCTGAAAAAATATTTGAGCTAATAGAGCAATTTGCAGAGTACGGCTTTAACAAATCTCACTCAGCTGCTTACGCAGTAATTTCTTATCAAACAGCATATCTTAAAACTTATTATCCTGAACATTTTATGGCTGCTGTACTCTCAACTGAGCTAGGAAATACAGATAAAATTCATGCATTAATTCAGGAATGTAAGCGAATGAATATCAATGTCCTTAAACCAAATATTTTATCCAGTAGCAAAATGTTTATAGTAAATGAAGATGGAGATATCGAATATGGTTTAGGAGCCATAAAAGGCGTGGCAGATACATTCATAAAACATGTGTGTCAAATAAGAGAAACCAATACATTTAATGATTTATGGGATTTTTCAAAGAAAGTTGACATAAAACTTGGAGGTAAGAAATCCTTAGAGGCTTTATCTCAATCTGGTGCATTTGATAGCATTGCTCCCTCAAGAAGCATAGCAATTTCATGTGTTGAGGATATGCTGAAAGATGGATCAAAAAATATATCTAAGCAAGTTGGAATGTCAGGAGATTTATTCTCATCACTAGATGATAGCTTTGACCCATATGAAAAATATAAAAATACTCAAGACATGAATTTAAGCGAGCTACTAGCGCTTGAAAAAAAATCACTGGGATATTATTTATCTGGACATCCTGTCAATGCAATTGAGACAAAAGTAAATCGTCTTAGGTCAACGAAAATACACAAACTCAACCATGATACAAAAAAAGCTTCTTTGGTAGTATTAATCAACAGTGTTAGACAAATAAAAGATAAAAAAGGAAAACCTTTAACATTTATTAATTTTGATGATGGTACTGGAGTTATGGATGGAGTTGTCCCAAGTGAAGTTCTTGAGGAATGTCATGAAATTTTAAAAGATGGAAAAATTCTTGTTGTAAAGGGTACTGTTGAAATAGATGACTACAGATCTAAAGAAATTGGTGATGCAATGTTCAGGATGAGAGTTAAAGAAGTTAAGTCATTAGACCAAGAGCTCTCAAAAAAAATTCAGGAAGTTATTTTAAATCTAGAAAAATCTGATCTATTTTCACTTGAGGAGCTTTCTGAAAAGTTAGAGAAGTTAAATAAAGATTTGTGGAAATCTACAGGATGTAATTTAAATGTAAAAGTAATAACAAATGATTCAGAGGCTATAATAGACATGGGTGACAAATTTAAATTTGAACCGACTTTATCAAATTTAAGTTTGTTGGACGAAACTTTTGGAAAAAATGCTCTAGAAATATAATTTTTGTACCAAATAAAAATGACAAAAAAAGAAATTGATCCAAAGAACATCCCTGAGATTTCAGAAGATTATAAATTTTTAGATTTTGAGAAAACAATTCAGGATATATCTGAAAAAATCACTGCTCTAAAAAATTCAGCTATAGATTCTTCAGAGTTAAACAATCAGATTAATACTCTTCGAAAAGAAAGGGATGTGGAAACAAAAAAAATATATTCAAAGCTTTCTATTTGGCAGACAGTTCAAGTTGCTAGACATCCTCAAAGACCGCATACATTAGATTTTATAGACAGAATTTTTGATGATTTTGATGAATTACATGGTGACAGACAATTTGGTGATGATGCTTCAATTATTGGAGGCATAGCATATCTTGAAAATATGCCGGTCATGATTATTGGACATGAAAAAGGAAGAGATACCGAAGAAAAAGTTAGAAGAAATTTTGGAATGCCACAGCCTGAAGGCTATAGAAAAGCTAAGAGACTGATGGAATTAGCTGAACAATTTACCATGCCAGTTATAACTTTTATTGATACAGCTGGAGCATATCCAGGTATAGAGGGTGAAGAAAGGGGTCAGAGTGAGGCAATTGCTAGAAATTTAGCAGTAATGTCAGAACTAAAAACTCCAATTTTAGTTGTAGTTACTGGTGAGGGTGGTTCTGGGGGAGCATTAGCTATAAGTGTTGGTGATAATATTGCAATGCTTCAATATGCTACTTATTCTGTAGCCTCCCCAGAAGCTTGTGCTTCAATAATATGGAGAACTGCTGACAAGGCTTCAGATGCTGCTGAGGCTATGAAGGTTTCAGCAAATGAACTAAAAAAATTAAAAATTATTGATGAAATTATTGAAGAGCCTTTAGGTGGCGCTCACAGGGACTATGATCTAATTTCATCAAGCATAAAAGATTCCCTAATTAAAAATTTATCTGCTCTAAATAGTATGTCTATGGAACAACTACTGGACAGAAGATATAAAAGATTAGTAGAAATTGGCATTTAGATTTTGATTAGTTTTAATGATTTAACTTATCACTTAGATTTAGATAAAAAAATCTATGTTGGGTATAGTGGGGGACCTGACTCTAGTGCATTATTGCATTTGCTTCATTCAAATGATATTTCTAATATAGAAGCAATCCATATCAATCATAATCTTTCAAGCAATTCAGCAGAATGGGAAGATCATTGTAAACAGACCTCTAAGAAATTAGGTATACCATGCCATGTTGAGTCTGTTGAAATTAAAATTGATGGGGATGGTCTGGAATCAGCTGCTAGAAAAGCAAGATACAAGATATTTACAAAATACCTCAAAGAGGGAGATCAGATTTTACTTGGCCATCATTCTAATGATGTAGCTGAAACTTTTTTATTAAGACTATTTAGAGGCACAGGAGTTGATGGTCTTGAAAGCCTTAATATAAAAAGAGGTGTAGGAGATGGTTATCTTGTAAGACCTTTAATTAACTTAAGCAAAGAAGAAATTATGATGTACCTTAGAGACAACAACATCAGTTATATCAACGATGAGTCTAATGATGGGCAGGAGCAAGATAGAAATTACATAAGAAATAATATTATTCCTTCTATTGAGCAGAGATGGATGAAGGCATCATCAAGAATCTCAAATACTTCAGAGTTTATAAGAATTAAAAATCAATCATATGAAATTCTTTTAGAAGAAAAATTTAAACATTTAATTGATAAAAAAATTAAAGTTAAAGATCTAAGAGAAATAGATGAACCATTTGTTATTGATATTATTAGACATTCAATAAGAAAACAGAGCATAGCTATGCCAAGCAAAAAAGTAATTGAAGAAATTATAAAAACTTTTATACAATCAAATCCTGGGCCTAAATCTTTAGTTTCATGGTCAAGAGCTGATAAGGATCAAGTAGGCGGGGAAATTTGTTATAAAGATGGGTGTATCATTATTTCTAAAAAATAATGTTTGAGCATTAAACCCTAGGAGATTGAAATTATGGATTTTAAGACAGTAAAAATAAATAAAGAAAATAAAGTTGCTTCAATAGAAATAAATAGACCAGATGTATTGAATGCTTTTAATTCTCAATTAATTTGGGATTTACAAGAAGCAACTAAATTAGTGAAAGATGATGACAATATAAGAGTTGTGGTTCTTTCTGGATCAGGAAGAGCTTTTTCTTCTGGTGCTGATTTATCTGAAGCTGATGCTAATTGGGATGGATCAAAGGATGCATTGTTAAGGGGCTTTAAGCCCTCATTTGAAAATATAATTTCTATGCCTAAGCCTGTTATAGCTTCTATACAAGGTCCAGCAGCTGGAATAGGAGCTGCTTTTGCTATGGCATGTGATCTAAGAGTAATGTCTGATGATGCATATATTCTCTCGGTATTTAGTAATATTGCTTTAATACCTGATGGAGGACTGTCATGGCTATTACCAAAATATCTTGGTTACTCAAAAGCATACGAATATGCAATAGAAGCAAAAAAAATTGATGCAAAAGAATGTTTGCAGTTTGGTTTGGCCAATAAAGTAACAACGGTTGATAAGCTAAAAGAAGATACATTAGAGTGGGCTGTTAGACTTGCTAAAAGATCACCACAAGCCCTTGCGAACACCAAAAAATTAATGCGAGAATCATTATCTAATTCATATTGGGACACATATCAAAGCGAAGCTGAAATTCAAAATAGTTTGACTAGAAGTCCTCAAAATGAAGAGGCTGTAATAGCTTTTTTTGAGAAACGCGAACCAAATTTCGATTAGTTTTTATAGGATTTTACTTAGCCCTACAATAATAGCTTCAAATGAGGCTCTTGTAGTATTTGGATTTATTCCAACTCCCCATCTTGTCTGTCCATCTTTCTCAAGCTCAATGTATGCTGCAGCCTGAGCATCAGAACCTGATGAGATTGCGGATTGATGATAGTCAGAAATTTTTATATTGATTCCTAATTTCTTGGAAAGACCATTAACAAATGAATCTATTGGCCCATTCCCAGTTCCAGATACAGTGACCTCTTCTGTATTCATAATCATCTTTACTTCTAATTCGTTAACGTCATCTTTGGTTGATGATGTATGACTTTGATATGCAAAATTATTTTTTGGTTTTAAAAAGTTTATCTCAAATATTTCCCATATTTCAGGACTACTAATTTCCTTACCTGTTTCATCTGCAAGTTTTTGTATTTTTTGACTCATGCTAATTTGAAGTCTTCTTGGAAGAGATACCCCGTGATCTTTTTCTAAAAGAAATGCAACACCACCTTTTCCAGATTGAGAGTTGATACGAACAACAGCCTCATAACTTCTTCCTAGGTCAGCTGGATCAATTGGCAAATATGGGACAGCCCACTCAGGATCATTGCTTTGTTTCATAGCTTGGAAACCCTTTTTTATTGCATCCTGATGTGATCCTGAAAATGCTGTAAAAACTAGGTCTCCTGCGTATGGATGTCTTGGATGCACTGGCAGCTGATTACAATACTCAACCTCTCTCATAACTGAATTTATGTTTGAAAAGTCTAGCTGCGGATCAATTCCTTGAGTAAGCATATTCAAAGCTATCGTGACGATGTCTACATTGCCAGTTCTTTCTCCGTTTCCAAACAAAGTGCCTTCAACCCTATCCGCACCAGCCATGAGTCCAAACTCAGATGCTGCAACAGCTGTACCTCTATCATTATGAGGATGGAGACTTAGAGAGATATCTTTACGATTTTTTAAGTTCTTATCCATCCATTCAATCTGATCACCATATATATTTGGTGTAGACATTTCTACAGTTGCAGGAAGGTTTATTATGATCTTATGTTTTGAAACCTCTTTTAGAATATCTACAACTGCATCACAGACTTCTGCGGCATAATCTAGTTCGGTTCCAGTAAAGCTTTCAGGTGAATATTCAAAACTCCAGTCGGTATCAGGATTTGCTAAAGCCAATTCCTTTATTTTCAATGCACCATTAATTGCAATCTCTTTAATACCTTCTTTATCTTGATTAAAAACAACTTTTCTCTGAAGGGTAGATGTCGAATTATAAAAATGAACAATAGCTCTTGGAATGCCTTTAAGAGATTCAAAAGTTCTTTCAATTAGTTCATTCCTAGACTGGGTTAGAACCTGTATGTTTACATCAGAAGGAATTTTTTTATCCTCTATCAGAGATCTTACAAAATCAAAGTCAGTTTGTGATGCAGAAGGAAAGCCAACTTCAATTTCTTTAAACCCTAGTTTGCATAGCAAAGTAAACATTCTGTCTTTTCTTTCAGAGCCCATTGGCTCAATCAATGCCTGATTGCCATCTCTAAGATCAACAGAACACCATGTAGGCGCTTGATTTATTACTTTTGAAGGCCATTGCCTATCTTCAAGGTTAATGGGTTTAAAAGCTTTATATTTATTTACTGGATTATCCATTTTTTATCTGTAAATGTTAATATTTTCTTTCTATGATAACTCCAAGTATTAAAACAAACTTAATTCTTAAAGAGATGGGTGTTACCAGGTATGAACTTCGTTCAAAGCAGCAATCAGACCTCTCAAAAACAATTTTTAGTTACCAAAAAGGAAATATTCTAACATTACTTGAGCAATCATATGATGATTTAGGTAAAGATAAGGCAGAGCTCCTTAATGCCATTGTTGATGCAGTTAATTCTGTTAACGAAGATACAATTCAAAATAAATTTAATCTTGAAGATGCAAAAAAAATTATTTTAGCTACAAAAGATATTAAAGGCATAATTAGTTTTATACCTGACATTGGCACCCTTGATCTATCAATACCCTTTGTTCAATCATCTTCACTCAACAAAATGATTTCTGATACAGAGTCAAAGAAGATTTTATGGAAAAAGCTTAAAGAGATTATTTTAAAGTAATTTATGTATAAGATTTCCTTGATGGGTTTAAATGATTTAGAAGAAGCCTACAAGATAGAGCTTGCAGTTAATCCTAGCCCTTGGAAGTATGAAACTTTTTTATCATCTTTTGAGGTTGGCCATAAGGGTCTAATTTGCAAGAAAGATAACCTAATGATTGGATTTATTATCTTTTCACCAATTAGCCCAGAAGCCCATATATTAAGTATTTCAGTAAGAAATGAAATGCAATCAAAGGGTATTGGAACTTTGCTTCTTAAAAGCATGCTAGACCAATGCAAAGTCATGCACTATAAAAAGATATTCCTTGAGGTGAGAGTAAGTAACGTAAAGGCTATTAATTTTTATGAAAAATTTGGTTTTAGCAAAGATGCTATTAGGAACAATTACTATACAGACAATTCAGAAGACGCTTTGTTAATGTCACTCTCAATTTAACCATTTCTTTTTTTTAACCACATAATTTGATTTGTGACGATTATTAAATATGAGATAAAAAATGTTATGTAAAAGCTTATTAGAATTGGATGATCTACGTTTGAATCTATGACAATAGGATTGTCCGGTGGAAATCTTCTTAAGACTTCTGTAATGCCAGGAACCATATGGAATAAAAAAAGTGCAGTATAGCTGATAGTTTGAAAGTAGGGTGCAAGGAATCCAAAAAATAGACCTTTCTCATTAATGTGTCCAAATATCACAGCTAAGAGTGTAACTATTGCCAATAAGTGCCCTACACCAAATCCACGTTTATATATCAATAAGGCGGTAACTGCAGCAATCATGGTTGTAACAACGAATACTTTTGCTGAAAAATTTTTAGTTTCAATGATTGTATGCTTTTTTAAAGAATATGCTCCTGAGCCTATTGCTAAAATAGCTATTAATGTATGAATCCAACCTATGAAGGATATATCCATTAGCTATTAGCTAAGAAGATTTTCAATATCTGATTCAATATCTTCTGGCTTAGTAGTTGGAGAATATCTTTTAATGACTTCTCCATTCTTATTAACTAAGAATTTTGAAAAATTCCATTTGATATTTTTTGTACCAAGAACACCAGGTTGCTCATTTTTTAGAAAATCATAAAAGGGGTCGGCATTTGTACCATTAACATCAATCTTGTCGAAAATTTTAAAACTCACATTATATTTTTCAGTACAGAAAAATTGAATTTCTTCATTAGTACCAGGCTCTTGACCTTTAAATTGGTTACAAGGAAACCCAAGGATTTCCAAACCATTAGAATTATATTTTTCATATAATTCCTGAAGGCCTTTATATTGAGGTGTAAGTCCGCATTGACTAGCAACATTTACAACCAAGAGAACTTTGTCTTGATACTCACTAAGAGATATTTCATTTAAATCTGCATCTTTAACATTAAAGTCATAAACTGTTTTCATTTTTGGGTTCCTTTATTTTGATTAAAAAAATGTGATTTTAAAAAATATGATTATATACAAAAAAGAGATACAAATCTTAAAATGACCTTATCTTAAAGCATCTATATAATTATTTATTGAGAATACGTTATGACGAACACTAAAGTTAAATATATCTGGAAAAGATTTGCTGAGCTGTCTTCAGATGAGCTATATGCAATGATTCACTTGAGACAAAAAGTATTTATTGTTGAGCAAGATTGTCCTTACATAGATGCAGACTACACCGATCAAGATGCATTCCATTTACTGGCATATAAAGATAATGATCTAATTGGGTATCTTAGGGCCTTTAGACCAGGCATCAAATACGATGGTTCCTCACTTGGCAGAATTGTCACAGAAATAAATTCAAGAGGCCTTGGTATTGGAAAAGAAATTACAAAAGAAGGGGTAAACTTTTTATCAAAAGAATATCCTGATAATGAAATTGTTATTTCAGCTCAACATAGGCTAGAACATTTTTATGCTGAACTTGGATTTACAGCTAGAGGTGAGGTTTATCTAGAAGATGACATTGACCATATCCAGATGTACCTTCCTCCAAAACAAAATTAGATTTTATCTTTATCTAGCTTACTTACTATCTCATCGTATACAGAAGATGAAAACTTGAAATCATCTATAAAACCACAATGGCCGCCGTATTGTTGAAGTTTAAATTTTACATAATCGGTTTGATCAAGTTCTTGAAGAGGTCCTATAGGAACGCAAGGATCATCAATAGATGAATAAATGAGTGTATTATGTTTTATCTGATTTATAGTATTCTGTGTTATAGCATACCCAGAAAAAAGCTCTTTCACATTGTTGTGTGGTGAAAAATTTTTTGTAAAAAATTCTGTCATCTCTTCAAGACTTTTATATTTTAATGCCTCTTCCGCATTAGCAATATTATGTAATCTAATTTTTCTTCTTAATGTTCTTCGCCATTTATCTACAAAATATTTTTTTAGAATCCAAGCAGTGTTATCCATAGTGAGCATTGAAATCTCAGGATCAATTACTGGGGACAGAACAATAGTATTTTTCAAAAAATTAATTGAATCAGAAGCAGATATTCTTAATGAGATATTGCCACCAAGTGAAAAACCAACTAGATTTATTTCGTTATCTTTATATTTATTACCAATAAACTCTACTGCTTCAATCAATGTTTGAATATCAGTAGCTCTGAAAAAATCTTTATTTAAATGCTCCGAATCTCCATGATCGATAGGGTGAATTCTAATAATATCAAAATTATTGAAGTGCAAGAGACTGGCTAAAGGTATTAAATATTTTGAATCTTTGTGACCTAACCATCCAGGAAAAAATATTACTTTCTTTTTATAAAAATCTGTTTCGAATATTTCGATTGACTGAGCATTAGATGATGTAAAAATCTTTTTGGAAGAGACTTTATTTAGTTTTTTTCGTAAAGGTTTTTGCTGTATTTCTCTTAAAGGACTTGATGCCACAAGAGTATTAAATAAACCATTCTTTAATAAATTTATCATGTTTTTCTTGCGTAGTAGGCAATTGTTCCAGAATATACATCCATAAATATGTGAGCAATTATAGCCACTACTATACTTTCAAAATATAAATATATCCCACACAGCAAAACACCTACTAAAGCCGTTTTAATAACATGTTTCCAACCTAGATAAAGATGCCAAAGGCCAAAAATAAAGCTACTACAAATAACTGCTATCACCCAATCAGATTGAAGTTCAATATAGCTATAAAGAAACCAGCGAAAAATTAACTCTTCACATATTCCAGCCGAAACGGATACAAGTAATGTGAATAATAAATATTCCTTATGAGATTCGGGCAATATATCAATTAGCGAATTATCTTTTTCTAAAGTATTTAAAACGCTAAGCCTAATATTTTCATTTTTTTTGATAGAGAAAATCACGTATTTGGTATACGCAAAACATGCAACAAATATAGATAGTGATAAGTAAGTTTTCCAATCAGCTACTGGCAAAATGAGGGGAGGCTTAACAGTCAATGCGCCTTGAAAAAAACAATATAGTAAAAAACCTGTTACAGCCCACAACATTAAAGATGTTTTTATATACTCTGAACTTTTAGTTTTGAATTTATATTTTTCCAAGACTAAATCAGCTAATGGAAAGAGTAACAATAAAGATAGTAATACGTACTCCAAGGATTCCATTAGCTAATTACTTAATGATAGAGCTATTAAATAATAAACTGTGAATCTCTTCTGTAATGAATGGTGCAAAAGGATGCATCATAATTAGTATTTCTTTTAAAAGAGGCCTTAGATTATTTGTCTCTCCACTTTTTTTACATTCTTCTATATAGACATCACAAAACTTACTCCAGAAAAACTCATAAACTTCGTTGATCGCATAGTCTAATCTATAGTCTTGAATATTTTTCTCGATTTGTTTTTTTGATTTATCAAACT
The DNA here is from genome assembly GCA_902558395.1 of uncultured SAR86 cluster bacterium. Classification (GTDB taxonomy): domain Bacteria; phylum Pseudomonadota; class Gammaproteobacteria; order Magnimaribacterales; family D2472; genus SCGC-AAA076-P13. The sequence goes on from CACEDS010000001.1 coordinate 240,818, forward strand.
CCTCATATATCCACTCATCAGTTTTATTAACCGATTGAAATGAATCGTTTCCAACTGGATAGCCGTTGATAAATCTTGCTGCATTCCAGACTTTAGTACAGAAGTTTCTATATCCTTTAAGTCTACCCATCTCAAAGCTAATATCTTTGGTGTGTGTTGCTAGTGAGTAAAATGTCATTCTTAAAGCATCTGTTCCATATGAATCAATGCCTTTTGGAAATTGATTTCTTGTCTTTCTTTCAATCTTCTGAGCAATACCTTCTTGCATGAGATTTGAAGTTCTTTTTTCAACTAAATCGTCTTGAGAAATTCCATAAATTAAGTCTAGCGGATCAATTACATTGCCTTTAGATTTTGACATCTTTTGCCCATTTTCATCTCTTATAAGGCCAGTAACATAGACATCTTTAAAAGGGATTTGATCAGTAAACTCAAGGCTCATCATCATCATTCTTGCTACCCAGAAAAAAATGATATCAAACCCAGTAACCAGCAAAGAGGTTGGGAAATGCTTTTCAAAATCTTCAGTTTTTTCTGGCCATCCCAAAGACGCAAAAGGCCATAAACTTGAAGAAAACCAGGTATCTAAAACGTCTTCATCTTGAGAGAGTTTTCGATCATCAAGTTTATAAAATTGTCTAACTTCTTTTTCACTATGACCAACGTAAACATTATTTTCTGAGTCATACCATGCTGGAATTCTGTGACCCCACCATATTTGTCTACTGATGCACCAGTCCTCAATATTATTCATCCAATTAAAATACGTTTTAACCCAATTGCCAGGATGAAACTTTATTTCACCCTTGTTAACAGCTTCATTAGCTCTTGCAGCCATTTCTTCAGTTTTGACATACCATTGATGACTTAATCTAGGCTCAATAACAATATTAGATCTTTCGCCTCTGGGTACACTTATGTGATGTTTTTCTTCTTTTTCCAAAAGATTGAGTTCTTTAAGCTTCTCTAATACAGCCTTTCTAACTTTAAAACGATCGAGATTTGAAAATGGCTCAGGTACATTTTCATTTGACCATGCATCTTCATTAAATATATTGATAGGCTCAAAATCACTTGCGTCATCTGAAGTCTTTACCTGACCGTCTTCTTCATGAAGTGAGTATTTTTTACCTATTTCGTAATCGTTAAAGTCATGACCTGGAGTAATTTTCAGACAACCAGTACCAAATTCCATATCAACATATTCATCAGCTAGTACAGGTATTTTTCTTCCAACAAAAGGCAAAACGATATTTTTACCTATCAGATTTTTATACCTATCATCATTTGGGTTAACAGCAACTGCCATGTCTCCAAACATAGTTTCAGGTCTTGTTGTTGCTACTATTACATACTCTTCTGAATCTTCAATTGGATATTTAATGTGCCAAAGGAGACCATCTTTTTCCTGCCTTACCACCTCAAGGTCTGAAACAGCAGTTTTAAGGGATGGATCCCAATTAACTAACCTGTAACCCCTATAGATTTTATCTTTTCTGTGTAACTCAACGAATGCTTTTATAACTGCTTCGTTGCATCCATCATCTAAGGTAAACCTATATTTATTCCAATCTACCGAGCATCCAAGTCTTTTAATTTGAGATGTAATTTTTTCTTCTGAATAATCTTTCCATGACCAAACTTCATCAAGAAATTTATCTCTTCCAAGTTCATTTCTAGTTATATCTTTTTTTGCAAGATTATTTTCTACAACCATCTGAGTAGCTATACCAGCATGATCAGATCCAACTTGCCAATGAGCATCCTTACCAGCCATATGGTTATACCTAGTGTAAAAATCCATAATGGCATATTGAAAACTATGACCCATATGAAGAGTACCGGTTACATTTGGAGGTGGTATTACCTGAGAAAAAGAATCCTCAGAGTCTTTATTAGAAATAACTCTTTCAGCCCAAATTTTGGACCATTTTTCTTCAATTTCTACAGGGTAATACTGTTTATCCATTAGGAAGCTTAATTAAAATTATTTTAATTTCTTACTTAATAGCAATTGGCTGATAAGAGGAACCGGCCTTCCAGTCCCAGCTTTTACAGGAGTACTATAAGAAGCTGTAGCAGCAATATCGATATGCGCCCACTTATAATCATTAGTAAATTTTGAAAGGAAAGCAGCAGCATGAATTGTTCCAGCTTCTCTTCCACCGCCAATATTCGCTAAATCTGCATATTTAGTTTTAGTGCATGATTGATGTTCATCCCATAATGGAAGTTGCCAAGCTCTATCACCTGACTCTTCACCAGATTCAATTATTTTATCTGCGAGATGCTGATCATTTGCCATAACTCCACTTGCATGCCTACCAAGAGCAATGACTACAGCTCCCGTTAGTGTTGCCATATCGATAACATATGAAGGTTTGTACTTTCCAACGTATGTTAAACAATCTGCAAGTATTAATCTTCCTTCAGCGTCAGTATTAAGTATTTCAATAGTCTGACCCGACATTGAAGTTACAACATCTCCAGGTTTTGTAGCTTTGGATGAGCACATATTTTCAGCACAACCCATCACACCAACTACATTAACATCTGCATTTAATCTTGCTAGGGTAGACATCACTCCAAACACAGTCGCAGCTCCACACATATCCCATTTCATTTCATCCATAGCGGGACTTGGTTTAATCGAAACTCCACCAGTATCAAAGGTGACACCTTTGCCCACTAGTGCAATAGGTTTGTCAGTCGATTTACCACCTTTGTATTCGATAACCATCATCCTAGCTGGCTCTTCACTTCCCCTAGAGACGCTTAAAAATGAGCCCATACCCATTTTTTGCATTTGTTGCTCGTTAAAAGATTTAACTTTTAGCTTCGGGAAATCTTTAGACATTGCTTTTACCTTTTTCTCAATGATTCTTGGGGTGCAATGATTGGCTGGAAGATCTCCTAAATATTTTGCAGTATTAACTCCTTCACCAATAGCATATCCAACTTTTGCAGCCTGTTTAGCTTTTGTTAATTTAGCTCCAGTTAAGCCTGAGGCAAGGATAGTCAATTTTTTTACACTAGGCTTCTTAGAAGTTTTATTTTTTGTTTCAGAAAAGATATAAACATTTGACTCAATTGTTTTAGAAACCATCTCAATTAACCAAAGCTCATCCTTCCCCTTTGGCGCAGTTGTTCCAGGCATAATTGATATATCTTTGCACTTATTTTGATTTCCTTTTTGAGCAATACCTTGATACATAGATAGCCATTTATGAGTAGGAGTATCTGCATCAAGCCCTTTAACCAGAAGAATATTTTTAGCATTAATTCCATCAACTTTTGGAAGTAAAATACTGCCTCCAGATTGATCAAGATGTGATTGAATAGTTTTAGAAATATAACTTTTTGATTTTTTATTGAGCTCTTTGAAAGAGGAGTCATTTTTTGTATTTTTATTGATAACTAAAACAAGCATATCTGTTGATAAAGAAGATATGTTTGATGCGTCTTTTACAAGAACATTATTTAAAACTTTATACGCCATTTAAGTTCTCCTGTCATGGTATTTACTGATAAGATAAATATTGTAATGCATCATAGTTCTCAAGGCATGTATAAAAAAAATATTCTTTCAAAAAGTTTGAATATGGAGGTTTTTAGATCATCAATTGGTGTGCTATTAATCTTCTTTCTACTTGTTGTAGGATCAAGGATTGTCGGCTACTTTGAACAAGCTGCTGATGGAAATATAGATCCTGGAATAATATTGAGTGTAATTGCTTTAAGGTTTCCTGACTTTATAACATTATTGATACCTTTATCTTTTTTTTTAGGACTGCTTATAACAATTGGCAGATTGAATTCTGAGGGAGAAATTCATGGATATTTTTCAGCTGGCTTATCAAAATTTAACTTAATAAAATTTTTGCTGCCTCAAGCTTTTATTTATTTCTTTATAACTCTTGTTTTAAGCTTATATATAGCACCCTACACAAAAAATCTCTCTAAAGATTTACTAGTAATAGACTCATTTGAAGAGCAGATTGATGCAATTCAATCTGATGAAATAGTTTCACTAGATGATGGAGGATTTCTTTATGTGCAAACTGCAGATGAAGGTTTAATAAAAGGAGTTAAGCTTTTTCAGGTTGATGAAGATAATTCATTTATTGTTATTTCTGATGAGTTGTTAACTACAGAGAAAGATAAAACCATTGAATTAAATTTAAAAAATGGGTCTTTTTACGGCGGTTTATTTTCAGAATCATCAAAAATTATTTCAAACTTTAATAATTTTAATTTTGAAATTGATAAAAACATATCTCAAAGCAATGATTTAAGTTTAACTAAATTATTTGATTATTCTTCATCATCAGACCAAGCAACATTTCAGTGGAATATATCAATACCAATAACAATTCTAATTCTGCTACTTTATGGCATTTATATTTCATCTTCAAAACCGAGAGAAGGCAAATTCTCATTTTTGCTGCCAGGAATGTTGATATATGTTTCTTATTTAAGTCTTTTAATACTCGGCAGAGAATTCATATCTGATAACCCGGGCTCGATTTTTAACCTTTGGTTTATTCATGTTTTATTTATCTTATTTTTATTGCTCTATGCTTATAGAGAAAAAATTATTTTTGTAAGTTTTGCAAACCTGGCAATACAGGAAAATATTTATTTGAGATACTTCATTGGGATCATGATATTTATTTTATTTATATGGATGGTGGCATGATTAAAATTTTTCATGGTTATCTCATAAAAAGATCGTTTTTAATTTCCTTATCAATTTTTATATTATTTGCCACGCTGGATTTAGTTTTTAGTTTAATGTCTGAACTTGAAAACTTATCTGAAGAATATAATTTTTCTAATGTTTTTTTGTACGTTTTAAGCGTATCTCCAAGTAATGCAATAAATTTTCTAGAAGGTGCTTGTTTGCTTGGAGTTATGATTTCTTTAGGTATCTCACATCAAGAAGGCAACTTAAACGTCTTAAGATCGAGTGGAGAATCGCCATTAAAAATAGTATTAATAAGCTCAATAGGCCCAATATTATTAATATTTTTATTTTTACCATCCAATGAGTTGTTTTTAAAAGATCTTAGAGCCGACGCAGAGATCAATAAAAATTTAATTGTGCAATCAGCAGAAGAAAGTAGCCAAAACAATAATTGGATTAAGGATGGAAAATCTTTTTTAACATATTCTTATATGAAAGATTCTTTTATTTATAAGGTTAAATTTATTAAAACCGATGATGGTAAAGTTCTTTATTTTAAAATGGCAGATTCAGCTGAAATCATTAAAAATCAAATAAAATTTGATGAAACAATGCAATATCATTTTTTTGAGGGAACTGGCATAGAAAATAATTATGAAGAATTTAAATTTCCTTTGATTACAAAGATGCCATTTGCAAGGGTAGAAAATTTAAAAACTTCTGAAATAATTAACGCTCAAAAATTCATTGAAACCAGTTTAAAAAAAGAAGACAAGTTATTTATTGCCCATTTAGAAAAATCTTTTTATAAAAATATATTTCAGCCTATATCCATTTTGTGCTTAATTGTTTTCTTTGGTTCTTTTATTTTTAGCTCGTTGCGAGATGTAACGCCAGCATCAAGAATAGTATTATCAGTAGTTGGAGCTTTTATTTATAAAGTCTTTCAAGACTTCACAATAAGTTTCTCAATAGCTACAAATCTCTCGGTATTAATTGGTGTCATTGCTCCAGCTTTACTGTTATTGATAATGAGCATATTTTTTTATAGAAGAATCTAAATAATTTTTAAAGCTGTCTTTGATAGGGTGTCATTAATTGCCAAACCTTTTTGAGAAAAGTAAATTTGTATAAGTGGCAATCCTGCTAGAAATAAAATTAAAATATTCACCAAAAATCTTATTGAAATTTGCTTTATAGTAATTTTTTCTCCATTAAGACTATAAATTTCAATGTTCCACACTGCCATGCCTAGAGTTTTATTTCCGTTAAGCCAAAAGTAAGCAAAAAAACCCCAGCTACTTAAAATTACAAGAGATAGGCCCAGCCACGGATTTAATGTTTCACCTCCGTTTAACCATAGAGCTATTGAACCAACAGCAAACCAAACACCCAACAAAAGAAAGAAGTCATAAATACCTGCTGTGATCCTTTTTAAAAGAAAGACTTTGTATTCTTTTTCATTCATTTTGGTATAGTAATTAAAATAAATTTTAAAATATATAATTATGGATAAAGATACAGCATTTTTTGGTCATCCGATTGGTCTTAGAACCTTATTTTTAACTGAGATGTGGGAAAGAATGTCTTACTATGGAATGAGAGCATTGCTTGTTTTATATATGACTGGATCATTGACTGGATTTAATCCAGGAATGGGTCTTTCTGCAATGGATGCAAATGCTATTTATGGAATATATGTTGGCATGGTCTATTTTATGGTCGTTCCAGGTGGTTGGATAGCTGATAATATTTTAGGTCATCAAAAGGCTGTTTTATTGGGCGCAATAATTATCGCCCTTGGCCATTTCACATTAGCAATTCCAATTGAGCAAACGTTTTTCTTGGGCTTAATTCTTGTAGTTCTGGGAACAGGCTTGTTAAAAGGAAACATTTCAACAATCGTAGGAAGCTTATACCGTGATAACGATGAAAGAAGAGATTCAGGTTACACAATTTTCTATATGTCCATAAATATCGGATCAACATTGGGATTTCTTATATGTTCTTATCTTGGTGAAAAAATAGGTTGGCATTATGGCTTTGGGGCAGCTGGTGTTGGCATGGCTTTTGGCGTATATCAATATATAAATTATAGACATCTACTTGGTGATGCTGGCCTGAACCCTAATGATATGTTGGATTCAAGAAGGGCAAACCTAATCTCATGGACTAAAAGAAGTTTAGTTTTAATGTTTATAGTTATAGGCCTTGGTTTATTTGGGTTAATTTCAATAGATCCTAGAGTCTTTGCAGAGAATTTTGCATATTTTCTTACTATAGTAGCTGGTGCATATTTCATCTATCTTTATGGGTTTGCAGGTCTAAATAGTTCTGAGAAAAAGAATTTATTACTGCTCTTTGTTTTATTTATAGGGGCTGCTGCATTTTGGTCAGGCTTTGATCAATCAGCAAGTTCTTTAAGTATTTTTGCAAGAGACTATACTGATTTATCAATTGCTGGTTTCATAATTCCTATAGGATGGCTTCAGTTTGCTAATCCAATATTTGTTGTTACTTTTGCTCCTATATTTGCAGGAATCTGGGCTCATCTAGGAAGAATGAATATGGATCCATCACTGCCATTAAAGTTTGCAATCGGTTTAGTTTTTATGGCATTAAGCTTTATCGTGATGGTATATGCTGTAAAGCTTGCTATGGTTTCTGCCCCAGTGGGCATGCAATGGCTTTTAATAACATATTTGCTTCAGACATGGGGTGAATTAGCATTGTCTCCAATTGGATTATCTGCATTCTCTAAATATTCTCCAAAAAAATATATGGGTCAGATGTTTGGCTTATGGTTCTTAGCTTCAGCTATAGGTGGTGTTCTTGCAGGCCTTTTAGGAGGAGATGCAACGGTTGATGGGTTAAATTCTGTTCAACCTATATTTACATTTATGATTCAATATTATGTTGTTATAGCAATTGCCTTAGTTGTAATGGCGTATTTATTTAAAAAGAAAGAATCTAGCTAAATAAAAAATTAGGCTAATTTTTGGTTAAGGTTATTGAGAATATTTGTATAAATTTTTTGTAGAAGCTCTATTTCTGAAATTTTTACATGTTCATCAATTTGATGAATTGTTTCATTCAATGGACCTAATTCAACTATTTCGGTTCCCATTTTAGCTATAAATCTTCCATCCGATGTTCCGCCTTTTGCATTTAAATCAGGTGAATAACCAGTAATATTTTCTATAGAATCGACCACAACATCTTTTAAGTTATCTTCTTTTGTCAAATATGGAAGACCACTTAGCTTCCAATCAATTTCATATTCAACGTTAAGTTCTTTAAGTATAGATTCAAACTCACTCATTAGTTTTTCGTGAGTTGATTCAGTTGAGTATCTAAAGTTAAACAACATATCCAACTCTCCAGGGACTATATTTTTTGCACCCGTACCCGAATGAATATTAGAAATTTGAAAACTTGTTGGTTGGAAAATAGCATTGCCGTTATCCCAGACTGTATTTTTTAATTTAACAATCACATCACTTGCTGAAAATATTGGGTTCACCACATTCTCTGGATAAGCAATATGACCCTGTTTGCCAATAATTTTTAATGATCCGCCTAGTGATCCTCTTCTGCCAATTCTGATGCTGTCTCCAATTTTTTTATATGATGTAGGCTCACCAACAAGACATAAATCAATTTTTTCATCTTTTTCAATCATGTCATCAACAATTTTGTCTATGAAGCCATCTTCAGCATCTCCTTCCTCATTTGAAGTAAGCAATATTGCAATCCTGTAATTTAAGTCAGGCTCATAACCCATAAATTCTTCGAGTGATTCTATAAAAGCTGCTATTGATGCTTTCATGTCAGCAGTTCCTCTACCGTACATTACATCACCTTCAATATGACCTGAGAAGGGAGGGTGAGTCCATTGGTCTTCTGGGCCAGTTGGAACTACATCCGTATGACCAAGGAAGCAGAAAATTTTACCTTTATCTCCATAAGTAGCATATAGATTCTCAACATTAAGATAATCAATTCTTTCACATTTAAAATTAAGCTTATTTAATCTCTCTTCAATTAGATCAAAACACCCTTCATCCCTAGGTGAGATAGATTGGATTTGTATGAGTTTTTGCAGGAATTCAATCATTTTTATGTAGTTCAGAGTTTAAATTAATGGACTTTTGATTTACTTTGGCGAACACCTTACCATTCTGTGAGTTTCTTAGAAAGACTAAGTTGGAGCAGTTTGATAATTCAGAACCTTTGAAAACTCCATCTATATCACCATTTTCTTTATATAGTTCAATTTTTGTTCCAGCAGTAATATATAAGCCAGCTTCAATTGTACAGTTATCTCCAAGGGGTATACCCACGCCAGCATTAGCTCCAATTAAGCAGTTTTCTCCTATAGAAATCTTTATATTATTTCCACCTGAAAGAGTTCCCATAGTACTGCAGCCACCCCCAAGGTCAGAATTATCTCCAACAACAACTCCGGCAGATATTCTTCCTTCTATCATAGCTGTACCCAGTGTTCCTGCATTAAAGTTGACGAAACCTTCATGCATGATTGTGGTTCCTGGGCTTAAATAGGCTCCTAGTCTTACTCTTGAGGTATCAGCTATTCTCACATTTTTTGGAATAATGTAATCAACCAGTTGAGGAAATTTATCAAGCGACCTTATGAATAAATCATTTTTATTTTGTTTTGAATTTAGTAGCTCTTGATCAATTTCATCGATAGATATTGGGCCTTTATTTGTCCAAGCTACATTTGGCAATGTATTAAAAAGACCATCAAGATTAATTGAATTAGGAAGAACAAATCTATATGAAATTAAGTGTAATTTAAGATATGCACTTACAACATCTTCAATTGGCTTATCAAGATCTTTTTGAGTCCAATGTATTTCAACGACTTCTTTTTCTAAGTTATCAGTACTTATATCCTGAATATCGGTTTTTTGATCGTTAAATTCAATAACAGGAAAATATGCATCAAGCGTTTCACCGCTAGACGATTTTGTTATTAAGCCTGTTGCTTTGATATTCATGACGCTATTATAGGGACGAATTAAGTTATTTACATAGTTTCTTTGAGACTATCACTTATTTTTTTAATTTTTTTACTCGAAACAGATGAAAGTGTCATATCTTCAATTTCAAAAGTATCCTCAACCCTGTCACCGAGGGTATTAATTCTCGCAGAATATATTGAAGTACCATTTTCATGTAGTGTTTTGGCAATTTTTACCAACAAACCAGGACTATCTGCAGTTTCAATGGTTAGTAAATTTCTTTTTTTATCTTTTTGTTCAACATTTGAAATTTTAAAAGGTTTCCCAAAAGATTCATTTTTCTTTTTCTTGAAGACTAATTTTTTTGATTGACCTTCAAGATTATTAAAATTATTAGATATTTTTAATTTAATATCTTGAACCTCAATATTGGTTAAAGGTCTATTGTGAAACGAATACTTTGCAATAAAAGTATTTGCAGCAATAGCTTTGTTGGTGCTGGTAGAGATGTTCGCATCAATTATTTCAAGACCAGATAACTGGAAAACTTGAACTAATTTTAAAAAGAGCCCATCAAAATTTTCAGTCTTAATAAAAATTTCTAACAAGTTATCAAAACACTTTCTAGCGCCAATAACTGTTTTATTTATTTCACTATTAATAACTAAACCGCATTGCCATTTTAATTTATCGAGATTATTTTTTGTAAAGAAGGAATCTTCAAAGATTCCAAGATAGTTTTTAATTTTTTTCTTATCTCTTTCTTCTCTAAATGATCTTATGCAGTTCTTTTTCCTATCCTCTGTAATCTCTTTCATGGTTTGCACAGGTTCTTTATTTATTTTTGATCTTGTTAGTATAAAAAGATCTTTAAGAAGCCCATGCTTCCAGCCATTCCAAAGGGCAGGGTTAGTAGCTCTTATATCATTAACAGTTAACAGATATAAATAATCTAGTTTTTCAGTTGTTCCAGCAAGATTTGCAAACTCTTCAATTGTATCTATGTCAGAAATATCTTTTTTCTGAGAAATTGATGACATTTCAAGATGATGAAGTACTAACCAAGAAATAAGTTCAGCATCAGCTTTTGATAAACCAATTTTTTTTGCAAAATTATAACTAGTTTTTGCTCCAATTTTTGAGTGATCTCCACCTTTACCTTTACCTAAATCATGAAAGAGACCAGCTAAATATAGAATTTCTATCTTTGGGAGCCTATTTATTAACTCATGCTCTAATTTGAATTCATCCTTGAAGTGAATTTTCATTTGGCGCATATTTCTTACAACTTTAAACGTATGTTCATCCACCGTATAAACATGAAATAAATCAAATTGCATTTGACCAATCACCTCATTAAATTCATCTACGTATTTCTGAATTATTCCAATAGCTTTCATGGACTTTAAGATCGAAGAAAGATTATATTTTGACCTAAAAATTTCTAAAAATTGGTTTGCATAAATTTGGTCCTCTTTGAACTTCTTATTAATAAGTTTTAGATTGTTTTTTAGAAGAGATACAGTATTGGTATCAATCGCATTAATTTTTTTGTTTGATCCTATAAAGTTATAAATGCCAAAAATTAAGTCCTTTCTATTTGAAAGATTAATTTTTGGATTAATACCAATTTTGTCTCCTTTGATATAGTAATCGCCAATATTTTTTTTAAGGCTAAAAGCATTCTGTTCCTCAAACTTGTTAAATACTTGCTGATTAAAGTTAGTTAGATTTGATGCGTTTTCATAGAATTTTTGCATCATTTTTTCCACAGACCTTTTTCTAGTTCCTTCATTTATATTAGCCTTGAGAGCAATTTCTAGTTGAAGTTCAAAAGTTAACCTATTTCTTGAGGATAAAGTGTTTGTTATATATCTTAGAGTTTTAACAAAATTATAAGAATCAATAATTTCATCAATATTATCTCCAAATTCTTTTGAGTTTTTGATCTCTTTAATATTTTTTAAATCAAAACAGTGTTGAAGAATCCACAAAGCTGTTTGAAAATCTCTTAAGCAACCAGGTGATTCTTTTAAATCTGGCTCTAAGTTATATGCTGTAGAGTAAAAGGATTTATATCTATCTTTTTGCTCTAATAATTTTACTTTGTAGAATTTTCTTTTCGACCATATTTTTTGCAGTGTAGAGGTAATTTCTTTGTCGATAGCATTGTTGGTAATTAATGCTCTTCGAGTTAAATATGAAGTAAATTCTTTTGGGTCATCCTTAGTAACTTTTTTAATATCTTTGATAGTTCTAACAGAATGACCAACCTGAAATCCTAAATCCCAAAGTTTAGCTATAAATTTTTCTAAATTTTCAATTTTTTTTGCTTTCTTGTTTTTATGAATTATTGAAATATCTATATCTGATGATGGATAAAGTTCCTTTCTACCAAATCCACCATTGGCATAAATAGCAAAATCTGTATCAAGTTCGTATTGCTTGAAATAGTTGAGGATTTTCTCTTCTATTTGAGATGTATTTTCGGCCAAGTAGCTATTTGTTGAACTTGGATTTTGATATATTTTTGGAAAATCTTTTAAAAACTCATCATTTAAATCTGATTTATTTTTAATCATAAAGATTCTTCTTGTCTTTTTGTAAGAACCTCCACTCCTCTTGATGTAACTGCAAGTGTATGTTCCCATTGAGCAGAATTTCTTCCGTCTTTGGTTTCAACAGTCCATCCATCTTGTAAGGTTTTACAGTGTTTAGATCCTTGGTTAATCATTGGCTCAATTGTGAAACACATGCCTTCTTGAATTTGAATACCTCTTCCAGGCTTTCCATAATGAAGTATTTGCGGTTCCTCATGATAGACGTTTCCTATTCCATGACCACAGTATTCCTCGACAACACTGTAGTAGTTAGATTCAGCATGTTGTTGAATAGCATGCCCAATATCGCCAAGATATGCTCCAGGCTGAACCACTTCAATAGCTTTGTAAAGACATTCTTGGGTAATTTTAACCAATCTTTCATTGTGTGGTTGACACTTTCCTACAAGATACATTTTTGATGTGTCCCCATGCCATCCATCTTTAATAACAGTAACATCAATATTTAAGATGTCCCCATTCTTTAAGATTCTATTTTTATCTGGAATACCATGGCATATTACTTGATTAATGCTTGAACAAATGGTTTTTTCAAAACCGCGGTAACCAACATTTGCAGGAATTGCTTTTTGAACATTAACAATATGCTCATAGCAAATATTATCCAACTCTTCAGTAGATACACCAGGAACAACGAAAGGTTCTATCATTTCTAATACTTCTGCTGCCAGCTTTCCAGCAACTCTCATTTTTTCAATTTCTTTTTCAGTTTTAATAGAAATTTTCATATTTTTTCTCATTTAGTATAGACAGTTGACTACTAAATCTATAAAGTACAATTTTAATGCCAGCACGATATTTTAGCTCATTAAAAACCAAAATTTCTTTAAATAGTTACCCATTAATTTTCTCAAATTTCAAGCCCGATTGGAGGAACTTTTAGTGTCTTTTCCAGCCATTTTAGCACTTGAAGATGGAAGTATATTCTATGGGGAGGGCTTTGGTGAAGAAAAGATTGATGTTGGTGAATTAGTTTTTAATACCTCTATGACTGGATATCAAGAAATTATTACAGATCCTTCATACAAAAAACAAATTATTACATTTACTCACCCTCATATTGGCAATACCGGCATTAATGATGAAGATAATGAATCGTCTTTAATTCATGCTTCTGGGATTGTTATTAATAAGCATTGTGCCAAGCCAAGTAACTGGCGATCTAATAAAACATTAGATGAATTTTTACGCGAGCAAGAGGTAATTGCAATTTCAGAAATTAATACAAGAAAATTAACATCAATATTGCGAGATAAAGGGTCGCTAAATAGTTGTATTGCACCTCTTTCAAAATTAACAGCAGAAGAAGCTGTGGCAAAGGCTAAAGATTTTTCAGGGTTAAAAGGGATGGATTTAGCTAAGGTAGTTTCTGTAAAAGAGAAATATATTTGGAATAAGGGTGTATGGCCTGCTAATAATTTAGCTACAAAAAATCATCGAGTAGTTGCCTTTGATTTTGGTATAAAAAATAATATTTTAAGGCTTTTATCTGATCATGTAGGGGAAATTACTGTAGTTAATGCAGAGACATCTTTTGAGGAGGTAATGGAGCTCTCGCCAAAAGGAATTTTCCTATCAAACGGGCCTGGAGATCCTGAGCCATGCACTTATGCTATTGATAATATTAGAAAATTCCTTGAGGTTAATCTTCCAATTTTTGGTATTTGTCTTGGTCATCAACTTTTAGCACTCGCTGGGGGAGCATCAACATATAAGATGAAATTTGGTCACCATGGGGCCAATCATCCTGTACAAGATTTAAAAACAAAAGAAGTTTTTATTACAAGTCAAAATCATGGTTTTGCAGTGGATGAAAAGACTTTACCTGCAAATATAAGTGCTTCTCATGTATCTCTATTTGATCAATCATTACAAGGTATTGAGTTCACTGATAAACCAGCATTTAGTTTTCAGGGTCATCCTGAAGCAAGTCCAGGCCCACAAGAAATACAAACTTTATTTAAAAAGTTTCAATCTATGGTAGAAGAATATGCCAAGACGTAAAGATATAAAATCAATTTTAATAATTGGTGCAGGCCCTATTATCATTGGTCAAGCATGTGAATTTGATTACTCTGGAGCTCAGGCTTGTAAGGCATTAAAAGAAGAGGGTTTTAGAGTAATTTTAGTTAATTCCAATCCGGCAACTATTATGACGGATCCTTTAATGGCAGATGCAACTTATATTGAACCAATTCACTGGGAATCAGTTGAAAAGATAATTGAAAAAGAAAAGCCGGATGCAATTTTGCCAACAATGGGTGGTCAGACAGCTCTAAATACCGCCTTATCTTTAGACAAACACGGAGTTCTTAAGAAGCATGGAGTAATCTTAATAGGAGCTAACAGAGAAGCTATTGATAAAGCAGAAGATAGACAGCTCTTTGATGAGACAATGCAGGCAATTGGAATTGAGACTCCAAGCTCAGGTATTGCTCATTCAATGGAAGATGCAATTGAAGTCCAAAAAAGAATTGGTTTTCCATGCATTATTAGACCTTCATTTACCATGGGTGGAACTGGTGGAGGAATTGCTTATAACATTGATGAGTTTGAAGCTATTTGTAAGAAAGGACTTGAGTTATCACCTACAAATGAACTTTTAATTGATGAATCTTTAATTGGTTGGAAAGAGTTTGAAATGGAGGTTGTTCGAGACTGCAAAGACAATTGTATTATTGTTTGCTCAATCGAAAATCTTGATCCAATGGGTGTTCATACAGGAGACTCTATTACTATAGCTCCAGCACAAACCTTAACTGATAAAGAATATCAAATAATGAGAAATGCTTCATTTAAGATTCTCAGAGAAATAGGCGTAGATACTGGTGGATCAAATGTTCAATTTGCAATCAATCCAGACAATGGAAAAATGGTTGTCATAGAAATGAATCCAAGAGTAAGCCGGTCATCTGCCCTTGCTTCAAAAGCTACAGGTTTTCCAATTGCTAAAGTAGCTGCATTGCTATCTGTTGGATACACGCTTGATGAGTTAAAAAATGATATTACAGGAGGCCTTACACCTGCATCATTTGAGCCTAGCATTGATTATATCGTTACTAAAATTCCTAAATTTGCTTTTGAAAAATTTCCACAGGCTGAACCAAAGCTTACAACCCAAATGAAATCTGTTGGAGAAGTGATGGCAATTGGGTCTAATTTTCAAGAATCACTTCAAAAGGCTTTAGCAAGCATGGAAGAAGACTTAAATGGCCTTAATTCCATAGTTGAAAAATCATATGAAGAATGTAAGGAAGAAATTATTTATCAATTAACATTTCCTGGTCCTAAAAGATTATTTTATGTTTGTGATGCGATAAGAGCAGGATGGGGGCTTAAAAAAATTTATGAGCTTACAAAAATTGATTATTGGTTTCTTGATCAACTTGAAGAAATCTTAAACATTGAGTCATCTTTACAAAATACAAAATTATCTGATCTTGATTATGAAGCAATATATTCATTAAAGAATAAAGGCTTCACCGATTCAAGAATCGCTGAATTAATTAATATTAAAGAATCTGACTTTAGAGACTTGAGGAAAGAGCTTAATATTCTGCCTGTTTATAGAAGAGTAGATACCTGTGCTGCAGAATTTGCAACTTCAACATGTTACATGTACTCAACTTATGCAGACCAATGCGAAAGCAATCCAACAAACAATAAAAAAATTCTTGTTTTAGGAAGTGGACCAAATAGAATAGGACAAGGAATTGAATTTGATTATTGTTGTGTTCATGCTTCACTTGCTATGCAAGAAGAAGGCTATGAATCAATTATGGTTAATTGCAACCCTGAAACTGTCTCTACAGATTACGATGTTTCAAATAGATTGTATTTTGAGCCAATAACAGCTGAAAAGATTTTAGACATTATTGATAATGAGAAGCCCGAGGGAGTTATTATTCAATTCGGTGGACAAACCCCGTTAAAGTTAGCAGATGTTTTATCCGAAAGAGGTGTAAAAATTCTTGGAACAGATGTGGATGCAATTGATAGGTCTGAAGACAGAGAAAGGTTTCAAGAATTAATTCAAAAACTTGATTTAAAGCAGCCCGCAAATGCAACTGTAAAGAATATATCTGAAGCCATGATTGAGGCAGAAAAAATTGGATTCCCAATAGTTGTAAGACCTTCTTATGTATTAGGTGGAAGAGCAATGCAGCTTGTCCATAACTTAAACGAATTAGAACTATATCTAAATGAAGCTGTAGAAGTTTCAAATAGTAAGCCAATTCTCTTAGATAGCTACTTAACAGACGCTGTTGAGGTTGATGTTGATGTTGTTTCTGACGGAAAAGAGATTCAAGTTGGAGGAATTTTGCAGCATATTGAACAAGCTGGTATTCATTCGGGTGATTCTGCATGCTCATTACCTCCATACAGTTTGTCAGAAGAAATTCAAAAAGAGATTTCTGATCAATCCATTAAAATTGGTAAAGAATTAGATATTTTAGGCCTAATGAATATACAATTCGCTGTAAAAGATGATGTTGTATACATTATTGAAGTAAACCCTAGAGCTTCTAGAACTGTTCCATTTATATCCAAAGCAATTGGCAACTCACTTGTTAAGGTTGCATCAAAAGCCATGATAGGAAATACTCTTGCTAATCAAAAATTTTCAAGTGCTTTGCCTGATGATTTATATTTTGTTAAGGAAGCAGTTTTGCCATTCGATAAATTCCCTTTAGTTGATCCAATACTTGGTCCAGAAATGAAATCCACAGGAGAGGTAATGGGGATTGGGATTGATTTTGGTGAGGCGTATGCAAAAGCACAAAAAGGAGCTAATAAAATTTTACCAAGATCTGGAACTGTATTCATAAGTGTAAAAGATAGCGATAAAAAATACTTAGATGAACTTTTACCTCTCATTGAAAAGAATGGTTTTGAAATGGTTGCTACTGGAGGTACAGCCGCATACATAAAAGGCTTAAATTATAAAGTTAAGAAAATTAACAAAGTATTAGAAGGAAGACCTCACACAGTTGATAGCCTTTTGAATAAAGAAATTGATTTGGTCATAAACACAACAGAAGGAACTCAATCAATTAAAGATTCAGCTGCCATAAGAAGAACAGCCCTGCAAAATAAGATCTTTTGTACAACTACAATGTTTGGTGCATTTGCAATAATGCAGGCTCTTAATGGTAGAGAAGCAGATTGGTCATATAAGACACTCCAAGAAATACATAATTCTTAGCCATAGTTGCTATAATTAATATATGTCACGTGCACCTATAACAATTGAGGGTGAAATTGCCCTTAAAGATGAATTATCTAAACTTAAATTTGTTGAGAGACCAAAAATATCAGAAGCTATAGCTGAAGCTAGAGCGCATGGTGATTTAAAAGAAAATGCAGAATACCATGCGGCCAAAGAACTTCAAGGTTTAATGGAAGCAAAAATAAATGAAATAGAAAGTGCTCTATCAAATGCTCAAGTAATTAATGTAAAAGATATTCCAGAAACTGGTAGGGTTGTATTTGGTTCGACAGTTAAATTATATGACGTAAACAATGACAAAGAGATTGTTTATAAAATAGTTGGTAACTTAGAGTCCAATCCTGAAAATGGTCATATCTCAATTGAAACACCAATTGCTAAAGGTTTGGTTGGCAAGTTTGTGGATGATGAGGTAGAAATCGTTACTCCATCAGGAAAAATGACATACGAAATTATTGAAGTTAAACATATCTGATGCATGCTGATAACTGGGCAAATAAGGCAAAGCAAGAGGGTTACAGAACAAGAGCGGTATATAAGCTCGAAGAAATTCTCCAAAAAACAAAATCTTTAAAAAAAAGCCAAAATGTTCTAGATTTAGGTTCAGCTCCAGGAGGGTGGTCGCATTATATTAAAAAAAAATCACCTAATTCAGAGGTTTATGCGATTGATATATTAGATATGGAAGCTGTTGATGGAGTATATTTTTTTCAGAATAGCATCGAAGAAATAGATAGCATAGATCTCATTAGATCAAAAATGGGTTCATTTGGACTTGTAATTTCAGATATAGCCCCCAACTTATCTGGTATAAATGCTATAGATATAGAAAATATATACGAGCTTAATATTCTAACTCTAGATACAGCAGCAAAATATTTAAATAAATCTCATGGCTCATTTATCATGAAGACTTTTCAAAATAGTATGTTGAAAAATCTTCGAAAAAAAATGGAATTATCTTTCAAGATAGTCCAAACTTTTAAACCTGCTGCTTCAAAAAAGCAATCAGGCGAAATATTTTTGTATGGAGCATATAAATAATGAATAGTGTTTTAAGAAATTTAGTTGTTTGGTTCGTTCTAGGGTCATTGCTAATTTATGTTTTCAATAACATTGAAAATACAGGAGCAAGAGAGCAGATTAGCTATAGCCAATTTAAAGAAGAAGTTCTTTCTGATCGAATTGCTAAAGTAGTCTACAAAGGCGATCAAATGACAATTATTGGTGATCGTTTGGATGGTTCTAAGTTTGAAACAACACACCCAATATTTAAAAAAGATGAAGCCGTTGATAATGCTATTGAAGATAATGGTGTAATTGCTGTATACGAAAAAATTGAACAACCATCAGTTTTATCTCAATTGTTAGTTGGTGCATTTCCGATACTATTACTTTTAGGTATTTTCTTCTTTTTTATGAGACAAATGCAAGGTGGAATGTCTGGTAAAGGCGGCCCTATGTCTTTCGGCAAGAGTAAAGCTAAATTGATGGAAGGTGGAAAAGTAAAGACGACATTTAAGGATGTAGCGGGCTGCGAAGAAGCAAAACAAGATGTCCAAGAATTGGTTGATTTTTTAAGAGATCCTACAAAGTTTCAAAAATTAGGTGGAAAAATTCCTAGAGGAGTTTTGATGGTAGGTCCTCCAGGTACTGGTAAGACGCTTTTAGCAAGAGCTGTTGCTGGTGAAGCAAAAGTTCCGTTTTTTACAATATCTGGATCTGATTTTGTAGAGATGTTTGTAGGTGTCGGTGCTTCAAGAGTAAGAGATATGTTTGATCAGGCTAAAAAACAATCTCCTTGTATTGTTTTTATTGATGAGATTGACGCCGTAGGTAGGCATAGAGGTGCAGGTCTAGGTGGCGGCCATGATGAAAGAGAGCAAACACTTAACCAATTGCTAGTTGAAATGGATGGTTTCGAAGGCAACGATGGAGTTATTGTTATAGCTGCAACTAATAGACCTGATGTACTAGATCCAGCCTTATTAAGACCAGGAAGGTTTGACAGACAGGTTGTAGTAGACCTTCCTGATATCAGAGGAAGAGAAGCAATTCTTAAAGTTCATATGAGAAAAGTACCGCTTGATTCCGATGTTGATCCATTGGTATTGGCAAGAGGCACACCTGGTTTCTCAGGAGCAGACTTAGCTAATTTAATCAATGAAGCAGCATTATTTGCTGCTAGATACTCTGATAAGAAGATAGACCAAACGCACTTAGATTTAGCTAAAGATAAAATAATGATGGGTGCAGAAAGAAAATCTATGATTTTAAGTGAAGAGCAAAAAAGAATAACTGCATATCACGAAGCAGGACACGCAATAGTAGGAAGATTATGCCCAACCCATGATCCGGTTTATAAAGTTACTATCATTCCCAGAGGAAGAGCTCTAGGTGTAACAATGTTCTTGCCAGAAGAAGATACTTACATGCAAAGTAAAGAATATTTATTAGCAAGAATAGCGGCTTTATTTGGTGGAAGAATTGCAGAAAGTATTATTAATGGCAACCAAGGCATTACTACTGGCGCTTCAAATGATATTGAGGTAGCAACAAATATAGCAACAAATATGGTTACAAAATGGGGTTTTTCTGATGCCCTTGGCACTATTAAGTTTGGTGAAGATGAAGGAAGTCCATTCCTTGGAAGAACAGCATCATCACCATCACAACATCGAAGTGAAGAAACTTCAAAATTAATTGATTCCGAGATTAAATCAATTATTGATTCATGTTATGAAAGAGCTGAAAATCTTTTGAAGACAAATCTCGATAAATTAAATGTTATGGCCGATGCTTTATTGAAATATGAAACAATCGATGAACCTCAGATTGATGACATAATGGCAGGAGCTGAACCTCGGGAACCAAAAGGTTGGTCGGATGATGATCCTAAGCCTAAATCAAATAAAAAAACATCGATAAAAGGTGCCGCTGAAGAGTTATAATCTTTAGTTATGAATTTAAAATTTGGCACTGATGGTATTCGAGGACCTGTAGAAACTCATATCACACCAGAAGCTTGTCTTAAAATAGGGCACGCAACCGGTTTGGTTATGAAAGAGCAGGGTTGGGATACTGTAATGATTGGAAAAGATACTCGCGTATCAGGTTACATGCTTGAATCTGCATTACAGGCCGGTTTCATTGCTGCTGGTGTCAATGTAAGTTTGTGCGGTCCATTACCAACACCGGGAGTCGCATATCTTACAAAATCATTAAGAAGAAAATTCGGAGTGGTAATTAGTGCGTCTCATAATGATTTTTTAGATAATGGAATAAAGATATTTAATGCTGATGGTGAAAAGTTATCTAGGGATTTAGAAAAGAAAATAGAAAAGCTCTTAGAATCTAATCTCAATCCAGTAAAAACTGAAGAATTAGGAAAAGCTAGACGTTTTGATGAGTCGGGAGCAAGATATATTGAATTTTGTAAATCAACAGTACCACAAGATATCTCGTTTGCATCTTTGCGAATTGTTCTAGATTGTGCAAATGGCGCTTGTTATAAAACTAGTCCCGATGTTTTTAAAGAGCTTGGAGCAGAAGTAATTTTGGTTGGTGTTGATCCTGATGGATACAATATAAATGCTGATTGTGGATCCACGCACCCAGAACTAGTTCAAAAAGAAGTGATTAAGCACAGAGCTGATTTTGGAATATCTCTCGATGGAGACGGCGATAGAGTAATTATCATTGATCGAAATGGAAATATATTAGATGGCGACGATCTTTTATATATATTAGCTTTTGCAAACCCTAATAGAATTGGTCCATGGTCAGGTGTTGTTGGTACACACATGAGTAATCTTGGTTTTGAAGATGGCCTTACAAAGCTTGGATATAAATTTATTCGCGCTGATGTTGGTGATAAATATGTTAGCAACATGCTAACTAAAAAAGGTTGGATGTTGGGAGGTGAAACTTCAGGACATATAATTTGTAAAGACTTAGTTAGTACTGGCGACGGAACCATTGCAGCCTTAAAAGTAATTTCTTCATTGCTTCTTCTTGAAAAAGATCCATCAGAGGTGTTGTCAAATTATACAAAAATGCCTCAAGTAAATAATGCAGTTAAAGTTTCAAATAAAGACATTGTCAATGACAAGGACTTGTTGAGTCTAATAAAAGAAATTGAATCTGATATTACTGTAGGAAGAGTTTTGGTAAGAGCTTCTGGAACAGAGAGCAAAATAAGAGTAATGATAGAGGCACCTGAGGAAAAAGTTGCAAAAAAATATGTCAAAGATATAAGTGACTTAATAAAATCTAAATCATAATTGTGATAATTGCTAACTGGAAAGCCAACGGAGATATTAAATCAAATAAGGCTTGGTGTAATCAACTTATTGTAAGAATGTCTGACAGAGGCCTTAAATCTATTGGAATAGCTCCATCATTCATACATTTTAATCAGATAAAGAATGCGTTTATCAACAATGATATTGAAATAGGTTTTCAAGATATTGATATTGAAGGCGGGGCCAGAACTGGATCAATTTCACCATCAATGGCTGTAGATAGTGACTGTTCTTTTTGTTTAATTGGCCATTCAGAAAGAAGAGAAATATTTAATGAAGATAATAATATTATTTCTAAAAAATATCAGATGTTAGTTACAAGCCATATAAAACCAGTTCTATGTATTGGAGAAAGCTTTGAAGAGTTTCAGGCTGGCAAAACAGAGCAAAAATTACAAACTCAGATTCAAGAATGCATTCAAGGAAATATTTCATCAGAGGATTTAATTATTGCATATGAGCCAATATGGGCAATAGGTACAGGAAACACACCAAAACCAAAAGATGTAAATACAATTCACGAATTTATTAAAGATGTTGTACAATCCGCATCTGAAAATAATTTGAGGCCACAAGTTTTATATGGTGGAAGTGTTAATAAATCAAATGCAGCAGATTTTTTTGTTGAAAAAAACATAGACGGTGCATTGGTTGGAGGCGCTTCATTAGACGCAGATATATTTTCAGATATTATAGAAATTTATAGTAGGCATAAAGAAAAATGATAGTTTTAATAAAAATAGTTTGTATAGTTCTGGCTGTTGCAATAATAGCATTAGTACTTTTACAACAAGGTAAGGGCTCTGATTTGGGTTCAGCATTTGGTGGGGGTTCATCTAATTCAATGTTTGGAGCATTGGGACCTTCAGATTTTTTAGGAAAACTAACATATTCGTTAGTGGCTTTGTGGTTGGTTTTAACACTTGCTTTGGCATATTTATATAAAACTGAAAATACTAAAGAAATGTTTGAAACTCCTCTTATTGAAGAGGTTATGGAAGAAATTCCAACAGATGAAATTCCAACGGAATAAATAAATTAAAAAATGGTGCCGAAAGCGGGACTTGAACCCGCACGAGCTTTCGCTCACTAGCCCCTCAAGCTAGCGTGTCTACCAATTCCACCACTTCGGCAAAAGATTGCGAATTATAACAAGATATTATTTTAAATATAAAAAATAATATACTTGACCAAACATACTAAACTTCATAAACTTCACACTCGCTGCGTTGCGGGGTGGAGCAGTCTGGTAGCTCGTCGGGCTCATAACCCGAAGGTCGTTGGTTCAAATCCAGCCCCCGCTACCACAGTTACATATATTTTTTGTGGGGCATATGCCCCTTTTTTGTATATAAAAAAGATGAAAGATGAGATAGAAAAAATTGTAGAGCCAGTTATTGAAAGACATGATTGTTTTCTATGGGGGCTTGAAATTTTAAGGGGTAGAAAAAGACCTACTTTAAGAATTTATATTGAGTCTGAGCAGGGCGCAAATATTGATGATTGTGAAAATATTTCAAAAGATCTCAATTATGAAATAGATTTAGATTCATCCTTTGGCGATGATTATGTTTTAGAAGTATCGACACCTGGAATTAGTAGAAGATTTTTCAAACAAAGTCAGCTTGAGTCATATATTGGAGAAGAATTAAAAGTTAAATTAAGAGAGCCTATTGAGGGAATAAAAAACATTGAAGGGACTTTAGTTGATTGTAATAAAGAATATTTTCTTATAGAGTCACTAAACTTAGAGTATAAGTTAAATTTTAATGATATTGATTTTTGTAAGTTAGAACCAAATTTTGATAAATTAATGAAGGAAGAAAATTATGCAAAGTAATGAGATTTTAGCAGTGGTTGATTCGGTTTCAACTGAGAAAGGGTTGGATAAGGATGTAATTTTTAAAGCTATTGAAATAGCTATTGCATCTGCATCACAAAGACATTTTCACGAAGATGCTGATTTATTTGTCACAATTGATAGAACCACGGGAGAATATTCTACACATAGAAATTGGATAGTCTTTGATGAGAATAATGAAGAATTCCACCCAGAAACGCATATCTCAACTAATGATTCTAATCTTGCACTGGACGAAATTTATACTAAAGAGCAAGACAACATACCTTTTGGAAGAATAGAGACTCAGGCTGCAAGACAAGTAATGTTGCAGAAAGTAAGAGAGGCTGAAAGAGAGAAAGTTGTAGCTCAGTTTAAAAGTCAAAATAACCAATTGGTTAATGGAACAGTAAAAAGGGTAACAAGAGATAATATTATTGTAGATATTGCATACGATGCTGAGGCTATCTTACCAAGAGATAGATTAATGCCCGGTGAGATTTATAAAATTAATGACAGAATTAGAGCAATTCTTCAGATTCAAGAAGTTGAGGGTAGAGGCCCACAATTAATGCTAAATAGATCTTGCCCAGAAATGGTAACAGAGCTTTTTAGCATCGAAGTACCAGAGATTAATGAGGATGTTATTGAAATTAGAGGCGTTGCAAGAGATGCTGGATCAAGATCTAAGATAGCAGTTAAAACAAATGATGGAAGAATAGATCCTGTTGGAGCATGCGTTGGTATGAGAGGTTCTAGAGTTCAGGCTGTTTCTGCTGAGCTAGGTAACGAAAGAATAGACATTATCATATATGACGACAATCCAGCTCAGCTAGTTATTAATGCTCTTGTTCCTGCAAAAGTTGAATCTATTGTTATGGATGAAGACTCAAGATCTATGGACATTGCTGTAAATCAAGAAAATCTTGCATTGGCAATCGGTTCTAGAGGTCAAAATATTAGACTTGCATCTAAGTTGGTGGGATGGGACTTAAATATTATAAGTAGTGAAGAAGCAGAAGCTAAAGTTAAAGTTGATGAGACTGAATTTTTAGCTAGCCTTATTAGTAGTCTTGAAATATCTGAAGAAATCGCCGAAAAGATAGCTTCTACGGGCTTATCAAGTTTTGACGATATAGCATATGCTGAAGATGAAATCTTTAAATCATTCATTGAGGACGAGGAAGAGATTGCAAGGGTAAAAAGTGCTGCTGAGGATGCAGCCTTACTTGAGGCTATGGGAGCAATTACTGAAGAAGAAGATAATGTGGAATCACTCACAGATTTAAATTTAAGTGATGAAGATATTCAAAAGTTATCTAATAAGGGTATTAAAAATAAAGATGATCTTGCAGAATTAGCAGTTGATGAATTACAAGAAATTATTGAAATTTCCTCTGATGATGCATCAAAAATGATAATGAAAGCAAGAGAACACTGGTTTAATTAATTAAAAGGAAAATATTTTGGCTTTAACTGTTAAAGATTTCGCAAAAACTCTAAAGATCAGTGATTCTGCTTTGCTTGAACGTATGCAGAATGCTGGACTGAGTCATTCTAAAAATACTGACGAGGTTACAGCTGCAGACAAACAAGCTCTTTTAAAATCTTTAAAAAGCGCAAAAGCAACTCCATCTAAATCTATAACCTCAGGATCTGGAGTTACAGTTACATCTAAAGGAAAAACTTCTAAAGATACAGAAACAGTCAAAAGTTATTCAGATAATATAGAAGCAAAAAGAGCAGCAGCCTCTGAACAACTAAAAGAGCAACAAAAGAAAAGAGAAGAGCAGTTAAAAGAAGCTGCAAGACTAAAACAAGAAGAAGTCAAAAAAAGAGATAAATTTAAAAAAGTTGATAAAGACAAACCAGCTACCAAAGTAAATGTTAAGGATCAGTTATCAAGCGCTGTTAATGCATATAAAAGAAGAGAGACTGCTTTTTCTCAGGAATCAGAACATAAGTTTGAAGCACCTACTGAGTTCATAAAAAAAGATATAGAAGTTCCATCGTCGATTCAAGTTGGCGAATTAGCTAAGTTAATGGCTGTCAAAGGAAATGTAGTTGTTAAAAATCTCATGGGGCTCGGGGTTGTTGCAACTATAAATGATGTTATTGACCAAGAGACAGCAATATTAGTGGTAGAAGAAATTGGCCATAATGGAATCGCATTAAAAGAAGAAAATTTTGAAGAAGATTTAGCTAATTTAATTAACTATACGGATGAAGCAAAACCTAGGTCACCGGTAATTACAGTTATGGGGCATGTTGATCATGGTAAAACAACACTTCTTGATTTTATTAGAAAAACAAAAGTCGTAGACGGTGAGGCTGGAGGCATTACACAACATATTGGAGCTTATGAAGTTGAAACACCTAAAGGTAAAATAACTTTTATAGATACTCCTGGTCATGCTGCTTTTTCATCTATGAGAGCCAGGGGCGCCAATACAACTGATATTGTCATTTTAGTCGTAGCTGCAAATGATGGTATCAAGCCCCAAACAGAAGAAGCAATTAATCATGCTAAAGCAGCTGGTGTATCGATTGTTGTTGCAATAAATAAGATTGATTTAGATGGAGCAGATATTGATAAGGTTAAGGGTGATTTAGCAGCTAAGGACTTGACTCCAGAGGACTGGGGAGGAACAACACAAATGGTTCCAGTTTCAGCCTTAAAGGGTACTGGAGTTGATAAATTATTAGAATGTGTTTCTCTTGAAGCAGAATTACTTGAATTAAAAGCTCATCACAAAGGTCCTGCCCAAGGCGTAGTTATTGAATCTGAGTTAGATAAATTTAGAGGCTCAGTTGCAACCTTTTTAATTCAAAATGGAACATTAAAAGTTGGTGATTTAGTTGCCTCTGGAAATTCAATTGGAAAAATTAAAAGTATTGTAAACAGCGATGGTTCTAAGATTAAATTAGCTGGCCCATCTGCTGCTGTTGAAGTATTAGGTTTAAATAACGTGCCAAATGCAGGAGATCCTTTTCAGGTAGTTGAAAATGAAAAACAAGCAAGAGAAATTGCTGAGTATAGAATTATCCAAGAAAAGGAAAGAAAGCTTTTAAAACAAAAAGATGACACCGCTGGTGATTTATTTGAATCGCTTGGGCAAGAATCTAAAAAAGTACTTAATATCATTGTTAAAACTGATGTTGGTGGAACATGTGAAGCAATTTCAGCTGCACTAAATGATTTGGGTAATGATTTAGCAAAAGTTAAGATTGTATCTAGTGGTGTTGGTGGAATATCAGAGTCGGATGCAAACTTAGCATTGGCTGTGGATGCAATTATTTTAGGTTTTAATGTGAGATCAGATAATTCTGCAAAGAAAATTATAGAAGACGAATCTATACCTTTAAGCTACCACAGTATTATTTATGAATTATTAGACGATGTGAAGGCTAGAATGAGTGGACTTCTTGATCCAATTATTAAAGAAGAGATAGTTGGAACAGCAGAGGTATTAGAAGTATTCAATTCTCCTAAATTTGGACAAATAGCTGGTTGTATGGTCATTGAAGGAAATGTTTTGCGAAACAAACCAGTAAGAGTTCTTAGAGACGAGATAGTTATCTTTGAGGGTGAACTAGATTCTCTAAGAAGATTTAAAGAAGATGTGAACGAAGTTAAAAATGGAACCGAGTGCGGCATGGGTATCAAAAACTATAAAGATATTAAGCCTGGCGATAAGATAGAGGTTTATGATCGCAAAGAAGAAGCACAATCAATGTAGTTGAAGTTTTAATGTCATCATTAAGAGCAGAAAAAATTGGCGACGAGCTAAAAAAAGAAATATCTTTAATCATTAACAAAGAAACAAAAGATCCGAGGCTTCAAAATATTAATATTACTGCTGTAAAAGTCTCTGATGATATTGGTATAGCCACTGTGTTTTATACAGTTATCGGAGAATCTATAATTAAAGATCAAAGTGAAATAAACCCTAAAGTATTAAAAAAATTTTCAGGAATGATTCGATCAAAACTTTCAAAAACTATGCAGATTAGGAGGGTGCCTGTTATAAATTTTAGGTTTGATGAAAGTATCGAATATTCGGATAATATTGAAAGCTTATTGAAGAATATAAAATAATGGATGGTTTTTTTCTTTTAAACAAAGAAAAAGGTATAACCTCTAATCAACTTGTTCAAAATATTAAAAAATCTTTGAAGTTCAAAAAAGTTGGCCATTTGGGAACACTAGACCCAATGGCAACTGGATTAATGGTAATTGCAGCTAATAGGGCTACAAAGTTTTCTAGTTATTTTTTAGAATCTGATAAAAGTTATTATGCAACAGTAAAACTTGGATGTTCTACCGATACTGATGATGCACAGGGTAAAATTATCGAAACTTCAGACAACCTCCCGACTGAAGAACATACTAACAAAGTTCTATATTCATTTATTGGACAGTCATTGCAGATGGCGCCCTTTTATTCTGCTTTGAAGCACAAAGGTAAACCATTATATAAATATGCAAGAGAGGGCGATTTGATATCAAAACCACCAAGAGAAATTAATGTTTTCTCAATAAAAGATTTTATTTTTAATCACGATGAATGTTCTTTCTTAATTCATTGCTCAAAAGGAACCTATATTAGGTCGATTGCAAGAGACTTAGGAAAAAAACTTGGATGTGGCGCTCATTTATCAGGCTTAAAAAGAGTATCCCAAGGAAAATTTAATATTAATCAAGCATTAAATACTGAAGAAGTTGAAATAAAAAATCTAATATCCATTGAAGAGGCATTTAAAGCATTTTCTGATATTAAATTAAAGAATGACCAATTAAAGATTTTTTTAAATGGAGGCAAGTTAAAAAATATTAATTTCGAAGATAATGACTACAGAATTTATGATTTATCATCAAATTTTCTAGGCCTTGGAAATGTATCTAATAATGTTCTGGCTTTAAAACGACTTGTTTAATAGTTAGATTAGTTATAAGATTCGCACGCTTACTTTAGTTGTACGAGGTTTGCATTTTTTATTAATAAGTACATCGAGGAATACAAATATGGCACTTTTAGCTAATGAAAAAGAAAAAATTGTTGGAAAATTTCAAAGAACAGACAACGACACAGGATCTCCTGAAGTTCAAATTGCGTTGTTAACAGAAAATATCAATAAATTACAAAGTCATTTTAAAACACATAAAAAAGACCACCATTCAAGAACAGGGTTAATAAGAATGGTAAACCTAAGAAGAAAGCTTTTAGCCTATCTAAAAAGAAAAAACCCAGATAGTTATAAAGAGGTTGTAAAGCAATTAAAACTTCGTGGTTAATTAT
Organism: uncultured SAR86 cluster bacterium; assembly: GCA_902558395.1. Classification (GTDB taxonomy): domain Bacteria; phylum Pseudomonadota; class Gammaproteobacteria; order Magnimaribacterales; family D2472; genus SCGC-AAA076-P13. Next base: position 269,788 of record CACEDS010000001.1, read on the forward strand.
AAAAACATAAAAAAGGATAATCGTGGAAAATAATAAATTAGAATCTACATCGGTAGAGTTTCAGTATGGAAACAAATTAGTAAAATTAGAAACAAATAAAGTTGCAAGACAAGCCACAGCTGCAGTTGTTGTAACAATAGATGATTTGGTTGTTCTCACAACTGTAGTTGCAAAAAAAGAAGCAGACCCTGGAAAAGATTTTTTTCCATTAGCTGTTTTTTATCAAGAAAAATTCTATGCAACAGGTGTAATTCCTGGAGGGTTTTTTAAAAGAGAAGCAAGGCCCACTGAAAGAGAAACATTAACTTCGAGGCTAATTGATAGGCCTATTAGACCTTTATTCCCAGAAGAGTTTAAAAATGAGGTTCAAGTCTTTTCAACAGTGATGTCATCAGGTAAAGATCAAAATCCTGATATAGCTGCCATGATTGGTGCTTCAGCAGCCCTATGTGTAGCAGGTGTTCCTTTTGATGGACCTATGGGTGCTGCTAGGGTGGGATTCATAGATGGTAATTATGTTTTAAATCCGACATTTGCGGAGCTAGAGGAGTCATATCTTGATATGGTTGTAGCTGGAACTGAACAAGCGGTTCTAATGGTTGAGTCCGAGGCAAAAGAATTAAATGAAGATCTTATGCTTGGTGCGGTATTATTCGGCCATCAGGAAATGCAGGCAGTTATCAATGCTTGTAAGGAGCTAAAAGATAAAGCAGGAAAAGAAGACTGGGTCATTACACCAGATGAAGAATCTCCAAGATATTACTCAGAGTTACAAGAAAAATATACTGACCAAATTAAAAATGCTTTTACTATAAAGCTTAAATCCGAGAGATCTGAGGCTATAAGTAAAATTAGAGAAGATATTGTTAATTCATATCCTGAAGCTGATGACATTCAATTAGGAAAAGTTTTAGGTGCGTTTAAAAATCTAGAAAAGGATATAGTTAGACAAAATATTTTAAGCAATCAGCCAAGGATTGACGGGCGAGATACAGATACAGTTAGACCAATTTTTATCGAAACTGATGTTTTACCAAGCACTCACGGATCATCTTTATTTACAAGAGGTGAAACACAAGCAATTGTTGTTGCAACATTAGGCTCATCAAGAGATGCTCAAAGAATTGAAGCTATTGAAGGTCAAGGAACTGACAATTTTATGCTGCATTATAATTTTCCAGCATACAGTGTTGGAGAAATAGGAATGCCAATGGGTCCAAAAAGAAGAGAGATTGGACACGGAAATTTAGCTAAGAGAGCTATTAAAGCAGTACTACCTGATGTAACAGATTTTGGATATACAATGAGGGTGGTTTCGGAGATTACTGAATCTAACGGATCAAGTTCAATGGCATCAGTTTGTGGTACTTCATTATCACTCATGGATGCCGGTGTTCCAATATCAAGTCCAGTTGCAGGTATAGCAATGGGATTAATAAAAGAGGGCGATGATTTTGCTGTTCTTACAGACATTCTAGGTGATGAAGATCATCTTGGTGATATGGATTTTAAAGTAGCAGGAACAGAGACAGGCATTACCGCGCTTCAGATGGACATAAAAATTCAAGGTATAAATGAAGCTATTATGGAAGTTGCTCTAACCAAAGCAAAAGCTGCAAGAACTCATATTCTTGGAATAATGAATGAAGCTATTTCAGCACCGAAAGATCTTTCAGAAAATGCCCCTGCAATGAAAACTTTTATGGTTGATAAAGATAAAATTAAAGAGATTATTGGTAAAGGTGGAGCAGTTATCAAATCGATGCAAGAAAAAACTGGAGCAACAGTTGATATTGATGATGATGGTACTGTCTCTGTGTTTGGTCAGAATCAGTCATCAATGAAGGCATGTTTAGAAATAATAGAAGGTATTTTAGAAGAACCAGAATTAGATAAAGTTTACAAAGGAACTGTTGTAAAAATAGTAGATTTTGGTGCCTTTGTTAACATCCTTCCTGGAAAGGATGGACTACTACACATATCTGAGATTGCGCATGAAAGAACAGAAGACGTAAGTGCTGTTCTTTCAGAAGGTCAAGAAATTGACGTTAAGTTAATTGGATTCGATAGAGGTAAGATGAAACTATCTGCAAAAGCTTTGATAGAAAAAAGTAAACCAGAAGATCCTGAAACAGATAATAGTTCTGTTGAATAACTTTCAATAAACCTATAAAACCGAAAAGTCAAATTTTCGGTTTTTTTTTGTTCACAATATTTGAAACCTTCCCTATTTTATGGTCTGATGTAAATTGCAAATCATATAAAAAACCTAATAGGGGGGAATATTATGGATAATGCATGGAGAATGATAAAAGACCTAGTTAGTGAGTTAACTAGTGTTGTAATCGGACTTGCAGGGCTTGGTATTGTTGCTGCTATCGTATTTGGTGGCCCAGTATTCGGTCTTGATGTCATTGGCGGTGTTACTGAATTAGTTGAAATGCTTTCATCTAACGGTATCGTAGGATTGCTTGTATTAGCAATCTTATATAGCTTGGTTGCTAAATAAGCCAAACTCTATATATTAGGAAGGGTCTATGACCCTTCCTATTTTTAAAAATGAATTTAAATAACTCTTTAAAAAAAGCTACAGATTTTTTCAATAAAATAACAAAGTTATTAGTTCCATTGGTTGCAGTAACGCTTCTTCTTGGGATTATATTTGGACCAGAAACACCATTCGTTGGTGATGTTTATAAAAATGTAGCAAACATCCTCGAGATGCTTGGAGAGAACGCTCTGCTTGCATTGGTATCTATACTTATTATAGCTCTATACTTGAAGAAATAATTAGAACTTGGTGGCTATGGGTGGAATTGAACCACCGACCCCAGCGTTATGAGTGCTGTGCTCTAACCATCTGAGCTACATAGCCAATCGTTGAATGATAAGTCCTAGAATTTAAGAGTCAATATTTTTTTTCATTAACTTTAAACATTAAATTTAAAATGAATAACATCGCCATCCTTTACGATGTATTCCTTTCCTTCTAACCTTAATTTACCTTTTTCTTTTGAACCAGATTCTCCATTGCATGAGATGTAATCCTCAAAACTAATTACTTCTGCCTTAATAAATCCTCTTTCAAAATCAGTATGAATGACTCCAGCCGCATTGGGAGCAGTTGAATTATTCTTGATGGTCCATGCTCTTATTTCTTGCGGTCCAGCAGTAAAATATGTTTGCAGTCCAAGAAGCTCATATCCTTTAAAAATAATTTTATTTAGAACAGGTTCATCCATATCCATTAATTCTAAATATTCTTTTCTTTCCTCTTCATCTAAAATGGCTATCTCTTGTTCAATCTTAATTGAAGTTGGTATAACTGTATTGCCAGATAGATTTGCAAATTCTATTAATTTATTAAGAGCATCATCTGAGGATCCATCATCAGAAATATTTGCAATATAAAATGTTGGCTTGGAGCTGAGCAATTGAAAACTTTTAATAATCGCTCTTTCGTCTTCATTGAAACTTTCGATATTGATAAGCTTTCCTTGATCAAGGTCGTTTTTAATCCTTATTAAGATTTCATGTTCAGCCTTATTTTTTTTATCGTTAGTTTTAAGAAGTTTTTCACATTTAAATATTCTCTTGCTGACCGTCTCAAGATCAGACATTATTAATTCAAGATTAATTATTTCAGCATCTCTTACAGGATCAATTGACCCATCAACATGGGTAATGTTTTCATCCTCAAAGCATCGCACGACATGTGCTAGGGCATTCATTTCTCTAATGTTAGATAGGAACGCATTACCAAGACCCTCTCCTTGTGAGGCACCTTTAACAAGACCTGCAATATCAACAAGATCTAAACTTGCTGGAATTATCTTCTTTGAATTTACAATATCATTGAGTTTCTTTAATCTATTATCTGGAAGAGGGACCTTCCCAACATTTGGTTCAATGGTACAAAATGGAAAATTTTCAGCAGGTATTGAAGATTTAGTTAAAGCATTAAAAAGTGTAGACTTACCTACATTTGGAAGTCCAACAATACCACATTTAAACCCCATATTATCTCGTATGTAACTGTTTTTGTAATTTAGAAAACTCTTGAGCACATAATGTACTAAAGTTCATGTTAAATAGATCATAGGCTTCATCAATATATTTTCTATCGGTTGGATGAAATTTGTTTAAAACCCAACTAGAAACTAAATCTTTATTGCCTGGATGGCCAATGCCAATTCTTATTCTCAAGTAATCTTTTGTACCAGTTTTTTCAAAAATATCTTTAAGGCCATTGTGGCCGCCATGACCCCCACCTTCTTTTAGACGAACTTCTCCAGGATTTAGATCTAAATCGTCATGAAAAATTATAATTTTATTATTGGGAAGATTAATATTCTTTAATAGTTTAGAGACAGTTCGACCGCTATTATTTACATAATTGTCAGGAATAACCCAAAGGATTTCTTCTGCTTGTGAGTGGGTTATATCTGCTTCAATACTACTTTTTGCAATAAAGTCAGAGCAATGCGATTCGCTTAGTTTTAATAACCATTCTTTGCCAATATTATGCCTAGTACCGTTATATTTTGTTCCAGGATTTCCTAGACCAACTAAGCAAAGCTTTAGCACTATTTCTAGCTCTCTTCAGATCCCTCTGCAGAGTCTTCAGAGGCTGATTCTTCACCGCCTTCTTCAGCAGCACCTTCTTCAGCAGCACCTTCTTCAGCAGCACCTTCTTCACCTTCTTCAATGACTGGCTCTTCTTCAACTGCTTTAGGAGCATTAACAGATACAACCATTTGATCGGTTTCTTCTGTAAGCCCAGGAATCTCTGATCCTTCAGGCAAAGCAATTTCGGTAAGTCTTATTGAAGCACCCAATTCAAGCTCTGAAACGTCTACATCTATTGATTCAGGAATATTTCCAGCTAAACACATAATCTCAACTTCTCTGATAGCTTTAGTTATTAAGCCACCATCATTCTTAACCCCGACACAATCTTCTTCATTGACGAAGTTCATAGGAATAACAACTTTTAGTTTAGTTTTTCTAGATACTCTTTGAAAATCAGCATGAAGTAACTTACCTTTTGCAGGATCTCTTTGAAGCTCTTTTAATACAACTTTCTCTTCAAGATCACCATTTTTAATTAGAAGAACCTGAGTATAAAAAAGCTCATTTTGTGAGGCTTTAGTAAGCTCATTAAGATGTAACTTTAAATTTAAAGATTCTTTTTCATCTCCATAAACTATTGCTGGAACCATTCCGTCAACTTTTCTAATAACTCTAGCTTTATTAGATCCAGTTCTTTCTCTTGTTTCAGCATTTAAAACTATTTGATCACTCATAATATCCTCTTATATAAACATCTCACTTAGAGATTCTTCATTGCTTAATCTTTTGATGCATTCTGCAATTGTCGCACCTAAAGAAATGACGCGTATTTTACTGCATTTTTCACCATCTTGTGACAATGGAATTGAATTTGTTACAACAAGTTCATCAATTTCTGACTTATTTAATCTTTCTATAGCTGGACCAGAGAGCACAGGATGCGTGATATATGCTTTTACACCTGCTGCACCATGATCTTTTAATGCTTTAGCAGCATTACACAGTGTTCCAGCTGTATCAATGATATCATCAGGCACTATACATACTTTACCCTCAATATCACCAATAATATTCATTACCTCTGATTGGTTTGCCGCAGCTCTTCTTTTGTCTATGATTGCTAAGTCAGCATCATTCAATTGTTTTGCTAAGGCCCTAGATCGAACTACACCGCCAACATCTGGTGAAACCACAACAATATTATTATCTGGATTATTCTCTTTAATATCATCAACCATCAATTTAGTTGCATAGACATTGTCAGCAGGCATATCAAAGAAACCTTGAATAGTCTCAGAATGCAAGTCTACAGTTAAAACTCTATCTATACCGACAGAATAAAACATATCAGCTACAACTTTTGCACTAATTGGTACCCTTGCAGATCTAACTCTTCTGTCTTGTCTTGCATAACCGTAATAGGGAACAATGGCTGTAATTCTTGATGCGGACGATCGCTTAAGAGCATCTGCAAGCAACATTAATTCCATCAAATTTTTATTTGAAGGAGCGCATGTAGATTGAAGTATAAAAGTATCATGACCTCTAACATTATCTTCAATTTGGACTTTTATTTCTCCGTCCGAGAAATATCCTACATCTGCTTTAGATATTTTAATATCTAATATTTTTGCAACCTCATTAGCTAGCTCTGGATTTGCTGTTCCAGTGAAAAGATCTAGGATTTGTTTGCTCATTCTCTACCTCTCTTAATTGGCTGGGGTGGTAGGATTCGAACCTACGCATGACGGGATCAAAACCCGTTGCCTTACCGCTTGGCTACACCCCAATACTACACAAACTCCTTTAAAGGCGAATATTGTAATGGTTTAGCTAAAAAGAATCTCCAATTACTTGGAATTATTTTCAAAATTTTATCTTTTTCAGTCTCACTATTATATTTTATAAACATGGTTGAGCCACTACCTGAAAGATAAATCTGATGTTTTTTTGAATTTTTTCTATAAAAATCTTCTACTTCTTTATTGCTCTGTAAAAAAATTCCCCAAAAAGAATTCTGATCGTTTTCTAATAATTTATTTTTATTTTTTTTTGATTCTTCATAGTCTGAGAACATTTTTTGTGTTGAATTAAATATCTTCGGGTCAATGATAATATATTTTGAAATATCGGATTTTTTCTCCTGAAAAATATCACCAATACCTGAGGCAAATGCATTTTTACAATTTATAAAAAATGGAACATCTGCACCTATTGTTCTTCCAATATCTATCATTTGGTCTTGGTTTAAATTTAACCCCCATATCTTATTTAAAACCATAATAGTTGTGGCTGCATTTGAACTACCGCCACCAAGACCTGCACCTATTGGGATATTTTTTTTAATTGTAATTTTAGCTCCATAATTTTTCTTAGAAAGCTCTTGTAAAGAAACTGCAGCCTTATAAATTGTATTTTCTTTTGCATTAAGTGAAGAGTTATTGGTATCAATCAAGATATCGTCTTTTGCTTGCTCAAAAGTCATAAAATCATACAAATCAATAAATTGAAAAGAAGTATCCAGATTATGATAACCATCAGAATTTTTATCTAATATCTTTAGATGGAGATTAATCTTTGCTGGTGAGCTTATTGAGACCTTCATTTTTTGATTAAATACCCGTTAATTAAATTTTCTTGATAAGAGATAGCAAAATTTACCTTATTGTCTTTTCTGCTGCATGTAAAATCAAAATATGAACCTTCAACCAATTCATTAATGTTAAAGCTTCTTGATAAAAGGCATTGTCTCAACCAATACTTGAAATTTCTGTTTACAGTATCAGGTATATAAAAAGGATTACTGTTTTTAGTTGGCACTATGTTTAAATTTTTGTTCTCTCTAGCTTCAATAATCAAGACATTTCCATAAAAAGGCTTCTTAAGTTGTATAATAGAATCTAGTTTAGATAAGCTTATAACTATATTTAGTGATACTGGTTCAACATTGCTTGATTCAACCAGCAACTTGCCTGAATAAATGTTGTATTTATTATCTTTGTTAATAGTTGAGCAAGAGACAGTTATACAAACAAGCACATAAATAAATTTTTTTATAATGGAATTACAGTTATTTGGCATAAATCATAAAACTTCAAATGTTTCTGAAAGAGAGCAATTCATTATAAATGAGTCCAATCAAATTTTATTAAATACTTTTTTAAAAGAAAAATTTAAAGAAAAGATAGACTCTTTTTTTGGTGTTTCTACTTGTAATAGAACTGAAGTTTATTTACTAGCTGATTCGGGGCTTGTTAGTAAAATTCTTCTTGAAACATTAATATTCTTTGAAATAAACCACATTCAAAAAGAAAGCTTTTATATCCTTGATAATCAGGATGCATTGATACATATGTGTAAAGTTGCATCAGGAATAGATTCTCAAGTACTTGGAGAGCAAGAAATATTTGGACAATTTAAAAAAGCTATAGAGGTTGCAAGACATACAGATATAGCTAAACCCAGTCTTTTAAGTTACACAAAAAAAGTTATCGAGATAGTAAAAAAAGTTAGAACACAGACAAATATAGGATTAAATCCATTATCTGTAAGTGGGTTGTCGTTAAATTTAGTAAAAAATATCTTTGAGGAGCCTCAAAATCAAAACGTTCTTATACTTGGAGCTGGATCACTGGCACACGCTATTATTGATGATCTTATTAAAAAAGGCATAACTAATATTCGAGCAGTAAATAGAAGTAAAAAAATAATAAAAATAAATAATGATCATGAAATAGTGCCATCATCTTTAAATACTTTGCATAGAGAATTAGAGTTTGCTGACATTGTAATAGCCTCGGCTACTGCTGATCTGCCTTTAATTGGTAAAGGCTCTATAGAAAACGCTCTTAAAGTTCGAAGAAACAAACCAATGCTTTTAATTGATTTAGCAGTTCCAAGAAATATTGAGGAAGAAATTAAGAAAATAGAGCAAGCATATTTATTTTCAATCGACGATATAGAAAAAATTACGCAGGACAATTATGGTCAAAGAGTAATAGAAGCTGAAAAAGCTCTTAACATAATTGTGCTTGAGTCTCAGGATGCCCTTAAATCAATTCGTGAAAAAATAACCAAAGATAAAATTCAAATAAAATTAGAATCGTTCTTAGATCAGCTTTCAGACGAAGAGATAAAAAGGTTTAAATCCGCAGAGGATTTAAAACAAATGATAATGAATTTATCAATAATAAAATATGAAGATAAATCTTTAGATGAGGTCTTAGATATTAAAAATATTGATAATCATGTAATTGAGTCAATGTTTAAAAGGTATATTGATAATGCATGATTCAATGAAGGCAAAGCTATCAAAACTTCAGGAAAGGCTTGCTGAAATTCAGAAGCTATTAATAGACTCAGAGACTATCAAAGATATGGATAACTACACTCTGCTTAATAAAGAGTTTGCAGATTTAAAGCCAATTGTTGATAAGTTTGATGAATATAACTCTGTTCTTGCTGCTATAAATGATGCAAATGAGATTCTTGAATCAGGTGACGAAGATTTAAAAAGTCTTGCTGAAGAAGAATTAAAAGAATCATTAGATAAACCAGATAAATTAGAACAAGAATTAAAATTAATGTTATTACCTAAAGATTCAGCAGATGATGGTTCTGCATTTCTTGAAATCAGAGCAGGAGCTGGAGGAGATGAGGCAGGTATTTTTGCAGGGGATCTATTCAGAATGTATTCACGACTTGCAGAAAGAGAAGGCTGGAATGTTGATGTGATTGATATTAAACAAGCAGAGCAGGGAGGTCTTAGAGAAGTCGTTGCTCAATTGAACGGTAAAAGTGTATTTAAAGTATTAAAATTTGAATCGGGTGTTCATAGAGTTCAAAGAGTTCCTGAGACTGAATCTCAAGGAAGAATTCACACTTCAACGTGTACTGTTGCGATACTGCCTGAAGTTGAAGAAGTTCAAGACATACAAATTGATAAAAATGATTTAAGGGTTGATACATTTAGAGCCTCTGGAGCTGGAGGTCAACATGTAAATAAAACTGATTCTGCTGTTAGGCTAACACATATACCTAGCGGTCTCGTTGTTGAGTGCCAAGACGGAAGATCTCAGCATAAAAATAAAGAAAAAGCACTCTCGTTATTGGCTTCAAAATTAAAACAAGCAGAAATTGAAAGTCAGCAAGAAAGTATTGCTAGTGAAAGAAAAATATTAGTTGGTACTGGAGACAGAAGCGAAAAAATTAGAACATATAACTTTCCACAAGGCAGAATGACTGATCATAGGATTAAGTTAACACAACATAACTTAGATCAAATTATGGATGGAGATATTAAATCTATATGTGATGCTCTATTAGCGGAGAATCAGTTAGCAATGCTTTCTCAACTTGAATCAGAATAATTGAATTCCAAAATTAGTTTTTATATCAAGAATATTAATGAAATGTTGCCAAGTGATAGCGGCATTTCAAAAGAGCTGGTATTTTTTTTAAAAGATAGGCTAGGGTTAAGTGATACATCTATTTTTTTAGATGAATATAATCTTTCAGACAAAGAAGAAAATTTAATTAAAGAATTTATTGATTTAAAAAGCCAAGGATTTCCTCTAGATTATATTTTGCAAAACACATCTTTCTATAAAGATGATTTTTATGTTGATCGTCGTGTTTTAGTTCCAAGGCCTGAGACAGAATTGCTTGTTGATTATATTAATGGCTTAAATTTAAAAGCTGGAATGAAAATTTTAGATGCTGGAACAGGTTCTGGTTGTATAGGAATATCCATAGCTAAATATAATCCGAGTATTACAGTTTATGGCATTGATTATTCTCGTGATGCATTAGAGGTCGCACAAATTAATAAAAAAAATAAATTATTAGATAACTTTTATTTAATTAATTCAGATTGGCTGAATTGCATACAAGAAAGATCTATAAATATTCTAGTGAGCAATCCTCCATATATTGCACCTTCAGACCCTCATTTAGAAAATCTTAAATATGAACCCATAAAAGCATTAGTTGCTGGTGATAATGGGCTAAAAGATTTTAAAACCATAACCAAGCAAGCAAAAAATGTCCTAAGCTCTGATGGTATTTTAGTTTTTGAACACGGCTACAATCAATCTATGAATGTAGAAAATATTTTAATTGCATCAGGTTTTAAAAATATATATTTGATGAAAGATCATCAATCTCAACCTAGAATAACAACCGCAAGATTGGCATAAAAATTTATTGCTCTAGCTGTTTTTTAAGAATATTATTCTTAAAGATTCTTTATTTCTTTGGGGGTAGAAAATGTTAGATTTTACGATGAATGAAAGCTCATTAAAAATCATTAAGAATAAAGAAGACCAATATAATCTTCCATATTTATGGATAAGAGACAACTGCTCATGTGATCAATGCAGAGTTAAAGAAACTCAAGAAAAAAGATTTATGTTAAATGCAGTTTCAGTTGATTTAAAACCAAAAAAAGTTGTTATCGATAAAGATATAGTAAGTATTGAATGGCCTGATAATCACGAAACATCTATAAATATTTCAGAACTTGAAAATTTGAATAAATCTAGAAAGCCTGAAAAGATTTTATGGACTAATGATTTTATTCCAGAATATTACGATTGGAATGAGTTTATAGATAATAAAAATGTTGCAATTGATGCCTTTACTAATTTTATTACTAAGGGTGCGATATGCATTAAAAATGCACCATCTACTCCAAACTCTTTAGAAAATCTTGCGCCTAGACTTGGCCCAATCAGAGAAGTTTTATTTGAAAGAATTCACAATGTTTCTATAGACGGACATGTATATAACATAGCCCATACTTCACTTGAGGTTCCGCCTCATAACGACTTTGCAAGTTATACATGGCCACCAAGTGTTCAAGCTCTTCATATGCTAGTTAATGATTGTAAGGGTGGAGAATCAATGATTGTTGATGGTTATTCAGTCTTAAACGATTTAAAAGAAGAGCACCCACTTTTTTTTGAAATCTTATGTAATTTCCCCGTGCCTTTTAGAGAATTCGATGAAGACAATGAAACTTATGCTATTGAACCAATCATTAGATTAAATTCAAAGAAAGAAATAGTTGGTTTTAGATACTCAAATCAATTAATGCAAATGATAAATCCTAACTTAGAAAATGTAGATTTATTCTACAAGGCTTATCATGAATTATGTTCAAGAGTGAATAGTGACAAATACAAATCAAAATTTAGATTAGAGTCTGGTCATATACTTTTAGTTTCTGCTCACAGAGTCCTTCATGGTAGACAAGAATTTAAACCAAATGGAAAGCGTCACCTTCAAGACGCTTACTATGAAATGGATAACATTGAGAATAATCTAGTCTTGTATCAGGCTCAAAGGAGTAATTAGATTGACTAAAAAAGTTGAGTTCACATCTATGGACAAAGGAACAAGGAATGATTATGACCTTATATCAATCCATGATTCGGAAAATGAAAGAAACTTAGTTTCTAGAGTTATTGAATGGTTGAAGATGATGGATGGAGAGTCGCCCTATAAAATTAGCAGATTACAACATTGTCTCCAAACGGCTACAAGAGCAGAAGAAGACGGAGCTGATACTGAGACTATTGTTTGCGCTCTTCTTCATGATATTGGTGATGTAATTTCACCTTCTAATCATTCTCAGGTTTCTGCAGCACTCCTAAGACCTTATATAAGCGAAAAAAATTATTGGATAGTTCTTAATCATGGTTTGTTCCAAGGTTATTACTGGATGCATCATTATGACAAGGATAGAAATTTAAGAGATCAATATAAGGACCATCGATATTATCAAGACTGTATTGATTTTTGTGCTAACTGGGATCAGAAATCTTTTGATCCAGAGTATAAAACTAAATCCTTAGAATACTTTGTACCTATGATTGAAAAGATTTTTTCAAAAGAACCAAAGTCGTTTGTATAAAAATTAAGTACCACAGAAAGTTTTATATCTCACTGAAGAACTTTTAACTGGCTTTTCATATTCATAAAATTCTTTAATTTCGTCGTAAGGATTTTTTAAAATATCATGAAGTTTTAAAAAAGGTTTCATATTATTATCAAAAACTGCTGCCTTTAAAGCTTCCTCAACTTTATGATTTCTTGGAATATATAATGGATTGACTGCATTCATTGAAGATGCAATCTTTTCATCAGATATGCTTTCTTGCGAGACTCTTTCTTTCCATAATGTCATCCAGTTATCGAATGCTATATCATTTTTAAAAAGATTTTTAATACTTTTTATGTCACCAACAAGTGCTTTTGAGAGATATCTAAAGCATAAAGTGAAGTCAACCTTATTAGTTTTCATAAGATTTAATAGCTGAGATATTAAATTAATATCATCTTGATCTTCTTTTGATAAACCAATTTTAGACCTCATAGAAGAAAGCCAATAGTTTGTATATACAGGCTTAATTAATTGAAGCACCTCTGTTAATAGTTTTATTGCTTCATTCTGATCTTTGTGAACTAGAGGAATTAATGTTTCGGCGAGCCTGGTTAAATTCCAAGTTAAGATTTTTGGTTGGTTTTTATATGAGTATCTTCCATTTTTATCTATTGAACTAAAAACAGTAGAGGGATCATAGACATCCATGAATGCACAAGGACCATAATCAATAGTTTCTCCTGAAATAGTCATATTGTCAGTGTTCATGACCCCATGAATAAATCCAATACTCATCCAATTTGCAACTAATGATGCTTGCTCATTACAAACGGCTGCAAAAAAAGCAAGATAGGGATTTTCTACATCTGCGGTTTCAGGAAAGTGCCTATTTATTGAGTAATCAGCTAAGTCTTTAATTAAAGACTGATTTTTAGATTTGTATGCATATTCAAAACTTCCAACTCTAATATGACTTGAAGCAACTCTTGTCATTACACCTCCTGGTAATTCTTGTTCTCTTTGAACATTTTCACCAGTTTTAATTGCAGCAAGGGCTCGTGTTGTTGGAATACCTAAGACATTCATACTTTCACTAATTAGATACTCTCTTAGCACTGGTCCCAATGCAGATTTACCATCTCCTCTTCTTGAAAATGGTGTTGGCCCAGATCCTTTTAATTGAATATCTCTTAGATCACCATTTGTATTTACAGATTCACCAAGCAATAAAGCTCTTCCATCACCAAGTGCAGGATTGAAGTGACCAAACTGGTGACCAGAATATGCTTGAGCTATGGGCTGAGAGTCTTTTAAAACTTCTCTTCCTGAAAATATCTCGGTACATTTATTTTGATTCTTTGCCAAAGAGCTTAAATTTAATTCTTCTGCAAGTGAATTATTGAATATAAGTAATTCCGGCGCTGGTGCTGGAGTTGCATAACTCTTTTCGCACATTTCACTTAAACTCTCTAAAAAGGTATTTTGTAGATCAAGTTTCAAATTACTTCACTCAATGAAAGTTACAAACTTTTCTATAGATTCTCTTGATGTTCTATAGTTATTTATTGGATGCTCTTTATTTGGATAGCCTAATGCAATCCCACACCAAACAACTTCGTTATCTGGAATGTTAAGAATATCTTTAACAGTTTCTGGATATATTGACCAAGATTCTTGAAGGCAAGTTCCCATGCCACGCTCAACAGTACTTAAACAGATATTTTGAATAAACATTCCAACATGTCCCCATCCATTCTCAGCAAATGCTTTATCAATAGTGACTATCATCCCAACCGGAGCACCAAAAAACTTAAAATTCTCTCTTATTTGCGAAAGTCTCGATTCAATATCATCTTGTTTAATAGACAAAGCTGTATACATATCCTTGGCACATTCCGATCTTCTTTTTTTATACTCTTCGTCCAATGGGTTGGGGTATATCTCGTATTCTATTTTTTCTTGTACGCCATTGTCATAGTTAGCAAGAGCTTTTTCAACAAGCTTTTCTTTTGCATTATTAGTTACAACATAAATTTTCCATGGCTGGATATTACCCCCAGAAGGAGCGCAGCTAGAAATTTCTAGTATCTCTTTGATAGTTTCAATATCTATTTCTTCATTAGTGAAGCTTCTAACAGAATATCGTGATTTTATGAGTTCTTTAATGTTCATAATTACTTATCTATTTTTTATTAACAATTCATTGTTCCTTCTTATATAATTTATATCAACAATTTATTAGGGGAAAAATATGATCAGTGACATGCAAAAGTGGACTCCAAATGTTGCAAGCATAATCGAACATGCTAAAAACATTTATCCAGAACAAGAAGTAGTCAGCAGAATGGTTTCTGGTGAAATTCATAAAACTAATTATAAAGAGGTTTGCATTAGATCAAGAAAGCTAGCTTCAGCTCTTGAGAAAGATGGTTATAAAAAAGGTGATGTATTAGCAACTTTGGCCCTAAACACATATAGACATCTTGAAATGTATTATGGAATTTCAGGCATGGGAGCAATCACTCATACCCTAAATTTTAGACTTCACCCAGAACAAGCTGTTTATATTATCAATCATGCTGAAGATAAGATAATTTTTGTTGAAACACCTTTTATACCAATGATGGAGGCTTTAAAAGACCAGCTGGAATGTGTTGAAAAATATATCATTCTCTGTGATCAATCAGAAATGCCAGAAACAACCCTAAAAAATGCTATTTCCTATGAGGAATACATTGAATCAGGCGATGAGAATTATCAATGGCCAGCTATGGATGATGATGCAGCATGTGGTTTGTGTTACACATCAGGAACAACTGGTAACCCCAAAGGAGTTTTGTATGCTCATAAATCAAATATACTTCATGCTCAAGCAGCTTTAACAGGTTTAACCATTAGTCCTGATGAATCAATTTTAATGGTTGTACCATTATTCCATGTTCTTGCTTGGGGAACACCATACTTTGCACCAATGTTTGGTCTTAAACTTGTTATGCCTGGTATGCAAATGGAAGGAGAGCCTCTGTATGATTTAATTGAAAAAGAAGAGGTCACCCTTGCTTTTGGAGTGCCAACAGTATGGATGGGTCTTTTAAGTTATTGCAGAGACAATAACAAGATCTTAAATTCAGTTAAAAATACTGTTATTGGTGGTTCAGCATTATCTTTAGCTATCCTAAAAGAGTTTGATGAAGTTCACGATGTTAATGTTATTCAGGGTTGGGGAATGACTGAAATGAGTCCATTAGGAACATCGAACTTCCTTACTGAAGAAATGAAAAAGATGAGTAAAGAGGACAGATATGCTGTTCAATTAAAACAGGGAAGACCAATGTATGGTATTGAACTAAAAGTTGTTGATGATTCAGGAAATGAATTACCTAAAGATGGTGAATCACAAGGACACTTATTGGTCAGAGGACCATGGGTATTGCAAAAGTATTTTAAAGCTGAAAAAGATGCTGTTGATAAAGATGGATGGTTCGATACAGGTGACATTTCTGTTCTTGATCAAGATGGTTATATGACCATAAAAGATAGAGCTAAAGATGTAATAAAATCAGGCGGTGAATGGATTAGTTCAATCGATCTTGAAAATGCAGCCGTGGGACACCCAGAGGTTGCTGAAGCCTGTGTTGTTGGAATTCCGCATCCAAAATGGGATGAAAGACCAATATTATTTATCGTAACTAATAGCGGAGAGCCAATTGAAAAACAATCAATTTTAGACTTTTTAGAATCAAAAGTTGCAAAGTGGTGGTTGCCTGATGAAATTATTTTTCTAAAAGAATTGCCGCATGGAGCTACTGGGAAATTACAAAAATTTGAATTGAGAGACGAATATACTAATTACTATATGGAGAAATAATGTGCTTAAAATAATTAAACCCTCAGAAATAGATTCTGTTATTGGAACTGAAACAGGTTTATCAGAATGGATTACAATTGACCAAGAGCAAATAAATAAATTTGCTGAAGCTACTCTTGATAATCAGTTTATTCATGTTGATCCAGAAGCTGCAAAACCAATATTTGGTTCAACCATTGCTCATGGTTTTTTATCATTATCTTTAGCCGCTGGAATACCTATTGCCCAAGGAATGGGTCTTGCAATCGAAGGTATGAAGATGGGCTTAAATTATGGTTTAGATAAAGTTCGCTTTCTAAGTCCAGTTCCTGTAGGTTCTGAAGTTAGAATAAGAACAGAATGCATGGATATTACTGAAAAAAATCCAGGCCAATTTCTGATTAAGACTAAAGTTACCATGGAAATCAAAGGAGTCGAAAAACCTGCATATATTGCAGAGACTCTTGCTATGTATATTCTGTAGTTTTAACTTAAAAGTCTTTTAAGTATTTCGTTGACGCTTTGAGGGTTTGCTTTGCCTTGAGTTTCTTTCATTACCTGTCCAACAAAGAAGCCAAATAGTTTATCTTTACCACCTTTAAAAGCCTCAACTTGTGATGGATTATTATCAATTATTGTTTGTGCAATTTTTTCAAGAAGCGATTCATCTTGAATTTGAACAAGTCCCTTGCTTTCAATAATTGCATCCACATTATTACCAGTTTCCCATATCTCCTCAAGAACAGATTTAGCTATTTTCCCTGAGATAGTTTTATCAGATATTCTTTCTATCAATAAAGCAAAATTATCTGCAGTTAACTTTGATTCTTGTAAATCTATATTGTCCTTGTTTAGAAGGGCACTAATATCACCAACTAACCAATTAGCAACCAGTTTTGAATCATTAGTTTTTGCACAAGCTCCCTCAAACATGTTTGCCATTGTCTTTGATGAGGCAATAATTTTTGCCTCAGAAGAATCTAGGTTTGATTCTTCAACATATCTTCTTTCTTTTTCATCAGGAAGCTCAGGAAGGTTGTCTTTAATCTCTTTAAGTTCATTATCTGAAATCACAACCGGAAGAAGGTCAGGGCATGGAAAGTACCTATAATCATTGGCTTCTTCTTTAGATCTCATTGATCTAGTTTCATTTTTAACACTGTCATAAAGGCGCGTTTCTTGAACAACTGAATCACCGGATTCTAAAATTCTAATTTGTCTATCAATTTCAAAGTTAATAGCTTTTTCAATAAACTTAAATGAGTTTATATTTTTAATTTCAGCTCTAGTTCCAAGCTCAGTATCATCTGATTTTTTTACAGAAACATTTACATCACATCTCATTGACCCCTGTGCCATATTTCCATCACATATATCAAGAAAAGTAACAATTTGTCGAATGGCTTTAAAATAAGCGACAGCTTCTTTTGCATTTGAAATCTCTGGCTCAGATACAATTTCAAGCAAAGGCGTTCCGGCTCTATTTAAATCAACACCCGTTTCACCATCAAAAAGATCATGAATAGATTTACCAGCATCTTCTTCAAGGTGAGCTCTGGTAATGTTAATAATTTTTTCTTCACCATCTACTTCTATACTAATTGATCCCTTTCCTACGATTGGCAAAGCCATTTGAGTAATTTGATAACCCTTGGGAAGATCTGGATAAAAATAATTTTTTCTATCAAAAGTTGATGTTTGATTTATTTCAGCATTAGTTGCCAAGCCGAAACGAATTGCTTTATGAAACGCCCCTCTATTTGCAACAGGTAAAACTCCTGGCAACCCTAAATCAATTAAATCTACATGTGTATTTGGCTCAGCTCCAAAACTTGTTGATCCGCCAGAAAAAAGTTTTGAATCAGTAGAAAGCTGAACGTGAATTTCTAATCCTATTACTGTCTCCCAACTCATGATTTACTGCCTGATGGTGTTTTGAGATGCCAGTCTGTTGATATTTGGAAATTATGAGCTGCTTGAAGTAGTCTACTCTCATCTAAAAAGTTTCCAATTAACTGCAATCCAATTGGTTTATTATCAACCATACCATTTGGAATAGACATAGCAGGAAGGCCAGCAAGATTTGCTGGAATTGTAAACAAATCTTCTAAGTACATTTGAATTGGGTCATCGCCTTTAGATCCAGCCTCAAATGCAGCACCTCTTGTAGTAGGAGACATAATGATGTCTACATTTTTAAAAGCAGAATCAAAATCATTTTTTATGAGTCTTCTAACTTGCTGAGCTTTTTTGTAATAAGCATCATAAAAACCAGCAGAAAGGACATAAGAACCAATTAATATTCTTCTTTTTACCTCGTCTCCAAAACCTTCTGATCTAGTTTTTATATAAAGTTCTTCAAGATCTTTTGGGTTATCACACCTTTTTCCAAATTTTACTCCATCAAATCTTGATAAGTTTGATGAGCATTCTGCCGGAGCAACAACGTAATAGGTAGGCACTGATAAAGATATATTTGGAAGTGATATTTCGATAAATTCTGCACCCAAGGATTCATAATGTTTTTTTGATTCTTCAAAAATCTGAACTACATCATTGTCTAGCTTTGATAAATCGAATTCTTTTACTAGACCAATTTTTAAGCCCTGAATCGAAGAATTTAAGTTTTCAGTAAAGTCAGGAATTGCCTCATCAATCGAAGTGGTATCTTTTTCATCATGAGAACACATTTCATTGAGGAGCAATGCACAATCTTCAGCTGTTCTAGCCATTGGACCTGCTTGATCTAGACTAGATGCAAATGCAATCATTCCCCATCTAGAAATCCTTCCATAAGTTGGTTTTAAACCTGATATCCCACACAAAGAAGCTGGTTGCCTTATAGATCCTCCTGTATCAGTTCCAGAAGCAGCAGGCACTATTCCAGCTGCTACTGCAGCAGCAGAACCTCCAGAGCTTCCCCCAGGAACCAAATTTTCACCCCATGGGTTTTGAACATTGCCATAAAAACTTGTTTCATTTGATGAACCCATAGCAAATTCATCCATATTTGTTTTACCTACAGAGATACAGCCAGCATTTTCAAGGTTCTTAATGACAGTTGCAGAATATGGAGGTATAAAATTTGATAACATGTTAGATCCACATGTAGTTTTAAGATCTTTTGTACAAAAAAGGTCTTTTTGGGCAATTGGTATTCCAGCTAATGAACCTGAGCCAGCAATATTATCTAAGTTATTTGCCTTTTTAAGAGACTCCTCTTCATTAAGAGTTATAAATGCATTTAATTTAGAATTATTTTTAATGTTTAAAAAAGTCTCTTGTATAAGCTCTGTGTGAGAAATATCTCTATTATTAAGCATATTTTTTAGCTCTTTAATACTTTTGTATTGAACACTCATTCTACAACTCTTGGAACTAAGAAATAGTCATCATTAGACTTTGGAGATCTTTCAAGGAAAACTTCTTTTCTGTTTTTAGCAGTTATGTTATCTGTTCTAGTTTTGGCAGTTTTTTCAAGTGGACTGGCCAATGGTTCTATATTTTCAGTATCAACCTGATCTAATTGATCAACAAATTTAATAATATTTTCAAGATCTTTAGTGATTTTATCCTCATTTTCTCCATAAAGAGAAAGTCTTGATAAGTAAGCTATAGTTGAAACTGTTTTCTTGTCCATATATAGGATATTATTATAATTTAGATGGGGGATATTAACCCAACTAAATAATTATTTATATATATTTTAGGGAATCACGTGGAATTCAATATTTTTAAGACTGTAAGAGGCTATTTTTCAAATGATCTTTCAATTGATTTAGGTACAGCAAATACTCTTATTTACACAAAAGATGTGGGGATTGTTCTTGATGAACCATCCGTTGTTGCAATCAGAGAGGCCAGAGGACAAAAGACTGTAGTAGCTGTTGGGACAGAAGCTAAAAAAATGCTTGGCAGAACCCCAGGAAATATAAAAGCAATTCGTCCCCTTTCAGAGGGTGTTATTGCTGACTTCCAAGTTACAGAGAAAATGCTCCAACACTTTATAGCAAAAGTTCATGAGCAGAGATTCATAAAACCTAGCCCAAGAGTATTGGTATGTGTACCTTGTAGGTCAACTCAAGTTGAAAGAAGAGCTATTAGAGAGTCTGTTCTTGGTGCTGGAGCTAGAGATGTAAAATTAATTGAGGAGCCAATGGCTGCAGCTATAGGTGCAGGCCTCCCGGTAGAGGAAGCTAGCGGAAATATGGTGGTTGATATTGGAGGCGGTACATCTGAGATTGCAATCCTATCTTTAAATGGTGTTGTTTATTCAGAATCTGTAAAAATTGGGGGAGATAAAATGGATGAATCCATTACCTCATGGATAAGAAGAAATTATGGCTGTGTAATTGGAGAGTCAACTGCTGAAAAAATTAAATATACTATTGGTTGTGCCACAGCAGAATCTGAAAAACTTGAAATGTCTATAACCGGAAGAAATTTGGCTGAAGGTATTCCAGAAACCTTCACAATAAATAGCGAGCAGATATTTGAAGCAATGAGAGATCCCTTATATGGAATAGTTAGAGCAATTAGAAATGCTTTAGAGCTATCACCGCCAGAGTTAGCTGCTGATATTGCCGAAAGAGGTATTGTATTAACCGGAGGAGGAGCTTTAATGAGAGATCTAGATAAGCTTATTTCAAGCTCTACTGGTATACCTGTAATATGTGCTGAAGACCCCTTAACTTGTGTTGCAAGAGGCGGAGGTCAAGCATTAGAAATTATGGATAAATACAACATAGATCTACTTTCTTCTGAGTAAAAAAGATGTCGAGGGTAGCACCCACTTCTGGCACAAAAGTTTTATACTTTTTATTGATAATAATTTCAGGATTTTTAATATATATTGATTTAAAGCATAAAAGCTTTGAAGGTATTAAAAACTTTTATCAATCCTTTATTATTTCTTCATCCTATATTTTTAAAAGTGCAACAGTTGAGCCTATAAAACTTTTATATCAAATCTCAAAAGATAAGAATGAACTGATTAATGAGAATAAAAAGCTCAAGCTGGAGCTTGATAATAGTCATATTTTAAATTTTATTATTTCAAATGATTCAAAATTTTTTGCAGACGATGATTCTATAAATAGATTTTTAGATATAAATAACATAAATGAAGTATTTCACTTAGCTAAATTGGAATACTTTGATACTGAATTATATATGTGTTGCAGTAAACATAGAGCATTTATCAAAACATACAAAAATAACAAAAACTTAATCGGCAGCACTGTTATCAATGATATGGGAATTATTGGTCATATTATTTATGGAGATTCTTTGAGTGAAGTATTATTACTTACAGATATAGACCATGTAATGCCAATAATGTCTGGTAATCATTTTTGTAATGCTAGGGGTTCTGGAAAACCAGGAAAAATTACTTGTTCATATAACAATAAGGTTTGGCAAGAAAAAGTCTCAATTGGACAAGAATTCTATTCATCTGGGATGGGAGGTATTTATCCTAAAGGCATACTTATTGGAAACGTTTCTGACATAAGAGAAGTTGAAGAAAATTTTATAGAATTTGATATTAATCTTGTGTCTAGTCCAATAGTAAAAAATGTAGTTGGAGTTCTTGAGAGCATATGAGAAATATTGGAACTGTAAAACTATTAATTATTATTTTTGTTTTAAATATTTTAGAGAGCTTCATTGCACCCCACTTAATAAATTTTTATATAAGTTTGCCAATAACTTTTCTAGTTTTCTCACTTGCCATCTACAACTCAAATCGTAATTCCAACCCTTTATTTGCCTTTTTATGTGGCTTTTATTTAGATTTAATATCAAGCTCTCCATTTGGACTTAATGCTGGACTTTTTACCATGATGTCATATGTGATTAACAGTTATGCAAATACATTTAAGCTATTCTCATATATTCAGATATGTATATTCTTTGCTGTTTCCTCTGTCTTTTATCTTGGTTTTAAAAACTTAATTATTGGCTTAGATAATTTTTCATATTCAGTGCTATTTGTGAGTCTCTTTTTTAATACTTTATTATTTTTATTGATCGCAATGCTTAGATATTATTTCCCTTCAATGTCTATCAAATATGATTAGCAAGATTAAAAAATTCTTTTCATATATTTTTTTTCTTATCTTCTTTATTATTTTATTTGTAGCATGTACTTATGGCTTTTTAGTTTATAAACCGGATCATGGAATAAAATTTATTGATAAAGTTCTGCTATTGGACTATTCGCTGAAGATTAAATCAACCTCATCAAACAAGAATTTGATAAACCCTTTTTTTATATTTGAAGAAATTCAAATTAATGATAATGAAAATAAAGAATTAGTTTATATTCCCAATCTAAAGATTGGAGTAAATTTAATTGAATCCCTTATTCAAGAATATTTATCATTGAGTGTTCTTGAAATAGACACACTGAAGTCTTCTCAAGGCTCTTCGATAGAGACATTTCAACCATTTTTGATCAAAGGAAATAAATTAAAGATATCTAATAATACAATTGATATTTCAGCGAAAGGATTTGAATTACTAATATCCCCAAATGATTCAAAGATTATTCTTATAGAGGGTAATATAAACACATTCTCATACACCGAAATTAAAGCATTCATAGACTCAATAGATAATAAATTATTTTATGAAAGTAGCCATAGCTTTGATAGCAATGAACTAAATCAAATTAATTCTATTGATCTTAGTTCGCTTAAAGATCATGACATATATGTAGATCTTGACACAAAAGGGTATATAGACTTTGAAACAAATCAAAATAATAGATTTGATAGATTAACATTTAAAAATTCTAGTATTACAACAAATTCAGAGTTCTTAATTAAAGATATTAATTCAAGTGTTTTTTCGGACCTCAATAAAGAGTTATTAGGTGTATTTAAATCAAAACTACCAGATCAAAGCATATCAGGAAGTATTTCTTACAACTATAAAACAAGCGTTATCAGAACTAATCTGACAATAAATATGGGAGGAATTATTGATTCAAATCGTTACTTTTCTATGGATGGAGATGAGATTTTTACATCAATTATGATACTTTCAGAAGATAATTTTTCTATGAATTTACTATCAAACCTAAGTAATACAAACATCTCATCAAGCATAGAAGAGATTAATGAAAAATTAAATGAAGTTACAGAAACCTCCATATTTATTGAAGATATGTCTAGCCCAATATATCAAGTCTCGAATAAACATATAAATGCTTCAATTAGTTCAAGCGGTAGAGGGTATTTTGCTTTTGGCCGAAACTTTTCAGAAAATATTAAAAATAATAACCATAAAGATGGTTTTTATATATATTTAGATCTTGATAATTTAAGTTTAGACAACATTTTTTATGATGATTCAAGCAGCAGCAATACATTGCTTAAGTCCATTAAAATTAGATCAAAAGAATTTAATTTTTTAAATAATAATTACTCAAACATAAAATTTAATATCACCTTTAATGACGAAATATATATCAATATTTCAGGAAAAGATTTAAATGGTGAAATAAATATTGATCAAACTAATTTTATAAAAATTAACTTAAAAGATACTAATTTTAATTTTGATGGCATCAATATAGCGAAATCAAATCTAGCGAGCGATATAAGCAATATTAGTTTAAGGCTAATTGGCAATAATATAAGAACTGAAGATAACATTTTCCAAGATGTTGATTTTTACATCCTGAAAAATAAGAATGTCTTAACTATCGATAATATAAAAATTGATAGCAAGAGATTGAATATTGGTCCAGGTCAGGATAATCAAAAAGCATATATAAGCTATAACAACAAATCTGACCTCTATAAAATTAAAGGTAAATATAGATTTGATAACTCTTCTGGATATTTTGATAATCTCACAAAATATAATTTCGATTTTTTTGAGACCGATCTAAATATTCAATGGAATAGTTTAAACAAACTTACAAACCTAGAAGGAAAATTAGATTTCCTCATTAAAGATTTAAACCTAGATACCGAAATGCCTGAAACTACTTTTTTAAGAGCATTGCGGATTTTTAACCTTAATGGGATTGTTGAAGGTCTCGATGATGTTTCAAATAATATGATGAATATAAACAGAGCTTCCGGTAGATTTATTATAGGTAAAAATAGAGCGTTGATTAATTCACCAATTATTTTTGAAACAGATGAGGCAAGTATGAGCTGGAGAGGTGAAATCAGTAAAAATAAGGTTGATGAGCTAGATGCATTAGATCTTGATTTATCTATGAGATTAAAAATTTCAGAAAATATTCCATGGTATGCTGCAATTTTTGGAGGCGTGACAGCTCTTGCGGGTGGTGTTGTAATTGAGAATATTTTTGAAGATACCATTGAAAATGCATCGACAATAAATTTTAAGGTATTTGGAACTATTGATGAACCAAATATAAGAAGACTAGATTAAAAAAACTGTTGCTAGACCAAGAAAAGATAAAAATCCTATAACGTCAGTTACGGTTGTTACTACAACGCTTCCTGATATAGCTGGATCCTGATTCAACCTTCGTAAAATTATTGGAACAAAAACTCCAGCAATTACTGAGCTTACTAAATTTATAATTAGTGCAAATGAAATCAACAGAGCTAATGTAATTTCATGGAACCAAAAGTACGTCACAAGCCCAACTAAAATTGATAAGACTAAACCATTAAGAATGGATACGGCTAGCTCTCTTTTGAATAGCCACCTTAGATTTGAGGAATTGATTTGTTCCAGTGTTAGACCCCTAAGAACAATAGTTAAGGTTTGTGTTGCAGCAACCCCACCCATGCTAGCGACTATTGGCATTAAGATAGCTAAATATACAATTTGATCTAGCACATCTTTAAAAATATTTATTGTCATGGATGCAATAAAAGCAGTTAAAAGATTCATGCTTAACCAAAACACTCTGCTTCTTGCAGCTCTTCCTGGTGGGGCAAATGTATCTTCCGCAACTCCAGCCATGCCCAGAAAATTTTGATCAGCATCCTCTCTTATGACATCTAAAACATCATCTATAGTAATTCTTCCTATTAATTTGCCAGACTCATCAATAACGGCAGATGAGATGATGTCATTTCTTTCAAATATTGTTGCAACCTCTTTATCATCTTGAGAAACGAGAATTGGATTACTTGATGTGCTCATAATTTCTCTTACAGTCAGATTTGGCTTGCATGTAATGATCTTACTAATGGCAATCTCACCAATATATTCATCTTCCTTATTAACAACAAAAATCTTATCTGTGTTATCTGGAAGTTCTTCTTGATCTCTAAGGTAGTTAATTACAACCTCTATACTATGACTTGGTCTGACGCTAATGACGTCTGTATTTAAAAGACCTCCAGCAGTGTTTTCAGGGTAGGTAAGACCAATTTCAATTCTTTTTCTGTCTCTATATGACATTTTAGAAAGAATGGTATTCATTCTGTCTTCAGGAAGATTCTGCAGAATATCTACAGTTTCATCCGGCTCAAGTTCTTTTACAGCCTCAGCAAGCTCTTCATTAGAAATATTTGAAACTAACTCTTGTTGTATCTCTTCACCAAGATCAGCTAAAACATCTCCTTCTTCATTAGTTTCTAAAAGTGAAAAAAATAATTTTCTTTGTTTAGGGGGAGAGGACTCAAGAGCATGGGCAATTTCTGATGATGATAATTTTTTTAATAGACTTCTTATTTCATCTTGTGAAAGTTCAGAAGAACTTTCTAATAATTGATTAAGATTATTTTCTTGCTCTATGGACTCCATAGACTAATTCTACATTAATGATAAAAAAATAATTACCTATTCCTTGAAGAAGCTATATTAAGTTTTTTTCTATATTTTGTGATGGTTCTTCTTGCTAGGTTAAAACCTCTTTTATTTAATTCTATGGCAATTTTATTATCACTTTTGGGTTTTTTTTCATTTTCTATTATTGATTCAATTAACTGCATTAACTGTAAAGGAGTGACATCTCTAGTTTTGGAAACAGATGAAACTAATAGAGATTTTAAAGGTATTATGCCTTTTGGAGTATCTATGTATTTTGATCTTAGAATTCTTGAAACAGTTGACGGATGAAGCCCAAGCTCATCTGATAGACTTTTGTTAGAAAGAGGGTTAATTTTTAAAGGATTATCTTGTAAAAAAGAAATTTGCCTCTTGCAAATTAACTCCCCCACTTGCATGACAGTGTCATTTCTTTTTTTAATTGAGCTAAGAAGCCATTTAGCATCCTGAATTTTATCTGCTAACTCTTTATTAGGGTTATTTTTTAATTGGGTGTTCGTCTTTTCAATTAAATCATGATCAATTTTAATTTCAGGAAAAGTATCATTTATAAAATTAACAGAAAGAGATTTCTCTTTTAATTCAATTTTTAAATCTGGAATTATGTAATTAGTATTTTCATAGTTAAGACCTGGACTTAAATCACATGATTTAATTTCATTCATTGCTTTTTCAATATCTTTGACCGCGTATCCCCTTTTTTGAAAGGTATTAATAATTTCTTCTAAACTCTCAGATCCATTCTGATTGAGTATTTCCTGACATAGCGCTTTAATCTTATGATTAAATTTTTTGGAGTTAATTTGTATTTTTATACATTCTTTGAAATCTCTGAAACCGACACCAATGGGTTCTAGTTTTTGAACAATATCTTTTAAAACATCGCTGATATCACTTATAGAGTATTTGTAGGAGAGCATTTCCTCTATTTCGTCCAACCCCTCCAATAATTGACCAGATTCATCAATACATTCAACTATGATCAGAGCTATTTCCTTTTGTTCATCATTTAAGCTTAAATCATTTACTTGATTTATAAGTGACCCTCTTAAATTTTCGACAGCTGCTACATTAAAATCAAAATTAGCATCATTATAATTTTCGTCAAACTCAAAATCATCAGTAATTTCTTTTTCAACAAAAGGATTAATTTCAATCTCTTGATCAATTTTTTGAATTAGTTCATACCTAGATAATTGAAGTAAATCAATCGATTTTTTAAGCAGCGGAGTCAATGAAATTTTTTGTTTTTGCTTAAATTCTTTAATTAATGAAATAGCCATGATGGTTTAAATATACATATCACCTAAATAAACTTTTTTAACCATTTCATCTTTGATTAATGAATTTTTGTCACCTTTTGCAATAATTGAACCATTATTAATAACAATTGCATGATCACATATTTCTAATGCCTCGCGAACATTATGATCAGTAATTAAAATACCAATATTTTTATTTTTAAGTTTTATAAGAACTTGTTTAATTTCATCAATAGCTATTGGATCTATTCCAGCAAAGGGTTCATCTAAAAGAATTATCTTTGGATTTGCTGCAAGTGTTCTTGCAATTTCAACCTTTCTTCTTTGACCACCTGAAAGCTGTCTTCCTTTATGGTTTAAGATTTCTGATAAATTAAATTCATCAATTGATTTAGTTATAAAATTTTCTATATCCTCTTTTCTTTTAAATGATAATTCTGCAAGACCTAATAAGTTTTCATAAACTGAAAGATTCTGAAAAATAGAAGGCTCTTGTGGCAAGTACTTTATTCCTATTTTTGATCTTTTATGCATAGCAAAGCTTGAAACATTTTCATCTGCCAAAAAAATATCACCTTTGTCTGCTTTTATTAGCCCAGCTATTATGTAAAAGGTTGTAGTTTTACCAGCACCATTTGGCCCCAAAAGACCACAAATACAACCCGAAGGCACTTCAAAACTTATATTGTCTACAATATTTTTATCTTTAATTGTCTTATTTATGTTTTGTATTGAAAGCATAATTAATTATTTGATAAAACTTCACCATTTCTTGCGTTTAAAATTATTTCTTTAGATGAGATGCTTATATCGTCATAGTAGATAGTCGCATTACCAACTAGTTGTATTTTATCTGTTTCTGTAAAAATAATTTCGTCAGCGCTGCCAGTAAAAAAATTATTTTTAGCATTTGATGAAATCTTAGATGGCTCACCATAGACGGAGATAATTTTATTTATTTTGTTAAATATTGCTTCACGAGCTTCAATAGTAAATTCACCAGATTTTATAAAGACCCCGTCATTAAAAAAAATTTTATTTGACTTTTTTTCTACCTCAATTGCCCCAGAAGTTATAACAATATTATTTGATTTGAATTGATTATCTTTAGATTGACCATATGCCAAGTGACATAGTATTAATAGAGAGAGGAGACTTACTTTATTAAATTGCAAGTTATAAAATCCTTGCTTGAATTAAGTCATGCATTGATATTACACCAACATTTTTATTTTTTTTCATTACAATCAAAGTAAAGATTTTATTTTTTTCCATTATTCTTGCTGCATCAACAGCTAATGCATCTTCTTCAATTGTTTTAAATTTTTTTGTCATTACATCTTTAATTTTTGTAGCATTAATATCAATTTTTTGATTTAAACATCTTCTTAAATCACCATCTGTAAAAATACCTTCAACTTTTGAATATTTTTTCACAAGAGTTATCCCTAAATTCTTTTCTGAAATTTCAATCAGGGCATCTGAAAGAATTGTATTTAAGCTTACTGATGGTATTTCAGATCCTTGATGCATTAAATGCTTAACTTGAGTAATTAATTTTTTACCAAGCTTTCCAGCAGGATGAGAAGATGCAAAATCATTTGATGTGAAGCCTTTAGACTCTAATAGTGCAATTGCCAAAGCATCACCAAATGCTAATGCAGATGTTGTAGAAGATGTTGGAGCAAGATCAAGGGGGCATGCCTCTTTAGATTTAATAACAATAGATATATCAGATGCTAAAGCAATTGAAGATTTATTATTACTAGTAAGGGATGCAAGTTTATATGAGGATCTTTTTAGTGAGGGAAGGATATTAATAATTTCATCAGTTTCACCAGAATTAGATATTAAAAAAATAATATCTTTTTTATCTATCAAACCCATATCTCCATGAGCAGCCTCTGTTGGATGAATGAAAATTGATCCTGTCCCTGTGCTAGAGAGAGTTGCTGATATTTTTTGACCAATATGACCAGATTTACCAACTCCCATAATTATGAACTTTCCTTTGTTTGATCTTATAGAATCACAAAGTTGAGTAAAATTTGTATCTATTTGATTTGCAAGACTATTTATAGCACTAGACTCTATTTTGAAAGTTCTTTTTGCTGATGCAATGTAGTTAAATTTTTTCATAACTTTAGTAAGTTTGCTCGATTTTTATTATCTTCTAAATGCTATAATAGAACAATGTCTACACTACTAAAAAATTTTTTTACTGTATTGATTCTTTCCTCATCAATTAATCTATGGTCTGATGAAAATCCATACGATTTCATTGACTCCAATGCTCAAAAGATGGTGATTGTACTAAAAGAAAATAAATCATTATTCTTGGAAGATAGGCAGTTATATGAGCAGAAAATAAAAGAAATTTTTGAGCCAATGATTGATTTTAGAAGAGTTGCTGCAACTGTTATGGGTAAAAAGTACTACTTAGCCTCATCTAAAGAACAAAGGGCTGAATTTGTTGTAATTTTTAAAGATTCTCTTTTGGATACATATGCAGAAACTTTAGCTCAGTGGGAAAATCAAACAATTACTACGATTTTTCCAAAAAATATGGAAATTCAAACTAACAATTTGAAAAATATTGAGGTACAACAAACTCTTAATACAGGTAGTAGCAAATATCCAATTTCTTATAAGCTTAGAAAAAATAAAGATAACAGCTGGTCAATAGTGAACATAATTGTAAATGGTGTAAATTTAGGACTAACATTTAGGAATCAGTTTCAAGCCCTAGCAATAAAAAATAATGGAAATATCGAATCTACCCTTAATGGATGGGTGTCTGATGCAGGAGATGCAGGAATAAGTGGATAAAGAACTAATAAATGAAATTATCTCTTCAGCAATCCCAAACTCTAAATGTTTTTTTGAGGGAGATTCCTGCAATCTAAAACTGATGGTCATCTCAGGATCTTTTAATGGAATTTCTTTAATAGAACAACATAAGATGGTTTTAAATCCTCTGAAAGAACATTTTGAATCAGGTACACTGCATGCCCTTAGCATAGAAACAAAAACAAATTAAATGGAAAAGCTATTAATAAAAGGAGGCACCTCATTAAAAGGGGAGATAAGTTGTTCGGGTGCAAAGAATGCAGCACTACCAATGATTGCTGCAACAATATTATCGGATGAAGATATTATTCTAAAAAACTTACCCTATCTTCAAGACATTACAACGATGTTTGAATTATTGGGCTCTATGGGTGCTGATATTATCTTAAATGAAAATATGAATTTCACTATTGCTACAAATAATCTAAAGGAAAAAGAAGCCAGATATGAATTAGTCAAAACCATGAGAGCATCAATTCTTGTTTTAGGGCCATTAGTTGCAAAATACGGTGAGGCTAAAATTGCATTGCCTGGTGGCTGTGCTATTGGGACCAGGCCAGTTAATTATCATTTAGATGCTTTAGAGCAACTTGGTGCAACTATAACTCTTAAAAATGGTTATATTGAAGCGAGTGCAAAAAAACTAATTGGATCAAAGATTAAATTTGATGGCATTACAGTTACTGGGACAGAAAATATAATGATGGCAGCTTGTTTGGCTGAAGGCACAACAACCTTAACCAATGTAGCTAAAGAACCTGAAATTATTGATTTGGCAGAATTTTTAAACAAAATGGGTGCAAAAATATCTGGAGCAGGTTCTGATGAGATAACTATTGAAGGTGTTGAGAGATTATATGGAACGGAACACAGCATCCCGGCTGATAGAATTGAAGCTGGAACATATCTAGTTGCTGCTGCAGTTACAAATGGTGAAATAAAGATCAATGGTATTAACCCAAATAGATTGATAAAAGTATTAGATAAATTAATTGAAACAGGAGCTAAAGTTGAAACTAGTGAAGATTCAATTTCTTTGATCATGAATCAAGATAAGCCCAAACCTGTTGACATTACTACAGCACCTTTTCCTGAATTTCCAACAGATATGCAGGCTCAGTTTTCAGTTATAAATGCATTAGCAAATGGTGTTTCCAATATTTATGAGACTGTTTTTGAGAATAGGTTTATGCATGTTCAAGAATTAAATAGAATGGGTTGTAATATTCAAATTAATGGCAATCAGGCCATTATTGAGGGCGTTGATTCATTATATGGCGCAGAAGTTATGGCAACAGATTTAAGAGCTTCGGCGAGTTTAATTTTAGCAGGGTTGTGCGCCAAAGGAGAAACAAAAGTAGATCGTATTTATCACATAGACAGGGGATACGAACGCATAGAAGAAAAACTAAATTACTTAGGCGCCAATATTATTAGATTACCGAGTTAATTCTTTTATTTCAGATGATTCGATTTCAATTGATTTAAAAGTATTATTACTTGAAACAATTTCAAAACTTATATTATTTCCAAGGCCAGCAAACTTTAGAGAAGAAGTTAAATTTTTCCAACTCCCTTCATTATTATTAATTCGAATAATTACATCATTAACATTTGCACCTTTCTCATACAAAGGCCCAACTGAATCAATTTCAACAATTCTTAATCCGTTTATTAAGTTATTATTTAATCTTAATCTTATAGGCGCTACTCTAAAATTACCTATCCAACCAGATCTAATTTCACCGTACTGAATTATTTCAGATGCTATCTGAACAATATTATTGGACGGAATTGCAAACCCCAATCCTTGATAAGCTCCAGTACGTGAAAAAATCTTTGTATTAATGCCTATCAAATTACCATTTTCGTTAATTAAAGCACCACCTGAATTGCCTGGATTTATCGCTGCATCAGTCTGTATTAGTTCAAGATATGGATTTCCATAATCTCTTCCAGTGGCGCTTATAATCCCACTTGAAACAGAAATTCCAATACCATATGGGTTTCCTATCGCTAAAACTTTATCTCCAATCTTTAGGTCATCACTATTAGAAACATTGATAGGTTTTAGCACACTATTTGAGTTAATTTTAAGAACTGCTATATCAGCATTTACGTCAGCACCAATTAGATTTGCATCAATTTCTTCACCGGTATGAAGTTTTACTTTAATTAACTTATTCCCAGAAATAATATGTGTATTTGTAACAATGTAACCATCTTCTGAAAAAATAACTCCAGAACCAATACTGTTATTTGCATAGGATCGGTTACCACCATAGGTATATACACTTACAACTGACTCAATAGAATTATTGGCTGCAGATACAAATTTATTTTCATTTTTAGAAAAAAAAGCCCATGATAAAAATATAATTATTGAAATAACTAATAAATAGTTTATTTTAGTTCTCTGTATAAATTTCATAATATTAATATTTAATGCTTCAAAATATCATCGATAATTTAAAAAACCAAGACATTGAACCTGATTTAGCTCAATCAAATCTGATAGAAGTATTAAATAACACCTCTCCAAAAAACAATACGTTTCTTAATAAAATTAAAAAAAATAAACCATCATTTAAAAGTTTTTATGTGTGGGGAGAGGTTGGAAGGGGTAAAACAGTAATACTAAAGTCTTTTATAAAAAATCTTGATCTAAAAGTTATAGATTTTCATTATATTGATTTCATGCAAAGTATTCATAGTGAATTATCATCTTTGTCAGGTACAAAAAATCCGCTTGATCATATAGCTAAATCTTTAAGCAAAAAGAGCGAAGTCATATTCATTGATGAATTTCAGGTTGAAGATATTGCAGATGCAATGATAGTTGGAAATTTATTGAACCAGTTAATTGAAAAAAATGTATTTGTATACATCACATCCAATGCTCATCCAAATGAACTTTATAAAGATGGTCTGCAAAGAAAAAAATTTCAAGATTCCATGAAACTATTTCAGAAACATGCCAGAGTTTATGAATTAGATGGGGATAAAGATTACAGAACAAGAAATATTGTGAACTTCAATAACAATACAAAAAATAAATCATATGAGGATAGTGAAATAGCATCTTTGATAGAAACTAATTATCAGAATGTTGACTTTAAAATTAAAACATTTCAAATAAATGATAGAGTTTTCAGTTGCAAAGCGAAGTGTAATAATTTTTTATGGCTCTCTTTTAATAATTTTTTTAGTGAGCCTAATGGCAACAAAGATTTTATAAAAATTTCTGAAAATGTTGATTGGATATTTATAAGTGAATTTAGACATTGTGATGATGAGACTGCTGACATCATGCGAAGATTTATATCATTCATAGATATTTGTTATCGAGATCAAACAAAAGTTAAATTCTTTTTTAATGATATTGATTATGAAAATTTATATAGCGGCGTAAAGTTAAAAATACTCTGGGAAAGATGTTGTAGTAGATTAATTGAAATGCAAACAAAAGAGTATTTAATTTAAATATTTCTTCACTAAAATATTGCTAATTTTCGCGCTAAACATTAAGATTCGCATCTTATAAAAATATGATTATGAAAACATTCTCGTTAAAGAAAGAAAATATCGAAAGACAATGGTATGTAGTAGATGCTTCAGATAAAGTTTTAGGAAGATTGTCTACTAAAATTGCTGATAGAATTCGAGGTAAAGATAAGCCAACTTTTACTCCACATACTGACGGTGGTGATTACGTTATTGTTATTAATGCAGAAAAGATAAAGGTCACAGGAGCAAAATATACTGATAAAAAGTATTACACTCATTCTTTATATCCTGGAGGACTCAAAACTAAAACCTTTAGAGAAATTAATGAGAAGTTTCCTGAAAGAATTATTGAAGAAGCTGTTAAAGGTATGTTGCCAAAAAATAAACTTGGCAAATCTATGATTAAAAAATTAAAAGTATTTAGTGGCCCAGATCATGATCATGAATCACAACAGCCAATTGAATGGAATCCAACTGTATGACAACTGAAACACATTACGCTACGGGCAGAAGAAAAACATCTTCTGCAAGAATTTATCTTTCATCTGGAAAAGGTAATATTAAAGTTAATGATAGAGATTTAGATGTATATTTTGGTCGTAAGGTTGCACAAATGTTAGTTATGCAACCATTAGAAATGACCGAACTAACAGACAAGGTTGATATCAATATCAAAGTTAAAGGCGGCGGTAGTTTTGGTCAGGCAGGAGCAATCAGACATGGTATTTCTAGGGCTCTTATTTCTTATGATGAAGAACTAAGACCGCAACTAAAGAGTGCAGGCTTGCTTACTAGAGACCCTAGAAAAGTTGAAAGAAAGAAACCTGGTCTAGTTAAGGCAAGAAAAAGTAAGCAGTTTTCAAAACGTTAATTTTTTTCAAATTTTTTCTTATAAATTAGTGGTATAATTCGCTGGTTTTTTTATTACTAAAGTCAAAGCACACAAAGGTCTAATGCAAGAAAAAGACAATACTAGAAGAAAGGTTTTAATAGGTTTAACAAGCGCAGTTGGTTTATCAGGCATTCCTTTTGCAGCTACTCCATTTATCGCTGCTTGGAATCCAAGCGCTAAAGCAAAAGCAGCTGGAGCATCTGTTAAATTAGATGTATCTAAGATGCAATATGGACAACAAATTCAAGTAGCATGGAGGAAACAGCCGGTATTTGTTGTTCGTCATACTAAAGAAAGCTTAGAAAATATTGATTCAGCTTTGCCTAAATTGGCCGATCCAAATTCTGACCAAATTGAAGAGCCATACAAAGGTCAAAATCCAACTAGATCAAAAAGTAGTGAATATACCGTCATGGTGGGAGTTTGCACTCATTTAGGATGTTCTCCTAAATACCATCCTGAAGTAGAGCCAAAGCCATGGGATGCTTCTTGGGCTGGTGGTTTCTTTTGTCCGTGTCATGGATCGATGTTTGATATGGTTGGAAGAGTTTATAAAGGTGTTCCTGCACCAACCAATCTTCCAGTACCTCCTCACTTTTTTGATGGTTCAATTTTAACAATCGGTGAAGACGGAGGAACAGCTTAATGAGCGAAATGGTTGGAAAATTATTTGGTTGGGTTAATAGCAGACTACCTGTATCTAACACATTTGAAAGACACTTATCAAAGCATCCAGTTCCTTCAAAAGTTAACTTTTGGTATCTGTTTGGAGCACTGGCATCTGTCGTATTAATTATCCAAATTGTTTCTGGAATATGGTTAATAATGCCTTATTCAAATACTGAAGAAGAAGCATTTGCATCAATAGAATATATTATGCGTGATGTTGATTATGGCTGGGTTATTAGATACATGCACACTACAGGTGCATCAATGTTTTTTGCTGTCGTGTACCTCCACATGTTTAGAGGTTTGTTGTACGGCTCATATCAAAAACCCAAAGAGTTAGTTTGGATTTTTGGATGCACAATATATCTAGCAATGATGGCAGAAGGATTTCTAGGATATGTTCTTCCTTATGGTCAAATGTCATATTGGGGTGCTCAGGTTATTATTTCATTGTTTGGAGCTATACCTTATATAGGAGAATCTTTAGAATTATGGATTAGAGGTGACTACTACATATCCGGCATAACAGTATCTAGATTCTTTGCTCTGCATGTTGTTGCGCTACC
The DNA here is from genome assembly GCA_902558395.1 of uncultured SAR86 cluster bacterium. Classification (GTDB taxonomy): domain Bacteria; phylum Pseudomonadota; class Gammaproteobacteria; order Magnimaribacterales; family D2472; genus SCGC-AAA076-P13. The sequence continues at coordinate 305,609 of CACEDS010000001.1, forward strand.
TTTAGTTCTTATAGCTTTAGTTTTTTTACATCTAGTAGCATTACATGAAGTTGGAGCAGGCAATCCTGAAGGTGTTGATATTGAAGAACACCTAGATGATGATGGTGTTCCGTTAGATAGTGTTCCTTTCTTTCCATACAAAGTCTTAAATGCATTAGTTGGAATTGGTGTTTTCATGACAGTATTCGCAATTATTATGTTCTTCTTCCCTGAGGGAGGCGGTTACTTTATTGAAATGGCAAACTTTGAAGAAGCTAATCCGCTAGTAACTCCAGAACACATTGCTCCAGTTTGGTATTACTCTCCATATTATGCAATGTTAAGAGCTGTTCCAGATAAATTAGGTGGACTGATTGTCATGGGATCAGCAGTTGCAATTTTATTTGTAGTGCCATGGTTGGATAAAAGTAAAGTTGCATCAATCAGATATAAAGGCATATACAGCAAAGTAGCTTTAGCTTTATTTGGTATTAGCTTTATAACTCTAGGATACTTGGGCACTGTTAGTGTCACTGAAGTAAGGAAAACAATGAGTGTAATTTGTACGGTAATTTATTTTGCATTTTTCTTATTAATGCCGGTTTATACAAAATACGAAAAGACATTAGAAGTGCCAGAACGACTATGATTAAAAAGCAATCAAACTCAAATATTAAGCTCAGCAAATTTTTTGTTGCTATTAGCTTATTAATATCTATCAACGGTATAGATGCAGCTGAAGGTGGACCATGCAAAGATTATGGTGAGTGTGATGAATTTAAATACTCTCTAAATGATATGGCTTCATTGCAAAGAGGCGCATCAACATTTTTAAATTATTGTTACGGTTGTCATTCACTTCAATATTCAAGATGGGGTAGAGTATCTAAAGATCTTCAAATACCAGAAGAAATATTTTTTGATAATCTTGTCTTTGATAAATCTATAAAGCCTGGTGATTTGATGATTGGGTCTATGTCAAAAGAACAATCAGCACAATGGTTTGGCGTGGCTCCTCCAGATCTTACATTGGTAAGCAGAGTAAGGGGAGACGACTGGATATACTCATACTTAAGAGCATATTATGAGGACTCGTCTAAACAATATGGAGTTAATAATTTAGTCTATCCTGGAACTGCAATGCCTAATGTTTTGATGGCTTTACAAGGAAATCAAAAGTTGGTTTGTAAGGATGTTCCTGTTATTGCAAAAAATGGTGGTGAAAAAAGAGACGATTTTGGTAATACCATAACTAAAGAAAAGTGTGGATACTTAAAAGTAGATGAGGGTTCAGGCGAACTAAATAAAGAGGAGTTTGATAGCTTAATCTATGACCTAACCAACTTTCTTGTATATGTCGGTGAACCAGCTAAAGCCGAAAGAGAAAGAATGGGTTGGTACGTAATTTTTTATTTTTTAATTTTTACTGCACTTTCAGCCTTGCTCTACAGAGAGTACCACAAGGATTATCATAAATAATTAGGGGAATGATATGATTTTATATTCAGACAGAGATGACCATTATAGCCAAAGAGTTAGGATTGTATTAGCTGAAAAAGATATTACCGCTGAAATTCATGAGGCTAAACCTGAAGAAACTCCTGAAGATATTCTTTCAATAAGCCCTTATCATAAGTTACCAATTCTCGTTGATAGAGATCTTGCAATCCATGATCCTTCTGTAATGATGGAATATTTAGACGAAAGGTTTCCACACCCTCCATTGCTTCCTGTATATCCGGTGGCAAGGGCAAACAGCAGAACTTTAATGTTACGCATAGACAGAGAATGGTGTCCAATTGTAGACACATTAATAGCAGGCGAGCTTCCCGAAAAAGAGTTATTAAAGCTGAGAGAAGAGCTCTTGCATGAAATATCTTCAATTGCTCCAACTTTTAAAGAATTCAAGTTCTTTATGAGCGATGAGTTTACTCTTGTAGATTGTTGCTTTGCACCTATTCTATGGAGACTTCCTTCCATCGGTATTAAGCTTCCTGTTAACAGACACCTAAAACCTCTCTTAGATTATCAAAAAGAAGTATTTAAAAGACCTGGATTTTTAGATAGTTTATCTTCCCTTGAGAGGGATCTTAAAGAGGATTAGCTGTATCTTGAGATACTTTCCATAAAGGAAGGTTTCTATTAATACATTGTCCTTTTGAGACTTTTGAAATTCCTGAGTTAAACATCATATTAATGTTGCTAATATTACTTTGATATATCCCTTCAGCTAAAATTAGGTCTTCAATCAAAGCCTTATTCAACTCATCCTCAATACTTTTAATATCTTTATTTAATGAAATTTCTTTAAAAAGGTAATTTGGTACAGGAATTATTACATTTTCAAAGTCATTAAGTTCTTTTAATGAAGATGCTCCCATTAATAGTTCAGTAGTTGAATAAAATTCAGTACTTATTAAGTAACTTTTAAAAATTGGAACAAGACTTTTACCAATATCATAGCCAGTTAAGAAAAAGATCTTATTAAAATCTTTTCTTTCTCTTGGGTTATGATTAATAGTGATATTTCTATCCAATGATTCCAAACCATTTAGCCTTTTAAGGCTTGAATCAATTCCAGTAATTTGTTGCGAAAAGGCATCAAGATTATTACTTATTAAAAAAAATTTAACTTCAGGATATTTTTCTTCTAAAGCATCTATTCTATTTTTATATTCATTGCTGAATGCAACTATAAGCTTTTCTTTAGAATTATTATTATAAAAAAGTATGCTTTCGAGTTGATACAACTGATCATCTAAAAAACTATTACAAAAAAATGAAAGATTAGATTCTGTTAATTTATCTCTAAGCTTTTTTCCATCGTCATCAAAAACAATATTAAATTTATAGCCTGATTCTAACAACGAAGATATAAAATATTCTTTATTCTTATCATTCATTAAAAAATTTAGTTTTAATTCAGTCTTACTCAAAGTTTCTCTGATGTCATCCTCAGTTAAAAAATTTTTCTTGAAATTATTATTAGATCCAGCACAGCTTGAGAGGACAGCTAATAAAAATACTGTAATAAATGTTAAGCTTTGTTTAAACATATTTAATTTTTTAAAAAATGTTAAATTTAATTTCAACACCAATAGGTAATTTAAATGATATATCACTTAGAGCAATTGAAGCTCTAAAAAGTGCAGATTATATTTTTGCAGAAGATACAAGAAATGCAAAAAAATTATTAAATTTTATTGATTGTCGATCGAAATGCTCTTCTTTTCATGAACACAATGAAAAAAAGGTTACCAATCTTATTATTAAAAAACTTATTGAAGATCAAAACTTAGAAATAGCAATTATTAGTGATGCAGGCACACCAGCAATATCTGATCCTGGATATCACCTAATACAAGAATGTATAAATCACAAAATTAATTTTAGCCACATTCCAGGACCATCTTCAATAATCAATGCAGTTGTTTTATCAGGACTTCCAACATCAAGTTTTACTTTTTTAGGTTTTGTTCCTAAAAAGAAGAATCAAAAAGTTGAATTTATGAGGTCTTTAAAGAAATACTCTGAAACAATAATTCTTTTTGAATCTGGAAAAAGACTTCCTGAAACAATTCAATATTTGTTTGAAGAGTACTCTCAACATAACAAGATTTCATTGTGTCGAGAAATGACTAAAATTCATGAAACTGTAGAGAGAGGAACGATAGCGTCAATAATAGAAAAGATTAATAGTGATGAATTAGTTTTCAAAGGAGAGTTTGTTATTGTGATAGAAGGCAGCTCTGCCAAATTTAAAAATACAAAACTGGATAAAAAAATACAAAAAGCATTTTTAGAGAATATGCCACCAAAAGATGCAGCAAAGCTTATATCTATGATTACTAAAGAAAATAAAAGAGATGTTTATAAACAATTGCTAGAACTTGATTAGCATCTATCTAAAAACTATTTATAATATCCACGAGTTGGTTGGATGATCGCTAACCTAGTTAGAGGAAAGTCCGGACTTCATAGAGCAGGGCGCCAGGTAACACCTGGGAGACGTGAGTCTACGGAAAGTGCAACAGAAAGTATACCGCCAAGATTTTTTTGGTAAGGGTGAAATGGTGAGGTAAGAGCTCACCGCTTAAGTGGAGACAGTTAAGGCATTGTAAACCCCGGCCCGAAGCAAGACCAAATAGAAATCCTTTTAAGTTGCTCGCTTAGGATTTGGGTAGGTTGCTAGAATATTGTGGCAACACAGTATCAAGATAGATGATCATCATTAACAGAATCCGGCTTATAGACCAACTCAACTTTTTATATCATTCATATAGTGTGAAAAAGTGTGTAAATGTGTTGCAAAGTGTGTAAAAAGGCTATATATTTTAATCCATGTATGGTTTTAACACAGTTTCACTTGATCAAAAGGGTAGATTAGCAATACCTGCTAAATATCGGACAAATTTTGTTCAAAAAAATGAAAGTCAAATTGTTATAACCAAAGATCCACAATACCCATCATTAAAAATATATCCACAGTCTCAATGGTTAGAAATTTCTTCAAAATTAGAATCTCTTCAAGGACTTGATCCAATTGTAAGAAATCTTCAATGGACTATTTTAGGTAATGCAAGCGTTACGGAATTTGATCCAAAGGGGAGAATGCTAGTTTTAATTCCATCTGAACTAAGAAAGTATGCAGAATTGATTAATGAAAAGCAGATCTCATTAATTGGCATGGGTAATAAGTTTGAAATATGGAATGTTTCTAATTGGGAAATGAGACAAACTGGTGGATCATTAGCAACTGAAATTTTAGATGTGGTTCTTCCAGAGAGCATTAAATCAATGTCTTTTTAACAGGGGATAAAAATGAATTTTGAAGTAATAGGGCAAGCAGTAGAAAACGCAAAGATTAAAGTTGTAGGTGTCGGAGGTGCTGGTGGAAATGCTGTTATTCATATGATTAATCATAATATTGAAGGAGTAGATTTTATTTGTGCAAATACAGATACTCAGGCTCTTTCAATGGCCGATGGAGCAATAACATTAAAACTTGGTAATGGTTTGACAAAAGGGCTTGGGGCCGGAGCAAATCCAGATGTTGGTAGAAAAGCTGCTGAAAGTGATAGAGCTGCAATAGAAGAATTATTAGTTGGAGCTGATATGATTTTTATAACTGCCGGTATGGGTGGTGGAACCGGAACTGGAGCAGCTCCAGTAGTTGCATCTATTGCTAAAGATTTGGGAGCACTTACAGTTGCTGTTGTTACAAAGCCTTTTAAATTTGAAGGCAAAAAAAGAATGACTGCAGCTGAAAAAGGGTTAGCTGCTCTTGTTGAAGAAGTTGACAGTCTTGTGACTATACCCAATCAAAAGTTATATGAAATTTTAGGCGAGGATACAGCGATGCAGGATGCATTTGCTAAAGCAGATGATGTGTTAAAAGGAGCTGTTCAAGGCATATCAGATATCATCTTGAAAAAAGGACATATTAATGTCGATTTTGCTGATGTAAAAACTGTCATGTCTGAAAAAGGCATTGCAATGATGGGTACAGGAAGAGCAAGTGGCAAAAATAGAGCGGAAGCTGCAGCCACTCAAGCTGTAAGAAGTGAATTACTTGAAGATATAAATCTAAAAAATGCAAGAGGTGTCTTAGTTAATATTACCGCAGCAAAACCAACATTGGGTGATCAGGCAGAGGTTGCTGATATTGTAGAAGAAATTGTTCATGAGGATGCAAATATAATTTATGGACTTGTATATGATGATTCAGTAAAAGATGATTTACTGGTAACAATTGTGGCCACCGGTGTTGATCAAAGAGCTCCAAAATTAGTTATCGACAATCAGCCATCAATGCAATTAAATCCCGTTGGATTGAATAAAGAACAAACAAGTCAAAAAGGTGGCACATCGTCTGCAGCGGAAATTGATTTCCTTGATGTGCCAACTTTTATGAGAAAGCAAGTAGATTAAGATGCTGCATTTTCCAGTCTTGCTGGAAGAGTCAGTAGATTTTCTAGTTAACAAAAAAGAAGGCAATTATATAGACTGCACATATGGCCGCGGTGGTCATACACAAAAAATTTTAGAAACAATTTCCTCCAACTCTCAATTAACTTCTTTTGATAAAGATAGTGATGCTATTGAGCATGCAAACAATATTCAAAATACTAACTTCAAGGTCATTCAAGATTCATTTAGTAATATTAATAAATATTTTAGTAAAGATTCAGTAGATGGAATTCTTTATGATTTAGGTACTTGTTCAACTCATTTTGATGATGCTTCTAGGGGGTTCAGTTTCAGACATAATGGACCTCTTGATATGAGATTTGATACCAAAAAAGGAAAACCATTAGCCGATTGGATCAACAAAGCAACTGAAAATGATATTAAAGAAGTTTTATATAAATACGGAGATGAAAAGCATGCAAAGTTGATTTCACGTAATATTGTTGAATATCGAAATCAAAACACTCTTGATTCAACATTGCAACTAGCAAACCTTATTCAAGATATATATCCAGATAAAAAAAATAAAATTCATCCAGCTACAAAATCATTCCAAGCATTCAGAATTCATTTAAATGATGAATTGACAGAACTATCAAACTCTTTAATTCATGCAAAGAGTTTACTCAAAAAAAATGGAATCGTTGTAGTTATTTCTTTTCACTCTTTGGAAGATAATATTGTTAAAAATTTTTTTAAAGCTGAAATAAAAAATTATCCCAAAGACATACCAATAAATAATAAAGAATTTAAAGAATTTGAATGCATTGCAAAAAAGATAAGGCCATCTGCTAAAGAGATTGAACTAAATAATAGATCAAGAAGTGCAATCATGAGAGTATTTAAAAAATTATGATCAATAAACAAAACTCAATACTAATTTTGATGTTATTTTCTATCATCTTTCTCAGTCTTGAAAAAATTAAGCTTTCATTTGAAATAAATAGATTAAATAACAATCAAGAAAATCTAATCAAAGAGCATGAGTCATTTAAAGATAAAAATATAAAACTTATTACTCAGTCATATACCAATAATTCACCTGCTTACATTGAGCGCATTGCTAAGGAAGATCTTGGCATGGTTAAACGGAAGCCTAAGATCATAATTAAAAGCACTGTTGATGAAAAAAATTAATTTCATAAATTGGAGACTATTCGTTACATGCTTTTGTCTTGTTGGAGCAATCTTTGCTGTTGTTTATAAGATTATATTAGTTCAAATCGAAGACAGCCTTTTTCTGCAAAATGAAGGAAAAAAAAGATATATCAAGTATAGAGAAATTAATCCCGTAAGAGGAGGGATATATGACAGAAATATGTTTCCGTTAGCAGTTTCTATTATTAATTATGATTTATATGCTTTAAAGGGTTTAAATATTGATAAATTACTGAAGCTTAAAGACCTTATGGAGATAGATGAAGGTATTTCTATTAATGAGCCTTTTAAAAGGAAAACTCTTCTCAAAAAAGGCTTAACTGCTGAAGAGCAGTCAATTATTGCAGATCTTAATTTTAATGAATTAGAGATAGAAATACGTCACAGCAGACATTACCCTCTAGGTGAACAGATTGCTCCACTTGTTGGTTTTTATGGAAAGGATAGAGCGCAAGAGGGACTAGAAAAAAGTTACGATTCTATGCTTTCAGGAAAGAGTGGAAAACAAAAGTTTTATAAAAATGCAAAACAAGAAATTATTTCGAAACCTATTGAGATTGAAAAATCAATTAAAGGTCAAGATATAGTCTTAACTATTGATTCAACTATTCAGTTTTATTCTTATAAATATTTAGTTGAGGCTATAGTAAAAAATAAAGCTAAATCAGGAACAGTGTTAGTATTTGATAATTTAAGCGGAGAAATATTAGCAATAGCGAGCTATCCTTCTTATAACCCCAACAATCCAAACAGATCAATTCAAAAGAACAGGGCTCTTGTTGATGCATATGAGCTAGGATCTGTTATAAAGCCTATAGTTTTTTCAAAGGCCATAGATGAGGGTGTTATAAATCCTGATGAATTAATGGAGTTACCAAGACGTTTACAATTAGGTGAGAAGATTATTTCTGACACTAAAAATTATGTTCAGTTAACTCCTAAAGAAATTATTGCTCATTCAAGCCAAGTTGGAGCATCCAAAATTGCATTAGGATTAGGATACGATGCTTTAAAGGCTAATTACTATAATTTTGGTTTTAGTAAACCAATATCAATAAACTTCCCATCGGCAGCTTTTGGTTTAATTGATAGTAAAGAAGAGGTTTCTGATAGAGAGATCGCCAGTATGGGATATGGGTATGGCTTTACAGTAAGCCCATATCAAATTGCATCTGCTTATTCAACTTTTGCAAATAAGGGAATTCGCAAAGATTTCAAACTACTTATAAATGACGAGGTAACATATATGAGAGTTATCTCAAAAGAATCAGCCGATCACACATTAGACGCATTACAAAAAGTTGTAGAGTTTGGTACTGGTAAGAAAGCAAATATAGATGGATTTACGCAGGGTGGAAAAACTGGAACTGTGCATAGGATTAGATCAGGATCAGGTTATGCTGAAGATCTGTATCGCGCTTCTTTTGTTGGTATTGCTCCTATATCAGAGAAATCATTAACAATATTTGTATCAATTGAGGATCCTGGACTAAACGCATATTCAGGTGGCATGATTGCCGCACCTCTATTTGCAGAAATTGCTGAAAGCTCTTTAAATTATTTAGGTTATTTAGAGGATGAATAAATTAGCACAAATACTCGGCATTCAATTTCCTAATGAAATAGAAATTTCGAGTATTACAAACACAACTGACAAAGTAAAAGAGGGCTCTATTTTTTTTGCTTTAAAAGGGACACAAAATCATGGAAGCAAATATATAGATGAAGCTTTTGAAAAAGGAGCAAAATTAGCTATTCATAACGATAAAAATTTTTATTCATCAAATGAAAATATTATTTATGTAAAAGATCTTCAATCTAGTGGTGGTGAAAAAATTTTTAGAGTTCTAGAAGCTTTCTATAAAATTAATAATTTAAATAATCATAATTACTATGCATTTACAGGAACAAATGGCAAAACAACATCAGCATATCTATGTCACCAACTACTCACAAAAAAAGGTTTTAGCTCGATATATATAGGTACTATCGGAACTCAATATAATACCAATCCATTAGATCAATCTATATCAAAAAAAACAACGCCTGATATTTTTGAATTATTTGAAATATTTAATTTTTATAAAATCAAAAATAATATCGCAGTTTGTATTGAAATATCCTCACATGCATTGGATCAAAATAGATTAGAGAATATCAAGTATTTTAAATCTTCATCTATATTAAATATTGGATCTGATCATCTTGATTATCATAAAAACATTGAAAACTATGCAGAAAGTAAATTAAAAATTTTTAGTACTGAATCTGAAAGTAAATTTATCAACCAAAAAATTTTAAATGAGAACCCTAATATATCCATTAAAGATAGCTCGCTAACAAAAGTTTCTAATAACCCCTCTACTGATCTATATTACGAAATTCTTGAATGTTCTTTCAAAAAATCATTATTCAAAATAATCCAGAAGAATGAAAAAGGTGATTCAATATATCAATTTGAGACATCTATTTTTCCAGAGTTCAATATAGCTAACTTAATTTTTGCTATTTGTTCTGCTGGTTTATCAAACTTTGATAAAAATAAGATGAATAAATTGGACTTTCTAAAACTTCCTAAAGGCAGGAGCGATTTTATAAAAGATATTCCTGCAAATATAATTATTGATTACGCGCATAATCCAGAAGGGTTTCTTTTATTTCTGTCGTCATTGCAAGATTTTTTTGATAATTTGGTTGTCGTTTTTGGTTGTGGAGGTAATAGAGATAGATCAAAGAGACCATTAATGCTTAATGCTGCTTTGAAATATGCTGATAAGGTAATATTTACATCTGACAACTCAAGAAATGAAGAGTTTAGTGAAATTTTATCTGATGCCACTGCAAGTAATAATAGTAAAAGCAAAATTGATGTAATTGAAGATAGAAAAGCAGCTATTATTCATGGAGCAAATTTAATTAAAAAAGATGACTGTTTGGTTATTTTGGGTAAAGGGCATGAAGAGACACAAGAAAAAGATGGTCAGATACTATTTTTTAGCGATCATGAGGTAGTCAATGAAATTTATAACTAACTCAAATGACTTATCTAAATATTTAGATACTCCCATCAAAAAGAATATTCAGATAAAAGATATTTCTATTGATTCTAGAACTATCAAAAAAGACTCACTATTTATTGCTATAAACGGAGAAAATTTTAATGGTAATGATTATGTTGATGAAGCAATTCACAAAGGAGCATGCCTTGTAATAACTGACAGTAAGAAATATAAAACTTCTAAGAATAAAAACATAATCTATGTCAATAATTCCATTTCTGCTCTTAAAAAGATTACAAGCAATATTCTTAAATCTTTTGATGGAAATATTGTAGGCATAACAGGAAGCAACGGAAAAACTACCACAACTAAAATTATTGCAAATGTTTTATCAAAAAGCTCATCGACTTTAAATAATTATAATAATGAAATTGGAATGCCCTTAAGTATTTTTAATGCAAAACAAAACTCAAAAAATTTAGTAATTGAGATGGGTGCAGCTAAACCTGGAGACATAAAATATTTAAGTTCGATTCTAAAACCAAATATTGGAGTAATTACAAATATTGGCAATTCTCATTTAGAAAAACTTAAAAATATAAAAGGAGTCTTAAAAGTTAAATCTGAGTTAGTCTCAAACATAAAAAATGGCGGTTACTTAGTAGTTCCAAATGAAAACAAAGAACACCTAAAATTCTGGAAAAAAATAATTAGAGGAAAAGAATTAATTACATTTGGCACTGAAAAAAATGCTGATTTTTATGCAATAAATATAAAATCCTCAATAAAAAAACAAGAATTTAATATTATTTCAGATAAATATAATATAGATCATAAAATCAAAACTTCATTATCAGGAGTTCATAACATTAAAAATATTCTTGCAGCATTTGCCGTATCATATTTAATTGAAAATTCACCAAAATTATTTAATCAAAGATTAGAAAAGAACACTCAAGTAAGACAAAAGCAACAGAAATGGATAAGAGGATCTTTACTAATTGATGATACTTACAATGCGAATCCAGAATCTGTAAAAAAAGCTATTGATTTCTTATCAAATTCTAATAAGCGAAAAGTTTTCATTATGGGTGACATGCTTGAATTAGGAAGATACAGGAAAAAGATGCATGCTGATGTTGGACAGTATGCAAAAAGAAAAAAAGTAGATGTTTTTCTTGGTTTTGGAGAATTAACAAAATATGCTGTATCTGGATATGGCAAAAATGGATTATTTTTTAATAATGAAAATGATCTTAAAAAATTTATTAAAGAAAACATTAAAAGTGGAGACATAGTTCTGATTAAAGGCTCTAGGGGAATAAAAATGGAGAGATTTATAAATGTTTGAATATTTAGGCACTATTCTTGTAGACATAGATTCAGGTTTTGATGTTTTACGTTATTTAACTGTAAGAACTTTGGGCGGTACAGTAACTGGATTATTAATATCTATTTTATTAGGCCCAATAATAATAAAGTCTCTCAAGTCTATGCAGTTTGAGCAACATGTTAGAGTTGATGGACCAGAATCTCATTATAAAAAATCAGGAACACCTACTATGGGAGGACTTTTAATTTTATCGTCCTTAGTGATTTCCACGTTACTATGGGCCGACCTAGGCAACAGATATATTTGGGTTGTTCTTTTTACAACCATAGCCTTTGCTTTAATTGGATTCTTTGATGACTATTTAAAAATAAAAAATAAAAGTTCAGACGGACTTAATTCTAAACAGAAAATATTTTTACAAATTATTGCATCATTTATAGCTATGTATTATTTATATCATTCTGCTGAATTGATTGCTGAAACTTCATTTATTGTTCCATTCTTTAAAGATCTAATAATTCCTATGAGCGCCTTTGTATTCATATCAACTGGAATGTTTGTTTTAATTGGATCATCTAATGCTGTAAATTTAACTGATGGTCTTGATGGCCTTGCTATATTGCCATCTGTTCTTATTGCGGGAGCTCTCGGACTTATCGCTTATAGTATGGGTAACCAAATTATTGCTGATTATTTGTATTTACCTCACCTAAAATTATCAGGAGAGTTAATAGTTTTTTGTGGAGCACTTATTGGTTCTGGTATTGGTTTTCTCTGGTATAACACGTATCCTGCTCAAATTTTTATGGGAGATATTGGTTCATTAACTTTAGGAGCAATATTAGGAATACTGGCGGTGATTTTAAGACATGAGCTAGTTTTTGCAATCATGGCGGGTGTATTTGTAATAGAAACCTTAAGTGTTGCAATTCAGGTTATTTCCTATAAGACTCGAGGAAAAAGAGTATTTTTAATGGCACCTATCCACCATCATTATGAATTAAAAGGCTGGCCAGAGCCTAAAATCATTGTTAGGTTTTGGATAGTTACATTAGTTCTAATTTTAATAGCATTAGCTACATTAAAACTTCGATAAATTTAAGGAATGAAATCTTTAATATATGGTTATGGGGTTACCGGAAAATCTTTCGAAAGATATTTAACTAATAGAAATATTTCTTTTGATATTTTTGATGAAAATATAGATAAGCATAATAAAAAGAATAACCTCTCTGATTATCAAACTATATTTTGCAGTCCTGGAATCCCAAAAGATTTATATGAATCACTTAAACAATACGCTGAGGTTATTACGGATCTTGATATTTTTTTTAAGGAAGATAACTCAATAAAAATAGGCATCACAGGAACAAATAGAAAAAGCACAACTTGTTTCCACTTAGAACAACTTATTAGAGAAATAGATACAGTTAATCTTGTTGGTAATATCGGTAATCCAATGCTAGACGTGATTAATAATAATAAAACATATTCAATTATAGAGTTATCCAGTTTTCAATTAGATAAGATGAATTTTAATGATTTAGATTATGGGATCCTTTTAAATATAGCACCAGATCATTTAGATTATCACGGGTCTTTTGAAGCCTACAAAAGTGCTAAAGAAAAGATACAATCTTCAAAAAATTTCTCAAATGAAAATAATCCATACGAACTCTTCAGGTGGATAACAGGAAAAGAATCAAAAAAATTAGATCTAAAAAACCTTCCTTATAGGTTTGAAAAAATTACTCCATCGATCATTAATGACTCAAAATCAACCAACTCTAACTCGCTCTTCTTTGCTCTTGAAAATGCTATAAAGTTTTTTGGTTTGAAAAATTTTGTATTAATTGTTTGTGGTGATCCAGCAAAGGAAAATCATAAATCTCTTAAGATAAATGGACCTGAAGAAATTTTAGTTTATGGGAAGCACAAAAAAGAAATTGATGCATGTTTAGATAACAGTAACAAAAAATTATTTAATACACTTGAAGATGTTATTTCATATCTAAAAGATTCAAATAAAAAGAATATTTTATTTTCACCTGGATATCCAAGTGGTAAGGATTATAAGAATTTTGAGATTAGGGGAGAGCACTTCAATTCTTGTTTAAACCAAGATGAATAGAACAAACAATTTTTTAATTTTATTTTCATTTATAAGCTTAATGAGCCTTGGGTTTATTATGGTTGCTTCATCTAGTATTTATGTTGCTGATGAGATGACAGGAGACCCATTTTATTTTGCTAGCAGACAGCTCATATTCATTTCAGCTGGGTTGCTTGCAATGAGTATTTTTTTGCTGCTGCCCTCTGATTTTTTATTTAAAGCTGATTGGGTGTTTATGCTTATAAGTATTCTTTTGTTAATTGCTTTATTTATTCCAGATATAGGTACTTCAGTAAATGGGAGCATTAGATGGATAAGATTAGGACCAATAAACATTCAGCCGTCAGAAGTTTGTAAATTTAGCTTAATTTTATATATTTCTGGTTATTCGGTTAGAAGAATGTCTGAAATTAATACTCTAAGAAGTTTTCTTAAACCTTTGTTTCTTCTTTTTATTATTTCATTATTAATAATGGGTCAGCCTGATCTCGGTTCTACAGCAATAATATGCTTGCTTGTTGTTGCAATATTATTTTATGCAGGAATATCTTTTTTTCAGTTCAGCTTATTATCAATTTTAATATCATTATTGGGATATTTAGCGATTTCAAGCTCACCTATGAGACTGGCTAGAGTTCTTGCTTTCACTGATCCTTTTGCAGAGGATGTTGTAAGAAATGCTGGATGGCAACTTTCAAATTCATTAATAAGTATTGGTCAAGGAGGGTGGTTTGGCTTAGGTATCGGTAATAGTTTTCAAAAGAACTTTTTTTTACCAGAAGCTCATACAGATTTTATTTTTGCAATTCTTGTTGAAGAGCTTGGAATAGTTGGTGGATTGGTTTTGATTGCACTGTTTGTTGTTTTGTTTATTGGTATTCTTAGAGTAGCCCTTGATTCTCTTAGTAAAGACAGGCTATTTCAAGGGTATGTTTCTTTTGGAATTATGGTTTTAATAGCAGTTCAAGCTCTATTTAATATGGCAGTGAATATTGGTTTGCTTCCAACTAAAGGACTTACGCTTCCATTTATTAGTTACGGTGGAACTAGTATTATTATTATGATGTCCCTTATAGCAATAGTTATAAGAATAAATAATGAAAACAAATTAATATAATCGTATGAAAATTCTAGTATCTGCAGCAAAAACAGGCGGACATATTTTTCCTGCAATAGCGGTTGGCAATGAATTAAAACACAATGGTCATGATATTGTTTTCATTGGTTCGGGCGCTCCAATTGAGGTCAATGCATTAAAAAAAACAAGTTTTCGTTACCACTTCATATCGATGGAGGGATTCCGTGGTAAAAATTTTTTCGAAAAAATTAAATCTTTGCTACTTATACCAATAAGTATTTTTAAAATTTTAAAAATTATTAGAAATGAAAAAGTCGATGCTATGATTGGGTTTGGCGGCTTTATTACAGTTCCAGTTGGTATTGCATTCTATATATCTAGAAAACCAATATTTATCCATGAACAAAATGCTGTCTTGGGCTCAGCTAATAAGCTGCTTGGAAAGTTTTCAAAGATTATTTTTAGCGCTTTTAAATTAAAAGAAACTTTCAAAAATACATGCATTACCGGCAACCCCATTAGAGAAGAATTTCGTACAGAAGTTCCAAAGGAAGATTATTCTGAGATTACAAAGATATACATAACTGGTGGCAGTCAGGGTTCAGAGTATATAAATACCAATATCCCAATGGCATTTGAAGGTCTAAGTAAAAAAATATTGGTTAAGCATCAATCTGGTAAAGGAAAGGATAAAGACTTAAAGGACTTTTATAAAAAATTTAATATTGAGGCTGAAGTCAAAGAGTTTTATGAAAACCCTGAATCATTAATAAGCTGGTCTGATTTTGTTATTTCTAGAGCTGGAGCCTTATCTGTTTCTGAGGTTACCTCATTATCCAAAGGCCTGCTTATGATACCGTTACCGTCTGCTATTGATAATCATCAACTTTATAATGCAAAACATATTGAGGACTTAAATATGGGGCTTATACATGAAGAAAAAGATGGTTTAGATGCCCTTAAAAAAAAGATATCAACAATTGTTAATCAAAAAACATACAATACATGGAAATTACACAGAAATAAAAACCATCTTGAGTCAGCTTCTATTATCGCAGGCAAAGTTATCGAATACCTTGAGCAAATGAAATGAATTTTTTTAAAAAAATAAAACATATACATTTTGTAGGCATAGGCGGTGCCGGAATGATAGGTATAGCAAGATTGCTTCTTAAAAAGGGCTACAAAGTATCTGGGTCTGACATTAATGATACATATGAGCTAAAAAAAATTAAGAAAGAGGGCGCAAAAGTCTTTATAGGTCATGACAAAACAAACATCAAAAAAGCGAACTTAATAGTAGTCTCAACTGCTATTGATAATAAAAATCCAGAAATTCTTGAAGGCATAAAGAATGGTATAACAATAATTCCTCGTGCTGAAATGCTTGGTAGCATTATGAGAGGTTATGAGAGCATAGCCATCGCTGGAAGTCATGGTAAAACAACTACAACAAGCATGATTGCAAAAATTTTTAATACTGCTGAACTAAGCCCAACATATGTAGTTGGAGGAAAAGTTTTAAGCACCGATGAAAACTCTGATTTAGGTATGGGTAATTATTTAATTGCAGAAGCAGATGAAAGTGATGGATCTTTTACTCATTTAAACCCAGATGTAGCGATATTAACCAATATAGATGATGATCATTTGACTCACTATGACAATAATTTTGAAAACCTTTTAGATTCATTTATTCAATTTTCAGAGAATGTGCCTTTTTATGGATATCTGATAGTTAATGGAGATGATAAAAATATAAAAAAAATTACAAAAAGAATTTCAAGAAAACAGATTACTTTTGGAAAATCAAAAAATGTAGATTTTCAAATTTTAAATTCTGGTTATAAAAACGGATTTCAGACCTTTGAGATTATGGATAATCAAAGAAGTAAAAAATATGCCTTTTGCATCAGGCAGCCTGGTTTTCATAATATTTATAACGCTACAGCTTCTATAGCTGTATGTATAGAAGAAGGCCTACCTATAAATGCAATAAAAAAAGGCATTAAAGAATTTACAGGAGTTGGCAGAAGGTATGAGAAGTCAGATATTAAAATTAATTCGAATAATAAAATTCTAATAGATGATTATGGTCATCATCCAATAGAAATTTTATCTAATATAAAAGCATGCAAAGAAGAATTTCCTAGAAAAAAGATTTGTATGATATTTCAACCTCATCGATTTTCTAGAACAGCACAATTGTTTGATGATTTTATTCAAGTTCTTAAAAAAGTTGATTCATTGATAATGCTGGATATTTATGCTGCAAGTGAAAATCCTATCAGAGGTATTGATTCAAGAACCATTGTTGAAACACTTAAGCAAAAAGGACATAAAGATGTTTCGTATATCAAAAAACATAATGATGTAATTAAACTTATTGAATCAAAAGAAAATAGTTTCGATGTTCTTATTACCCAGGGTGCAGGCAGTGTTTCAAGCGTATGCGAATTAATAAAAGAAACATGGAAGAAATAAAAAAAATTATTGTCATATGTGGCGGCTCGTCATCAGAAAGAGAAATATCTTTGCAAAGTGGCAAGGGGGTCTATGATGCCCTAAAAAAATTAGGATATGAAACAACTATTGTAGATTTTAAAACTATTAGTGATTTCAATATTTTTAAAACGTATGATCTTATTTTTATAGCATTGCATGGGTTTGAGGGTGAAGGAGGTAATCTCCAAGAAAAATTTGATGATCTATCTATACCTTATACCGGATCAGGGCCAGAAGCTTGCAGAAATACATGGGATAAAAATACATGTAAAACAATTTTAAAAGCTCATAATGTTATGACTCCATCATGGAAATATTATGAGACTTTAAAACCATTTTTAAATGAAACTTTCAAAGATTTTCAAAATAAAAACTGTTTTTTAAAACCAAGTCAAGAAGGCTCAAGCGTTGATATTTTTAAGATAAAAGATGATAAAGATTTTATGGTTGCTCTTAATAATGCAAACAATATAGATAGACCATTTTTAATGGAAAACTGCATAGATGGAAAAGAGTTTACTGTGACAATTATCAATGATGAATGTATGCCGGTAATAGAAATAGTAACTGAGAATGAGTTTTATGATTATGATGCAAAATATATCTCAAATAATACAGGGCTTATTGAAGCTAATCTTACTTCTGAGGAACACTCAGCAATAAATGTGGTTGCTTCAAATGCATATAATGCTCTGAACTGCAGAGGATGGGCACGGATTGATATTCTCCAAGACATCACAGGTCAATTTCATGTTCTTGAAATTAATACCGTTCCAGGAATGACATCACACAGTTGTGTTCCAAAATCAGGAAGCTTTCTTGGATTAGAATACGAGGAAGTAGTTCAAAATATTATTAATGCAAAACTTTAAAAAAACCTTTTACGCCTTAATAGTATTCTGTTTTACTGGATCAGTTTTTTCAAAAGGTTTAAATATTGATATTTCGCTAGATTCAGAAATATATTTAAAGTCTCAAAAAATATTCATTGAAAAATTAGGTGAATTAAAGACAAAGAATGATATTAAAGATTTACTTGAGGAGCAGGACTGGATAGATGAGTACTTTCTAAATGTTAAACCATTTAGTAATTCTGCAAAATTAAATATAAAAACAAGAACACCAATATTTATATTAAATAATGAATTTTTTGTAGATACCAATTTAAAAAAGTTTAAATTTGATAAAACTTTTCTTAATTTGATTTCTGTAAATGGACCCATAGAAGATTTGAAAGAGCCGCTTAATATTATTAATTTTTTTAAAGTGAATAATTTTGAGAATACTAATATAGTAAAAATTACCTATTCACATATTTCAGGATGGCAGATTCAAACGAATTTACATGTCATAATGATTGGCAATAAACTTTCAAATAATAAATTTAATTCATTAAAAGATACCTTAAATTACTTGTACGAAAATAGAAAAATTCCTAGTATGATAGATTTAAGGTATAAGGATGGAGTTGCTTTAGATTATGGCAAATAATGGTAAAAATTCTAATATAGTTGTTGGCTTAGATATAGGTACTTCCAAAGTAGTTTGTATTGTAGGTAAATATAATGAAGCACAAAAACTAGAAATAATCTCACTCGGTGCATACCCATCAAGCGGCTTAAAAAAAGGAGTGGTTGTAAATATTGATGCTACTACTGATGCAATTAAAAAGGCCGTAGAACAAGCTCAATCGATGATTGAGGATAAGATCCGATCTGTATATGTAGGCATTGCTGGCAGTCACATTAAAAGTCTTAATTCTCAAGGCGCTGTAGGCATTAAAGATAAAGAAGTTACACCTTATGATATTGACAGAGTTATTGATTCTGCTCAGGCAGTATCAATTCCATCTGATCAAAATGTTTTGCATGTCCTTCCTCAAGAGTACGTGATTGATGGTCAAGAAGTTAGCTTGGACCCGCTTGGAATGGCTGGGGTGAGGCTTGAAGCAAAGGTTCACTTGGTTACATGTGCTAACAGTGCAGTAAAAAATATAGAAAAATGTATAAGAAATTGTGGCCTATCTGTTGATGGTTTTGTTTTAGAGCAATTAGCAAGTTCTCATTCTATTCTCTCTGAAGATGAAAAAGATTTGGGAGTATGTTTGGTTGACATTGGTGGAGGTACTACCGACATAGCAATATTTAATTCTGGCTCAATAGTTTTTACTGGAGTAATACCTATTGCTGGTGACCAGGTAACTAGCGATATAGCGCAAGCGTTGAGAACTCCGACACCTCAGGCCGAGGATATAAAACAAAAACACGGTTGTGCAGTGGCTGAGTTCACAAAAGATGATGAAAGTATTGAAGTTCCTGGTGTAGGAGGAAGACCAACAAGAGAACTCTCAAGAAGCTCTCTAGCAGATATTATTCAACCTAGGTATACAGAGTTATTTGAGCTTGTTAAGGCAGAAATTACGAGAAACGGATTTGAGGATAAGATTTCTGCTGGTATTGTTTTCACAGGCGGGACATCGAAAATGGAAGGTGTAGTTGAATTAGCAGAATCTATTTTTCAGACATCTGTAAGACTAGGTATTCCAAATAAATTCTCTGGAATGGAAAGTATTTTGCAAAATCCAATCTACGCAACATCCATTGGATTGGTTGATCATGGTTTTAAGCAGAAAAATGATGATTTAATAGCTGAGCAAAATGAAAGTTGGCTTTCCAAGCTTTTAAAGATAGTTAAAAGCGAGTATTGATTCTACATATCAATTCCATTAGAATGCGCATTCCTTGGTTTGCATCAATTAAGAAGCAAATCTTTAACCATAAGGTAGCAAATGAAAAAGTACGAAGCAGTAATAGTTCTTAACCCCAACCTTTCTTCTAAGGTTGATAACTTTAAAAAAGATTTTGAGAAGCTATTAAAAGATAATTCTTTTAATATTGTGAAAACAGAAGATATTGGAAGAAGACAATTAGCATATTCAATAGCTAATCATAATAAAGGCCACTATATTTTATTTAACCTTGAAGGTGACCCTTCTAAATTATTAGAAATAGAAACAAAAATTAAATATAACGAATCCATCATTAGGCATTTATTTTTAGTTGTAAAAGAACACAACGGAGAAGATTCAAGCCTCTTTGTTGAATCAAAGAACAAAAAACCTGAACCGTCTGAAGTTGAGAAAGATAAAGAAGACGTTAAGAAAGATCCTGAGCCAGTAAAAGAGGATGTCGAAGATAAATCAGAAGCTAAACAAGAAGAAGGTGAAGATAATGAGTAAATATGAATTGCCTAAGAAATTTGATTACAAAGATATTGATATCTTGAAACAATTTATTACTGAAACAGGAAAGATAATACCCGCAAGAGTTACAGGTGTATCAGCATCAAATCAAAGAAAAGTTACAAAATCGATTAAAATAGCTAGATTTTTAGCTCTTTTACCATACACGGATATGCACCAATAAGATTATGAAGATTATATTATTAGATAAAATACAAAGATTAGGCGAAATTGGTGACATAGTTGAAGTCAATTCTGGTTATGCAAGAAACTTTTTAATTCCACAGAAGAAAGCAGCATTTGCTAGTGATAAAAATATTGCTGAGGTAGAGGCAAGAAAAGATGAGCTAGCAGCAGCATCTGCTGACATGCTTACTAAAGCTGAAGCAAGAGCTGAGACTATCAATGGTAAGACTTGTGAAATTGCAGTGCCTGTAACTGAAGAGGGAGCATTGTATGGTTCAGTTGGTACAAGAGAGATTTCCGAAGCATTTACAAATATCGATATCGAAATAGATAAAAGTGAGGTTCAGCTGCCAGACGGACCAATTAAAGAAATTGGTGATCATTTAATAACTATTGCTGTTCATCCTGAGGTTTCTGCAGAAGTAACTGTAAAAGTATTAGCTGAGTAGTTGTATATTTTAAAATATGATGTAAAAATCATATTCCAATGTCTGACTTATCTATAAATCAAAACGAGCAAGCAAGAGAAGCTGAAAGAGCAGTTCTTGGTGGTTTAATGCTCGAAACACATCGTTTTGATACAGTTATACAGGTTATTAAAGAAAATGATTTTGATGGCAAAGACCATCAAATTATCTTTCAATCAATGTCTGAATTGATTGAAGAAAACAAACCTCTGGATCCTCTGACAGTTTCAGAAAAATTAGATAATAAAAATTCTCTTAATAAGGTTGGTGGAAAAGACTATTTAATTGAACTTGCCACTTCAACTCCATCTGCTGCTAACCTTGAAGCGTATGCTGAAATAATTAGACAGAGATCTATTACCAGAAAATTAATGAAAGCTAATTCTGAGATTTCTGAATTAATCAACAACCCTCAAGGACAAGATGGCAATGCATTATTAGACAAAGCTGAAAGTATGATATTTGCATTGAATGATGAGTCTAGTCAAAATGATCAAAGCCTTCAATCGATGAAAGAATTAATTCCATCAACAATGGATAGGCTTCATGAGATGTCTAATAAAGCTGGGGGATTAATTGGCTCTTCTACAGGGTTTAAAGATCTTGATACCAAACTCCAGGGCATCCAAAACGGTGATCTTATAGTGGTTGCTGGAAGACCAAGTATGGGTAAAACATCTTTTGCTATGAATATAGCTGAAAATGTTTTGCTTGAAAAAGATAATGATGGTGCCGTTTTAATATTCAGTTTAGAAATGCCTGGTGAAGCTTTAACAACTAGAATGCTATCAGGAATGAGCAAACTAAATCAGCAAAATGTTCGCTCAGGAATGTTAAAGGACAACGAGCTAAAATTGTTACTTTCAGAAGGTGAAAGACTCAAGAATTTACCATTGTGGATTGATGATAGCTCTCTGCTAACTCCAATGGAGCTTCGTGCAAAAGCCAGAAGGCTTGCAAGGCAAGAGGAGAATGGATTATCACTAATCGTAGTTGATTACCTTCAGTTAATGCAGTTGCCAACATCAACAGAAAATAGAGTGAATCAAATATCAGAAATATCTAGATCATTAAAATCATTAGCAAAAGAGCTCAATGTTCCAGTTATAGCACTTTCTCAGCTTAATAGGGCGGTAGAACAAAGACCTAACAAAAGACCAATTATGGCAGATCTTCGTGATTCAGGTGCTATTGAACAGGATGCTGATGTTATCTTGTTTATTTATAGAGATGAGGTTTATAACGAAGATTCAGATCAAGGCAATAAAGCTGAAATTATTATTGGAAAACAAAGAAACGGACCAATTGGAACTGTTAATTTAACATTCCTAAAAGAATATACGCGCTTTGAAAATTTTTCTAGCGATGGATATTACGACTCTTTTGAATGACGACATTAAAAAGCATTCTTGAAATAGACCCATCTATCATAAGAAGCAATATTCAAAAATTAAAAAATAAAACTTCAAATACTTCAAATTTTTTAGCAGTCATCAAATCTGATGCTTACGGTCACATGCTTAATAATATAGTATCTGATATCGATGATCTGGTTGATGGATATGGAGTAGTAAGACTTGATGAAGCAATTGATTTAAGAAAAATCTCACAAAAAAAAATTGTCCTCATGCAGGGGATATATTCCCAGGAGGATTACCTTTTAGCTAAGAAGCATGATTTAGATATAGTAGTTCATAACGAATTCCAATTAAATATCATTATTAAAAACAATAATTTTGAAAATTTATGGTTAAAAGTTAATACCGGCATGAACAGACTGGGTTTTGAAATAGACAGATTTTTAGAGATTTATAAAGATTATCTTGAAGATATAAATTTTACACTTATGACTCATTTAGCTGCATCCAATAAGAAAGATGATCCCTCAAATGTTGAGCAATTCGAGAGGTTTGAGAGACTTTATAAAGATTTACACTCCGGAGTAACTAAAAGTATTGCAAATACCGGCTGTGTTTTAAACTTTCCTGACAAGTGTTTTGATTGGGTAAGAGTAGGAATTGGAATATTTGGTGGATATATCGGAAATGAAGAACTAAAAACAGCTATTACACTTAAATCTCCAATAATAAATATTAAGGAACTTAATATAGGAGAAAGGGTCGGATATGACGGAAGGGCCATTGCAGAAAAAAGAATGAAAGTAGCTACTGTCTATCTTGGATATGCAGATGGTTTGCCTCAGCACATTAAAGATGGAACAGTTGTAAAAGTTAATAATCAAGATGCTAGTGTTTTTGGAAAGATTAGCATGGATGTAACAACTATAGACGTCTCTGATATTAAAGAATGTAATGTGGGAGATTGGTGTGAGTTTTTTTCACCTAATCATTCAATCAATAATCTTGCCTCAGCTAATGGTTTAATTTCATATGACATAATGATTAGAATAAAATCCAGAGTTGAAAGAGTTTATAAAAAAATAAGCTAATTTTTTAATTATATTAATAAAGCTTATTTCACTCTTAGGCGTATTCTGTTATTCTGTTATCCCATCATGATTCAATTAAATGATGGCCAATACTAAGTACATTTTCATAACCGGAGGAGTGGTTTCTTCACTCGGAAAGGGTATTGCTGCAGCTTCTATAGGAGCTTTGCTTGAGTCAAGGGGACTATCGGTCTCACTTATTAAGGTTGATCCATATATTAATGTTGATCCTGGAACAATGAGTCCATTTCAGCATGGTGAGGTATTTGTAACAAACGATGGTACTGAAACTGATTTAGACTTAGGTCATTATGAAAGATTTGTTAGATTTGAAGCATCTAAGAAAAATAATTTCACTGCTGGAAAAGTATATGAAACAGTCATCAGAAACGAAAGAAAGGGTAATTATTTAGGCGGTACTGTTCAAGTCATACCTCATATAACAAATGAAATTAAAAAAAGGATAAAAGAGGGTGGACAAGGAAAAGATATAGCTATTGTTGAAATAGGTGGGACAGTTGGTGATATTGAAAGCCAACCATTTGTTGAAGCTATAAGACAAATGGCCTTGGAGCTCCCATCAACATCTTGGGCATTTGTTCACTTAACTTTAGTTCCATTCATTAAGGCTTCTGGAGAACTTAAAACAAAACCAACTCAACATTCTGTCAAAGAGTTACGCTCACTAGGCATTGGTCCTGACTGTTTAATTTGCAGATCCGAACAAGAACTCCCCAAGGATGAGAAAAAGAAAATTGCTTTATTCTGTTCTGTTGCTCAAGACAATGTTATTTCAATGCATGATGTAGATACAGTTTATTCAATACCACTTTTGTTAAATAAACAAAAAGTAGATCAAATCATACTTAAAAAACTTAATATTAAATCTAAAGATCCTAAACTATCAGATTGGAGAAGGGTTGTTAATGCAAGTCTTAACCCACAAAAAGAAGTTAATATAGCTTTTGTTGGCAAATATACTGAGTTGCAAGATTCATATAAATCTATAAATGAAGCCTTAGAGCATGCTGGCATAAAACATAAGACCAAAGTGAATATTAATTTCGTCCTTGCAGAGACCCTATCATCAAAAAATGTAAAAAAAGTCTTGTCAAAAACTGATGCAGTGTTAGTTCCTGGTGGTTTCGGTGATAGAGGCATCGAGGGTATGATTTTGGCATGTAAATATGCAAGAGAGAATCAGATTCCATATTTAGGCATTTGCTTAGGAATGCAAGTAGCAATGATTGAATATGCAAGAAATGTTCTTAAATTAAAAGGTGCCAACAGCACAGAATTTGATTCAAAAACAAAGCATCCAATCATTGCACTAATAACAGAATGGAATGATATCTCTGGTAAAAAAGAGCAAAGAGATAAAAATTCTGATCTAGGCGGCACTATGAGGTTAGGTGGTCAGGTATGTAAACTCAAGAAATCTTCAAAAGCATTTAAAATGTACAAAAAGCATGAAATTGTTGAGAGACACAGGCATAGGTATGAAGTTAATCCAAAATATGTAGATCAGTTTTCTAATTCTGGGTTAAATTTAGTTGGAACTTCGGTTGATGGTAAGTTAATTGAAATGATTGAAATCTCAGATCACAAGTGGTTCTTAGCATGTCAATTTCATCCTGAGTTCACATCTAACCCAAGAGATGGACATCCTATTTTCAATAGTTACATTAAGAGTACAATAGATAAGTAATTATGAATGATCTGAAACTTAGAAACTTTACTATTGGAAATTCACAGCCATTAACTTTAATGGGAGGAATGAATGTACTTGAATCTCGAGACTTAGTATTGCAAGTTGCAGAAAAATTTAAATTAATATCAGATAAGCTTGAGATTAATTATATTTTTAAAGGTTCATTTGATAAGGCTAATAGAAGTTCTGTGTCCTCTTTCAGAGGTCCAGGCATGGATGAGGGTCTTAAATTACTTCAAGAAGTTTCAACAGAATTTAATGTTCCTGTAGTTACTGATATTCATGAACCGGATCAAGCTAAGCCAGTAAGTGAAGTATGTGAAGTTGTTCAAATACCAGCTTTTTTAGCAAGGCAAACTGACTTAGTGGTTGCTGCAGCAAAAACAGATGCTATCTTGCAGTTTAAAAAACCACAATTTTTGTCAGCACCCGAGATGAAAAACATTATAGAAAAATGTGAATCAGCTGGTAATAGTAAAATTACACTCTGTGAGAGGGGTAATTCTTTTGGATATAACAATTTAGTTGTAGATACTCTTAATTTTCAAATTCTCAAGAATCTTGGTAAGCCAGCAATTTTTGATGTTACGCATTCACTTCAACTTCCCGGAGGTCTTGGTAATGCAGCTGGAGGAAGAAGGGAATATTTATTAAGTTTGGCTAAAGCTGGTATTTCTCAGGGAATAGCAGGTCTATTTTTAGAAGCACATCCAGATCCTGATAAAGCTAAATGTGATGGTCCTTGTGCTCTTCGTCTTGATATACTGGAACCTTTTTTACAGCAAATTAAAGATCTAGATGTTTTTGTAAAAAGCCAAGAAACTTTAGATATTTTTTAGTAAGCATGGCTTCAATTCAATCAATAAAAGCTATTCAGGTTTTAGACTCAAGAGGTCTTCCTACAGTTTCTTGTAATGTAATTCTTGATAATGGCATTAAAGCAAGTGCAATAGTACCAAGCGGAGCATCAACAGGAACCAAGGAAGCATTAGAGTTAAGAGATGGCGGTAATTTGTACATGGGTAAAGGAGTTCAAAAAGCTGTAAGTAATATTAATGACTTAATAAACCCACTTCTTGAAAAATTAGATCCAAACGATCAACAATTAATTGATCAGAAATTAATTGAGTTAGATGGAACTAGTGACAAGTCAAATATTGGAGCTAATGCAATTCTAGCTGTCTCATTAGCAGTTTCTCATGCAGCAGCAAAAGATAAAAATATTTCATTGCATGAACATTTTGCCGAGATATATAAAAATATCACTGGAATAGATGTTGAGTCTAACCTTCCTATGCCTATGTTAAATATTCTTAACGGCGGAGAGCATGCTGATAATAATATTGATATTCAAGAATTTATGATTATCCCAAAAGGTGCAAAGACTTACAAAGAGGTTATGAGATGGTCTTCTGAAATATATTGGAATCTTAAATCAATATTGCAACAAAAAAAATTATCGACTGGAGTGGGAGATGAAGGTGGCTTTGCTCCAAATTTACAATCTAATGAAGAGGCAATCAAATTAATTATTGAAGCAATAAAAATCTCCGGTCTCATACCAGGAGATGATGTCTTTATTGCACTGGATTGTGCTGCAAGTGAATTTTATGACGGTAAAAATTATAATTTAGCTGGTGAAGGCAAGTCCTTAGACTCTGAATCTTTTTCTGATTATTTAGAAAGTTTAGTGGATAAATACCCAATTATTTCTATCGAAGATGGTATGGATGAAAATGACTCAGAAGGCTGGAAAATTCTTACCGAAAAAATTGGCTCCAAGTGTCAATTAGTTGGAGACGATTTGTTTGTAACAAATAAGACTATTTTCCAAGAAGGCATAGAAAATAATTTAGCTAACTCAATTTTAATTAAATTTAATCAAATAGGTTCTATTACCGAAACAATAGAAACAATTAATATTGCTAATCAAAATAACTATAAATCCATAATTTCTCATAGATCAGGAGAAACTGAGGATACGACTATATCTGATTTAGCTGTTGGTCTTGGAGCAGGTCAAATTAAAACTGGAGCTCCGTGTAGATCTGATAGAGTTGCAAAATACAATCGATTGCTATGGATAGAAGAGGAGTTTCCTAGTATCAATCTAAGTCAATGAATCGACTATTTTATTCTTTAGCTTTAGTCCTACTTATTTTAATAATTATGCTGCTAAACAGTATTTTCTTTGGGGAAAACTCTTATCAAAAGAAAACTCAAATACTTGGCGAAAATAATCTTCAACAAGAACAAAACAATGAACTAAAAAAACAAAATGATATTTTAGAATTTGAAATTGAGAATGCACAAAAGTCAAACGAACATGTAGAAAATTTTGCTAGAGAAAAATTGAACTTAGTATATCCTGATGAAGAGTTTATATCTTTCAAGGACGAAGACGAATCTAAAGATGACGGATAAAGTATTAGCAATAATTCCAGCAGCAGGAATTGGTGAAAGATTTCAGAGCGATATTCCAAAACAATATGAGTATCTAGATGGCCAGTCCGTTATAGAGAAAACAATAAAACCCTTTATAGAATCTGAATTTATATCAAAAATACTAATTGCAGTTTCAAAATCAGATAATTTTATTAAAGAACAAAATTTTTTTGATAACGAGAAAGTGGAAATAGTTGAGGGCGGTCAGACTAGAGCCATATCAGTACTAAATGCTATAAACGAAACTAATGAAAATTATGATTATGTTATTACTCATGACGCAGCTAGACCAAACATAACTGCTAAAGATTTAGTCACAATATATGAAAAGATAACCAGCTCTAAATCAGACTGCTCTTTTTTCTACAAACCAGTTGTCGATTCTATTAAGGAGAGTAAATCTAATAAAACTATAAATAAACAAGACTATTACTTAGTACAAACTCCCCAAATATCAAAATTTAATAAATTAAAGTCCTCATTGGCTTATCTTATTGATCAAAAGATTGATGTTCCAGATGAGTCGTTTGCAATGGAATCCCAGGGTTATCATGTATCAAAATTAGAAGGCAAAGCCTCAAATATTAAAATTACCTATAATCATGATTTAAATCTTCTAAGAAAATTAAACTCAAGAGTTGGCAGTGGCTTTGATTTACATACCTATAAACCTGGAACAGGTTTTATTATAGGGGGCTATATGCTGCAATGCGATTATGCAATTGAAGCGCACTCCGATGGTGATGTTCTCCTTCATTCAATTGCAGACTCCATGCTAGGCGCTGCAGCCCTTGGAGATATAGGTATATTCTTCTCAGACAAAGATCCTTCCAATAAAGGGCTTGATAGCAAGGAGATAATTAATTTTTGTTTAGAAAAAATTCATGAAATGAATCTTGAGATTTGCAATGTTGATGCAACTATAATTTGTGAATCACCTAAAATAAATCCTCATAGAAATAATATTATTGATAGTTTGTCTGAGATTTTAAAAATTTCAAAATCTAATATTGGTTTAAAGGCTACAACTTCTGAAAAGATTGGTATTATAGGTGAGCATAAAGCTATAGCAGTTCAATCACTAGTAAACCTCAAAGAAATCTTATGAAAATCTTATTAACAAATGATGATGGTTATCAGGCTCCCAATATTCAAAATCTTTTTAAGAAATTATCAGAAGAACATGATGTATGGATTATAGCTCCTGAAAATAATTGCAGTGGAATGAGTGCAGCTATTTCTTTTTTAAAAGAAACCGAAATTAGAAAAGTAGAAGATAGAGTTTATGCTGTTGATGGTACACCAGCGGATTGTACTTATTTTGGTTTGCTGGGAATTGTTGATTTTGAATTTGATATGGTTGTCTCTGGCATCAATCATGGAGCAAATATTGGAACGGATGTTATTTATTCTGGCACCGTAGGTGCAGCAGTAGGTGGCAGAAAACTTAAATATCCCCCAATAGCATTATCTGTTGCTTCTTATGAAACAGTTAATATGGATTTTATAGTTAATAGAACTTTAGAGATTATTAATACTGTCAAAAACTTACCTGAAGACTTTCATGGCAAAGTATTTAATGTAAATTTTCCAGATATATCAGAGGATGAATGTAAAGGAATGCGGGTAACATCTTTGGCAAAAAGAGGAGTTCCATCACGACCCATTGAGATAAGCTCAGATGGAGATACAAAAAGATATAGATACAACCTCTCTGGAGAACCAGTAAATGAATCAACATTAACTGATGCAAATGCCGTTCACGATGGGTATATTTCAATTTCTGTATTAGATTATGATCTTGATCAGGAGATGCTAAGAGAAAATCTTAAATCACACTTCAATGAATAGTTCAGGCTTCACATTTAGAAGAGTTAGAGAAGAGATGATAGAAACTCTTTTAGATATGGGTATCAAAGATTTCAGAGTTCTAGATGCAATGTCACAAGTGCCTCGTCATATTTTTGTTGATAATGCTCTCCAATCTAGGGCTTATGAAAATAGGTCCTTAACAATTGGTTATAAGCAAACCATTTCTCAACCTTATATAGTTGCCAAAATGACAGAGCACCTTATATCACATACAAAATCTAGAGGAAAAATTTTTAAAAAAGTATTAGAGCTTGGATCTGGATGTGGATATCAGTCAGCTGTCTTGTCACATTTTTGTGAAGAGGTGCATGCAATAGAAAGAATCAAACCCTTAGTTACAAAAGCAAGAGAAAATTTAAGCGAATTAAAAATCAAAAATGTTTTGTTTAAATATGGTGATGGTTTTACGGATTGGGACAAAAAACTAAAATATGATGGTGTTTTATGTGCAGCAGCACCTCGTCAGTACCCGCAAGATTTGATTGATTGCTTAAATATAAATTCTAAGATTGTAATACCGGTTGGAAATTCTAAATCTCAACAATTACACGTCATAACTAAATTAGAGGGAGACAGTATTAAAGAAGACGTATTTGAAGAGGTTGCTTTTGTACCAATGCTCTCAGGAACATCTGTTGATGGAAATGACTCATGACTGAAAGGTTAAGATTTTTTATAGCAGGTTTTTTTGTTGGTCTTGCTGAACTTCTTCCAGGTATATCTGGGTCTACTGTTGCTATAGCTTTTAAAGTATATGAAAAATTTATTTTATTTTTATCTAATTTAAAAATTAGTAATTTTTCATTTAATTTTAAGAAATTAAATCAGGTTTTTTTTCTTGATGTAATAATTCCTTTTTTTATTGCTATGGCGATTAGCGTAATATTTGCCTCAAAATTTATTTTATTTTTATATTCTGAGTATACGAATGGTTTTTTAATATTCTTATCATTCTTGATGTGTTCAATATCTTTCTTAATAGCCTTTCGATTAAAAAAAGAATTTAAGTTTAATATGAATTGGATAATTTATTTTCTAGCAGGAGCAATTTTTGCAGCAATGCTTAATACCATTAGTCTGGTATCAAATAACCCATCATTTATTGTATTTGTATTAATTGGATTTATAGCATTTTCATTTTTTTTACTACCTGGGATTTCTGGAAGCGCAATTTTATTATCAATTGGAGTCTATGAAATCATTATTGGCTCCATAGCAAACATGCAGCTAGAGATACTTATGCCTTTTGCAATTGGTTGTTTGATTTCATTATTTTTAATGCCAAAAATAATCAATCACCTACTATCTAAATATAAATTAAATATAATGATTTTCTTTGCTGCTTTGATTTTTGTAAGCGGAGTTCTTATTTTTCCAAACTAATTGTTTTATAGGCCTATTAAGTCTCTTTTATTTTTAACAGTTTCATATTTTTCAGCTTCAGGAAGAGGGTCTTTTGCTTCAGTTATATTTTCATAAACTTCTGAAAGACGCGCATTGATTTCAATAAAGTCTATTTGATCATCTGGAAGTTCATCTTCTGAGAGAATAGCGTCAATCGGACATTCTGGTTCACATAAAGCACAATCAATGCATTCGTCTGGGTGAATAACTAAAAAGTCAGGGCCTTCATAAAAGCAATCTACAGGACAAACTTCAACACAATCAGTGTATTTACATTTTATACAAGTTTCAGTTACTACAAATGCCATAATTTAATGTTGATACTTTATTATAAAAGTGTGACTGTAAGATAAAATAAAGAAAAAATATACTTTTATGTTGTAAATTTCTTAATTACTATTATACTGTATAAATATACAGTAAGGAGTTATTATGGCTAAATCAAAAGATACAGGTTCAAAATCATTAAAGGATACGCTTGCAGATATAGATAGTCATTTCGGTAAAGGTACCGTTATGAGAATGGGGGATAGAGAAAATCTTGATATTCCTTCGATTTCAACAGGTTCAGTAGGGTTAGATATAGCATTAGGTATAGGCGGCATACCAAAAGGTAGAGTTACTGAGATATATGGACCAGAATCTTCTGGTAAAACTACTCTAACTCTTCAAATTATTGCTCAATGTCAAAAAGAGGGTGGAACATGTGCATTTATTGATGCAGAGCATGCACTAGATCCTCAATATGCAGAAAAGCTAGGTGTAAATGTCGACGAATTATTATTATCACAGCCAGATACTGGTGAACAAGCTCTAGAAGTAGCTGACATGTTGGTTAGATCAAATAGTGTTGATTTAGTTATCATTGATTCAGTTGCAGCATTAGTTCCAAGAGCTGAAATAGAAGGTGAGATGGGTGATCATCATGTAGGCCTTCAAGCCAGATTAATGTCTCAAGCTCTCAGAAAGATTACAGGGAATATACAAAGGTCTGGAGCAACAGTTGTATTTATTAACCAAATACGAATGAAGATTGGTGTAATGTTTGGTAGCCCTGAAACAACAACTGGTGGTAATGCTCTTAAGTTCTATTCTTCAGTAAGATTAGACATAAGAAGAATAGGTGCTGTTAAAGAAGGCGATGAAATTATGGGCAATGAGACGAGAGTCAAAGTCGTAAAAAATAAAGTTTCACCTCCATTTAAACAAGCTGAGTTTCAGATTATGTATGGTCAGGGCATTAATTCTGAAGGTGAAATATTGGATTATGCTCATAAACTTGGTCTTGTTGAAAAGTCTGGTGCTTTCTACAAAATGGATGGCGAAACTATAGGACAAGGAAAAGTAAAAGCTAGTTTATTCTTAAAAGAGAATGCAAAAATCCGTAATAGCCTGTTAAAGGAAATCAGAAAAGCTTATATAACCAGCAAGGCAAAATCTACAAAATAGTTTTTTGTTGATACAATTATCCCCATTAGAATTTTTTTAGTGGGGATTTTTTTATGGCAGAGAAAGCTTATATTGTTGAGGCAGTAAGAACTGCAGGTGGGAAAAGGGATGGTAAATTAAGTCTTTGGCATCCTGCTGATCTTGGTGCAAAAGTATTAGATGAGATAACCTCTAGGCTTGATATGGATCCTGCTCTTGTTGACGATGTTGTTTTTGGTTGTGTAGACCAAGTTGGTGCTCAGTCAGGCAATGTTGCAAGAAATGCAATTCTGTCTTCATCATTTCCTGAATCGGTTCCTGGAACTTCCGTTGATAGACAATGTGGTTCCTCTCAACAAGCAATACATTTTGCAATTCAAGCCGTAATGTCAGGTACACAGGATATTGTCATTGGAGGCGGTGTTGAAGTGATGTCCATGGTTCCAATTGGCGCTTCGGTTAAAGATGGTTATGATGCTGGCCATGGTTTCCCTTTTGATTCTGACGGTATTAAAGCTAGATATCCAGGTGTATTTTTCTCCCAATTTACAGGTGCTGAACTAGTAGCTAAAAAATGGAATCTATCAAGAGAAGATTTAGATCAGTTTGCTTTTGAAAGTCATCAAAAAGCTGCAAATGCTACTGAGTTAAAATATTTTGATAGAGAGATTCTTCCGGTTCAAGCTAAAAATGCTGAGGGTATTGAAGAAATGGTAACTGCAGATGAGGGCATAAGATTTGATGCAAGTCTTGAAAAACTTGCAGGGCTTAAAACTGTTTCTGAAGGCGGGGTAGTAACTGCTGGCAATGCAAGCCAAATTACAGATGGTGCAGCAGCAGTTCTTGTTTGTAATGAAGCAGGACTTAAAAAAATTAATGCAAATCCTAGAGCAGAAATAGTATCAATCTCAGTTGTTGGAGATGATCCTGTCTACATGTTAACTGGACCAATTCCTGCATCGCACAAAGCACTATCAGTAGCTAATTTAAGTATTGATGATATTGATTTATATGAAGTGAATGAAGCTTTTGCCCCAGTGCCTTTGGCTTGGGCTGCAGAACTTAAAGCTGATAGAACTAAACTGAATGTAAATGGAGGAGCAATGGCACTTGGCCATCCTCTAGGTGCTACAGGGGCAAAGCTAATGACAACATTGCTTCATGAATTAGAAAGAAGAGAAGGCACGTATGCACTTCAAGCTATATGTGAGGGTGGCGGAACAGCAAATGCTACTATTATAAAAAGAGTAGTTTAAGATTATTTATCTTTAAAGAAGTCTAAGATAGTTTTTGAATCTGATATTTTGCTAAGAGATGTATCTCCAGATCTTGTTCTAAATTCTATTTCCTCTGATTCTAAGAACTGCTTGCCAATAATAATATTTAGTGGAACTCCTATTAATTCAGAATCTTTGATTTTAGTTCCATAACCATCTTTACGATTATCTAATAAAACATCGTAGCCCATTTCCGTAAGCTCTTTGTATAGATTGTTAGATGCTTCAGTTATTTTTTCATCTTTCTCATAGCCAATTGCAATAATATTTATATCAAATGGAGCTATGCTATGAGGCCAAATAATGCCTTTATCATCATTGTTCTGTTCAATAGCTGCGGCTACAAGTCTTGAAACTCCAATCCCATAACAACCCATATATAAAGTAGATGCTTTGCCTTCATTATTTAGCACATTTGCTTTCATATCTTGCGCATAAACTTTTCCTAATTGGAATATATGACCAACCTCAATACCTTTTTTAATCTCAATGGTTCCCTTGCCATCTGGTGATGGTTTTCCATCTAGAGATTCAATATCTTCACCTTCTTTTAGAAGCAGTTCAGTATTGATAGCATACTCAGAGCTATCACTTACTGCGATGGTATCTTCTCCGGTTTCTGCAAGCACATGAAATTCTTCTGAAGCATCACCACCTATTGCACCCGAGTCAGCTGATACTATCTTATACTCAAGACCCATTCTCTCTAGGACTTTTTTGTAAGTATTTCGCATTGTTAAATAAGTTTCTTCAAGACAGGCCTCATCAATATTAAAGCTGTAAGAGTCTTTCATTAAAAACTCTCTCCCTCTCATAACTCCATATCTTGGCCTTACCTCATCTCTAAATTTTGTTTGGATCTGATAAATATTGAGCGGTAATTCTTTATAACTTTTAACATTATTTCTAATAAGATCGGTAATAACTTCTTCATGAGTTGGCCCCAAACAAAAATCTCTATCATGTCTATCTTGTATTCTAAGAAGCTCTGGCCCCATTTTTTCCCATCTATTCGTTTCATCCCATAGTTCTTTTGGTTGAACCATTGGCATCAAAACTTCTTGAGCACCTGAAGCATCCATTTCTTCTCTAACAATATTTTCAATTTTTCTAAGAACTTTTAGACCAAGTGGAAGCCATGTATAGATTCCTGATGCAACCTTTCTAACCATTCCTGCTCTAAGCATTAGTTTGTGACTAATGACTTCAGCTTCTTGAGGTGCATCTTTAAGAGTTGGAAGCAATATTTTTGAAAATAACATTTTATAAATTAGTTATATGTATAAATCTTAATAGTTTATAATTTTATCTTTTTTTTGAGTACTTATGCCGATTTATGACTATAAATGTTCAAATTGTGGGCAAGAATTTGAACTAATACAGAAGTTTAGTGATAAACCTAAAACTAAATGTCCAAATTGCAAAAAAGATACTCTTAGCAAGCTTGTATCAGCTCCTTCTTTTAGACTAAAAGGCGGGGGATGGTACGAAACCGATTTTAAAACCGGTAAAAAAAAGAATTTAGTATCAAACGATAAAGAATCAGCTAACAAATCTTCACAAAATTTGTCATCTGACTCCAAGAAACTGACTAAACAAGATAAGATTAGTAAATAACTATAGGGAAAAATTATGAGATCTCACTATTGTGGAGAAATAACTTCTAAAAATCTTAATGAAGAGATAACTATTTGTGGCTGGATACACAAAAGACGCGATCATGGTGGGGTTATCTTTCTTGATGTTAGAGATATAAAGGGCATATGTCAGGCTGTTATTAATCCAGATAACGCAGAATCTTTTGCAATAGCTGAAAGCCTAAGAAATGAGTATGTTGTTCAAATAACTGGAATAGTAAAAGCAAGATTAGAGGGAACAATTAACAAGAATATGACAACAGGCGAAGTAGAGCTTGAAAGCAAAGATATTAAAATTCTAAGTAAAGCAGAAACCCCTGTATTTCCATTAGATGACTATCAAGAGGTCAATGAGGATGTTCGCTTAAAAAATAGAGTTCTAGATTTAAGAAGACCTGAAATGAATCATAGGATTGTTACTAGATCAAAAATTACCTCAATGATTCGTAATTATCTTGATGATAATGATTTTAATGAAATAGAAACGCCTATATTAACAAGAGCGACTCCTGAAGGAGCTAGAGACTATATATTGCCAAGCAGGGTGCAGTCAGGAAACTTCTTCGCTTTACCTCAATCACCTCAACTTTTTAAGCAATTGCTAATGATGGGAGGATTAGATAAATACTATCAAATTGCTAGATGTTTTAGAGATGAGGATCTTAGAGCAGATCGCCAACCAGAGTTTACGCAAATAGATATTGAGGCGTCATTTATTGATCAAGATTATATTATGCAAACTGGTGAGGGCATGGTTAAGGGCCTTATTGAAGAATTTTGTAATGACAAGCTAAAAGATTTTGAAGTTTTAGATTGGCATGATGCAATGAGAGATTATGGCTGTGATAAGCCTGATCTAAGAATTCCTTTAAAGCTCGTTGAAATTTCTGACTTGGTAAAAGATGAAGAGTTTAAGGTCTTTGCCGAGCCTGCCAAAGACAAAAACTCAAGGGTTGTAGCTTTAAAAATTCCAGGCGGAAACTCATTATCTAGAGGACAGATAGATGATTACACCAGCTTTGTTTCAAAATTAGGAGCTAAGGGGCTTGCATATATTAAAGTTAATGACAAAAGTGATATCGAGAATGGCCTCCAATCGCCTATATTGAAATTCTTAAAATCAGAAACAGTTGCATCTATAGTAAAAGATTTGGATTTAGAAAATGATGATCTGTTATTTTTTGGAGCTGGCAAACAAAACGTTGTTAATCTAAGTATGAGTAGCTTAATCAAGAAGATAGGCGAAGACTTAGCCTTGTATACTGAAAAATGGGCTCCATGCTGGGTTGTTAATTTTCCTATGTTTGAAAAAAACAGTGAAGGTAATTTAACCTCTCTCCATCACCCATTCACGTTACCTAATTGTTCTATAGATGAATTAAGAAATGCTCCAGAAGAAGCTATTGCATATGCATACGACATAGTTCTAAATGGCTATGAAATAGGCGGAGGCTCATTAAGAGTTTTTGATGCAGAAATGCAAAGCGCTATCTTTGATATTCTTCAAATAAGCAAAGAAGAAGCTAACAGTAAATTTGGTTTTTTAATTAAAGCATTATCATCTGGTTGTCCGCCTCATGGTGGAATCGCATTTGGACTTGATAGGTTAGTAATG
Source organism: uncultured SAR86 cluster bacterium (assembly GCA_902558395.1). Classification (GTDB taxonomy): domain Bacteria; phylum Pseudomonadota; class Gammaproteobacteria; order Magnimaribacterales; family D2472; genus SCGC-AAA076-P13. The sequence goes on from CACEDS010000001.1 coordinate 342,476, forward strand.
CTTATTACAGATACAAATAATATTAGAGATGTCATCGCATTCCCAAAAACACAAAGCGCAACCTGTTTATTAACCGATGCACCTAGCAAGGTTGATCAAAAACAACTAGATGAACTAAAAATTATCAGCACTCACAAGGAAGAATAGGTATATGGCTGGACATTCCAAATGGGCAAACATTAAGCATAGAAAGGCTAGACAAGATGCGTCTAGAGGAAAAATTTGGACCAAAGTTATTAGAGAGATAACAGTTGCTGCAAAAGGAGGCCCTGATCCTGATGACAACCCAAGGTTAAGGCTTGCTTTAGATAAAGCAAATGCAGCAAATATGCCTAAAGATAATATTAAAAGAGCAATTGAAAAAGGCTCTGGTACTGGTGAAACAGGATCGCTTGAAGAAATTGTATTGGAAGGATATGGGCCTGGTGGCGTAGCTATTTTAGTTGAAGCTATGTCGGATAATAGAAATAGAACAGTTTCTGATGTCAGGCATGCATTTTCTAAGTTTGGAGGCAATCTAGGTACAGATGGATCTGTATCCTATTTATTTAATAAACTGGGTATCATTCATATATCTAAAGACTTTTCAGAAGAAGATTTGTTAGAGGTTGTTCTAGATGCTGGAGCTGAAGATTTAGTTGATGAAGGCGATTACTTTGAGGTAATCACCTCAAGCACTGATTTGAGTAATGTACTAGAGGCTCTTAAAACTAACAACATTGAGCATATGAATGCTGAATTAACGCTTAGGGCAGAAACATCTGTTTCTTTAGATCAAGAGATGTCAGAAAAAGTGCTAAAAATTATGGACTTTATGGATGAATTAGATGATGTCCAAGAGGTTCATACAAATGCTGAATTTCCAGAAAACTTTGAGGTTAAAGAGTAAAAATTGTCTATAAATTCAAGAAATAAAGGTGCAGCTTTTGAAAGACAAATTGCGAATGCTCTAATTGAAGACCTTAATCTAACAAATCCGGTTAAAAGAATATTAGAACAAACAAGAACGAAGGAATTACCAGATTTAATGCTGGGAAATTGGTGCATAGAATGTAAAGCCTATGGCACAGGAGCTGAACCTAGACCGGATTGGTGGGATCAAGTACTAGCTTCCGCACAAGGCACAAATTTGAAACCAGCGTTAGTTTATAAATTTAATAACAGACCAATAAAAGTAAGAGTTCTAGCCTCATCAATAAATAATAAAATTAAAAACAATTTAATAACTGTAGATTTGCTATGGCCTGATTTTATTCAAATTATTCTAGAACTTTTTCAAGAAGATATAGAACTTCATGAGCAAAATTTTCAAGCATAAAGATTTCGAATTAACTATCTTTGTTGAAGATACTGATTTTCAAGGCTTTGTATATCATGCTAATTACATAAAATATTTTGAAAGAGCTAGATCTAACTTTTTAACTATAAATGGCATCTCACAGAATGATCTAAGACAATCAAATCTTGGTTTTGTGATTAAAAGAATAGATATAGATTTTTTATATCCAGCTAAACTTGGTGAAAAATTAATAGTTCAGACCGAGGTAGAAAAGAAGTCTAAAGCTAGGATGCTTTTTAATCAAAAAATCATAAGTGATGACAACAAAAATCAAATCTGTGAAGGAAGTGTTGAAGTTTGTTTGGTAGATATTGAGACAAAAAAACCAAAACCTTTTCCTAATGATTTATTATTAATTTTTGATAACGGTGAAGCGCATGGATGATATTTCAGTTTTAAACCTTTTTTTAGATGCCGGTTTGGTTGTAAAGACCGTAATGATTATATTGTTAATAGCATCATTATTAACCTGGATAGTAATCGTAGAAAGATTTAATTTTTATAAAAAAATTAAATTAATCAATGATAGTTTTCTAGATAGATTTTGGAGCGGAGAGGATCTTAATACACTTTATAGTGAGTTAGAAAATCACGAAGGCCCATTATTTGGTTCATTGGGTGTATTCAAAAGTGCATTCAAAGAGTTTCTTCAGATAAGTAAAAATAAAGAAATTACTGAGCTAGATTTAGAGGGTATTAATAGATGTATGCGTGTTGCAATAGCTTCAGATGAAGAGGAGATGAATAAACACCTTCCTTTTTTAGCAAACGTAGGATCAGTAAGTCCATACATTGGCTTATTGGGAACTGTTTGGGGAATTATGACCTCATTCCAAGGTTTATCTGATGCCACTCAAGCTACCATTAATGCCGTTGCTCCAGGGATATCAGAAGCACTAGTCGCAACTGCAATGGGGCTCTTTGCTGCCATACCTGCAGTTATTGCTTTTAATAAATATACTTCTGAACTTGAGACAATGAGTCAATCAACTCTTATTTTCTCAGAAGAACTTGCAAGTATTTTTTATAAGCAATCCATAAAATAAATGATATACAGATTAGCAAAAAAAAAGACATTAAAGGCAGAGATAAATGTTGTGCCATACATAGATGTAATGTTGGTTTTGTTAATTATTTTTATGGTTTTGTCTCCGCTATTAATTCAAGGAATAGAAGTTAACTTACCCAATACAGATACAACAAAAATGTCTGTACAAAATGAGCCTTTAGTAATTTCTATCAATAAAAAAGGTGAATATTTTATTAATGTTGGTGATGAGTCTTTGCCTATTGATCTAGAGGAGCTAAAAAGAAAATCTAGTGTAATCTTTGAAGCTAATCCTGAGATAGAAATAGTATTCCAAAGCGATAAAGATGTAATTTTTGATAGTGTAGCTAAGGCTATGGCTGCCGTTCAAAGTGTTGGTATTTCAAAAATAGGAATTGTCACAACAGGCTATGCAAATTAAATCTGATTATTTTGTAGCTTCTTTTATATCTTTTGTAATTCACGCAACAATAATTTTATATTTAACAGATTTTTTTTATTTTGAAAAAAACACCAGACCTGTTTTAAGCAAGCCTGTAAATGTTGAGCTTTTATTTGAGAAAGAAGTGCCCCAAAAATCTTTACCAATAAAAAATATTCAAAAAAAGACTATTGAACAAGTCCAAGTTAATCAAGCTGAGAATAAGATTGAATTAACTCCAGTTATTCCGGAGACAGATATTAATAATTTAATCAAAGAAGATGAATTAGCGCAGGAAAAATATGACAATATTTTAATTAATGAGTACAGCAATTTAATAATTCAATCTATTCAATCAGCTTGGATCAAGCCGCAAAATATTCAAGATGGGCTAGTATGCGATCTTAGAATGACAATAAATAAAAATGGCCGAGTAACTCGAATTGATTTAATAAAAAGTAGCGGCAATATAAGATTTGATAATTCTGCAATTAAAGCTATTTCGAGGGTTGAAACCTTCTCTTTCTTTAATAAAATTCCATTTAATTTATACCAAAACAATTTTAAAAATATAGTTATTACATTTAACCCTTCATGAAAAAAGCATTATTGATATTTATTCTATTTTCACAACCAATTATCTCAGAGTTGGTTTTAGAAATTACAAAAGGATCAGATGATCCGTATTCAATAGCAATAATTAATTTTGATGGCCCAAAAAATATTAATAATCAAATTGGCTCTATAGTTAGCAATGACCTAAATAGGACAGGAGAGTTCCGTATTCTTAAAGATAATCAACTCCTGTCATCACCAGCAAATCAAGAAGAGATTAATTATGATGATTTTAAGTTATTAAATGTTGATTTTATTGTAATGGGCGCAACCTCTCAGGAAGATAAAAGCAATATATCGGTTGCCTATGAAATTTATAGTGTTAATAAGCAATCTAAGATAAGAACTTCAACGGTATACGGCATTCCAAACAGATTAAGACAATTATCACACTATATTAGCGATGGAATATATGAAGAGGTAACAGGAATTAAAGGAGTTGCATCTACAAGATTGTTATATGTAACTGAGCAAATAATAGATAGTAAATCGTTATTCAAACTAGTTGTAGCTGACGCAGATGGTGAGAATGAGCAAGTTCTTCTTAGGAGTAGGGAGCCAATTATTTCTCCTTCATGGTCACCAGACTCAAAAGAAGTTGCATATGTCTCCTTTGAGACTGGCATGGCAAAAGTATATATACAAAATATTGCATCTGGATCAAGAGAGCTAGTTCTAGAAAATAATTCTCAAATAAGTTCTCCCTCATGGTCGCCAAATGGCAAGTTCTTATCACTGACTCTTTATCAGGATGGTAATGCTGAAATTTATATACTAAATCTTAAAAATAAAAATTTAACTAGATTAACCAATCATTATTCAATTGATACAGAATCTTCATGGTCACCTAACGGTTCAAAGATTATGTTTACCTCGGGCAGATCTGGTTCGCCTCAGTTATATGAAATTAATTTAAGAAAATTTAACGCAAAACCAAAAAGAATTACTTTTGAAGGTAACTACAATGCTAAAGGATCATATTTACCAAACGGTGAAGGTATTGTTTTTGTTCATCGTAAAGATAATAGTTTTCAGATAGCTTTAAAATACTTTAACGAAAATTTTGTACGCGCCCTTACTAAATCAAGATTAGATGAATCACCTAGTATTTCTCCTAACGGGAATGTGATAATCTATGCAATATCGGAAGATGGTACAGGGCTACTAGCTGGACTAACTTTAAGCGGCGCTAGATTTAGGCTTCCAACTAAAATTGGACAAGTTAGAGAGCCTTCATGGTCTGGTTTTTTAAGATAATTTATGGAGAAAACAAATGCTTAGTATTAAAAAAATTAAAAATACAAATTTATATAACTTATTTATTCTAGTTTTCTTAATTTCGTCTTGCTCAAGCATGAATGTAACCGAGGAAGTTGTATATGACGGAGGCATCAGAACAGTTGAAGCTTCTATGCAAGAGGATACTGAATTAGATTATGAAACAAAGGCAATTTTTACAAACGCAACGGTTTATTTTGAGTTTGATAAATTCAATTTAAATAGCAAGTCTCTTCAAACCCTTAAAAGTGCTGTTTCGGCTATGAAAGACAATCAATCTATTCGTATCACAATTGCCGGACATGCAGATGAAAGAGGAACTAGAGAATACAATTTAGCTTTAGGACAAAGAAGGGCAGATGCTGTAAAAGATTATTTTGTTTTAAGTGGCATAGACAAAAACAGAATTAGTGTAAAAAGTTATGGCGAAGAAAGACCAGCATCATTTGGGTCTGATGAAGTTAGTTATTCTAAAAATAGAAGAGCAGAAATTAACTAAATAAATGCTTAAACAAAGAATAATATTTTCATTATTTTTTATATATTCATCTTTTTTAATTTCTGAGGATGATAACGTAGAAGTTGATTTATTATTTTTAAAAATACAAGAATTAGAATCAGAAATTGCTGAGCTTAGAAATATTTTAGAATCTCAAGATTATTTAATTCAAAAATTAATACAAGAATCTGTAGATGATTCAGAGTCCAATGAAGATTCTAGCAATCTTGCCTCTGATAATACTGTAAGGTTTGTAGGAATTGATGATACTAGAAGTAAAGAGGAGGTTTACAAGAGTGCAACTCAATCTCTTCAAAATCAAGACTTCGAAAAAGCCAGTTCTTTGTTTAAATTTTTCGTAGATAATTTTAAAGATGAAGAAAAATTACCTCTTTCAATCTTTTGGTTAGGAGAGATAGCATTGATTCAAAACAATCTAGAATCATCACAAGAATATTTCTTAGAATTAGTTAATCTATATCCCTCACACTACAGAACTCCTCTTGCTCACAAGAAAATTGGAGATATTTTTCTTAAAAAGAATCAACTAGAAAAGGCAAAAGATAAATATAATTTTGTAATAAGAGAATATCCAAATGATACTGCTTCATCTTTGGCCTTGCAGTTATTGAAAAATATGGAATAATCACCTTTTTTTATTATGCAATACCATGGGTCGCTAGCTCAGCTGGTAGAGCAGTTGGCTTTTAACCAATTGGTCACAGGTTCGAATCCTGTGCGACCCACCATTCATAGGGCATAATATTTCCATGAAAATAAAAAATATCATCCTAACAAGTTTTTTATTCTTTTTAGTTTTAGCATCCTGGTATGTCATAAGAGGTATTAGAAATGAAATGGCTGTAGAAAATTATGGCCAAGATTTTTTATTAATACTTTTGTCCTTTACAGCACTGACCATGCTAATAATCAATCCAATATATTCATGGATTGCTTCCAGAAAAAACTTTAAAAAAATAATTACATATTGTTATTCATTTTTGATAATGAACCTATTTGTTTTTATTCTTTACTCTCGTTCATTAGGTGAAGGTGATGTAACTCAACAGATGTGGTTGGGTAGGGTATTTTATGTTTGGTGCAATATATATTCTTTTTTTGTTGTTTCAATTTTCTGGGTACTGGTAATAAATATTTTTAGAGACTCTCAGTCAAGAAAATTATATGGGTTTATCATGGCAGGAGGTTCATTGGGAGCAATTGTTGGTTCTGAGATATCAGTAAGACTTTCAGAATCTTATACAAATTATGGTTTAGAATTATTCGCACTAGCATCTTCTTTATTATTATTTCTTGCAATTATTGTCGCTACATACTTAGTCAATCTTAATAATTCTGAGGTACTTATTAAAAAAGTAGGTGGAAATTGGTCTGATGCAATTTCAAATATAATTTCAGTAAAAGAGGTTAAGTCGGTTGCTTTATATTCATGGCTGTTTACTGCATTGATGACAGTTCAGTGGATCAGCGCAATACCAATTATTGAATCTTATTCAGATTTATCACCAGATAGAATAGTATTATTTAATCGTATTGAGCAACTAGTTTCGCCTTTAACTTTAATAACTCAGTTAACATTGACATATCTAGTAATATCTTACCTTGGCACATCCATGATCCTAATTGTTTATGGTTTGTTATTTATTGTTGTTTTTCTTTTATATGGTTTGATGTCATCTGTAGGTGTGGTAGTTTTTTCTCAAGCTTTATTAAGAGTTTTTGAATATGGCTTCAATAAACCTAGTAGAGAGATTATTTATAGTCAACTAAAGAAAAAAGATAGATATAAATCAACTGTGTTTATAGATACTTTTGTAACTAGGCTTGGTGACTTAACCGGTAGCCTATTTGTGGGTATTGGTAAAGTGGCAGCAATAAGCATAACTGTGGTACCGCTATTAGCGATACCATTTGCTGGTATTTTTTCACTAACAGGATATAAAATTTCAAAAATTTTTGAAGAAAAATCTAAAAACCCCGAGATTCCCCAATAGCTTTCTTGATTGAGATAATTTGATTCATTATTCTCTCAGAAACCTGAAAATTATTTTTAGTTAGATTTAAAGCAAACTCAAGTTGCCCAAGAGCCTGCTCATTTTGACCAAGCAATAAAAAATATTCTGCTCTGGACTGATGATAGCCAACTATATTTTTGCTATTTCTCTGTATCTCAGACAACAATAGCCATAATTCAGGATCTTCATTTCTTCTTATTAATAGATCGCGTATCAATTCTTCAGATTCAAAAAATCTTTTCATTTCAAGTAATAATTTTGATTTAGTAATCGTCAGCGGATAGTTTTTTGGAGAAATTTCTAAAAAAGTATTTGCTAGTTTTAAGGCTTCGTCATACTTTTGAGCCTTAGTCAGTATTTCAATTTTAGATGTATTTAAGAATAAGTTTTTTGGATATTTTTTTATGAGTATATTAATAAGATTTTCTGATTTACCTAAGTTATTGTTTTGGCTGTATGCCAGAGCAAGGCCATAGATATTAGAATCTGAGTTTTCTTTTATCATTTCAGCATTGAAAAATCTTATTGATTGGCTTGGAATAGTTTCATAGTAAACTTTTAGTCTTGATTTAATTAGTGAAAATTCTAAAGAATCTTTTTTTGTACCTTCTACAGGAATACCTTCTGCAGCATTTAGCGCATCACTTATCCTTGAAGAAGATAGGGGGTGAGTTAACAAAAATTCCGGAGGAGCCTCACCAGCAAGTCTTCTAAGATCGTTCATGTTTTCAAACATTTCACCCATTGCTTTTGGGTTATATCCAGCCTTGACAAGGTTAGCAAAGCCAACTCTGTCTGCTTCTTTTTCAAAGAGCCTACTATATCTTAGATTTTGAGTTTGCATTAAAGCTGATCCTACCATCATTGCTCCTGGGTTATTGCTTATTAATGCCAATGCAATTGATGAGATCATAGTTAATGAAGATGCAAGGCTTCTATCTTGAGCATTCAGAATGTTTCTTGCAAAGTGTCTTTGACTTAAATGAGCAAGTTCATGAGCCATAACCGATGAAAACTGTGCTTCATTATCTGCATTTAGAAACAAGCCTCCATTAACACCAATTACTCCACCAGGTGCAGCAAAAGCATTTAAAGAATTATCATCTATTAAAAGTACGGTGAAACGCCTGTCCTTAACTTCACTATATTCTGATAGTCTGTATGTTAGAAGTTCCGTATATTCCTGTATCAAAGCATCAGATATTAAAGGTGCTTGAAAGTAAACTTGTTTTAAAAATTCTCTACCTATTAATTTTTCTTCGGCTGTAGATACTGCTCCAGAAACTCTGTCACCAAGCTCAGGCAGAACTAATTCTTTGTTTTCTTGACTTATAAATGGCAAAGACATGAAGGCAGTTATTAATAGAATATATTTCTTCATTTTTAATATAAGAATTTTACTAATTTTGCTAAAACTAACATAAACATGTTTTTTAGATTAATATATCCCATGTTAAAGGTTAAGTTATTATAAATTTATAGATTTTGACTGATTTTTTATAATGTAGTTCAAAATCCAGGATGATAATTATTTAAAAAAAATGTTTGAACAAGTAAATAAAGTGTTAAAAAATATTTTTAGTAATGAGGAGACAATAATCTTTTCGTTAGCGATATTATTATTTTTTCTAGTCATATCATTCTTCGGATCAATCTTAACGCCTTTTATGATAAGTATAGTTGTTGCTTATCTGCTAGTTGGTATGCAGAAAAAAATTCAGTCGTATGATGTCAGTGCAAATGTTGCATTAATTATTACTTTTTCAGTTTTCATAATCACTGGAGCAGCTTTATTAATATGGCTGGTACCTCTTTTATATATTCAGCTTCAAGCCTTTATTCTTGATGTTCCAAATCTTATAAATAATTTTCTTGATTTTATATCTGGATTGCCTGCCAAGTTCCCTGATTTAGTTTCATCTGAACAGATATCTATCTTTTTCCAAGCGGTATCTGAGGAGATTAGTGCCATAGCTCAAAATATTGTTAAGTCGTCTATTTCAGGCATTCAAAGTGCAATAACATTTCTGTTATATATTATTTTGTTTCCGATACTTGTGTACTTCTTTTTATTTGATAGAAAAAATATTATTGAGGGTTTTATAAAGATTATTCCAGGTAAAAGAGAAATGCTTACTAATATTTGGGCTGAAATGGATATTCAGTTAAGTAACTATGTAAGAGGCAAGACAATTGAGATATTTATAGTTGGAATTGCTGCAGCAATTATATTTGCTTCTCTCGGGCTAAAGTATTCTGCTTTATTGTCTGTATTAGTTGGTTTATCAGTAATTATTCCTTATGTTGGAGCTTTTTTGGTAACAATTCCTATTGTTATTGTTGGCTTACTTCAATTTGGATTAGGAACAGAATTCTATTTGTTAATAGGCTTATATCTTCTTTTACAAGCCTTAGACGGCAACTTACTTGTGCCAATAATTTTTTCAGAAACAGTAAAATTACATCCAGTGGTAATAATACTGGCAGTATTTATTTTTGGCAGCATGTTCGGTTTTTGGGGTGTATTCTTTTCAATACCAATTGCAACTTTTATAAAAGCAGTATGGAATGCATGGCCATCATCGCGAAATAGCGATTTAAGTTAAATTTTTAACTGTATTTAATACTTCTTCAACATGGCCTTTAACTTTTACTGATCGCCATTCCTTTAAAACATTTCCATTTACATCAATTAAGAAGGTACATCTATCAACACCTATATACTCTCTTCCATACATAGATTTTAATTTCATTACATCAAAAGCGTTGCAGACTTTTTCATCAGGATCTGATAATAGTTCAAATGGGAATGATTGTTTTGACTTAAAATTCTCATGACTCTTGATTGAATCCCTAGATACACCAAGAATTTCAGTATTAAGTTTTTTAAAAGATTTATAATTATCTCTGAACTCTTGACCCTCAGTAGTGCACCCAGGAGTGCTATCTTTTGGATAAAAATAAATAACAAAATTCTTCCCTTCAAAATCTTTATTGGAAAGACTTAACCCGCTCGTGCATTCTGCACTAAACTTAGGACATTTTTTACCTTCTAAATTTTTAGCCATATTTGTTACCTTATAAGTATTTTTAATAAAATAGTGTATAGTCCTATTTTTTACTGAAAATTTTATCAATGCAAGTTTTACATGGCAGTTTAGTTGCTCTAGTAACACCTCTTTTAGAGAATGGTGATGTTGATTATGAATCTCTAAGCAATCTTTTAGACTGGCACATAGATAATGGAACTGATGGAATAGTTTCTGTCGGGACTACAGGCGAATCAGCCACTTTGAATGTAAAAGAACATATTGATGTAATTAATTATTCAGTAAAATATGTTCAAAGCAGAATACCTGTAATTGCAGGAACAGGTGCAAACTCAACAGACGAAGCAATAGAACTATCGCTTGAAGCAAAATTAATAGGCGCAGATTATGTTCTATTAGTTACCCCATACTATAACAAGCCTAATCAAAAAGGATTATTAGCGCATTATGAAAAAATTGCTGATAACGTAAATATTAAACAAATTTTATATAATGTGCCCTCAAGAACAGCTTGTGATTTAAAACCAGAAACAGTCAGCATACTATCTGAACATAAAAATATTTGCGGTCTAAAAGAGGCTGTTGATGATATTGAAAGAATAAAAGAGCTAGTTAAAATCTCTAAAAATTCTTCTAATTTTGCTATTCTCTCTGGTGATGATCCTACTTTTATGAATTCTTTGATAGAAGGTGCTCACGGGGTTATTTCTGTGGCAGCTAATGTCATTCCAAAATCAATTTCAGAGATATGCAAGCATATAAGAGAAAATAATATTGCAGAGGCAATGAAATTAAATGAAGTTAACAATCATTTATATAGATTATTGTTTGTTGAATCAAACCCAATACCAGTTAAATGGATGCTAAATAAAATGAAAATGATTGAAAACTCAATTAGACTTCCTTTAATAGAATTAGATGAAACTTATCATGATGAAATTTTGTCAGAACTTAGTAAACTTAAATTAATTTAAATGAAAAAAATTCTAATAATCAATTTATTAATAATAACCTCATGCTCTTACATATCGGGTCCTGAGGGTCTATTTCCTCCGACCAAGGATGAATTCTTAAAAGAAGATGTAGAAGATGATATAAATTTGCCTGAAAATCTAAAAATTATTGCTATTGAGAATCATTACCCAGTCATAACTAGTAATGATAGATTATTAAATCAAGATGTCCCCAAACCTAGACAAATATTTGCAACCTCTGGAGATAGCACTGTTCAGCTAAGAAGATTAGGTGAGTTAATGTGGGTTTATGCAGAAACACTTCCTTCAACCTCATGGCCAATTTCAAAGAGCTATTGGGATACTTCTGAATATAAGGTAATTGAAAATGATCCAAATGTTGGTGAAATTACTATTGATTATGATGAATCCTCTGTTCTAAAAATGAAAATTGAGCATGGCATAAAAGAGTCATCAACAGAGATATTTTTAGTTCAGGTTAATAAATCTAATCAAGAAATTGTTAGCAATCCGGAGTTAATTCAATCTGAATTAAGCAACATAGTTAATTATTTTGCAGAAACAGTTGGACAATTTACAGGAACATCCTTGGCTGCCCAAAATTTGAATGAAATTAAAAAAGCGAAAATATTTGAAGATAATGGCCAAACCGTAATCGAATTATTTCTAAATTTTGACAGGGCGTGGTCTTCAGTTTCAAAAGCTATAGATGCATCTGAAATTTTTGTTAATGATAAAGATAGGAGTAATGGTATCTTTTATGTTAGCTATGCTGAAGAAAATAGTGGCATTTTAAGTGATAGTGGAATCTTTTCATTTTTTAAGAGTGGTAAGGCTACTAAAAATAAAAAAGTTAATTTTAATGATGCTCAATTTGAAGTGAGAATCATAGAAAAAAATAATAAATCCTATGTAAGGGCTTATTCAAAAGATGGTAAAATAACAGATGCTGAAAAGCTAATCTCTAAAATTAATGAATCTCTAAGTTAAGACTAATTATGGAAAAAATCAAAGAAATAACTAAAGGAAAAGCAAAGTCACTATTTACTACATCTGATGATGATCGATTGGTAATGCATTTTAGTGATGATACTTCTGCTTTTGATGGCAAAAAGAAAGAAGCTTTATTAGGTAAAGGTGCTGTTAATAACCAATTTAACGCATTTATTATGGATCATCTTGAAAAAAATGGTGTTGAGACTCATCACATTGAAGTGCTTAATAGCAATGACTCTCTTGTTTATAAGTTAGATATGTTTCCAATTGAATGCGTTATTAGAAATAGAGCGTCTGGATCAATATGCAGAAGGTTAGGCACTGAGGATGGGCTAATACTAGAAAATCCTTTATTTGAATTCTTTTTAAAAGATGATGATTTAGGCGATCCATTAATAAATGATGAGCACATTATTTCTTTTGGTTGGGCTAATAAAGATCAAATTGAGAAGATGAAAGAACTTACTTATAAAGTAAATACTGTCTTAAAAGAGCTATTCATCAACTCTAATTTAATATTAGTAGATTTTAAAGTTGAATTTGGTGTTTGCAGCCAAGGCAAGATTTTATTAGCTGATGAGTTTACTCCAGATGGATGTAGGTTATGGGATTCTGAAACTTTAAAGAAGATGGATAAAGATAGGTTTAGACAAGGTCTTGGTGATGTTGTTGAATCATACCATCAGGTTGCTGATAGACTTGGCATGAATATTATAGTTGACTAAATTAGTCAGGTATTTATAATTCATGCGTGAAATTAACTACAAAAAGTAAATATGCTGTTAATGCTTTAGTTGAACTTCGTCTTTTAGCTTCAGAAGGACCAGTTTCACTATCAGATATATCTGCTAATCAAAATATCGAAATATCATATTTAGAACAAATTTTCAGAAAGCTTAGGCTTTACGGAATAGTTGCTAGTTCGAGAGGTCGTAATGGAGGCTATCTTTATGCCATGGATCCAGCATTAGTTACAATCAAAGATATCATGAATGCTGTTGAAGAGGATTTAGATGCAACAAGTTGCAGTGGTATGAGCACATGCAATGATGGAAAAAAATGCAATACCCATAACTTATGGCACGAGCTCAATGACGTCGTAAACAACTACTTAAGCAATATAACAATTAATACACTTGTAGAAAGCAGCAATGACCCATATATAAATGTAAGAGAGATTGTATAAATGAATGAAAAATCAACGATATATTTAGATTACGCATCAACCACACCTGTTGATCCTCGTGTAGCATCAAAGATGATGGAGTATCTTACACCTGATGGCGAATTTGGTAACCCAGCATCTCGATCACATAGATACGGATGGAAAGCTGACGATGCTGTTGAAGAGGCCAGATCGCATGTAGCCAATCTTGTGAATGCAGATCCAAGAGAAATCGTATGGACATCTGGTGCTACTGAGGCTGATAATCTTGCTGTAAAAGGTGTTGCTAGATTTTATAAATCTAAGGGAAATCATATTATTACTTCAAAAATAGAACATAAAGCAGTTCTAGATCCATGTAGGCAACTAGAACGAGAGGGTTTTGAAGTTACTTATCTTGAACCCAATGAATTCGGTATTATTCAACCTGAGCAAGTAAAAGAGGCCATAAAAGAATCTACAATATTAGTTTCATTAATGCATATTAATAATGAACTCGGAACATTAAATGACTTGCAGTCAATCGGAGAAATTACAAGAGAATCAGGTGTATTTTTCCATGTTGACGCTGCTCAAAGTACTGGAAAAGTCGAAATTGATCTTTCAGCACTGCCTGTAGACTTGATGTCATTTTCTGCTCATAAAACTTATGGACCAAAAGGCATTGGTGCTTTATTTGTTAGAAGAAAGCCAAGAGTAAGAATCGAAGCATTAATTCATGGTGGAGGCCATGAAAGAGGCATGAGGTCTGGAACATTAGCTCCTCATCAAATTGTTGGCATGGGAGAAGCATTTAGAATTGCTAAATTAGAAATGACAAAAGATCATGAAATGATTGCAAAATACCATGAAAAATTTTTAGACGAAGCTATGAAAATTGAGCATGTTTATATCAATGGCGACTTAAAGAATAAAGTCCCAAATATACTTAATATGAGCTTTAATTTTGTTGAAGGAGAATCATTAATAATGGGTCTTAAAGATATTGCGGTATCTTCAGGCTCAGCTTGCACTTCTGCAAGCCTAGAGCCTTCATATGTCTTGAGAGCTCTTGGTAGAAAAGATGAATTAGCTCACAGCTCAATAAGATTTTCTTTTGGCAGGTTTACAAAAGAAAGTGATGTAGATAAAACTTTATCAATATTAAATAATGTGGTTGATAGATTAAGAGAACTTTCTCCACTTTGGGAAATGCATCTAGATGGAATTGATTTAGATACAGTAACTTGGAATACACATTAATAATGGAGGTTTGAAATGGCTTATAGTAAAAAAGTTGTAGACAAATTTGAAAATACTTTAAATGATCCAAAGGCATTTAATGTAGGTAGATTTGATCCAAAAGAAGAAAACGTCGGAACAGGTATGGTTGGAGCACCAGCCTGTGGAGATGTCATGAAATTGCAAATAAAGTGCGAGCCGTCTGGTAACACGCATGTAATAAAAGATGTAAAATTTAAAACTTACGGATGTGGTTCTGCTATAGCATCTTCAAGTGAACTTGTTGATATGCTTATTGGTAAAACCTTAGAAGAAGCAAAAGCTATCAAAAACAAAGAGATTGTTGATGCCCTTGAACTACCCCCAATAAAAATACATTGCTCCGTTTTAGCAGAAGATTCAATAAAACAAGCAATAGAAGATTACGAATCAAAACAATAAATAATCATGCAAGTTTTTAGCTCAACAGACTTAAACTTTTCAGATTCTGCGATTGATCACTTTTTATCAAGCCTTGAAAATCGTGGTAAAGGTGTTGGAATTAAGATTGGAGTTAAAAAAGCAGGATGTTCAGGCTATGAATATTTTTTTGATTATGTTGACTCTTTTGATGATGACGGTGTAGTTTTCGAAAAAAATGGATGCAAAATTTTTGTTGATAACAGCAGTCTAGATTTTTTAAAAGGTAGTCTAGTTGATTATCAAAAAGATGGCCTTAACCAAGGAATAAAATTTGTAAATCCAAATGCTAAAGCAGTATGTGGTTGTGGTGAAAGCTTTACCGTATAGTAATGCCTAAAATAAAAATCTTACCTCATAAAGACCTTTGTCCTGAAGGAGCTTTGATCGAAAATCAACCTGACGAAACTATATGTGAGGCGGCTCTAAGAAATGGTATACAAATAGAGCATGCATGTGAGATGTCTGCAGCATGCACAACATGTCATTGTATTGTTCGTAAAGGCTTTGATAGTTTAGATGAAGCAAGTGAAATCGAAGAAGACCTTCTAGATAAAGCATGGGGACTTGAGCAAACATCAAGACTTAGTTGTCAGGCAATACCAAAAGATGAAGATATTGAAATTGAAATACCTAAATACAATATTAATATGGTTTCAGAGAATCACTAATGAATAGTATAGATTGGTTGGATACAAATGATATCGCTATCGAGCTTTCAGAAAAATTTCCAGAAATTGATCCTCAATGGATAAGTTTTCCTGATCTACATAATAAAATTTGTAACCTAGATGGATTTATTGGAGATCCAAACAAATCAAATGAAAAAATTCTTGAAGCTATTCAGATGTTATGGATAGAAGAATCCAAATAACTTTCATATAATACCTAAAATTTTTTATAAGGAATTCAAAATGGCAACAGAACGTACACTATCTATAATCAAACCAGATGCAGTATCAAAGAATATTATTGGCAAAATAATCTCCAGATTTGAGGACAATGGTCTTCATATTGTTGCCGGCAAACTAATACAGCTCGATGATGAAATGGCGTCAGGATTTTATGCTGAACATCAAGGCAGACCTTTCTTCAATGATCTTAAAAAGTTCATGACATCTGGTCCAGTTTTTGTTCAGGTGCTTGAAGGCGAGGGAGCAATTCAAAAAAATAGAGAACTTATGGGCAGCACCAACCCACAAGAAGCCGATCCTGGAACGATAAGAGCAGATTTTGCAAATAGCATAGATGCTAATGCTGTACATGGATCTGATTCTGAAACAAGCGCTGCAAGGGAAATAAATTATTTTTTCAACGAAGAAGAAATAGTATCTAAATAGATTTTGTCTGATAAAAAAATAAATCTTCTAGGGTATTCTCTTGAATCCCTGGAAGCTTTTTTTAATGATATTGGTGAGCCTAAATTCAGGGCTAGACAATTAATTAAATGGGTTCATCAGAAAGGTGTCCTTGATTTTAGTCAGATGACTGACTTCAATAAAATTCTCAGAGAGAAGCTTGAGTTAATTGCTTGTCTTATAACTCCAATGGTTGAAAAGGTTTACAAATCTCCCGAGGGGACAATTAAGTATTTAGTAAAACTTGAATCAGGATCTATGATTGAAATGGTAAGAATACCTGAAAAGAAAAGAATGACTCTCTGTATATCATCACAGGCAGGCTGCGCTCTTCAATGTACTTTTTGTGCCACCGGAGCACAAGGATTTGAAACAAATCTTACCCCTGATGAAATTATCGGCCAACTATGGCTTGCTAATTTTTATCAAGATGATGAACCTCCAATTACTAATGTGGTATTTATGGGTATGGGAGAACCATTGTTAAATTTTGAACCCGTTATTGAATCAGCAAAGATAATGAAGGAACAGCTTGCATATGGACTTTCTAGGAAAAGAATAACTATAAGCACATCGGGTATAACACCTCAAATAGATAAACTATGCAATGAAATAGACGTCTCTTTAGCAATATCCCTTCATGCGCCAACAAATGAATTGAGAGATGAAATAGTTCCAATAAATAAAAAATACCCAATAAGCAATTTAATCAATTCATGCAACAATTACTTAAAAAACTATGATGGTAAAAGAAGTATTACCATAGAATATATTTTGATTGATGGCATTAATGATTCGGAAGAATTGGCAAGAAAATTAGCAAAACTATTATCAAATATATCGTGTAAAATTAATTTAATACCTTTCAATCCTTTTGAGGGCTCAAACTATAAGCGCTCCACAACAAAGACCATTGAAAATTTTAAGAAAATTCTTATGGATAAAGGTTTCATAACAACATTAAGAGTTACAAGAGGAGACGCAATTGATGGGGCATGTGGTCAGCTTGTTGGCAAATTAAGTAAATCGATTAAAGGTAAGAAACTCATATCTCACAAACTCATATCATGACAGAAAATTTGAAGTCAGCCAGTTCAGCAAAAATTGGTAAGGTTTTTAAGGTAGCACGAAAAGAGCTTGGTTTAAGTAAAGTTGAAGTCTCGAACTCCGCATTTATGAATATTAGATACATTAATGCAATAGAGTCTGGTGACTATTCTATCTTCCCAAGCGAAGGCTTTGCTAAAGCATATTTTATCAAATACCAAGATTTTTTATCAATTGAATGTGAGTTTCCTCCAATATATGAAAATAATAATAGACAAGATGAAATCATTAAAAAATCTATTGCCAAAATTAATCCATCATTCATACCAATTATAAGAGCAGGATTTATAGTTTTTATGATAGTTCTGTCGGTCTTTATAATAAACGTTAGTTTTTCTTCAGAAACTAAGAACAACGATTTATCTCTAGTCAAAGAAACATTCCCAGATAACGAATTAAATAAAATTGACGAAACTGTTAATTTTAATAATTCAATAGAAACACCTTTAAATCTAATAGAGGAGAAACCTATAATTAATTCATCAAATAAACTCATTTTTAGCTTCTTTGATGAATGTTGGATTGAAATATATTCATATGATGAGTTGATAATTAATAAGTTATTCAAATATGGAGATAGCTTTGAGGTTGAGATCGAAAGACCTTTTAAAATTGTTGTTGGCAATGCAGAAGCTATAGAAGCTTCTTATAATGGCAATAACATTGATTTTATTACTAATGCTAATAGACTTAATGTAAGTACTATTATGTTTAATGATGAGTAATTGGATTAAAAGAAAAGAAACCTCTGTTGTTAATGTTGGGGGTGTGCCGGTTGGTGGAGGCAATCCAATTGCTATTCAATCTATGACCAACACCAATACCTCAGACGTTATAGCTACTGTTAATCAAATTAATGAATTACAAGCAGCAGGTGCTGACATAGTAAGAGTATCTGTTCCTGGTTTTGATGAAGCAAAAGCCTTCAAGGAAATCAAAAGTATTGTAACTATTCCTTTGGTTGCTGACATTCATTTTGATTATAAGATTGCCATTGAGGTTGCTGATTCTGCTGACTGTTTAAGAATCAATCCTGGTAATATTGGAAAAGAATCAAAAATTAAAGAAGTTATTACTGCTGCATTAGATCATGATGTTCCAATAAGAGTAGGAGTAAATGCTGGCTCGCTTGAAAAAGATCTACAAAAAAAATACGGTGAACCCAACGCTGATGCATTGGTTGAATCAGCTCTAAGACATGTAGATATATTAGATAGATTTAACTTTGATAACTACAAAATGAGTCTTAAGGCTTCAAATATTGAAATGACTGTTGATGCATATAGAAAAATATCTAATTTGATTAATCAGCCTCTTCATTTAGGTATTACTGAGGCGGGCAGTTTTCGTGCTGGTACAGTAAAATCTTCTATTGGAGTTGGAATGCTTTTATCTGAGGGTATAGGAGATACTATTAGAATATCACTAGCATCTAACCCAGTTGATGAGATTAAAGTTGGTTGGGATATTTTGAAAAGTCTTAACATTAGAAGCAGGGGAGTAAAAATTATTGCATGCCCAAGCTGTTCTAGACAAAACTTTAATGTAATTGAGGTTGTTAATGAGTTAGAAGAGAGATTGGAGGACATATCTGATGATATAGAGGTTGCAATTATAGGTTGCTATGTAAATGGTCCTGGAGAAAGTAAAGCAGCAGAAATTGGTTTAACTGGAGCAAGTCCAAAAAATTTACTTTATGTTGATGGTATGCCAGATAAAAAAATTAGCAGTGAGAACTTAGTCAAAGAGATAGAAGAAAAAGTTAGAGAAAAACTGTTACAAAGAAACTCAAAAGATATTATTGCAAGGGGATAAATTGGATAAAATTCAATCATTAACAGGCATGCAAGATCAGTATGATGATGGCGATATGGCCAATGCATCATCAAAACTATTTGAAGTAGAAAAAACAATTAAGAATATATTCATAAATTATAAATTCCAAGAAATACGCACTCCTGTTTTAGAAGATGCAAACTTATTCAAAAGGAGTGTTGGCGACTCTTCAGATATTGTTAATAAAGAAATTTATTCTTTCAATGACAGGAATGATAAAACTATTGCAATGAGGCCCGAGGGAACTGCAAGCGTAATTAGATCAATAATTGAGAAGAAATTAGATCAAGCAAATCATAAGTTATGGTATGTAGGACCTATGTGGAGGTATGAGAGGCCACAAAAGGGAAGATATAGACAATTCAATCAAGCTGGTATTGAAATTCTTGGTATACCAGAGGGCTTACCAGAATATGAAATGATTTCAGTGGTTTGTAATGTTATTGATCAGCTTAAACTTAAAAATTGTTGCATAAAAATTAACCATTTGGGGACTAGAGAGAATAAAGAATCTTTTTGTAAAGCTCTTGTTAATTTCTTGGGACCATTTAAAAAAGATCTCGATGCAAAAGACTTAGAAAGACTTAGTAAAAATCCATTAAGAGTCCTCGATTCAAAAAACTCTGAAACTCAGGCAATTCTTAAAAATGCACCTTCTATAAAAGAATTTATTGATAGAGCTTCAATTGAAATGCTTGATTCAATTAAGTCTGAGTTCTCAGATATATGTAAAATTGAAATCGACTATAATTTGGTTAGAGGTTTAGATTATTATTCTGGTTTTGTATTTGAAGCAATATCATCAGAACTAGGTGCACAAGATTCATTTTTAGGTGGCGGTAGATATGACCAACTTTGCTCTCAACTTGGAGGAAAGGACTTGCCTGCCATTGGCATGGCCATTGGACTTGAAAGGTTGGCAAATATTACAAACATTAAAAAGCCAAACAGAAAATTGGTTTCTTTTGTTATCGCAGCTAGTAATTTAGAACCAAAAGCATATAAAATAGCGCACCATCTTAGATCAATTAATAAAGAAGTTGTTCTTGATATTCATTTATCAGAAGGAAGTCTAAAATCAAAGATGAGAAAAGCTAATAAAAATAATTCCGACTATGTGATTATTATTGGTGAAGAAGAGTTTAATAATAAAACTGCAGTTATAAAGCCTTTAAATGATGAACTTAAGGAGCAACAAACTGTCTCAATTGAAGATTTATATAGTTTTTATAAAACTCTATAGACCGAGGAAACACTTATGAATGAAGTTTTTGAAAATAATGCAGCAATAACGTCAATACGTAATTTTTATATGAATTATAGAAAAGTAATACTTGGTGTTGTAGCTACAGTGATATTAATAATTTCTGCTTATTTAATTAATAACCAAATTTCTAAGACGAATAATTTAGAAGCTGCCGAAATATATAATAGATGGATTGCTCAAGAGACTGACACCGATGAAGGCAAAGTAATTTCAGAAGATTTATTTACAGATTTAATAAATTCTTATTATGAAACTGGTTATGCAAAGATTGCCATGCTTAACAAAGCGTCAATAAACGCAAGGAATGGTGATTTAGAAGCAGCTTTAGAGAATTTTCTGAGCCTGAATGAAATGACTCAAGGATTTAAAGGTAATAAATTATTGAATAAAATTGCAACAATTAATGCAGCAAGGATTATGTATTCACAAGAAGAATACGAAGAAGCCTTGGAGATTTTAGAAAAATATTCATCTTCAAATGCTTTTATTCATGAGCTTATTGGCGATATCTTATCTAAACAAAATAAAACAGAGCTTGCGAAGGAGCAATACAATTTTGCTAAAGAAAAATATACTGATGAAACCTCTATTTCGATTGTTTCAATGAAAATTGCAAATTTGGCAGTTTAAGACATGTTCAATAATAATTTTTATCTAAGAACTCACAAAGCAGTAGCACTTATATGTATGCTATTTGCTATTTCATCATGTTCCTCATTGAGTTCTCTTAAATTTTGGGATAGTGGTGAAGTTGATTTAGATGAACCGAAACCGTTAGAAAGCATATCTAGTTCAAAAGTAATTAAGGTTAATTGGAGTAAATCATTTTCTGGTGAAAATCTTTTAGGAAATTTTGTTCCAGCCTTTAGCTCAGATATTATTTTTTTTGCTGATATCAGCGGTAGCTTAAAATCCATAAATCAAAATACTGGTAGTATTAATTGGGAAAATAATCTTAATACATTGTCATCTGGCGTAGCATCAGGATTTGGTATCTTGGCTGTTGCTGATGATCAAGGAAATTTAATCACAATTAATCAAGATGACGGTTCAATCATATGGAAAGTAAATCTCAAGGCTGAAGTGTTAGCACCAGTTGCTATTGATGCAAAATTAATTATTGTAAAAACTGGTTCTGGTGAATTACTTGGTCTTGATAAATCTAATGGACAAACATTGTGGTCATATAGATCAAAATTGCCAACACTGACAATTAGAGGAAGTAGCAGCCCAGTTATAAATGCTAATGAGATATATGTAACTTTTGATAATGGAAGGCTTGGTGTTTTTGAGCTTGATTCAGGTTTTCCTTTATGGGACGGAGCTATTTCATTTGCGAAAGGTGCATCAGAACTTGAAAACATTATTGACTCTGATTCAAACCCAGTCGTAGAAGGCGGCTTAGTATATACAACAAACTATCAGGGTAATTTGAGCATATTTGATATTGCACAAAGAAGGGCTGTTTGGCAGTCTGAAACTTCATCATTTTATTCACCCTTACTGTTAAAAGGTTTAATTTTAACTGTTGAATCAAACTCTAGACTAAGATCATTTTCTACAAAGACGCTTCAAGAATCATGGACATCAGATGATTATTTGAATAGAGAACTTTCTAACCCAACTAACTTCTCTGGATATTTGGTAGTTGGTGATTATGAGGGCTATATCCATTTAATAGATCCGTTAAACGGTAAGACAGTTGGTAGAAAGAAAGTTTCAAAAAAACCCATAAAAAAAATTGTGACAAGAAGTAAAGATTTTTACGTGGTTGATGAGTCTTTTAATTTATATTCATTAAGCATATAGAATGATAATTAGTCATGTTTACATCAATAGCAATTATAGGAAGACCTAATGTTGGAAAATCAACACTTTTCAACAAATTAACAAAATCTAGGCAAGCAATAGTCTCTGACTTTTCTGGTTTAACAAAGGACAGAAATTATGGATATATATCCTTCGGTGAACAGAAAAGCTTATTAATTGATACAGGTGGAATAGCTCAGGACGATACCATCTTAAAAGAAGATATTGCTGAGCAAGCATGGATTGCAGCTGAGGAATCAAGTTTAATCATATTTCTCCTTGACGGGTCGCAAAATCTAAACAAAGAAGATTTAGATATTCTTTCAAGATTAAGAAAATTAAATAAAACTTTTATAACAGTTCTTAATAAAATAGATAAAAAATCAGACGCTTTAATTAAAGAAGATTTAAATAAAAAAGGCATTAATAATTTTTTTGAGATTAGTGCAGAGCACAACAGAAACCTTCTTGATTTAAGATCATTTATTAAGAAATCACTTCCAATCCATCAATCGAAGGTACCCGAAGGGAAAAAAATAGCAATATTAGGCAGACCCAACGCTGGCAAATCAACTTTTATAAACAAGTTCATAAAAGAAGATAGGCTGATAGTTTCAGAAATAGCAGGAACTACCATTGATGCTATCAGTATACCTTTCTTAGTAAATGATGATGAATTTGTCTTCATAGATACCGCAGGTATAAGAAAAGGTTACAGGAATGCTCACAAGATAGAGTATTTCTCATATGTAAGAGCAATGCATTCTGTTGAGACTTGTGATGTAGTTATATTTATGTGCGATGCAAATGAAGGGCTTGTTGATCAGGACTTGAAGATAATAAATATGGTATCTGAAATGGGCAAGCCACTCGTTTTAGCATTAAATAAAATGGACTTACTCACAAAAAGACAAAAAGATGATTTATATGAAACAAAAAGACTTCAATCAAATTTTGTTGATAATTTTTTTAAAATAGAAATTTCTGGCATTAAAGGCAAGGGTTTTAAAAAGCTTTTCAAGGTAACAAATAATGTTATTGAAAATGCTCAAAAGAAATATACAACCTCATCACTGAACAAGCTTTTAGAAAAATTTATTTCTCAAAGTGCTCCGCCATCAGTCAATGGAAGACAATTGAAGCTTAAGCACATCCATTTTGGTGGCATCAATCCTACAACTTTAGTTATTCATTCAAATCAAGATAAAAAAATTCCTCAAAATTATAGAAAATATCTTGAAAATTCTTTTAGATCTTCTTTAAAACTGCAAAGCATTCAGCTGAAACTAATTTTTAGAAAATCTGATAACCCTTTTGAAAATAAAGTGAATAAGTTAACAGAAAGGCAAATTAAGAAAAGACAAAGAATGATGAAGCATGTTAAAAAATAAAAAGCATATTTTTTAAAATTTCATTTATTTATATTGCTTATAATCGGTTATAATTTAGCCATAAAGCACATAAAAAATTGACATTTGTCACTTTCTTAATGATACAAAATAGACCTGTAAATATAAATCTATTAAAGATAAAACTTCCGCTATCAGCGTTTTTATCTATTACCCATAGGATAAGTGGAATTCTTATATTTTTTTTAGTACTCCCATTTTCAGTTTTTATCTTTTCAGAATTAACATTAAATCAGAATTCTTTTGATAACTTTATGACTATGTATCATACAAATTTAGGAATTAAATTTGGATGTATTGGTTTAATTTTAATTTTTCAATATCACATTTTCACTGGAATAAGGCATATTTTAATGGATTTTCATATTTTGAATGAGACCCTGTCTTCATCACACAAGTCCGCAGTAATTACTTTAGTTTTATTTGCAGTTAACGCTCTGCTAACTTTATTGGTGATGCTATGAAAAGTGGAAGACTGACGTGGTATCTTCAACGCTATAGTGCGCTTTATTTTATTTCATTTCTTGCATATTTAGAGTACACATTCTGGACCAGTGGAATTACTTTTCAATTTTTAAATAGCAATAACTTATTTAAAGCTTCGCTCAGTATTTTTATATTGCTTGCATGTGTTCATGCTTATATTGGCTTATGGACTGTTGGAACTGATTATTTAACAAAAAGAACATTGGGTTTTATTTCTTCAGGTTTGGGAGCCTCTGCCAATACCTTAAGAAAAATCTATGAATTTATATTTATTTTACTGGGAGCATTGATCGCTGCTCTTTACATTTTAATTATTTGGTTTTAATAAATGACTAATTACAATTCTTCAAATATCAAAACATTAGAATTTGATGCTCTGATTATTGGCGGAGGCGGCTCAGGAATGAGAGCGTCTCTTGAGCTTGCTAAATCTGGATTAAAAACAGCTGTTGTGTCTAAAGTTTTTCCTACAAGATCTCATACGGTCTCAGCCCAAGGCGGCATAACTTGTGCTATTCAAAGCGCCGATCCAAATGATGATTGGAGATGGCATATGTATGATACTGTCAAAGGAGCAGATTATATTGGTGATCAAGATGCCATAGAATATTTATGTTCAGAAGGACCAAAAGCAGTTTTTGAGTTAGAGCATATGGGATTACCATTTTCAAGATTTGAAAATGGGAGAATATATCAAAGACCATTTGGAGGTCAGTCAAAAGATTATGGAAAGGGAGGTCAAGCTGCTAGAACTTGTGCTGCAGCAGATAGAACAGGACATGCATTGCTTCATACTCTGTATCAAAATAATGTTAAAGAAGGAACAAACTTCTTAAACGAGTGGTTTGCAGTAGATATAGTTAAAAATGATCAAAATGAGGTCACTGGTGTAATTGCATTTTCAATTGAATATGGGGAAGTTGCTTATTTAAAAGCGCAATCTACGGTTATGGCTACAGGCGGCGCTGGAAGAATTTATGCATCTACTACTAATGCTTTAATTAATACTGGTGATGGTCTTGCCATGGCTTTAAGGGCAGGCTATCCAGCGCAAGATATGGAAATGTGGCAATTTCATCCAACTGGAATATACGGGGCTGGCTCACTAGTTACCGAAGGTTGTAGAGGTGAAGGCGGATATTTAATAAACAAAGATGGCGAAAGATTCATGGAGCGATATGCTCCAAATGTTAAAGATCTTGCAGGCAGGGATGTCGTGGCTAGATCAATGGTTCTTGAAATACTTGAAGGTAGAGGATGTGGTGAAAACAACGATCACATTTACTTAAAGCTAGACCATCTTGGAGCTGATGTATTAAATGCAAAATTGCCTGGAATATGCGAACTATCAAGAACCTTTGCTCACGTAGATCCGATATATGAACCAATACCTGTTGTTCCTACATGTCACTATATGATGGGCGGCACTCCAACTAATATTAATGGACA
The DNA here is from genome assembly GCA_902558395.1 of uncultured SAR86 cluster bacterium. Classification (GTDB taxonomy): domain Bacteria; phylum Pseudomonadota; class Gammaproteobacteria; order Magnimaribacterales; family D2472; genus SCGC-AAA076-P13. The sequence goes on from CACEDS010000001.1 coordinate 368,298, forward strand.
AGCTTTTAATAGAATTGATGGAACCGATTCCATTGTTCCTGGCTTGTTTGCAGCTGGTGAAGCGGCATGCGTTTCTGTACATGGAGCAAATAGACTTGGCGGTAACTCACTTCTTGATTTAGTTGTGTTTGGAAGGGCTACAGGAATGTTTATTCAAGAAGATTTAAAATCAGGTGGCGGTGTTAAATCTGCTGATAAAGATGATATTGATAATGCTCTTGATAGATTAAATACATTAAATAATTCTGATAGCGGTTATGAAACAGCAGAAGTAAAAAAAGAACTCCAACAATGTATGCAAAATTATTTTGGAGTCTTTAGAAGAGGCGAATACATGAAAAAAGGCCTTGATGAACTGCAAGAAATTAGAGAGAAGGTTGATCTACTTCATTTAAAAGATAAAAGTAATGCTTTTAATACAAGCAGAGTAGAAGCAATTGAGCTTCAAAATTTATTTGAGGTTGCAGAAGCTACTGCAATTGCGGCATACAGCAGAGACGAAAGCAGGGGCGCTCATGCTAGGGACGATTTCCCTGATAGAGATGATGAGAGATGGCTATGTCATTCTTTATATGATCCATTATCAAAAACAGTCTCTAAAAGAGATGTAAATTTTAATCCCTCAGAGGTTGAGGCGTTTCCACCAATTGTAAGGACTTATTAGATGGCGACTAATATTTTAGAAGTAAATATGTATAGATATAATCCTGAGGAGGATAAATTTCCTTACATTAAACAATATCAGATTGAAAAACCTGCAAAAGACATCATGGTTTTGGATTTATTGCACCTATTGAAAGAGCAAGATGAATCTATTTCATATAGAAGATCTTGTAGAGAAGGGGTATGCGGTTCAGATGGCATGAACATCAATGGAAAGAATGGCCTTGCATGCATAACACCAATATCCTCTGTTCTAAAGAAAAACAAAATTGAACTCAGACCATTACCAGGATTGCCAGTTATTAGAGATTTGGTTGTTGATATGACAGAGTTCTATGCACAGTACGAAAAAATTAAACCCTTTCTTCAAAATAGTACTACTGCTCCAGAACAAGAAAGACTTCAGTCTCCAGAAGACAGAGATAAACTAGATGGACTATATGAATGCATATTGTGTGCCTGTTGCTCAACAAGTTGCCCATCTTTTTGGTGGAATCCAGATAAATTTTTAGGACCTGCTGCTTTACTTCAAGCATATAGATTTCTTGCAGATACAAGAGATTTAAAAACTAATGAGAGACTTGAAGATTTATCAGACCCATTCAGTGTTTATAGATGTCATGGAATTATGAATTGTGTAAGCGTATGTCCTAAAGGATTAAATCCAAATAAAGCAATTGGTGAAATTAAGACAATGTTGTTGAAGGATAAAAAAGAAATTATCACCACAGATGGAGCTATGAATTAACTTGAAATGACTAATTCGATGCAAGAACTATGGGGGAGTTCACATTTGTCAGCTGGACATGCTGCCTATCTTGAAACCCTGTATGAAAAATACTTAAACAATCCAGAAGATTTATCTTCTGAGTGGATAGATTTTTTTAAAAACTTACCAAATGCATCAAATGGTAATATTGAAATATCACATCAGAGTATTGTTGAAGAATTTAAGAATTTATCAAGAGCTTCAATCACATCTCACGAATCAGTTGACGAAAGGCAAGGAAAGGTTATAAGACTTATTCAAGCATATAGAAACAGAGGTCATCAAGAAGCTACCTTAGATCCTTTAGGCATTATGCAAAGAGATCAAATTGAAGATCTTAAAATTGAGTTTCATGGTCTCAATGAGTCTGATCTGGATGATGAATTTTTTACTGATACTTTTGATATTGGGCCAAAAAAATCTACTTTAAGAAATATTGTTAAAGAATTAAGAAGAATTTACTGTGGCAATATTGGAATTGAATACAACTATATTATGCATTCAGATGAGCGAAGATGGTTCCAAAAGAAATTTGAATCAAAAATAGAAAACTATAGTTTTTCAAATGAAGAAAAAATACATATTTTTGAGAGGTTAAACTCTGCTGAAGGACTAGCTAAATACTTAGCTGCGAAATATCCAGGTATGAAAAGGTTTGGTATTGATGGAAGCGAGTCTTTAGTCCCATTAGTTGATGCTGTTATTCAAAATTGTGGAGCATTGGGAGCAAATCAGATTTGTTTTGGTATGGCTCACAGAGGAAGATTAAATTTATTAGTAAACGTATTAGGCAAACTACCAAAAGATTTATTTTCTGCATTTGATGAAACTGATGTACTTGAAGGTGCTAATACTGGAGACGTTAAATATCATCTTGGATTCTCATCAAATATTGATACTCCTGGTGGTGAAGTTCATGTGTCTTTAAACAACAATCCATCCCATCTAGAAATCGTTGATCCTGTGGTGCTTGGATCGGTTAGAGCAAGACAGGATAGGTTAGATGACGTAGAAAGAAAAAAAGTTGTTCCTGTTTTATTACATGGTGACGCATCATTTTCAGGTCAAGGTGTAGTAATGGAGTCTTTACAAATGTCTCAAACTAGAGGCTTTAATGTTGGCGGAACTATTCATGTAATAGTGAACAATCAAATTGGTTTTACTACAAGCAATAAATTGGATGCAAGATCAACCGATTATGCAACTGATGTTGCAAAAATGATTCAGGCTCCTGTTATTCATGTAAATGGTGATGATCCAGAAATGGTTGTAAAAGCAGTAAAAATTGCTTGTAAGTACAGAGCTAAATTTAATAAAGATATTGTTATTGATTTATTTTGTTATAGAAGAAGAGGTCATAACGAAGCAGATGATCCATCAGCAACACAACCAACTATGTATAAGACAATTGCTAAACATCCAAGTGTTTTAAATCAATATCAAGAAAAACTAATAAACGATGGTCATATCACAAAAGAATCTGCATTAGAGATTAAAAATTCATATAGAAAATCTTTAGAAGGCGGTGAAACTGTAGCAAAAAGCTTAGCTGAGCATTCAAATAATGAATTGTGGTTTGACTGGACAGAATATTTAGATGTTTTATGGTGGCCTAAAGTTGACACTACTTTTGATCAAAAGAAATTAAAAAAACTAGGCAAGCAAATATGCGAAGTTCCTAACTCTTTTAATCTCGGAACACAGGCATCAAAAATTTTTGCTGACAGAATAAAGATGAATGAAGGTAGTTTAGAAATAAATTGGGGATTTGCCGAAAGTATGTCATATGCCACATTACTTTCAGAGGGCTATCCAATAAGAGTAACAGGCCAGGATGTTAGAAGAGGAACCTTTTCTCATAGACATGCATGTGTTTTTGATAAAGAGACTGGAGATGGGTATATCCCGTTATCAAAAATCGCTAGAGATCATAATACAAGGTTTGATATATATGATTCTCTATTATCAGAAGAAGCAGTTTTAGGTTTTGAATACGGATATTCTGCAACATGGCCTACAGGTTTAACTATTTGGGAAGCTCAATTCGGTGATTTTGTAAATGGAGCTCAAGTTGTTATTGATCAATTTATAGTTTCTGCACAACACAAATGGGAGAGATTGTCTGGGTTAGTTATGCTTTTACCCCATGGGTATGAGGGACAAGGCCCAGAACATAGCAGTGCAAGAATAGAGAGATTCTTACAATTATGTGCATCAGAAAATATACAGGTATGTGTTCCTAGCTCTCCATCTCAGATATTCCATTTACTTAGAAGGCAAGCAATAAGAAAAATGAGAACTCCTCTTATAGTTATTTCTCCAAAAAGTTTATTAAGAAACCCAAATGCAACTTCTTCAATTAATGAATTAACAGATGGATCTTTTCAATGCGTTATTGATAGTGACAACAAGAAAAAATCTAATGTTAAAAAAATCATACTATGTTCTGGTAAAGTTTTTTATGATCTTCAAAATAAAAAAATACAAGATAAAAAAGAACATATTGCTATTGTAAGAATAGAACAGCTATATCCATTCCCATATGATGATTTAGAGGAATGTCTAAAAAAATATAAAAATGTTGAAGAAATTGTTTGGTGCCAAGAAGAGCCAGCAAATCAAGGAGCTTGGTTTAGTCACAGACATAGATTACAAAGAGTTTTGGATAGATTGGATTCAGGTAAAGAAATCTCCATGGTTAGCAGACCTCCAGCAGCTGCTCCAGCCGTTGGTATGATGAAATTACATCTTGAACAACAAAACAATCTTATAGAGGAAGCGTTAAAATAGGGATAATTATGGCAATTGAAATTAAATCACCAACATTTCCAGAATCTGTTGCAGATGGGACTGTTGCAAATTGGGTAAAAAAAGAAGGCGACCAAGTTAATCAGGATGAAATAATCGCAGAGATTGAAACTGATAAAGTCGTTTTGGAAGTTGTTGCGCCAACTAATGGAGTCCTAACAAAAATTTTAAAAAAAGAAGGTGATATTGTTAATAGTGCCGAAATTATTGGTGAGTTTGATGATTCGCAACAAGCTCAACCTCAAAATAAAGAAAAAACGGAAGCTAAGGAAGAGGTAGTATTAGAAAAACAAGATTCACCAAAGGCTACAAATAAAAAATCAGGTCCTGCTGCCAAAAAAATTATTGCCGAAAATAATATTGATCCTGAATCAATAGAATCTTCAAGGAAAGATCAAAGAATAACTAAAGCAGATGTTATAAATCATCTAGAATCTAAAAATAAAAGTACTGAGAATGAAGATACAAAGAGTCCTATTCTGTCTTCATCAAGGCCTGAAAAAAGAGTTCCTATGACAAGGCTAAGAAATACTATTGCAAAAAGACTTGTTACAGTTCAGCAAGAAACTGCAATGCTTACTACTTTCAACGAAGTTGATATGCTTCCCATAAAAGAATTACGAAGCAAGTATGGACAAGAGTTTGAAAAACAACATGGTATTAAGTTAGGTTTTATGGGCTTCTTTGTAATTGCTGCAGTACAAGCTTTAAAGAAATTCCCAATAGTCAACGCATCAATTGATGGTTCTGATGTTGTCTATCATGGATATCAAGATATAGGTGTTGCTGTCTCTACAGATAGGGGTCTTGTTGTTCCGATTATAAAAGATGCTGATACAAAATCTCTACCTGAGCTTGAAAAATCAATTCTTGAGTATTCGGAAAAGGCTAGAGATAGCAAGCTTACAATTGATGAAATGCAAGGCGGTACATTTACTATTTCTAATGGCGGTGTCTTTGGATCGCTTCTATCAACGCCAATATTAAATGCACCACAAACTGCAATACTTGGCATGCATGCTATTCAGGAAAGACCGGTAGCTGTAAATGGCGAAATTGTAATTAGGCCAATGATGTATTTAGCAATGAGCTATGATCATAGGCTTCTTGATGGAAAAGAGGCAGTTAGATTCTTGGTTTCTATTAAAGAACAATTAGAATCACCAGAAAGATTATTATTAAACTTATAAAAAGAGGAAATTTATGTTTGATGTTGTTGTAATAGGTGGTGGACCGGCGGGTTATGTGGCTGCAATTAGATCATCCCAATTAGGCTTAAAAACTGCATGTATTGAAGAATATACCGATTCAGATAGCAATCCAACGTTCGGTGGCACTTGTTTGAATGTTGGTTGTATTCCATCTAAGGCACTTTTAGATTCTTCTCATAGATATCATGATGCTGCAAATCATTTAAAAACCCATGGTATAGATATCAAAAATGTTGAATTAGACCTTCCGGCAATGATGAAAAGGAAAGATGATATTGTAAAAAAACTTACCGGAGGTATCGGTGGGTTATTTGCAGCAAATAAAGTTACTCCTATTTCTGGAAGAGGTAAAGTAATTGCTGGTCAAAAAGTTGAAGTAACCAATTCCAGTGGCGATGTTGAGATTATTGAATCTAAAAATATTATCATTGCAACAGGATCCTCTCCGATTGAAATTGGTTCTGCAAAATTTGATGATAAAAATATTTTAGATAGTACTGGTGCTTTAGAAATTGATTCTGTACCTAAAACCCTTGGTGTTATTGGTGCTGGTGTAATAGGTCTTGAATTAGGAAGTGTATGGGCAAGGTTGGGTTCAAAAGTCACAGTAATTGAAGCAATGGATGATTTTTTATTTATGGCTGACAAAGAAATTGCAAAAGAAACTCTTAAAGATTTCAAAAAACAAGGCCTTGATATAAGGCTGGGTTGCAAATTAACTTCATCAAAAAGTCTTAAAAATTCAGTAAATGTAACTTATGAGACTGAGGGTAAGTCTGAGGAAATGAAATTCGATAAATTAATTGTTGCAGTAGGCAGAAAGCCAAATACTAAAGATGTCTTTTCTGAGGATTCAGGTGTTAGTTTAGATGAAAGAGGTTTTATAAACGTAAATGAACATTGTCAAACAAATGCCGCAAACATTTGGGCTATAGGCGATGTAGTAAGAGGACCTATGTTAGCTCACAAAGGTAGTGAAGAAGGCATTATGGTTGCAGAGAGGATTGCTGGAAAACATGCAGAAATGAATTATGACTTAGTACCCTCTGTAATTTACACACATCCTGAGATTGCTTGGGTTGGCAAAAATGAAGAAGAATTAAAAGATGAGAATATTGAATATAAAGTTGGCAAATTTCCTTTTGCAGCTAGTGGTAGGGCTTTAGCAGTTGATCAATCAGTCGGTTTCGTAAAGCTTTTATCTGATGCAAAAACAGACACAATTTTAGGAGTTCATGTATTCGGCCCTTCTGCTGCAGAAATTGTTCAACAAGCATTAATATCTATGGAGTTTGGCGCTAGCTCTGAGGATCTTGGATTAACAATTTTCAGTCATCCAACAGTTTCAGAGGCTCTTCATGAGGCAGCTTTGGCTGTAAATAATGAAGCTATACATATAGGAAATAAAAGAAAATGAATCTACATGAATTTCAAGGCAAAGAACTTTTTGCACAATACGGCTTGCCCGTATCAAATAGTAAAGTTATTTATGAAGCAGAAGATGCACAAAAAGCTTGTAGAGATATTGGCGGATCTAAATGGGTTGTTAAGGCTCAAGTTCATGCTGGTGGAAGAGGTAAAGCGGGTGGAGTTGAGTTAGTTGATACTCCTGAAGATGCTATTTCATTTGCAAAGAAGTGGTTAGGAAAGAGGCTAGTAACCTATCAAACAGATGAAAAAGGTCAGTTAGTTAATTCAGTTCTTATTGAGGAATGTACAGATATAGCTGAAGAATTATATCTAAGCGCTGTAGTTGATAGAGATTCTCAAAGAGTTGTGTTTATTGGTTCAAGCGAAGGTGGAGTAAATATCGAAGAAGTTGCAAAAAATTCTCCAGAAAAAATTATCTATGAACCAATAGATCCCCTATGCGGAGCTCAAGGTTTTCAAGCAAGAAAAATTGCAAAAGTTTTAAAGTTAAACAATGAGCAAACTAAACAATTTACTCCAATGCTTAAAAATTTAATGAAATTATTCATTGAGAAAGATTTAAGTTTGCTTGAAATCAACCCTTTGGTCATAACAAGTGGAGGGTTGTTGCACTGTTTAGATGCAAAAATAAATATAGATTCAAATGCTATATATAGACAACCTGAAATTGCAGAAATGCATGATCCGTCTCAAGAAGACCCTAGAGAATCTGAAGCTGCAAAGAATGATTTAAGTTATGTTTCTTTAGATGGAAACATTGGTTGTATGGTTAATGGGGCAGGCCTTGCGATGGGTACAATGGATACAATTAAGTACTTTGGTGGAAATCCTGCAAACTTTCTTGATGTTGGAGGAACAGCAACACAAGAGAGGGTCACTAAAGCATTTAAAATTATTTTGGATGATCCAGAGGTAAAAGTTGTATTAGTAAATATTTTTGGTGGAATAGTAAGATGTGATCTTATTGCAGAGGGAGTCTTAGCGGCAATTGAAGAGGTCGGTGTTGAGATACCTGTGGTAGTAAGGCTTGAAGGTAACAACGCAGATTTAGGATCAGAAATTTTATCTAAAGCTAATATAAAAATAGAAAGTATTAACAATCTTGGTGATGCAGCTAAGAAAGCAGTGGAATTAGCAAAATGAGTATCTTAGTTAATAAAGACACAAGAGTAATTGTTCAAGGGTTTACTGGCTCACAGGCAACTCTTCATTCAGAGCAGGCTATAGAGTATGGCACTAATATTGTTGGGGGTATTACTCCAGGTAAGGGAGGGCAAACGCATTTAGGAAAGCCGGTATTTGATACCATGGATGAAGCTGTAAAAAGTGTTCAGCCGAATGCATCATTGATATTTGTTCCAGCTCCTTTTTGTAAAGACTCTATTTTAGAGGCTGCAGAATCAGGAATAGAATTAATTGTTTGTATTACAGAGGGCGTCCCAACTCTAGATATGCTTGATGTTAAAAAACGAGTTGACGAATTAGACATCACTTTAATAGGCCCTAATTGTCCTGGTCTCATTACCCCTGGAGAGGCTAAATTAGGCATTATGCCTGCAAGCATTCATATGCAGGGATCTATTGGCATCATTTCAAGGTCTGGTACATTGACTTATGAGGCGGTTAAACAAACAACTGATTTAGGTTTTGGCCAAAGTAGTTGTGTGGGTATTGGTGGTGATCCTATTCCGGGCTCATCTTTTATAGATATACTTAAGTTATTTGAAAATGATCCTCAAACCGAAGCCATAGTGATGGTTGGAGAAATTGGAGGAACTGCTGAGGAAGATGCTGCAGAATTTATAAAAAATAATGTTTCAAAACCAGTTATTTCTTATATTGCAGGCCAAACCGCTCCTGCTGGTAAAAGAATGGGGCATGCTGGTGCAATAATTGCTGGAGGTAAAGGTACTGCTGCAGATAAAATTTCTAAGTTAAAAGAATGTGGGGTTCATGTAGCTGACAACTTAACTGAAATCGGCTCAACTGTTGCAAAGGTAATTAAAAAGTAACTTCAATTTTTTTAAGATATTTTTTAATAACCCATCTAAGTCTTAATATTGCTAAAATTGCAAATATGCTTAATCCAATTATCATTCCGAACCACATTCCAGCAGCACCCATAGGCGCATTAAAACCTGCCATAGTAAGATAATATCCAATTGGCATTGCAAATATCCAATAAGATATAAATAAAAGGATCATTGGAACAAAAGTATCTTTAAAACCTCTTAAACTTCCAAGAGCGCCCATTTGAATTCCATCAGGCAGTTGAAAAATCGCAGCAAAAATTAATAAATATACAGCAAGAGAAAATATAATTTCATCTGTTGTATATATACTAACTATTAGCTCTCTAAAGCTTAAAATTAATATCACATTCATTAATGCAGTTAAAATACATAAATAAATTGTTGATGAAGAGGCAACCTTTGCTTGTTTATAATTATTCTCGCCAATTAAATTACCAACTCTTGTTGCAGCAGCCAAACCAACTGCTAATGGCACCATAAAAAATAAACTAGCAACATTAATTGCTATAGCATGGCTTGCAACAATATCTTCACCAAGTATACCTAAAATAATTTGAGCACCTGAAAACATGCTTAGTTCAATAAAAATTCCAAAACCAATTGGCAATCCAAGCTTAAATACCTCTTTAGTAGTCTCAATAGAAGGAGACGTAAATTTAGAGAAGGGCTCGGTTATTTTATATTTTTTATTTATATTGATGTAAATTAAGATTGTTACCATCATAATAAATGAAACAATCGTAGTGGCTATACCGCAACCAACTCCACCTAATTTAGGTGCTCCCAACCATCCATATACAAAAATTAAATCTAGGGGAATATTTAAAATCATTCCAAAAACTGCAATATAAAAAACAGGTTTTGTTAGAGTCATACCCTCGCTATAACACCTTAAACATGTAAAGACCGTAATAAAGGCAAAACCTAGCGCAACAGCTTTGAGGTATTTTTCTGAAATATCTGTAACGCTTTTATCAATAGGCAATACATCTAAAATTATCCCCATATTCATAAACAATAAAGCGATTAGGAATCCTAATAGAATAGATATCCACAAAACTTCTCTGAGTTTTTGACCAATTAGTTGGAATTTTTTTGCTCCATAAAGTTGAGCAACTATTGGAGTTACGGCAAAAATTACACCAGAAAAAAACATAAAAATAGTCATGGAAAATGCATTTCCAACAGCAAGACCTGCTAAATCTGATGCACTTGCTCTTCCAGCAATAATTGTATCGGTAGTGCCCATAAGAGCATAAGATAATTGAGAGCCAAATATTGGAAATCCAATATTGAAGAGGTGTTTAAATTCTTTTAAATATTTTTTAATCAATTTTTATGAAATAATTTTTCCGCTACTTTATCATATTAAAATATCACCTTTGGAGATTATTATCAGAAAAGACAATAGACCATATTGGTTAAAAAAATTAGTTACCAAAATTGTTAAAATTTATGTAAGACAATTCTTAGAACCACAATTTGATTATCTTGGTAAAGGGGGCGCATATTTCAAACCAAGGTATATAAAGATATTTGGCGGTAATGTCTCAATTGATGATTACCCTACTTTAATTGGATCTAAAGATGCCCATATACAATTTACCTCTTGGGATATTGGTGAACATAAAGGTGAAATAAAAATTGGTAAGTTTTGCTTGATTACTCCTGGCGTTAGAATAATGTCAGCTAAAAGTATTATTATTGGGGATGCTTGCATGATTGCTCATGGCGCATACATATCAGATGCTGACTGGCATGGTATATATGATAGAGCCGAACCAGTTGGAAATACTAAGCCAGTAATTTTTGAGGATAATGTATGGATTGGTGATAGTGCGATTATCTGCAAAGGAGTGACTATCGGCAAGAATAGTATTATTGGCGCTGGCGCTGTAGTTACAAAAGACGTTCCTCCAAATTCAATATTTGCTGGGAATCCGGCTAAATTAGTAAAAACATTGGATGATGTAGAATTCAATACTAGGGCTAACTTTCTTGAAGATCCTATTAAACTAGCAAAAGAATTTGATGCATTGGATAGATATACTTTGGGACAAAATAGTTTATTTGGATGGCTAAAAAGTTTAGTTATGCCGGATAAATCTAATTAATAAATGAAGATAGCGGTTGATAAGGGGATAAAATCCTTTGAAAAAATAATTACATCAATTAATGGGTTTGATGAGATAGAATTTGAATACCTTCAAACACAAGAAATAACTAACGATAAATTAAAAGATACAGAAGCATTATTTATCAGATCAACTACCTCAGTAGACAAAGATTTACTTAAAAATACTAAAATTAAAATTGTTGGATCAGCAACAGCTGGTATAGATCACTTAGACACAAAATATTTAAATAGTAAGGATATTAAATGGTTTTGTGCAGAAGGCTCTAATTCATTATCTGTTGTAAATTATGTTATGTCAGCAATATGCTATTTAAAGAGAGAAAATCTTTTTAATATCAATGATAGCGTTGGAATAGTTGGTTATGGGAATATTGGTAAAAAATTAAAATTTGTTTTAGATACCTTTTCAATAAGAAACTCAGTTTATGATCCATTCTTAGATCATGATTTTTTATCAAATATTAATACAATTAAAGAATGTGATTTAATTTCTTTACACGCTCCTTTAACTCATAAAACTTTATTTCCAACATTTAAATTGGTAGACCAAGTTTTTATAGATGATATTAGTAATAAAACCCTTATCAATACTTCCAGAGGAGGTATTGTTGATGAGCAAAGTTTGTTGAAAAACAGCAAAGTAAATTATATTTCTGACGTCTGGATAAACGAACCAACTCCAAGTAAAGAAATTATTGATTATTCTTTGTTATCGACACCTCATATAGCAGGCCATAGTTTTAATGGAAAATTAAATGGAACACTTTATTTAATTAAACGTTTACAAGAATTTCTTGATATGGATAAGTCGATGGTATTTGAAAATAATAAAAAAATGAATTGTCTCTCAGAGGCAATTAAATTAACTGAACCATATAATATAGATACTTTTTATTCCGAATACCCAATCAAACAAGAATCCTCTAAATTCAAAAAAGCCTATTTAGGAGAACAAGAAGACTTTAAAGCAATTTTTGAAAGCTCTAGATCTAATCATTATTTTAGAAAAGACATAGAAATATAGGATTTTGTCTTAATTAGTGCATACTTATTGCCCTTAAGCCCACAAAATAGTATTTTTTTATATTAAAATTATGTATATAAAACATATATTTCAAATCAGTAAATAAAAAATAAATAAAAAGAGATCATTTGTAATTAATTAGTGCAGGTTAGGTACATATTTTTGGCATTTAAATTGCATATATTAAATGTACATATTTAACAAATAGGGTAAATCATGAAATTTTCAAAAATTGACGAAAAATCTCTCAAAAATTCAAAAAAACTTATTAGAAGAGTATTAAGCGCAAGTATAGATAATCCAAATAATCCAGAATCGCTAAATTTCTTCCAGGCAGATACTTACAGATTTTATTTTTTAATGAGCTTTATGTGGGAGGCTCTTGAAGGTAATGAAATCTCCCAAGAATATGCTATTTCATTAGTGCCTAAAAAATTCGCCTCAAGAATAAAAAGACTGCAAGTTTTAAAACAGGCAGTTCAGTTAGGATATATTGATGAGCAACAATCCCAGGTTGATAGACGAAGAAGAATATATTTTCCTTCAGAAACGCTTTTAAATGATTTTGTTGAATATGCTAACGATTCTGATCAAGCTATAAAAATAGATAAAGCTTCATAATTTAAATTTTACTCTATAGATCTAAAGCTCTACCTATATTCATTGTTGTTCATTACAATTGAATAATGTCGTTTAAAAATAAGTCAGATGAAGATTGGAAATCTCAACTTAGTGATGAGAGTTATTATGTAACTCGACAATCCGGTACTGAAAGACCTTTCACAGGCAAATATTGGAATTTTAAAGAAAAAGGGCAATACAACTGTATTTGCTGTGATACTCCACTGTTTGAATCTGATACAAAGTTTGATTCAGGTTGTGGCTGGCCAAGCTTTTTTCTTCCAAAAGATAAAGAAACAATATCTGAAGTTCCCGATCACTCTCATGGAATGACACGCATTGAAGTTAAGTGCAAGCAATGTGATGCCCACCTTGGACACGTTTTTAATGACGGCCCAAGACCGACAGGGTTAAGGTATTGTATTAATTCTGCCTCATTGGATTTTAAAAAAGATGGCTAGTGTTAAATCAAATAAACTTTTAAAAGCATTAACTCAGGTTTCAGCATGGACTGGTTTATCAAGAGTTTTTGGTTTAATAAGAGATATAGCTACAACAAGCTTGCTAGGAGCATCAGTTTTTCATGATATTTTTGTCGTGACTTTAAAAATTCCAAACCTTTTTAGAAGGTTTTTTGCTGAAGGTGCTTTTAACCAAGCATTTATTCCAATTTATAGCGACTATCAGAAAAGCGAAAATGAAAAAGATATATACAACTTTCTCAATGCTTTAGCTGGATCATTTTTAAGTGTTTTATTTTTTTTCACACTCATAGTGCTATTAGTAGCTCCAATTTTTATTTTTATATTTGCTCCAGGCTTTTATTTTGATGATTTTAAAAAAGATTTAGCGGTAGATATTTTAAGAATAATGTTTCCGTATTTAGCATTAATTTCTTTAGTTGCTTTTTCAAGCGGCATACAAAATAGCCATGATCGTTTCTCTTTGCCGGCATTTACACCTTTAATATTTAATATTTCATTAATAATAGCTGCAGTATATCTAGCACCAAAATTTAGTGTTCCAGTATTTGCCTTAGCATGGGGAGTTCTTGCAGCTGGCTTTATGCAATTACTAATACATATAATTGCATTAAAAAAAATTAATAGACTCCCAAGGCCTACTTTTAATTGGTCTCACCCAGGTTTAAAAAAATTTATTACCCTTGTATTTCCAGCAATCCTTGCTGGCGGAATTATTCAGATTAATTTACTTATTGATACTATTTTTGCATCTTTACTTCAAACAGGTAGCCCAACTTGGCTGTATGTGTCTGATAGATTAATTCAATTTCCAATGGGTTTATTTGCTATAGCTATTGGCACAGTCCTTTTACCAACTTTATCAAAAATTGATATCACCCAGAACAAAAACTTGTTTATATCCGAATTACAAAAAGGTCAAAGGTTTGTTTTATTCATAGGATTACCATCTTTTATTGGTCTGTATTTATGTTCAGTAGACTTGATAAGCACAATTTTTCTAAGAGGTGAGTTTTCATCATATGATGTCCAGCAATCATCATTGAGCTTAATGGCATTTTCAGTTGGCCTACCATTTTTCATGCTTATGAAAGTTTTAACACCAGCATTCTTTGCAAGAAAAGACTCAAAAACGCCTATGTATGTTGCGTTACTTTCATTGGTGCTCAATGCCTTTCTGAATTATTTATTAGCATTTGAATTAGGCTTAGGACATATTGGTATAGCAGTAGGAAGCTCAATTGCTGCTGTGATCAGTGTAGTTATTCTTGAAGTAATTTTGGTAAAGGATGGTCTAATTAATCTTATTAATCCATTTAATAAGTTTAATTTTTCTATACTAATACCTTCTATCTTAGTGATTATTTTTTTGAATTACTCTTCTCAATTTTTTGATTTTTTTGATTTAAATCAGACTGAAAGAGTGTTGGCACTTCTTTTCAAAGTTACAATATCAATATTCATATACTTTATTATTTCAAGAATAATTAGAGGATATTCTTTTAAAGAATTTTTAAATTAAAATGTACTTAATTAGAGGATTACATAATTTAGATTTTTTTAAAAAATCACATCCAAATCTAATACTCCATGGAACTATAGGAAATTTTGACGGTTTGCATAAAGGCCATCAAGCTATTTTGTCAAAAATTAAAAATAAAGCTGAGAAAACGAATGGTTACTCAATAGTTTTTTTTACAGAACCGCATGCATCTGAGTACTTTGCTGCTAACAACATAGAAAATGAAGCACCCCCAAGAATTTGTCCATGGAGGAAAAAATTTGAACTTCTTAGAGATTTTGATATAGATTTTGCTTTTTTTCTTAAATTTAATAATTCCTTGAGAAAAATGACTCCTGAAATTTTTATTTCAGATGTATTAGATTCTGTTGGCCTAGCATCCTTAACGGTAGGTGATGATTTTAGATTTGGGGCTAATAGAGCAGGTGATTTTGATCTTTTAACAAAATGGGGCTTAAAGAAAGGCATTGAAGTAATGAATACTGAAACATTTAACTATGAAGATCAAAGAGTTAGCAGTACTAGAATAAGAAAGGCTCTGCTAAATGATGACTTTCAGCTTGCTGAGATTTTATTAGGAAGGCCTTATACTTTTTCAGGAAAAGTAGTCCATGGACAGCATCTTGGAAGAACAATTGGTGTGCCAACAGCAAATATTTGGCTTCCAAAGCAAAAACTTCCTATTTCTGGAGTGTATGCAGTTAGAACTACTTTTGATGGCAAGTCTTTTGATGGTATAGCCAACATGGGAATTAGACCTACAGTGGGTGGCTCTAACCCAGTGCTGGAAGTTCATTTATTTAATTTTGATCAAGAGATTTATTCAAAAAGACTAACAGTACAATTTGTAAATAAAATACGTGAAGAAAAGAAGTTTGAGAACTTAGACATGTTAAAATCACAAATTCAAAAAGACATAACAACTGCAAAAAACTTATTAAAATAAAAAATGACGATTAATTATAGGGATACTCTTAATCTTCCTGAAACAGAATTATCTATGAAAGCGGGCTTGCCCAGAAAAGAGCCTGAGATAATTGAATTTTGGAATGATATTGATATCTATAAAAAGTTAAGAGAACTTCATAAAAATGATGAAACTTTTATTCTGCATGATGGACCTCCATATGCTAATGGTTCGATTCATCTTGGACATTCAGTTAATAAGATACTGAAAGATATTACTATTAAATCAAAAACATTTCTTGGAAAAAATGCTCCATATGTTCCTGGGTGGGATTGTCATGGATTGCCAATTGAGCTGAATATTGAAAAGAAGCATGGAAAAAGAAGTGAGCTAGTTCAAGATAAGAAAAGTTTTCAGGAAGCTTGTAAGGAATATGCACTCACTCAAATCGAAAACCAAAAAAAAGATTTTATTAGACTTGGT
Source organism: uncultured SAR86 cluster bacterium (assembly GCA_902558395.1). Lineage (GTDB taxonomy): Bacteria > Pseudomonadota > Gammaproteobacteria > Magnimaribacterales > D2472 > SCGC-AAA076-P13. The sequence goes on from CACEDS010000001.1 coordinate 384,389, forward strand.
GTATTTGGCGAATGGGATAACCCATATAAAAGCCTGGATTCAACTTTTGAAGCTGATGCTATTAGAGCTTTGGGTAAAATATTTGAAGCTGATCATCTTCAAAAGGGTGAAAAGCCAGTTCATTGGTGTCAGGACTGTGGGTCTGCATTAGCCGAGGCTGAGGTTGAATATCAAGATAAGGTTTCTAAATCTATAGATGTAGCTTTTAAAGTTGATGAAGAGAGTGTTAATAATGTAAAAACTGTTTTTGGTTTCTCTGAAAATGAATCTATTTCTTTTATCATATGGACAACTACTCCATGGACAATACCATCAAATGTAGCTGTATGTATTAATCCAGACTTGGAATATACACTTATCAAAATTAATAATTCACATCATATTATCGCTGATTCGATGATTGAATCATGTTCCGATAGATGGGGTCTCAAGGTTAAGAAGATTTCAACAGTAAAAGGCCAAGAATTAGAAGATATTGACTTAATTCATCCATTTATAGATAGAAAATCTAAACTTCTTCATGCTGATCACGTTACCACTGATGCAGGAACAGGATGCGTTCATACAGCGCCAGCACATGGTATGGATGACTTTTCTATATGTAAAAAAAATAATATTGACATCATAAAAGCATTAGACAGCAAAGGATTATTTAAAAAAGAAATTGATTTCATTGCTGGGCTGCCCCCATTAAAAGCAGATACTCTTGTTATAGAAAAAATTGATGAAAAAGGAGCATTAATTAATTGTGATGATTATCAACACTCATATCCTCATTGCTGGAGACATAAAACACCTTTAATTTTTACCTCCACACCCCAGTGGTTTATCTCAATGGATAAAGGAGACTTGCTTAAAAATGCTCTTGGAAGTATCAATGAAGTCAAATGGGAGCCTTCATGGGGTCTGCAAAGAATTGAGAGTATGCTTACTGATAGACCAGATTGGTGTATTTCAAGACAAAGAAAGTGGGGTATTCCAATAACATTACTAATTCATAAAGATACTGGTGAAATTCATCCTGATCAAGGTGAGCTATTTAAAAAGTTTGCTGATGTTATTGAAAAAAATGGAATTTCTGCATGGGATAGTCTTGATTTGAGCCAGTTCATAGACAACAGTGACTCCTATATAAAGGTTCTAGATACCTTAGATGTTTGGTTTGATTCCGGTGTTACTCATAGTACGGTTTCAGAAAAAAGATTTTCAGATGATGTTATTGCAGATCTTTATCTAGAAGGCTCAGACCAGCATAGAGGATGGTTTCAATCATCTTTGCTAACAAGCATTGCAATGAATGGACGTCCGCCATATAAGGCAGTTCTTACTCATGGTTTTGTTGTAGATGAAAATGGAAGAAAGCAATCTAAATCTTTAGGCAATGTTGTTTCACCTCAAAAAGTTTGGGATAACTTGGGTGCAGATATATTAAGGTTGTGGGTAGCCTCAACTGATTTTAGAAGTGAGATGGTTGCCTCTGATGAAATTTTAAAGCGAGTATCAGATCAATATAGAAGAATCAGAAATACCTTTAGGTTTATTCTTGGAAACTTAAGTGATTTTAATGAGAGTGAAAAAGTTGAATTCAAAAATCAAGTAGAGCTTGATAAATGGATAATTACTCAAGTTCAAGATTTAGAGCATGATGTCATAAATTACTACGAGTCATATTCTTATCATAACGTTGTTCAAAGACTTCATAATTTTTGTGTGAATGAGCTCGGAGGTATTTATTTAGATATTGTTAAAGACAGACTATATACATGCAAGCAAGACTCTATTGCAAGAAAATCATGTCAGACAAGTTTAGATTATGTCTTAAATGTAATGGTTAGATTGATCTCGCCAATCCTATCATTCACTTCTGAAGAAATATGGCAAACTCATGAGAGCCTAAAAAACCAAAATGAATCTATCTTCTTGTCCCAATATATACAAGACCAAAAAGAAGAAGCTCAAAACATTACCAATGATGATTGGAAAAGAATTTTTGAGATAAAAGACTTAGTTAATCAATCAATTGAAAGTCTAAGAAATCAAAATAAATTAAAAGGCTCTCTTGATGCAAATGTCAGGATTACAGCTAATACAGAAGACAAACTGATTTTAGATAAGCTAGGAGAGGAGTTGCATTTTGTTTTTATTTCTTCAAAAGCATCTGTTGAGCAAGGAAAAGATTTTGTTGTAAATATAGAACAAATTGAGGAAGAAAAATGCTCAAGATGTTGGCATAGAGATGCAAGCGTTGGTAAAAGCAAAGCTCATCCTGGTATTTGTTCAAGATGTGAAGAAAATATAGTCTCAACTGGAGAAATTAGATCTTTTGTTTAAAAGTAAATATTCTTTATATATTTTAATTTTTATTGTTCTTGATCTATTCTCAAAACACCTAGCATTAACCTATTTAAATCATTCAACATCAATTGAATTTATCCCCTTTATTGATTTTCATCTAACCTTCAATTCAGGAATAGCTTTTGGATTTTTAGACCTTGGCTCTAGAACAATGTCTAATATGCTCACTTTTGCAGGAATTTTAATTGTTGGTTATATGTTGGTGCTTTTAAAAAATGAAAATGACAACATAAAAAAATTAGCTTTATCGATAATTATTGGAGGAGCGCTTGGAAATATATTTGATAGATTGCCTGATGGATACGTTACTGATTTTCTTCATTTGAAAATTAATAATTTTTCTTTTTTTATTTTTAATATTGCTGATGCATCAATTACTATTGGTGCAGTGCTTTTAATTTATTTGGAGCTATTTAAGAAAGATAATGCCTAGTGATAGTAAAGAAATAAAGCTAGCAAACCCAAGAGGATTTTGTGCTGGAGTTGATAGGGCTATTGATATAGTCAACAAAGCTTTGGAGATCTATGGCAGCCCGGTTTATGTAAAACATGAAGTAGTTCACAATAAACATGTCGTTGAAGATTTAAAAAATAGAGGAGCTGTCTTTGTAGAGGAGATTGATGAGATACCAGATAATTCTCTGGTTATTTTTAGCGCCCACGGTGTTTCAGATCAAGTTGAAGAAATAACGAAGTCTAGGAATCTTCAGTATTTTGACGCAACATGCCCGCTAGTAACAAAAGTGCACATGGAAGTTGTAAGACACGCTAGGTCAGAAAAAGACATTATTTTAATTGGTCACGAAGGACATCCTGAAGTTGAAGGAACTATGGGAAGACACATCAATAAGAAATTAAGTAATATTTATTTAGTTCAAGATGAAAGCGAAGCTTTAAAGATTAATGTTTCTCAACCAGATAATTTAGCACTTGTTACTCAAACAACCCTAAGTGTTGATGATACAAAATCTATTATTGGAATCTTAAAAGAAAGATTCCCAAATATAAAAGTACCAAAAAAGGATGATATCTGCTACGCAACGCAAAACAGGCAAGACGCGGTGAAGCAATTAGCCCTAGAGTCTGACTATATGATTGTTGTGGGATCAAAAAATAGCTCAAACTCAAATAGATTAAAGGAATTATCAGAAAAATGTGGATGTAAGTCAGTTCTAATCGACGGTTTTGAAGATCTTAATTTATCTGAATTAGATGGATGCAATAGAATTTCAATCACTGCGGGAGCTTCTGCACCTGAAGAAAGAGTTCAAGAAATTGCTAACGAATTACAAAAATATACTGGAGCATTAATAAATGAAAGCGGAGAAGATAAAGAAAATATTTTCTTTAAGCTGCCTCCCTTATTAAGATAAATGGAAATTAAAAATCATATTCTTCAAGATATTAAGTTTCTAAAATCCCCAAACTTTAATGAAAGACCGGAAAATATTGAAATTAATTTATTGGTTATTCATTCTATAAGCCTTCCTCCAAAAAAATATAACACTGATCATATTGAAAAATTTTTTATGAATGAACTAGATTTTAGATTAGATGATTTTTATAAAGAAATAGATGGTTTAAAAGTTTCTTCTCACGTATTAATAAAAAGGACTGGAGAAATAATACAGTTTGTACCTTTTAATCAAAGAGCTTGGCATGCTGGTGTGTCTACATATAAGGGAAGAGATGACTGCAATGATTTTTCAATAGGCATAGAACTTGAAGGGTCTGAAGATGATATTTTTGAGGATATTCAGTACGAAAAATTATCTCAAATTACAGAGATACTATTGCAAGAGTATACTGGTATCAGCAAGGAAAATATAAAAGGTCATTCGGACATAGCTCCTGGTCGTAAAACAGATCCAGGAATCTTGTTTGATTGGGATAGGTATTTAAGCAATGTATAACTTAAGAAAAATGTTTGTGATGCTCTCATTAGGCTTTGGTTCTGGATTGCCATATATACTTCTTATTAGTACTACATCAGCATGGTTAAGAGATGCAGGTGTTGAATTGAGTCTTATAGGATTTTTTGCTTGGATAACATTTGCTTACACAATTAAGTTTATATGGGCTCCACTAGTAGATAGATTTTCAGTCCCATATTTTGCTAGATATGGCCACAGAAAGAGCTGGATAGCTTTAATGCAAATAATAATAATCAGTGCTTTATTATTATTATCAAATATTGATCCTGTTCAAAGTTTTCTATTTTTTTGTGTAGTTGCTGGATTAATTGCTTTTGCAGGCTCTTTTCAAGACATTGCAATAGATGCCTTCAGAATAGAATATGCTCATATAAGTGATCAAGGTAACTTAGCGGCTGCTTATCAACTTGGTTATAGATTAGCAATAATAGCTGCAACTTCATTGGCGTTAATTTTTGCTGACTCCAATGGCTGGTCTTTGACTTATAAGTTACTAGCAGCGCTTATGTGCTTAGGCTTTCTTGGGGTTATATTTTCTAGCGAGAATAGGAATCCTGAGCTGGGAAAACTTAATTTCTCTAATTCAATTTACGAGCCATTAGAAGATTTTTTTTCTCGCTTTAAATTAGGTATGGCATCAATTTTGTTACTTATAGTTGCTACTTACAGATTAACAGACATAGTGATGGGCCCTATGGCAACTCCTTTTTATATAGATATGGGTTTTACCTTAACTGAGATAGGTGCTGTAGTAAAAGTTGTAGCATTAATAGCATCAATTGTTGGTATTTTTGTTGGCGGTTTATTAATTAAAAGAATAAAAATTTTTAGATCACTTTTAATTGGCGCATTTTTAGTGATGATTACAAATGTCTTATTTGCGTACGTTGCAATTACAGAAAAAAATATAATTTCTTTAGCATCAATTGTTGCAATGGATAGCCTTGCTGCTGGTATTGTTGGAACTGTAAATATTGCATTTTTAACAAGCTTGGTATCAAAAAAATATACAGCTTTTCAATATGCTTTGCTCACGGGCTTTATGACTTTGCCTGGATTTGCTTTAAAAGGTCTATCGGGTGTTTGGGTCGAGTCATTTCAAACATCTTATGGTTTTGAGTATGGCTGGATGAGTTTTTATATAGCTACTTCATTACTAACAATTCCATCAATACTATTGTTGTATTTTAACAAAGCTTTTATGCAGAAACATGAAGACACTTTATAGATCAATATTTTTCTTAACTCTATTAATTGTATTTTGCTTAAGCATAGTGCCAGCTGCTGCTATACCAAACATAGCAGCGTTAGATTTTCTAAGCGATAAACTGATACATACTCTAATATTTTTATTTCTATCTTTTGTTGGCCTCAAATGTCATTTTAATATTTCTGAAATATTTTTATTAACTATGATATTTAGTTTTGGCCTTACGATTGAGGTAATTCATTATTACCATCCTTATAGATTTTTTGAAATAGCTGATTTAATTGCAAATTTAATTGGAATTTTAGCTGCCTTAGTTATTTTCAATAAAAAAATCATATAAGGTATTGATTTCCTTTATTTAGGCCATAACTAGTGTGTTAGTTAATAAACTAACATAAAATTCATTAATTATTTTAATAGGAGATAAAAATGAAATTAAGACCTTTGCATGACAAGGTTCTAGTTAAGAGAACTGAAGAGGAAGAAACTTCATCCGGAGGTATTATTCTTTCAGGATCTGCCAAAGAAAAACCTTCACAAGGTGAAGTAATATCAGTGGGGCCTGGCAAGAAAAATGATTCAGGAGAAGTTGTTCCAGTAAATGTTAAAGCTGGTGATACTGTTCTTTTTGGTCAGTATGCTGGTAACGAAGTAAAAGTTGATGGCGAAGAATATCTAATCATGAGTGAGAGTGATATTTTCGGCGTTATTGAATAATTAATAAATATAAATACTAAGGGAGATTAATAATGTCAGCTAAAGACGTAAAATTTGGAGATAGTGCAAGAAGTCAAATGCTCCAAGGTGTAAACACACTTGCAGATGCAGTTAAGGTAACACTAGGGCCAAAAGGAAGAAATGTTGTTTTAGATAAATCTTTTGGAGCACCAACAGTTACTAAAGACGGTGTATCAGTTGCAAAAGAAATTGAGCTTGAAAATAAGTTTGAAAATATGGGCGCTCAAATGATTAAACAAGTTGCTTCACAAACTAACGATGAGGCAGGTGACGGAACTACTACAGCTACTGTTTTAGCCCAATCAATTGTTAATGAGGGCAATAAGGCTGTTGCTGCAGGAATGAATCCAATGGATCTGAAAAGAGGAATTGATAAAGCAGTTGCTGCTGCTGTTGAGCATGTTAAGGGATTAAGTGTTCCTTGTGCTGACAGTAGAGCTATTGCACAAGTTGGAACTATTTCAGCTAATGGTGATCATGCTGTCGGTGAAATCATTGCTGAAGCAATGGAAAAAGTTGGTAAAGAAGGTGTTATCACTGTTGAAGAAGGCAGCGGTATTGAAAATGAATTAGATGTTGTTGAAGGCATGCAATTTGATAGAGGTTACCTATCTCCATACTTTGTAACAAATCAAGACAATATGACTGTTGAGCTAGACAGTCCATTAATTCTTCTTTTTGATAAAAAAATCTCAAACATTAGAGACTTACTACCTTTATTAGAATCTGTAGCTAAAGCTGGAAAGCCACTTTTAATAATTGCAGAAGACATTGAAGGTGAGGCATTAGCAACATTAGTTGTGAATAATCTTAGAGGTATTGTTAAAGCAGCAGCATGTAAAGCACCTGGATTTGGTGACAGAAGAAAAGCTATGTTAGAAGATATCGCTATCCTTACTGGTGGTACTGTTATATCTGAAGAAGTTGGTCTTTCTTTAGAGGGAGCTACAATTGAAGATTTAGGAACTGCCAAAAGAGTTGTTCTTAACAAAGATAATGCAACTGTTATCGATGGAGCTGGTGATGAAAAAGATATCGCAGCTAGAGTTAATCAAATTCGAGCTCAGATAGAAGATACATCATCTGATTACGACAAAGAGAAGCTACAAGAAAGAGTTGCCAAACTCGCTGGTGGTGTTGCTGTCATTAAAGTTGGTGCAGGATCTGAAGTAGAAATGAAAGAGAAAAAAGCTAGAGTGGAAGATGCCTTGCACTCAACTAGAGCTGCTGTTGAAGAGGGTGTTGTGCCTGGCGGTGGTTCTGCTTTAATCAGATGCTTAGAAGCAGTTGAAAAAGTTACTGGCGATAATGATGATCAAAACGTTGGTGTTAATATTGCTAGAAAAGCTTTCGAAGCACCACTTAGACAAATCGTTTCAAATGCTGGTGAAGAATCATCTGTAATTCTTGCCAATGTAAAAGATGGAAAAGGCTCTTATGGGTTTAATGCATCTACTGGTGAATATGGTGACATGATTGAAATGGGTATCCTTGATCCTGCAAAGGTAACAAGAACAGCTATTCAAGCTGCTGGTTCAGTAGCAGGAATGATGATCACAACTGAAGCAATGGTAACTGATATTCCTAAAGAAGATGCTCCTATGCCTCCAATGCCTGATATGGGCGGTATGGGTGGTATGGGCGGAATGATGTAATCATTTAATGTTCATTATTAAATGGGGCTTTTTAGCCCCATTTTTATTAGATTTAAAGTAAAATTTATTTTAATATACGATAAAGCATATTTATAAGGAGAGTCATGGATATATTAACCGATCAAGCTTTTTTTAGATCCTTTCATATTTTATTTGGCATAGCCTGGATAGGGTTACTTTATTACTTTAACTTTGTTCAAGGTGAGTATGTAAAAGTTGCTGATCCAGATGCAAAAGCTGATGTATTCAAAAAACTTGCACCTAATGCATTGTGGTGGTTTAGATGGGCTGCATTGTTTACTTTTTTAACTGGAGTTATTTTGCTTCATCAAATATCTGTGAGAATAGGAACAGAAATTATTCTTGGTGCAACAATGGGTACCCTTATGATGCTTAATGTTTGGGGTATTATTTGGAGAAATCAAAAGATTGTTTTAGGCATGAAAGAAGGCGATGCTGCAGTTGCTGGAGCAAAAGCAGGACTTGCATCTAGAACTAATACACTTTTTTCAGTACCAATGCTCATGTATATGGTTTATTCGGTTCATGGTGGCGGAGTAGATATCAGCATGAATGCTGTATTGATTGGACTAGCAATCATTTTTGCAATAGAGGCTAATGCAATCTGGGGAAAAATGTTACCAGCGATTACTTCTGTAAAAGCAGTAATAACATCTTCATTCGTTTTAGCTATTGTAATGAAAGTTATTACTGACTTAATGTAAATTTATAGTTACTTATACTTAAAGGGGAGCTTAAGCTCCCCTTTATTTTTAAATACTTTCTAAAATAACAAAAAATCATATAGAATGACCTCAAAAATATAGGAAATTACATGGACAAAAAGCCAAGCGAAACTGAAGTACTAGAAGCAGTAAGAAAGCTAATTTTATGGGCAGGAGACGATCCTGAAAGAGAGGGGTTAATTGAAACACCTAAAAGAGTAGCTAAAGCATATAAAGAATTCTTTTCAGGCTATCACGAAGATCCATATGAAATCTTAAATAAAACCTTTGAAGAAGTTGAGGGCTATGACGATGCTGTTATAGTAAGAGATATAAGAGTTGAGTCTCATTGTGAGCACCACATGGTTCCAATTATAGGAGTTGCTCATGTCGGTTATATCCCAAACAATAGAGTTGTTGGAATAAGTAAATTAGCAAGGCTTGTAGATGTTTTTGGTAAAAGGCTACAGACTCAAGAAACAATGACAGCTCAGATTGCAGATACTATTAATGATGTTCTTCAACCAAAAGGTGTTGCAGTTGTAATTGATGCTAGTCACGGTTGTATGAGTACTAGGGGTATCCATAAAACTGAATCAAGTACTATAACCTCAAGAATGCTAGGTATATTTAGAGAAGATAATAAAGCTAGAGAGGAATTCATTAATTTGATTAATTCGCCTAAGAAATTTTAGATGAACTCTAGCAAGATACTGCGATCAAGTATCAGTCCATCAGTACCCATAATTCTAGCTTCAGGCTCTGAGAGTAGAAGGGTTATGCTTGAAGATGCAGGTTTAGATTTTAAAGTTTCTTCTTCTGATGTAAATGAGGATATTCTTAAACAACAAATGACAGGAATGCCCTTTGAGGAGCAAGTTATGAAGCTAGCATCAGCTAAAGCTGAAGAAGTAAGCAATAAGAATAAAGATCATATTGTCATTGGGGGAGATCAAATGTGTGTTTGCAATAATACAATCTTTGACAAGCCAGGCTCTGTTGAAAAAGCAATAAATAATCTGCAAGTTTTATCTGGAACAACCCATCATCAATATAGTGGTATCTGTATTTTTAAAAACGGTGAATCATTATGGGAGTATTATGAAAGGGTTGAAATGAATATGCATAAATTGTCAGATGAAGAAATTATTAATTACGTAAAATTAGAAAATCCTATTCATGCAGCTGGTGCATATAAATTTGAATCTTTAGGATGTAACTTATTCTCATCTGTGAATGGCTCCTCATATACAATAAGAGGAATGCCTTTGCTACCCTTGCTAAGTAAATTAAGGGAAATGGGTGTAATAAATCTAGAACAATCTGTTAATTAAATGAAAATTTTTAATACTCATTCTGGAAAAAAAGAGGACTTTGTTCCTATAAATCCAGAGCATATCAAAATCTATGCTTGTGGCCCAACTGTCTATAACTATGCTCATATCGGAAATGCAAGAATGGCAGTTGTGTTCGATACTTTAGTCAGAGTTTTAAGAGACATCTATCCAAAAGTTACTTATGTCTCAAACATAACCGATATTGATGACAAAATTATTGATGCTGCAAATGAACTAAATGTACCAATAGAAGAGATAACTAATAAATATACATATATTTATAACGAAGATATGTCAAAGCTTTTAGTGATGGCTCCAGATATTCAACCAAAAGCAACTGAATACATTCCAGAAATGATAGCTCTTATTAATGATTTAATAGATAAAAATCATGCATATGAAAAAGAAGGACATGTTTTATTTCATGTGCCTTCGTATGAAAATTATGGGAGCCTTTCAAAAAGAAATCGTGAAGAACAGATTGCTGGAAGTAGGGTCGAAATTGCACCCTTTAAAAAAGATCCAGCTGATTTTGTGTTATGGAAGCCAAGTAATGACAAACAACCGGGCTGGAACTCACCGTGGGGGTATGGAAGACCTGGGTGGCATACAGAATGTTCAGCAATGTCTGAAAAAACACTAGGGCTTCCTTTTGATATTCATGGTGGTGGAAGAGATCTTACATTTCCCCATCATGAAAATGAGATTGCTCAAAGTTGTTGCTCATCTGCTGATATTAATAATCCAAATTCATATGTAAATTATTGGATGCATAATGGTTTTGTAACAGTGAACGGCGAAAAAATGTCCAAATCTTTGGGTAACATTTCTTTGGTTAAAGATTTAACTGATTCAAATCATGGAGAAGTAGTTCGACTGGCACTTCTTTCATCTCATTATAGACAGGCTCTTGATTGGAACGAAAAAGTTATTCATCAGTCCAAAAGATTGCTGGATAAGCTATATAACTTATTGAATGAAATTAAAGAGGTTGAGCCATCAAAAGATTTAAGTTTGTCTGACAGTTTTATATCACCTCTTCTGGATGATCTAAATACTCCAGGATTGATTGCAAATCTCAACAAGATGATTAAAGATTTTCATTCAATATCTGAAAATGAATTACCTTTATTTAAAACTAATTTAATTAGAGCAACTAGTCTTATTGGGGTATGTCAGTCTTCTTATAAGGATTGGTTATCTGTAAAAAATAAAAATATTGATGAAGAGAAAATTAATATACTCATTGCAGAGAGACTAGAGGCAAAAAAAATTAAAGACTTTGAAAGGGCAGACCAAATAAGACAAGAACTTTTAGATATGAATGTTGAAATCAAAGATAATCAACAAGGAACTGACTGGAGCGTAAAGTCATGATTCCTGCAAAATCTTCTAATTATGATCTTCCAGATTCTTACGATAATATCGAACAGACTCTAATAACAGCTGATCAAATTCTCTCTGATGCAGTAGAAAATGCAAAAACTCTTTTTCATTCACCGACAGTCTCCTCTATTGAGGATTCAAAAATAGTTTCTCGTGTAATGGTATTAAGAGAATTTAATCTTAAAGATAGATTTATGAGATTTCATACTGATTATAGATCCCCTAAAATAAAACAATATAAAAAAAATAGCACAGCTTCTGTTTTAGGCTATGATCCAATACTAAAGGTACAAATAAAATTACAAGGCACAATAGAATCTCATTATCATAATTCTGTTACGCGAAATGCATGGGATGGATCAACAAATAGGTCTAAAAAGTGTTATTCAGTCAGGGGAGGTTCCTCTTTTAAGATAGATAACCCAAATAAATATGATCTTAAGGACGGTAATATTGAAGATGGGTATATGAATTTTGCTGTATTGATATTTACATTTAATTCATTAGAGTTTCTTCATTTAAAAAGCTCTGGACACAGAAGAGCTTTGCATACTTGGAATGACAATTATGCATCACAATGGTTGGTGCCATAATACAAACTAAAAATTTTTACCTATATAATACCTTCTATGAAAATTACATTACCAGATAGGAGTGTTAGAAAGCTAGAGGTTGGCTCAAATGGCCTAGATATAGCTAACGATATTGGCCCGGGTTTGGCCAAAGCTGCTTTAGCTGTATCTGTAAATGGCATTCAAAAAGATTTATGCGATCCTATCAATGAAGACTCTGATGTATCAATAATAACTATTGATTCTGATGAAGGGCTTGAAATCATGAGGCACACCCTTACCGCACAAGTTCTTGCAAGAGCTGTTAAAAACCTTTATCCAGATGCAAAGTTAGCCATTGGACCAACGATTAAAGATGGTTTTTACTATGATTTTGAATTTGTAAAACCTATTGCTCCTAATGATTTAGAAAAAATTGAAAAAGAAATGCAGAAAATAATTAATTCTAAGTCTGCAATTATTAAAAAATTACATTCAAAAAAAGATGCATTAAAAGTTTTTAGCTCTAATGCAGAACCTTATAAAGAATCTATTATTAATGAATCTGAACAAGAAGATAATTTTCAACTTTATTATCAAGAAAATGATGAATTTGTAGATTTGTGCAGAGGACCTCATCTGCCTAGCCTAAAGCACATAGGAGCTTTTAAGTTAACAAAACTTGCTGGAGCATACTGGAAAGGAGATTCAAAAAATAAAATGCTTACAAGAATTTATGGAACAGCATGGAAAAATGAAAAAGATTTAAATGCTTACCTAGAGTCTATAGAAGAAGCTGAAAAAAGAGATCATAGAAAAATCGGTAAAGAAATGAATCTCTTTCATTTCCAAGAAGAGGCGCCTGGAATGGTGTTTTGGCATCCAGATGGATGGACTGTATATAGACTTCTGCAAGATTTTATGAGAGATAAGCTAAGGGAATTTGATTATCAAGAAATTAATACTCCTTTGGTAGTCGATAGAAAACTATGGGAAGCATCCGGTCACTGGGATAAGTATAGAGAAAATATGTTCATAACTGAGATAGATGAGGAGCATGCTAATGAAAAAAGGACTAACGCATTAAAACCAATGAATTGTCCATGTCATGTTCAGGTATACAATCAAGGGTTGAAGTCATATCGAGATCTACCTGTTCGTTATGCGGAGTTTGGTTCTTGTCATAGGTATGAAGCATCAGGAACAATGCATGGGCTTATGCGTGTTAGAGGTTTTACTCAAGATGACGGCCATATTTTTTGTACGGAAGAGCAAATTGAATCTGAAACAAAGTTATTCATAGAACTTCTTTCACAGACATATAGAGATTTAGGGTTTAAAAATTTTGATATTAAACTATCGACGCGTCCTGAAATAAGAGTGGGTTCTGATGAAGTTTGGGATAAAGCAGAAAATGCTCTTGAATCAGCAATTAAAAAACTTAACCTTCCCTTTGAAATTCAAGAAGGAGACGGGGCTTTTTATGGCCCAAAACTTGATTTTGTTCTCACAGACGCAATAGGCAGAGAATGGCAATGCGGTACCTTCCAAGCAGACTTTAATTTACCTGAAAGACTAGATGCTGAATATGTTGGTGAAGATGGTAAAAAACACATGCCTGTTATGATTCATCGAGCTGTATTAGGTTCTTTTGAAAGATTCATTGGGGTTTTGATAGAAAACTACTCAGGTAAACTTCCTTTTTGGCTTGCTCCTGTACAAGTTATAGTCGCAACTATAATTTCAGATGTTGATGATTATGCTGAAGAAATAATTCATTCCTTAGAGGAAACAGGAATAAGGTGTGATTCAGATCTTAGAAATGAGAAGATTAGCTATAAAGTTAGAGAACATAGTTCCAAAAAAGTACCAATTATTCTTGTGGTGGGTAAAAACGAAAAAAATGACAGAACTGTTTCTATAAGAAGAATAGGTAGCAATAATACAGAAATGCTAGATTTTAAAATTGCCTTGAAGCAAATTAATGAAGAAAACAATATTTTAAGTTAGCTAATGATAGCCAGAATTTTTATTCTTCCAATAAAGTTTTATCGGTATTTTATTTCTCCCATGTTCCCACCAAGCTGTAGATTTACCCCAACATGCTCAGAGTACGCTATAGATGTAATACAGCGTTTTGGTGTGCTAAAAGGAACATATCTTGCAATTATCAGGCTTAGCAAATGCCACCCTTGGCATTAACTAATTATAAATAAAAGTGATTTATTAATATAATTAAAATATATAATAAATATATATTTTAATTATAATTTTATTAATGATATAGTAAATTTAGATACAAACTTAAAATCATTTTAGGGGGGACTAATATGTCAAAGTTTACTAGGTTATCATTGGGTTTTTCTTTTTACCTTTCGCTTATATTTACAGCCTTTATAACTGCTCAAGAAATTGAAGAAGTTGTAGTATCTGCAACAAAAAAAGAGCAATCTGTTCAGGATATTCCAGTATCTATTGAAGCATTTACTGCTGAAGATATTGATAAGAATATGGTTGAGGATTTCAGCGACTTAGCTGAAGTCGTACCAGGGCTTATAGTTGATAAGGCACTTGGTTCGGGCTCTTCATATTCAATGAGAGGCGTGGGCTCTTATGGTGTTGGCGCAGCTGTTGTACCTTCATTAATTACATCAATTAATGGTCATGCTGTTGGATCTTCAGCCCTAAATGACACAGGCTTCCATGACCTTGAGAGAATAGAGGTCCTAAAAGGGCCACAGGGTACTTTATCTGGAAGAAATGCGGTTCAGGGACTTGTAAATTTAGTTACCGCAAGGCCAACTGGAGAGCTTGAAGGTAATTTAGAAATAACAGGTGGAAATTATAATTCACAAAGAACAAATATTGTTTTCAATGTCCCATTAAATGAGAGAGTCTCAATGAGACTTGCTTCTTCATTGTTTAAAAGAGATGGTACGATTAAAAATATAAGCACTGGAAATGATATAGATGGAAGAGAATCAGTAGCAGGAAGATTATCAATTGATTTTGATATGAATGAAAAAACTTCTGTTGAATTTACATATGATTATCAGAAAGCTGATGATAACAGACAAAATATTGGTGTTAATTTTTGTGAATCAGATCCTTTGTTTGGCTGTTCTCCATTTACAGTGGGGTCCATTGGTCAAACATCCCATGTTAACGGAAGCACAGCAGGTTTCTTTAACTTTGCAGCTGCATTAAATGCAGATCCAACAGCAAACTCTTACGCTGGTATACCAGTATTGAATTCAATGAACGAAGTTAACTTAAACAGAGATCCAACGTTAATGCAAAAACATGAGTTGGCTCAGATACAAATAAACCATGATTTAAACGACAGCTATAACTTAATTGTTAAGACAACTTATACAGCAAGAGATTACAATCACATGGGTGATAACGATTACAATAATTCCACCGCTCCTTTTCCTGGATTATTTCCAGCAGGCCATCCTGCATCTGGAATACCTATGCAATGGGAAGGTTGCTTTGGAGGATTTCATAGCACATTTTGTGAAACTGTAGACTCAGACAGAACTTATGAATTTGCAATGGATGAAACTGAAACATGGCAAGGTGAAGTGACACTTATTTCTAGTTTAGATGGTCCTTTAAACTATCAAATAGGTTATTACCATTTTGATCAAACTAGCAGAAATGTTTACCAGGTTCAAACAGCTTCGTGGAATCTGATTGCTGATGCTAGTGTCCATCCATATAACATGACATTATTTAATGGAGCTCTTACTGGATCAGGATCAACTGATTTTCATATACCATGGGCATTATCTGGCTTCAGTGCTGCTGCCTTACCATCTTTATTAACTGGTTATATAGCACCAGTTCCAGTTCAAGGTTTCTTTAATGATGACCGCATAAAAACTAAATCAAAAGCTATCTTGGGTGAGCTTTATTACAATTTGTCTGATCAAACTATGCTTACTCTTGGCGTAAGGTATAACGATGATGTTGTTAAAGACAGTGTTTTTTCATGTTTATCATTCACAGCATGCTCTAATTACCCACTGTCACAAAAGTTGACTGGTGAATACGGATTTTTTCCAACGGTCGTTACTGAGGCAGACGATGCACTTGGATATAAATTAGCAATCCAGCACGATATTGATAATGAGAGAATGGTATATGCAAGTTACACAACTGCTATCAAAGCAGGTGGAAACAACCCAAACGAGCTAGGTCTTCCTGATCCATATGATCAAGAGGAAACAGGAGTCTTTGAAATTGGTGCTAAGGGCATATTTTTAGATGGAGCAATGTTATTAAACACAGCATATTTTCAAAATACTACTGATGGCATGCTTATTTCATCAATTGTTAATGCAGGCTCAAAGAATGTTAATACTGATGCTGAAATTAGTGGTTTAGAGGGAAACATGATTCTGTTTTTAAATGAGACCACAAGTCTTGATGTTACTTTGTTAAAAGCAGAATCAGAAATTACTAACCTATCTCTTATTAATCCAACAAATATAAATAATGCAACATCTAGAGCCATGCTTCCAGATGCTTTAGGTGGAGGTCTTGTTCAACGACTTGGAGAAGGGGGTGTATTGACTGTTGGAGCGACAGATGCTGGCCTAGTATATAAATTTGCTGGATATCTATGTCTTGAACCATTTAACCCATTTGGTGCAGGTTGTGGAAATCCTGGTACTCCAGTCGATGTATCTGGTAATAAATTACCACAATCTCCTGAATTATCTTACAGCATCGGTCTGAATAAAGACTTTGTTGGTGAAAATGGAAATACTCGAGCAAGGATAGTTTACAGATACATGTCTGAAAGAGAGGGAACTGTTTACAATCAACCACATCTTCAAGTACCTGAGCATAAGTTTATTGATGCTACAGTTACATATCGCCCAAACGATGGAAATTGGTTTGTAAGACTTGAAGCTAAAAATCTTGGTGATGATAGATATATTGGAAGTTGGTATTTAGCTAGTGGCCTTCAAGGTGGCAATAAGTTTGCAACTGTTACAGATCCAAGAATGTGGGGCCTCACATTTGGTACAACTTTCTAAAAACATATTAAATAAAGGTCCTTTCTGAGGGCCTTTATTTTTATACATTAAAATATATATAAAATCTATATGCAATTTACTACCAATCTTGTTATCATATAGCCTAATCTAACAATATTAATCGTTTATATAGGGGACTTTAATGTCAAAAATAAGAAATTCGTTATTATTATCTTTTGTATTTTTATCATTTTCGGTAATCTCGCAAGAGGTTGAAGAGGTTGTTGTTACAGCGACCAAGAAAGAAGAATCTATTCAGGATTTGGCTCTTTCAATTGAAGCTATCTCTGCTCAATCATTGGATGAGAACCAAGTCTATGATGTGTCAGATCTTGCTGAAATTACTCCAGGTCTAGAAACATCAAAAGTTATTGGTTCTGGTTCAGGCTGGACAATAAGAGGCATGGGATCATTCGGTATTGGTGCAGGTGTTATTGCATCTGTGGTTACAGCAGTAAATGGACACAGTGTTAATGATAGTGTTGTAGCTGACACTGGTTTTTTCGATTTAGAAAGAATCGAAGTGTTAAAAGGACCTCAAGGTACTTTGTATGGTAGAAATGCTGCAAACGGTGTCATTAATTTAATCACAGCTAGACCAACTTCAGAATTTGGCGGTAATTACGATGTTGAAATTGGTAGCTATGGTCAAATTAAAACTTCTGCAGTTGTCAATATGCCGTTTTCTGATTCATTAAGAACAAGGCTTGCTGTCTTATCTAATAAAAGAGATGGTATGGTTACTAATACTGTAACTGGTAAAGACTTTGATGATAGAAATGATATGGCATTTAGGCTTTCAGTTGATTATGATCTATCTGACAGAACTCAGGTTCAGTTCACATACTCTGATCAAGAGAGTGATGATAATAGATTTCAAGAAGAAGTTTCATTTTGTGCTCAAAGTTTATTCTTTGGTTGTAGCCCCTATGAAAGAGGTCAAATGAATGTTGCTGCAGATACTCGAGGCCATTTCTCTGGAGCATTTGCTTTACTTGCTCATTTACATCCTGGTGTAGTTGTAAATGATTTTGCAAACTCTGTTGGATCACGTGATTTCACTAAAGTTGCTCTAAATAGGGAACCAACACACTATCAAAAACAAACAGTAGCAAATCTTCAAATTAATCATGACTTAACAGATAATTTATTGCTTACTGCTAAGGTTTCTTACGACACTAGAGATTTTCACCAGAGTGGAGACCAAGATTTATCATATTCAGCTAATCCATTCTTAGGAACAGCTGCATCATTAGGTAGACCGCCTGTTGAAAGCTACTTATGTTTTGGTGGTGAGAGACAGTTTTGTGAGAACGTTGATTCAGAAAGAGTCTATGACTTCTCAGACGTTAACTATCACAGCACACAAATGGAGATTAACTTAGTTTCAGACTTTGATGGTCCTTTTAATTACACAGTTGGTGCTTATCAAATAGATAATAGAAATGACAATGTATACCTCGTACAAACTGCTGGATCACAAATGATGACAAGCTTTGGTAATCATCCTTACAGTGATTTTATACAGGTATTAGGATTTCCTGATTGGTCTGCTAAAGGCGGATTAGGCTTTTATCAAGATATGTTAGCTTGGCTAAATCTTGCTGGTAATGCCCTCGCATGTCAGGGTGCTGTTCCTGGTCCATGTGATCCTGCGAAGATAGGTGCTTTTAATGATCAAACAGCTAAACAAGCTGGATATCCTAACTTTACTGTTCCATGGGAGCTAGGTGGAGTAATAAATGATCAAAATGTTGATGATACATCTAGAGCATTATATGGAGAAATGTATTTTGATATTTCTGACGATACTAAATTAACTCTAGGAGCTCGTTATCAAGAAGATGATGTGACTGCAGTTACTTTCAACCAAACCGGTGCAACAGGTTGGATGGCAAACGGTGGTTGGTTGTTTGAAAATAGAGATGAAATGCGTTTTTCACCTGGTGGTAATGAGACTACTACGAAAGCCGATGATCAATTTTCATACAAGTTAGCATTGCAACACAATTTATCTGACGATGTTATGGTTTATGGTAGTTATACAACAGCAAATAAGGCTGGTGGAGTAAATGCTGGAGCTAATCCAACAACTTATGAACCAGAAGAAGCTGGAGTCTTTGATCTTGGTCTTAAAAGTATTTTGATGGATGGAGCTATGCTTCTAAACATGAATGTGTTTAATGCAAAAAATGATGGTTTCCTTGTTGCAGCTGTTGTTAATACTGGAACAGAAAATAAAAATATTGATGCTGAATTTACCGGGTTTGAAGGTAACATGATGGTCTTTTTATCTGAAAACACAAAGCTTGAAGCTAACTGGTTATTCTTAGACCATGAAGTTGTATCTGATACTATGCTCATAGATTATCTTAATCCAACAGGTTCAACTGGAGTCTTACAAGAAGCTCAAGTTCCTGGTACTAATGGCCTTATTACCACTGCCGTTTTTAATGATGGAACTCAATGGTTTAAATCTGCTGGTTATAACTGTTCAGCGCCTGGTTTATATACAGCTGGTTGTTCTGGAGATGTTGGAATAGCGCAGAGTGTAAAAGGCAACAATCTACCAGGATCTGCTGATGCATCATATGGACTGTCTTTAACTACAGATTTTCCAGGTGAAAGAGGTGTTACTTCTGCAAGAGTATCATATAGGTATACAGGTGAAGCTGATCTAAGTATTTTCAATATGGAAAGAATGAAATTGAAAGAAAGAGATTCATGGGATCTTTTAGTCAGATTCGTTCCTAATTCTGATGAATGGTATGCTGGTATGTACATTAAGAATATTGCTGATGAGCAGGCTCTTAATGCACTACGTGAATCAAGTAATGTTGGCGGTGGCTCATTATTAGGTTCTTTTACCGATCCTAGAACATTCGGTATAGAATTTGGCGCTCAATTCTAAGAGTTTGGATTAAATTTTAAAAAGCCCAGTTTACTGGGCTTTTTTTATACTTCATACATATAAAATTATGCTACCTCTACCATATATATCTGAAACAAAAATTGTTACACAAGACATGTGTGATCATAATGGTCACATGAATGTTAACTATTACTATCAGCTCTTCGATAGTGTTTATACTGCAATGTATTACAAAGATTTAGGTTTTGATGATGATTATCTTGCAAGTGGGTTTTCAACATTTACCCTTGAAGATAACATTAGATATTTAAAAGAATTTAAATTAGACGATAGGGTATACCCATCATTCCATCTTACAAATGTTAATAAAAAGCTACTTCATTTTGTAGGTATTCTTCAAAATGATGCTGGAGAATTATCAGCAATATTTGAAACAGTTTTAGCTCACATGGACCTAAATGCTAGAAAGGTTACTGAATTTAGTGAAAAAAAGTTAAATAAATTGATTGCATATAGGTCTTCAAATAAATTAACAGAATCTCTTCCTTTTGAATTGAAACTTAAAATTAGAGACCTTTAAGTGCATAAAAATTTCCTAAGCTTTATTCTAATTTTCTCAATTTCTTTTGTTGTAAATGCAGAAAATATCTCTGTTATGTCTATTAATGCTCAGAACTTATTCGATACTATTGATGATCCCGGAAAAGATGATAAAGCATTCTTGCCAATAGAGTTAAAACAATCTGATGAACACAGAAACTCATGCAACTCTATTACAGTCAAGAGATGGAGGATGGAATGCTTCTTTCAAGACTGGAATGAGGAAACAAAAAATGTAAAACTCCAGAATCTTGTAGAAGTAATTATCTCATATGATAAAAATGGAGCAGATGTAATAGGTCTTCAAGAAATTGAAAATATAAATATTTTGGAGCAACTTTTTAATCTTTTACAGCCTTATGGCTATATAGATTTTCATTTGCTCGAAAGTACCGATAAAAGGGGGGTTGATACAGCTTTTATAACTAAATACAAGATTTCTAATCCAAAACTGCACTATGTAAATTTCTCTCCAAATTTTGAGACTATAGATACTAGACCAATATTTGAGGTTGATATAAACATTAATAAAAAAACATTAAAGTTTTATAACGTTCACTTTCCTTCAAACTTTCATCCAGCACAAATGAGGATTGAATCATTCCAAAAGTTAAAAGAGCTAATAGCTAGTCATTCTAAACCGTCAGTAGCTTTGGGTGATTTTAATCTTACCAAAAAGGATGATAAGAAATTTGATGTATATAAAAATCAAGAAGATTATTGGTATGTTGCACACAGAGAAGGTTGCGGTTCATGTTTGGGAACCTATTACTATAGTAGAGGCAAGTCATGGGATTATCTTGACACTATAATGGTTTCACGGAATAGAGGGGTAGAGTTTATGGAGGGCTCTATAAACGTTTTTAAAATAGACTTTAATACATATTTAGATACAGGTAAGCCACATTGGTTTAATCCAGAATCTAAGACGGGAGTTTCTGATCACTTCCCATTTGTTGCAGAAATAACTTTAAATTAAGTAGCTATTTTCTCCAGCCGCCTCTATCAAAAATTCTTAAATAGGTTAGCTGATCATGTTCAGAAAGATTTATAACCTTACAGTAATCCCCAGATTGAACTAATACAACATCTCCTGCTGTCAAATCGTATGAATCTTTGTGCTCGACGCCATATGATGGATCAGATCCATGGCCTTCATCAGAGTTCATATACTCAACAATTTCCATTGAGCCTCTACCATTAGTAATAACATAAACGACATCAGAATTAATTAATTTATGTCCTTGTGTGGACTTGCCAGGCTGTATAACAGTTTTGCTAGCTATAACTCTTTCGAGCAGATCATTTGTCCATACCGCATAGTCTTCATTAACGTTGTGTGGCGAACCACCAACTCTAAAATTATTGTATTTTTTTGCCATAATATTTTATAAATCCTTTCAAATAATTATAGTTATTTTAATTAAACATGCCAGTAAATACTTCTTTAGCCTGTTGTTATTGTTCTATATAAAATATAATGCAATAGCGCCTATTTGATATCAGCTTGCCGGCGCAAAAAAATTGGCTAAAGAGAACTTAGAACTATCTTCTCTCAGTTGATGTTTTAATATTTTTACTAAAGGAAACATTATGAGCAAAACATATACAAACCCAGAAACGATTGGACTTCATGCCGGATGGAGGAAGGACGATAATACTAACTCAGTTGCAGTACCAATTCATCAAACAACTAGTTATCAGTTTGATAATACTGACCATGCTGCAAATTTATTTGCCTTATCAGAGCTAGGTAATATTTATTCAAGAATCATGAATCCAACCTGCGCTGTTCTTGAAGATAGAATTGCTGCGCTAGAAGGCGGTGTTGGAGCATTAGCTGTAGCATCAGGACAAGCTGCATCAGCATATGCAATCCAAAATATTGCAAAGAATGGAGATAATATTGTTGCTTCATCGCATTTATATGGAGGAACATATAACCAATTTAAAAATGTGTTCTCAGATATGGGTATTGAAGTTAGGTTTGTAGACCCAGCCGACCCACAAAACTTTGCTAATGCTACTGATGATAAGACTAGAGCCTATTATGGTGAAGTTTTACCAAACCCAAGTTTTGAAGTATTTCCTATTTCTGAAGTGGCTGAAATTGGCAGACCTTTGGGAATACCATTAATTGTTGATAATACAGCTGCACCTGTAATATGTAAGCCTTTTGATCACGGAGCTGCAGTAGTTATTCATTCTACAACTAAATTTATAGGCGGTCATGGAACTTCAATTGGTGGAATTATTGTTGATAGTGGTAATTTTGATTGGGAAGCTTTTCCTGAAAGACAGCCAGCTTTAAATAATCCAGACCCTTCATATGCCGGAGCTGTTTGGACTGAAGCTGTAAAACCACTAGGACCTATTGCTTATATATTAAAAGCTAGGACAACAATTCTAAGGGATATGGGCGCTGCTATGAGCCCATTTAATGCATTTATGTTTATTCAAGGCTTAGAAACGCTTGCACTCAGAATGAGAGAGCATTCAAGTAATGCAGAAAAAGTTGCTGATTATCTATCAAACCATGAATCTGTTGAAAGAGTTGGTTATCCTTCAAAAATGGATGGTTACGCCAAAGAAAGAGCTGATAAGTACTTAACTAAAGGGAATGGTGCTCTAATGGGCTTTGAGATAAAAGGTGGTGTTGAGGCTGGTAAGAAATTTATTGACGCCTTAGAGATGGTCTATCACGTCGCCAATATTGGTGATTCAAGGAGTTTAGCTATTCATCCTGCAAGTACCACTCATAGCCAGTTAAACGAAGAAGAGCTTTTATCAGCTGGTGTCACGCCTGGGTATGTACGATTGTCAATTGGTCTTGAACACGTTGACGACATTATTGCTGACCTTGAGCAAGCTTTAGCAAAGATATAATTTAATCTTGAGCCAAGAATTAGTTACTTACATAGTTCTTGGCTCAAAATCTAGACTTCAAGGAATTAAGCTTCCTGCAAATAGCAAATTTGAAGAATATATATTCTTAAATTTTGATTCAAAACATAAGATTCTAGAAAATTTAGATCAACTTATTACTGATTCCCAAGGTGAATTAATAGTTCTGTTGCCTCCCTCATCTTATCCAAATAGTCTAGCTAAAGAAGCTTTAAAGAAAATTGCTTTAATTGGTTTATCCTCATGGGGGTGGTTTGAATATAATTCAAAAAGAAAAAACTTAGTTCAAAATATTAAAAAAGTTAATACTCTAATAAGAAGTATCCCAGATTTAGAACAAGGTATTTATTTTACAAAAAGATTATATTTTTCTGTTGGTGGTTTTGGTTCTATAAAACCAAATGTTTTTTCAGAAATATCAAAAAGATTATATTCTAGAATAGATCCACAAAAACCATTGCCAGCACTTATAATAAGAACAAAAAATCTTCAACTTGATTAGATTATGGACGCCTTAGTTAAAGCACAAAATTTAAGTTACAAAATTAATGACAAGAAATTGTTTCAAGGCATATCTTTTGAACTTTTAAAAGGAAAAGCATTACATATTCAAGGTGAAAATGGCTCAGGAAAAACAACACTTTTAAGAATGGTTTGCGGACTTACAAAGCCTACAAAAGGCGATTTAATTACTCAAACAGATAAAGAGGTATGTTTTATAGGACATAAGAATGCTATAAAACAATATCTGAATGTTGAAGACAATCTTGTATTAATGAATTTAAGCAATCATAAGGATCTTCAAAAATACTTATCAGTATTTGATTTGGATAAATCTCTTGATATAAATATTGCAAATCTTTCATTTGGACAGCAAAAAAAAATAGCGCTCCTTAGGCTATTTCTAAATAGCTCAGATCTATTAATTCTAGATGAGCCCTCTGTTGGACTGGATACTAATTCGCAAGAAATTTTAGTAAATTTTTTAAAAAAAGAACTTGCTAATGGAAAGGGTATTATATATTCATCACATATATTTTTAGACTTTGATTCAGATAGGTTAGGTATTTAGGTTATGGAAATAATTAAATTTGAATTTCTAAAGCTATTAAAAAAATCCAGAGGTTGGCTTGGGCCTATATTAGTTTTTATTTTAATAATGGTTGCTTACCCCTTAACTGTTGAAGTTTCTGATGTTGAATTAAGCCAATCTTTTTTTTCAATACTATGGATTGCTGCATTATTGGTAGTAATGTTAGCCACAGAGGATATCTTTTTAGAAGATTTTAGTGACGGTACCTTGGAGCAATATGCAATATTACAAAAAAACTTGTCATTAATAGTTGGCTCCAAAATTTTTGTTTATTGGTTGGTAATTGGGGTACCAATATCTATGTTAGGAGCGATTTTTTGCGTTGGTACAACAAGTGAAAGTGCTTTTGGTTACCAAATTCTTCCAGTTTTGTTAGTCTCAACTTATATTTTCATGAATGTCTTTAGTTTTGGAAATGCTTTAAGTTTAACCAAAGGTTCTGTTTTAGGAACTTTGGTAACATTGCCATTACTTTTACCTTTGTTGATTATTTTAGGAAAAGTTGTAGTTGCTATTAATTTTGATTTAAATTATTCAGGCTTCTTGTTTCTACTTTTAGGTATCTTATCGATTATAATAATGATTATTCCAATGATAATTTCATACATTATTAGAGCGCATTTAGAATAATTATTTATCATTGAGAATCTATTTATTGTGATAAAAAAATTTATACATCAATTTGCTTCGCCAAAAACCTATATGTTTCAAGTAAACAGAGCATATCCTTATATTTTTTATTTATCACTAATAACATATCTTCTATCAATTTTTTGGGGACTATTTTTAACACCTGAGGATTTTGTTCAAGGTAACTCTTATAGAATAATCTATCTTCACGTCCCAGCATCATTTATTTCTCAATCCCTATATTTAGCAATGGCAATTGCAAGCGCTGTTTATCTTATATGGAAAGTTAAGTTATCTGTTTATCTTGTAAGATCTATAGCACCAATTGGTGCAGTCACCACATTTATAGCTCTAATCTCAGGTTCAATCTGGGGTATACCAACATGGGGCACTTGGTGGGTTTGGGATGCCCGAATTGTATCGACCTTAATCTTATTTATTATGTATTTAGGTCTTATCTCTCTTCATGATTCTTTTAATAACAATGAAAAAGCTGATAAATTCTTATCAATCCTTGTTTTAGTGGGCTCAGTTAACATACCGATAATAAAAATGTCTGTTGAATGGTGGAGCACCTTGCACCAACCAGCATCTATCACTCTATCTGAAAAACCAGCAATTGATCTAGTAATGCTATATCCTTTATTTGGTTCAATTATTGGTTTTACTGGGTTGATTACTTGTTTGGTAATACTTTCATCTAAACTGCAAATCATAAAAAGAGAGAAAAATAAGTCCTGGGTAAAAGACTATGTTTAATATTGAATTTAATACACTTGCAGAAGCGCTTTTAATGCAAAGCCAAAATGGTCAAAATCATGGCATATACGTTTGGTCCGTTGTCTTAATTGTTACATTATGTATTTCAATTTCTTTTATCTTTTACAAATATAAAATAAAAGAAATTTCTAAAAAAATTAAATGAAACCAGTTCGAAAAAAAAGACTACAAACAGTTTTATTAATTCTAGCTACATCTGCGCTTGGATCTTTTTTTATTATTCGAGCCTTGGATTCAAAATTAGATTTTTTCTATACACCCTCAGAAATCTTTTTAGAGGAAATTCCAGAAAATAAAAGAATAAAAATTGGAGGCATGGTTTTAGAAAACTCAGTAATAAGAGAGAAAACTAAAATATCTTTTATTGTTTCAGACTATCAAGGTTCAATTAATGTTGAATTTGATGGAATAGTGCCAGATTTGTTTAAAGAAGGCAGTGGTGTAGTTGTGTTGGGTTATTTAAAAGATAAAACCATAATTGCTGAGGAAGTTTTAGCAAAGCATGATGAAAACTATATGCCGCCAAGCATAGACATAGAGAAATAATGATCATAGAGGCAGCCCAATTTTTAACTATTCTTGCTACAGGATTATTTTTTTTATGTTTTGTATTTTCTATTTTTTTTAATGTTAATGATGTAAATATTATTAAACTTATATCTAGAATATATTCTCATAGTTTTTTTCTATTTTTGTCCTCTTTTTTAATATATGTCTGGCTGGCAATAAATGACAATTTTAGTGTTCTATACATAGCTCAACACTCAAATACGAATCTGCCAGTTTTTTACAAAATATCTTCGATATGGAGTGCACATGAAGGGTCGATGTTTCTCTGGATTATATTTCTTAGTTTGTGGGGAGCAATTTATAATTTTTCAGTTCATAACAACGAACCACTTAAAGCAAGAACCATTGGAGTAATATCCATAACGACTGTTGGTTTTTTATTATTTTTATTACTAACGTCGAATCCATTTGAAACAATGCTTCCTCTGCCTCCAGAGAATGGAGCTGATATTAATCCTGTACTTCAAGATCCTTTGTTAGCAATTCATCCACCAACACTTTATCTTGGTTATGTTGGTTTTGTAATCGCATTTGGACAAGCAATAGCTTTTTTGATTGAAGGCAATTCTAGTATTAATTGGGAAAAACAGGTTAGATTTTGGTCAATAATTGCTTGGTCATTTTTAACTTTAGGGATTACTTTAGGTAGTTGGTGGGCATATTATGAATTAGGATGGGGAGGGTATTGGTTTTGGGACCCGGTTGAAAACGTTGCCCTAATGCCTTGGTTAGCAGCAACAGCTTTTATTCATTCGCTAAGCGCATCATCAAAGTCATCAATCTTAAGAATTTGGACTATTTTATTGTCCATTTTAGTTTTTTCATTAAGTCTATTTGGAGCATTTATTGTAAGGTCAGGAATCATAGATAGCGTTCATTCTTTTGCAAACGATCCGGAGAGGGGCCTTTATTTGCTGGCTTTTATCGGGATATTAGTAATGACGTCTCTTATTTTATTTTCTTATAGATTTTCAATATTGATTTCAAATAAAAGAATAGTTTCTTTATCAAAAGAATCTTTTATATCAATTAATAATATTTTTTTTGGGACTTTAATTTTTTCAACAATGCTTGGTGTAATGTATCCATTAATATATGAGTTTGTTAATGATCAAAAAATAAGTGTAGGCGCACCATTTTACAATGCCATATTTGTTCCAATTACGCTTTTAGCATGCCTGTTTCTTATTTTTTCTATTGAGTCTAAATGGCAAAGCAAACTTAAATTTGCTTTTTTGAATAACCCTCTAATAATTAGCTTTGTATTTTCTTTGTTTATAACTTTTCTATCATTTAAATTTTATTCTGTATCCAGAGCCTGGACGCTAGCTTCATTATTCATTGGCTCACTAATAATTAGTAGATATATCTTGGTAATTTATGCTTATATTTTTCATAGAAAATTTGTAAATATATATAGTGTTTTAGCCCATTTAGGACTTGGATTATTAATAATATCTATAGCCCTTAATAATGATTTTAGTTCAGAAAGAGCATTGAATATTAAAATAAATGAAACAGAAACTTATAAAAATCATGAGATTACATTTAACAATTTACAACTTACAGAAGGTCCAAACTATGAATCTGTAAAAGCAGATTTCATAATAGAAAATAAAAACGGAAATAAATTTTCTTTAAATCCTGAAAAAAGAAAATACTTTGTTAGAGGTCAAATCACAACTGAAACAGCAATACATGCCTCCTTATTAAAAGATATATATTTAACAATTGGCGATCAACTAGATGATGGAAGTTGGATTGTAAATGTTCAGTTTAATTATTTTATAAGATGGATATGGTTTTCAGCCACATTAATGATTATTTCAGGTTTATTTTTAGCTAGGTCATTAAATAGAGTGCACTCATGACAGTTTTTTTAAGAGTATTTATATTATGCGTATCTCTAATGTTTTTTTACTTTTTTTATTTATATATTGAAGAGGATAAATACTATCCAGGAGCAAGTTTTCAAACTTCAAATATGCCATTGTTTGAACTTGAAGATTTATATTCGGATGATGTTATAACAAATTCAGATATAGAAGGCGCACACTTAATTAACGTCTGGGCAAGCTGGTGTATTACTTGCCGAATTGAGCATGGTTTTTTAGTAAAACTAAGCTCACAAGGTATTCCTATAATGGGGCTAAATTATAAAGACGCAAGAATTGATGCAATAAATTGGATTACAAAGTTTGGTGACCCTTATGAATTTATTATCCATGATCTAAAAGGTGAATTAGCCTTAGATATGGGTGTCACTGGCGCACCTGAAACTTTTTTAATAAATAATGGAAAAATTATTGCTCATTACAGGGGTGAGGTAAATGAAATGATTTGGAGTGATGTTTTTTCTCCAATTATAAAAAAGGAGAACCTTTTTAATGATAATTAAATCGTTG
Organism: uncultured SAR86 cluster bacterium; assembly: GCA_902558395.1. Classification (GTDB taxonomy): domain Bacteria; phylum Pseudomonadota; class Gammaproteobacteria; order Magnimaribacterales; family D2472; genus SCGC-AAA076-P13. The sequence continues at coordinate 413,185 of CACEDS010000001.1, forward strand.
TTATTTATATTTTTTATATCCTCAACAAATGTTTTGGGTGATTCTTTATATAATTTTGAAAATATAAAAGATGAAGAAAGGTTTTATAGTTTAATAAAAGAAATTAGATGTCCAAAATGTACTAGTGGATCACTTGCAAGCTCTAATGCTCCGGTATCTGAGGATATCAAAGAGAAAATTATAGAATTAATTAAAGAAGGCAAAACTGATGATGAGATTAAGACTTTTCTGTCTGATAGGTTTGGAAATGAAGTCTTATACAATCCAGGATTGAATAGCAATACGTATATTCTTTGGATTGCACCAGTATTATTTTTATTTATTGCTTTGTTAATATTCTTTTTTAGAAGAAAGACATAATGTTTTTTATATACTTCTTAGCTTTCTTTGCATTCATTCCAATCTTGGCATATCTGTTATCGCAAAATACAAACAATAAAGGATATATTTTTGGAATCTCTTTTTTAGTTGTTCTTGTTTGTTTATTTACTGTTGTTGGAAAATACTCATTCTTAGGCTCAATTAAAAATCAAAAGATCAATTCAGAAATTCTTATGAATATTAACGTTAATAGTAAAATTTCTGAAAACATTACAAGAGAATTTAATAACAATATTAGCAATGAAGATAAAGTGTATTGGCTGCAAAGTTATATTAATAAAGCCATTGAAGACAGTAAATTTATTGCTGCTGAAAGCTTAATTTCTATCTCAGAGCAATACTTTCAAACCACAGATGAAAAATTTATTTTTTATACCTTATACACAAAACTTAGAGACGCAAAATTCCCTGATTTTGCAAAGTCTAAATTAATTATAAATCTTAACTCTCCTCCAGAGTGCTCTAATTTTTTTGGTACAGCAGAAGTATTTATAATGAATGGTCCAAAAATACCCATAGCCTTAAAAAAATTCACGAATTCTTCTGAATTTGAATTAGAAAATGTTCATTCCTCCATTCCTGGTTTTGATTTGGCTTCTGCCTATCTAAATCAAGAAACTCTTGATTTAAAAGTATCATTAAACTGCCCTGAAACAGCCTCTATTTTTTATTCTGAAAACGCTTTGTTAATTGATAACAATCAGCCTGTAAATTCCTATAATATTAAGGCAAATGAATGGTTTAAAAGGGAACAATAGTTTAATATATCTTTAAGAAAAATATTCTCAATAATGCAGCTTAAACATATAAAACTCGCAGGTTTTAAAAGTTTCGTAGATCCAACGAAGATATCTTTTCCTTCAAATTTAGTAGGCGTAGTTGGCCCTAATGGCTGTGGTAAATCAAACGTAATTGATGCCGTAAGATGGGTTTTAGGAGAGCTCTCTGCTAAAAATCTTCGTGGGGAGTCTATGGTAGACGTCATCTTCAATGGGTCAGAAAATAGAAAACCATCAGGACAATGCAGTATTGAATTACTTTTTGATAATTCTAGTGGAAAGATTGGTGGTGAATATGCTTCCTATAATGAAATTTCCATCAAAAGAGTAATGACAAGAGATGCACAGTCAACTTATTTTATAAATAGTACAAAGTGTAGAAGAAAAGATGTTCAAGATATATTTCTAGGAACAGGTTTAGGACCAAGTTCTTATGCAATTATTGAACAAGGAATGGTCAGTAGGCTTGTAAGTGCAAAGCCAGAGGAGCTTAGGACTCATATTGAAGAGGCTGCAGGCGTCTCTAAATATAGGGAAAGAAGAAGAGAAACCGAGAGTCGAATCAAGAAGACAAAAGAGAACCTATCAAGAGTTAAAGATATAAAGGATGAAATAGAAAGGCTTATTAGAAGGCTTGAAAATCAAGCTAATGCTGCAGAGAAATATAACAAGTTAAAAGAAGAGGAGAATCAGAAACAAACTGATATAGCTATTCTTTATTCACTTGAAGCTAAAAACAATAAAGACAAACTCCAAAAGAACTTAGAAGGCTTAAATAGAGATCTCAAAATAAAACAGGCTGAATCAGATTCAAAACAAGCACAAATCGATGATTATAGAACCCAGAATGAGTCTGTAATTAATGCTTATGAGGATGCTCAGAAAAATTTTTATACAATAGGTGCTGAAATAGCCAAGCATGAATCAGATCTTCATAATATCAACAAATCTGAAGCTACTAATTTAGAAGCCCTTGAGAGAGCTCAAAAAAGTTACAAAGATGCTCTTCAAAAAGAGTCTGCATTTAAGGACTTAAGTCCAAAAGAAAAAGAATTAAAGCTAAATATTGCTATTGTTAAAGCTTTTGATGCTCTTGAGAAAAAAAATACTATCGGTGTGTCAATTAAACCGCTCGAAGACCAAATAAACATCAAACAAAATGAATTAGATTCGAAGCAGGATATTTTTGATGGTATTAAAGCTAATAAAGACAAAATCGTAAGTGAGATAAAAGACATTCAGAAAAATCAATTTTCTATTGATGCTGAGATTGCACGAATCGAAGGCTCAATAAAAAATCTTAATAATTTAGCAGAAAATGCAAAATCAGATTTTGAAGATGCTTCACGTAATTATGCAAACGCTGTTGACAAAGAGTCAAATAATGAACATCTAAGCCCTAAAGAAAAAGCAATACACTTACTAGATTCAATCACAGACTTACTTAAATCATTTGGATCAAGTGCAGATAAAGTGAACTCAAAATTATCTGAGCTTAAAGAACTCCTAATGAGCATATTAAAAATTGCTTCTGATCAATCAAAAAGTTTTACTGCAGAATATTTAAATCAAAAAAATAGAGCAGAAGAGGCTATTAACAAAGCCAAGGAAGATAAAAAAATTGCTGAAACTAAGCTCGAAGACCTTAACAGTCAAAGAATCTCAATTGGCAATCAACTGGAATCACACATTAGTATTCAGACTAATATAGATAACCAATTGCAAGAAATGGATAGCAATAAATCTGTTGTATCAAATGAACTTAGGAACCTTGAGAAAGAAATTAATGATTTAAGGCTTGAGCTAAGAACTCACGAAATTAATTTAGAAAATGCTTCAATGGTTTTAGAGAAAGCAGAGGTAAGTATTTCAGACCTTGATTCAGCACAATACAAGGGAATGGATTTAAAAGGGCTTGAGGTCTCTTTAGATGAAATACAAAAAAATATTGCTCAATTAGGTTCAGTCAATTTAGCTGCTCCCGAAGAGTACTTAAGCAGAGAAAACGAATTAAAAAAATTAATTGAAGAAGCTGAAATAAGAAAGTCTGAAATTCAAGTAATTATGGATGGCTTGGTAGAAAAGAGCTCTAAAGCAGAATCTGAATTAACAGCCATAAGGCAAAAACAATCTCAGTTTAATGAAAGCTTAAGAGACCTTGAAAATCAAAAAAATGTAGCTGAACTAGATCTTAAATCAATTACAGAGAAAGTTACTAATCTGAGGTTGGATTTAAAAACCCATGAAATTAATCTAGATAACGCAAACACTAAAATTAAAGAGGCTGGTTTAAATATTGAAAATATAGATTATTCAAAATATGAAGATATGGAGCTCAATGTCCTCCAAGATTCACTTGCAGACATTCAGGCAAAAATCATACGTCTAGGAGCTATCAACCTGGCAGCTCCAGAAGAAATAGCTGCAGAATCAAAAAGAAAAGAAGAGCTTGATGTTCAATACAACGATCTTACTGAAGCTCTTGAAAAACTTACAGGCGCCATAAAAACAATTGATCTTGAAACTAAAACAAGATTTCAAGATAGCTTTGATTCAATAAACAAAAGAATGAAAGAGGTATTTTCAAAGTTATTTGGTGGTGGTTTTGCTGAACTCGCTCTTACCGAAAATGATGCTTTAAATGCGGGTGTAGTAATAATGGCTAGACCTCCTGGCAAGAAAAATTCATCAATTTCTCAACTGTCAGGAGGTGAAAAAGCTTTAACTGCTTTAGCTCTTGTTTTTGCAATTTTTGAGCTCAATCCTGCTCCGTTTTGTATTTTAGATGAAGTAGATGCTCCACTAGATGATTTAAATACTATGCGTTTTATAAATATGGTTGAGGAGATGTCAAAGACAGTTCAATTCATATTTATAACTCATAATAAAGTTTCTATGGAAAAAAGTGATCATTTAATGGGAGTAACAATGCAAGAAGCTGGTGTTTCTAGAATGGTCTCTGTTGATGTTAACCAAGCTCTAGAATTTGCTGAAGTATGATGGACTCCAATATAGATATATATTTAATTGGCATTTCTGTTTTAGTATTCCTAATAATTACATTTCTTTTCATTAGAAAAATTTCTAATAGAGGAGAGCTCAAAGTAAAAATTGAGCCTGTTACAGACACTTTTGAAATAAAAGAGTTTGATGAAATTGATATAAAGTCTCAAAAAGCTTTTGATTTTGAAGATAAAGATCACATTGATTATCAAGAACAAAAACTTGTTGTCTTAAACTTAATATCCATTGATAAGTCCATGTTCGAAATTGATCAAGTATATGGGTTTATGAATAATCTCGGAGCAACCCTATCTCATGGATTTTTTGTTATAAAAGATAGTGACTATAAAGAGTCTTTTAGAATAGCCAATGCTTTAAACCCTGGAACATTTGAAGCAGATACTAGCACTTTCGCAATTCTTGTAGCCGCTGATCTTAATAACGTCTTGGACCCGATTAAAACAGTAAAAGATATGGTAAATTTTGCTTATGAATTTACTGAAAAGTTTTATGCCAATATTTGTGACCAAGAGAGAATGCCAATAACAAAACAAATGATTTCTCATATTGAGTCTCAAGCTCAAGAGATTGCAAGGCTGAAACAACTGGCAGTTGCTGAAAAATCTGATAAATGAAGCCCTGGAAAATAATTCAAAAACTTGAAAGTAATAACAGTAGATTATTCAAAGAAAGCGTTATTGAAGAAAATATTAATGACCTAGAATTTCAAGAAGGTCTATCAATGTGCTTAGATGCATTAGTAACATTTGGTGTTAAACAAGTTCCTAAATCTGATAAAAATGGAAATGGATTAGATTGGAGCACTTTTAAGAACTCAGCTTTACTTCTGATTGAAAGAGAGAAAACTGGTCATGCTGCTAGGGATGAAATTTTGGAGCTAATGGATAAAGCCACTTCGGAAGAGTGGAATGATTGGTATAGAAGAATCTTAATAAAGGATTTGAGGTGCGGCGTAAGTGAGAAGACGGTGAACAATGTCGCAAAAAAAATAGATATTCAATTTAGAGTGCCTGTTTTTGCATGCATGCTATCTCATGACGGAATGAAACATCCAAAAAAGATTAAAGGTAACTGTTTAATTGAATATAAATATGATGGAGTGAGAGTAATAGCAATAACTAAGAAAAATAATACAACCCTCTACAGTAGAAATGGAAAAATATTTAGCAATTTTCCTCATATTGAAGAAGCATTAAGCAAACCTGAATTTAATGATATGGTTTTTGATGGCGAAGTGATGAGTGATGATTTTCAATCATTAATGAAACAGGTTCATAGGAAAACCAATGCAAAAACAGAAGATGCATATTTAGCTTTGTTTGATATCTTACCTCTTAAAGAATTTAACGATGGAAAAAGCAAGCTCACAACCCTTGAAAGAAAACATCATTTAGAGAAATTTGCTAAAAAATTTCCTTCATGTATTAAGATTGTTGATTATACGGTTGTAGATTTTGATAAAGAGCAGGGTGAAGAAATTTATACTCAAATGAACAAAGAGGCTTTAGAGCGAGGCTATGAAGGGTTGATGATTAAACCTGAAAATGATTTATATGAGTGCAAAAGAAGTCATGCTTGGCTAAAAATGAAACCTTTTATTGAAGTTACATTAAAAGTAACCGAGGTTCACGAGGGCACTGGAAGGCATGCTGGTAAACTGGGAGCATTTTCAGTTGAGGGCAATGACGATGGCAAATTTTTCTCATTAAATGTGGGCAGTGGCTTGACTGATGAAAATAGAGAAAAATTCTGGCAATATAAAGATTCATTGATAGGACAATTAATAGAAATTCGAGCAGATGCAGTAACTCAGAGTATGGAAGGTGAAAATTACAGTTTGAGATTTCCACGTTTTAAAACATTCAGAGGTTTTGAGCCAGGGGAAAAAATCTGATGAATATTAGATTTTTAAAAACTTCGTTTTTTATAATTTTGATATTCTCTCTTCAGTCATGCATGACAACGCCGCCTCAAAATCCAGATAACATATGTTTAATATTTGAAGAAAAGAAAAGTTGGTACAAGGCTGCAATAAAATCAGAAAAGAGGTGGAAAATTCCTCCTTATGTTCTTATGTCATTTGTTTATCAAGAATCTAGTTTTAAAGCAGATGCAAAACCAGAAAGAACGAAGTTATTATGGGTAATACCGTGGAAGAGAAAATCTTCAGCTGTAGGTTATTCTCAGGCACTCAACATGACTTGGGAGGACTACAAAGATGAGACTGGAAATTCTGGAGCAAGTAGAAAGAATTTTAAGGATTCAGCAGATTTTATAGGATGGTATGCATCTAAAGGTTATTATCAAGGATTTGATAGGTTAGATGCTAGATCGTTGTATCTTGCATATCATGAAGGGTATGGAGGCTTTAAGAAAAAAACTTACAGAAAAAAACCGTGGCTAATAAAAGTAGCAGATAGAGTTCAAACAAGATCAACTAAATATCAACAGCAATACTGGGGATGCGCTAAAGAATTAAAGAAAAAAAGATTTTTCTTTTTTTAAATTTATATATTTTTAATTTCAAACCCTAAATCTTTTAGCTCTGTTTCATAATTTTGACCAGCTATAGCAGAGCGCTTTGATTCATTGAATAAATATTTTTCTGATACCATAACGAGGTTAGCTAAGCTACATTCTTTAACTTTTGATCTAAAGCTTAAGCGCTCATCTTGAGTTTTTTGATCTAATGAACTCATAAAATCGCTCATAGCTTCACCAAATGGAGATAATGGTTTATCTATACTTGATATAACACCCAAAATTCCTTCTTCTAATTGTTCTTCTGTAATACTCTTAACTGACCATTCTCTGGATTTTTTAAATTCGTTAAATGTATCTGTACATTTTGGGTCTCTGTAGGAAAAGAATTTAAAAACTTTGTTATTTGAGTCTTGAGTGGCTCCGGCGCCATATGCACCGCCTTTTTCTCTAATAGCAGAATGAAGATATCCATTTCTTAAAACTGTTCCGAGTACTGTTAGAGCAGGGGCATCTTCGTGCAAAAAATCAACTGTTGGGAACGCTTCAGCACAAAAACATACTTGTGAGCCAGTGATCCAACCAATTGGAGTAGATTGAAGCGCAATAAGATTTTGATTTTTATAAAGATTAGTATTTTCTTTGATTGTGAAATTTAAGTTTAAATTTGCTTTATCTAATGCTGATGCTGTGAATAAATGACTTGGTGTATTAGAAATTTTAGAATTTATAGACCTAAGCAATTCTATATACTTTGCAAGCTCATTTTGTTCATTAACTAATTTTGAAAGATGATTGGTGTTATGAACAAACCTAAGTCCTGATGTGAGATCATTGGTCGATGCAATATCACTTATTTGTGAAGCAGCATTGCTCATAGACAGAATATGACCATTTTGAATAACTGATTTTTCATTATCAGATGAGATAAATTCTAAAAGCTCTTGAATTCTATTAGTTTCATCAAAGATTGATTCTTTAACAGTTCTTAATATTAAATCCTGCATAAAAGACTCGTTGCCTTCTAAGCTCTTTGAGCTAACTTTTAGTGCCAATTTAAAAGTATCATCTTTTTTATCAGGTAAAGTGATAAATGAAGCTGAAATTCCTCCAGTGATAGATGATTGATATTTTTGAATATCTTCGTACCCATCTCTACCTAAACCAATATCTGTGAGTGTATTAGAAAGTAAGCTGGCAACTTTTAATTCATTTTCATCAAGAGCCTCACAAGGAAAAATCATTGAATGATAAACAATCCCATTAGTACCAGTTTTATAGAAGTAATTGGTAGATTCATTTTTTGTAAAAGTTAATGGAGATGCATAGTTTCTTGTTTTGGGAATATCTTCCTTTGTAACCTTTGGCAAGACCTCTGGATCATCAATAGAATTTTGTCTTTTTTCTAAATCATTAGCTAACTTTATGAGCTTTTCTTTATCATCAGAAGAAAAGTTTTTTGTGATTTCAAAAACTTTATTTTGGATTTTTTCTTCATTTTTTTTATTCAACTCAGTATCGGGAATCAGAGAATATGTTAACCTGTGATTGTTTTTAATTAGATTTTTATCAATAAGATTTTCGATATAATTATCTGATTTGAGGTTATTTTTTATAGTATTAAAAGCACTATCTAAATCTAATACATTTAAAGGATTGTCGTTATGAATACATGCGGGCAAGCAAGTTAACATAATTTGTAAACCAAATGGCATACCAGAACCAGTAATTTCTCTTTGTCTAATTTCTAGCTGATGAAGAGAGGAATCTATTAGATCTTTGGGTACTCCATCTTCTACTAGCTTTTTGAGACAATCCATTATGAGTATCTCAACTTCTTTGGATTTATTGGAATCAATACCCTCTAACCCAGCAGCAAATACAAGCTCCTTTTGATCAGCTTCAAGACCTGTTAAAGGCGAAGGGGATTTACCCAATTTTGTATTTTCTAAAACCTTTCTAAGAGGAGAGGCAGAGTTATCTAAAAGAATGTTAGACATTAAATATGTTTCAAGTAACTGAACTGGGTTATGACTTTCATTTAAAAGCCAACTTAAAACAATATGATGATTATTTTCATCTCCTGGTTGAGGATTATAAAAATCAGAAACAACTTTTGGTGAATCTAATCTGTCTTCATTTTTAACAGCTACAACTTCATCTGATGGCGAAAAATTATCTAAAACATTTTCTTTAATGAACGACTGTATTTCTAGAGGATCTACATTGCCAAATGTAAAGAAGGTAGCATTTGATGGGTGATAATGTTTTTGATGAAAATTCACCAAATCCTCATGCGAGAGATCTATTATGTTCTCTGGATCACCGCCACTATTATGCTTATAAGTCGAAGAAGAGTATAAGTGTTTCGACATTCCATGCCATAACTGACTTGTAATTGAGCTCATGGCTCCTTTCATTTCATTATAAACAACACCTTTAATTTCAATCTCACTTTCTGGATTATTTTTTTCCTGAAACTCCAACCTATGACCTTCTTGAGCAAAATCAAGATTATCTAAATTTGGAAAAAACGCTGAGTCAAGATATACACCTAAAAGATTGTTAAAATCCTTTTTATTCAGTGTTGCAAATGGGTAAGCAGTCCAATCGCTTGAGGTGAAAGCATTCATGAATGTGTTAAGAGACCTTCTAATCATCATAAAGAATGGATCTCTTACTGGGTATTTTTTTGAACCACATAAGGCTGTATGTTCTAAAATGTGGGCTACACCAGTAGAATCTTCAGGAATAGTTCTAAAAGCAACCATGAATACTTTTTCATTGCTATCGCTCTCTAGGTGTATGTGCTTGCAATTAAATTCTGATTCGTTATATATTTGAGCATTGACATCTAGCAAAGGAATATTTTTTTGTTCTTGAAGGTTAAACATAATAAAATCTATAATAAATTTATGAAAAAAATAACTACATTAATCACTCTACTGATACTGGTAGGTTGTAACAGTATGCAAACTAACATTGAAGTTGATTCAGTCGATACTTTCAACTTAGACAATTATAGCGATTTTTCTATAAAGATAAATGAATCAAGCATCAGCGCAGAAATAAACCCAATTGATCTTGAAAGATTTAAAGATAATTTAAAAACCTCTTTGATAGAAACTGGATTATCTTATTCTGAAAGTTCAGACCTAACCTTTGAGATTATTATTACTACAAAAGATAAAGTTCAATCAGATAGAATGAATCATTATTACACTAGATATTATTGGGATAATTACTACTTTCGTGATGATATCAGAACCATAACTGAAAATATCTTAAGAGTTAATTTGAAAGACAATACAGCAGATAAAACTTTATGGACTGTAGTAACAGTATGGAGAAACGGATCATCAAAAGCACCAACTTCTGAAGATGGATCAAATATAATCGTTGATGAAATTATGCTCAGTTTTTTATAGTCCCAAAGAGCATATTTAATTGAAATCAAACTTTAAAAAAAATTATCTTATAGGCTTTTTTGCTTTAATTATATTTTTTTCATGTAAGCCTGAAGAAGAAAAGCTTGATATTCCAAAAATTTCTTCAGTCGAAAAGCTTATAGAACACTCTAACGAATTTGAGCAGAATGTTCTGACATATGAAACGCCTGGTGGAAAAGTTCATTTTGCAATAGGTTTTGGTATTGCTAACTCAATAATGGTTGAGGGAGAAGAAGGTAATATTATTATTGATGCCTCAGATAGCACCTATGAAGCATCAGAGATTTATAAGAGATTTAAGAAGCTGAGTGATAATCCAATCACTGCGATAATTTATACCCATAATCATGGAGATCATACTTTTGGAGCTGCTCACTATTTAACAACACAAAAAGAAAGGCCATTGGTAATAGCTCATGAATCAACGGACTATTACATGCAAAGGATTCTAGGAATAATAAATCCAATTATTAGCGTTAGAAGCACCAGAATGTTTGGTACAGCATTACCAGAGGATGAGGTTATAAATGTAGGTATTGGCAAGAGCCTTAATGTTTCTAAATCACCGTTTGGATACATCAAACCAGATACAACCTTTAAAGAAGAATTAAAGATAAATATTTCTGGTATTAATATTGAGCTGTATCATGCTCCTGGTGAAACAAACGATCAACTATTTGTTTGGTTGCCAGAGCATAAATCTTTGATGCCTGGAGATAATATCTATAAAACATTTCCAAACCTCTATACGATCAGAGGAACAACTCACAGAGATGTTATAGGCTGGGTTTCTAGCTTAGATAAAATGCGATCTCATGAACCAGAATATATATTCCCAAGTCACACAAAGCCAATCATAGGCTCAGAAGAGACTATGGAAGCATTAACTATTTATAGGGATGCAATCCAATATGTTCATGATCAAACAATTCGACTAATGAATGAAGGCTACTATCCTGATCAAATTGTTGAAATGGTAGAATTACCAGCCTCTATAAAGAGCTCACCTTATTTATCAGAATTTTATGGTACTGTTAGGTGGTCGGTTAAAAGCATTTTTAACGGATACTTAGGTTGGTTTAATGGAAATCCTGCTGATCTTGATCCTTTATCACGAAAAGAAGAAGCTCAAAAGTTGGCTAAATTAGTCGGCGGTGAAGAATTGTTATTAGAAGCATTAGAAGAATCTGTGCTAGATGAGGATATGCAATGGGCGCTTGAATTAAGTGATAGACTTCTAGCCCTAGATTACTCAGTAGACAAAGTAGATAAGTTAAGACAAAAAGCTCTTCTCTATATAGGGTTGCGCTCATCTAATCCAAACAAAAGAAATTATTTTCTTTCATCGGCTATGGAATTAGAGGGTGATTTTGGTGGTTATCCAGTTGCAGAAAGAACAGAAGAGGGTGTAAAAGAAATTTCAATTGATACTATCTTTAGCATTTTATCTGTTAGGTTAAATCCTGAAAGAGTCATTAATCAAAATATTAAAGCATGTTTCTTATTCTCATCTGGCTTAACAAGAACTATTACAATAAGAAATCAAGTTGCCTCAGTTTCAGCTAATGCTGACCTGCAATGTGACATTACAGTAAAAACTTCTGAACTTAATTTTAAAATGGCATTATCAGGATTGCTAAATCCAGTAATGGCTTTAGCTTCCGGGGATATTGTTGTTGATGGTGGTAATACTAATTTTTTAAAGTTCTTATCTTACTTTAGATAACACTACCACCTATATTTATCAAAGTTTTCTGGATTTGCCCATCCTTCTGAATTGTTCCAAGATCTTTTATTGTTGTAGGTCTTAAGGTTATATGAAAAACATAGCAACTTATTGGAGCTATCTTCAAGTTCAACCTGGAACCCAAGTTTAATCATATTGGATTCTTTGATGCCATCTTTAGGGCGAGAAAAAATTATAATTTTTTGACTCAAAAGATTCTTAATTGTTCCTATCTGACTTTGAGATAAATCTATATCATCCAAAACAATGAATAAATCAACTGGATCTTTTATATACTCAAAATTTGGGTCAATGCTTAGATGCGCTATGTCAGAATTTTCAAATTTTTTTACAAGCTTTGAGATATCTAGCTTTGTTACTATTTGAAGGTTTTTACATTCTTCATTATTAAGGGTGTCTAATATAAATTGATTTAATATTTTTTCCCTTTGTTTCATTTAAGTAAATGTTTTACTGCCTCTCTTTCAGATTCTAACTCATCTATAGATATTTGAAACTTTTGCTTTGCAAATTCTGACATCACCAGATCTCTTTTAATCTCTATTGTGCCATCAGGTAGAGTAAAGAGAGGGTATCCACACATCAAACCCTCTGGAACACCGTAAGCTCCATCACTTGCTACGGCAGCACTAAATGAATCGCCTTCATCTGTTGGATTTTCACATGCAACAATTGTATCTAGAGCCGCTTTTGCAGCAGATGTTGCTGATGAAGCTCCTCTAGAGTCAATTACAGCCTTGCCTCTTTGTTGAACAGTTGGAAGAAAAGAATTTTCAACCCACTCCATATCACTTATAACTTCACTACCAGGTCTTCCATCAATAAGAACATTTTCAACATCTGGGTACATCGTAGGACTATGATTGCCCCAGATAACCATATTTTTAACGTTATCAATATTTGTTCCAGTTTTTTTACTTATCACAGATTTGGCCCTGCTTGAATCAAGCATTGTCATAGCCATCCATAGTTGAGAATCCTTATTAGCAGCATTTTTACCTATAAGCGCATTTGTATTAGCAGGGTTGCCTACAACTAGAATTTTTGCATTATCTTTACCATATTTACCAATGGCCTCTCCCTGATTAACAAAAATTCCACCGTTAATTTTTAGTAAATCTGATCTTTCTTCAATTTTCCTTCCTTCATAAACAATTCCTCTTGGAATGCTACCAACAAGAAGAAACCAATCTGCATCATGAGATGCTTCTTCAAAATTATCTGTATATTTGACTTCACTCATGTTTGGAAAATATGAATCTTCAAGCTCCATAACTAAACCTTCAAGCTTGTTGACAACTTGAGGAATTTCAACAAGGTATAAATCAACTATCTTGTCACCAAATGTTCTTCCATCAACCAATCTTGGGATAAGAGAGTAGGCTATTTGTCCTGCTGCTCCGGTTACCACAACTTTTACTCTTGAACTCATTTTTTTACCTTTTAATATGAAATTTAATTCGTAATTATATTCCTAAAAGTCAGATTTATTCTTGGCTTTTTAATTTTTTTTGTTTTTTTTATTTCATGCTTCCAATATTCTTGAGTCTTGCCATGCATTACTATGAGTTGACCACTTGCTTGAGGAATAATTAAGTTTAATTTTTTATTTTTATGCTTAAAATATATTTCTCTTGTTTCTCCAAGTGATAAAGATGCTATCACAGGTTTTTTTCCAAGTTCTTTTTCATCATCAGAATGAAGTCCCATTGAATCATTTCCATCTCTGTACAAATTGGCTAACACAGAATTAAATTTAAAAGATGTAATATTCTCAATTTTTTCTTTAATTTCTAGTAGTAAGTTATTCCAATTATGTCTTTGAAGTTTTTTTCCAGAATATGTGTATTCAATTTCGTTGTCCGCATACCAAGCTTGAAGTCTTGGTATTTGATGAGTTTTACCAAAGATTTTTATAAAACCTGTTTCCCAATTTAAATCATGCAGACATGACTCAAACCATAAATCTTTTCTTTCCTCTAATCTTTTATCTTGATATAAGTCAATTTCTAAATCTTCATATCCAGTTATTGCCTCTTTTTTAATCAAGGATGCGCCCATTTCAGTAATAGTAAATAAGACTAATTTTTATTAGAATAACTTTATCTTAAACGTAGAAGGACTTCTAAAAAAGGGGTGAAATAAATGAATATTAGATTTGATGATCAGGTTGCAATTGTTACTGGAGCCGGCGGTGGATTAGGTAAAGAGCATGCATTAGGACTTGCTAGAAGAGGGGCTAAAGTAGTTGTTAACGATCTTGGTGGAGGTGTTGATGGAAGCGGTGCTAGTGATGCCGCAAAGGCTGTTGTTGACCAAATTATCTCTGAGGGTGGTGAGGCAATTGCTAATGGAGCCAGTGTCACAGATTTAGAAGCAGTTCAAGCTATGGTTAATGAAGCTAAAGAAAAATGGGGAAGAATAGATATTCTTGTAAATAATGCTGGAATATTAAGAGACAAAAGCTTTCATAAAGATACTATTGAGAGCTTTAATACTGTTATGGATGTTCACTTTCAAGGAACTTTGAATTGCACTCATACTGTGTATCCAATAATGCGAGAACAAGAGTTTGGAAGAATTATTTTTACTAGTTCATCTAGTGGGGTTTTTGGTAATTTTGGTCAAGCAAACTATGGATCTGCAAAAATGGCAATGGTTGGATTAATGAATACACTTAAATTAGAGGGACAAAAATATAATGTATTCACTAACTCCATTACTCCTGTAGCTTATACAAGAATGACAGAGGGCTTAATACCTGAAGATTTTGGTAAAAATATGCAGCCAGAACATGTAACACCTGCTGTTCTATATCTTGCTAGCAAAGATGCTCCTAATGGAGTTGTTATGGCTGCTGGTGCTGGAGTTTTTGCTCGTATATTTATACATGAAACCATGGGTATCAACCTTGGTACTGGTGAGGACATGACTCCAGAAAATATAGCTGCAAATTGGGATAAGGTTTCAGATATGGACGATGCTAGGCCACTGCAAAACGGTGGTGAACAGACTCTAAAAATATTTGAATTAATTAATAAGGGCTAGCATTGAAGCTATATTCAAGCATTCTTGCTCCCAGTCCGCTCAAGGTTTTAATTTTCTTAAAAGAAAAGGGTATATTAGACCAAGTAGAGGTCATTGATCTTGATCTAGGAAAACTTGAACATAAAACTCCAGAGTATAAAGCTATAGCTCCTAATTCTAGAGTACCTGCTCTAAAGTTAGATGATGACACAATTATTTTAGAAACAACTGCTATATGTAGATATTTAGAATCTCTGTATCCTGAACCTAATTTATTTGGAGAAAACCCTATAGAGATTGCTTCTATAGAGATGTGGTACTCAAGGGTGACTTATGAGTTGGCAGTGCCTTTAATGCATGGTTTTAGGCATACTCACCCACACATGAGTCAAATGGAAAATCAAAATCAAGAATATGGATTGGCACAAAGAGAATTAGCAGTTAAATCTTTAGATATTTATGACAAAATTATTGCGAGTAGAGAATATATAGCAGGAGAAAGATTTACTTATGCAGATATTCAAATGGTAACCTCATTACAATTCTTGGTTAGGTTAAATAGGCTTGATATAAACGATTACGAAAACCTGAATGATTATATCAATCAGGTTTCCAGTAGATCTAGCTTTTCTGTTTAGATTATTCCCAGTTTAGAGCGCCACCAACTTGGTACTCAGTAACTCTAGTTTCAAAGAAGTTCTTTTCTTTTCTTAAATCTATTATTTCTGACATCCACGGGAATGGATTACCAACACCTTTAAATTCTTCCTCTAAACCAATTTGTGTCAGTCTTCTGTTTGCAATGAATTTTAGATACTCTTCCATCATTGCGGCATTCATTCCAAGAACTCCTCTAGGCATAGTATCTCTTGCATACATAATTTCTAGTTCTGTTCCTTCAAGGATCATTTGAGCAGCTTCAGCCTTCATCTCTTCATCCCATAAATGAGGATTTTCAATCTTAATTTGATTGATTACGTCTATACCAAAGTTAACATGCATAGATTCATCTCTTAAAATATATTGGAACTGTTCTGACGTTCCAGTCATTTTATTTCTTCGGCCCATAGATAATATTTGAGTAAAGCCACAATAGAAGAAGATTCCTTCTAGGACGCAATAGAAAGCAATCAAGTTTTTAAGAAGCTGTTTATCAGTTTCCACAGTACCTGTTTTAAATTCAGGATCTGATATTTCTTGAGTATATTTAAGACCCCAGGCTGCTTTTCTTGAAACGCATGGTATTTCACGGTACATATTGAATATTTCGCCTTCGTCCATACCAAGTGATTCAATGCAGTATTGATAAGCATGTGTATGAATAGCTTCTTCTAAACTTTGTCTTAAAATATATTGTCTACATTCAGGATTTGTTATTAATCTATATAGTGCTAATACTAAGTTATTTGCGACAAGAGAGTCAGCTGTTGAGAAGAACCCTAAGTTTCTTTTTACAATTGTTCTTTCATCTTCTGTAAGGCCATCTTCAGATTTCCACAATACAATATCGTTTGTCATATTAATTTCTTGTGGCATCCAATGATTGGCACTTCCGTCTAAATATTTTTGCCATGCCCAGTCATATTTAAATGGCACTAGTTGATTAAGATCAGCTTTACAGTTGATCATCATTTTGTCATCAACCTGAACCCTTGAGCCAGCCATTTCATCTAGTTCTTCAACTCCTGCAGCATCATCTAGATTTTTTATAGCCTCTCTTGCTAGTTGCGCGCGAGATCCTTCTTCTATCTTGGTTGTATTTTCTTTTATTGGAGCTGCTGTATCTACTACTGGAGCAGATTGCTCTTTTGCAGCTTGAGGTGTTTCTACTACAGGAGCACTAGCAGTAACTGCTGCGCTTGTGTTTGTTTCCTCTTTTCCATAATCATCCCAATTTAACATTTCGTTCTCCTATATTATTGACATGCTTCACAATCTGGATCATCCAGAGAGCATGCTGTAGGAACAGGGGCCGGTGCTCCTAGTTCCTGTGGTGCAGCTTGTGATGCTTGCGCACTAACCGCGTTTAATTTTCCTTGTGCAACTGTTGATTTTTCAGTTGATGTTGCAGCGATTGATCTTAGGTAATAGGTAGTTTTAAGACCTGAATACCATGCCATTCTGTATGTGATATCAAGCTTTTTACCATCAGCATTTCCTATATATAAATTTAATGACTGAGCTTGATCTATCCATTTTTGTCTTCTGCTAGCTGATTCAACTATGTATCTTGGCTCAACTTCAAAAGCTGTTGAATATATGGTTTTAATTTCATCAGGTATTCTTGATATCTGTGAAAGACTACCCTCAAAATATTTGAGGTCATTAATCATGACGTCATCCCAAAGATTGAGCTCTTTTAGCTTATTAACTAGATGCGGATTTACAATAGTAAACTCGCCTGAAAGGTTAGATTTTACATATAAGTTTTGATAAGTTGGTTCAACCGACTGTGTAACACCAGTAATATTTGATATCGTAGCAGTAGGAGCTATAGCCATAACATTTGAATTTCTCATTCCATCGGTCATAACTTTTTTTCTTAAGGATTCCCAATCAAGAGTTTCAGATTTATCAACATTTAAATATTCTGATCCTCTATTTTTTTCAAGTATCTCAAGCGAGTCTTTTGGCAATATGCCTTGACTCCATAGCGAACCTTCATAGGACTCATAACTTCCTCTTTCTTTTGCAAGTTCTGTTGAAGCATGAATAGCATAATAACTAATTAATTCCATACTTCTGTCTGCAAATTCAACAGCTTCATCACTGCAATATGCGATATCTTGCATGTATAAGGTGTCTTGAAAGCCCATCATTCCAAGACCAATCGGCCTATGTTTTAAATTGGAATTTTTTGCTGTGTCCACAGAGTAATAATTTATATTAATTACGTTATCTAACATTCTTATAGCTGTTGAGACAGTTTGCTTTACTTTTTCTTCATCTAGTTTTCCGTCTTTCATATGTTGCGCTAAATTAACAGAACCAAGATTACATACGGCTATCTCATCTGCGCTCGTATTAAGAGTAATTTCAGTACAAAGGTTTGAAGAATGAACAACTCCTGCATGTTGTTGAGGAGATCTTAAATTACATGAATCTTTAAAAGTAATCCACGGATGACCTGTTTCAAAAAGCATTGTTAACATTTTTCTCCACAGCTCTTTTGCAGGCACGGACTTAAATTGATCCATTTCTCCAGCTTGAGCTTTCTTTTCATATTCTTCATATTTTTCTTCAAATGCTTTACCTATTAAGTCATGAAGGTCTGGTGTTTCACCTGGAGAAAAAAGAGTCCAGTTTTTATCTTCTTCAACTCTCTTCATAAATAAATCAGGAACCCAATTAGCAGTATTCATATCATGGGTTCTTCTTCTTTCATCACCAGTGTTCTTTCTTAGTTCTAGGAATTCCTCAACATCTAAGTGCCATGTTTCAAGATAAGCACACATTGCTCCTTTTCTTTTCCCTCCTTGATTTACAGCTACAGCTGTATCATTAGCAACTTTTAAGAAGGGAACTACACCTTGGCTTTTTCCATTTGTTCCTTTGATATAAGAGTTCATCGCTCTTACCGATGTCCAATCATTTCCGAGTCCTCCTGCCCATTTTGATAAAAGGGCATTGTCCTTCATGGCTCCAAAAATACCATCAAGATCATCTGGAATTGTTGTTAAGTAGCAAGAAGACAATTGAGGTCTTTTTGTTCCAGAGTTAAATAGAGTTGGGGTTGAGCTCATATAATCAAAACTTGATAGAAGCTTGTAGAATTCAATAGCTCTTTCTTCTCTATTTTCTTCCTCTACTGCTAAGCCCATTGCAACTCTCATAAAAAAGACCTGAGGAAGCTCGTATCTGACATCGTCACAATGGATAAAGTATCTATCATATAGTGTTTGTAACCCTAAATAGGTAAATTGATTATCTCTTGTATGATCAATTGCTTTGCCTAGAACATCTAAATCAAATGTTTTTAGTTCTGGATCTAATATATCTAGCTCAATACCTTTATCTATATAAGCTAAAAATGCTTTTGGGTAGTTTTCCTTCATTTGATCATAAGTTGATTCTTCAGCTACTTTTAAGAAGCCAAGTGCCTCACTTCTGATTTGATCCATAAGAATTCTTGCAGTGACATATGAGTAGTTTGGTTCTTTTTCTACCTTTGTTCTTGCAGACATAACTAAACTTGTCCTCATGTCTGATATTGAAACTCCGTCGTACAGGTTTTTTAATGCTTCTTCTAAAACCTCGTTCATTGAGACTTCTTCTAGTCCGTCACAGGCATCATTAATCAATGCTGCAAGCTTATCGATATCAAGTGGTACTAGTGATCCATCTGTTTTTGTAATGTTGATATCAGGCCTATTTGGTATATCAATTTCTGGTGTTTCTTTTTTTCTTTCTTGGGTTCGGCCAGCTCTGTATAGGATATAGCTTTTTGCTACCTCTAACTCTTCACTTCTCATTAATTGAAGCTCAACTTGATCTTGAATTTCTTCTATGTGAAGGGTTCCTCCAGAGGGCATTCTTCTTTCAAATACTTCAAGAACTCCAGACGAGATTGCGTTAACTTTCTTATGAATTCTTTCACTTGCAGCTGCATTTCCAGATTCTGTTGCCAGGAAAGCTTTTGTTATCGCAACTTTTATCTTGTCTTCTTCAAATGCAACGACTTTTCCATTTCTTTTTATAACTCTGAGCTTACCAGGTGCTGTTGCCTCAATCTCATTAGTCTCAACTTGTTGCTGGACATCTATTGTTTTACTTACTTCTTGTTGTATTTCCATCTTTATCTCTGTTTCCCTATTTTATTCGCCGTATCTTTTCCACTCACAAAGAGTTCTATTTATTAATTTTTTGGAATAAGTTTGTGAGTCTGCAGTTACACTAACATTTTGTTCCGCTACACTAATATTACTTGTTGTGGATAAAGAATCAAGTAAAAAAACACTATATATTGTGACAATTTCATTTTTTTTCACTATATAGTGTATGTAAGCTGTTTTTTTGCTGTTGGCAATCAGTTGATAAATTGTGGATAATTATGGTTATGGGAGATATTTTATGAGTAATTTTTTAGCAATAGACCAAGGAACAACAAGTTCAAGAGCAATAGTTTTTAACTCAGGGCTTAATGCAATTACAGACTCTCAACAAGAATACTCTTTGTCTTATCCAAATGATGGTTGGGTTGAAGCTGATCCCGCCGACATATTAAACACCGTTAGAGATACTGTTAGTGATGTTCTAAAAAAAGAGAACGCTATAACAGCTTGCGGAATAACCAATCAAAGAGAGTCTACTGTTGTTTGGTCTCGAGAAACAGGTGAACCAATTTATCCAGCCATAATATGGCAAGACAGGCGTACTCATGAGTTTTGCAGAGAGCTTAGGGATAGTGGCCACGAAAAAATGGTAAGAGAAAAAACAGGGCTTGTCATAGATCCATATTTTTCTGCTACTAAAATTAAATGGATTCTTGATAATGTGACTGGCGCAAGAGAGCTTGCTAATAATGGTAAGTTAATGTTTGGTACGGTTGATTCCTACTTGATATATAAGCTGACAAAAGAAAAAGAACATTATACAGATGTAACCAATGCATCAAGAACCATGCTATTTAATATCAATGAGATGAAATGGGATAAAGATTTATTAGATTTATTCGATATACCTATATCTATGATGCCATCTGTTCAGTCATGTGATGCAAATTTTGGTACTTTAGTTGTGGATAATGAAAACATAAGCATTAAAGGTGTTATAGGCGATCAACAGGCAGCACTAGTTGGACAAAATTGTTTTAACTACGGTGACATGAAGTCTACTTATGGAACGGGCTGTTTTTTAATGGTAAACACCAAAGAAAACATAATAACTCTAGATGAGGGACTATTAACAACCGTTGGATACCAATTAAATAATGACATTAGTTATGCAATTGAAGGAAGTATTTATTCATGCGGAAATATTATTCAGTGGCTTAGAGATAAAATGAAATTTTTTACAAATGCTAAAGATAGCGAATCTTTTTTAAACAGTGATGGTAATTCTAAAAATGTTCATTTCTTACCTGCATTTAATGGATTGGGGGCTCCGTACTGGAATTCAGATATTAGAGGTGGCTTTTACGGTATCACCCAAGATTCTGATAATGGTGACTTGATAACTGCAGCGTTTAAATCTATTTGTTACCAAACTAGAGATATAACAGACTTACTTACGAAAAATAATATTAATATAAACTCACTACTAGTTGATGGAGGCATGACAGCAAATAAAACTTTTTGTCAGTTATTATCTAATACACTTCAAAAAAATATCTCTAAACCAGAAAACATTGAATCAACAGCTCTTGGAGCATGTATTGTCTCTCAAATAGCTGAAGGTTTATCCATCGAAGATGTTAAGACAAGACATGAAAATATATATAAACCTAATCGAAGCTCTGAAGATTTTTATAATAGCGACTATTCGTCTTGGAAAGAGTATATAGAAACAACTATATCTAATATTAAGCAATAAATTATCTTATAAAATAAATTTTTTTATATATAATCTATCATGTTTTAAAACATAATCTTCCTTTATTAATGTTTACATACAAAATTTTTAATAATATTGCTCAAGATGGTATTGATATATTCGATGCCAATGACTTTCATATTGATGAAATTGATCCCGATTCACTTATTTTAAGAAGTCAGCTGCTTACTGATGCTGATTTTAACCAATCTTTAAAATGCATTGGCAGAGCTGGAGCTGGTACAAATAATATCCCAGTTGATATAGCAACAGACAATGGAATAGTTGTTTTCAATACACCAGGTGCTAATGCAAACGCTGTAAAAGAACTTGTTGTTTGTGGAATGCTTCTTTCGTCAAGAGGAATAATCCAAGGCAATTTGTATTCAAAATCATTATCTGGTCAAGACACATCAGAGCTTAATAAATCTATGGAGTCTCAGAAAAAGAACTTTAAAGGCAATGAGCTTAAAGGCAAAACCTTGGGAATTATAGGACTTGGTGCTATTGGTTCATTACTTGCACAGACAGCTGAAGTCATGGGTATGAAAATAATAGGGTATGACCCATATATATCCATTGATGCAGCATGGAGACTCCCTAAAGATGTAGAAAAAGCAGATTCCATGGAATACCTCTTAAATAATTCTGACTATATTTCAATTCATGTTCCACTTGTAGATGAAACAAAGGATTTAATTTCAAAAGAATCTCTTAAACATTTTAAAAAAGGAGCAAAGTTAATAAATTTATCAAGAGGCGGAATTGTAAATAATAAGGATATCATCGATGCCCTTAATTCAAAAATTATTGATAAATTTGTAACAGATTTTCCTACCCCAGAGTTAGTAACAAGATCTAGTGATTTTCACGACGTTATACTTTTACCTCATCTTGGAGCTAGCACAAAAGAAGCTGAGATTAATTGTGCTGTAATGGCGGCCGAACAAATATCTAATTTTTTGAAAGACGGGGTGATTGTTAATTCTGTAAATTTCCCATCAATAAAGTTAGGAAGAAAGACAGAATATAGAATGGTTATTATTAATAAAAATGAACCTGGAATGATTGGTAAAATTACAGATGAGATTGGTTACAAAAATATTAATATTGCTGACATGACTCATAAGAGCAGAGACTCAATCGGCATAAATTTAATAGATTTAGAAGATAAACCATCACAAGAACTAATAGAAAATATAAAGAATATTGATCACGTTATTAGCGTTAGACTTTGCAGTAATTTGTAAACATAAAGCTTGATTTAATATCAACTTCTGTCGTTTTTAATTTTTGTAAACAATTAACATATATTAACACTTGTCAACAAGATAAATTAATGATATTAAGGCGCTTGATAAGTTTACTTTACATCGACAATTTTTTTCATAGATATTTCATAAATCATTGATATACGGTTATTTATATAATAATTGTATAAATTTTGTTCAACTTTAATAAAACCTTTAAATATAAGGCTTTGTTATGGTATAAATAAAGTTATCCATAACTTTATCCACAGTTTCTGTGGATAAAAATTTTGATAAAAATGCAACAAATTAAATCACTAAACAAAATACCAAATGATTGGAATGATGAACTCAAAAAGAATGGAATTTCATTCAATCTACTTGAACTAATAAATAAACTTTTATCATTGCAGCAAGCGGGCAAAGAAATATATCCTGCCTTACAGGATATCTATAAGGCTTTTGAATTGTGCAGTTTTTCAAATACAAAAGTAGTTATATTTGGACAGGATCCATATCACCAACCAGGCTTAGCAAACGGTCTTGCATTTGCTGTAAACAAAGGAAACAAAATCCCTAGCTCTTTAAAAAATATTTATAAAGAAATCCAAGATGATATAGGAGATTGTGTTCATAATTCAGGTAATCTTGAGCACTGGGCAGCTCAAGGTGTGCTTTTGTTAAATTCTTCATTGACCGTAAATAAATCTGAAGCTGGGTCTCATAAAAGTATTGGTTGGAATATTTTAGTAGATTCCGTTATTGATCTTCTCAATATAAAAGGAGGAGTTATTTTTCTTTTGTGGGGCAGAGATGCTCAAGAAAAAGAAAATCTGATAGATAAAAATGTTAATCACATACTCAAATCATCTCATCCCTCTCCACTATCTGCATATAGAGGGTTTTTTGGATGTAAACATTTTTCACTAACTAATGAATTGCTTATAAAAAATAAAAAACAACCTATCTTATGGTAGTTCTAGATAATTACTGTGCTTGGGTTGTTTGAAGAAAACTCATCAAGAAAATCTCTTTTTATCGAGCTGCTAAAAATATAAAAGTCTTTATATTTTATAGTTTCACCAATGACTTTAAAATTTTTGTTTTCTTTAATGGCTTCTGGAGAAATTATGGTTACGAATTTTCTTCTATCAACACCTAGATATTTCATCCTAGCAATAATTTCTTGACCTCTAAAGCAGCCTTTATCAAAAGCAACCCTATTTTTATCATAATTTATCTCTAAGGGCCTGTACTTACCAATATCATTAAGTTTCAAATCGAGATTTAGCGCTAGTTTATTGCCAATAATCCAATCATTCCTTAATAAAGATTGATCATTAACACGAATTTCTTTTTCTAGTGAAACTGAAAGTGAGAATATATCATTTGAAAAAAATGCTTTTTCATTTTTATCTGGTGTTATATGACCATGCACAAAACCATCTTCAACAGAGAAGGTAACACCAAAAAATTTTGCAAATGGACTTAACTCATCTATAAATGTACTTACAAGAGTTTCATCTATTAATATTTTGTAGTTTTTCGACTTATGAATAATAAATCCAGCCATTACCTCACCTTTTTGATTACATATAGATGAGAGCTGGTAGTTTTGATTGCCCAATAGCGTTACATCAGAAGTTATCTGTCCTTGAAGCAAATTCTCGACTTTATCAATATCACCATCAACAGAAATTATTTTTATAGCTTCTAAATATATTGAGCCAAATGATATTAATTTTTTTTGTATATCTATTTTCTTGTAAAATTGTTTAACAACCCAATATTTTAACTAATGAATACAGAAATAAACAGAATCTCATGGAAATGCAGAAGAGGAATGCGAGAAATAGATTTACTGCTAAGAGAGTTTTCAAATACTATATTAAGCTCACTTGATGAATGTTCTATAAATACTTTTGATCAAATTCTTGATTATGATGATCAGAAGCTGTTTGATTATATTTTTAAAAATGAAAGTCTAGGCAATGAAATTCATGAAGATTTTATTAATAAATATCTTAAAAAATTTGATAAGCAGGGAAACTTTTAATTATTTTGCTTGTCTGACATGAAAAGGGACTTAAATTGATGAAAAAAGACTCAACTATTGAAGATTCCTTATTAATTAAGAAGGCCCAAGATGGAAATGAAGGAGCATTTAATTTTTTAATGACTAAATATTATCCGAGAGTATATGCATCTCTATATTCATTTACCAAGTCAAAAGAGGATTCAGAAGACCTTGCCCAGCAAACATTTATAAAAGTATGGCAACAAATTGCTACTTTTAGAGGAGATAGCGCATTTTTTACATGGGTTTATAGAATTGCTATTAATCTAGCAAAAAATCATTTTGTTAGTTCTTCATATAAAAAAGACAAGATAAATGTTTCAACAAGTGATACTGATTTTGATATTCCTTCTTATACGAATCCAGAACAGGACTTAATGCATGATGAGTCCTTGGATAAAATAAAAAAATATGTTGATAAATTACCTGAAGCACTAAAGACTGCCTTTACACTGAGGGAGTCCGAAGGCAAAAGTTATGAGGAAATATCTACAATTACTGAAACACCAATAGGAACTGTTAGATCAAGAATATTTAGAGCGCGAGAAAATATTCTTACATATATATCGGAGGATCTATTAGATGGATAACATAGAAGAAAAAATATCAGCTCTTTACGATGGGGAGCTGAGCGATATAGAAGCCGATGAAGTGTTGCTGATGATAGAGAGTGATATTAATTTACAAAATAAACTATCAAAATATGCATTAATTACTGCTGCGATGAAACAACAAAATAACAATGTCCAGTCAATTACATCTAGTAGGAGAAGTAAAAAATTCAATTTTTGGGTCTCTAACTCAATTACTGCAGCTGCTACAGTACTTATTACTTTTTTTGCCATCAACCAATTTGATTTAAATCGTATGGGAGAGGATTTATATGCTAAAAATCAGATAAATATTGCTGTTAACAGCAAAGAAGCTAAAGATACTGCAAGCAGAGCAGAAGAAAACCTTGTAGACCATGTTATGCAAGTAATTAACAACCAACAAAATGACAATATTGCTTCATACAATGTTGATTTAAGAAATGTTGGGTACACAAGAAATAGCCCAAATAGCAGAACGTACAATAAAGGTAATAAAAACTTTGTATTACATATTGAAAAAAAGAATTTAGGCATTAAAAAAGTAAGAAACTGGCAGCATCAAGATAAAATGATATACATTGTACCAATGCAGGATGGTAGAGTTATCACCTTGTATGGGAACATTGATCAAAAATCTGCCATAGAAATAGCTAATTCGATAAATATCAAATAATCAAAAGACAACGAACATGAAAAACTATAAAAAATTATTAACTCTATTTATATGTAACATCCTTATATCTTCAAATTTATTTGCTGCATTGCCTGAAAATATTTCTGAACTTGTAGAAAATTCAGCCCCAGCAGTAGTAAATATAACCTCAAAAAAAGAAGTTTCACAAAGGCAATCATTTGGTTATGGCGGTATTCCAGATGAAATGCTAGAAAGGTTTGGCATACCTAGACAGTTTCGTGAGATGCCACAAGAAAAAAGAGAAGCTACATCATACGGCTCAGGTTTTATACTAAAAGATAATTATATTTTAACTAATTATCATGTTGTTGAAGATGCAGCTGAGGTTATTGTTTCATTATCAGATAGAAGAGAATTTGTTGCTGAAATTGTAGGTGTTGATCCGCTCTCAGATCTAGCCTTATTAACTGTTGAGGGTAAAAATTTGCCACAAGTAACTGCTGGCGATAGTGATCAGTTAAAAGTAGGTGATTGGGTTGTAGCAATTGGGTCACCTTTTAGTTTTGATTTTTCAGTTACTGCTGGGATTGTTAGTGCTAAAGGTAGAAGCATTCAAAATAATAACATTGGAAATTATGTTCCTTTTTTGCAAACAGATGTTGCGATTAATCCCGGTAATTCAGGTGGACCTTTGTTTGATTTAGATGGCAAAGTTGTTGGTATTAATTCTCAAATTTATTCAAGAAGTGGAGGATATCAGGGTTTAGCTTTTGCAATTCCAATAAACGTAGCAATTGACGTTGCTGAGCAAATTATTGAAAAAGGTGAAGTTTCAAGAGGATATCTTGGTGTAAGAATGAGTGAAGTAGATAGTGATTTAGCTGAAGCTTTGGGTATGAAGAAGCCATATGGAGCCCTTATAAATGATGTTGAAGAGGGTGAGTCTGCAGATAATGCTGGATTACTGCCTGGTGATGTAATAATAGAATTTGATAACAAAGAAATAAAATTTAGCTCGGACTTGCCTCATGTTGTTGGCCAGATTCAACCAGAATCTATGGCAAAAGGAACAATAATTCGAGATGGCAAAGAAATTGAACTTAAGTTTACTCTAGGTGAATTACCAGTTAATCAAGACTCATTCATACCAGCAAAATCGCAGGGATCGTCTGATCCAATAGGAATAAAGGTAGCAGAAATTGATAGAGATAACCCTTCGATGGCAAATTTACCTGATGGGGTGGTCGTATCAAGAGTTAATCCAGGGTCGCCTGCATCCGGCAAGGTTATGAGAGGCGACTTGATTACAATGATTCAGTATAAAGGCAGCAAATATGAAGTCTTTGATGTTGAATCTTATGAAGAAGCCATAGAAAACTTTTCTTCTGGAGATAAAATAGCTCTCCACCTTAATAGGAGCGGAAGTCGCATAATTAGATCAATTACGATTAATTAAAAGATAATAAGTCCTTGATACTCCTATATTTGCAATATTGGCTGTAAAATAGCAGCACCTTATGAAAAATATTAGAAATTTCTCAGTCATTGCCCATATTGATCATGGTAAATCGACCTTGTCTGATAGATTAATTGAGTATTGCGGGGGGCTATCAGCTAGAGAAATGTCAGAACAGATTCTGGACTCAATGGATATTGAAAGAGAAAGAGGAATCACTATTAAGGCTCAAGCTGTAACCTTAGAGTATAAAAAAGATGATATAAATTATTTATTAAATTTTATTGATACTCCTGGACATGTTGATTTTTCATATGAAGTATCAAGATCGTTATCGGCATGTGAAGGTGCTTTACTTGTTGTAGATGGATCTCAAGGAGTTGAGGCTCAAACTTTAGCAAATTGTTATACAGCAGTTGATCAGGGGTTAGAAGTAGTACCTGTTATTAACAAAATAGACTTACCTCAATCAGAGCCTGAAAGAGTTAAAAAAGAAATTGAAGAGATGATTGGCATTAATGCAGTCTCAGCACCTCTTGTGAGTGCAAAAACTGGAGTAGGTATTGAAGATTTATTAGATATGCTTATTACAGATATTCCCTCACCAGATGGAAGCTCAACTGAGCCATTGCAAGCATTAATAGTTGATTCATGGTTTGATTCTTATTTAGGCGTTGTATCATTAATAAGAATAAAAAATGGTTCAATTAAGACTGGTCAAAAATTTAAAATTCATTCAACAGGACAATCTCATAATGTGGATGAATTAGGAATATTTTCACCCAAAAAGATTAAAAAAGATTTTTTATCAGCTGGTGAAGTGGGTTATTTAGTTGCTGGTATAAAAAATATTAAAGGTGCTCCCGTTGGAGATACTATTCTTGAGGCAGGCGATGAAAATACTCAACCTCTACCCGGTTTTAAAAAGGTAAATCCAAAGGTTTTTGCATCAATGTTCACTGTTAATTCTGATGATTACGAGAGGTTCAGAGATGCTCTTTCTAAACTTATATTAAATGACTCATCTCTTATTTATGAACCAGAAGTTTCAGATGCTCTTGGATTTGGATTTAGATGTGGCTTTCTTGGAACTCTTCATATGGAAGTTATAAGAGAAAGGCTAGAAAGAGAATATGATCTAGATCTTATATCTACCGCCCCATCTGTTGAATATGAAGTATTAAAAACAGACGGTGAAGTTATAAAAATTGACAATCCATCTCAACTACCTGTTCCAAATGATATTGAGGAGATTAGAGAGCCAATTGTTAATACCACTATTTTGACACCCAATGAATATGTTGGAAACGTTATCACTCTTTGCACTGGTAAAAGAGGTGTGCAAAAGGATATGACTTATTTTGGAAACCAAGTTTCTATTGTTTTTGAAATGCCTTTATCATCAGTGATAGTAGACTTCTTTGATCAAATAAAATCATCTACCAAGGGTTTTGCATCAATTGAATATTCTTTGATTGGATTTTTTAAGTCAGATTTAACTAAAATTGATATATTAATTAATAATCAAAAAATAGATGCTTTATCTATGATTGTTCATAAATCTTTTTCAACTCAAAAAGCTAGAGAAATTGCTGCAAATCTTCAAAAGCTTATACCAAGACAAATGTTTGATGTACCAATTCAAGTAGCTCTTGGTTCTAAAATTATTTCAAGAGAAACTGTAAAAGCCTTAAGAAAAAATGTAACAGCTAAATGTTATGGCGGCGACATTACTAGGAAAAAGAAACTACTTGAAAAACAAAAAGATGGAAAGAAAAAAATGAAGCAATTCGGTAAAGTATCAATACCACAAGACGCTTTCTTAAATTATTTTAAATCTGGAGAATAGCTTGATATCGGACCCAATTTTTATAATTTCACTCATTGGAATGGCTGCTGTGCTTGTTGCATGGATTATTAGCGAAACAAAGGAAAGCTATAAAGATAATTTTGTAGCAAAAAACTCATCTGTGCTGTCAACAGCTTTTGGATTAATGATGCTTTATAGCATCTTCATTAATGCGGGTGATTTAAGTATTGTTCTTTTAGTAGGCTCAGTTATTTCTCTTTTAGTACTTTTAGTTGGCTTGTTTCTTAAAAATAATGAAATTATTTCGTCTTCGAGAGGCTATTTTATTCCTATTTTTCTTATATTTATATTGAGAACTTTTATTTATGAGCCATACCAAATTCCGTCTGGATCAATGATGCCTGGTCTAAAAGTAGGAGATTTTTTACTTGTCGATAAAAACTCTTATGGATATAAAATTAATAGAATAGGCAACCCACTATCATCTCAAAGCGACCCTCAATATGGTGATGTTGTTGTGTTTGTTCCTCAACATAATCCAGTACCTTATGTAAAAAGACTAATTGGCATGCCTGGAGACAAAATTAGAATTATTAATAAACAAGTTTATGTAAACGATAAGCCAATTAAGAAAACATTTTACAAAACAAAAGAAGAGCAAATCACTAAAAGGTATAGAGATCTATCAGGAAAAATTACATCAAAAGAATCTAATGTACTTGTTGATTATTATTATGAAGAACATGGAAATAGGAAGTTTTTAACCAGAAACATTCGTGGTGAAAACATTCAGTATCCCTCTGAATGGACTGTACCTAGCGGGAATTATTTTGTAATGGGAGATAACAGAGATAACTCAAATGATAGTACAAAAGATGTTGGGTTTGTTCCGAGAGAAAATTTCTTTGGGGAAGCTAGTTATCTTTTTATGACTTGGGAGTGTTGGACATGTCTTCCATATTTCTCAAGAGTTGGCACAATTAATTAATGCTTTATAAAGATCTTCAAAATCGATTGGGTTATAGATTCAAGGATGAAGCACTTATCGAACTTGCTTTAACACATAAAAGTTTTAGCAATATTTCAAACAATGAAAGACTTGAATTTTTAGGAGATTCAATTCTTAATTCTATTATTTCAGAATATCTTTTCAATAAATTTAATAACCAAAAAGAAGGCCTGTTAACAAGAATGAGAGCCTATCTTGTTAAAGCCGAAACTTTAACCATTAAAGCAGAAGAGCTATCTTTAGAAAAAGTTGTAAAACTATCTAAGGGTACTGCAAATTTATCAAAAGAACGAAAAAATTCAATTTTAGAAGGCGCATTTGAAGCGGTTATAGGAGCAATCTTTATCGATGGTGGTTGGGATGCCGCGAAAGACATTACTTTAAAAGCTTTTAATAAAAATTTAGCAGCATTATCTGAAGATATGACTTTTAAGGATGCAAAAACAGAATTGCAGGAATTATTTCAATCTCTAAAAAGCGATCTACCAAAATATATTATTGAAGACATTGGTAAGGGTAAATTTTTATGTACAGTCAATTACAAAGATATGGTATTTGAATCCTCAGGCACATCAAAAAGAATAGCTGAAACAAATGTTGCGATGAAACTTTTAGCATACATAAAACAGAATAATGTCTAAAAGCTACTGCGGATATATCTCCATCATTGGAAAGCCCAATGTAGGAAAGTCAACAATTCTAAATCATATTTTAGGAAAAAAAATATCGATTACCTCAAGAAAATCACAAACTACTAGAAATAATATTTTGGGAATTAAGACCGAAGGCAATAAGCAGATGATATATGCAGACACACCAGGCATGCATATTAAATCACCTAAGGTTATGAATAAGGTATTAAATCGCTCTGCTGAAAGTTTAATGGAAGATTCAGATATTATTCTTTTTGTTATTCAGAGATTAACGCTTGATGAGCAAGATTTATCAGTACTTAAGAAACTTAAACAGATTGATACAAAAGTTATATGTGTTGTAAACAAAGTTGATCAAGTTACAGATAAAAATAAATTACTACCACTTATAGATAGACTCTCAAATGAATATAATTTTCTAGACATCATACCAATATCAGCAATTAATAATAACGGTATACATGAGTTAGAAAATCTTATAAAAAAATATCTCCCAGAAAACGAACATTTATATGATAAAAATGCAGAATCTAGCTCTCATAAAGACATGTTCATGATTTCTGAGCTTATTCGAGAAAAAATTATTAGAATGCTTGGGGACGAGTTGCCTCATGATACATTTGTGCAAGTTGAGTTATTTGAAGACGAGGAAGCACTGATTAAAATTCATGCAGTTATATTTGTAGCTAGAAATAGCCAAAAGCAGATAGTTATTGGAAAAAATGGAAACACATTAAAAAAAATTGGCAAACAGGCCAGAATTGAGATCGAAGAGTACTTTAATAAAAAAGTTTTTTTAAAAACATGGGTAAAGGTTAAAAAGAATTGGAATACAGATTCTGATTATCTTCAAAGCTTAGGGGTTGGCGGTAGCTATGACTAATAATGACTGGGATGAATGTTTTCTTTTACATCATCGACCGCATGGTGAGACGAGCTTAATTGTAGATGTATTTACAAAAAAAAATGGAAAAATGTCATTCATTGCTAAGGGAGCTAAAAAACCTAAGTCAAAATTTTTTGGTTATTTAACTCCATTTACTAAATTAAGGATCACATACACAGGAAGGTCCGAGCTAAAAACATTAACAAATATAGACAGAGACTTTTCAGAATCAACAAATAGTCTTTCAAAAACAAGTTATAGTCTTCTTTATATTAATGAGTTGTTAATAAGGCTTCTTCCAAAAGATGCAGTGCATGAAGATTTATTTCAGTTATATGAAAGTTTTTTAGTAAAAATTCATGCAGGAGAAAATATTGAACTTACCTTAAGAAGCTTTGAATTGGATATGCTTGAAATGCTGGGCTATGGATTAGATTTTGAAAATGAAATAGATAAAAATCTATCAATTGATGTTAATAAGAATTATTCATTTATTCCAGAAAGAGGTTTTAGAGAGTCAAAAAACTCTAATTTTTCAGGAAAAGATATTATAAATATACGCATGAGAAACCTTTCAGAGGTTTCAAAAAAACACCTTAAGCATATTACCCAAGAAGCTATACATTTTTGTTTGGACGGAAGAAATTTATCAAGTAGAGAAATTTTCAGGAGAATCAAACAATGATTTTCGGTATAGGAACAGACATAGTAAAAATCTCTAGAATTGAAGATATGAAATCTTTATCAAGATTTGCAGAGAAAATACTATCAACTGAAGAGCATAAATTGGCCTCATCATATAAAGATGAAAAACTAATTAAATTTTTAGCAAAACAATTTGCAGGAAAAGAAGCTATCTCAAAAGCTTTTGGAACTGGAATAAGAAAACCAATCTTATTTAAGGATATTGAGATCTTAAGGGATGAAAATGGTAAGCCATTATTAAATCCATTAGGTGGAGTAAAAAAAACTATGATTAACTTGGGTATATCTAAGTCTCATGTTAGTCTTGCAGACGAAAATGATTATGCAATAGCATTTGCTATATTAGAGTTATGAAAAATATTATTTTGTTAGGCCCTCCGGGTGCAGGAAAGGGTACACAAGCTGATTTAATTTGTGAACTATGCAATATTCCTAAAATTAGTACCGGCGACATGCTGAGAGAGGCTGTTGCTTCAGGGAGTGATTTTGGAAAAAAAGTTTCAAATATTCTTGATACAGGTGGCCTGGTCTCAGATGAAATAATAGGTGAGCTAATTAAAAATCGATTAACACAATCTGATTGTATTAATGGCTCTTTATTTGATGGAGTCCCAAGGACCTTAGGCCAAGCAGCTGAGTTAAAGAATATGGGAATTAACTTTACACATGTTATTGAGATTCAGGTAGATGATGAAGTTATTGTTAGAAGAATGTCTGGAAGAAGAGTTCATCCAGGCTCAGGTAAAAACTATCATATTGACTTTAATCCTCCACAAATAGAAGGAAAAGACGATGAAACTGGCGAACCTTTAATTCAAAGAGAGGATGATAAACCAGAAACAGTTCTTAAAAGATTAGCCGTATATCATGATCAAACAAAACCTTTATCAGATTTTTATTCAAATCAAGCTCTTGAGAGTAATTTAAAATATATTACAGTTGATGGATCACAGTCTGTAGATGATGTTTTTAATTTGATATCTAGTCAAATATAAGCTTGATGAATGTTATAGCTATACAGAGTTCTGGAAATCAAACTTCTCTATGTGCAATCATTAAAGATGATGTCGTTCAGTATTCCCTCAAACATGAAAGAAAAGAAAGACCAAATTGGTCAGAAATGCTTTCAAACATAGGGCTTGATTCTTTTTTTACGCTAGAAGAGATCGATATTTTTGCATATGCAAATAATTCAAACTCATACACAGCCACACGAAGCGTTGCAGCTTATTTGAAAGGAATTACTTCGGCTATTAGCAAACCTCTAATTGTTATCGACTCAGATGATGTTGATAACTTAGATTCTGATGCGGTAGCTAAAAAAGCTTTAGAGATGTATCTAGATTCAAAAAATAAATCAGACTTATTTAAACCAGATACCGCAAACCCTATTTATTCATCAATACCTCAATACAAAAAAGTAAATGAATGAAGTTCTTCTAAGCTTTCTTTTAGGTTTAATACAAGGATTAACAGAATTCTTACCAATTTCAAGCTCGGCACATTTATTATTTCCAGCTTTATTATTCGGAACAGATAATCTTGGATTAGCATTTGATATAGCCGTTCATGCAGGAACACTGCTTGCTGTAATATATTTTTTCAGAACTGAGATTAAACTTATGATTAAGTCTTTAACTTCTAGAAATAATAATTTTAATGACAACAGAAAACTTGCATATTTATTAATAATTGCAACTATTCCAATTGTCATCGCAGGTCTACTTGGGAAAGATTTTATAGAATCAAATAGAAATAGTATTGCTAGCATTGCATACATGAATCTTTTATTTGCTGGCTTTTTGCTTTTTGCATACAAATATAGCGCTTCATCTAAAAGCTTAATTGAGCTAACAATTGCTGGTGCTATTTTTATAGGTATATTTCAGGTTTTTGCCTTATTTCCAGGAGCATCAAGATCAGGGACAGCAATGACAGCTGCTTTATTAATTGGATTAAATTTAAAAGACTCGTCAAAATTTGCTTTTTTATTGGCAATACCAACTATTTTTGGTGCACTAGTTTTTTTAATTGGGGATATGGTTCTATATGAAACTAAGATTAATATCATCTCTTTAGTTGTTGGTTTTTTAACTTCATGCATTGTTGCTTTTCTTACTATTAAGTATTTTTTAATTTTTGTGGAAAAAATTGGCATGTATCCATTTGTAATTTATAGGATTTTATTGGGAGTTCTGTTACTAGCTCTAATATGAATTTACCAATTTACATTGATAACAAAATCTATGTAGATTATTTAATTAATGTTTTAGGTGTTCCTGAAGCAAATATAGTAAATATATATCCTGAACAACCATCATTTTTTATATACAAAGAAAACGGATTACATTTTGTTATTAACTCACCACAAAAAAAATTAATTCATATAAATTTTTTAAAAGGACAAATGGGGTGGAGACTGAAAAGAACAGATCATGAAATTCTTTTAAAGAAAGCATTAGGTAAAAAAAAAGATAATTTAACAATATTTGATGGAACTGCAGGTTTTTTATCAGATACCCTCATCTTTCTAGCCTTAGGTCACAAAGTAATTGCTTGTGAGCAAAGCAGTATTTTATTTATGTTATTAAATGATGCTATTAATAGAGCAAGAGAGGAATTAATTTTTTTAAAAAATTTAGATTTAGTTTATGGAAATGCTGTCGATATATACAAAAATAAGAGAAATATTGATCTGATTTATCTAGACCCAATGTATCCTGATAGCAAGAAAAACACTGCTAGATCAGGTAGCATGAATGATATAAAAAATATTCTTGAAATTGAAGCAATTAAAAATCAAGAAGATCAAATATTTTTTGATTTTAAAAAACAAGAATATAAAAAGATTGTCTTAAAAAGACCAGTTAAATCAAAGATAATAGATACTAACTTAAACTACCAAGTTAAAGGTAAGTCAACAAGATTTGATGTATATATATAAGGAGATGAAATGAACCCTTTTACAATGATGAAAGATGCTAAAAATATGGAAAAGATGATGAAGCCAGCGTTAGAAAAATTTATGAAGGAAGCAGGTTTTATAAAAAAAGACGAAATTGAACCCTTAAAAAGAAGGATTGCTGAATTAGAGTCTGAGGTATCTAAATTAAAAAGTTAAAAGAAGAAGAGATTTCTAGGATCATTGAAATGGCATGGGAGGATAGAACTCCTTTTGACGCTATTGAAGCTACTTTTGGCCTTAATCAGAATCAGGTTGAAGATTTGATGAGAAAAAATCTAAAAAAGGGTAGTTATACTCTTTGGAGAAAGAGGGCAAGAGGAAGAAAAACCAAACACTTGGGTTTAAGAGATTTTGAAGTTGGAAGACATCATTCATATGACCAAAACAAACTTAAAAGCTAATCATATTAAAATTGAAAACCTTTATAAATCTATGTTTTCAGAGGTTAAGCATACATCTATAAATATAAGAGATGATAAGGTAGAAATAATTCATTTAAGTGAGCAAAACCAGGATCCAGCAATTATCGAACTTTCTGAAACTAAAATTTGCTATGTTATTAGCTATTGGGATGGCTATTCTTTATCAGAAAATGAAGAATCTGGTGACATAATGAAGGCCTTAAAAATATTTAGAAGATATGCAAAAAAAATGGCCAAAAATCTTAAAAAGTTTTCTGACCATAATTAGTTTGTTCTCTTAGGTTAATAACCATCGTCTGACGAATTATTTCCAGATGAATTGGTATAATGCGATTTTGGTTTAAAAAGTTCATCAGAAGACGCGCTTTCAGAGCCATGATAGCCTTGTCCATTTGGCATGTAAAATGTAAGGTTAGGGTATTCATAAAAAGTGTGCTCATGATCTTCACTGCTCTGTTTTTGTAAATAAACTTTGTAAGTAAAACCCGATGCGCCTTTGTATGGGCCTGTTGCAACAGTTCCTTTTACTTGCAGAGCTCCAGATGAGTTTGTAATGTCAATGTTATCTACATTAAAATTTTCAACTTTTACAATTTTTCCTCTTGTATACATGCCAGAATGGAACTCACAATAAGGAAAGATTTCATCGGGAGTATTGGATGTAACAGTCAATGTTAATGTATCTTTATCCCAGCCTTCATTGTTACCAATTTCAGCACTACTATCTCTATCATCAACTTCAGTAGATAATAAAAATGGATGGTTTGACGTTACAGTGCTTGTTGGATCAAATTTTATAATATCACCTTCTCTTACATATATTATAAAATCTGTATTTGATGGGTTTACTGCATCAACTAGATAATTGGAGCTACCCTCATTAGATAAAGAGTAGGATGTAGTTATTAAATTTTCTTCATTATCAGAAATAGTCATTCCTTCCCATGATGAATTTTCATTTATCCAATTAATAGTGTTGAATGTTAATTTATCTATTTCATCTAAATCAGCGGTTCCATTCATTACAGCTTCCATCAAGTCTTCTAATTCTTTAGTACCAACCTTTGTAAAATAAGAGTGTGTATTATTATTATCTGCATACATTTTTTGTAAAAATGAGGATATTCCTGCTGAAAGACTTACTAATTGACTACTTGAGGGTGAGAAGTCGTCGTCAAGATTACTGAGCAAGTTTTTAATGAAAGTTGTATCTGAAAGAGAAGTTTCATCATCGGTTCTTTCAAGTATATTTTGTGCTAAGTACCATTCAGAACTATTTTCACCAAAAGTATGAATTTCTCTGAGTACTTCATTTAATACAATGAGCTGTGAATATATCACTGCAACCTTATTAGAAACACTAGATGATAAACTTGTATAAGGATTATCAAACCTAATCATAAAATCTGAATCTATACCTAATTTAGCCTTTAAAGCTTCATATTCAGTGTTATTATCATATAAATAAAGCAGTGTTGTCGCTGGGTTAATTATAAAATTCTGACTAGTTGTTGGCTCACCTATGACTGCAAACCTACCTTCTTCAATTTGCCAGTTAGTATTTGAATCAAATCCATTTTCAGCTTTTATGATTCCTGTTCCTGCATCAGAGTTAATACTGAGGCTGAATGAACCATCTTGTGCTGTTGATGTGGTGAAAGTTGCATTGCTGCATAATGTTTCGATGTCCTCAACAAAGCATACATCTGCAGACTGTATGGGGCCAGAAAGCACATAGTTTCCATCGTAGTTATCAGTTGTTACATCATCCCCCGTATCATTAGTTACAGTTACTTCAAAGTTAGCAGAAGCATTCGCACTTCCATCAGAAACTGTTACAGTAATTTTATAAATATTGTTTGTGTCTAAGTCAGATGGATTTTCAAAATCAGGTTCGGCGTTAAAGGTTACTACACCTTGATTAGAAATTGTAAAGATGTTTGCATCATCACCACTTATTGTATAAGTAAGATTATCACCATCTGGATCACTTGCATTAACAGTGAAGGCCGAAGTTTGATTCTCAACAACAGATATGCTCATGTTGGTGTTAGTAATTGATGGAGGATTATTAGTTGGTGGGGAGTATCCAGAACCAGATCCACCTGATCCACCACCACCACAAGCAGTAATAATAATTAATGATATAAATAATAGGGTATAGTTTTTCATACTTGTCTCCAGTTTTTTCACACAAATATATGTATGAAATCTTCTGGGCGTCCTAAATTTGTAAATTTATTAAATGCCTTTAATAAATAAGATTTAGGCAAAGCAGAAAAAGTTGTATTGCTTGTAATTAATTTTATTTGGAGAGGAGATAGTTTACATATCCTAATAGGGGAGAACATAAAACTATAAAAATGTAATCCAAGCAATACTTGTAGTGAATACTATTTTATTAAATAAATATTTGTCAAATTATTTATAAATGCTTATTTATAGGGCTTTAAAGGAATATATTTTTGTAGTTTTACTACAATTATAAAAATTTTTTAATTTCTAATTTGACCATTTCCATTAACAAGATATTTGAAACTTGTTAATTGATCAACGCCAACAGGTCCTCTTGCATGAAATTTTCCAGTAGCTATTCCAATTTCTCCACCAAGGCCAAATTCACCACCATCAGCAAACTGAGTAGAAACATTATGCATAACAATTGCACTATCTAGCTCTTTTTGAAATTTAGAAGCTCTGTTTAGATCCTCTGTAAGAATTGATTCTGTATGTCCAGATGAATAGTTCTCAATATGCTTAATTGCATCATCCAAGTTATTTACTATTTTTATACTAACAATTGGAAGAAGATATTCAGTAGACCAATCTTCTTCAGATGCTTGTTGAATATTTTTATTGTATTTATGTGTTTCTGCACATCCTCTAATCTCACAAGCTTGAGCTTTTAGTGCATTTATTAGCATGGGCATAAAATCGTTAGCAATATCAGAATGAACAAGTATTGTTTCTACCGCACCGCATATGCCAGGTCTCCTCATTTTTGCATTGATACAAACATCTAATGACTTTTCTAGATTTGCTGACTTGTCTACAAATATATGACATATACCTTCCAAATGAGCAAATACTGGAACTCTTGCTTCTTCTTCAACCATAGATACAAGACTTTTACCACCTCTTGGGACTATGACATCTATAGATTGATTTATTCCATGAAGCATTTTTTTTACAATTTCTCTGTCAGTAGTTTTTATGATCTGAATAGCATTTTCATCAATTTCAGCATCTTTTAAACCTTTTACTAATGATTGATGAATTGCTAGACAAGAATTAATGCTATCTGAGCCACCTCTTAAAATAGATGCATTACCAGCTTTTAATGATAAGGCTCCGGCATCTGCAGTTACGTTTGGTCTGCTTTCAAATATGATACCAATTACACCAAGAGGTGTTGAGATTCTTGATATATGCATACCATTCGGTCTTTGCCAATAATCGAGTATTTTTCCTACAGGATCCTTAAAAGACTCGATCTCAAGGAGAGTATCCGATATGGATTGGACTCTTTCATCATTTAATTCAAGGCGATCTATAAAAGATTCAGATAGGTTTTTTGATTTACTATTTTCAATATCTAATTTATTTGCTTCTAAAATAATTTTCTTATCAGCAAGCATATATTTTGACATTGCTTGTAGAGCATGATTTTTTTGTTCTGCAGACGTTTTCGCAAGAATCCTCGCTGCTTTTTTTGCATTAATACCAATTTGATCGATGTTATCAGTCATTATTAAGCTATAAATTTAGTTGATTTTGTTTTCTTGTTAGTGAGACTTTTAATAGGGTTATCTTTTAATCCTGAGGTTATAATAACTGAACATTTTGATTTCATGCATATCTCTGCTGCTTTGATTTTAGAAATCATTCCCCCTTTACCAAGCTTAGAAGCAGTACCTGCCATATCTTTTATTTTTTTTGTAATTGATTTAACTTCTAGAACCAAATCATCATTTTTATTATTTTTTGGAGGTTCTTTATATAAGCCATCTACATTAGATAATAATACTAGATGATCGGCATTAATTAGCACCGCGATTCGTGCTGCAAGAATGTCGTTATCACCAAATTTAATTTCATCAGTAGAGGTTGTATCATTTTCATTAATAATAGGCACACAACTCAAATTCATTAAATTTTCTAATGTACCCATCGCATTTTTAGATGATTTTTTATTTTTTATATCAGATGGCGATAAAAGAATTTGTGCTACTTGTTTTTTATATTTTTTAAATTCATTTTTCCACGCTGTCATCAATTCAATCTGACCTCTGGCAGCTACAGCCTGTGATTCATTTAAAGTTAAATCATGCTTTAGATTCAATTTTCCTCTACCAAGAGATATAGCTCCAGATGAGACTACTACCACTTCTTTTTTTGAATTCAACAACCAGACGATATCTTTAACAACATTTTTAAGAACAGCCTTATTCACCCCACCTCTTTTGTTGGTAAGAAGAGACGAGCCTAGCTTAATAACTATTTTTTTGCTTTGTTTCATGAGCGCATTATTTGTATCAACCGATTATAGGTATGCATACAACATAAACAAGAAATAAAATATATAAATGTTATTACAAAAATTTTTATCAATGGTGCCCCATGCCTGAGTCGAACAGGCACTCCCGAGGGAACGCGATTTTGAATCGCGCGCGTCTACCAATTCCGCCAATAGGGCACGCATGGCATTGTAGCTAAGTATGAACTAATTTAAAATCTGCATCTCATGAAAACCTCAGATTTTAACTATCATTTGCCTGAAGAGCTTATTGCAAACTACCCCCTTAAGAAAAGAAGTTTAAGCAGGTTGTTAGTTTTTAATAATGATATTGCTCATATGCAATTTATGGATATTGTTAAATTTTTCAATGAAGGTGATTTATTAGTTGTTAATAATACATCTGTAATTCCTGCAAGAATTTTTGGTCAAAAAGAATCTGGTGGCGCTATAGAAGTTATGCTTGAGAGAATTATGGAAAATAATCAAGCATTGGTTCAAATTCGATCAGGAAGAAGCCCAAAGATTGGATCTTTTTTACATTTAGATTCTTATAGGGCTCAATGTATTGATAGAAAAGATAATTTTTTTATCATCCAGTTTGATAGCCCACCACTAGATATTTTTAATAAAATTGGTCATATCCCATTACCTCCATACATAAAAAGAAAAGATGAAGATCTTGATAAAGAAAGATATGCCACTGTATACGAAGATAAAGAGTTGCAAGAATCTGTCGCTGCTCCTACAGCAGGGTTACACTTTGATAATGAATTATTGAATTCTTTAAAAAAAGCTGGTGTAAAGATAGCAACTATTAATTTGAGCGTCGGAGCTGGAACTTTCCAAC
Source organism: uncultured SAR86 cluster bacterium (assembly GCA_902558395.1). Lineage (GTDB taxonomy): Bacteria > Pseudomonadota > Gammaproteobacteria > Magnimaribacterales > D2472 > SCGC-AAA076-P13. The sequence continues at coordinate 454,430 of CACEDS010000001.1, forward strand.
CTGTAAAAGTAGACAATATCAAAGACCATGATATTCATGAAGAATATTTAGAGGTTAGTAATGATGTTATGAGACTGGTAAAAGATACAAAAAATGTTGGTAATAAAGTTTTTGCAGTTGGAACTACTGCAACTAGAGCTCTTGAAACAGCATTTACACATGGAGATAAAAATGGTTACAAAGGTTATACAAAGCTGTTTATATATCCTGGGTACAAATTTAAAGCTGTTGATAAACTTATAACTAATTTTCATCTTCCTCAGTCATCATTATTAATGCTTGTGTCAGCATTCATTGGGTACGACAATATGAAGCATATATATAAAACAGCAGTTGATAATAAGTACAGATTTTTATCTTATGGCGATGCTATGTTGTTAGAAAAAAATGAAATTTAATATTAACAAAATATCTGAATTTGCACGAAATGCAGAAATACAATTTGAGCGGGGAAATATTCAAACACCAGCATTCATGCCTGTTGGAACCAATGGAACCGTTAAGGGATTAACGGTTGAAGACCTTAAATCAACTGGTTCAGAGATAATTTTAGGCAATACTTATCACTTAATGCTAAGGCCTGGAGATGAAACTATACGTGATTTAGGTGGGTTACATAAATTTTCTAATTGGAACAGACCTATACTCACTGATTCAGGTGGTTTTCAGGTTTGGAGCCTTGGTGATTTAGTAAAGATCAGCGAGGAGGGAGTAAAGTTTAGCTCACCGTATGATGGAAAAAAAATATTTATAACTCCTGAGGATTCAATAAAAATTCAAGAAAACCTAGGTTCAGATATTGTGATGGCTTTTGATGAGTGTACAGACTATCCATCAACCTATGAGCAAGCAAAAAACTCTATGGAATTATCAATGAGGTGGGCGAAGAGATGCAAGGAAGCTCACCAATCACAATCTGCTCTATTTGGTATTGTTCAAGGTGGAATGTATGAAGATTTACGAGAAGAATCCTTAAAGACACTCATGGAGATTGATTTTGATGGAATAGCTCTAGGTGGCTTAAGTGTTGGAGAGTCAAAAGAAGAAAAAACAAAGATATTAGCTTTCATGGCCGATAAACTTCCTAAAGATAAACCAAGATATCTTATGGGGGTTGGCAAGCCGGAAGATATTGTCGAGGCTGTAAGATATGGAATAGACATGTTTGACTGTGTTCTGCCCACAAGAAATGCTAGAAATGGTCAACTGATTACTTCAACAGGTGTTGTTAACATAAGAAATGCTCCATATAAAATGAGTGAAGATCCAGTTGATGAAAATTGTGATTGTAAAGTTTGTAAAAACTACTCAAGGGCTTACTTAAATCATTTAGATAGAACAAACGAAATGCTTGGAAGCATGTTGTCCAGTTATCATAATATTTACTATTACCAATCCTTAATGAAAAATATCAGAGAGTCAATTAAGAATAATAAATTCGCGAACTTCTTAAAAGACTTCTATAATATGCGAAATTTAGAAATGCCCGATGGGCCAATATAGGATTTATTATGGAACCAGCACAACCTTCGTTATGGCCAACTTTTATTATTTTTGGCGGCTTGTTTTTATTCATGTATTTCATGATCATAAGACCTCAAAACAAACGAAATGCCCAAATTAAAGATATGTTATCTAAACTTGAAAAAGGTTCAGAGATTATTGCGGCAAGTGGAATACTTGGAAAGGTTAGAGATATAAGTGGAGCTTATGTTTCAATTGAAATTGGTGAGAATAATGTAATCAAGCTGCAAAAATCAGCAATTGCAAATATTTTGCCAAAAGGCACGATAGATTCTATTAAGTAATCAAAGTGAATAAGTTCTCTGTATCCAAATACTTGTTAATACTTTTTGTATTGGTATTAGGGTTTACTTATGCTCTACCTAACCTATATCCAACTCAACCTTCAATTCAGGTTGCATATACTGATTCAGGCAAGTCAGCCGATCAAATTTTGCTTAATGAGCTACAAGATATTCTTGATAATAATGAAATCAATCCCCAAGAAATCTTTTTAAGAGATAACAAAATTGTTATTAAATTTGATTCTTTAGATGACCAACTTGATTCAAAAACTGTTCTTCAAAATAAACTTTTAGACAAAGTTATCATTGCCCTTAATCTTGAACCATCGACGCCTGATTGGTTGAAAGAGATTGGAGGTCAGCCTGTCAAACTAGGATTAGATCTATCTGGCGGTGTTCATTTTTTACTTGAAGTAGATATTGAGACTGCGCAACAAGGAAGACTAGAGTTATTATTAGACTCTTACAGAAAAACATTCAAGGAAGAAAGAATTGAGTTTTCGAACTCCTCAATTGACGATCTGAAACTAGTCTTTGAATTTAAAACCAGAGACAGTTATAACAAAGCATTATCCAGATATAGTTTAGATAGTCCTGGTTTAAGTGGCTTGCAATATATAATTACTGAAAGACCAGCCACGAATACACTTTTTTTAGAGTATTCGGATGTTGCTTTGAGAGAAATCAGGGATTATGCAGTTGGACAGAATCTTATTACATTAAGGAACAGAGTTAATGAGCTAGGTGTTTCAGAACCTATCGTTCAAAGAGAGGGAGCTAGCAGAATAGTTGTTCAGCTACCAGGAGTTCAAGATCCTACAGCGGCAAAAAAAATTATTGGAAAAACTGCAAATTTAGAATTTAGACTGGAAGCTAACTCTAGAACCTCTCCTTTAAGAAAAGAAGAATTTCCATTTAAAGAAAATGAATTTATGACTGCTTCATTAGAAAAAGCTGTCGTAGTTTCTGGCGATAGGGTTACAAACGCAAGTACTGGTTTTGATGAAAGTGGTTTTGCGCAAGTGAATATTACCCTTGATATGCAAGGGGGAAGAGCAATGCAAAAAGCTACCTCTGGTAATATTGGAAGAAAGCTTGCAGTTTTGTTTGTTGAGCAAAAAAGTAAATCTGAACTAGTAATCGACGAAAATGGCGAAACTGTCATTGAGCAATCAACTTATATAGAAAAAAATATTATCAGTCTTGCTACTATTCAAGCAGTACTAGGAACAAGTTTTAGAATAACTGGAGTGGGAACACCTCAAGAGGCTAGCGAGCTAGCTCTTCTATTGAGAGCAGGTGCTTTAGCAGCACCAATGAAATTTGAAGAGGAGAGAACTATAGGCCCAAGTTTAGGTCAAGAAAACATAGACAAAGGCATGAAATCAATAATGATAGGCCTAGCCTTAGTAGTAATATTCATGACTTTCTACTACAGAGTCTTTGGTATTGCAGCAAACATTTCTTTATTAATAAACCTTGTCTTAATTACAGGAATTATGTCTTTACTCGGTGCTACATTAACTTTACCAGGCATTGCAGGCATTGTTCTAACTGTTGGTATGGCAGTTGATGCCAATGTCCTAATATTTGCTCGCATACGAGAAGAATTAAAAGATAAAGATCCACAAACAGCAATACGTGATGGTTTTTCCAGAGCATTTATTACTATTTTTGATGCAAATGTAACAACATTAATTGCTGCCTTGATATTGTATGTTATAGGAACAGGACCAGTTAAAGGCTTTGCTATAACATTATCAATTGGGATAGTTACATCAATGTTTACTGCAATTATGTGCACAAGAGCAATGGTTAACCTTATTTATGGAAATAAAAACATTAAGGAATTAAAAATCTAATGAATTTTAAAATCCAATTTATGAAATACAGAAAAATTGCTGGCATAGCTTCAATTCTTCTGTTTTCTATCTCTATATTATCTTTAACATTCAGAGGACTAGTACTTGGTTTGGATTTTAGTGGAGGAACTTCTGTACATATCGCCTATGAAAGTCCTGTAGAACTAGAATCACTAAGAAATATATTGACTGATAATGGATACGAAGATTCTCAAGTAGTAAATTTTGGCTCGAATCTTGATGTTTTGATTAAAGTTGATGATGTTGACGGAGATAGCTCAATCGGTCTCTCAGTATTCAACCTTCTAAATGAAAATGGTTTTATAGGTCAATTAAAAAGTTATGGATATGTTGGCCCACAGGTTGGTTCTGAATTAAGAGACCAAGGTGGCCTGGGTATGTTGGTTGCTCTGTTTATGATTCTTATGTACGTTGCATTTAGATTCCAATATAAATTTGCTTTAGGGGCTGTAACAGCTCTTGGTCATGATGTAGTAATTATTCTTGGTTTATTTTCAATTTTTGCATGGGATTTCGATTTAACTGTTTTAGCTGCCTTGTTAGCAGTTATAGGCTATTCATTAAATGACACCATTGTTGTCTCTGATAGGATTAGAGAAAATTTTAGAATTCAAAGAGAAATGGAGCCAATGCAAATGATAGATTTATCTTTAAATCAAACTCTAGGAAGAACAGTTGTTACATCTTTAACAACCTTATTAGTTTTATTTGCATTATTTATTTTCGGTGGTGAGATGATAAAAGGTTTTAGTCTAGCTCTTATTTTAGGTGTTCTCGTTGGTACCTATTCATCGATTTATGTTGTTGCAAATATGTTAATGTCACTAACACTAATTCAAGAAGATTTAGCTGTGCCTGAGCCTGAAGGTGCAGAGTTTGATGAATTACCCTAAGCCTTGAAATAAGGTTTAACTGATTTAAGTATAGATTTATATACTTTAGGTGATGAACAAATAAAATGATCTCCATCTAAATATTTTGGATCTCCATTAAAATTACTTATAAGTGCTCCTGATTCCTGTGCGATAAGAAGACCTGCTGCAACATCCCAAAGTTTAACCCCGTGTGCCCATATAGCATCTAACCTACCAGTTGAAATGTAAGCTAAATCAAGTGCTACAGATCCTGAAGTTCTGATAGATAAATCTTGATTGGCTATCTCTTTATAAGTTTTATCAAATTCATATGAATAGTCTTTTTTTGTTTCATTATTTTTAAAAAATGAAACCATAGAGCCGCTTAAACCTTGCTGCTTACTAACTCTAATCTTACCGTTATTTAAATCTGCTCCTGAACCTTTGGATGCAGAAAATTCTTCTCTTCTTAAGGGGTCAATGATTACTGCTGTTGTTGGCACCTCATCTATAAGCGAGCATAAAGAAAGTGAAAAGTGTGGATAGCCGTTAATAAAATTTGTTTCACCATCAATGGCTTTTAATACCCAAGTAATATTAGAGTTATTTACCTCTGATCCTAATTCGGCACCCAAAAAGTTGTCTTCTGGATAAAACTTTCTAATTTCATCAATAACAATACCTTCAACTCTTCTGATAATAGCTTTAAGGTATCCATCTGGGCCGCCTTTAGATGCATCTAGGTTATGAACTTTTTTTACAGCAAATTCAAGCTCACTAGCACCTTTTCTAGCAGCAATCTGATTAACATTTAATAAAGCTTGTATCGACATGTCGCTATTGTAATGGAAATAGAGATAATAGGCATATGAGTTTCAAAAGTAATTTGATCAACATTGTTTTGGTTGAGACATCACACCCTGGAAATATTGGATCTGTAGCTAGAGCAATGAAAACCATGGGACTTTCTAGTTTATCATTGGTTAATCCGAGAAAGTTTCCCTCTGGAGAGGCAAATGCCTTATCGGGAAATGCTGGCGATGTATTAGAAAATGCTCAAACCTTTCGCTCAATTGAGGAGGCTATAAAAGATAGCACTTTTGTTTATGCAACATCTTCAAGAAGCAGAACTATTCAATGGCCAACAGTTCATGCCGAGGAGGGAGCTTCACTTATCAATAATCAAGTAACGTCAGATAAGAAAGTTTCAATTTTATTTGGTAGAGAGGACAGGGGTCTTACAAATGAAGAGCTTCAACTTGCAAACACCCATATTGAGATTCCAGCAAACCCAGAATATCCAGTATTAAATTTAGCTATGTCAGCTCAAATAGTATGTTATGAAATTTTTAAATCCCATTTTAATCAAGAAGCAAGAGATTGGCACGACTACCCAGAAGTAGATTCTGAAAACCTTCAAATGCTTATAGATCATTTTATTGAAACAGCTAAAAATATTGATGTAATAAATCCTGATAATCCAAAAAAGATAATTTCGAGAATAAAACGAATGTTCTCAAGACTTCATCCAGATGAAATGGAAACAAGTTTTATGCGAGGTTTTTTAGCTGCCATAAATAAGAAGCTAAAATAGTTATTTATTACTTTGCTAATTGCTTCTGATTCCATATAATACGTCTCGCATCACGTCCCGTTCGTCTAGAGGCCTAGGACACCGGGTTTTCATCTCGGCAACAGGGGTTCGACTCCCCTACGGGATGCCAATTTACTAAGAAGCCCACAATAGTGGGCTTTTTTATGTAGTATGTGCTCATAAACACTACCTGCAAAAACGCTTTTGCAAAAATTCTGATATGCTCTGATGATAATTAATTTAAAGGAGATATATTATGCGTTTATTGTCTTTATTGATACTTTCAATAACAATGTCAGCCCATGATCATGGTCAACCAAAATTTGAAGGTTTAGTTTCTTCGGACGTTTTTCCATTAGATGGCGATATGAACCTCTATGTGGAAAAAAGGTCTACATGTAATGCTGGTAATGTGCCAAAACATTTTCATCCAGCTGCCGGAACATTAGTATATGTTTTAGAAGGTGTTTCACAATCAAAATCAAGCGGTGAGTGGAAGCAATATACCAAAGGTGAATATTGGTTCGAGCGAACAGATTGGGTTCATGGAGGAGATGTAGATACTCCAGATCTTGGAGATGCATGTACAGACCTACTTGTAATAAGAGTTGTTGACAAAGGTAAAGACCATACAGTTTTTATCAAATAAGTTAGCATAACTTTAACCTCTAACACTCAAACTTAATGAGTCTAAATTTTATATTTAGACTCATTTCTAGTTGCATAAATTAATTAAATTTAGGAAAAATAGTATCTATCATTAAGTCTCTTTTTTATATATATATAATTTGTATATATTTTTATTCTTTGATACGATTATTAGATCGTTCATCCTTAAGGGGACGGAAGTAGTCGCAAGACGAAGGAACGCATTATCATCGTTCATCTCGAAAGAGACGGAAGTAGGTAATGATACCGAAGGAACGCATCTTTTTAAAAGGAGATGTTATGAATGCTTTAAACATTCAGAAAAAAATAAACACACCTAAACTAGGAAGTCCTGTTATGTTGCAAATCGCAATTAACAAACTTAACTACAACTTACGAACTCAAAATAAAACTGAGCATAAGTCAAAGCCTAAAAAGGATGTTTTTTTTCCTTACTACTTGTAAGGTTTAAATAAAAAAGAGAGCTTTTAGCTCTCTTTTTTTATGCATGCCAGTAATTTTATAAATATTTTCTATATCTAATTTTAATTTGACTTAATAAATTTAGATGAGAGAATAAATTTAAGCTTTTAAAATAGGGAAAAAACATGAAAAAATTATTTACGTTAATACTGCCAGTCATATTTATAGTGAGTTGTTCAATGGAAGAAGCTGCTGATCAAGCTTCTGATCCTCTCGATACTACTTATTTTACTGAATTTATGCCATGCGAGGCTGGTCCTGACTTTAACTCAGAAAATATGACAGCTATGATTGCTGAATGGCAAAAACTCTTAACTGCTGAAGAACTTCAGGGTGTATGGGGTTATGCTCCAGCTGTTAACACTAATTCAGTTGGAGATACAGGTTGGTGGGAAATCCAATGGACATCCGAAGAAGCAGCTGATGCAGCTTGGGAAGAATGGGTTGATAATGAAGATGCACTTGCTTGGCAAGAAAAATACGCCTCTGTACTTCAATGTGATGGTGAGTCTAGAAATGCTTTTGATAGCGTTTTTCCAATTCCATCTGCCACATATGGAGAGCTACCTGAGTCAGGTTATTTTTATACTGAAGTATATATCTGTGAGTTAAATAGCGGATACTCAAAAGAAGACGCAATATCATTCTTGCCAGGTTTTAGAGATGCAGTTGCAGAATCAGATTATGCTGATACCTCATATCATTTAGGTAATTATTTTTTTCATGAAGATCCATCTAGCTTTTTATGGATGAATTTTACAAACAGCAAAGAATCAATGTCTAAAGCTGCTTCGTCATTTGAAACAAACGTGAGAGAAAAAATGTTTCCACTATTCAGCGAGTTTGCCTCTTGTGGTGAGCAAATGGATTTATATAACGGATACACATTATATTGGTCTGCTGATAAAGAATTTATGCCTAATTTCTCTTCAAACTAAATGGAATCAATAATGAGAAAACAAATCGTCCTTAATCTTGCATTAATAATATCAACCTTTGGCGTTATGGCTGGAGGTCATGGCAGCCTAGAAGAAAACAATATCAAAGTCGTTGATACTTTTTGGGAGAACATATTAACGAATCCTAGAGTCTCAATGGACCTTCTTCATGAAGATTTCCAGTTTGAATTCATGGGAATTTGTGAAATATGTCAAAAATATAATAAAGAAACCTATGAGAGTGTCTGGCTTGGAAAAGTAATACCAGAAGTCCTTCCAAATGGAATAACTATCAATATTACCAATAGGATTGCTGACAAAGACTGGGTTGTCTATACAGTGAAAGGCGAAGCGACAGCCATTAACGGTGATTACAATAATAATTATGTAATGGTAATGAGAATGAAAGATGGAAAGATTGTTTCATTCCAAGAATACATGAGTGATCTTTTAGCTGAAACTAGATTGCACATGAAAAAAATTATCGACATTAAATAATATTAAAACTATCTAAAGGGAGGAAAGCATGGACGATAAAACAAAAATAGAAGCCTGTATTCAATTATATTTCGATAGCTTGTATGAGTCAGATGCTAAAAAAGTTAGGTCATCATTTCATGATGCTGCAATGATTAGCGGATACTTACCCGACGGTTTGCATGAGATGAATCTTGATGATTTTGCTAGCTTTGTAAGCTCACAACAACCTTCACCAAAAGAAAATAATGATGAAATTCTATTAGAAATCATATCTTGTGACATAAATGGCTCAACAGCATCAGTGAAAGTAAGAGATGGATATTTAGGCATGATTTTTGTTGATACATTGTCACTTCTAAAAGTAAATGATAATTGGAAAATATATACTAAACTTTTTCATGTAGAATCATGAACTATCATTAATAAACATTAAAAATTAATTGGGGAGTTTTAAATCATGGAGAAAGTTTTAGTTACAGGCGCCACTGGATATATTGGCCTCCATTGTGTTAATCAATTGCTTAATCAAGGCTATGCAGTTAATGGTTCAGTTAGATCTCCTGAGAGAAAAGAAGAAGTAATTAATGCTCTTCATAATCACAATACATCTACAGAGTATCTTAATCTTTATGCCTTAAATTTAACTGAAGATATTGGTTGGAGTGAAGCGATGGAAGACTGTGATTATTTACTCCATGTCGCATCACCTATATCTTTAGAACGCACAGATGAAGATTATTTTGTGCAACCTGCTATTGATGGTGTAAATAGAGCTTTATCTTTTGCAAAAAAACATAGTATAAAAAAAGTTGTCTTAACTTCTTCTGTAGCAGCTATTTTTGATTCATTAGAAAAAAAAGATATATATGATGAATCAGACTGGTCCGATCCTAACAACCCTCATATTAGCGCATACTCAAAAAGTAAAACTTTAGCTGAGAGAGCAGCTTGGGACTTTGTAAAAAATGAAGATCATCCGTTTGAACTTGCTGTTATAAATCCTGCCCTAGTTGTTGGGGCTTCTCTGTCAGGTGATATTGGTGAATCAAATAAGGCAGTTGAAATGGTAGCAAGTGGAAGAATGCCTGTGGCAGTTCCACTAATGTTTGGGTATGTTGATGTAAGAGATGTTGCAGCAGCACACATTCTGGCAATGCAAACTCCTGCTTCAAATGGCGAGAGATTTGCCTTAGTTGAAAAAGATTTGTGGTACAAAGATGTTGCAAAAATATTAAGGGAAAATGGTTTCGAAAAGGCTCCAACTGTTGGTATTCCTGTTTGGCTTGCTAAAATTTTAGCTAACTTTAATAAGGAATTAAAATTAACACTTCCATATTTAGGAAGAAAGAGAAGTATTAAAAATTTCAAAGCAAGAGAAATATTAGGATGGAATCCAAGACCAGCAGAAGAGTCGATATTAGATATTGCTTATCAAATGAAAGATTTAGGAATACTTAAATAATCCCAGGAATAATTGCTTTTCTATTTTTAGGATAATCGCTAAATTTTTCTTGATACCATTTGTGGTGAGCTAGCGCTCGTGGAAATAAGTTTGCTATGGTCCAAATTGCAAACACTAACCCTGAGATACTCCATGTAAGAACAGCCCACCCAATCCATTCAACAATTTCACCAAAATAGTTTGGTGCAGAAATATATCTATGCAAAAATTTATTAGGCATGTGGTATCCAGGACCATTATCCTTCCTTAAAGAAACAATTAAATAATCTGATCTTATATTTATAAACATACCTACAAAAAATATAAATATTCCAAGATAAAATACAGGACTATTCATCCAATTTTGTGCATATTCGGTAAAGAAGAATATTCCAAAGGCCTGAACATTAACATTAACAATATTAAAGAAAAATGCAGAAGCTGCTATGCTCACCGGCATTTTTGGATTTGTCATGTCTATAACAAATGGATAAATGAAAGATCTATGTATGTAATGAATCAGCCATAATGTAAGAAAGACTTTATGAGCAATTTGAAGCTGATCTTTAACAAGCCATGCATAGATTATCATCAATATTACACATGGTGATTCCATAAAGACCCATCCAAAACGTGCTGAAATATTTTTTCCCCATCCTTTCCTTATGTGTCGTCCATAAGGAGCGTTAACATAAAAGAGGTAAATAAAAGTTACAAAGGCAACTAGAATCCAAAAAACAATAAAACCACTAAAATAATTCATAACAATTTATATGAACATGATATGTAAATTTTTCAATATATAAAAGTTTACAGTTTCAATATGAAATCATAAACTTGGGAGGGGAGATATTAATCATGGAAACTAAAAGTTACGATTTTATTATTTTGGGTGCCGGTTCTGCAGGATGTGTTTTAGCAAATAGACTAAGTGCAAACCCTGATTTTAGTGTTTGTCTAATCGAAGCTGGTTCAAAAGATAATGACGTAAGACTTCATGTTCCGCTTGGTTTCGCTTTTCTTGGTGATAAAAGTAAATATAGCTGGAACTATGACACTGTTCCTCAAAAAGAATTTGAAAAAGTTTCTGTAACAGAGCCTGCATCATCAGTTGTAGATTCAGCAGGTGGAGTGCATGAGGTTGAAACTGAGATTATGGAACATAGGAGAGGATTTCAGCCCAGAGGAAAAACTTTGGGAGGATCTAGTTCAATCAATGCAATGTTATATGTAAGGGGTCACGCTTGGGATTATGATCATTGGGCAGAATTAGGTAATGCAGGATGGTCTTATAAAGATGTATTACCTTATTTTAAAAAATGCGAACATAATGAAGTCTTTGATAATGAATATCATGGGCAAAATGGTCCTTTAAATGTCTCAAAGATTAGGCATAAAAATAAATCTGTTGATGAGTTTGTAAAAACAGGATCTTCTGTTTTTGGATATAACGAAGATTTTAATGGAGAAAACCAAGAAGGTATTGGTTATTATCAAACAACACAGAAAAATGGTAAAAGATGCAGTGCTGCAAAGGCCTATTTGGTACCAGCATTAGATAGAGATAACCTAACTATTTTAACTGATACTAATGTTAATAAAATTAATATTTCTGAGGGAAAGGCTAAAGGCGTTCAATGTATTGATCAGGAAGGGAAAGAGTTTACTGTAAATGCCTCAAAAGAAGTTTTATTATCATCAGGTGCCTTTGGCTCTCCGCAGATTTTACTTAGGTCTGGAGTAGGTCCTATAGAGGAAATAACTAAACATGGTATCGATCATAAAATAGATCTACCAGGAGTTGGTAAAAATCTTCAAGATCATATTGATTTCATAACTGTTCATAAACACAAATCAATAAATCTTTTGGGTTTTTCATTGGGGACTTTGTTATTTAAATATCCTTATGAATTAATTAAATACATTCTTGCTAAAACTGGCATGTTTACATCGACTGTAGCTGAGGCAGGTGGATTTATTAGATCTAGGAACGATATTGATATTCCAGATATCCAATTACATTTTGCACCTGGAATGATTGTTGATCATGGAAGAGAGCAATTATGGGGCACTGGAATCAGTTGTCATTCTTGTTTATTGCGCCCCAAATCAAGGGGTGAAGTCACTCTTAATTCTGCAGACCCTGCAGAAGACCCGGTAATTGATCCAAATTTTTTATCTCATCCAGACGATGTAAGAGATATGGTTGCTGGCTACAAAAAGATGATGAAAATTATGAATAAAGAACCTATTTCTAAATATACAAGTAAGCATGTGTTTAGACCAATTGACTTAGATGATGATGAGGATATTGAGAAAGCTATTAGAGAATCTGCAGATACGGTATATCATCCTGTTGGAACATGTAAGATGGGTAATGATGAAATGGCTGTTGTTGATAGCAATCTTAAAGTTCATAAAGTTGAAGGTCTCAGAGTTGTAGATGCATCAATTATGCCTACGCTTGTGGGTGGGAATACCAATGCTCCTACAATAATGATAGGCGAAAAAGCATCAGATATTATTCTTCAAGACTGGTCTTAGATGCTCTATAAAATTCTAATACTTTTTATATTTTCATTAACCGGCATGTCTATGACTGTGGTTGATGTAAGAACAGAGGCTGAATGGGATACCGGGCATTTGGAAGGAGCGCTTCATATAGAGTGGCAAGATATTCTCAAGATATCATCAGATATTCAGAAAGAAGAAGAAATATTTCTATATTGCAGAAGCGGCAATAGATCAGGAAAAGCAACTAAAATTCTTGTTGATGCTGGCTATATTAATGCCAAAAATGCTGGCGGCATCGAAGATGCTAGTGAGTTGTTAGATATAAAAATTATAGATTAATTTTTTACATTATTTACCCTTATAAATGTTTACACTGTAAACATTAAACGTTAATATATTTCCAACAAATGTTTGCAGTGTAAACATTATTATTAACCCCCTATATAAGGTATTAACATGATTAAAATAACCAAATTTGCAATTCTTGGAACTCTGCTACTTGCTTTTCCTGTTTTTTCGGCTGATATAGTTTTTGAAAAAAAAGAAAATATATTACTTAAAGGTAAAATTGCTACAGTAAAAACATCTAAGAAATATAGAAACCTAGAAGCTTGTCAAGCTTTGTGTGAATCGAGAAGTTCTTGTTCTGCATTTACACTAGACACATCTAAAGGAAGTTGTACTATTCTTAAAAATGTATCCAAAGAGGTATCAAACTCTAACGCTACATCTGGAGTGAAACAATAATAGCTTAAAGCTTTTTTAAGAGGGGGCTTAAGCCCCCTTTTTTTATGAACATTTTCTTATAAAGGGTACAATTGATTTATGCAAATTTTTTCTAATTTCTTTAATAAAAAAAAGGATAGTCCAAAAAAAATTATATCTTTTGATGGTGGGGGAGTCAGAGTTATTGCTGGGATTGTTTTTTTAAAAAAACTTGAAGTAGAAAGTGGAAAAAAAATAACTGATATTTTTGATATGTTTGTTGGAACAAGCGCTGGTGCATTTAATGCTTCGTGTTTAGCTTTTGATGATATGAGCATGATAGATCTCAAAAGTTATTGGTCTAAAGAATATTTGGATAGAATAATGGAGACTTCATTTTTTTGGGATCAGGCATCTCTTGTTCAAGCAAGGCCCAGGTATGAGACAAAAGGAAGGTTAAAGTTTTTAAAAGAAATATTTGGAGAAAAAGCTTTAGGCGAGTCAAAAAAACCTTTAGTTACTCTTTGCTACGATATTGAAAAAAGAACACATGTAATTCATTCGAGCAATTTAACACCTGACATAAGTTTTGTAGACGCAGTTTGTGCATCAAGTGCTGCACCAATGTATTTTCCAACCTATCAAATGAGCAATGGCGCATGGATGATCGATGGAGGAGTAGTAACCAACAATCCAACTTTAATTGGCTTTAATCATGCTAAAAATTTTTTTGGTACCAATAATATAAAAGTGCTTAGCATAGGAGCAGGCCTTAATAAAAAGAAAATATCAGGTGAAGCTTCATCTAAATGGGGCGGAGTAGGCTGGTTAAGAAATGACATCATGGGAATGATGCTCGATTCTGAGATTCATAATGATATTGCAAAAGATTTTTTTAATGATAATTATCTGAGAATAAATTCACCCATTGGAAAAATAAATAAAATGTTAGATGATGATTCAGAGGAAAATCTAGAGAAAATTCATCTTTTAGGTCTTGATTGGTGGTCTAAATTTGGAGAAAGTGCCCTTAATTTCATTGAAGATTAATTTTTTTATACTATTGCTGTATTTTTTACTGTAAGATACTCATTTTTTAATAATAGGATATCAATGAATATATACGTAGGAAATATTTCTTGGGGCATGAATGATCAAGACCTTGAGAATCTTTTCGCCGAACATGGCACAGTCACCTCAGCAAAAATTATTACAGATCGAATGACAAATCGTTCTAGAGGCTTTGGTTTTGTTGAAATGAGTGATGGAGCAGAAGCTGCAATCGAAGCACTCAATGAAACAGAAGTCGATGGAAGAAAACTTGTTGTTAATGAATCCAGGCCAAAAGAGTCCAGATAGAACAATATAACTTTTTAACAATTTTTTTGTCTTTTTTTACCAGCTTTATAAGTTAATAAAGCTGGTAATTTTTTTATTAATAATTGTAAATTATTTACATTTTTTAACTTATTTACATATTTCTTGACATTTTCTTTACAAGAGGGTTAAATCTGCGTAATTTTGTTAATTTTTACAGGGGAAATCCGTGAATAAATATTTATTATCATTAATGGTATTGTTGCCGTTATCTACTTTTACATTTGCACAAGATGCTGATGAGGCTGAAGATGCAGAAGTTGAAGAAGTTGTTACAACTGGTATCAGATCAAGTTTAATAGACGCAATTTCAATCAAAAGAGAAAATGTTGGTGTCGTAGATGCTATTACAGCTGAAGACATTGGTAAGTTTGCAGATAGAAATATTGCTGAAGCTTTATCTAGATTAGTTGGTGTTACAACTAACAGAGATAATGGTGAAAGTACATCTGTAACAATTCGTGGTTTAGGGCCAGAATTCAACTTAGTTACTCTTAATGGAAGATCAATGCCTACTGTCCCGCCATTGTGGGTTGGGGGAAGATCTTTTGATTTCGGTGACATATCATCTTCAGGCGTTGCTGCTGTTGAGGTATATAAATCAGCTAATGCGATTTTGCCAACTGGTGGTCTTGGAGCTACTATTAATATGGTTACAACAAAACCTATAGATGGAAAAAGTGGTGGTGGTATTTCTGTAAGAGGTATGCATCACACTTCAGTAGAAGTTGGTGATGATTATACTCCTGAAGTTGATTTAGTTTTTATCAGAAATGGAGAGGTTGGAGATGCTAAATGGGGCTTCTCAGTATCAGGATCACATCACGTGATGGATAACAGAGAATCAGGTACAAATGAAATTACTTGGTTACCTAGCCCAGTGATTAACAATGTCCCAGGCAATGCTGTTGTGACTAACAACAACACGAGAGCAGATGGAGCATTCTTCTATCCGAGTGGTTTGCTATATAAAAACTTAGACAATGAGAGAACAAGACAAAACCTTCAAACAACACTTCAGTGGGAGCAGGGTATTGTTACTGCTACTCTTGATTATACAATTTCCTCAGTAAATGCTAGTCAATATGGTGTTGAAGCAGGTACTTGGTTATCAGGTTGGGATACTACTAGAATGACTGTTAGTCCAAACGGTGCTGTAACAAGTGCGTTTGTTAATGGTACATACTTTAATGGTGGCATATTTAATAACAATTTTAAATTTGCAAATGATGACACTAATAATAAGTCTGTTGGTTTAAATTTAGAATTTAGAATTACAGACAACTTCACTTTAACAGCTGACTATCATGACTCATCCGCAGCATATAAAGGAAACCCAGGTGGTAGCGCAACAAGTAGTGTTACTTTTGGTAATGGATGTTGGGCTTCATGGGATTGGTATCCAGTTAACGAAGCATCAGCATGTTTTAGAAATAGATCATTTGACTTCACTCAATCAGTCAACGGTAATTTAGCATGGGAAGCAGACAAAAACTTCCAAGGTGTAAGCACTGGTGCAACAGAGTTTGATTCAAGTGATATTGGTCCAAGGGAAGCATATGTCAACTATCAAGAAAGAAAAAGTGATCTTGATCAATTTCAGTTAATTGGAACTTGGGATAATAACGAAGGCCTTTTCATGGAAGCACTAACTTCTATAGACTTTGGTTACTCTACTCAAGAAACAGTCTTTAACAGCCAAAAATGGTTCAACTACATTAGAACTGGTCACATTAATAACGGTGATCCTGTAAACATGACTTATGCATTCTTGCCTGATGATGTTTTAACAAAAGTTAATATGCCTGGTTTCTTGGGTTCAACAGGTAACTTCTACTATTTTGATATGACTCAAGAAGACCTTTTCTACTGGTTTGGTAGAGCTGGTTTTATGGGTGATGGCAATACTGGTGACGGTACATGGTGGAATGCTTATGGACCTGCTTCAGATTGGCCGGCAGAATGTTATAGAAATGATGCTTTCGATGCTGATGGCAACCCTAACGGCCTTGTAGCTGTAAGCATATATGATGACAAAACTTCAAATTGGGGTCAGTTAGAAGGTTGTTATGGTGATAGAGATAATTTATCAATCATTAAAGAAACTCTTGATGCAGTCTTCGTTAACTTCAATTTTGAAACAGTCACTGAAAAAGGACAAGAGCTTAGAGCTCAGTTTGGTTTAAGGTATGAAGAGGAAGACAGAGCGTCAACTTCAGATACAGTTGTTCCTGTTAATACTGCTTGGAGTTTAGGACTTTTCGCTTATGGTGATAGATTTGGTATGACTACTGCACCAGCATCATTTACTGGATACGGTTCAAATGACTATGTATTACCAAGTTTAAATGTAACATTTGAGCATGCTGAAAACAGAGTTATTAAATTTGCAGCAAGTAAAACTATTGCTAGACCTGCATTAGAGCAAATGGATACTGCAAACACTATCAGTGAATACAGCCCGCTTTATCCAACAACAATATCTACTGGTAATCCTGGTCTTGAGCCATATGAGTCAGTAAATATTGATTTAGCTTATGAGTATTACTACAAAGAAGGTAGTTATGTAGCAGTAAACTTATTCATGAAAGATATATCTGGTTATCACGGTTCAGGATTTGAAACAGGACCATATAATGGCGTAACTGATATTTCTCAAGGACCTAGAGCTGACACAACAGGATATACAGATGATGATTTCTGTCAATGGACATCAACTCAAGGTTGGTGGGCATGTGGATGGACCCAGGCTGTTGATTGGGCGTGGTTAAATAATACAGGCTTTAGTTTTGGGTGTAATGGAGCTGAGGATTGTATTGCTAATCCAACTACTGCTCATAATAATGCAGTTTACATAAGTAACAGTGACGATCCTTTATATCAGTTCAATCTAGCAAGACCAATAAACGAATATGAAGGTACTCTAGAAGGAGCTGAATTAGCTATACAGCACTTATTCGATAATGATTTCGGTGTTATGGCTAACGTGACAATGATAACAGGTGATACAGATGTTGATCCATATCCAGCTGATAATGCACAAGAGCAATTTGCGTTACCAGGATTTGGTGATGCTGCTAACTTGGCTGTTTTTTATGAAAATGAAAAGGTTTCAGCAAGGGTTGCTTACAATGTAACTGGTGAGTACTTCACAGGTTATGATCAATATAACCCTTTATTTGTTACTGAAAGAAGTACAGTTGACTTTAACGCAACGTATAATGTTAATGACAATGTTGCTGTATTTGTAGAAGGTATTAATGTTACTGATGAGGACGTACATCTTTATTCAAGATATGAAGAAATGACATTCTTATTCCAGGACCATGGACCTATATATAAGTTAGGCTTTAGAGTTAACTTCTAAGGTTTTAAATTATTAAAAAGGGAGCTCTATGCTCCCTTTTTTTTTGTTTCTACTGATATACTAATAGCCTATGAAAAATATATATTTATTATCTATATTATTTATATTAGCCTCATGCGGGGGAGGTGGTGGAGGTGGTGGCTCCCCATCAGTCCCATTTGCAATTTCAATTGGTTTAAACTCTTTTAATGTTGACGAAGATAGTAATTTTAATGGAAGTTTAAATGTTACTGCTAATGAACCATCTACTTTTAGGTATAGTATTAAGACCAGTACCACCAATGGAGCCCTAAACCTAAATGCAGCTGGAACAATTTCATATTCACCCCGATCTAATTTTAATGGCACAGATCAATTCACAATTTCTGTAACATCTGTAGAAAAAAATATTACTAAAGATGGAACTATTAATATAACAATCAATCCTGTAAATGATGCACCGACAATAAGCTTTGCAAATGCTATAAGCTTTTCAAAAGAAACTATATTATTTGATGAAAATCAAACTTTTAGAATCACCGTTGATGACATAGATAATGAATTAGAACAGCTATCTTTTGAAGCAATACTAGGACAAGAATCACTTGCTGCAACTTTTACACCTGATGCAGATTATGCAACATCAACAAGAGGAGTTCTTTCATTAGATTTATCTGGACTTCAAACTGCCGGTTTATACGAGGCTCAGCTTAGCGTTTCTGATGGAAATAATTCTAGCTCATTATCATTTGAATCATGGTTTGTATCAAATAAAACCACAGTAACAATTCAGCAAGATGATGATCCAGAGGATGGTTTTGATGGTGGTGATAAGACCCCAAAAGACTATTTAGTTTATTATCTTTCTGGAAGCCCTAGTTCGCTTGCAAGAACAAAATATTTATTTATTGGCGATTCTCTTGATGGTCAAAGCGATATTAATTTATATAGAAGAGCCCTGACCGCATCTGTAAATAAGCTAAACGATTCTGATGCATCTGCTTTTTTTAATGAGGATTTTTTTACCATAGTGTCTGCTGAACCAATTAATCCCGATGGAACATCACCAGTTGGAGTCAGAACTGATTGTTATGATTGGGACGAAACTATATATTGTATTGGAGATATGGACACAGATATATTTGAAGTTTTATTACCTGACTATGTTTTAGTTTCTACATTAACAAAAGTTCAAGGTCGAGGTGTTAATCTTGGATCAAGAAATATACAAAGAATAAGAGATAGTGATCCAGAAGCAACCAGTAATACTCTTATGCATGAACTTGGACATGCTCATGGTTATATGGGTGATGAATATAGAACGGATGATGATAGAGATGTAAGTGCTTATGCCGATGATAATGTAAATACAACAACACAATCAGATGTATCTTTATTAAAGTGGAATCATCATATTGATGACCTTATGAATGTTTTAGGTATGGATATTAAGGTATGTTACAACACAAGCAGTGGTGCAATTTATGACAGAGATGCTGGAGAATATATAGACGGATCAGATTGTGGTTGCTTGGCAAATGAATGGGACTCTAATGGAAACTTTATTCGTAAAAATCCTGAATGTAGCAAAGTTGGTCTTTTTGAAGGAAATTATTATGGAGAGTTTGATAACTATAGACCTACCTTTTGCTCAATCATGGATTCATGTAACGAGGGTGGTTACGGAAAAGTAAATGTTGAAGGTTTTGCAGTTGGTTCAATTCAAAATCAAGGTTTTTATGATGCATTCTATGACGCAGGTTATTCTAATGAGCCAAATAATAATGATTTTGGTTTTACCACAGATGGCGATGGTTGGAAAATGACTGTACAGGCAGACTATGATACTTCAAAAATTACTCTAAAATGGTATATCAACGGAACAGAGCAACCATCATTAGAAAATCAAAGGTCAGTAACCTTCAGCAGACCAGCAAATAACGAAGTTCAAGTATATACTGCAAAAGCAATTGATTTAACTGGAACTATTATTGCAACAGACGACGTATTAGATAATACTGATTTTTATGAAGGTATATTTCAGTCCTATTTTATATGGTGTGCTGATTATGATGGTTCTAATTGCAATGACTGGCGTTATGACCCGGATTCATCTCAGTATAGTCAATTCGATTACGGTTATATGGATGGTCCTCTAGGGTTTTCATGGGGTATAAATTGGGCAAAATGGTAAAAAAAATTCAAATATTATTTTTCTTCTTTTGTATTAATCTGACAGCTGATGTTGAAATTAATAAAAGTCAAACTATCGCATTAGATAATTTATCTCTTTATGAAGAGGCTAGGGTATACAAAGTGGTAGCGAGCTACAATAATTTAATATTGAAATCTGAAAAAGTATCAAAGCCAAATGAAAAACAATTAAAAAAACTTTCAACATTATCTAGAAAAGATAAATATGCTATTCAAGTTTTTAGTCAAGACGGAAAACAAATCATGCTTCGAGGTATTGGCGATCCATTTTATGCTCATGCACAACATATAGGATATGAAGACAGCGATGTATTTGGAGGATATATTGAAGCAAATATTGATATTACTGTTCCTGTAGATGCAAAAGTTTCATACATTTCTCTTTTGTCTCAAAATGAATTCGGACTTAAGGAAATAAAAAGAATTAAGCTAGATTAGCGCATTTTTTTATTAATTTTTTTATGTTTTATTCCTGCTTGAAAGGTCATTGTTTAAAGGTTATATTACTCACCCAATGCGGTACTAGCTCAGTTGGTAGAGCGTCTGCTTGCCAAGCAGAAGGCCGCCGGTTCGAGACCGGCGTACCGCACCAATCTTCTATAAATATTTATAATGAGATTTAATCTCTTCTATTTTTTATTCTTCGTAATATTTATCTACTCATGTAGTGGAGGAGGATCCTCTCAATCGGATGACATAACAAACAACAATAATAATCAATCAAATCAGTTTAATGAAAGATGCATAAATATTGGAACCAATACTCAAAGATGTACTTTTTTGCATAATAATTTAGAAAGGTTTTATTTGATTTATAGCCCACAATCTTTAAATCAAAATATTAATGCGCCAATACTATTTGCTCTCCACGGTTATGGCTCCTCAGCTAGTTTTCATAAGTCTTATACACAATATGAGGCGCTGGCCGAAGAAAATAAGTTTATTTTAATTTATCCTCAGGGATATGAGCTTAATACAGTTCTGACAAACAGCACTTCTCACTGGAATGTCGGAGCATGGACAGTAGGTAGTACTGTTGATGATGTTGATTTTATTAGCACTATCATTGATATAGTTTCTGCAAAAACATCAGTAGACATGTCTAGGATTTATTCATCAGGTATGTCAAATGGAGGTTTTATGAGTTATGAACTTGCATGTCAATTAAGTGAAAAAATTGCTGCCATTTCATCTGTTACAGGCTCTATGAGTAAAGAGACATTATCAAACTGTAACCCAAAACATCCAACGTCAATTCTACAAATTCATGGTTTGATTGATTTTACTGTTCCTTATAATGGAAATGATGCCATTGGTATGGAATCAATTGAGGAAGTAATGCAATACTGGTCTGAATATAATGGTTGTAATCCAAATAGTAGTATTACATCTTCAAATTACAGCAATCAAAAAGGTTCAATTGATTTTATAAGTTATCAATCATGTATTAATAACACGCATGCCAAGTTAATTAGAATTCCTTCAATGAATCACACTTGGCCAACTTTAGACAACTACAACATATCCGCATCTGATGAAATATGGAACTTTCTCTCTCAATTTGATATTAATGGCAAAATAAATTGACAAACTTGTGAATAATTACTCAAATCATATAGCTATAATTGGTGCAGGAATTGCAGGGTTAGCATTAAGTTGTATTTTAAAAAAAGCAAATGTTCCTGTTGTTTTATTTGAAAAATCTAGTGATTTTAGTGATTACGGTGCAGGAATATCCATTTCTCCAAATGGTATAAAAGTCCTAAAATATCTTAATATCTATAATGAGATTATTTCAGTTTCACCAAAACCAAAAAAAGCAGTTTTTTTTTCTAATAATAAAAAGATAAATAGTTTCGATATCAATGTAATAACAACATCAAGAAAGGTTTTATATAAGTTTTTATATAATAAATATAAGTCTCTAGATGGCGAAATTTTTTTTGATCATGATTTATGCGATGTAGATTTTGATAAAGCAGAACTTAAATTTTCAGGAGACAAAATCTACAAAGTCAAACATATAGCAGCCTGTGATGGTATTAAATCTCTATGTAGAAAAAAAATAGATTATCAGAAAGAACCAGTTTATAGCGGTTATTCAGTATGGAGAGCTATTGTTGAAAAAAAACAACAGAACACTCACACATTTTTAGGCCCAAATCATCACATTGTTACTTATCCTATTTCTAATTCAAAAATTAGTTTCGTTGCTGCCATTAAGACATCAAAAAAATATAAAGAATCATGGAAATCTTCAGGTACATATAACGAGTTAAGAAACGACCTAACTTTTAGTAATAAAGATTCATATTCTTTTATTAATGAAAATACTCCTCTATTCAAGTGGGGAGTCTATATAAGGCCACATATAAAAAATATTACATACAAAAATCTTACTTTATTAGGTGATGCTGCTCATCCTATAGTCCCCTTTATTGGTCAGGGTGGATGTCTTGCACTTGAAGATGCGTATATTTTTGGAAATTTATTAATTAAATATGGTTCTGATATCAATAAAACTCAGAATACTTATGAGGCCCTAAGAATCAAAAGAATAAAAACAATTGCAAATATGTCTTTAAGGCAAGGCCATCTTAATCATATTTCAAATCCAATAATAGTTTACATAAGAAATTTTGTTATGCAGTACTTTCCCTCATTGGCAATTGGGTCTGTAAGAAAAAAGATTTGGAACTATGATCCTGAAGAAGAGATAAGAAATTTTAAATAATCATTGCTTATTTTTAGTATTGGTTATTTCATTCAAATTGCTATAATTCTTCGATGAATATATTTACAAAATTAGCCTCTTTTTTTAACAATCAAAAATCAGAAAATCAAGAATCTAGTTCAGATTCGGTATCTCTAACAATTTCAAATCATCTTAGAGATTTTTTAGAAAATGAAGTTCTTGAGGGTTTAGACATTTCAAAAGAACATTTTTGGTCTTCCTTTGAGAAAATAGTGAATGAATTTTCTCCAAGAAATAAAGCCTTATTGCAAAAAAGGGAAGATATTCAATCTCAGATTGATAGTTGGCACATTGACCACAAAGATCAAGATTTTAATCCTGAAAAATATAAAACATTCTTATCAAATATTGGTTATATTGCTCCAAGAAGTCCAGATTTTTCAATATCGACTGATAACGTGGATCCTGAAATAAAAACTATTGCTGGTCCTCAGCTTGTTGTTCCTGTTATGAATGCAAGATTTGCACTTAATGCTGCAAATGCTAGATGGGGTAGTTTATATGATGCGCTTTATGGAACTGATGTTATTAGCGAGGACGATGGAGCTGAAAAAGTTGGGGGTTACAATCCTGTAAGAGGAGATAAGGTAATAGATTTTGCAAAGAATTTCTTAGATGAAACAGTTCCCCTCGAACAAGGAAGTTTTAAGGATGCTTTAGGGTTTGAATTTGTTGATGGAAACATTCAAGTGCTTCTTCCAGATTTAGGTCAAGTTAGCTTAAAGAATCCATCTCAATATATTGGGTATAAAGATAATGGTAATGATTCATATGACCTTCTGTTTAAAAATAATAATCTGCATTTTGAAATTCAAATCGATCCAAGTCATCCTATTGGTCAAACTGATAAAGCGGGCATTAAAGACATTCTTATGGAGTCAGCTATTACAACGATTCAAGATTGCGAAGATTCTGTAGCAGCTGTTGATGGAGAAGATAAGACAGCTGTATATAGAAATTGGCTAGGATTAATGAAAGGAGATTTAAGAGAATCTTTTGATAAGAACGGCTCTCTCATAACAAGAGAACTAAATTCAGATAGAACTTACATAACATCAGATGGTAATGATTTAGTTCTACCTGGAAGAAGTTTAATGCTTGTTAGAAATGTTGGACATCTTATGACAAATCCTGGTGTTCTAGATTCTCAAGGTAATGAAGTGCCAGAGGGAATTATCGATGCTATGTTCACAATATGTATAGCTATGCATGACTTGAATAAAAATGGCTCATATCAGAATTCAAAAACTGGAAGTATTTATATAGTAAAACCTAAAATGCATGGGCCAGAAGAGGTGCAATTTACCTGCGATCTTTTTTCAGCTGTTGAAGAAGTCTTGGGACTGCCTCAGCTAACTGCAAAAGTTGGAATTATGGATGAGGAAAGAAGAACTACAGTTAATTTAAAAGAATGTATTGAGGTTGCAAAAGAAAGGGTTATTTTTATTAATACAGGTTTTCTTGATAGAACAGGTGATGAGATTCATACAAGCATGGAAGCTGGACCTATGATTACTAAAGCTGACATGAAACTACATCAGTGGATAGCTCAATATGAAAATTGGAATGTTGATATAGGTTTAGAAACAGGCTTTAAAGGAAGAGCACAAATAGGTAAAGGTATGTGGCCAATGCCTGATGAGATGCTTGGAATGTACAATACAAAAACCATGCATCCTAAAGCTGGTGCTAATTGTGCTTGGGTTCCCTCTCCAACAGCTGCAACACTTCATGCAATTCATTACCATCAAATTCTTGTAAGCGAAGAGCAAGAAAAAATCATGAATAGAGAGAAAGCAAGTATAGATGCCATATTGGACATTCCAGTTCATAAAAGTCCTTCAGAAATATCATCTGAAGAAATTCAAGCTGAACTTGAAAATAATTGTCAGGGAATTCTAGGTTATGTTGTTAGGTGGGTAGATCAGGGGGTTGGTTGTTCAAAAGTTCCTGATATAAATAATGTAGGCCTTATGGAGGATAGAGCCACCTGCAGAATATCAAGTCAACATATAGCCAACTGGCTTCATCACAATTTAGTTTCTGAAGATCAGGTTAGAGATGCTATGAAAAAAATGGCATTGGTTGTAGATGGGCAAAATAATTCAGACCCTCTATATAAATCTATGGCACCTTCATATGATGGATTAGCCTTTGAAGCTGCATGTAATCTTGCTATACAGGGCAGGATACAGCCTAGTGGATATACTGAACCCATACTTCATGAAACAAGACTTAAATTTAAGTCATAGAGATGAAAGCTTACTGGGTTGTAAGAGGTAATATCTTAAATCAAGAGGAATACTCTAAGTATATTAATCTAGCCGGACCAATTGTGCATAAACACAACGGTAATTTCCTGGTAAGAGGCGGGCAGCAAATAGAGGTCGAAGGAGAGGGTTTCGATAGAACGGTATTAATAGAATTTAATTCTTTTGATGAAGCATTATCTTGTTATAACTCTGCTGAATATCAAGAAGCTTTAAATTATGTAAAGAACTCAGCAAAAAGATTAGTAACTATAGTTGAAGGTATTAATTAATCTATATTTAGATACCTTGGACATCGATGTTAAAATC
Source organism: uncultured SAR86 cluster bacterium (assembly GCA_902558395.1). Lineage (GTDB taxonomy): Bacteria > Pseudomonadota > Gammaproteobacteria > Magnimaribacterales > D2472 > SCGC-AAA076-P13. The sequence continues at coordinate 480,049 of CACEDS010000001.1, forward strand.
TATGCATGAAAGTTATCCAATTTGTTCCAACTCTTCAGAGCGGGGGAGTCGAACAAGGTGTTTTAGAAATATCCAAAGCTTTGGTAGATGCTGGTCATGAATCACATGTTGTTTCAGCTGGCGGAAGACTTGTAGATCAATTGATTAACGAGGGCACATATCATCATCATTGGGAACTCCATAAAAAAAATATATTTACACTAGGACAAGTTAAACCATTGGCAAGATGGATTGAAAAAATGAAAGCTGACATATTGCATGTTAGATCTAGAATGCCGGCCTGGATAGTTTGGAAAGCCCTGAATAAAATACCAGAACAAAAAAGACCCAAACTGGTTTCGACCATTCATGGTCTTTATTCTGTAAATTTTTACAGCGCGGTAATGTCAAAACCAGAAAATATTATTACAGTATCAAATTCAGCATATAGCTATTTAGTAGATAATTATCAAAATACAGAATCTAAGAATATACAACTGATTTATAGAGGTGTAGATCAGGCAGAGTACTTTACTGGCTATAAACCGCCATGTGACTGGCTAGATAAATGGTATACAGATTACCCAGATACAAAAAATTGTAAGTTACTAACCATTGCAGGAAGGATATCGCCATTAAAAGATTTTGAAAAAATTATTAATTTGTCAAAAGATATCAATGATCAATCTAATCATAGGGTAAAGGTATTGATTGCAGGAGAAGTTAAGGATAAACATAAAAAATATTTAGATCGCCTTAAAAAATTAATTCATTCATTAAATCTAGAATCAGATATTTATTTTTTAAACTTTAGAAAAGATATAAAAAACATTTATGCAATATCCAATATTGTTTTCAATACATCAAATAAGCCTGAATCATTCGGTAGAAGTATTTTAGAACCTTTATCTATTGGAGTCCCATCTATTGGTTACAACAGGGGTGGGGTAAAAGAAATTTTAGATGAGCTATATCCCTATGGCTCTGTTGAACCAAATGATTCAAAATCCTTGTTGAATAAATCTTTATCAATACTCGATGGAAATAATAAAAAGATTAAAGAAAATACAAAGTTCTTAAAATCAAATATGTGCCAGTCTACAATAAATTTTTATAAAGAAATAATCACATGTTAAGAGGCTTTATTTAATTAATCATTATGCGTACATTTTTATATATTTTCCTTTTATTAACTTCCAGCTTTTCATTTGCAGAATACAAAAACACTAATGGTGTTGCCTCTGACAAAACATTTGGGGATATGTTGAAGTGGATAAGGTCTGATATTGAACCAGAAATTACTAAAATTGAGCTTTCATCAGACTGGCAGAAGCTAAATTTATCTGAGGATGATAATTATGCTATTTGGATAGGGCACTCTACTTTTTTAATCAAGAAGAATGGAGTAACTATTCTTACTGATCCAATTTTTTCTAAAAGAGCATCACCTTTTAGAAATATTGGTCCAAAAAGATTAATTCCTCCGGCTATACCCCTAGACGCAATACCTAATATTGATATTGTTACAGTAAGTCATAATCACTATGATCATTTAGATATTCAATCTTTAAAAAAAATATCAAAAAAACATCCTGAAGCAATTTTTTTAGTTCCTGCAGGCGATGAAAAATTGTTAAAAAGAAAAAAAATTAACAATGTTTATGATTTTGATTGGTGGGAATCAATTGAACATAAGGGCTTTGTAATTACTTTTACTCCTGTTCAGCATTGGTCTAAAAGATCACTATTTGATAGAAATAAAAGTTTATGGGGTGGGTGGTACTTCGATCATAAAGATTACTCTTTGTATCATGCCGGCGATACAGGTTATTCAAAAGATTTTATTGATACCAAAATAAAACTAGGGTCTCCAAAATATGCTTTTATACCTATTGGGGCCTATGACCCTGAATGGTTTATGGCTGAAAGTCATGTAAATCCAGAAGATGCAGTTCAAATAATGTTAGATCTAGAAGCGGAACAAGCATTTGGCATGCATTGGGCTACCTTTGTCTTAACAGACGAAGACACTATTGAGCCTAAAATAAGGCTTGAACAGGAAATAATGAAATACAAAGACCTTAATTTTACTTCCGTAATACCTGGAACTATTATCAATTTAGAATAAAT
>CACEDS010000002.1 GCA_902558395.1 uncultured SAR86 cluster bacterium
AAAGTTACCAAATCCGTTACCTGATGCATTATCCTCTAATGAATATGTAACATCAAAGAAACCACCGTTACCATCATTTGCAACAACTTTTCCAATTGCAGTTTGATTTTCTGCAGCTGTAAATGTGGCTGATGATGTAAATACAGGTGGGTTTGAGTCTACAACATTAACATTTCTTGTATCAGTAGTTGTATTTCCAGAAGCATCAGATGATGTATACGTAAGTGTGTATGACCCCAATGTGTTAGTATCCACAGTACCAGAGGTAGTAACTGTAACTGTACCTGATAAATCGGAAGCTGTTGCACCAGCATCTGTATATGCCTCACCTAATTCTGCTGTTGCAGGATTGTCTCCTAATAAAGTTATTACAGGTGCAGTTGTATCTACAACATTAACGACCCTTGTAGATGTAGCAGTATTATTATCTTTATCAGTAGCTGTATATGTTATCGTGTAAGATCCGACTGTAGATGTATCTACTGTTCCTGAACTAGTTACAGCAGTATTTCCATGATATTCATCAAATGCAGTTGCACCAGCATCTGTATATGTCGACCCCAATTCAACTGTTGCAGGATTATCGCCTTGAATTGTAATAACTGGTGGAACTTTATCATTATATCCATCATCTGTAAGAGCATTTATACCCGCTGCACCAACTACTGCAAGTAGTATTTTTTGTGTTAAAGAGAGTTCTGCAGTAATGGCATTAAGTCTAGAGGTAAGAGTTTTAATTTGTGATGGATTTTGAGTGCTATCTAAAGAGTTATTGATTTTATCGATTTCAGATATCAATAATTTTTCGTTTTTAGCAAGTTCGGTATAATTCATTGAATTTACCTTATTGTTTATCTCATTAAACTTTTCATCCGATATGCCATAGTCATTAGCGACAACAGTTAGTGAAACTGTAAATAAAATCAGCGATAAAACTTTTGTTAGCTTAAAATTTTTCATAATTCCTCTCTATAAAACATTAGATATACCATTTATCTACCAAATTATATATCTTTACGTTTTAAATTAATACATTATTTTTCTACTATTTTGAACTGTTATATTGATTTGATACTAAATATGTAAATAATATAATTTCAATTAATTAATAATAGTATAGCAAAAATATTACATTTAAAAGATAAATTAATTTATCGGTTGAAATTTAACTAATAAATCATACAAATTATTTCTTCTATTCAACTTTGCACCTGGGTCCTTAGTTAATGGTCTCCATGTATAATTTATAAAGTTCCCATAAATCGGAATATTAAAAAATATTCCTTTATCAAATGAACCCTCACCAAACTGTTCTTCGCTAACATCAGTAAATGATGCAAAAACTCCGAATTTAGTTCCGTTTTCGAATGATCTTGAAAATTCAATTGTAGAGCCAACATCGCCTGCTAAATATTCACCAAATGAAAATTTCATGTCAAATGGGACTGCTCCATAATTTCTGTAATAAAAATTAGCTGAAGCAATGGTATTCTGATAATCAGTGTGTCCAAAACCCCAAGAGTAATCTCTTTTTCTTACATTAAATAATTCAAACCCTATTGCATAATTTTGCATATGCTTAAAATAAAGATACTCTAAACCATACCCAGAATACATGTCCTCTAATATACCAGCAGTTAACATAAGATGATTATTGGGCTTGGGTGTAATGTGATAATCAAATTGAGCTCTTCCAATAAGAATCTTGTCATCAACATTTTTTAGATATTTTTTTATATCAGATCTTACTTGTGCAGGATATATATTAACTGGCTCATACTTAAAATCATCAAAATTGTTATAAATAGAATATTTTAGGTTAGTATTGAAAAATAAGTTGTCTGTTATGATTGCCTCACTGTCGTTTTCTATAAATAAAGCTCCTTTAAAAAACTCTTCTCTTGATGCTAAAAATGGTCTAAACCTGAGTCTTGTTGATGAATTAAATGATGAAGTTTTCTTTCTTTCATAGACTAACTTTGAATCATATCTTAGATTTTTATCAATCTCTGATGCTGCTGTTAAATTTGCAACTTTGTAATCTTTTTTAATCTTTTTGTTCTTAAATCCTGCGTCAATTGAGGCTTGGTTAACAATTTTTTCAATCTGATTTAGATTAGGATGAATAAATTGAGTTAATTCAAGCCCTATTGAATCTGCTGCCTCAGTAATTCTATTAACTCCAATACCGTTTTCTTCAAGATTTTTAATTAATTTTGTATATTTGCTGTCTTCTGATGAAGCTTCTGCAGGCTTGTACTCATAGTTTCTTTTTATTTGTTTTGGATTATTTTTATAGATGAACTTAAATGAGAAAAAATTTCCTCTTTCAAAAGAAATGCCCAAAGAGAAATTATCATTTATTGCATAATCCATGCCCAAAGAGAATTTACTTTTTGGTTTCTCATAGTCAATAAGTCCATCTATTAGAGTAGTATCTTTTTCAATCTTCAATAAAATTTTACTGTTTAATGCATACGATGCTCCATAAAAAGGTGAAATATCTTTTCCTGAAAAATATCTATCAGTATTAAAACTCCCACCATATCCCTCAAAGTCTTTTGGCCTGTTTTCAAATTTTCTACTCAAATATTTAAGAGGATTTTTTAACTTTTGATTTGCTCCATTATAGTTACCCCAACCAAGACCAAAATGTATGTCTAAATTAGATATTCCATAACTACCAACGATATACTCGGAACTAAAATAACCAGTACCTGCAATATCATTTATTCCTATTGCAATAGCAGGAAAATTATCTTCTTCTCTTATTCTTAATTTAAGATTGAATCCTTTATCTTTATAATCTTGAAATTCATACCCTGGATATGGTTTGTCCTGAATATTTGTATAGAAAAATGAGGCTTCAAGCCAATCGAATGGATTAGATGAAAGTGTAATTTTTTGAGGAGGATAGCCATCATATGCGGTTATACCATGGACAGATTCATTAAAAAATCTTGCTGTAGGCATGTTGATAAGACCCACCACACCGTGATTGTTATAAAAATTATACTTAAAGCTATCTGCAGTTGATGTTGATGTAAAAAAAAGTAATGTGATGTAGAAAATAAAAGTTATGCATAATTTTTTTATGTTAATAAAATAACAATAATTAAGCACAATAAAATAAATCTAGTCTTTCAGAACAGCTAAAGATGCTATAGATACACCAATATTTCCTAATATTGACGCATAAGCTTGAGCAGCTAAAGCTCTGTTACTAGAATTATTTATTTTTCTTGGAACAAATATTACAGAGCCAGGATACAACTCTGCGTCAATTGGTTGATTTGAAAAAATGTTTTTTGATATTGATAACTTTTTTGTATTTCCATTGGGCAACAAGACATATACACCTCGAGTGTCAGCAGAATCTTTAAAACCACCTGCCACACCAATATAATATTCCAATTCGGCTAAATCTTTATAAGCATAGACTCCAGACTGATTAACTTCACCATAAATATATATGTTGTTATTCATCTCAGGTATTGTCAAAGTATCTCCTTCTCTAACATATAAAAGCCTTGAGTTGTCTGGCTCCAGAAGATCAATCGTCACTCTTCCTGTGGGTGTTGTATCTTTAATGTTTTCTGCTAAATCAATAAGGATGCCTATATCTAAAGTACCTCCTACAGAGCTTTCTACTGTTTGCAATATATTATCTAGAAATTTTTCATACAGAATATCATTTGCAACTATGCTTGTTTGCATTGCTTCAACATTTGTATATACAGCGCCATATGGATAAGCATTTTTTGTATATCCCCCAGCTTTCTTAATTAAATCAAACAAAGTATCAGATTCTTTCATTAAGTATTCTGATGGATTTAATACTGATCCAGAGATTCTTACTTTTCTGAAGTTGTGTTCTCTGACAAACACAACATCGCCATCTTTTGCTGTAATTCTTTTATATTGAGCAAGATTAGGAATTGGTATCTCTCTTACAACTCCATCTGCTACTCTTTTTAAATACATATTATCTAAATCTGCATATATATCAAAACCGTTGGCATAATCAAGAACATCTTGAAGTGTTTGGTCTTCATGTAATTCATATTTTGCTTTCCTTTTTACTGCACCTCCAATTTCTACAATATTTTTTCTTGGCTCAACAAATATTAAATCACCATTTTTTAATCTTGCTTTCGATGAATATTTACCATTAATTAATACATCATAAATGTCTACTGTTTCAATAATTTCATTATTTCTTATCAATTTTATCTCTCTGTAGCTTCCAAACTCACTGACACCTCCAGCGATGTTAAGAGCATGCAATAGGTTTGAGTTTCCACTCAAAGTATAAACTCCTGGGTTTTCAGCATCTCCAGAGACTAAAACACTGACATCTCTTATACTTACTAAGGATACGAAAGCCTTGCTTCCAATATAAATTTCTTCAATTTTTTTTTGTATATGGGAGGTGGCTTCCAGCAAAGTTTTTCCAGATAAAAATAACTTTCCGACATCGGGTAAATTTATAGATCCATTCCTATTAATTTCGTATCGGATAATAGAGTCATTTGACCCAATAACCTGTATTTCTAAGATATCTCCAAAATCTAGAATATACGAATCATCAAGGTTTGGCTGATTAATTGGCATGAACGAAGATTGAAATGTATTAAAAAAACTAGCTCCAAAGACTTCTTCATTACTTCTAGTTATAGATTCATCTTTTTTTGATATAGTGCTTGAGTTCTCAATACTTCTATATACTTTATCTTCATTTTGAATATTAGCTTTGTTTCTTTCAATTAAATCTTCTTTCATTTCAGGGGAAAGGCTATTTAAAAATGCTTGATTCATTTCTTGGGCATTTACATTAAAAAACAAACCAAAAACAAAAATTATTAAGATTTTACGCATATTTTTATTTTAATTATTAAATTACTAACGATTATATAACAATATATAAATTTGGAGCATTTATTTAATACTTCAGATTCTTTAATCCTGGAATATTAACTGAATCAATCGCTAGACAGTGTGAAATAATTTTATTCATGACTTCATTGACTTGATCTTCAGTTACGGTTGATAAAGAAGATTGAAAAATGAATCTAAACCCTAGTTTGATTACTTCATTTTTTTCATCTTTATAAAAATCAAATACGAATACCTCTTTTAATAATTTATTCTTAAAGCCCAGAACAAATTTTTGAAGATCATAGTACTTACTAGGATCATCTATAGAAAAAGATAAATCTCTTGATGAGAAAGGAAATTCCGAGATAGGAATATATTTTTTAAATATAATATTTTTTTCTTTATGTTTTATTTTTTCAAGGCTCTCATTATTCAATAGTTGGTTTATTTCTATCTCTAAGTATACTATTTCATCTTGTTTTTTTGTTTGGATGTTTTCTCTACTTATCGTAGTTACTTTGTTATCATTTTTCGGAAGAAAATCATCTAAAAGTCTGTAAAGATAATTTGAATCTATTTTTCTTGAAAAATCTAAATAGTTTTTGCCTACAATGCCCGAGCATATAATTCCTAAAGATCTTTTTTTTTGGATATTACCCTCTGATAACCAGTAAATATCAGAAAATTCAAAAAGCTTTACAGATAACTTTTGTCTTCTCTCATTATATAAAAGGTTATTTAGTAATGAATTTTTTAAATCTGTTCTTAAATACTCCCTATTTGAATCAAGGGGGTTATCGACCTTTATCGATAAATCTATGCCCTTTCCAAAAGGATTATTTATAACTTCGTAAAAGCCGTTACCAATGAGAGTGTCTTTAAGTTTATTTTCAAAACTAATTGAACTGCCTAGTGTTGAGGAAATTAAAGGAATAGTTAGAGGTTCGGATCTTATATTGTTGTATCCGACTACTCTTGCTATTTCTTCTGCAATATCGTTCATATTTTTAATATCGCTTCTATAAGATGGACATACAATATAATCATCTTCAAAATGGAACCCCAATCTTGAAATATAATCTTGGTATTCTTCTTTTGAAATTTTTATTCCAAGTATGTCGTTAGCCTTTTTAAAATCTGATTTAAATTTAACCTTCTCAAAATTTTTATATTTAAATTGGCAAATATTAATCGATAAGATATTTGTATGTTCCTCGATTATTTTTATAAACCTTCTTAAAACTTTTTCGTGACATAAAGGATCTACTCCTCTTTCATATTTATGTGCAGCATCTGAAGTAAGTGCATATTTTAAAGCTTTACCAATGATATCTTCAGGATTAAAAAAGGCGCATTCAATCAGAACCGATCTAGTATCATTTGAACAAGCGGAACTTTTACCGCCCATAATACCAGCAAGATTAACAACTTCATTATTACTTACAAATGCAAGATTTTTATCTGTAAGTGTAATTTCTTTGTCTAAAAGAGTCTCAAAAATGTGATCACCTTCAATAAATTTTAGTTTGAGAGGTGAATCAATCTTATTTGCATCGTAACAATGAGTTGGTTGTCCTGTTTCGTATAGAATAAAATTTGATATATCGGTAAAAAAATTATTTTTTTTGATATTGAGATCATCAAAGTACTCTTTTAGTGCACCAGAGTACTCTTTTATATTATTATCAATATTAATTTTTAGAAATGAGATGTATGGACATGCATTGTTTTCTTCATTTAAAAAGTCAAATTCAAATTTATCAATTTGTTTTGTATATATAGGGTTATTTTGATTAATATCATAAAAAACCATAAGGTCTCGTAACAAACCATCCAGAGATAAACAGTCCCCCCTATTTGGCGTAAACTCCATATCAAATATTCCATCATTAATTTCATGCTCATGTCCTAACTGAAAAAGTTTCTCAGAGATTTCATTCATTGAGGGGGCAGAAGGTATGAATTTTAATAGTTGAGAATATGGGATTTTCATTTGAATTGAGACAGAAAATCTAAATTTGATTTGTAAAAATCTCTAATATCATTTACTCCAAATTTTAACATGGCTATTCTTTCAACACCCAAGCCAAAAGCTAAACCACTATAAATATTTGAATCAATATTACAATTTTCAAGAACAATTGGATTAACAATACCGCAACCAAGTATTTCTAACCATTTGCCATCGTCGGACAAAATATCAACCTCTGCAGATGGTTCAGTAAAAGGAAAATAAGACGGCCTAAATCTTATTTCAATATTTTTACCAAATATCGAATATATTATGCTATGAATTAAGTCTTTTAATTGAGCAAAATTAACTCCTTTATCAACATAAATACCTTCGACTTGATGAAACATTGGAAGGTGTGTTGAGTCATCATCTTTCCTGTATACCTTACCAGGAGACACAAATGCTAAAGGCGGATTTGATTGAAGCATTCCTCTTATTTGCACAGGAGAAGTGTGAGTTCGCAAAACACTAGATTTATCTTGTAAATAAAACGTATCATGCATTTGTCTTGCTGGATGAGACTTTTTTATATTCAACATATCGAAGTTATATTCTTCTGATTCTATTTCAGGGCCAGTGAGTTCATTGAAATTTAAATCTTTTAACAGATTTACTAAATAGTCTTTGACCTGATTTATCGGATGATACGCCCCGAGTTCTGTTGCTACCTCTGGTGGATGAATATCCTTAAATGTAGACATTTAATCAAAGTTTAATCTGTAGCAGTTTCTACAACCTTTTTAAAAGTTGAATGATCATTTATGGCAATATCAGAGAGGATTTTGCGATTCAATATAATGTTCTTTTTTGTTAAAGAGTTAATTAATTTGGAATACGAAACCCCTAGACCCTTTGAGGCTGCATTAATTCTAGAAATCCATAATGACCTAAAGTTTCTTTTTCTATTTTTTCTATCTCTAAATGCATACTGAAGAGATTTAATATTAGACTGTTTTGCTGTTTTAAATAGTCTACTTCTAGCTCCATAATGCCCTTTGGTGGCACTTAGTACTTTCTTATGTTTTGCTTTGGCTGTTACTGACTTTGTTACTCTTGGCATAATATTTACCTTCTAATTAATGAGGAGGCCATTTTTAAAACTGTTCCACTTAATTTATTAAGACCCCTGTTATGTCTTTTTCTTTTGGTAGATTGTTTGGTTAATATATGATTTCTATTTGCACTTCTACTCTTTATAGATGAGCCAGTTTTTTTAAAACGTTTGGATGCTCCTGAATGTGTCTTTAATTTATATGCCATAATAAAACCGTTAATTATTTATTTCTTTTTTAAAGGCGATAGAACCATTAATAACTGCCTGCCTTCTAGTGAAGGCTCTTGGTCGACTTGTGCAATATCTTCAAGTTCTTTTTTTAATTTGTTTAACAAATTTAATCCCATATCACTGTTTAATATTTCTCTTCCTCTAAATCGGACGCTTATTTTAGTCTTATCTCCATCAAGAATAAAGCTTTTAATCTTTTTTAATTTAATATTATAGTCACCAACATCTGTAGAAGGCCTAAACTTTATTTCTTTTGTTGTGTTTCTTTTAACTTTAACCTTAGATGCAGAAATGCTTTTTTTCTTATCAAACAAGTGTTTTCCATAATCTAAGATTTTACAAACTATCGGATCTGAATTAGATGGTGAAACCTGAACAAGATCTAGGTTCTCATCCTTGGCAGAGCTCAGTGCTTTTTCATAAGATACTATACCAATCTTTTCACCCTTTGAGCCTATAAGCATAACCTCAGGGGCATTAATTTTTTCGTTGATTGGTGGAATATTTTTCTTGGGAGTAGCTATGATTATTACCTATTAATAATTGAAATATAAATTCAACATCTATGATTTTAATTGGATTAAATAGTATTTACAGTAAATGTTAAACATACAGAATGTCGAATTTTAAACTAATTTATCTATTTCGCAAATTATTTTTACTCTCATGGCTGAAGAATACTCTCTTCCCATGAATTATTATTTAAATCAAATGCTAATCTCTTATTTATTCTTGACTCGTGACCTGTCCAAAACTCAAAATAGTAGGGAATAAAATAATAACCGCCCCAATTGTTTGGTCTTTTAAAGAGATTACTACCAGAATTTAAAACTGTATTATAATTTTTAATAACTTGTTCGTAAGAAATTATTTTTTGTGATTGATCTGAACTTATTGCTAAAGCATTCTTATCTTTAGATCGTGTGAAAAAGTGTTTATCTGAACTCTTATAATCTAATTTAGATATTACTGCTTTAATTCTAATTTGTGTATTTGTTTTATGCCAAAAAAAAAATACAACTTATCTGTGAGTGTGTTTTAAATTCTTGATTTTTTGGTGAATCATAATTTGTAAAAAAAATCCATTTATTATCTTTGATATATTTTAAATTAACATATCTCGAGTTAACCTCACTACTGTCTTTATCATATGAACTAATGCAAATTGCATCTATGTTATCTTGCTCATTTTCCAGGGCATTTTTATATAAATCTTCAAAAACTTGATAAGGCTTTGAAGAGTTTAAATCAATAAAATTAATCATTATTTTTTATATTTAAAATCATTCTGAAATGAACTTATGTTCTGATGAATTATCTTCAATAAATTCATGCTCAATTGTCTTTTCTAGCCCCTCATTTAATAAATATAAAGGCTTAAATCCACTTTTTGTTATTGAAGTTTCGAATTGAGAGTCTGAGCAAAACTTTTTAACTCTAATTGAACTTATTGGTAATGGAGTTCTTATTATTAATGAAATAAAATCAGATGCATAACCTAAAATAACTGCAATAATGTATGGAATCCTTATTATTGGTTTTACTGATCTGTTCATTTTAGTTCTTGAAAAATGAACTAATTCATTCATTGTCATATCAGGCTTATCAATGTAGTTATATAAATGGTATCCCTCTTTAAAATCAAGAGAATGCTTTATAAAACCTGCAACATTAGAGACATAAGCCATTGACTTTTTATTTTTTCCATCTCCGATCATTGGAAAATATTTTTTATTGATTTGATTTAAAAAATTAAAAACATTACCTCTATTATTTTCTCCAAAAACAACCGTAGGTCTTATTATTGTTAAGCTACCATCATTCGCTTTCTGCCATTTTTTATAAATATCTTCTGCCTCAAGTTTAGTTCTTCCATAATCATTAAATGGTTTAGTAATACCATGTTCATCGGTGTTTCTTGGTGCAAAGCCATAGACAGCCACTGAACTAATAAAGATAATTTTTTTTATGCCTTTTGATAAAGCTACGTTACATACATTTCTTGAGCCTTCTACATTTACTTGATCATATAGTGACTTTGGTCTTACATCATCTCTATGCACTGCAGCTAGATTAATGATAACGTCACCTGATATTTTTGTTTGAAGCTGTTCTAAATTAGTTACATCACAATATTCAGTTTTAGATTTATATTTGGGATTAATATTGACATCAAGTATTTTGAATTCAATAGCCTCATCTTCTAATAGTTTGCATAATGCATTACCTATAAATCCAGAGCCACCAATAATATCTATATTCATATATATTAAATACTAAGAAGTTTAATTATCTTTGCAGGGGCACCTGCAATTATAACGTTGTTTGGAAACGATTTTGTTACCACTGAGCCAGCTGCTACAACTGTATTGTCGCCAATATTTACACCTTTTAAAATTACAACCCTACTTCCTATCCAAACATTGTTACCAATGATTATTGGACTTGTTAAGTTTTCTTGTTTATTGAAACTTTTTTCCGGGCTCGTGCCATGATCACTGTCAACAAAATGTGCATTAGGTGCGATCATTGTATTTTTACCAATTTTAATTCTTTCTGAAGAAATAATAATAGAGTTGTTTCCTATTGTAACGTTTTCACCTATTTCTATATGTGCATTTGGGTTTGCACATCCAACTATAGAGTTCCTTTTAAAATATATATTATTTTTGAGTAAAATATTTTTCTTATATCTATATAAATAAGCTCCAAACTCAAAGTAAATATTTTTTTTAAAGTTTTTATAAATTATCAATCTTGTTAAGTTCCATAATCTATCAAGGTGAGTAGGTTTATTGTGCTTTCTAAATTGGCTCATTTTAAAAAAATTTATTTTTTGAATAATTGGAATGTGTAACTCTAGCTATATATTTTTTCATAAATCCTTTTCCATGAGGAAAATTTATTCTTTTTGGGATAAGTTCAAAATTAATTAATTGAGAATGTTGCAATGCTTTAATAGATTCATAAGCCCCAATAGATCTATAATTTGGATCGTTTAATGTTCTTTTTGTCCATACATCGTCAATGAACATAGCGCCACCTTTAGAAAGACATGCTAGAGAATTCATGATATCCATTGCAACTACAGGATATCCATGTGCGCCATCAACCCATATTAAATCAAATTTTTTATTAGAATTAAATTGAAGTTCCAATGAGTTCTTTTGTATAAAATTAACATTTTGACATGAACTTAGAAGAGCATCTCTGTCTTTAATAAAAATAGATCTTTTTTCCTTGCTGTTCCTGTCATATGTTTCGGAAAAAATAGGGTCATCATCGGGTAAATCATATGTTGTAATGTCTGAATTAGGGAATAAAACTGACAATAATTTTGTGCATGAGGCTGTATATGTTCCTATTTCTAATATTGTTTTTGTATTATTTAAAAGGCTTATGGCTGCAAATAATCGATGATGTTCGCTTATTAAAACTTTTGTATTTGGGTGGTCAGTATATAGGGTATCTAGAACTTTTTTTGCTGCTTCTCTATCATATCCAAGCTTTTTATAGAGACTATATTGTTTTTCTTCAATTTTTTTTAAATCATAGGAGCTTTTAAGAAGAGCAAGTTTTAAATTGTTGTGAAGTCTAGTATAAATCTTTTTTAGCATCATTATATTTAAAAACCTATTTTTATGATTTATGCCTCATACCAACGCACGCAATTTTGAGATATGTGAGACGGCTGTTGAGTGATTGAAACGATATGGAGAATCAAGCAAAGCAAGTGCCTTATTGTAATCTTCTTTAGTATCTATAGCTAAAGCTGAAAGCTTTTCTTCATTGCTTAACCAATGAATATTATATTCATTTAAATTCTGATAAAAAAATTTTGTTATATGCTCTTTTTGAAATAGGCTCATTTTTTTATAAGCATCATTTATTGAGGCATATGAAACAAGTTCTACGCTAAATCCTGGAATATGACTTTTATTTACATTAGAAATTAAATCTATTTCTGGCATTTTTTTAATAAGTCTACTTGCATAATTAATTTTTTCATAATCAAAAAAGACATTATCTCCATTAACTCTATTTATCCATTTAGCGCCTTGAATATTTGCTGCTCCTATAAATCTTCCAGCAACATCTTCAACACTACCTCTATAAGTTCGGATATTATGACTTGCAGCAATTTTTTCTAATTCATCATCTTCATCTAGATCGGTCGTTGCTAAAATTATATTTGGCCAATTATCTAAATTTCTTGCACGATTTAAAATAAAATCTAAAACCGTCTTGTCTCCAAATCTTTTAATTGCTTTATGCGGCAATCTGCTACTTCCCAAACGGGCCAAAATAACTGAACAAATAGTATGTTGCATTTTAATTAATAGTATCCAAATATAAATTGATCTTATTCTGAAATTCTTCTCTTTTTTTATTATTAATTTTCATGCTGAAATGATGTTTAGATTTTGTATAAAGTTTGTGTAATAAAAATCTAATAATATAAAAAGGATTTACACCAAATTCTCTAAGTGATTGTATATTGCCTTTAAAGATATTTATAAAATTTTTAGAACTTTGTCCTCCGGATGTCATGCACACTACTGGTGAATTAATAATAAGATTTTTTCTATTCTTTTTTAGAAGATTTTTAAAAAATCCATAATCAGCAGAAATGTATGATTCTAGATTAAATCTAGTATCGTCAATAAGATTACGACTCATGAATGTTGAAAAATGAGGCAATTGAAAATGAGCAGGTATCGAATACAAATTCGATGGCATGGACCAATATCGTTCAATTTCATTGTTTTGATTTACATAAAATAGCTCAAAAACTATTAGCTCATAGTTATTCTCCATAAAGCTTTTATATGCAATGCTAAATACATCATTTGATATCAAGAAATCGTCTGATCCAATCATAAATATTAGATCGCCATTAGCTAAATCTATGCCTTTATTGAGAGCATCAAAAATCCCATTATCTTTTTCATGAATAACTAAATTGCATTTATCACGAAGGTATTCAAGAGTATCTTCAAAAAAAATTTTATCTGAACCTCCATCCATAACAATAATTTCATATTTATCTCTGTCAAAATTTTGTGATAGGATGCTTTTGACGGTTCGTACTATTCTTTTATCATTATACGAGGGAATAATTATGGAAATTTGTATCATAATTTGCTCATTTTATAATGATTATACTGCTCTTCTAGGCTGCAAAGATGCTCATAAGATCTTTTTTTTATTTTTTTATAATATCCCTTTAAATCTTTAGTATAACTGTCCTCATCGAATACTCTTGGTACATTCATTAATTCAAACATTTGTTTATAGTTACTTTTAATCTTGTAATTAAAATGGTTAGCAACTTTCATGACTTCGGGTAAAGGGTCTTGAACTAGGTCTTCAAAGAAAATATTTATTGCATTAGATTGGTCATTGCTAAAAAAATCTTCATAGTATTTACTCACTACTAAATAGCATCTCTCTTCTGGGCAACTATCAAACCATTTCTCCTTGTAGCTATAAGCAAAGCCAGGGATATTCATACCTTTATAGTTAAAATAATATTTGCCCATCCTGTCTAATTCGTCATACCTTGAACCTCTTCCAGTCTCGCACCATTCAAGGAAAACCCTTTTTGGATTCCTGATTGTGTTGATATTTATAAAATTGAAACCTTTTTTATTTAGCTCTTTTTGAATATTAAGTTTTAGATCTGTTGTAAAACAAGGTATAAATTTTGAAGATGACCATGAATAAGTAAAATCTTGCCAAGATTGTGAGTTATCATTTCGTTTATTTCTTATATCTAATTCTTTTTGTGAAGAGAGTTTTAAAAATGAACTTTGGTCTAATTCTTTTAAATTGATACCCCTCCCTATATAGCTGTACCATGAATAAATTTTAAAATAGTTTGCTAAAAGTGTGGCTGTTGCTTGTAAATTAATATCACCAGAGTCATGTGCATCCAATATCCAATCTGGGAAAGGCTCATTTGATGGCACATCAATATTTTCAACACTTGAGACAACATACCAGGTAATTGCTTTTCCAGATCTTGATATACCATTTAACAATATAATTGGACTATTTAAATTATTTATATTAGTCATTTAAGAGTTAATATAATATGTAAGAAATCAGGGAACTAATCAAATAAATTATACCCCCAAGCGTACCAACTAAATATATGAAGTTTCTAATAAAACTACTCTGTTTATGATTATTTTCTTTATGATTTTCTTGAGTACTATTGAAATCTTCTTTTGCTATAACTGCAACTGCAATAGCCAAATTATCTGAATGGGAGATGCTAATCGAAAAATTTTTAAACGACGGAATATCATTTTCATATTTTATTTCAATACTATTCCAGTTTCTAATACTTATATTTTTAGCTTTATAAATGGCTTCTTTTGCTGCAAATATTCCAGTTAAGGTTTCTTTTGGATTATCTTTTGATTCAGCATAGCTAATCTCCCTAACCGTAAAAATATTAAGCAAATCATCATCGTTCTTTGAAAAATTAGTTTTGTCTTTTAGAAATTCATTAACACTTTGTATATCAATCCCAATTAATAAGTTAGATTTTGATTTATCTGATGTAAAAAAATATGGATTAATATTTGAATTTATTCCTGCTTGCCAAAATGAATTATTCGATAAATCAGGTACTTCAATATTATTTTCATCACACCATGCAGCAATTCTAGATTTTTGAGCTGAGGTCAAGGAAATTGAATTAACTTCATAAATATCAACATCTGTGAGTTTTAAAATAAAACTTCTTAATAAATCTATATTTTCTATTCTAGTATCCATTAAAACAGTTCTCACAAATATTGGACTCTCCACCATCAAATTTAGTTATCTTTATAAAACCTATGCTGCCATGAGCCTTTAATTCACTTGCACTTATTTCGCATTTATCACACTTCATATATTTAATCCTGTCCTCATTAAAAAAATGAGATTCAACATTTGTTTTTAATTTTTGTAAAAACTTTGAAACGTACAGCCCTGAAGAAATTTTATGATCAAATCCAACATATATATCATATGTAAATGAATTTCTTTTAATTATGCCAATTATAGAAGATTGGTTGCTACTTACTAAAGGTAACATGTAGGTTGCACCCACATTTGAAAGATCAGATATAGTAAAAGTTGTTGAAGTTAATAACTTTTCGTTAATTGTTTGATTAGATTCGAATAGATCAAGCAATTCAATTATTTTATTTTGAACTTCTTTTAGTGTTAATTTGTCCGAATTCTCTATGGATAGTACTTTTAAATTTGAATCATTATCAAAACTAAAACCAGCATTGACTTGGTCATAAGCACCATATTGTTTTTCGTTAAGATAAAATGAGTTTAACTCTGGAAAATCAACTAATAGCTTTGATGCCTCAAATGTCACTATGTCAGAAATAGACTCTTTAAACATATATGGCACTGAGTAAGATCTAGTTGGAAGACATTTTATCTCTATACCAATTACTGATTGAGTTGATATATTTCCATTAGATGTAAGATTATTTATTTCAGCCCTTTTTCTTAATGTGAAATTTTTTTCATCATAGCTAACTGTTGGTAAGTCTGAAATATTTTTGTTATGTGGAGGTTTATATAACTTTTTTGAAGATATCGAAATTGCATCTTCGTGATTTTGGCTATCTTTAGAAATAAATTTTTTTACATCCTCTAAAGTTACCATTTTTTTCTCTGAATAAAAGTTTGTTATTTGTTTTTTATCTAACAAAGCTTTTGCATCTTTATTAATAATGTATTTATCTAAATTAGAAAGATTATCATTTGTATCTTCTGAATTATTTATTTCGGATTCTTTAGCTCCTATTTTGTCTAATACTTCAAATAGGCAACTTCCAATAGATATTTCATCCCCTTCTTGAACATGTAGATTAATATATCCACTTTTAGGTGTTTCAATAGCGATTGCTGTTTTTGATGTTTCTAGGTCCAGAATTAACTTGTTTTTTTCAGCTTTTTCATTGTTAGTTACATAAATTTTTTCAACTATAACAAATTCATCATTAACATTATCTTTTGGCACATAAACTTTCATTTTTTCTAGATTGATTCAGATTTGAGCTTATTTAAATTTTCTATTATATACTCAATTGTTGGCAGTGAATTATCCTCTAATGATCTTATTGATGGAATTGGATAAGGCATTGCTCCAATTTTTATAAAATTTATGTCGTTATAATAAGCTATGATTTCGGAAATAAGCTCAGACCCTAAGCCAAAGCTAGTTGATCCATCTTCGATAATCGCTAGATTTCTGGTTTTATTAAAAAGTCTCAAAATTGGATTGAGGTTGTATGGGTTTATACAAGTTAAACATGCCACTTGAATTATAAAACCTGTTTCTTGAAAAATTTCAACAAATCCGTCAACAACTTCTCTAGCAGTTCCCCCATAGGTTATGACAGTTAAGTTTGGATCCATTTCTTTGGGTTTAAGTATTATAGGTCCATAGCTTCCTCCAATTTGTTGAATTGATAAAAAGTCATTTTCTTGAAACAGTTTTTTTCCATAATCGACTTTGTTTTCTAAAATAATTGCTGGGCAATCTAATGTTCTTAAATCCTTCATCATTTTTGATGGGTCAATTAATGAAGTAACAGCAAACATAGCGACATTATCTATACCGGCAAAAAACTTTTCCAGTGATTGAGAATGAGTTGGACCATAACCTCTTTTACCACCCATTGGGGTTCTAATTCTAACTGGAGCAGAGCATTGAAAAGCATACATATGGTAAAACTTTGAAGCATTACTTAATATCTGATCGAATGAATAAGACAAAAAATCTCCAAACATAATTTCTACAAAACTTTTATTACCCATCATCGACAGTCCTATTCCTAGTCCAGTTATTGCAGCTTCACTAATAGGTGTCCCGATAACTTTTTTAGGGTAAAGTTCAGACAATCCTTTTGAAACTTTAAAAGCACCACCATATGGATCTAATATATCTTCACCAATAAAATATGAACCATTTTCAATTTCATTTTTGTAAGCATCGTTCAGGACATTTATTAATCTTAGGTCTGGATTATGCACATCTTTAGATTTTGCAGAAATTTTTCGTGGGAGCTGGTCATGGAAATATTCATCTTTTTGAAGATAAGATGGCTGCGAATTATTGATATACCTAGCTACCTTGGTCTTAATATTTTCAAAATTTTTATTAAGCAAATTAGTTTTCTTTAAAATATTCAATGAATCATATTCTTTAAAAAATTCTATTTCTTTTTTATCTCTATCGTCATCAGATTTAGAATGAGCATTAAGTCTATATGTTTTAATATCTATAAAGCATGGTTTCTGCTTATGTTTTGAGTACTCAATTGCTTCTTGGCATGTTTTGAAGAGATGGTCTAAATCCCATGTGTTTGTTGAATAAAACTCTAGATCGAATGCTTTTGCTCTAAGCTCAATTGATCCAGATAATGCGCGAAATTGTTCAGTTGATTGTGAGTAAAGATTATTTTCCAGTACAAAAATATGGGGTAAGGAAAATATGCTTGCAAGATTCATAGATTCATAAACAAGACCTTCTCCTAGCGTGCCTTCACCCAGAAAGGATACACACACATTATTGCTATAGTTATCTTTTAAGTGCTTAGCAATTCCACATCCAACGGGTACAAGTGCTGCTTGAGGACCATTGGAGAGAAAACCTTCAGCAAATAAATGTTGGCTGCTTCCAATACCTTTACACACCCCTGACTTAAATCCTCTTAATTCATCTATAAGAGCCTCCCACTTCATAGTTTTTGAGATAAAATGCCCATGACATCTATGATTGGATGTTACCCAATCATTTTTATCTAAAGCTCTTGAAATAGCCACCCCAGTAAATTCCTGTCCAACACATGTGTGCACAGTTCCATTCATGTCACCCTGATTGAAAAGATTTAAAAAAGAATTTTCAACCTCTCTTATTAAAATTGCAGTCTCAATATCAGATAAATAGTTCTTTATAATTGAATTATTATCATAGCTTTGAGAAGCCAATGACTTAAAATGCTCAAGATGTTGAGTGTTTTTCATGAACATATTTTAGTTAATTATCTGAGGTTTGTAATGATTTAATTTCACTTATTATCTCTTCAACAGATTCTGGAAAATGAATAGTTTTTGTTGCAGCCCTCTTTAATGTATTTTTAATAGACCTGTTTACTATTTTTTCAGCACTCTTATTAATTTTTATTGCTTTTGCGAAAGAAATAATTTTAAAGCTGTCATTATACGCCATTCCTGATGAAGTAAAACCTATGCCTGATACTAAATTAGGATGATTATAAAAAAATTGTATCGGAATGTGATGAGGTAAAACTTTAAAGCCATATCTAATATACTTTTTTTCTAATGATTTTTTATAATTTCTAGGCTTAAATTTAAGATAAACCTCAAGATTGATTGAGTTGGCTTTACGAACTAAATTTCTTATGAAGTTCCAATATTCATCTCTTGATACAATGTCATTACCAAATAAATCCTTCTCAATAAATATAATTCCAGCATCCCTTATTTCATAGATGTTTTGATAATTTTCAATAATTGCATTATCAATCTCTATTTTTCCTAAGGTTTGGGTTTTGAAATTATTATTTCTATAAAACTTATCGGAGATACCAATAAGTGGAGATTTTCTATTTATAATTGGATTTGTGTATTTAAGAGATAAATTTTTTCCAATTAATAATCTGTGGAAAAAATAATATATAAAATCTTGAAATGAAGATGGTTTTTTATCTTTAATGATAAATTGTTGTTCTTCATAGCTAACCAAATGTATTTTGTTTAGCGACTTAATTTTTTTTAATTGAATTAGGCCTATATCCCCCCAATCTTTAAAAGTAACAATTAAATTTTTGCATGAAAAATTTTTTACAAGCAATCTTAAAAAAAATAAATGAAAAGGATAATAAAGCTTCTTAACACTCGAATATAAAAGATTATAGTTGCCGAATCTTAAAACTTTTATATTAACTTTTTTATGAAACAATTCTTTTAAAAAATTTTCAAGCGACTTGTTACCAATTACAATTATTAGGGACATCGCATCCTCAGCATATATCCTATTAATAATAGAATTAACTGCTGGATAAGACTGCACAAGATATATATTTTCGTATTTAATTTTCATAGACTTTATATCTGTAAAATCTAATGTAGGTAGCTATATATAAAAGGGAAGCACAAATAACAAAAAATAAAATTAATAAAATTAAAGAGGCTATATCAACAGAGTAAAACAGGCCTACTGGCGTAAATATTAATATTAGAAAAATATTTAATATTAATATTGTTTTTTCTTTTTTGTGTCTCATAAATACGCCCATTAAGATTAATTGAGGTAACTGAAATAATAAAATTAAAGGGGTCATAAAAATTATGTCTGATGCCCCTACTAAATCTTTACCAAAAATATAATTTAGAATGGGTCCACCAAGATAATATAATATCAAAGATGAAGCTATAATTGACGTCATTAATATGATAAATGAGAAGCTGTAATTATTTCTTAATTCAGCAAATTTTATATTTATGTCGTATAAATCTCTTGTCAATGAAAGGGAGATGCCTGAGTATATCATTGTAAAAATTGTAAGAAATTGCAGAGCTATATTAAGGTAAGCTGCGTCTGTATAAGACAAAGTATATGCAGATATAATTATTGAGCCTCTTCTTATGGCAATTGCAATTAAACCATTGCCTGATGCATAAACAGAATTTATAAAATCTTGAAATGATGGTTTTTCTATATTTATAGAAAATGATGCTAGTCTTTTTGCCAAGTAAATATTTAATAGCAAAGTAAAAAATGAAAGAAGGAAGTATGTTACGGCAAGAAATGTAATTGATAAATTTGTTTCTATAAATGTTAAATACAGCAGAATGCATAATATTAAAAGCAACGGTTTTAAACATTCCAGTAAATTAAAGACAAAATACTGTTTATGTTGATTTAGTCTTACTCTAGCAAATGATGATATTTGATCTGACACTACAGCTAATAGAATAAATATTGCAAGACCGCTTTGAACTATTATTAAACCTAAAAAAATTACAGGTAAACATATAAGCTTTAAAGTAAATAAATTATCAAATCTTTTATCGTCAGCTAATGCTGATCTCAAAGCAATTTTAACAACTCCCGGTATTGATAAAATAGCAGCTAATTCAAAAGTAGAAATTGCAGATATATACCAACCATAATCAGATAAATTGATATTTCTAACTATTAAAATCATACTAAAAAATTGAGCGATTCCTTTAATGAACCTCCACCCAACATTCTGAAGAATAGTTGTAAGCATTTTATTTATATTGAATTGATTTCCATCTTAAGAAAATTATTAGAAACTTGTCCAATTGGTTCAGGAAAACTGTCTTTGATATGAACAAAATGATTTGTATCTAATAGTACAAATCCAGGCAACCTAAAAAATAAAAATTTACTTGTAAATACAGTATTTAAATTAGAAAAGTTTACGGATTTTAGTTGTCCCTGTTCCTCATTAAAAACCGTGCCTTTGATTAATTTACAAGCAATAACTGTATTAAAAGAATGAACATATTTGCTATACAAAGCAATACTCATAAAGTCACTAGTCCATATTTTTTTGTTAGGATTAAGCAGAAATACATCATCATGCAAAGTTAGAACACTCCTAACATTAGGGCATTTTTGTAAACTGCTTATTAATGTTTCTGATGACTCTTCTCTTGGTAAAATTTTTAACTTTTTAAATCTATTAAGTTCAAGATTTTGTAAAATTTTACTACTTGTTGATATGTAAACAGTCTTTATGGGTTTACATTTTTCTATATATTCTAATTGCATCTCAATACTCTGTAGGTGATTAGCACTCTCATCAATATAATCATTGGTTAAATTATGTTCGCCATATCCAATAATTACACACGAGTTAGATTTATAGTTTTTCTCATGAAAAAAACACTCATAGGCCCTTCTCCTTCCTAAGAAGAGTTTGTCTTCGTGATTTGAAAGATTACCTTCGTGTCTCCTGTAATGGAATATAAATTCTTCTATTGTAGGACTTTTCCATTTTTCTGAAATTTTAAGCCAAGTATATAGGCCGTCTTGTGAAAAAATTTTATTTTCTTTAAATCTGATTTTTTTAATAGCATCGGTTCTAAATAATGTGCAGGCACCGTGAAATGCAGACTTAGCATATGATTCCTCTAGGATCATCTTATTTAAAATTTTATTCTTGCGGTCAATCTCTATCCAACTTCCCGAAACCGAGCCATAACTTTCATCTTGATTTATTTTCGTCTTAAGGAGATTAATTGCTTTTTGAGTTAGCACATCATCAGCATCTACCCTCATAATATACTTATACTTACTACAAAATTTTATATACACCCAGTCAATGATTTCTGTGAGAATTAATTTTTTATTATAAAAATGAATTTTTTTTTCTTTAGAGTAATTTTTTAAGTATTCATATGAACCATCTGTTGACCCTGAGTCAATAAGGATAACATCTGTTTCATTGTCTAGTTGACTAAAAATACTGTTCAAACAATCTTTTAAAAATTTTCTATGATTGTGAGCAACTACGTAGATTAATGTATCTTTCATGATAATTTTAAAGGTTGTAAATACCTAAGAGTGATAACTTTTTTTACCTCTTTCATTAACATATCTAATTGAAATAGTTTGGATAATTATACATAAAGTCCATGCAGTTAAATTAAAAAATCCAGATTGTAGGCATATATAAGTAAGACTTAGGATTAAAATAACACAAAAGCAATTTCTACTGTTTTTATCTTGAATTAAAAAAAGCTTATTAAAAATATTTAAAAAATAATAATAAATTAATAAAATTATAATTGGGCTAAATAATCCATATTCTGCAAGAACTTTAGTTATCCCAGTTCCTCCAAATAAATTATCAACATCAAACATATATGGTGAATAACTAAGCATACCCATTCCAATTGGAACTGTTAAAAAATTATCCACAAGATGATTCATTGATAGTGCCCATGGATATAACCTTACAAACAAAGATGATCCTTCCAAGGTGAAGTCTGTAACAGAACGTAATGATAATAAATTCAAAAATGAGAAATAGTCTAAGAAAAAACCAACAATAGGTGTTATTAATATAATTGAAAAAATATATATTTTTAATAATCTTAGATTATTTAAATATAAGATTACCAGCATGGCGATAATCGAGATTGCAAATGGATAAAAAGCATTTGATTTAGATGCAAAATAAATAAAAATAAGGGCTATGCTTAGTTTAATTAAAGTAAGTTTTTTATAAAAAGAATATATAAAAAACCCGACTAATACAGTGTAAGTAAAATTCACTAGTTCGAAATGGAACCCTCCAAACCTTGATCCGCCGTCATAAATTACGAACTCAGGTATGGGATTAAAAGGATATAAGAGCAGACTTATAAATAATGATGCAAATAAAATAATAGTAAATCTGCTCAAAAGTTTTAATGATTGTTCAATACTGATTCTTTCTGCCAAAACGATGATTAAATAAATAAAAATTAGTTTAGGTAAGCTATAGGAGAAAATAACCATTATTCCATCAGTTGCATTAATTGTGCCGGTCAAAATAGATGTAATATTTAAAACTATCCCAAAAGCAATTAACAACAAAAGAGCTTTGTTAAAAAAAATTCTTGGTATATATAATTTTTTCTCTTGCCATAGCCATAAAAAAAATATGGCACTAACTAGTAATGATAAATAAATGCTTCCCGTATCTTCCCCTAAATTAAATAATTGAGGGAAGTTTCCAAAAGGAAGCATTAATAAAAAAAACAATAGTAGATTTTCTAACTTAAATTTCTTTATTTGTTCCATATAAATTTTATTAAAAATGGAAAGTTATATAAGATTGATTTAATCAAGAGTCGAGGATGTTTTATTAGCTTAATTATATTAAATAAATTCTTTCTTAAAAGAACATCGCTATAGTATTTTATATTAGCACTAGGTTTGAATTTGAAGGGATGCTCGTTATTGCTAAGATAGTCATAGTAGCTTCTGAATCTGTTGCCCATTCTTATTCTTTTACTATGATTGAAGTTCGAGTGTGATCCATAAAATTGATTTGAATGTTGTCTATAAACGTAAAATGATTTATTTTTATACTGCAAATCTTTTGCTTTGCTAGCAATAAAATTTATCCATAAATCTTCAAATGGTAAACTTACTGGTATAGGAAAATATTCCTCTATATAAGACCTTTTAAATATAAACATTGCTTTTGGTATTGAGCGAAAATCATTTCGTATTAGTTCGGGTGTTTTTGCTAACCAATTACCAATTGTTACATATTTCTTTTCCACCTTTTTAAGTTCATGATAATCATGATACAAGCACTCAAATTTTTCTGGAAGAATTGAGAAATCGCCGCAAATCATATCATCTCCATCAATAAACTTTACATAATTTTTTGTACAAAGTTTAAGAGCTTCGTTAGTTCCAGAAACTTTTCCAGGAAATGGATTTCTTATAATGTTGATATTGGGATTTTTGTCTTTATAGCTTTTTAGAAGCTCAAAAGTATTATCTTTAGAAAAATCATCAACAAAAATCAGTTCATAATCTTTAAGAGAGGTTGAGATCTTTTCTACTGAATTAATTAATTCATTAATATATTCTTCTTCATCCTTTAAAACACAGCAAAAACTTATAGAACTGAGCGTCATAAAGAATCTAGTGCAATTAATTCTTTGTTTGTATCAAACTTTGTACTAAATTTTGTGAAGATTACATCTGTATTTTCAATTAAGTCATTTAGACTCTCTTCTATGTGAAACTTACTTTCTAAAACTTTACTCAATTCTTCATTGGTAATACTGTCATCAAATATGTGAATTTCTTTTCCATTAATTCTTTTAATTAATCGTATAAGGTAACTATTTCTAATATCCCCAGATCCTTCCTTAAATTCAAGTCCATAAAAACCGATAGTTGAGTATTTTGAGTTTTCAATTTTTTTTATTATTAAATCTATTTGTTTTTCATTACTTATATCAATTTGTTTAAGGATTGAAGACTCTCTAATGTCTTCTGACAACATAGAGCTTAAAGCCAAAGTATCTTTCTTTAAACATGGTCCGCTGTATGGCTCACCTGGGAATAAATATTTTGATGAGATATTTAGTTTTGTATCTGAGCAAAAAATTTTCATAACTTTTTTAATATCTATCTGGTCTTTATATTTCAAATACTGCAATTCATTAGCAAAAGTTACTTTAAGTGCATGAAAAGCATTGCTAGAAATCTTAACTGTAATTGCTTCAGCGTAATTACATTGATGAACATTAAAGTGTTTAACAAGTTCATTGTAAAAATTAGTGTTTTCAACATCATTTCCAGCAAGAATAGTAAACGCAGGATTTAAAAAATCTTTCCAACAATTGGCTTCTCTCATAAATTCTGGAAAAAGAAATAACTTATTATTTGAATTGATAACAATCTTATTTAATTTGTTAATCTCATTTGGATCATCGAGTGTTGACCGCAGCCATATGTTCATGCCCTTTCTAGTTTCGCAGATTTCATATAACGCTTTTTTTACAACACTTAAGTCTAAGCTTGATTTGATTAATGGTGTCTCAACACATACCAATATGTCTCTGATATCACTATCAATTTCTGAAATGCTAGATAAAAAATCTAAGTTGTCACTTTTAGAAAATTTTTCTTGGAGATCTTTGTCAAAAAAAGGGATTTTACCTTTTTTAAACCCAGTTAATTTTTTATCATTTTTTTCGACACCTATAACATCCATACCCAAGTGAGCAAAACCTAACAATGATGTTGTGCCAACAAAGCCCAAACCTACCACAGCAATTTTCATATTTTTTCTCTTAAAAGAATCTTAGTCACTTGAAGATCTAAATTTGTCATATATCTTAATAAACTCTCATTATTATCTTTTATGATCTGATTTATTTCATTCCACATTGACTCAAAACCTTTATCGAATTCATTGATCAATGTTTGCCTTTTTGAGTTAGATATTATGTCAGTCTTAATAAAATCAAATGTTTCTATTGTTTTATTTCCAAAACTAATTTTAATTTTTTCCTTACTTCCCTCAGCATCACCAATGGAAGTGTATCTTATAAAACAACTTGAACCATTTTTAAAAGAAATTAATATACTTGAATTCTCTCGATTAAAAAAATTATTTGAAGTTTCATTGTCAGAATAAGTAATTGAGTAAGGTTCACCAAAAAGAAAAAGTGATAGATCAACATGATGACACATTTCACCTATCAGTCTTCCTCCCTCTTTATAAATCGGTGTATTTTTATCTTTTTTTGGAACTTGAAATAGAAAATCAGCATGAACTGGTCCATCATGATTAAGTAAATACTTCTTTATAGTCTTAATATGTTTTGAATACCTTCTACTCATAAAGCAAAAGAAGTCTGAATTTGATGAATCTTTTTTGGATATGATTTGTTCCAACTCTGAAGTATTTATACATAATGGCTTGTCAACAATGCATAACTTATTGTGTTCCATCATTTCTAGTAAATCTGATGCATGAGAGCCATGATTAGAAGATATTACAACCGTTCCAACTATATTGGTTGAAAGTTCTGATTTTGAAATAGTTTTAATTGAATCAGTAATAATTGGTGTTCTATTACAAACACCAATAAAATTTAGTTCATTGTTTTTATGTATATTGGGTATGTGAGCCTCTTTACTAAAGTCTGAGTAACCTATCAGAGCGATATTTTCTCTTTCAGCTTCTTCAAATATTTTATTTTCTGTCCTGTCTAGCCCTATTTTTTCATTCTCATAATTATCCATAGACCAGTCCAATATAGTGCTATAAGACCTTTTGTTTTCAAGAGCTTCAAGTAACAAATCATTTGTGGTATCAGAAACTTTAAAACAATCAATAAAATCTGTTGAAACTTTTTTAGATTGGAGTAATTCTATAAAAGTAGCTATATTAGACCTGATATCCCATGTTTTTGAGATAACCGGAAAATCTTGATGCATAACTTCAAAATCATACAGACCTCTTCCAGGGCCATAGCTATGTGGCGATCTAAAATTTAAATGTTTTTTATAAAAAATATCGCGAGGACAATTTAAATCCGCAGCACCTATCATTAAGACATCAGCGTTAGTTTTAGCAGCATCACCTATAGATGTCCATAAGTCTTCATCAATATGAGGTATAGCAATGTAGATAGAATCAAATTTTTCACTTAAATCATTATTTTTGAATTCTGTGGAATTCATACAAGCTTTAGCTCCATGTATTTTTGATGCTTTAAATCTCCATTCTTCTATATCTACACAAGTAATTTTTGAACCTGATGCGGCTAAAAACTGAATCAAAAATTGTCCAAGTAAGCCACAACCAATGACCAAGGCATTGGAACCAAGTAAAGGATTGGCTATTTGAACACTATTAAGAGCAATGCAAGCTATTGCAGAGCAGCTTGCATAAAGTGGATTTACATCATGTTTTATTGGCACACAAAGACCTTTTGGAACTACAGAAAATTGACCATGATTTGCCGATTGACCAACTATAACAACAGTGTCGTTGACCTTAACATTATCTACATTCTTACCCACTGCAATTACTTCACCTGATGCAGAATAACCCATATTAATTACAGAAGATTTTTGTGAATTAAATTTCTTTAGCAGCTGTGAGAAATCACCTTGTAGGAATAATTCCGAAATCTTATCTTTATTGTCTATCACTTTTTTAATCAAAGATTTCTGATGATTCTGTGATGTGCTTGATTCTGTACCTTTTGAGTAGCAGCTAGCAATAGTTCTGATAATAACATCGTCTTTACCCAAATTTGGTAAAGAATGTTCTGCTAGTTTTAGACCATCTGATTTAGAAATTAGTTTAAGCATTTTTCTATTTCCCAACTTAAATTTATTTTATCAAAGCTATTAAAATGTAAATGTAAAGAATGAGTGTCCATTGAGTTTGAATATGATTTTGCAGCAATGCTTTTGTCTATATTATAAATGAAATCATGATTAGATGATAAGCTCAATAAGATACCATTTGACTCAAAAATTTTTAGCCTAGGCATGTCTTGTTTTATATTTAAATTCGATTTAAAAAATAATGTAATTTTTGAATCTCCTTTAAATTTAAATTCATCACAAATTTGCAGAGTATCAGAGGATACTGACCTTTTCCAATATATATCATTGTAGCTATAGGATAAAGTGACAACATTATTGTCAGTTTTATGAACAAAAGATCCTTTAAATGATTTTACAAAGTTTTCATGCTTAACCATAGAATTGGCGGATTGTGCAAAAGGAGCATTATGATATTTTGCATCATCATATCTTTTTTCTTTATCTGCATAACTTAATGTTCCCGGATCAATAACTATTGGCTGGCCATTATTATAAATATTAAAGTGGCCATAATCATCATGATAGTGACCTAGCGTTCCATAGTTATATATCTTTCTGTGATTTAAAACTAAATTAATTGGGCCTTTATGAAAAGAGGATATATTTTCATTCCATAGGCTTTCTGATACTGCTAGAGGTTCAGTAAATAACTCATTGACATCATTTGTAACTTTTAAATTTGGTAGATATCTAGTTCCATCAATATCTCCAAAATTTAAGTTTGTTATATTTGATTGGTTTGAGTTTATTGCTTGCAGTGACCTATAAAGATTTGGATAACTTTTTATTATTCTATTATCACCTATTAAAAAAGAAACCTTACTTAATCCCTCAGATACTGAAAAGGAATAAAAAGATGAACCTTCCATCAAAAAACCATCTTTCGAAAATTTTGAATTTATGTATTTATAAAAACTATTTAAGGTTGATGGTTTTAATTTTTTATAAAAAAATTTGAATAAAGTTTGAAAAAATAAGCAAAAAATAAAATGGTTATTGCTCTCATCTCGCAAAAGAAATTTTTTTCTTTTAAAGAACATATCAGGACATAATATGTTGAGAAAATATGTTCGTTTAAGAAACTTGAATAGCATGTTTTTGTCTTGTGTTGACAAAAGTGTTTCTTTATCTTGAATAAACATTAATATATTAGAAGCCCTTAGAGAACATTCCATCATGTTCTCAAAGAGAATATCATCATAAAAACGTATTTGAGAAAACCAATATCTTAATGAATTTAACTGCTCAGATGCACCGATTTTAGAATGATTCAGAAAATCTAACCTATGAAATTCCCATAGTTTTCTTTTATCTTTATCTTTAAGATATTCCTCATAAGCATTATCAAGAGTTTGACGTAATGCAGAATCATTAACATCTATTCTGATTTGTCTATGTGAATAAACAAGCTTTATTATCTTTGGTCTTAAATCTATCTTAAATAATTTCCTAAAAGAGATATGAAAAAAAAATATTAATTGATATGTAAACATTTTTTTATATTTTTTATTTCGAAATTTACTTCATTTATTAAATTTTTATGCTCAATATCATTAAAAACTGGTGGTTTCTCTGATATCTTTAAAACGTTAGATACTATTGATTCGCTCTTATGTGAGGAATATGTACACAATGAACTGTAAAATTCTTTATTTTCATTACTATCATTTATAAGACAGATTTTTTTATAAGCTAGTGCTTCTCTTGGTGCAAATAATAGATTGTACTTTCTTGTTGTCATTGCAATTATTATTTCAGACTTCATGATGTGTTTAAAATAATCAGTTTTTTTTAGAAAGCCTGTAAAAAAACTTTTACCCTTATAAATTTGTTCATCCGTTAATTTTGAGAAATTACCTGAAATTTTTATATCAAATCCATGTTTTTCAAGTTCAATTGCAGCATCTAAAAAAGCGTCCACTGGCTCATCTTTATTTAAACTTGAAATTATAAAAATTGAATTTGGTTTAATCTTTGTTAAATTTATTGCTTCAACAGGAAATGGTGAAGGACAATAATGTGAGCGATTAATTAGCTTAACAGATGCTTTATTATGAACTAATATTTTATACCCTAGTATATTTTTATAGAAATATATTAAAAACAATTTGAAGAATGTTCTAGGACTAAATAAACGGACATCAAGATATGAATTCACATGGCAATCAAGAATAATCTTAAATTTTTTTGTTTTAAAGATATTTACGAAAGCGCAGGTTAAAACAGGAATAAAGTTTCCATCATATTCTAAAATGAGTTGTGAATTGCTATTTAAATGATTGTAGAATCTATATACTTTTTTTATTGATGTAAATCTTAAACTTTTGTATATGTTCCCTATTTCAGGTAATTTAATAGTTTCAATATTTAGTTTCGCTGGCAAAGATTGAGTTCTTGGACTTTCGTGAAGGGCAATATAAGTAGTCTTGACAATCAATGTAGTGCCTATGATTTTCTTATTAAAACTTTTCTATACGTCTTTATCAAAATCACCGTATTCTTGAACTTGCTTTAGTATCCATGGATAAGTTTTATGTATACCATCTTCAAGAGAGTCTGATACTCTCCATCCCAGCTTTTCTTCGAACAAGGAATTTTCTGAATTTCTGCCCCTTACACCTGTTGGACCAGGAATATTTTTAATTTTAATATCTTTGTTAGATATGTTGATGACCATTTTTGCCAAATCATTTATAGATATCATTTCATCAGAACCAATATTAACTGGTCCAGAAAAGTTAGACCTCATTAATCTTAAAGTAGCTTCTACACATTCATCTACATAAAGAAAAGATCTAGTCTGAAGACCATCACCCCAGATCTCAATCTCACCTCCGCTCTCTGCGGAAGCAACTTTTCTACATATTGCAGCTGGAGCTTTTTCCCTTCCATTATTCCAAGAACCCTCTGGTCCAAAAATATTATGATATCTTGCAACACGCACATCAATTCCTTTGTTTCTTGCAACAGTTAAATAAAGCCTTTCACTAAATAACTTTTCCCAACCATATTCAGAATCTGGTGCAGCTGGATATGCAGACTCCTCACTACATTCAGGATTTTCTGGATCGAGCTGATTATATTCTGGATAGATGCAGGCTGAGGATGAATAAAAAATTCTTTTTAAATTTCTCTTTCTGCAAGCTTCAATAACATTTAAATTTATCTGTGCAGAATTGTGCATGATGTCATAATCATTGGTTCCAACAAAAATAAAACCTGCACCTCCCATATCTGCAGCTAACTGATAAACTTCATCAAAATTTTGATCAACAGCCATTGAGCAGGTTAAAGGGTCTCTAAGATCACCTATTAAAAAATCGTCTGCATTAGTTTCATTGTAAGGTGGAAATTTTATATCTACTCCCCTAACCCAAAAACCCTCAGATTTTAGTCTTGTAACCAAATGTGCTCCAATAAATCCACCAGCTCCTAATACTAAAGCTTTCTTCATATTCTTAATCCTATACTTATATCTGTAAAAAAATGATTATTATAAATACATATTCCCATGTTTACTAATTTATATTCTCTTATCAGAAAAATCTTTATTAAAAGATGAGGTTATATCAAGAATAACAGAATTTTTCTTCATAAAGCTCTTAATTTTTTCACCTCCTAATTCAATAAATTCATTATGTGCAACAGCTATTATCAATCCGTCATATATGTCACTTTCTATAGATGAAACAAATTTCATATGCTCCACTTCTTTGAGGTTTTGATCAACATGAGGGTCATATATGGATATATTAATATTAAGTTTTTCCAAGTCTTTTATTAGATCGAATACTTTAGAATTTCTAATATCCGGGCAATTTTCTTTAAAAGTTAGGCCCATGATCAATACATCTGATTTGTTTATTCCTATGGATTTATTTATCATCAACTTGATAAATTTGGAAGCAACAAAGTTTGACATGTTATTGTTAATTCTTCGTCCTGCTAAAACCATCTCAGGAAAATACCCTTCTATTTCGGCTTTATAACTTAGATAATACGGATCAACTCCAATACAATGACCTCCAACTAAACCTGGTTTAAATGGCAGAAAATTCCATTTTGTAGAGGCTGCATCTAAAACTTCTTTTGTATCAATATTGAGTTTATCAAATATGATTGCTAACTCATTCATAAGTGCTATGTTGATGTCTCTTTGAGTATTTTCAATCACTTTGGATGCTTCAGCAACTTTGATTGAGCTAGCTTTATGGACTCCAGCTTTTATTATATTTGAATAGAGCTCATAAATATCATTACAAGAACTATCGTTAGAACCCGAAACTACTTTTTTAATATCTGGAAGTCTATGTTTTTTGTCACCTGGATTTATTCTTTCTGGACTATATCCAACATAAAAATCTTTATTTAATTGATAGTTGCTTTGTTGCTCAAGTATTGGAATGCAGACTTCTTCAGTAGCGCCTGGATATACTGTTGACTCATATATAACGGTATCACCTTTTTTTAGCATTTCACCAATATCTGCACTTGCTTTTTGTAGGTGACTGACATCAGGCCTATTTGATTTATCAACAGGTGTGGGAACTGTTACGATAAAATAGTTACAATCACTTAAATCTTTGTAATTATAAGTGAGTAATATTGAATCATTTATATTATCAATTTCTCCAGTAGAATCATGATTGTTTTTTAACTCATTGATCCTTTGCTTAGATAGATCAAAACCTTTGACTTCAAATTTTT
Source organism: uncultured SAR86 cluster bacterium (assembly GCA_902558395.1). Taxonomy (GTDB): domain Bacteria; phylum Pseudomonadota; class Gammaproteobacteria; order Magnimaribacterales; family D2472; genus SCGC-AAA076-P13. The sequence goes on from CACEDS010000002.1 coordinate 31,828, forward strand.
TTGAAAACTCATTTGCAAGAGGGAAGCCAACATATCCTAGACCTATAATTCCAATTTTTATTTCCTTTTTCATAATATTAGATTTTTATTTTAAAGTAATCGATATACCATTCAATAAAATTGTTAACCCCTCTCTGAATATCATAACTTGATTCATATCCCAAATCCTTATGGAAATCATCTATTGATGCGAATGTAGATGGAACGTCACCTAATTGAATATCGACATAATTTCTTTGAATTTTTTTACCAACTTTTTTTTCTATGCAGTCTATAAAGTCTGTTAACTTTACGGGATTGTTATTACCTATATTATAGATTTTATATGGTGCGGAAGATGATGATGATATAGGTGATGACCCAGACCAGTCTATATTAGGCTGAGCTGGATTATCGATAACTAGCTTTATACCATTAATAATATCATCTATATATGTGAAATCTCTAGCCATGTCCCCATGGTTAAATACATCAATTGGTTTATTTTCTATGGCTGCTTTAGTAAAAAGAAATAGTGCCATATCCGGTCTTCCCCATGGTCCATATACTGTAAAAAACCTCAAACCAGTTGTTTTTATTTTGTATAGGCTTGCATATGAATGCGCCATTACTTCATTTGATTTTTTTGAAGCAGCATAAAGACTCATAGGGTGATCTGTTGATGAACTAGTTTTAAATGGATAAGACTCATTCAAACCATAAACTGAGGAACTTGAGGCAAAAGATAAATTTGATATATCGTGGTTTCTACATTCTTCTAATATGTTGAAGAAACCAACTATGTTTGATTGGATATATGAATCAGGACTTTCAATGGAATATCTTACTCCAGCTTGAGCAGCTAAGTTGCAAACTGCATCAAATCTAAATTCCTGAAAAAAATTACTTAAATTATCTTTATCTTCAAGGTCTAACTTAATAAATTTATAGTTTTGGTGAAGTGTTGATTGCGTAATTTTATTATAACTTAAGTTTGCTGCATCAATTCCTGCTAGCTTCAACCTGTCATATTTTAATTGAATGTCATAATACTCATTTATTGAATCAAGACCATAAACATCATAACCATCTTTTATTAATTTATTAGCTAGATGAGAAGCTATAAATCCAGCTGTTCCTGTTACCAATATTTTCATTTGCTTAGTCCTGTCTTTTAACAGGTCTTAATATTACAAAAGCTAGAGATAAAAATAATCCAATTAGCGTCGAAAAGATTACTATTTTTCTTTTATCTGGATAATCTTTTCTTTCTGGAACGCGCGATGAATCAACTACTGAAAATACAAAATACTCTGATGATTCAGATAACGTAATTGTTTCCAATTCCTTTATTAAAAGTGAGGATATTGCTTTTTTTAAATCGACTTCTTTCGTCATAGACAACTCATTTTGTAAAAACTCATAAGATTTTTCTGCCTTAGTAAGCTTCATCTCTTTTACAACTTCATTGAGCATTACAAATATATAATCAAGCCATTTTTTTGCAACATACGGTGAATAGTGAGAGACCGAAATCAATAACGAGCCGCTATCTAAATCTGTTATCTTTATACTATTTAGAAATTCAACATGAACATCTTCATGAAAAAGAGTTTGAAGGTACTCATCATTGATTGTGTTTTTTTCTTCGTCATATATAGCATTATCATAAATAAGTTTCTTGTTTTTTTTGTCGTAGTCTTCTGCTGCAACAAGTTCAACAAAAAATTCACTATCTTCTATTAAGATATCAAAAAAGTCTTTTGTATAAATTACTTCTCGTGCGAACTGTGATCTAGTTTTACTAGAGGCGCTGGAAGATGATAGACCGGCTAAAGTTGATAGACCACTAAATGCTGTTGATTGATTATAAGAATCATTTGTATTTACCTCTTCGACTATCATCTTTGATGTATATAATTCTTTTAAAGATAAAGAATAAAAAAATGATGCTAAACAAAATACTGTTGTAATTAACAAAATTAAATATTTTGAAGAACGTACCTTCTTAAATATTTCATACAAATCTATTTCGTCATTCAAGTTTTTATCAATGAGGTTGTTCAATATATTCCCTAATTAAAATGGTACCCGGAGCCGGACTTGAACCGGCACGCTATTTCTAGCGAGGGATTTTAAGTCCCTTGTGTCTACCAATTCCACCACCCGGGCTAGATTTGTATTTTATCATTATAATTTTGACAAGAATATACTTTATAACTAATTTGGAGGCTGAGGCCGGAATCGAACCGGCGTAGACGGCTTTGCAGGCCGCTACATAACCACTCTGTCACCCAGCCAAAAAAATCATTTAAACTCTATTGCTCTATAATCTAGATAAAATAAGGATTATAACGTATCAAAAAAATCAACAGCTGTATCATAAAAAGTAATTCCCTCTATAGATGATGGTTCTTTTGTTTCTCCTGTTAAGACAATTATAGTTTTAGCACCTATTTTAACTCCAACATCGCCATCAGTATAGATTCTATCTCCAACAACATAAGCATTTGAATTTTTTATATACTTACTTATGAAGTTTGAATAATGATCTCCAGGCTTACCAAAATGATCTATTGGTTTAATATTCGTTGTTTTAAAAATAAGTTCACCAATAGACCCACAATCAGGAATTGGCCCTTTTGCTGTCGGACATGATAAATCAATATGAGTTAAGAAATAAGGAATCCCATCATTAATCCATTCACAAATTTTTTGTAATTCAGCATAAGATAAACCTTTGTTAAAGGTCATCAATATACAATCAGGAGCACTCTTATCACTAGTGACTTGCAATCCATGAAAGAATTCATCCTTTACAGAATCTGATCCAGAAACATATATGTTCTTATACTCATATGTTGAGGATTTAAAGTAAGATTTTGCTGTTAAAATTGGGCTGATAATACTATCTTTAGCGCAAGGGAATCCAATTTCGCCTAACTTTTGAGTATACTCATTGATGGAAAGACTACTATTGTTAGTCATGTAATAAATATCATTTCCATTTTGTTCCAATTTATTTAAGGATTCTACTATTCCATCAAATGGAACACCGTCCTGATATAAAGTTCCATCAAGATCGCATAATATTACATTACGTTCCATTTATTCCTAGCCTTTCTCAAATCTTCTAGGGTATCTATCTCATACCAAAAAGATTTTTTGATGTCTTTATTTTTAATCATATTTTTATTTTTGTATGCTAAATCATTAATTGCCACTTCAGTCCATTTAGTTATTTCGCCTTTTTCTATATAAGAGTCAAAGATTAAAACAAGTTTGTTGAAATCATTACGAGTAAACATATACATATCCAATGAAACGATTATATCCTCAGCATTTGTGAAAGCTTTGCTCATACCAACAACATGATTATCTTTTATTTTAGCCTTCATGCTTTCCTCATCAAAAAATGATTTGTCGGTAAGGATTGTAGTCTCTTTAGTTTTTGCTAAGATCTCAAATATTTTATCTTCAAAAATACAATCTGCATTTACAATAACAACATTATCATCTTCATTTAATTTAGGTACTGCGAGCCATGCTGAATACATATTATTTGTACTTTCATAATCTGAGTTATGTACAAATTTTATGTTATTAAATTTTGACTTCACATGATTTTTTAGATAAACATCTTTGTATCCTGTAACTATTATGATGTTAGCTGAATTAAAGTTCTCATTAATTTGTGACAACAGCATTCTTATTATGCTGTTTTGATTAATCTTGATACAGCATTTAGGTCTACCTTCAGTTAGTGGTCTTAACCTAGAACCAATACCAGCTGCAAGTATTATAAAATTCATTAATTATTCTCCTAAAAAATTAATATATTTTTCGTATAGCTCCTGCTCATCATATTTATCGAGAATATTCTTCCTTTCTGGCCTCAATATTTTTGATAATCTGAACACTTTTATCATTTCATTTTTAGTCATATTTTCGAAACCAGGTATGCCCTTTTTAATTCCTAGATTCCTTAACAACCTTGACACATTTTTATCACTCTTCCCTTGCATAAAAAGAGTAAATTCTGAAATAGATCCGACCTTTTCGCCATGAAGCAACTGTTCTGCAACGCCTAACTCATCTAATGCATGAGAGATAATATGCTCACTTCCACTACAAGGTCTTGAAGATCCAGCGATAGTCATTGCCATGCCCGACAATAACTGGACATCCAAAATAGTGTCGAGGACCCTTTCGTCGTCAAGTAATAAATTTTTTATATTTAATATCATTGATGCAGCCATTTTTGATAAATTAATAGCCATGCTTTGAGAGGTATTCAAATTTATATTTTCATCAGCATAATACCAATCATTAACAGCACTAATATTTGATAAAGTATCTAAAATTGCTGCTTTAATAAATTTTAATGGAGCCTCTTTGATAATTTCTATTGGAACAATAATAATATCCGGCATCTTACCAATAAGACTTTTCTTTCTATTGTTTTCACTTATTACAGCAATAGGACTAGCCATTCCATCATTTGATACGGTTGTTGGTACTGAAATTAGATCAATACAACTCAGATATGCCAATCTTTTCGCAAAGTCTGTCGCAACACCTCCGCCAATAGAAACTATATAATTAACGTTCATTGATGATATCTCATATCGAATTGAATCAATTTTATTGTGAGAATTAATATTAATCTTGAAAGACGCTTTTGGTTTATTTTTTAAACTCTTTAAAATATCTAATGAAATTAAATTAGATTTTGTTGGGCCTGATACGACTACATAAGACTTTTCTGAAGGTAAGAATTTATCAAGCAATTTTCCAGTTTCAATTATATTGCTTGTTTTAACAAAGTTTAATGGGTAGTCTATTTTCATAGTGTTTGATAAGTTTTGTTAGGGATATGTATTATTTATTTTTCAAACATATCGTAACTTAATATCTGTAATTTAGAAATTTCTGTTTTTGATTTTAGGCCAATTAATTTATCAATATCCCAAGCACTAATTCCTTTATTTGATTATTTAGCTGAGTAATATTCTGTTCTCTCGATATCATCTTCTACACACTCTTCGCCATATTGAATTTCAATAAGGTGACAAGTTTCTTTAAATGGATTTGTTATTTGATGCCATTCTCCTATAGGCACAAGATAATGATCAAACTTATTAAGTTTTATATTTTGCTTATTATCAGGATCACCTTTACTGTAATTTACAATACAGGATCCTTTGCTGACCATCCATATTTCACTTCTTTTAAAATGCTTCTGGAAGCTCATTCCTTTACCCGGATCAACAATAAGCTCTTTAACCTTAACCTGATCATCTTCAAAAAGATTGTAGAAAGATCCCCATAACCGTTCTTCGTGATAATATTGCCAATTTTTAAGTATCCATGATGATGAATTTTTTTTATCATCTCCGCCAACGCTAAATTCAAAGGATATATTATCTAAAGACATTTCAGGGATATTTTCTTTATTTCTGTCCCCTCCATTTGCAAAAATTATGTCGTCATCAGGGTACATTTCTTTTATTTTTATCAAAGCATTTTTTGCGCTGCCTAATTCATCATCTTCAAATTCAATCACCAAATCAATACATGATAAATTTTCAACTATTGCTCTTCGTTCTTCAAATGGCATAAAAAATTTACCTTTCTTATTTATGAGCCATTCATCACTATTCAACGCAACTATGAGTTTTTCACCAAGCTTTTTTGCAGATTTAAAGTAGGCTATATGTCCAGAATGTATGGGGTCAAACCCTCCGCTAACAACTATTATTTTCATATTTTTTATGATTATTTTTTACACATTTTGTAATTATACATTTTTCAACTCTATTAATGGTTTTATTCTAAAGTTTTATTGTTATTAAAAGAATTGAGAGTATAAATTAAGCCTGTATACAAGGTTATGAAAAGCGAAATAAATAAAAATATATCAGCAATGATTATTATCAACATATTATTTATTAACAAACCAAAAAGGTAAACAAATAAGGTCGATAATTGAACTGTGGTTTTAACTTTTGCTAAGAATGTAACCTTGGTTGCATCACTTTTTCCATTTCTTGCATTGTAATCTCTTAGAGCACCCACCCAAATTTCTCTTGTGATAATTGCTGCGCCTACAAAACCAATCAAATAACTGGATAAATTTATTGCAAGTCCAAATAAAATAAAAAGAATCAGAATCTTGTCTGCGATTGGATCAAGTATTTCACCAAGGTGGGATACTGCATTATATTTGCGTGCTAAATACCCATCAAAATAATCAGTTATTCCTGCTAAAAAAAATAATATAAGCGCCATCAGATATCCATCAGGTGACATTAATAATAAAAATATAAATGCTGCAAGAAATATTCTTGATAATGTCAGTATATTTATAAAAATTGACACAGTTATAGATTTTGTTTAATTAGTTCTGCTATTTTGGCATTAATACCTTTGACAGTCATTAATTCTTCTATATTTGCAGCTTTAATATTTTTAATACTTTTGAATCTTGCCAATAATTTTTTCTTTAGCACTTCACCAATTCCCTCAATTTTATCTAACTGAGATTTTCTGTTTTTTGCATTCTTCTTTCTTCTTTGAGCATTAATGGCGAATCTATGAGATTCATCTCTAATTTCTTGTAATAATAAATAACCCTTAGAATCCTTTTGGAACTCGATAATTCCATCTTTTGATAAGACTGTTTCTGTTGCTCTAATTCTATTAAGACCCTTAACAATTGATAAAACTTTTATGTCTTTATGTTTTGAATTATGAATTACGGCATGAGAGAAATTTAATTGATTTTTACCTCCATCAATAAGAATCAAATCAGGCTTTATTTCTTTATTTTCATAATATTTTATTCTTCTATGAATTACGTGCTCTAAAGAACCAACATCGTTACCTGATAACTCTTTAGATATATTGAATGTTCTATATTCTTTCTTACTAGGTCCCTCATTTGAATAAACAACACATGATGCTACAGCATGATAACCTGAAATATGACTAATATCGTATGCTTCAATTTTTTTTATGCCCCTCTTATATCCAAGATAATTTTTTAAATCATCAAATGCAAAGTTATATTTATCTGATTTACTTAAGTGATTTTGAATAATCTGTTTTGCATTAAGCTTACATAAGTTATATATAGATCGAATAGATTTACTTGGGCTATGCGTGATTATAACATTTGCATTAAATTTCTTTTTTAATACCTTAGAAATCAATTCTTTACTTTCAAGTGAATGCGAACATAAGACTTTTTTTGGAATATCTAACTGTGAATCATAGAAATTGATTATCGCCATTTGATATACGGAGTCGATAGATTCAAAAAAAGCTTTCTTAACCAAATGAGTTTTTGTTCCTCTAATTTTCCCCTTTCTAATCACTATTATTGAAATGCCTATATAGTGATTTTCTGAATGTATAGAGAATACATCTATATCTCTTGAAACAGTAACAACGGACTGTTCTTCGCGAATAAGTTCAATTCTTTTTAATCTATCTCTTATATCCGCTGCCTTTTCAAAATCTAAATTATTGGATGCTTTTTGAATATCATCTTTTAGGCGTTCAATAGTTTGAGAATCAGATGATGATAAATATGATTTTGCTGATTCTACGTCTTCAAAGTAATCAATTTTTCTTATATTTTTTATACATGGCGCAGAACACCTCTTCATTTGAAACTCTATACAAGGTCTAGACCTATTTGAAAAAGTAGAGTCATTACAGTTTCTAAGTTTGAAAATCTTTTGAATTTCCTTAATAGATTTTTTAACAGCCCCCGAGCTAACAAAGGGACCATAATAATTTGAATTAACTGCTTTTTTTGTTCTTTTTAAATAAATGCCTGGATAATCGTGATCAAGAGAAAAATATATGTAGGGATACGTTTTATCATCTCTTAGAAGGATATTAAACTTCGGTTTGTTTTCTTTGATTAATGTTTGTTCCAAAAGTAATGCTTCAACTTCATTTTTAGTGGTAAAGGTTTCAATGCTATCTGTTAATGATTTTATTTGTGAAGTTTTTCTATCTTTAACAGAGTTACCAAAATAACTTGAAACTCTTTTTTTTAAATTTTTAGCTTTTCCAATATAAATAATTTCAGTTTTGTTAAAAAATTTATATACGCCCGGTGTTGATGGAACCTTTTTAAGATCAACCGCCATGCTCATCTAAATACTTTTTAGCAAAAATTTTTCCAGCACTAACACCATATTGATCAAAAGGATTAATCTGAAGCATTTTTGCAGTCACATAAGTTCTATGTTCCCAAGTTGCAATTAAAAACCCTAGAGTTTTTGGATTTAATTCTTTGAGTGTGAATAGATTTGTAGGAATATTTCCATTTACTTGCTCAAATGATTCTAGTTCTTCATGAGGTCCATTCGATAAAAGGCCTGCTTGTGCTTGTGATTGAGCATATAACAATTTATTAGTGCCTTTATTAGACTTAATTGTAAAAATATCTACACATGCAGAAGCTGTGCCTTGATGTAGTAATTGAAAGTAACTATGTTGGGCAGTGGAACCAAAACCCCCAAAAATAACCTGACCAGTATTTTTAAATATTGAATTAGGATTTGCTTGCTTTCCAATAGACTCCATTTCAAGTTGCTGAGCATAATCAGAAAAAAATCTCATTTTCCAGCTATATAAGAGAAGAACTCTAGTGTGCTTATTATCAAAATTGTTATACCAAATATCACTAAAAGATAGTAAATTTATAAATTCATTATAATCATCATCATTGAGCAGAAGATTGTCTGCTTCATGTCCTCCAAGCAAGAAATCTTTAAAATTTTCACCAAGTTCTAATATTGCCGGAAGTGATATTGGAGACCACATTGAATATCTTCCTCCAATTTCATTTGGAAATTCAATTATGTTTTCTTTGAAACCAAATTTTTGAGCTTTATCTGGCTGGGAGGTAATAGCTATAAAGTGATCTTCAAATTTACATTTGGCTTCCAGCCATGCTTTAGATAAAGCCATACTTTGCAGAGTTTCATCAGTGCTGAATGACTTAGAGGAAACAATAAAAAAAGTATCCTCTTGATTTAATGGTTTAACTGTTTCATTAAATTCAACTGTATCTGGTCCGGTTAAGAAAATGTGCTTAAAGTTTCTATCATTCTCACTTGTTAGTGTTTCAATTAACAATTTAGGTCCTTCAAAAGAACCACCAATACCAATAGTAACAATGTTTTTAATACCTTTTTTAATTAAGCTCTGTTTAAGTCTTATACATTTATCAATATTTAATCGACAAGATTCTATTAATTCTGCAGAAGCAAAATTGTTTGAAGAGAAAGCATGCATATCTCTGTAAACATGATGCAATGCTGACTGATTTTCAGTTTCGTTAACAATATCACCCTTAAATAAAGACTGAATTGACTGAGCAACCTTTAGATCATCATAATGAGATTTAAACAAAGAAAAAAGCTTACTATTAAATCCCCTTAATGAGGATTTATATTCTAGATTGTCGTTTGTGTATACATGCTGAAAAACCTCATCTTTGCATTGAGAAGTCTCATCCATAATTTTATTGAATATGTTCATCTCTACCATATTGAATTATGAATTTCTTGAAGTGCATCACTAATGTTTGGTGCATTAGTGATAGGTCTACCTATCACAATATAGTCTGCACCTTTTGAAATAGCATCTTTTGGGGTCATCACCCTGCTTTGATCATCCGCAGATTCAGAAAGTCTTATTCCTGGAGTTATAGACAGCAATGATTTTCTTTCAAGAACCAAATCAAGTTCATGAGGTGAACATACAACTCCGTCAATTTGTGCTTCTTGAGCTAAATCTAGCATTGCTTTTACCTGATTGGATGCAGTTCTTTGAAAGATAGTAGTAGTGTCTTCATCTGATAAACTGGTTAAAGCTGTAACACCAAATATTTTAATATTAGTGTCTGAAACCGCTTTTTTTGCAGCTTTCATCATCTCTAGACCTCCAGAAGTGTGAATAGTCATCATACTTATTGGCAAAGAAACTAGTCCCTCAATAGATTTTTTTACAGTATTTGGTATGTCATGTAATTTGAGATCTAAAAAAATTTCAAACCCCTGAGAGGCAACATATGATAAAGCCTCATGCCCTATAGCATTAAAACTTACACTTCCTACCTTTATCATACATAAGTCACTATCAAGAGAGTCAACAGTTTGCTTGAAAGAGCTTAGTTGAGTCTCATCGATCGCTACGATGATTGATTTTGACATAGTTTCTAAATGTTAAACTTAACTTACTTTTCTATCAATGATTTTGATGGCTTGAAGTGCATTGTTGCAGTTTCGCCTAAATATGATACTTCTTTAGTTTTAGGATTAATAAACTTTCTAGGCCTTATATATTTCTTTGAAAAGGTACCAAATCCTCTTATTTCAACCTTTTCATCTAGCGCAACAGCATCAACAATTGATTCTAAAATGGAATCAATTGCTAATGAAATTTGTGATTTATTAAGATTTGGAAACTCTTGACTTAAAGCTAACTCAATATCTGAACGATTGAAAGTCTGTTGTTTCTTGTTACTCACTCAGCTTTAAAGATATTCTTTCTCTCTCTGCGTCAACGGCAAAAACTATACAATCTAGTTTATCACCTTTCTTGTATTGCTCCAGTGCTTCTTTTGGATCTTCGTCTTCAGAAATATCAGACAAATGTATTAATCCATCAATATCACCTTCAAGTCCAACGAATATACCAAAATCAGTAATAGATTTTATTTGACCATCAACCTTATCACCGATGCCATATTTATTAGCAAATTCAGTCCAAGGGTTTGCTTTAGTTTGTTTTAGGCCAAGTGAAATTCTTCTTTTATCATGATCAATTTCCAAGATCATAACTTTAATTTTTTGATCCATTTCAACAACCTTTGAAGGATGGATATTTTTGCTTGTCCAGTCGAGTTCAGATAAATGTATTAATCCTTCAATACCCTCTTCTAATTGTGCGAAACATCCATAATCAGTAATGTTGGAAACAGATGCTTCGTATACACCACCAACCGCATAGTTGCTTTCAACATTTTCCCATGGATCATTTTGAATCTGTTTTAATCCTAGAGATACTCTTAATTTTTCTTTATCAAAGCTGAGAATTTTTACATCTATTTCATCGCCAAGATTAAGAAATTCTGCAGGATTCGTTACTCTTGACCAAGAGATATCGGTAATGTGAAGCAAGCCATCTAAACCACCTAAGTCTACAAAAGCTCCATAATCAGTAATATTCTTGACAACACCCTTAACTATTTGACCTTCTTCAAGATTCTTCAACAGCTCAACTTTTACAGCAGAGTTGTTTTTCTCAAGAACAGCTTTTCTTGAAAGAACTACATTATTTCTTTTGTAATCAAGTTTGATTACTTTAAATTCTTGTACTGTATTTTCAATATCTGGAGCTTCTTTTACAGGCCTGACATCAACAAGAGATCCTGGTAAAAATGCTTTTACAACCTCTACCTCAACAGCAAACCCACCTTTAACTCTATTATGAATTTTACCAGTAACAAACTCTCCGGTTTCTAAAGCTTCTTCAAGCATTTTCCAAGTTGTTATTTTTCTTGCTTTTTCACGAGAAATTCTTGTTTCTCCATATCCATCTTCAACAGCTTCTAAGGCAACTTCAACCTCATCACCAACAGATATGTTAACTTCTCCTTCGTTATTTCTGAATTCATCAAGAGGTACAACCCCTTCTGATTTTAAACCTACATGGACTGTTACCCAGTCGTTATCTACATCCAATACAACTCCAGATACTATTGATCCAGGTTGCATATCTAAAGTGCTTAAACTTTCATCAAGTAAAGCGGCAAATGATTCTGTCATTTATTAAATTCCTTTTTTGTGAGCTTTTTAGTAAAACTCAGTACTTCTTCAGGGGTCATTTCAGATGAATCAATTACTATTGAATCTTCTGCTGGAATTAAAGGCGATAACTTTCTAGTTTTATCCTTTAAGTCTCTTTGCTTAATGTCCTCAATCAGAGCGAGCATATTAACTTCTTGACCTCGATTCTGCAACTCTAATTGTCTTCTTTTTGCTCTTATTTCAGGTGAAGCATTTAGAAAGATTTTCAACTTAGCGTTAGGGAATACTACTGTGCCCATATCTCTTCCATCAGCTACCAGTCCTTTTGGTAAATAAAAACCTCGTTGAAGTAACAGCAGGTTTTCTCTAGTCTCAGGAAGTGCGCTAATCTTAGACGCAGCTTTAGCTGTAGATTCTTTTCTTAATTCATCGGTAATATTATTTTTTTCTTTTAAAACAACGATTCCACTCTCATCAGACTTGAAAATTATATCCTTATTGATAGTTTTTGTTATTTGAGCATGCTCAATCCCGCAGTCATATAAATAAGCATAAACTCTATATAACAAACCACTATCGAGTATTTCAAAACCTAAATATTTTGCAATATTTCTTGCAAGAGTCCCTTTTCCTGAAGCAGAGGGCCCATCAATGGTAACGATATTATCTTTCATTTATTGCAATACCCAGTGAGCTCATTACTTCAATAAAATTAGGAAACGAAGTTAAGATATTTTTACAGTCCTCAACATAAATTCCCTTTTTAGATCTTAAACTAGCAATAAGAAAACTCATTGCAATTCTATGATCACCATGAGAGTCAATTTCAGCCATTACAGATATATCTTCAGAGGAACCAATAATTTTGATTCCATCATGAAATAACTCGTGTTGTATATTTATTTTTTGCAATCCGTCAGATATTGCTTGAAGTCTATCAGATTCCTTAACTCTCAACTCTTCTGCCTCAGTAATTAATGTTTCTCCTTTGGCGAAAGATGCAGCAATACTTAAAATTGGAATTTCATCAATTATATTTGGAATAATATCTCCACTTATAGCAATACCATGCAGCTCTGATGAGACAACATGAACATCTCCAACCTCTTCATTGGATATAAGACGTTCATTTTTTATTTCTATTTTTGCTCCCATCGACCTTAAGACACTTATTAACCCGCATCTTGTTGGATTAAGTCCAACATTTTTTATCAGTAAATTTGATTCTTTCGCTATTAAACCAGCAACTATTAAAAATGATGCTGATGAAAAGTCACCAGCAACTTCATATTTTTTTGTTGGAATTAATTTTGAAGGCTTGAGTGTAATTTTATTACCCAAGTCATGTGATTCAGTACAAATATCTCCATTAAAGTAGCTTATCATTCTTTCTGTATGATTTCTGGTTGGATGTTTTTCAATAACAGTTACTTTTTTATTTGCAGCTAGAGCTGCGAGAATAATACTAGATTTAACTTGCGCACTTGCAATAGGCATCTCGTAAGAAAAATCATCTTTAATTAATCCATCTAAGATTTTTACAGGGGGCTTACCCTCATTACAAGTTACTGTTGCACCCATATCATTTAGGGGATTGGCAACCCTTAACATTGGGCGCTTTGTTAATGATTCATCTCCAACAAGAGTTGCTTTTATGCCAATACTGGAAATTAAACCCATCATTAATCTCATGCCAGTGCCTGAGTTTCCAAGATCAACATTTACAGCAGGATCTTTGAACGGGATATCTCTTTTTTTTATTGAGACTGATGTGCCATTAATTTTGATACTAGAGCCTATTGCATTTAAAGCATTCGCTGTAGATATTGGATCTTCTCCGTTTAAGAAGCCACTAATTTCAATATCTTCATTTAGAAGCGAACCTATTATTACCGCTCTTTGGGAGATAGATTTATCACCTGGACACAAAACTTCGCCTGAAATTGAAGGGGTATATTGTGCAACTAAATTCAAAACGTATCTTCTTTATATTTTTTGATTTCTTCTAGTTCGTTTTTAAGAATATCTGAATGAGAGAATGAGCTTGGTATCTCTTTAATTTTTGTTATTAACTCTAATAAATTATTTATTGATAATTGAAAGCTGGCTAATGATTTAATAATATTTTTTTCATTAAGCTCAAATATATCTTTCCACATCTCAGGGTTTGATCCGCTCAGCCTTATAAATTCTCTAAGTCCTCCACCTGCATTGTCACCTACGTCTTTTTCAGCCAATCTAATAGAATCGATAAGTGCATATGAAATCAAATGAGGTAAGTGACTTGTCATAGCAAATAAAAGATCATGTTCTTTAACAGACATTTCGCTTACTCTCATTGAAAGCGCATGCTGCCAGAAATTTTTTATCTTGGTCATATGTGCTTCATTTACATTATACGGATTACAAATGATTGTCTTTTTATTGAGAAATAGTTCTTCATCTATACCGCCAATACCAGACTTATCTGAACCTGCTATAGGATGAGAGAAGATTATGTTATTGGGTGAGTCAAAGTTAAGTTGATTTTTAACACTTGATGTTTCGGTTATTGTTATTTCTGTGTTCCATAAATTCTTTAATTCAGAAATCACAACCTGGGTTGCTCTAGGAGAAACAGCAACTATTAATATATCTATCTTTCCTACTAAACTTTTATCATTTATATCTTTTAAAGATTCAAATGAGCTATCTATGATATTTTTATTTAATGCTTCCTTAAGGCTATTTTTATCCTCATCAAAACCATGAACTATTAACCCTTTATTTTTTGCAGCCTTTGCAAGAGAAGAACCTATTAAGCCTAGACCAATTACTAATATTTCCTTAGCTGGGCTGCTCATCAAGTAAGCTCCCTTAATTTTGTTAGAAAATATAAGTTTTCATCTTCAGTTCCAACTGTTACACGGATGTATTCAGGCATATCATATAATGCTACAGGTCTTACAATTACTCCTTGCTTCATCAATTCAGTAAATAACTCTTGAGCGTTAAAATTCCCTTTAAAAGATATAAAATTTCCTTGTGATGGAATGCACTGCATTCCTAAATCAGTAAGTTCTTTAAATAAAAATTCTCGTTGAGAATGATTTAATTCAATACTTTTTGTAATATGTTCTTTATCCAAAATAGCATTGCATGCTGCCTCCTGAGCAATAGCATTAGAATTAAAAGGTTGTCTAATTTTATTTAAAACACCAATCAAGTCCTGACATGCAAGACCATAACCAATTCTTAGACTTGCAAGACCTTGTATTTTTGAGAATGTTTTTGTAATTAATAAATTTTGATATTTATCTAGCAGTTCATTAATTTTTATATAGTCATCAGCCTTAACGTATTCAAAATATGCTAAATCAAGAATTACTAATATTGAAGGCGATATCTTTTCCATCAATGATTCAAATTCTGAATGTGAGTTATATGTTCCTGTTGGATTATTTGGATTAGCAATAAAACATACTCTAGTATTTTCTTTAATAGCTGAAGGAAATTCATCTAGATCATGCTTCCAGTCTTTTGCTGGGACTTCAATTATTTCTGATCCGCATGCTTTGGTTACTATTTTATATACTGCAAAAGCATGCTTAGACATAACTGCACTTACATCTTTATTAAGAAATGCTCTTGCTGCAAGTTCTAATATTTCATTAGATCCGTTACCAACAATAATATTTTCTGTGCCAACTGATTCATGATCTGCAATTAAAGATTTAAGTTTTTTAGAATCGCCATCAGGATATAAATGCAAATCATTACTCAAGGCTAGTGTTTCAATAGCTTTTGGAGATGGTCCTAGTGGATTTTCATTACTGGCTAGTTTTACAACTTTATCAGGCTTATATTCTGCAACGACCTCATCTATCGAGCGGCCCGGCTCGTAAGGGTGAAGATCAGATATTCCTTCATTGAGAAAATTTAAAAGTTTACTCATACATGTTGTGGATACGATCCTAATATTCGTACCAAAGAACCGGTTGTTTTAACTTCTTTTATTGCCAGTCTAAGCTTTTGATCATTTTGATGACCCTCACAGTCAATGAAAAAATCATGAGAATTAATATTTCCTCTCGATGGTCGTGTTTCAATCTTACTTAAATTAATTTTTCTTTTTTCAAAAGGTCTAAGAATATTTATTAAAGCTCCTGGAGTATTTGTGGTCTGAATTAAAAATGAAGTTTTATCTTTTCCAGTTGAAGCTAAATCATTTTGACCAATAACTAGAAATCTAGTTTTGTTATCTGAATAGTCTTGAATATCTTTTTTCTGCAATCTTAGCTTATATTTTTCAACAGCAAGAGAATTGACTATACATAAAATATTCTTGTTTTCTTTTGCGTATTTAGCAGCAACTGCAGAGCTTGGCATTTCTAACCGTTTGATTGAACCAATATTTTTTTCTATCCACTTGTTACATTGACCTAAGGCTTGAGGGTGGGATGCGATTGCAAAAGCATCTTTAATATCAAATTTATTACCAGATGCTAGCTGATGATTAATATCTAGATATATTTCTCCGATTATAGAAAGAGAATCATTGTCTGCTAAACAATTTAATGTCGTATTAATAACTCCTTCAGAAGAATTCTCTACAGGCACAACACCTATATCCGCTTCCCCTTTTAAAACTTGATGGAAAACATCATCAATAGTTGGTGATGGGATTCTGGAAACTAAAGATCCAAAGTGACCATGAACTGCAGCTTCTGAATGAGTTCCCTCAGGACCCAAATAGGAAATTCTTAAAGCCTCTTCTAATGAGAGACATCCTGAAATAAGTTCTTTATAGATAGTTCTCACTTTCTCATTAGAAAGGGCCCCTTTTTCATTTGCTTTAAGTATGTTCCTAAGAATAGTAGCTTCTCTGTCTGGCTTGTAAAAATAAGTGTTGGGACTAATTTTTGATTTAATTTTTCCTATGCTAACTGCAAGAGCTGCTCTTTTTTGTATAAGTTTTAAAAGGTCTTTATCGATTTTATCTATTTTTGACCTTAAAGATTTTAAATTTTCCTTAGACATTTTTAGTTAGCCATATTTAGCTTCAAAGACTTTCATAAAGTCTACAAGCTCGTTAATTCCCTCCAAAGGCATTGCATTATATATACTTGCTCTCATTCCGCCAACAGATCTATGGCCTTTGAGGTTTAATAATCCATTATCTTCAGATTCTTTCAAGAATACGCTATCTAGATCATTATCAGCAAGCATAAAAGGAACGTTCATAATAGATCTATTTTCAATCTTAACTGGATTTGAATAAAAATCTGAGTTGTCTATGTAGTTATAAAGAGTTGATGCTTTTAAATGATTTTGTTCTTTAAAAAACTCTAAACCACCTGACTGCTTTATCCATTTGAAAACTTTTCCTGCCATATACCATGCAAAGGTTGGTGGCGTATTTAACATAGAATCAGATTCTGAGTGTTTGGAGTATCTTAATATATTCGGCAAATTTTCATTTTCTAGTTCCATTAAGTCTTTTTTAATAATGACCATAGTCAAGCCTGCTGGTCCAATATTTTTTTGAGCTCCTGCATAAATTAATGAAAATTTAGATACATCTAGAGGCTCACTTAATATAACTGACGACATGTCAGCAATTAAGTGATTGTTTATATCTGGAGCTTTATGTATTGCAACTCCTTGAATGGTTTCATTAGGGCAATAATGAACATATGCAGAGTCCTTTGAATATTTCCAATCATCTTCAGATGGGGCATATGAAAAGCCATGATTTTCAGAAGAGGCAATAGTATTTACCTTAGTTAATTTTGATGCTTCTGCAATTGCTTTTTTAGACCAAGAGCCTGATAAAACATAATCAGCATTATTGTTCTGAGCAAAATTTAATGGAACCATGGAAAATTGATGCG
Organism: uncultured SAR86 cluster bacterium; assembly: GCA_902558395.1. Lineage (GTDB taxonomy): Bacteria > Pseudomonadota > Gammaproteobacteria > Magnimaribacterales > D2472 > SCGC-AAA076-P13. The sequence goes on from CACEDS010000002.1 coordinate 49,517, forward strand.
TTGCTCCTCCCTGAAGAAAAAGAACTTCATGTGATGATGGAATATTTAAGATATCTATGAAATCTTGTTTTGCGTCTACAGCAACACCGTCATAAATTTTTGATCTATGACTCATTTCCATAATAGACATGCCCGAGTCACCCCATTCTAGTAGCTCATCTTTTACTTCAGACAATACTTGTTCAGATATGACAGCAGGCCCAGCGCAAAAATTCCACTTGCGCATTACTCGTCCTCTTCGTTATCTTCGTTTGGAATTGTCACACATTCGATGAGTTTTTCTCCTTCCTTTGGAGTAATAACTTTAACACCTTGTGTATTTCTGCTTAATGTAGGTACTTGTGAAACACTTGTTCTAATCATGGTTCCTTTGTCACTAATTAACATTATTCCATCTTCATCTTCTACCAATGCCGCCGAAACCATTGATCCATTTCTTTCACTGGTTTTCATTGAAATAACTCCTTGCCCGCCTCTATTGTGTGAAGGAAAATCATCCAAAGCAGTTTTTTTACCATATCCATTTTCTGAAACACACAATATAGTTTTTTCTGGATCAGCTATCATCAGAGAAATTAGTTTTTCATCTTTTTTAAGTCTAATACCTCTAACACCTCTTGCAGTTCTGCCCATTGGTCTAACATGTGACTCATTAAATCTAATTAATTTTCCTGATGATGATGCTAATAAAATTTCATTATCTCCTGAAGTAATTGCTGTACCAACAAGCTTGTCATCTTCGTCTAAATTTATTGCTTTAATACCTGATTTATATTTCTTGGAAAACAAACTTAGGTTTGTCTTTTTAGTAGTACCATTTCTAGTAGCCATGAAAATAAACTGATCATCTGAAAACTCACTTACCGGAAGAATATCACTTACCGATTCATCATCGTCAAGATTTAACATGTTTACTAAAGGTCTTCCTTTCGATGTTCTAGAGGCCACAGGAATTTCATAAACTTTTAACCAAAAAACTTTACCTTTAGTTGTAAAGCATAAAATTTGCATATGACTGCTAAGCACATAAAGATTCTGAATTAAATCCTCTTCTTTTACAGCAGCTGCAGCTTTACCTTGTCCTCCTCTTCTTTGCTCTCTGTATTCGTCGAGAGGCTGAGTTTTTGCATATCCACTTCTTGATACAGTTAAAACTCTCATCTCCTCAGGAATAAGATCCTCGTTAGTTATCCCTCTTCTTGTATCATTAATTAAAGTTCTTCTTTCGTCTCCAAAATTAGCTTTTACCTCTTCAAGCTCTTCTATCATCAAATTCTTTAGAGTCTCTTTGTCATCTAATATCTTTTGAAGATCTATAATTTTTGCAACTATGTCAGAAAACTCATTACTTAAATTATCTTGCTCTAAGCCAGTTAGTCTTCCTAATCTTAGTTCTAAAATTGCTTTTGCTTGATCAGGAGAAAGTTTATATTTTTTGCCATTTATACCAAGATCTTTGCTTAAGCCTTTTGGTTTGCATGCATCTTTACCAACTTTTTTAAGAATAGCCTCAACCGGTCCCGCTTTCCAAACTTTTTTACACAGAGCATCAGCAGCTAATTTTGGATCTTTTGACTTCTTAATGATTGTTATAACTTCATCGATATTAGCTATAGCGACCATAAGCCCTTCAACAATGTGGCCTCTATCCTTAGCCTTTTTTAAATCGTATTTTGTACGTTTAGTTATGATGTCCTTACGATGCTTGATGAAAGCTTCGAGCATTTCTTTTAGATTTACTTCCTTTGGCTGCCCATCAACTAAAACGGTAAAATTGATACCAAATGATTGTTCTAATTGAGTTTGTGCAAAAAGATTATTTTCTAAAACCTCTACAGAATCTCCTTTTCTTACTTCAATGACGACTCGCAACCCATCCTTATCAGACTCATCTCTTATTTCTGTAATTCCTTCTATCTTTTTCTCTTTGACTAATTCAGCAATTTTTTCAAGCATCTTAGCTTTATTTACCATAAAGGGAATTTCATTGACTATGAGGGATTGTTTGCCTGATTTCTCATCTTCTTCAATGGAAGTATTAGATCTGATATGAATAATACCTCTTCCAGTCTTGTAGGCTTCATATATGCCAGCCTTTCCATCAATTGTTCCACCTGTTGGAAAATCCGGACCAGAGATGTCTTTAATAAGATCATCAATCGAAAGTTTGGGATCATTGATTAAGTTAACGCTTGCATTAAGAACTTCAGTAAGATTATGCGGTGGAATATTTGTAGCCATACCCACAGCGATACCAGATGAACCATTTACTAAAAGATTTGGAATTTTTGTAGGTAAAACATCTGGAATGAATTCACTACCATCATAGTTTGGTGAATACGAGACTGTTTCTTTTTCAATATCTCCATACATCTGATCAGTGATCTTCGCCATCCTTACTTCTGTATATCTCATTGCAGCAGGCGGATCACCATCTATAGAACCAAAATTCCCCTGGCCCTCAACAATTGGATATCTCATTGAAAAATCTTGTGCCATTCTTACCATTGCGTCATATACAGCGCTATCTCCATGAGGATGATATTTACCAATAACATCACCAACTACTCTTGCTGATTTTTTATAAGGTTTGTTATATGAATTTTTAAGGTCATACATCGCATATAAAATACGTCTGTGGACTGGTTTAAGACCATCTCTTATATCTGGTAGAGCTCTTCCATGAATAACGCTAAGAGCATAACTTAGATAAGATTGCTTAAGCTCATCCTCAATATTTACTGAAATTATTTCTTTTGCGAAGTCACTCATATGCTATGTATTTTTGATGTAAAAAAAGGTCCCTAATTTAGGGTATATTTTAGCATATTTTATGTAGTAATTAGTCTTTAAATTCCGAAACTAAGCCACCAATTGACTCTTTTGCATCACCGAATAACATTCTAGTATTTTGTTTAAAAAATAATGGATTTTGAACACCTGCAAAGCCTGAAGACATTGATCTTTTTAGAACAAAAACTGTCTTTGCGTTATGCACTTCAATGATTGGCATTCCATATATTGGGCTACCTGGCTCCTCGGTGGCAGAGGGGTTAACAACATCATTGGCACCAATAACTACAGCTACATCGACTGAGTCCATAATTGGATTAACATCATCAGGTTCAGCTAAAACATCATAAGGAACATTTGCTTCTGCTAATAAGACATTCATATGGCCTGGCATTCTACCTGCGACAGGATGTATGCCATATTTTACTTCTGTACCATTTTCTTCAAGTAACTCACCCAGCTCTCTAACTACATGCTGAGCTTGAGCAACAGCCATGCCGTAACCAGGAATAATTAATACTGAGCTTGCGCTTTCTAAAATTAAAAATGCATCAGCAACATTAATTGGGCTTACTTCACCCTGCTCCTCTGAAGATGAGCCTTTAGATGCGCTAGCGTAACCAACGAATAAAATATTATTGATAGATCTATTCATTGCTTTTGCCATTATCACTGTAAGAATAAGTCCACTTGCACCGACAAGTGACCCAGCAACAATTAAAACATTATTTAATAAAAGAAGACCGGCAAATGCAGCAGCAATTCCTGAAAATGAATTTAACAGAGATATAACTACTGGCATATCGCCGCCTCCAATAGGCAAAACGAAACCTATACCACCAAGAAGAGTAATCGCTAGCAGCACTGTAAAGAAATTAAAACCTAATGCAGGCAAAAATGGCAGCAAGATACTAAAAATTAAAAATAATATTGATCCATAAAAAATAGTAGTAAAAATTTTTGTAACAATAGAAGTTTTAGCTATTTTTAATTTTTCAGACAACTTTCCGTAAGCTATCAAACTCCCTGTAAAAGTAACGCCTCCAATATATATTGTGACCATGACCAATAAATACTGGAAATAATTATCTGGAATTGAATTATATTCAGACCATGCAATTAAGAATGTTGCCAATCCACCAAAGCCATTAAATAAAGCTACCATTTCAGGTATAGAAGTCATCTTCACTTTTAAGGCTATTGTTGAACCAATAATAGCGCCAAGTAAAATACCACCAAGTAATATAACTGGATCAACTATAAAGATAATAGTTGCTAAAACAGCAATAAACATTGCAAAAGCTGACAAGAAATTACCTTTTACAGCTGTATCTTCTTTACCAAGCATTTTAATACCTGATATAAAAAGAATAGAAGCAACGATATAAATGATATTTTGTATTGCAGTTATGTCTTCAAAAATACTCATGACTACTTCTTCTTAAACATTTTCAGCATTCTATTAGTAACAAGATATCCACCAAATACATTAATTGAAGCGAAAAGGACGGCTAAAAAAGCTATTGCGCTTTGAAGATTTGAATCTGTTGACAAGACTAAAGCTCCCACCAATGCAATACCTGAAATAGCGTTTGCTCCTGACATTAAAGGAGTGTGAAGAGTGCTTGGCACTTTTGATATTAGCTCTAAACCTAAGTAAATAGAAAGGATAAGAACGAAACCTAATAAAGCATATATTTCCATGTTACTGGAACCTCTCATTTAAAATTTTACTATTAAATACAATGACACTGCTTTTTATGATCTCGTCATCGAAATCAAAGTTGATTGAGCTATCTTCATTGTTAAAAAAATCTGTAATCCAATGGTTAAAATTATTTGATAGTGCTAGAGATGCGTGATTTGAAACCGAAGATGCTAAATTGGAAATACCAATAATTTTTACACCATTTTTAATTACTACTTCATCGGCTAAAGACCCCTCAACATTACCACCGGATTCAACAGCCATATCAAAAATTACACTACCAGGTTTCATTTTTTCTATAGTAGCAGTATCGATCAATTTTGGTGCCGGTCTTCCAAATAATTGTGCGGTTGTAATAACAATGTCAGACCTAGCACAAACATCAGCTTGTAGATCTTTTTGTTTTTGAACCTGTTCTGGTGTTAACTCTTTTGCGTAGCCTTGATCTGTCTGACCTGTTTCTCCAAGATCAATTTTTACAAATTTAGCTCCTAAAGATTGGACCTGTTCTTCTACAACATCTCTTGTATCAAAAGCATCTACTCTAGCGCCAAGCCTTTTTGCTGTTGCAATAGCTTGTAGGCCAGCAACTCCAACACCAATTACAAAAACTCTTGCGGGCTTTAAAGTACCAGCAGCGGTCATCATCATTGGAAGAGCAGTTGATAAATGTTTAGCTGATTCAATAACTGCAGCATAACCTGCAAGATTAGCTTGAGAGCTGAGTACGTCCATTTTCTGAGCTCTGGTAATTCTTGGAATAAATTCCATGCTAACTAAATTAATGTTATTTGCTGCACAAGCATTTATTAGCTCTTGATTAGAAAATGGACTGACCATTCCTATTAATGTTGAGCCTTTTTTCATAGATGATACTTCTTCTGCTGAAATTGGTTGATTGGTAATTAGCAAGTCTGATTTTTCAAGACACTCGGACCTTGAAGAACTTTTGAGGCCTAGGTTTTCGAAAACGCTATCGTCTGAATTAATACCCTCTCCAATGCCACGTTCGAAATTTATTTCAGCTTTTAGGCTTGTTAAAGCACTTATGGTATCTGGATGGATTGGTGACCTGTGATCTTTTGGGTCATTAGATTTTAATGCTGAAATAATCACTATTATTTTTTTAAACTGTGTATGTAGTGAAGTAAAACGTAATAAAAATAAAAAGTCAATTTAATTAAAATATACCGAATTTTAAATGATTAAAGCACTTTTCAAATTGTAGTTTTACTACACATATTTAATTTATTGCCCTATGTCTAAATAGTTCTATTAAGGGTAAAATTCTCTCATGAACATAGACCAACAAGAAGTTCAAAAATTCGCAGATCTTGCAGAGAAATGGTGGGATACAGCTGGAGACTTTAAACCTCTTCATGTAATCAACCCTCTTAGAGCTGAATATATATCATCAAAAGTTGAATTAGAAGGTAAAACATTACTAGATGTGGGCTGTGGTGGAGGTATATTGGCAGAAGCTTTGCATGATAAGGGGGCAATCGTTACAGGTATTGATGCTGCTGGTCCTGGTATTGAAATTGCAAAACATCATGCAAAAAAAAATAATAAATCAATAAACTATCAAGAAAGCACGGCTGAAGATTTAATTCAGAAAAGCACAGAAAAATATGATGTTGTAACATGCCTTGAGGTTTTAGAGCATGTTCCTGATCCTAAATTATTGGTAAAAACGTGTATTAACCTTTTAAAACCAAATGGAGATCTATTTTTATCTACCATAAATAAAAATCCTAGATCCTGGATTACTGCAATAGTTGGAGCTGAATATATATTCAACATATTACCTAAAGGCACTCATGAATTTGATAAATTCATAAAACCTTCATCACTTGGATCATACATTAGAGAGAGTTCTGCAGAGTTAGTTGAAACCAAAGGAATGTTTTACAATCCAATAACTCATAAAGCTAATCTTAATAATGATTTAGGTGTTAATTACTTAATGTATGCAAAAAAGCCTTAGTTCAAAATTAGTTTTATTTGATCTTGATGGAACGGTTATTGATACTGCTCCTGATTTTGTTCTATCTATAAATAATATTTTAAAAAGACATGGAAGAGCTACTTTAGAGTTTGACCATATAAGATCTTTTGTTTCAGAAGGTTCTGTAAAATTTACTGAAATTGGATTTGAGATCACAAGAGATCATCCAGACTTTAATAAATACAGGAATGAGTTTCTTATAGAATATAAAAATAACCTAACTAATAAATCAAAGCTATTTGCCGGTATATCATCATTATTAAATCAATTAGATGAAAATAGCATTCCTTATGGAATAGTAACTAATAAACCTTTCGATTATGCCGAACCTCTTATTAATTATTTCAATGAGCTTGAAAATTGCAAAGCACTTGTATGTCCAGATCATCTTCAAAATAGCAAACCCAGTCCAGAAGGTATACTTTTAGCATGCAAAAAAATAGGAGTTGATCCTAAAGAAAGCGTTTATGTCGGAGATCACCCAAACGATCTAATCGCTGGTAAAAATGCAGGAACAAAAACTATTGGTTGTCTTTATGGCTATAGTTTAGATAAAGATGAGACATATCCGGAATCAATAATAGTTAACAAGGCAGATGAAATAATCAACGCTCTAAAATTGTTATGAAAATAAAAAATACATTTGAAAAAAATTTTCTCAACAATAAAAATATTTTAGTCACAGGTGCATCTAAAGGAATAGGTAGAGAATTAGCAGTAACATTAAGCTCCTATGGGGCAAATATTATTCTACATGGCCGCGATGAAAAGGCTTTGGATAAGATCTATGATGAAATTATAGATACAACAGAAACCTCTCCCCTAATTATTCAATGCGATTTGAATGATTTAGATGAAAATAAATCACAGAACATTGCAAATGTTATCTCTGAAAATGTAAATATATTAGATGGCATTATTCATAATGCAGCAATAATTGGAAAAATGTCATCAATTCATGACTTTGATTTAAAGACCTGGAACAAAGTTATAAATACAAACTTAACTAGTACATATTTGTTAACAAAATATCTCACTCCTTTAATGGCTGATTCTAAAAATCCGAGAGTAATATTTACCTCCTCTGGCGTTGTAAGGAAAGGTAGAGCATTTTGGGGAGCGTATGCAATCTCTAAGACTGCTGTGAAATCTTTAGCTGAGATATTAAATGATGAGCTTGAGCCCATAACAAATATAAAAGTGTTTAATTTTGATCCAGGAGCAACCAGAACTTCAATGAGAGCATTTGCTTACCCAGCAGAAAATGCTTCAACTCTTAAAGAGCCATCATCGCTTATGAAATATTACTTATGGATGCTATCAAAAGAAAGTTCAAAATCAGATACAAGATACATAGAATTTACAAATTAATTATCAAGACTTCTCCATAGATACATGCACAAATATGTCCTGTATGGCGAGTAGTCTATGGCGTCATAATTATCTGATTTAAAAAAATCTAACCCTGCTTTTTTTATTCCCAAGTCACCAGTCAAGTAAATGTCTTCTTGTCCAATATAAAACATCTGAATTATTCCTAAAGTCCATGGCCCTATTCCTTTAATTTTTAAAAATAAATCTGAAATATCAGCCTGATTCATTTTTTTCAGATCTTTTTTTGTAAAACAGTCTAAATATTGATTGCTTAAAACCTCATTAACGTAACTGGCTTTTGGTCTTGATAATCCACAATCACTAAGATCTCCTAATGAAATTCTTTTTTTATTATTAAGCAGTATTTGAGTTTTTTTCCATATTGATGCAGCTGCCCCTATAGAGACTTGTTGGCCTATGATTGTCTTAATGATAAAAAACTTTAGTGATAAGTTTTTATTCTGCCTGGAATCTATAGATATTATTTCTGTTTCTTTTAAGAATTTATTAAGTCGATGATGTTTTTTATTTTTTGAAGTTTTTAATAAAAATTTGTAAGCAGCTTCTGATTTAACATCACTTGCCATAATTCTTTAATTCGTTAATTTCTTTTTCACTTAATTCCAGAGTTTTACCCTTTTTTAAAGTTGAGGGTAAGAAGATTGGTCCGAATCTAGTTCTTTTTAATCTGCTTACCTCCATATCTAAAGATTGAAATAATTTTCTTACTTCTCTATTTTTTCCACTTATTAAACATACTGAAAACCACTGGTTGCTTCCGTTTCTTTCTCCTTCAACAACATCAGTAAATTGATGGATTTCACCATCGATTGTTATGCCTTCAATCATTGATTTTTTTTTATCTTGAGAAAATTCACCTCTGGCACGAACTAAATATTCTCTATCAATGGTATTTGATGGATGCATACAATAATTTGCAAAATTACCATCATTAGTAAATAACATTAATCCTGAAGTATTAATATCAAGCCTACCGATAGAAATCCAGTTTCTTTGATTTCTTGAATTTGGTAAATAATCATAAACAATAGGAATCTTTTTTTCTCTTGCAGAAGATGAGAGCACTCCCTCAGGCTTATTTAACGCAATAAGTTTTATTTCACTTTGTTTAACTTGTATTATTTTGTTATCAAACTCAACAATATCTTTTTCTGAGACAGTAGTTCCAAGTTCTGCAACTTTGCCATTTACAATAACTTTCCCATCCTTAATTAACTGCTCACAGCCTCTTCTCGATCCAATACCAGCACTGGCAAGAAACTTTTGCAATCTTTCAGACATTAAAGATTTTTATACCGCTTGTGGTATAGTCTGATGATTCTCATCCTGAATAATATTATCTACAGGATCAGGTAACTCGGGTAAGTCAGATAATCTTTTTAAATTTAAGTCGTCTAAGAACTCTTTAGTAGTCGAATACAACGCTGGTCTACCAGGGGCATCTTTAAATCCTGATACTTTAATCCAATTCCTTTCAAGAAGAGATCTGATGCTTTGTGTGCTGACACTCACCCCTCTAATGTCTTCAATATCGCCGCGAGTTACAGGTTGCTTGTATGCGATAATCGAAATTGTTTCCATTAATGCTTTTGAAATTCTTGGAGCACGTTCATTCCAAAGATGTGATAATGCAGGACTAAACTCTTGCCTTATTTGAAGTCTATATCCTGAAGCTATTTCAACAACCTCAAGAGATGAATCTATATATCTAGTTTCTAACTCATTAAGACACTGTTTTATCTCAGATAGCTCGGCTGTAACGCCATCAAATTCTAACAAGCTTCTAATTTCAGATATTCTTAAGGGTCTTCCAGAGCCAAATAATAAGGCTTCAACAGTATTAATCATTTTAATGTTCAACTTATCGCTCCTTTTGATTTTAAAAAAATCTCTTCAGTTTCGTTTTGTATTAATTCAAGATGCCCATCTTTGGCTAGTTCTAAAGATGCGAGGAAGGTCACTACCACCCCTTGCCTGCCTTCAGTTTTTCTAAGAGTTTTAGAAAAACTAATAACATTTCTTTTTGAAAGTATCTCAAGAATAATCTGTATTCTCTCTTGAGTTGATAGTTCTTCAAAGTCTATTTGGTGATTAGATTTTAAGTCAGGCCTATTTTTAACTTCATGAAAAATAGCAACAAGTTCATCTTTGGTAATTTGTATATCTTTTTTTTCTACTTCGATTTTCGGAAGCGAAGCCGACGCAAGAAAAAAATCTCTATCAACTCTTGGTAGAATTGCTATTTTTTCTGAGACAGTCTTATACCTTTGATATTCTTGAAGTCTTTTTATAAGAGCGGACTTAGGATCATCTTCCTCTTCTTCATGCACATCTTGAGGCAACATCATTCTTGATTTAATTTCAGCTAATGTTGCTGCCATTACTAAATATTCAGCAGCTAGCTCAAACTGCAAAGCATCCATCAAGTCTATATATTCAATATATTGATCAGTGATTTTAGATACATCTAAATCAAGAATATTAATATTTTCTTTCTTTATTAAATATAGCAATAAATCCATTGGTCCAGAAAAAGTTTCTAGACAAAGTTCTAATGCATTTGGCGGTATAAAAAGATCGTCAGGAATAGTCTCGTATGGCTGACCCATTACGGTTGGAAACTCTAACTGTGTATGAGTGTTATTTTGCATGATAAACACTACATAGTGTAAGGTTTAGAGCTTATTAATACAACATATTGTGTCTTTTAACTTTTTTTAATTTTCTAGAGAAAATGATGAAAAAATTATTCTTATATAAAAATTCATATAACCTCTACTAATTTTATTTCATTCATTTAATATTAATGCGCAATTTAGAAAAAATAATTAAAAATGAATTATTCAACAGACAATACCAGGATTATTGATAGGCAAAAAGTTCCTGCTCCATATGAGTTGGTGAATAAGCACCCTATAAATGATGACATTTCTAAGCTTGTATATGGAACAAGACAAGAAATTAGCCAAATTTTGCATGACAAGGATGATCGCTTATTAGTGGTTGTTGGCCCATGTTCTATTCATGATCCTGAGAGTGCGATTGAATATGGAAAAAAATTAATCGAACAAAATATTAAATTCAAAGAAGAGCTGTTAATAGTGATGAGGGTTTATTTTGAAAAACCCAGAACAACAGTTGGATGGAAAGGTCTTATAAACGATCCTGACCTCAATGAAAGCTTCAAAATTGGTAAAGGTGTTGAGATGGCTAGGAAACTTTTAATAGATCTAGCTAAATTAAATCTACCTGCAGGTACAGAGTTTCTTGACCCTATTTCTCCCCAATATATTACTGATATTATTTCTTGGGGAGCTATTGGTGCTAGAACGGCTGAAAGTCAAATTCATAGAGAATTGGCATCAGGACTTTCTTGCCCTATTGGTATAAAAAATGCAACAAATGGTGGTCTCAAAGCAGCTATAGATGGAATTCAAGCAGCAAATCACTCTCACGTTTTCCTTGGTGCTACCAAAGAATCTGATATAGCTATGTTAAAAACAGCAGGTAATAATGATGCTCACATTATTCTTAGAGGTGGTAAAGAGCCAAATTATGATAGTGATTCTATTAATGAAACTTTAATTGCGCTTAGAGAAGCTGAAGTTAATGAGTCAATTATGATTGATGCTAGTCATGGTAATAGTCAAAAACAATTTAAACAACAACTGCCTGTAATTGAAAATATCTCTAGTCAAATTTCAAATGGCAATAAAAACATCAAAGGTGTAATGATAGAAAGTCACCTTGTTGAGGGTAATCAAAAAATTTCTGACTCTCTTGTATATGGTCAAAGCATTACTGATGCATGTATTGGTTGGGATGATACTGTTTCATGTCTGCAAAGTTTGAGCGATGCAGTGACTAAAAGAAGGAGCTCATAGGCTATTGAAAGACTTTGATAGAATTTCCTTTTCAAAAGATGTTGCTGAAACCTTAGGAATCGAAGCTGCAATAATACTTGAACTATACCAACAAAATAAAATCACCTATTCCGGTGATTCTGAGCTCTTTAAAACTTTGGTAAAGCAAGAATTACCTTTCATTGAGCATGCGCTTATTGAGGCATGTCTAAAAAAACTATTAAATTACAAGCTGATATCAAATTCACAAGAAATAACAAACAAAAAAAATTACAATTTAAAAGCTGCTCAAGCAAATAATACAAAAAAATTAAAAATCGATTCAAATTGGTCACCATCCAATGAAGCTTTGGAAATTCTAAATATGGGTGAAATCCCAAAAACTTTCATTTCAAGCAAAGTAAAAGAATTTGTTTTATATTGGACAGAAAGAGGACAAGAACGAAATAACTGGAACACTTCTTTTATAGATTACATTAGAAGAGAATGGGCAAAGGAACAAAGTTCAACTAAAGGGCTACCACATACTATAGATTTCGAATGGTCTCCAAGTAATGATGCATATGATATCCTTGAATTATCTGATATCTCAAAAGAATCAGCTTCAAAATATTTAAGAGAATTTATACTATACTGGAAAGAGAATGGTTCTGCTTTCACAACATGGAACTCTAAATTTATTGAACATGTAAAAAGAAGACATATATCAGATAACCAAAATTTAAAAGATGAAGAAAATCAAAAACATACTGAACCAGGAAAATATGGAAAAGACTTTTCAGCAAGAAAAGGTGACTCCTCTTGGGCGTCAGAAATCAACTTTGAATAAAGAAAAATATATTGAGTGCATTGACAATTTATTCCTTAAACTCGAATTGGCATATCACTATCAATTTTATAAAGTCTTTGGTACTGATGACAGGCTAAATGAGGGTAAAAAACTTTGGGCAATGAGTTTGAAGTCTTTTTCTCCAGAAATAATTACAGAAGCAACTGAAAATGTAATAGGTGCTCAGTCATATTTACCAACACTAACAGATTTTCTTAAGGCTTGTTCTGAAATAAATAGTCATAACGGTTTTCCTTCAGTAGAAGAGGCATATATTGAAGCAAGAAAATCATATGCACCGAGAGCAGAATTTTCATGGAGCCATCCAATCGTTTATTTCACAGGTAAAAAAATAGGTTGGAATTTCATAGATGAAAAAGATAGTAGAGAATTGTTTTCTTCTTTTAAAAAGATTTTTAATAAACTTAAAGAAGATGTATTAAATGGTAAAGAATTTAAAATTCCAACTCCTGACTCAAACAGATCTGAAAATAAACCAATGAACAAGAAACTTTTTGAAAGCCTCAGAAAAAAGCACAACGTATAGAATTAAACTGAACCATTGGTTTAACACTTTTGTCTAAACTAAAATGATAAAATAATTAAATATGACTAAGAATATAAGAATATCTTTATATATCCTCATACCAATAATTCTTTGGATGGTATCTGGTTTTTTTGTAACAGATCAAAAAGAACCAGAAAATATAAAAAATGAGCTCTTTGCTGTGGGTGTAACTACCAGTAATGCCGTTGAGTATCAACCCACAATTAAATTAAAAGCTACTTCACAATCTGAAGCTAGAGTTAATGTAAGAGCAAAGACCTCAGGTGAGGTAGTAAAAATAGGCTCAACTCAGGGACAATTTGTTGAAAAAGATTCTATTCTTTGTAGCTTAGGTGTTGTTGAGTTAAACAGAACAGAGGTTAAAGCACCCTTTTCTGGATTCATTGAACAAATTGTAAAACCTGGAAATTTTCTTGAAAGAGGACAGGTTTGTGCAACTATAATCCAACTCAACCCTATTATATTTTCTGCTGAAGTCCCAGAATTTAATATTAATAAAGTTGAAACAGGTCAAGAAGTTCTTATTAGTTTGATTACTGGTGAAGTTATTAAAGGTAATTTAACATTCGTTTCAAAAAGTGCTTCAACCTCAACAAGAACTTTTAAAGTTGAATCTCAAATTCAAAACAAAGATGGGATGGTAAGAGATGGCATTACTGCAGAGATGATAATAAAAACAAAATTTGTAAAAGCACACAAAATCTCACCATCAATTCTAATACTTAACGATAACGGCAAAATTGGAGTTCGATCAGTTATTGATGGTGTTGTTGTTTTTCATAATGTCTCAATATTAGAGGACTCTGAATCAGGATTATGGATTACTGACATACCTGATTCGCTTGATCTTATTGTTCAAGGTCAAGGGTTTGTTGAAGATGGTCAACAAGTGATTACAAACCAAATATGACAAGAATTATAGATTTTGCTTTGTCAAAAGCAAAAACAACTTTAATGATTGCATTTATGATCATTATTGCCGGATCGTATGCAAGACAAGAAATATCTATTGCTGCTTCTCCTAACGTCCAACTACCCTTTATAAGTGTTTCTGTTTATTTGGATGGAGCATCCCCTAGTGATACATCAAGATTAATAGCAAAGCCACTTGAAAATAGACTAATGACAGTTTCTGGAGTGAAAAGTATTAGCTCAAGAAGCACTTTAAGTTTTGCAAGAATATTCCTTGAATTTGAAGTTGGCTACGATATGGATGAGGCCTTAGTAGACATTAAGCAAGCTGTCGAAGAAACTAAATATGAGCTACCAAGAGAAGCTGAAGATCCTCAAATATCTGAATACTCAGAGGCAAGTTTCCCCGTAATGAATATCAGCATTATTGGCAATAGTTCGATTAGACAAAAAGTCTTTTATGCAAAAGAGCTAAAAGATAAGGTTGAGAGCCTTGAAGAAATATTGCAAGCCAATCTTTCTGGAGCACCTGAAGAGGTTCTTGAAGGAGTAATAAATAAATCTCGAATGGAATCTTATGAGGTTACTCTAAGTGATATTTATTATTCAGTATCAAACAATAATTTAATTATTCCCGGAGGTACACAAGATACTGGTAAAGGTAGTTTTAATATCGAAGTGCCTAGCGTTATTGAAACTGCTCAAGATGTTTACTCTATTCCGATTAAAGTTACCAAAGATGCCATAGTAACCCTAGGTGATATTGCAGATATTAAAAGAACTTTTAAAGATTTTACATCCTATGCAAGAATTAACGGTCAAGATGCAGTCACTTTAGAGGTTCAACTAAGAGACGGGGCTAATTCAATAGATGCATCTTATGCCATAAAAGATATATTGAATGACTATGAAAAAACCCTTCCAGAAAATTTAGAAATATTAATTACCCAAGATGATACTTTGTACTCCATTGATATGGTTAAAGAGCTCAATGGAAATATTATTGCTGCAGTTGTTTTAATAATGGTTCTCGTGATTGCAAGTATGGGATTTAGAGTATCAATGCTAGTAGGTCTATCCATACCCTTTTGTTTTTTATTTACTTATCTAATTTTCTTTTCTCTTGGTATGGAAATAAATTTCCTTGTCATGATGGGGTTACTTCTTGGGATGGGGATGTTAATTGACGGAGCCATTGTGATTACTGAATATGCTGATAAAAAAATTGGAGAAGGTCTTTCAAGATCAGAAGGCTATAAAATGGCATCAAAAAGGATGTTTTATCCAATAGTGGCTTCGACAGGAACTACTATGGCTGCCTTCATACCAGTAATGTTGTGGCCAGGTTTTACTGGTCAGTTTATGCGATATCTTCCAATAACAGTTTTTACAGTATTAGCTGGCTCCCTTATTTATTCATTGATCATGATTCCTGTTTTAGGGTCATATCTTGGACAACAGGATTCAGCACTCAATAAAGACGAAGGTAGAGACTCTATATTTAAAAAATTAACTGAACTATATGGAAAAAGAATTGCAAAATTTGTAAAGAATCCAATTGAAACATGTATAGCGGTTGCTTCAGTATTATTAATAATAATTATGAGTTATTCCTATTTTGGAAAAGGAACAATTTATTTTGCCCTGGTTGATCCTGTAGAAGCAAATGTAACTATTAAAGCTAGAGGCAATTATTCTGCATTAGAGACAAAAGAAATTGTTCAACAAGTCGAAGAAAAATTCTTAGAAGTTCCAGGATTAGGTAGTGTTTATTTAAGAGCTGGTAGTGAATGGTGGAATAGAGAAGCAGATAAAATTGGTGGTGGGTTTGTAGAAGTGGCACCTGCTGCAGAAAGAGAAATATCTGGGTTAAAAATAATGGAGCTTTTAAGTGAATCAGTGAATGATATGCCAGGTATATTTGTAGAAATTTCTCCTGATTTAGGAGGTCCATCTTTTGATAATCCAATTGAATTAGACTTGTATGGCAATAGTGAAGATGATGTTAATACTGCAGCAGATATCATTGAAGCTCATATGAGAAATAATATTAAAGGCCTAAAAAATATTACTTCATCAAAATCATATCCATCAGTTGAATGGAGTGTTGAAGTAGATAAGCAAAAAGCAGCTCAATTAGGTGTGAGTGTTGCTGATGTAGGTGCATTAGTACAAATGCTAACTAATGGATTTAAGGTTGGTGAATATAGGCCAGATGACTCAAGAGATGAAGTAGAAATCAGAGCTAGATTCCCTCAGTCTGATAGAACTATCACCGGAATACAAAATTTAAACGTAATAACTCTTGAAGGCCTAGTTCCTGTGAGTTCTTTTATATCAGTGGTGCCAAAAGAAAATAGACAATCTGTTAATAGAAGAGATGGAAAATTTACACAACAAATTGGTGCAGCAACAATAGATGAATCTAAAGTTGCAGAGAAAGTTGAAGAAATTGATTTATGGCTAAAGTCTGCTGATTTAAGCAAAGGAGTAACTTACAAATTTACTGGCATGGCAGAAGAAACTGAAGATGTAAATAATTTTATGATAGCTGCAGGTATTATGGCTGTATTTATAATGCTGCTTATGCTTTTAACCCAATTTAACAGCTTTTATCAGTCATTCATAATTCTTACATCCGTAACAATTTCTTTTGTTGGTGTCTTGCTGGGTTTATTAATAACAGGAAAGCCATTTAGTACAACAATGACAGGATTATCGATTGTTACCCTAGCTGGGATTGTAGTTAATAACAATATTGTACTAATCGATACCTTTAATAAACTAAGAGAAGAATCTCCACATGTTGAAAACTCAACTCATATAATCAATGCATGCAAGCAAAGACTAAGACCTATCCTACTTACATCCCTTACAACCATTTTTGGTCTTTTGCCCTTGGCAATGGGAGTTAGTTTGGACATTATTGCAAGAGATATTGCCCTTGGTAGCCCAATTGTAGATTGGTGGTCAAATCTAGCAGTATCTATTGTATTTGGTTTGGCATTCAGTACTTTTATTACTTTGATATTAACTCCAGCTGTTTTATCTCTGCCATATGCTTTAAGAAATGATTTCAAAAAGTTTTTTAAAACAGCTAATTAATAAATTACAATAAGATATGTCTAGTTCAAATAAAAAAATTGATTTTGAGTCCTCATTAAAAGAGCTTGAATCAATAGTGAAAAAACTTGAGGATGAAAATATTAATTTAGAAGATTCTGTAAAATCATTTGAAGCAGGAATTAATCTAGTCAAAGAATGCCAAAAGCAACTTGAAGATGCTGAGTTAAAGGTTAAAGAGTTATTAGATGATGGAACTTCACAAGAATTAGATAATTCATAAAACTTTAATGCTTCCTGAATACTTATCTCAAGTAAAAAAACTTGTAAAAGATAAGATGCTTAAATCGATAAGCAATAACAATAAAATAGAAGAAGCTATGGCCTATTCTGCACTTGCTGATAGCAAAATGATAAGAGCGGGATTAGTGTTTGCCTCATCAGAGACAAATAAAAATATATCTAAAGAAAGTATCATCACATTATCTTCAGCTGTTGAGTTAATGCATACCTACTCACTCATTCATGATGACCTGCCATGTATGGATGATGATAATTTAAGAAGAAATCAGCCATCAAACCACATTCAATATGGAGAAGCTAATGCCGTTTTGGCGGGAGATGCCCTCCAGGCATTAGCGTATGAAATTATAGTAAATGATAATTTTTTAAGCTCAGATGATAAGGTAAATGCTATCAATCTTCTGTCAAAAGCATGCGGTAAAAATGGAATGGTCTTTGGTCAATATCTAGACATTGAAAATGAAAATAATCAAAGCATAGACATAAAGAAACTTGATGATATTCATAACTTAAAAACAGGAAAATTAATTGAGTGTGCTGTAATGCTGGGTCAAATTGGATCAAGTTTAGAATCAGAATCCTTAAATGCCTTAAGAGATTTTAGTTCCAAAATAGGTTTAGCATTTCAAATTACAGACGACATCTTAGACGTTACTCAAATAGAAAGCATATTAGGTAAAAATAAAAACTCTGATGCAAAAAATAATAAACTTACTTACATAGACATTATTGGTTTGGGTGAAGCAAAATTAAAAGCAAACAAATTAACTGATTTAGCTTTAAATTCTTTAAATCAATCAAATATAAATAATATTGATAAATTAATCGAAATGGCTAAATATTTGATTGGCAGAGAGAGTTAATGAAAATTTTTAATAAAATTCCTGAAACTAAGCCAAAAACTCCTTTGCTGGATAAAGTTTCAGTACCGTCTGATATCAGATCATTCTCTGTTAGTGAGCTTGAAATTTTGTCTGATGAATTAAGAGAATTTTTATTATTTTCTGTTGGACAAACCGGTGGTCATCTTGGAGGCGGGCTTGGTGTTATTGAATTAACTGTAGTTCTTCATCATTTATACAATACTCCATATGATAATTTGGTTTGGGATGTCGGGCATCAAGCATATCCTCATAAAATCTTAACTGGAAGAAAAAATAAAATTCATACAGTACGCCAAAAAGAAGGATTAGCTCCCTTTCCGGCAATTAGTGAAAGTGAATATGATGCTTTCGGTGTTGGTCACTCAAGTACTTCTATAAGCGCAATATTAGGTATGGCTATGGGTGCTCAAAAAAATGATTCCAATAAAAAACATGTTGCAGTAATTGGAGACGGAGCAATGACTGCAGGCATGGCATTTGAAGCTTTAAGCCACAGCGGTCATTTAAAGCCTAATATTCTTGTGATTTTAAATGATAATGATATGTCCATTTCAGAAAATATTGGTGGCCTTTCTAATTATTTTTCAAGAATTTGGGCATCAAAAATCTATAAAGGTATTAAGAAAAGTGGTGCAAGTGCATTAAAGCCATTACCCCAAGCCTATCATTTAGCAAGAAAGGTTGAGACACAAATGAAGGCAATGGTAGCTCCTGGAACAATATTTGAAGAACTTGGATTTAACTATGTTGGTCCTATTGATGGTCACAATATAAAAGAAATGACAGATATGATTAGTAATCTTAAAGATTTTGAGGGCCCTCAATTCCTTCATGTAATTACAAAAAAAGGTGCTGGCCTTGATCCTGCTGAATCAGATAGAATAGGGTTTCATGCCATAGGTAAAATTAACAGCATAAAATCAGATTCAAGTCCAAAGCCAAAATATCAAGATATTTTTAGTGATTGGATAGTTGGTATGGCTGAAAAGGATGAGAGCTTGGTCGCGATTACTCCAGCCATGCGTGAAGGTTCTGGGCTTGTTGATTTTAGTAAAAAATATCCCGATAGATATTTTGATGTTGCAATAGCAGAACAGCACTCAGTTACATTTGCAGCCGGCCTATCTTTAGAAAATAAAAAACCTGTTGTTGCAATTTACTCAACATTTCTTCAAAGAGCATACGATCAATTTATTCATGATGTAGCAGTTCAAAATTTAGATGTTACCTTTGCTCTTGATAGAGCTGGATTAGTTGGAGAAGACGGGCCAACACATTCTGGCAATTATGATATTGCTTATCTAAGGTGTATACCAAATATAATCCTGATGACTCCTTCAGATGAAAATGAAACAAGATTGCTTTTAACTACAGCCTTCAAACATAAAGGACCTGCAGCTGTAAGATATCCAAGAGGAACTGGTCCAAATGCATCTGTTAATTCTGATCTTGAGGCTGTAGAAATTGGTAAAGCTAAAGTAGTAAAAGAAAGTGAGTCTAATGTTGTTTTCTTAAATTTTGGAGCTTTATTAGATAAAGCACTAGAAGTTTCAGAAAAAATGGATTTCACATTAATTGATATGAGATTTGTTAAGCCTCTTGACCAAGAAATACTAAAAAAATATTTATCTAAAGCAGACTATTTCGTATCTTTAGAAGATGGATCAATTGCTGGAGGTGCTGGAAGTGCAGTACAGGAGTTTTGTTCAATTGAATCTATAGATATTAAATCAATTCTCTTAGGAATACCCGATAGGTTTGTTGAACATTCATCAAGAGAGGAAATGCTTGAATCTGCTGGTCTTTCAGTTGCTAAAATATTAGATAGATTAAGGCCATTGCTGGGAAAATAGCCATAATCCCGGCTATTAAGTCATCAAGAACTATTCCTAGCCCGTTTTTAAAATTTTTATCAAAATAAGACACCGGATAGGGTTTCAAAATATCAAATAGTCTAAAAAAAATAAGAGCTAAAACTGCATAATATGTTCTTGAAGTTTGTGTTGATAGATATAAAGCAGGAACTAGCGCGATCCAGATACCAACTAATTCATCTATTACGATTGATTTATGATCTTTTTCTATTAGATTGATTGATGCTTTTTCACATATCCATATTGAAAATGGTATTGATAAAATAACAACTATAAACATATCTACATAATGAGAAATGTATATAAAAATTAAAAATGCAAATATAGATCCCCATGTGCCCGGAGCAATAGGGATTTTTCCAATACCCCCTAGTGTAGCTATAAAATGAATAGGATTTTTTAGGTCTGGAAACTTGCTCATTTAATAATGCTCATACCCTTTTATATCAATATCATAACCTTTATTAGAACAAAGGTTTATTTTCTTGTCCTCTTTTACGATTCCAATTTTTATAAAATTATCGCACACCATTTCTTCTGGCAAAGTAAAACACAAATCATAGTCATCTCCAGCATTTAAATCATTTATGTCTGAAGTTATGGGTATATCATCTATATAAACATCTGCCCCACATCTAGATGCATTAAGCATCTTTTTTAAATCTGCAAGTAAGCCATCAGAAGTATCAATGCATGCATTTGCAATCAGAGAAATTTCTTTACCAAGTTCAATTTTAGCTTTTGGTCTTAAATAACTATCAATAAATGAAGAGTCTATGTTGTTCTTCCAGTCTTTTAGTCCTTTTGATGCTTTGCCAACTTGAGCACTTATACAAATTATATCTCCAGGCTTTGCTCCACTTCTTGTAAGAATTTTTTCAGAAAACGGTGAACCATATACAACAACATTTATATTTAGAGGTCCTGAAGTTAAATCCCCTCCAATTAATGAAATTCTATACTCATCAGATATTTTTTTAGTTCCTTCTAGAAAACTTTCGAACCAATCATGTTCATTATGAGGCACTGTTACTGACAGACTAAATGCAAGAGGTCTGCATGCCATAGCAGCAATATCACTCAAAGCTACCGCAATCGATCTATAAGCAATATCAGAGGGATTAGCATTTTTTGGAAAATGAACACCCTCAACAGAAGCATCTATGGATGTGACAATAGGTTTGTTAGATTTAAACACAGCACAATCATCTCCAGGAGAGATGATTATGCCATTATCTTTGTAATATTCTGAGCCAATATTTTTGAATAAATCTATTAGCTCAAATTCAGAATTCAAGAACGTCCTTAACTGGGATATCTTTCAAATAAACCAGATGCGCCCATTCCGCCACCAACGCACATTGTTACAACCCCAAATTGTTTGTCGCTTCTTACTAGCTCTCTAGTTAGATGCCCTACACATCTTGAACCTGTCATTCCAAAAGGATGTCCAATTGATATAGAACCACCGTTAACATTCAACTTATCCATAGGTATACCCAAAGTATCTCTACAATGAGCAACTTGAACAGCAAAAGCTTCATTAAGCTCCCATAAATCAATGTCTTCAACTGCCATGTTGTAGTTCTTTAATAACTTCGGAACTGAATAAACAGGCCCTATTCCCATCTCATCTGGCTCACATCCCATAGTGGTAAAGCCTCTAAAGTAAGCAATAGGTTTTAATCCAAGTTCCAGAGCTTTTTCTTCTGACATAACTAAATTAATTGAGGCGCCATCAGACAATTGAGAAGAATTGCCAGCAGTCACCGTTCCATTTTCAGGATCAAAAACAGGTTTTAACCCGCTTAAACCCTCCATAGTAGTTTCGGGTCTATTACACTCATCTTTTTCAACTGTAACTTCAACCTCTTTAGAATCACCAGTCTCTTTATTAACAAGTAACATTTTTGTATTCATTGGAACAATTTCATCCAAGAATAAACCGGCTTCTTGTGCAGCAGCTGTTCTCTTTTGGCTTTCAAGTGCCAATTCATCCTGAGTTTCTCTTGAAACATTGTATCTTTTTGCAACCACTTCAGCTGTCATACCCATGGGATAATAGATACCAGGAGATTGTTCTGCTAACCTTTCATTAACAAAATTGTCCATGTTCATTTTCATCATAGATATAGTTTCTGCTCCTCCAGCTATCACTGTGTCATAACAACCAGCCATAATTTGACCTGCTGCCATGGAAACAGATTGAAGACCAGAAGAACAATACCTGTTAATTGTTGTTCCACCTACAGTAATTGGAAGGTTTGATAATACTGCTGCATTTCTAGCAACATTGTGACCTTGAGCACCCTCAGGATTGCCGCATCCCATTATGATATCTTCAACAACTTCTGGATTAAGATTTGGGTTTCTTTCAAGTAATGCATTAATTAGATGAGCTAACATTTCATCAGGTCTTGTCATATTAAAGCCACCTCTATGTGACTTTGCCAAGCCAGTTCTAACGCTATCAACAATAACTACGTTTTTCATAATTTCTCCGATTGGGTAAAAAATTTACAAACTCATTCTAATCTATAGATAGACTTACTTAAAGCTTCTTATACCATTTTGGTATAACGTCAATGCCCAACTCTTGTGCTTTCTTTATCACATAAGGAATAGTAATAGGACTAAAAGGTAAGATTGTTAATACACCCAAGCCTAAACTTTTAAATATTTCATTTAATTGCTCGTTGGCATAATCAATTTCATCTTCAGATGCAGTGCCTTCAATTTGTTTAACAAAAATATCTAGCATTTTTTTATTTTCTTCTGACTCTTCTAAAAAGCTATCTTTGAGTTTAAGAATAAATTTTTGTATTTTTTTGGTATTCATTTTTAAGATAATATTATGCTACATTTGTCAGCATGAGAAAATCTGAAAGAGCGCAGATAGTTTTAAAAATTCTTAATAAAACTTACCCCAAGACCCCAATACCTCTAGATCATAAAGATAATTATACTTTGCTGGTGGCTGTTCTCTTATCTGCGCAATGTACTGATGAAAGAGTAAATCAGGTTACCCCTAAATTATTTGCGATTGCCTCCGATCCTGAAGCAATGTCAAAATTATCTCAAAATCAAATATATAAAATTATTAAACCATGTGGCTTAGGTCCAAAAAAATCAAAGGCTATCAAGGAACTATCTTTTATTTTGATAAAAAAGTTTAATGGAGTTGTGCCAAATAATTTTAAAGATCTTGAAGCATTACCAGGAGTTGGTCATAAAACAGCTTCCGTTGTGATGAGTCAAGGTTTTGGAGTGCCAGCTTTTGCAGTTGATACTCATATACATAGATTAGCTCAAAGATGGGGTTTAACTAATGGTAAAAATGTTCAAAAGACTGAAGCGGATCTTAAAAAATTATTTGATAAATCATTATGGAATAAGCTTCATCTTCAAATAATTTTTTGGGGTCGTGAGTTTTGTCAGGCTAAGGCTTGTTACGGCTTAGAGTGTGATATCTGTAAGACATGTTTTCCTAAGAGAATTAAACCATTTGCACACAAAAAGCCTTAGATAGATTAAAATATCGTTTCTTTTTCATATTTATAACACATTAGGATTTTTTTAATGGAATCTAACATCAAAGATAAAAATCTTTCACAGAGTGATGCTGTTTTTAGTAATTCGGAATCTATAAAAGATTATGATCAAGAATTATGGCAGTCTTTTGAACAAGAAGCTATAAGGCAAGAGGATCATATAGAATTAATCGCTTCAGAAAATTATGCCAGTCATAGAGTACTTGAAGCTCAAGGCTCATTATTAACAAATAAATATGCTGAAGGATATCCATCTAAAAGGTACTATGGTGGTTGCGAATATGTGGATATTGCAGAAGATATAGCTATATCAAGAGCTAAAGAGCTTTTTAAAGCGGATTATGCTAATGTTCAGCCTCATTCGGGCTCCTCAGCAAATGCTGCTGCCTTCTTAGCGCTATTAGAGCCTAACGATACAATTCTTGGAATGAGTTTAGATCATGGCGGTCACTTAACGCATGGAGCAAAAGTTAACTTTTCTGGAAAAAATTATAAAAGTGTCCAATATGGTCTTCATCCAGATACTAATGAGATTGACTATAATCAAGTCAAAGATTTAGCTATCGAGCATAAACCAAAATTAATAATTGCTGGTTTTTCTGCATACTCAGGAATTATTGATTGGCAAAAATTCAGAGATATCGCAGATGAAGTTGGAGCTTATTTTTTAGTTGATATGGCACATATATCAGGATTAGTGGCATCTGGTCATTATCCATCGCCGGTTCCTTTTGCAGACGTTGTAACTTCAACTACACACAAAACACTCAGAGGACCAAGATCTGGAATTATTTTAGCCAAAAGCAATGAAATGCTTGAAAAAAAACTTAATTCTGCTGTATTTCCTGGATCTCAAGGAGGGCCATTAATGCATGTTATAGCAGCAAAAGCTGTTTGTTTTAAAGAGGCTTTAGAACCAGCATTTAAGGATTACATGCAACATGTAGTAGATAATGCAAAAACAATGTGTGAAGTTATTATTTCTCGAGGTGTTGATGTTGTAACTGGAGGAACAGAAAATCATATTGTTCTTGTTGATTTACGAAATAAAGATATAACAGGAAAAGATTTAGAAAAAGCATTAGGAGATGTAAATATAACTGTTAATAAAAATGCAGTTCCAAATGATCCAAGATCACCATTTGTTACCTCAGGTGTAAGACTTGGAACTCCGGCTATAACAACTAGAGGTTTTAAGACTGAAGAGGTTAAATTATTAAGTAATTGGATATGTGACGTCATCGAAAATATTGATAATGAGAGTGTTAAGTCAGAAATAAAAAATAAAGTAATTGAGCTGACAAGAGAATATCCGGTCTATAATTTATAGATGCATTGTCCGTTTTGTCAGGCTGAAGACACAAAAGTTATCGACTCAAGACTAGTTGCAGATGGTTCGCAAACTAGAAGAAGAAGATCCTGTGAAGTATGTCAAGCTAGATTTACAACCTTTGAGACAGTAGATTTAGCCCTTCCTAGAGTAGTAAAAAATGATGGTGAAAGACAACCATTTAACGGTTCAAAATTAAAAAAAGGCATGCTAA
Source organism: uncultured SAR86 cluster bacterium (assembly GCA_902558395.1). Lineage (GTDB taxonomy): Bacteria > Pseudomonadota > Gammaproteobacteria > Magnimaribacterales > D2472 > SCGC-AAA076-P13. Next base: position 74,812 of record CACEDS010000002.1, read on the forward strand.
GAGCTCTAGAAAAAAGACCTTTATCGTCAGAAGATATAGATACAGTCTTTGGGAAAATCTTAAATGAAATTAGAACCAGTGGAGTGAGAGAAATCCCATCTATAAAAATTGGTGAGATAATGATGAATGCACTGAAGGAAGTTGATAGCGTTGCATACGTTAGATTTGCATCTGTTTATAGAGATTTTCAAGATATAAAAGATTTCTCAGAAGAAATTAATTCTCTTCGTAAAGAAAAACCAAAAAAAAATTCAAAAAATAAATCAAAAAAATGAATTATGAAAAATTGATGCTGAGAGCCATCTCTCATGCTAATCAATATAAATATACAGCAAAACCTAATCCAGTTGTTGGATGCATAATTGTTAAGGATAAACAAATAATTTCTGAGGGAGCGCATGAAAAATTTGGATGCAATCATGCAGAAATTAATGCAATAAATTCTGCGAAATTAAATCTTGGTAAAAGCTTTAATTCTTTTGAAGAACTAACTTTAATATGTTCATTAGAACCCTGCAATCATACTGGCAAGACAGGGCCATGCACTGAAGCAATAATTAGTTCAGGTATCAGAAATGTTGTTATCGGTGCCTTGGACCCTAATCCACTTGTTTCTGGAAAAGGTATTAAGAAACTTGAAAAAAATGGTATTAATGTAATAAGTGGCATATGTGCTGAATTGGTAGAAGAGCAAAATAAATTTTTCTTTTTTAAAAATACATATAAAAGACCATTTATAACAGCAAAAATTGCTTCATCTATAGATGGAAAATCTCATTTACTTGATGATCAACAAACGTGGATCACTTGCAAGGAGTCTCGAGAAGATGTTCAAAAACTAAGAGCATCTGTGGATGTAATTCTAACGGGAGGCAATACAGTTATAAAAGATAATCCATTAATGAATGCTAGAGTTAATTTCCCAATTAACCAACCCAAAAAAATCTTATTAAGTAGCAAAACTAATTTTAACTTTGATGCACCGTTTTTTAAGAATGCTAATTATGAAATTATTACAGAGCGTGACATTAAGAATGTTATTAAAAGATTTAGAAGTACAGACATTACGTCAATTCTTGTAGAGGCTGGACCAAAATTAATTAATTCTTTTTTAAATGAAGATTATGTAGATAAATTAATTATTTATGAATCAACTACGAAACTTGGGCCAAATGGAGTAGATTGGTTCAAAGAAGATAATGCTGTCGAAAAACTGGGTTTTAAACTAGAATCGTCCTATAAAATTGAATCAGACACAAAGAAAATATATATAAAGTGATAAAAGATAATATAAAAGACATCATAAGAGATATTCAAGAAGGAAAAATGGTTATTATTCTTGATGATGAATCTCGAGAAAATGAAGGAGATTTAGTCTGCGCTGCTGATATGGTAACACCAGAAATTATTAATTTTATGGCCTCAAAGGGAAAAGGTTTGATTTGCCTCCCCCTTAGCAAGAATTTAATAAATAAATTTGATTTAAAAATGATGACCAATAAGAATAAAGCTGCCAACAAAACAGCTTTTACTGTCTCCATCGAGGCTGCCGAAGGAATCACAACTGGAATTTCTGCTGCTGACAGAGCTCATACTATAAAAACTGTTGTAGATACAAAATCCAAACCTTCTGATATTGTTCAACCGGGTCATATTTTCCCCTTAAAAGCAATGGAAGGCGGAGTTCTAAGCAGAGCCGGGCACACTGAAGCGGCATGTGATCTTGCTAAGCTTGCTGGTTTTCAATCTGCTGGTGTCATTTGTGAAATTATGAATGATGATGGCACTATGGCACGAAGAGATGATCTAATTAAATTTGGCGAAAAGCATGATATAAAAGTTGGAACAATAGCCGATTTAATTGATTTTAGACTTTCATCAGACTCAACTATTGAGGCCATTAGCGAAAAAACTATTAAAAATGAGTTTGGAGAATTCAAGCTTATTGTTTGGAAGGATAATATTAAAGATGAATATCATTTCTCATTAACTAAAGGTGACCTATCAAAAGTAGAATCTCCTTTAGTGCGTGTGCAAACTCAAAGCATCCTTCAGGATACTTTGGGAATTGAAGAAATGGGTAAAAACTGGTCTATAAGAAAATCTATCGAGAGAATCTCTAAAGAGGAAGCAGGGCTGTTTGTATTAATTAATCACAGAGATGCAAAAAGTTATTGGCTTAACAAGCTTGAAGATAAAGAAGTTGAGCCTAAAAAAAATAGAAAAGTTATTGGTGTTGGCTCTCAGATATGCAGAGCATTAAATCTAAAAAAAATTACAGTACTTGGAACACCTACTAAATATAATGCTGTATCAGGTTTCAATATTGAGATAACAGGTTTTGTGAATGAATAAGATTTTAATAGTGCATACCTCATGGTACAGCGAATATATAAATGAGATGGTTCAGATTGCAACTAATGTCATTTCAGATAGTGAGCATGAATATGATACTACCTGTGCTCCAGGTGCAATAGAACTTGCTGCATTAGGCAAATATCACTTGATTAAAAATAAATCATCATACTATTCTGGTGTTCTATTCTTAGGGATTGTTGTCAGGGGAGAAACATCTCACTATGATTTGGTTACTAACGAGACTTTCAGATCAATTGGAGACTTAGCTCTAACCTATCCAAACATTTCAGTAATTAATAATGTATTGTGTGTTGAAAACTCCGACCAATTGATTAAAAGATTAAAAATCAATACAAAAAATAACACTCAAGCCTTAATTGAGCTTATCAATGAAAAATCTAGCTAATTTTAAGATTCAAATTAGGACCAGAGAGTATCTAGTTCAAGCTATATATCAATATTTCTTTAATAATCAAGATATATCTGACATTGTTAATCAATTTAAAGATGAGCATAAAAATAAAAAAGTTGATTTTGATAAGTTTTCTTCATCGCTGGAATCAATTAAAAATAATAAAAGTGAATTCAAAGAAATTTTAGACTCTATGAATGTTAAAGATTCAAATATGGATCTAATAGATAAATCAATTTTATACTTTGCTTTAAATGAAATGATATATGGTGAGTTAGACAAACCAGTTATTATTGACGAATCGTTGAGACTTTCAAAAAAGTTTTCTAGTCCTGAGTCTTATAAATTTATTAATGCAAATTTAGATAAATATCTAAAATTAAATTAGTTTATCTGTGAATTGTCTGGTCTCTTGATGGTCCTGTAGAAACAATTGAGATATTACAACCAACAAAATCTTCAATAAAATTAATATATTCTTGAGCTTTTAAAGGTAGATTTTTAAATTCAGTAATTCCTTCAGTAGATGATTTCCAGCCCTCAAAGGTTTTGTAGACTGGTTGATCGTCTTGATAATCAACACAAACTTCTATTGAATTAAATTCATCCATAACGTCTAGTTTTGTTAAACAAATATCTGTGACAGAATTTGTAAAAACAGCTTTTTTAAGAGCCAATAAATCTAACCAACCACATCTTCTTGGTCTGCCAGTTGTAGCACCAAATTCATTTCCTTTTTCTGCAAGCATTTTTCCATTATCATCAAAGAGTTCAGTTGGAAATGGGCCCTCTCCAACACGCGTACAATATGCTTTTGAGATACCAATAATCTTATTTATATATTTAGGTCCCAATCCAAGACCGGTTGACACACCTCCGGCTGTGGTATTTGAGGATGTTACATAAGGATAAGTTCCATGATCTATATCTAACAATGTTCCTTGAGCGCCCTCAAACAATAAAGACTGATTTTCTTTTATTATCCAGTCATAAATAAGGCCCTGTGTATCTGTACAATATTTGTCATGTAAATGTTTGAAAGACAAAAGTTCAGCAACGACATGATCTATGTCATGTGGCTCTTCTTCATATAACTCAACTAGCAATCTATTGTGATATGAAACAAGTAATTCAACTTTCTCTCTAAGAATTTGTTCATTTCCCAAATCACCAAATCTAACTGCTCTTCTAGCAATCTTATCTTCATAAGATGGGCCTATGCCTCTTCCAGTCGTTCCGATTGATTCCTTCTTATCTCTAACTTTGTCAATACTTATATGACTTGGAAGAATTAATGCACAACCTGAGCTAACAAAAAATCGATTATCAAAATTTATACCCGCATCAACAAGATCATTTATTTCTTTATCGAGGGCTTCCAAAGACAAAACAACGCCATTACCTATCACGCAATTTACATTTGGATGAAGAATTCCGGAAGGAGTTAAATGAAGAACAGTTTGTTGGCCATTTACCTTGATAGTATGTCCCGCATTATGACCGCCTTGAAAACGACATACAGCAAAGACTTCTTCGCTAAGAGCATCAACAATTTTTCCTTTGCCTTCGTCACCCCATTGAAGACCAAGGATTAGTGTGTTTGAGGCCACGTTTTTCCTTATTTATTAACTTCTTTTTGATTAAGATATTTTAAAAACTCTGAATTTGAATCGATTAACATCATGTCAGATTTACTTTCAAAGGTTTCAACATAAGCTTTAATACTTCTTGTGAATTCATAAAACTCAGGATCCTGTGAAAAACCTTCCGCATATATTCTTGTAGCCTCAGCATCTCCCTCACCTCTTAAAAGTTCAGCTTTTTTATATGCTTCGGCTAAAATTACAACTTTATCCTTGTCAGCTACAGCTCTAATTTCTCTTGCTATCTCTTTACCCTCTGATCGAAGCTCTTCAGCCAACCTATTTCTCTCTGTTCTCATTCTTTCATAAACAGAATTACTAAGATTTGATGGTAAATCAATTCTCTTTACCCTAAAGTCTATTATTTCCACACCAAGATCTTCTACAGATTCATTCAATGAATTCAGCATAATACTCATTAACTCGTCTCTTTCTCCAGAAACAACTTCTTTAACAGTTCTTTTACCAAAATTATTCTTAAGAACGAATTCAGAACGCTGGCCTAATAAACTATTAAGACTATTAAAGCTTCCATTATTAGCTTTATAGAAAGTTAGTACATCTGAAATTCTATACTTTATGAAAGAGTCAACTAAAAGATATTTACTTTCAACTGTTAAGATTCTGTCTGGCTCCTCATCAAGTGTTTGAATTCTTGAGTCATACTTTTTAACCTCTTGAATAATTGGAAGTTTAAAATGAAATCCTACTGGTATATCAGATCTAACTGCTTCACCAAATTGAAAAACTATTGCATTTTGTTTCTCATTAACAATAAAGAAACTGTTAAAGCCAATTCCTATTATCAATGCAGAAAAAACTAGTAAAAAAGTATTCTTATTCATCTGAATCTCCTCTTAACCTTAGTTGATTGATATCAAATTTATTCCCTTGATCCATCATCTTATCTAAAGGAAGTAACATTAAGTTATTACCACTATCAACATCAATCATAACTTTTGTAGTGCTAGATAAAACATTTTGTATAGCATCAATATACATTCTGTCTCTTGTGACCTCTGGTGCTTTTTGATATTCCTCTAATAGTTGAATAAATCTTCCAACCTCACCTTCTGCATTAGCAACAACCTCTAATTTATAACCTTCTGCCTCTCTGATTCTAGCTTGTGCTTGTCCTCTTGCTTCTGGAACAATACTCAAAGCATACCTTTCAGCTTCGTTTTGAAGTCTTTCTTTATCTTCTCTTGCTGCCACAACATCATCAAATGCATCCTTAACAGCAGCAGGAGGATCTGTTTTTTCAATATTAACTTGCTGAACTATTAGTCCTGTCGCATAACTATCTAATATTTGTTGTAGTCTTCCTTGAACCTCAGATGCAATATTTTCTCTACCTACTGTCAAAGTCTGTTCAAGAGTATTGTCACCGACAACATGTCTTAAAGCGCTTTCAATACCCTGTCTAAGGCTTACCTCAGGATCTTTAACATTTAAGACAAAATCTTTGAGATTGGCGATTCTATATTGTGCAGAAACAGTAACATCAACAATATTTTCATCTTTTGTAAGCATACTGTTAGTTTGTGTATACCTTCTAGTTAGAGTTACATTTTCTATGTATCTTTCATCTATGCCAGCAAGCCTAAAATTTAGTCCTTCTTCTTGCTCTTCATAAAATTTACCTAACCTTAAGATTACTGCCCTTTCAGATGCATCTAACTGATATATAGATTGGGATGCATACACTATTGAAAATGCAAATAAACCGTACATAAGCAATCTAGTTGTAGGAATCTTAAACCCACCCCCAGAATCACCACCCGATCCATTTGAAGAAGACTTTTTTCCTCCTAATATTGAAGAGAATTTCTTAACTAAATCATCAAAATCTGGAGCATCATTTTTACCACCCCATGGATCTTTGTTTTGGTTATCCCAATTCACAATAATTACCTCGTTTTTTCTTATATTATAAACTGTATCTAAGGGCTAATGCTTATATTTAAAGAGAACTTACCAATCTTTTAACAGTTTCTTTAATTTTATGGGCTGATTTATTCTCAAAAATTTCAAGATTGTCCCACGACCTCATCCATGTAATTTGTCTTTTAGCTAATTGTCTTGTTGCAAACAATGCTGTGTTAAAAAATTCATCTTCGTCAATTTCTTTTTTAATGAATGAAATTGCTTGTTTATAGTTTACTGATTTTCTAATGGGATGACTGTCAGCAATTTTATATTTATCTAAAATATTTTTTACTTCCCCTACTAAACCATCACTAATAATTGTCTCAAGCCTCTTTTCAATTCTTTTATGAAGTATTGACCTATCCTCATCTAAGATACCTAATTGCTTTATATTATATTTTTCTAAAAGAAAATTTTTATCTACCTTGCCCAACAAAGAAGTCATATTCTCCCCAGTAGATTTATAAACCTCTAAGGCTCTTATAATTCTTTTATCATCAGATTGATTTAAAGTTGCAGCATAATCTGAATCAATAGATGCCAACATTTCATAGAGATATCGATCACCATTTTGTTTTTTTGCTTCTTCAAGCTCTAATCTGAAGTCATCATTTCTAGCAGGTAATTTATCAAGCCCATTTATTAATGTTTTGAAGTACATCATTGTTCCACCTACAAATACAGGCAGCTTATCCCTAGAATGTATTTCATCTATCAATTCCAATGAGCTTTGATAAAAATCTGATACGGAATAAATTGAATTAGGCTTAATTATGTCAACTAAATGATGTGGGTATTTTTCTAAAATATTTTTTGAAGGTTTTGCTGAACCAATATTACAGTCTTCATAAACCATAACAGAGTCAACACTAATAATTTCAGCGGGTACTGAATCGCATATCTCAATTGCTAAGTCTGTCTTTCCTGAGGCAGTTGGCCCAAGAATGAAAGCGATAGGCTTTTTTACAATATTATCCAAATTTAAAGAGCTTCTTCGTTTGTCTCTCCAGTTCTAATTCTGACAACTTCCTCAATAGGTGAGATAAATATTTTTCCATCACCAATTTTTCCTGATCCAGCTGCTTCTATGATTACATTTTTAACTTGATCTACCATATCATCTGAAATAGCTATCTCAATTTTAATTTTTGGTAAGAAATCTATAGTGTATTCAGCCCCTCTATATAATTCAGTATGGCCTTTTTGCCTTCCAAAGCCCTTTACTTCAGTCATAGTCATACCTGAGACACCAATTTTATCTAATGATGATCTAACTTCTTCAACCTTAAAAGGTTTAATTATTGCTGTTACTAATTTCAATTTTATCTCCTCTAATAATTTCTAAAATAGTATTGCATTGCTCTTGCAAAGAACCCTGACTCCTTAAACAAACTTCTGCAGCTCGCGTAGACATATCATCTCTCAATTCAACATCATTTAGCAAGTTATGAAATGCATTAAAAAGCTCTTTTTCATTTTGAATCTGTATGCATGCATCTTGATTCTTAAATTCACTAATAATGTCTGAAAAATTTTGCATGAAAGGACCAACAATAAATGGGCAGTTTTGGGACGCTGGCTCAATAATATTATGTCCTCCGTATTCTTTAAATAAGCTGCCTCCAACAAAAGATATTGTTGCAATTGAATATAGTTCTTTCAATAAACCGGTTGCTTTGATGACATGGACATTATTAGTGCTAAAATTTTGCGGTATTTCTTTACTTAATAATGATTTTAATTTTGAATTAGTAAGCAACTTTTGAATTGACTCTGCTCTTTCTGGGTGTCTAGGGACAATAATCAATTTTAAATCTTGATATTCCTTAAGAAGCTTAGCGTAAGAGTTAATGACTAATTCATCCTCATTTTTATGAGTGCTTGCTGCAAGAAGGATTGTTTTTTTAATAGTATTTCTAGAAGGATTTTGATTTATTTCAACATCGAATTTAACTGAACCTACATTACTAATTCTTTCATTATCTATTCCTAAAAGATTAAACCTTTCTTTATGAGCTTCGCTTTGAACGAAAGCATGAGTGATTTTTTGAAAAACTATATTTGATAAAAAATTTAACTTTTTATAACGTTTAAAGGAGGATTTGGACATTCTTCCATTAGACAAAATGACTGGAATCTTGTTTTTAAATGATTGAGTGATCATATTTGGCCATATTTCTGTTTCAAATAAAACTAATGCCTTCGGCTTGTATGTTTTAAAGTAATTTGAAATAAACCATTTCAAATCCCAAGGCGCATACACAATCTCAATATCTAAACCAAAAATTTTTTTTGCTTCTCTTAAGCCAGTTGGAGTTGTAACGGATAAAACAACATCATTATCCTTAGCTATAGTTTTAACTAAATTCTGAGATGATATGACTTCACCAAGGCTGACTGCATGAAACCAAACAATATTTTTTAAATTTTGAGCATTTTCGTATATGCCAAACCTGTTCAGAAAATGCTTTTTGTAATCAGAATCCTTAATACTTTTTAATAATATTGTTCCAACCATAAATGGAAGAGATAAATACATCAGAAAGTTATACAAAAATAGACTCATTTTTCATTCATTTTGAATATTAGTGTAATAATACAGCCTTATAATATATGAATAGAGCTTTATTAACACTTCTTGTGAGTTTATGGAAACTCATATTATTTCTACCAAGACCCCTTCATAAGGTCTTTATCTTAACTTTAGGCAATTTAATTTATTTAATGCCAATTAAAAGAAATAAAATTAGTAAAAAGAATATTGATCTGTGTTTTCCCAATTTGCCATTAAAGCAAAGAAAAAATCTTCTTAAAGCTAACATTGTTTCATCAGCTCAAATTGTTTTTGATTCAGGTATCGCATGGTTCTGGTCTGATAATAAAATAAATAAACATATCAATTACGAAATAAATGGCATCGAATCACTTCTCCATGAACAAAAAAATAATAATGGCGTCCTTTTATTCTTTAAACACTCTCTTCATCTTGAACTTGATGCACGATTACTAGGTATGAATTGTGATGTGTATGGTGTAGAAAGAGTTCATAACTCAGACTTATTTGACTCTGTTCAAAAAACAGGAAGACTGAAAAGTGTTAAAGATACATGTGATAAAAATAATCCTATTAAATTTATAAGATGGCTTAAAAAAGGTAAAACTGTTCTTTATGCAACAGATCAAGATTATGGGTTAAATCAGTCAGATATTATTAATTTTTTTGGTCAACCTGCTGCAACAATATCGGCGCCTTCAAAAATAATTAAATCGACTGATTGTAAAACATACTTTATGAATTCTTATATTGATTCAGGTAAATACATTCTTGACATAGAGGAGCTGAAACTAAGCCATCTAAATGGATTAAGTTTTTCTCAAAGCTTAAATGATTTTATGGAGAAAAAAATTAGGAAAAATCCTGATGAATATTTGTGGCAGCACCGAAGATTTAAATCAACACTTGGTAAAAAAGACTTTTATGCATGAAAATTTAAACGATTTCAATTCTATAAAAGGTTTTTTAGATCACGAAGAAGGCATCCTTTTATATCAAATGGCTAAAAAATATTGTATTAAAACTTTTGCAGTTGAAATTGGATCTTATTGTGGAAAATCAGCCTGTTACATCGGTGAGGCATGCAAAGAAAATAAGACCCATCTTGTAACAATTGATCATCATAGAGGATCTGAAGAGCAACAGTACGGAGAAGAATATTTTGATCCAAAGGAATATGATTATGGAAATGAAAGAGTCGATACTTTGCCAAGCTTATTAAAAAATATATCTAGGTTTCAATTAGATGAATATATTAAGGTGATGGTTGAGACCTCTAAATCTGCATCAGAAAAAATAAAGAATGAAATAGATTTTTTATTCATTGATGGTAGCCATACTTTTGAGTCAGCAAGAGTAGATTATGAATCATGGAAAGAAAAAATTAGGGTTGGTGGCATTCTTACAATTCATGATATTTATGACTCAGAAGTTGAAGGTGGCCAAGCTCCAAGAGAAATCTACGAAAAAGCTTTATCAGAGAATTTTAAACTTATAAATAGAGTTAAAAGTTTAGTTGCTCTTGAAAAAATTTCTTAATTCTAGAAAGATATTAACAGAGGAGTCGTTAGAACCTAAATCATAGAAAGATAAGGCATGAGCTGCAATAATTACCGCAGCATTGGTCCAAGTTGAATTCTCTTCTGGCCAGAAGATTTCCATATTATATTGATATCCTGTTGGAAAAATTCCATCTTTATTTTGAAATTGCTGAATATCATTAAATATCTGTTTTGCAATGTTTTCATTGTCATGAATTAATGCTGATATTACACATTCAGAACTCTCTGCGATTGTTACCCAAGGCTCCTCAGCAACACACTTAACTCCAAGTCCTTTTACGTAATAGTTATCTAACAAGTCTAAGAATTCTTTCTTATTATTTTTGATGCCAGCTAAATAAGGATAATAAAAATCCATCGAGAATCTAGATCTATCTACACCATCTCTATTAAATTTTTTTTGCCACATCTCGATGTTAAATTTAGGAATACTTTTATCTTTTGCCATCAACGATAAAAAGATGGACATTGAGGCAGTAATTAATGAATTATCAGAATACCCATTGCTATCTTTTGCCCAATAAAAATAACCGTCCTCATCTTTAAAATCATCAAGGACTTCAAAAATATTTTCAAGCTTTAGAAGTTGTTCATTAGTAAGAATTTTATTGTAATCTTGCTCTTCATCGATCAAGCTCGCTTGTATAAGCGGCATGATGATGTATGGAGCATGATGGCTTTCATAATGAAGTTTTGATGGTTTTTCATTTTGAAATTCAGCATAAATTAGTCCATCTTCGTTAAGATTGGTAAAAAACCAATTTACTCCTCTCCAAAAATGCTCCCACTCTTCGTATATTGCTAATGCAATTAAACATTCACAATGATCCCAAGGATCACATTTACCCTTTTCATCCCAAAAAATTGCACCACTCGATGATTGGTTTGAAATAATCCAATTTTTAGATGGCTCAAATTTTTTTTTATAATCTAGCCAATTCATTTTTTTGTAAAATAAAAAGAAATGCTTTTACCTAAAATTGGATTTAGTAATCTATCAATAAAATCTATCCATTTGGGTTTTTTAAGAATATGTAATTCAAGAAATTTTTTATACCAACTTACTAAAAAATTTGAATCTTGGCTTTTCCAGAACAAACATCTCAACCACCAGTATGCAGAGTGAATAGAATGGAATCTTTCTGATGCATCGAAAATAAAACCCTTATCTTCAATATCTTTAATTAACAATTTCTTTTTGAAGATTCTTAAGTGTCCTCCAGGTTGATTTTGATATTCCTTAGACAACATCCAACAAACTTTTTCTGGGAATTCTGCTGGAACACTTGCAAGAAATTTACCTCCAGGCTTTAAAACCCGAAAAACTTCACTTATGGCATTTCTATATTCGTGAAGATGTTCTAATACTTCAGAACATATTATTAAATCAAATGTATTATCTTTAAAAGGCAACTCATAGGCTGAACCGCTCAAAAAAGATGTTTGGTTGTTAGAGATTGATTCAAAATACTCTAATCCTTCTAATGATTTATCCAAAGATTCCAAATGAGGATCAAGACCTACACATTGAATATTTGGAAATGTTTCCATGACCGCGAATACATGCCTGCCTTCACCGCAGCCTAAATCAAGCATTAAGCCATGATCAGGTAATTTTATTTTTGACAAATCAAAGGTTAGCATTTTTAGAAATTATTGATAGTTTTACTAATTATATTCTCATATTCTTCTGTAATTTTTAACCAATTAAAATTATCAACTATATGCTGTCTTCCTATCACAGCAATATTTTTATAGTGTGAATAATCATGCAAAATACTTCTAATTGCATTTGATAATTCATTCGCATTTTTTACTGAAATTAACTTTGCATAATCACCAACCAATTCTGGAATTGAAGATACATTGTTAGCAATTAAAGGAACTTCACAACTCATTGCTTCTATAACAGGATATCCAAAACCCTCATATAGCGAGCTCACAATTGCTATTGAACTGGATGCATACTCCTTGGCTATTTCTTCTTTTGTTAAACCAGTCTTAAAAGAAACCTTATCTTTTATACCTAATTCATCAATTAATCTGTATGTATGTCCACCCTTTTTCATCTTTCCAATGACCAATAGTGAGATTTCAGGAAAATCATTAACTAAGCTTGCAAGTGATTTTAATGAATAATCTAAGCCTTTAAGGGCTACATCGGCACTTGCTGTTGTTATAAGTTTAAATGGATTTCTTTCGATTTCTTTGTAAGGAATAAAAATATCAATATCTAGACCGTTGTTGATAACATTGATATTTTTTTTGCTTACATTAAAGTCACTTGCAATATCATTAAGAGAATTAATTGAGGGTGTAACTATTGTCTTGAGTTGAGGTGCTACTCTTTTTTGCATCTTCAAGAATGAATACCATCTATGTCTAGATAATCTATACATAAGACCATTATTAGACTGTAGCTCAAATTTATAGTCTTTTGTTATTGGGTGATGAATGATTTCTATTAAAGGAAATTTTTTTTGAATTTTAAGCATTCCATAACTTATAGATTGATTATCAATAATAATATCGTAGTGATAATTAGTATCTAAAAATTCTTTGGCTCTTTCACCAAAAGTTCTCATTTCAGGGAATCCTCCAAAAAAAGTTGAAAAGAATTCAAAGAAATCTATAGCTCTTTTATTTTTTTTCTTGATAAAAATATTTAATCGGTCTTTAAAAGAAAAAGTTTGAAATAAGTCCAAACCTGGCAATTTTATTAAATTTACTTTTTCATCTAGATTTGGGTATGGTGGACCCGATATAACATCAACTTGATGCCCCATCAATGAAAGTGCTTTAGATATATCATGAACATATATACCTTGACCTCCACCAAAAGGTGCGCTTCTATAACTTAGTATTGCTATATTCAGTTTTTGCAAAATATTTAATCAGAGACTACGCTTAACCAATTTTTATAAAGACTATTTCTTCCGCTTACAATATCTCCATAAGTAGTTTGTAGCTTCTCTGTAATTGGACCAATTGATCCTGATCCAATTAAAATTCCATCAACTTTAGAGATTGGAGTTATTTCAACAGCAGTTCCTGTAAAAAATACTTCATCACTACTTACTAATTCTTCATAAGTTATATCTTTTTCAGTAACTTCAAAACCAAAATCTTCCGCAATTTTTATTACAGACTGTCTAGTAATTCCATTTAAACAATGATCTATTTTAGGGGTGCTAATCTTATTATCTTTAACAATAAAAATATTTTCTCCACTACCCTCTGAAATATAACCATTTTTATCAAGGAGCAAAGCCTCATCAGCACCTTTGGCAAGCGCTTCATGAAGTGCCATGGTTGAGTTTATATAAGTTCCTATAATCTTATATCCTGAATGAAGAGGATTGCTGTATTGTTCATATGAAGATTTAATAATTGATATTCCATTTTTTTTAGCCTCAGGACTCATATATGAAGGCCACTCCCATGCTGCGACTGCAACGTTAACAGATAATTCAGTAGCTCTAATACCTAAAGACTCACTTCCTAAAAATACAATTGGTCTTAAGTACCCTTCATCAAGCTGATTCTTTATAAAAATATCTTTCTGCACTTCGTTAAGTTCTTCAGCTGAATAAGGTATTTTTATACCAATCTTCTCTGCAGCTGAAAAAAGTCTTTCAGTATGTTCATTTAGCCTAAAAATTGCTGGTCCATCGTCTGTTTTATAAGCTCTTACACCCTCAAAAACTCCAGTTCCATAATGGACAGTATGAGAGAGAATATGCACAGAACTTTCGTCCCATTTTTCATAGGAACCATTTTTCCATATATATTTTAAATCTGTATTTACAAACATATTTACAAGATATAATAACGACTCGCTATTATGACAAACTAAACAACATAACTAAAGGACATAATCATGATCTCAGAGTCTATATTTCGTGAAAATGATATTAGAGGAACTTATCCAGAAGAATTAAATGAATCAGTTATAAAAGAAATTGCAAAAGGGATTGCAAAAAAAATGTTTTCAAGAAGATATTTCCTCTATTGTCGTTGCTAGGGATGGAAGATTGTCAGGGGAATCTTTGTTAACGAATTTTTGTGATGCTATTGCACAATATGGGATAGATGTTAATAACATTGGTCTTGCCACTAGTCCGATGCTTTATTTTGCAGCAAAAAAAGAAAATTCAAAAAGTGGTGTCATGATAACAGGTAGCCATAATCCTAAAAACTACAATGGAATTAAGATGGTTATCAATGATAATTCTGTTTCTGGCAGTGAAATCTTGAGCCTAATAAAAAATGATGAAACTTTAAATGATTCATCTGTAGGGAATATTATTAATAGTGATATAAAAGAAATATATATTTCTGAAATCCTTAAAAATATCGATACAGATATAAGCGAACTCAAAGTGGTAATTGATAGCGGTAATGGTGCAGCTGGTTTTATTGCCCCCGAGCTATTTAAGAGATTGGGTTGTGATGTAATTGAGCTCTATAGTGAAGTGGATGGAAATTTTCCTAACCATCATCCAGATCCAGGTAAATTAGAGAATCTAGAAGATATTATCTCTGAAGTTAAAAATAAAAATGCTGATATTGGTTTCGCATTTGATGGAGATGGTGACAGAGTTGGTCTTATAACTAATTTAGGTGACATGATATTTCCTGATAAACAAATGATGTTATTTTCAGAAGCTATTTTAAATAGCAAGAAAGGGTCTATTGTTTTTGATGTTAAATGTTCTAATCACTTAAGTAACTTAATTTTTAAAAATGGCGGAACTCCAATAATGGCACCTACTGGTCATTTTCATATTAAAAAAGCAATTAAAAAAAATAACGCTTTGTTAGGTGGTGAAATGAGCGGTCATATCTTCTTTAACGATAAATGGTATGGGTTTGATGATGGTCCATATGCTGCTGTCAGAGCTGCAGAAATTCTTGCAAAATCAAATAGATCAATCTCAGAGATTTTTAGAGAATTTCCGGAATCTTTCTCAACACCTGAGATAAATATAACGGTAACTGATGAAAATAAATTTGAAATTATTGATAGATTTATGGCTAATACGAATATTGATGGAGATAAAATCTTAATTGATGGATTAAGAGTAAACTTTAATGACGGATGGGGTCTTCTAAGGGCATCTAATACCACTCCAAAGCTTGTTCTAAGATTTGAAGGTGATACTGAAGAGTCAATGAATAGAATACAAAATGAATTTATTTCAGAACTATCTCGCATTTGTCCTGAGATTGATATAAATTTAGATTAACTAATGAAAAATGATAGAAAAAATATTATTTTACAATCTTTAGCGAGTCTTCTTGAAGAAAGAAACCTGTCTAAGGTTACCACTGCTCTTCTTGCTGAAAAATCTGAAATTACTGAAGCTGCTCTTTATAGGCATTTCCCAAGCAAAAGAGCCATCTACGCTGAACTTTTTTCCTTTTGTGATGATGCCATTTTTAATAAATGTGCTGAATTAAAAAAATCAGACTTAAGTTCAAGAGATAAAGTTAAGAATACTTTTCTTTTTTTTATAATTTTTATTGAAAAAAACAAAGGGTTTGCAAGACTTGTCTCTAGAGAAGCTTTGTCAACAGATGAGCAAAATGTGTCAGATGCAGTGAATCAATTCTTTGAAAGATTAGAGCTATCTATCAAGCAAATGTTAGCTGAAGACTCGAATAATTTAATTGCGCAGCCAGGTATATCAGCACAACTTATAGTTACCTGCCTTGAAGGTAATGTTGGAAGATATATTAGATCTAAGTTTAAAGACTCACCAAGCAACTACATTGAAAATGTTTGGGAACTCCTTTCTGTGAATATATTTAAAAAATAATTAGTTCTCTAAATTCTCATCCAAAATTAATTCAAAATAAGTTTCTGAATCTAACGAATTATCAATTACTCCTGTTTTTTTATTTACTTTCACAAAAGATATACCCTCAGGAATATTTTTCTCTTTAACTTCAAGGTTTTTTAAAGCGTCTTGCATGAAATCTAACCATATTGGCAAAGCAATTGTAGATCCATATTCATTTTCACCAAGTGAAGTAAAGTCGTCGGTTCCAACCCATACGGTAGTAACTAAATCTTCATGGAAGCCAGAAAACCAAGTGCTAACCGCATCATTTGTTGTACCAGTTTTTCCGCCAATATCTTTTCTATTCAAAACAGAGGCTTTTCTTCCAGCTGTACCTCTAGTCAAAAATTCATGAAGAGTGTCTTTAATAAGAAATGCTATTCTTTCATCTATAACATTGTCCTCTTTAAATTCAGGTTCAATTAAGAAGTAAGGTTTTTTAATATTCATTTCCATAGTATCAAGCCATGGGAAAGCTGTTACTTCTTTTATATCAACAAGATTTAAATAATCATCGTGAGAATAAATAATATTTCCATTTCTATCCTCAATTTTTGAAATATAGTATGGATCAACTAAATACCCTCCATTTGCTATGACGCCAAAAGCTCGTGCCATTTCTGCCGGTGAAAAATTTCCAGACCCAAGAGCTAAAGACAAATCTGATGGAAGTCTTGATTTCTCATAACCAAATTTTTGAATATAGTTTTGAGCATTATTTATTCCAACTTCTCTCAGAAGTTTTATTGAGACAATATTGATAGATCTTATTAAAGCATCTCTTATTGAAGTTGGGCCATAAAATTTGCCGGTATAGTTTTCTGGCCTCCAAACACTCTCTAAATTCTTATCTTCAAAAGCAATTGGTGCATCATTTATTAAGGAAAAAAGGTTATATTCATTTGCTAGGGCTGCCGCATAAATAAATGGTTTAAAGCTAGATCCAGATTGTGGATATGAAAGAGTCACTCTGTCAAAATTACTCTTACTAAAATTAGATCCTCCAACATATGCTTTTACAGCACCGCTCGTGGGATGAATAGAAATTAATGAGGTTTCAGCTTGCGGAATTTGATCTAAAAAAAGAAATTCATCTTCTTTTCTCAAATAAATAAAATCACCAAATTTAAGAAAATCACTAAAAGATTTTGGTTTTTTTCCCCTCTGATTAATTGAAATTCTTTCTCTTGCCCACTCATATTCTTCAGACCAAACAATTGAAAAAATTTCTAGATTTTCATCAATAAAGTGTAACTTCTCATCTTTAAAGCTTATAACAAGGCCTTTTTTATGAGTTTTGTAATATGGGAAATCTTCAAAAATAATACTAATTTGATTTGTTAAGCTGGCGCTATCGTCATAAAAAACATTTGAAGATACATCTTCTCTTAAAAAATTAATATCTAAATCAGCAAAAGATGTAATTTGCTGATCATTAAAGAGGTATGCATAATTATTGGTCTCATTCCATCCATGCCTCTTGTCATAGTCTAACAACTCTTCAAATGAGTGTTGACTAGCACTAGTTTGAAGATTTGAATTTAGGGTTGTATAAACGGACCATCCATTTTTATATGCAGCCAATCCATATCTAGCAATAATATCCTGCCTTGCCTTTTCAGCTAAATATCTTCCATCAACTTCATAGAGATCAATATTTTTTACTACTGCAAGTGGAGTGTTAATAGCATTTTCGTAATCATTTTTAGAAATCATTCGAAGTTTTAACATCCTTGATAGAATCCAATTCCTTCTTTGTTCAGTCCTTTTTGGAGCTTTTATTGCATTTATCCTAGAGGGTGATTGAGCCATGGCAGCAATAGTTGCAGCTTCGCTTAGTGATAATTCAAGTGTGCTTTTATTAAAATATGTATTTGAAGCAGCTTCAATGCCATATGATCTATTACCAAAGAAATTTCTATTGATATATAACTCGAAGATTTCTTCCTTACTAATCTCTCCTTCAAGCTGAAGTGCTAAAAAAATTTCTTTAGCTTTTCTGGTAACTGTTACTTCTCTTGTTAAAAGATAACCCCTAACAACCTGCATTGAAATTGTTCCGCCACCTCCATAGCATCCATTTGGGCTAAGGCATCTAATCACAGACCTTAATAATCCTTTGTAACTAATTCCTTGATGATTAAAAAATTGATCGTCTTCTGCTGCTAAAAAAGCATTCTTAATATTTGGTGGTATGTCTTCAAAGTTTAGAGGCCTTCTCTTAATTTCACCAAACTCTCCAATTAATACACCATCTTCGGTAAAGACTTTAAGGGGCATTTGTAATTGTGCTTCATCAACTAAGCTAATTTCAGGTAATGAGGGTCTAAGAGACAAATATGATCCAAGCACTACAAATATAGCTAGCAAACAACAGCTTATACCTGTCCAAAATAGAAATTTAATTAGTTTTAACATAGATGTTTCATTAATTTTATCACTTTAAAATGCAACTTTTTGTCTCAATAAAGCTATTTTATTCAGTTAGATGTTAAAATCTCGGCCATTAAAACTAATATTATATGAATATATTTATAGTTGGTCCTATGGGATCAGGAAAATCAACGGTTGGCAAAATAATTTCTAGTGAGTTATTTTTAAATTTCTTTGATACTGATGAAGAAATTGAAACTAGGACTGGTGCATCAATTGACTGGATATTTGATCTTGAAGGAGAAGAAGGATTTAGAAAAAGAGAAAGTAATATCCTTGAAGAAATGGTACAGCAAAATTCGATTGTCTTATCTACAGGTGGTGGAATAATTTTATCTGAATCCAATAGAGAACTTCTATCTTCTAGAGGGACTGTGTTTTATCTAGCAACTCCTATAGAGGTTCAACTTGAAAGAACTTCAAAAGATAAAGACAGGCCCTTACTTAAAAACGGTGATCCAGGAAAAATACTAGAGGAACTTCATGTCGCTAGAGAAAGTCTTTATGAAGAAGTTGCTGATTACATAGTAAATACAGAGGGTAAATCTAGCCAAGAGGTTTCATCAGAAATCATTAAATTGGTAAAAAACTATGGCTAAAATAATTGCAGTTGGAAAAGGCTTATCAAAATACAATGTAGTGATTTCCAAGAATGCCATAACACAAAAAAATCTTATTGCCGGGCTTAAAGCTAAAAATAAAATATTAGTTATAACCGATTCTGGTATACCTAAATCATTTATTAATGATCTTAAAAATACCCTTAAAAAAAGCAAAAAGAAGGTATATTTTTATGAAATAAAAGAGGGGGAGAAATCTAAATCTTTTTCAACATATTCAAAAATTTTATCTAAACTTGCTGATTTAAAATTCGATAGGTCTGATGCTTTAATTGCATTTGGTGGAGGTGTTGTTGGTGATATTACTGGTTTTTGTGCAGCAACTTTCTTAAGAGGAATAGATTTTATTCAGATACCTACAACTTTACTATCTCAGGTAGATTCATCTGTTGGAGGTAAGACAGCAATAAATATTGAGCAAGGAAAAAATCTAGTTGGTGCTTTCTATAATCCTCGTCTTGTACTTATTAGTACAAAATATCTCGAAACATTATCTGATGACGAGTACAAATCTGGTCTTGGAGAAGTTGCAAAGTATGCATTTATTGGCAATAAAAAACTTTATAAATACATGCAAGAAAATTCAGATTTAATTAAATTAAAAAAGCCGCAAGCACTTGAAACTATTATCGAAGAATCGATTAAATCAAAAGCAAAGATTGTTACTGCTGATGAAAAAGAAAAAGGATTAAGAGCTATTCTTAATTTTGGACATACATTCGGTCATGCAATAGAAGCACATAAAAAATATAAAGGTATCACCCATGGCGCAGCAGTAACACTAGGTATGGTGATTGCTGCAAAAATATCTTTATATGAAGGTCATATTAAATCTCATCAACTTGATGACTTGGTTAACCTCTTGGAATCTCTGGAATTAAAAACAGATTACTCCAAATATTCATACGAAAATCTAAAAAAATATATTCTTAATGACAAAAAAGTCTCTAAGGGTAAATTGAACCTTGTTTTAATTAATGAGAAGGGTATAGCTTTCAAGACTGATAAATATAATTCAAAAAATCTAAAAAAGGCTCTTAGCTAAGCAGCATTTGCGGTAGTTGCCTTGAGCAAATCATGGATATTAGATGCCGCAGGAAGCACCAACCAAAAATAAGGCTCAAACCTATCAAAATCATCAACAAGCTCTTTAGCTTTCTGGCTGTTTGTATATTTGTAATGTCTTGAGATTATTTCTTTTAAATGTTTTCTATGGGATTGCATATCTTCAGTAGTAATTCTTTCAAGATTAACAAGCCCCCTATTACAATTATCAAAAAATGTTCTATCTTCATCCAGAACGTATGCAAAACCACCGGTCATACCAGCCCCAAAATTTGCACCAACAGAACCAAGAACAGTTACATGCCCTCCAGTCATATATTCACAACAGTGATCACCGGCACCCTCTATAACAGCTTTTGCACCTGAATTTCTTACAGCAAATCTTTCGCCAGCTCTTCCTGATACATATAATTCACCACCTGTTGCACCATATAAGCAGGTGTTTCCTACAAGAGATGGGTTATTTTCTGAGGAAGCGTACGAATGATTATTCCTTACAACAATTCTTCCTCCATTCATTCCTTTGCCCACATAATCATTGGCGTCACCATTTATATTTAAAACTAGTCCATTTGCATTCCAGCACCCAAAACTTTGACCAGCAGATCCTTCAAGATTAATTATAATTGGCTTGCGAAGGCCAGCTTCTCCATACTTATCAGCAATATAACCTGATATCAGAGCACCAAATGACCTATCTGTATTGGATATTTTTGTATCTAAAGAAATTGATGTATTTTCATCTATAGACTTTTTAGCTTTCCTTAAAATTTTTCTAGCTAAACTACCCCTATCCCATGGTTGATTCTTTTTTTCAGTACAGAAAAATGATTCATGTATAGACTCATCTTTATATAAAAGGTCACTCAAATCTATTGATTTATACTGTTCATCTATGTCTTTAATCATTTCGAGATATTGGGTTTGCCCAATAATATCTTCAAGTCTGCTAACTCCCATATTGCTCAAATGATGTCTAACATCTTCAGCAATATATTGAAAATAATTCATTACACGCTCTTTTTCACCAACAAAATGATGATTAATCAAATCATCTCTTTGTGTAGCAACTCCAGTTGCGCAATTGTTTAGATGGCAAATTCTTAGATACTTGCATCCCATGGCTATCATTGGGCCAGTTCCAAACCCAAAGGACTCTGCTCCAAGAATTGCTGCCTTAATAACATCGAGACCTGTTTTCATTCCCCCGTCTGCCTGAAGACGGACCTTATGTCTTAATCCGCTATCTCTCAAACTTTGATGAGCTTCAGCTAGACCAAGCTCCCATGGAGAACCAGCATATCTTATTGATGTTAAAGGACTAGCTCCTGTTCCACCGTCATGTCCAGAGATGGTAATCAAATCTGCATAAGCTTTAGCAACTCCAGAAGCAATTGTTCCCACTCCAGGTTCAGAGACTAACTTAACTGAAACTAATGCCTTAGGATTAACTTCTTTGAGGTCGTAAATTAACTGAGCTAAATCTTCAATAGAATATATATCATGATGAGGCGGTGGTGAAATAAGAGTGACGCCAGGGGTGGAATATCTTAGTTTAGCGATCAGCTTATTAACTTTACCTCCTGGAAGTTGGCCACCCTCACCTGGTTTAGCACCTTGTGCAATTTTTATTTGAAGAACTTCTGCGTTGACTAAATAATGAGGGGTAACACCAAATCTTCCTGATGCAATTTGTTTGATTTTTGACATCTTTGGTGTTCCATATCTTTCTACAGCCTCGCCTCCTTCACCTGAGTTTGAACGACCACCTAAAGAATTCATTGCTTCAGCGAGTGTTTCATGTGCTTTGGGTGATAATGCACCCAAACTCATACCAGCGGAATCAAATCTATTTAGGATTTTCTTTTCAGATTCGACTTTCTTTATATCAATTTTTGATTTTTGGGTATTAATTTCTAAAAGATCTCTAAGCATTGCAGGAGGTCTTTTATCAACTAAATCTGCATATTCCTGATAAGTTTTATATGAGCTTGATGCAACAGCTTCTTGAAGTTTTTTAACTATTTCAGGATTATAAGTATGGTATTCCCCACCATGAATATATTTTAAAAGCCCTCCAACATTTATATCAGCTAAGTTAGATCTTGCATATTCATTTAAAGATCTAAGTTCATGATCTAAGTTTTTTAGCGTCTTGCCCTTTACTCTACTCTCTGTATTTGTAAAACATAAATTCACAACATCTTCGTCTAAGCCAACTATTTCAAAGAGTTGAGATCCTCTATAACTTGATATGGTTGATATGCCCATTTTTGAAATAATTTTTAATAGTCCTTTATTTACTCCCTTGCGATAACGAGAGCAATTTTCATGAGCATCACCTTTTAGTTCATTTTTATATGTAAGATCAAGTATGGTTTGATATGCCAAAGTTGGATATACAGCTGTTGCTCCAAAACCAATTAAACATGCTATTTGATGAGTATCTCTTGCAGAGGAGGTTGTAACTATAATGTTTGCATCAGATCTTAATCCAAGCTTAACTAAGTGTTGATGAGCTGCACCAACGGCCAATAAAGCATTTATTGGTAAGAAACCTTCTTCTGGTAAATCTTCAATTAAATGAATTATTGAAGATCCAGATTTAACAGCCTTTTCAACATCCTTCTGGAGTTTTTTAATTGCAGATTTAAGATTTGTGCTTTCAGCAAAGACTAAATTAATTTCAGCTGACTTGAAATAGGGGTTGTTTGTAATTGAGTTAAGTTTTCTATAAGACAATACTGGTGATGTTGTAACCAATCTTTTTGCATGCTCTGGTGTCTCTTCGTATATGTTTAGCTCGGGTCCATAACATGTCTCTAAGGTCATTACTGCTGCTTCTCTTAAAGAATCAATTGGAGGATTTGTAACTTGGGCAAACTGCTGTCTAAAAAAATCATAAAGCTGTCTATGCATTTTGCTCATTACTGCAAGAGCAGTATCGTCACCCATAGAACCAGTGCCCTCTTGAGAATCAACAGCTAAGGGCTTGATAACTGATGTTCGTTCTTCTTTAAACAATAAAAATAGCTTTGAAGATTGAAGAAACTTAGATGCTTCAAATTTTTTCAGGCCAGGACCTTCGTACGAATCTAGTCTAGATTCAATATAGATTGCGTTCTCCTTAAGCCATTTTCTATACGGATATTTTTGTTTTAACTCATCATCAATGGCAGATTCGTCATAAATTCTCCCCTTAGAGGTATCTATGGCAAGCATTCCCCCAGGTGCAACTCTACCTTTTTGGACAATATTAGATTCGTTGACAGGATTTACACCCGTTTCAGATGCAATTGTAATTATATTGTCTTTATCTAATTGGAATCTTGCAGGTCTCAGTCCATTTCTATCAAGAACACATAATGCCCATTTTCCATCTGCCATAACAATACCTGCTGGCCCATCCCATGGCTCCATATGCATAGAGTTATATTCATGAAACCCTCTTACATCTGGATCTAAAGTTTGAATATTTTGCCATGCAGGAGGAAGCACCATTCTGATTGCTCTAAAAATATCAACTCCGCCTTTTACTAAAAGCTCAATCATGTTGTCTAGTGAGGAAGAATCAGAACCAGTCTCATTAACAAGCTGTTTAAATTTCTGAATTTTTGGTATGAGAGGTGTTTTAAATTTTGAAGATCTGGCTTTTACCCAATTTCTATTTCCTCGAATAGCATTTATTTCGCCATTATGTGCTAATAATCTAAATGGTTGAGCTAGATGCCATCTTGGACTTGTATTAGTAGAAAATCTTTGGTGAAAAACACATGTTGAAGCACGAAAGTTTTCCTGGTTGAGATCTAAATAAAATTCTTTAATAGCATTAGGTAACATTAAACCTTTATAAACTACTGTTTTTGATGACATGCTGCAAACATATAATTTTTCGTCATCCATATATATTTCTTCAATATACTTTCTAGCCTGGATTAAACCGGTTTCAAAAACTTCTTGATTAAAATCTTTTTCAGTTGGTTTGATAAATAATTGAAATATCTCAGGCAAACAACTATAAGCAATTTCTCCTAAGATTTTTTCATCAACTGGAACCCTCCGATAAGCAGCAAGAGCTAGGTTTTCAGACTTAAGGATTTTTTTTATTTTAGGTAATAGTTTTGCAATATCTTGATTGTAAAAAATTTGGCCAATTGCAAAATGTTCACCAATTTCTATGTTTTGTTCTTTTAGAACAGTGTCTGCAAAAAATTTATGATCAATGTCAAAAAGAAGGCCACACCCATCACCTGTCTTACCATCAGAGCCTACCCCGCCTCTATGTGTCATGCTTATCAAAGCATCAATAGAATTAATAATAACTTTATGTGATTTTACCCCGTTAATATTTGCAATTAAGCCAAATCCACAGTTATCTTTAAATTCTTCTTTTTTAATTAATCCGGGCATATTTTTGAGTGTGTTTAGTAAATTATATCACAAAGTTATTTCATTTAATTGTAGAAAGTGTCATACTTCGTCATACACAGCACACAATTTAATATGAATAATAAAAATAAGCAATATAAGATTGAGAAAGGAGTTTTGTTATTTACTCAACCGAGATCTCCATATTTTTATGGCAAGTTAAGAGTAAATGGTAGGTATATTACAAAATCATTTGCTCCTGTTGAAGATTACGATGCTGCGTTAGAGATGTTATATAAATGGAGGGAAGAAATATTTGGAGAAAACAAAAATAACTTCAATATTGGCTCCTCTTCTAAAAACACAAACTATAGAGATGAATATTTATCTCATGAAAAACTTGATAATGATTTTCAGTTTCTTGAAGTTGGTAGATATGACCCTGCGAAAAAAACAGCCGAAGAAAGAAAAATTAGTTTTGTTGAAATTTATGGAGAATATAATCAAGTGCAGGCTTCAAATCAGGCACATAGATGCTTAGATTGCGGCAATCCATACTGCGAATGGAAGTGCCCTGTTCATAATTTTATTCCTGATTGGTTAAAGTTGGTTAATGAAGGAAATATTATTGAGGCAGCTGAGTTATGCCATTCAACCAATAGCTTGCCTGAAGTTTGTGGAAGAGTATGTCCACAAGACAGGTTGTGTGAAGGTGCATGCACATTAAATGATGGTTTTGGCGCTGTGACAATTGGATCAACAGAAAAGTATATTACCGAAAAAGCTTTTGAAATGGGATGGAAGCCAGATATGTCTCATAGAAAATGGACTGATAAAAAAGTTGCAATAATTGGAGCCGGTCCTGCAGGGATTGCTTGTGCAGATGTATTAACAAGATCAGGAGTTCATAGTCATGTTTTTGATAAAAATGAAGAAATTGGTGGCCTTCTTACATTTGGAATTCCTGAATTCAAATTAGAAAAATCTGTAGTTAAGAGAAGAAGAAAAATCCTTGAAGAAATGGGTGTTAAGTTCAACCTTGGCAAAGAAATTGGAAACGATATACCTTTCAAAAAAATATATGATAATTACGATGCGGTATTTTTAGCTATGGGTACATATACTTCACTTCAAGGAGGTTTTAATGGAGAAAAATTACCCCAAGTATACAAAGCAATTGATTATTTAATTTCAAATACAAAAAATTTACTCGGACTTAAACAAAAAGAAAAAGATTTCATTGATCTAAAAGGTAAAAACGTTATCGTTCTTGGTGGTGGCGACACAGCTATGGACTGTAATAGAACTGCAATAAGACAAGGCGCTAAATCTGTTAAATGTTTATACAGAAGAGATGAATCAAATATGCCTGGTTCTAGAAGAGAAGTTCAAAATGCAAAAGAAGAAGGTGTTGAGTTTGAATTTAATATCCAGCCAATTGATATTGTTGGAGATGATAAGGTTGAAGGTGTCAAAATTGTTAAAACACAATTAGGTGAGCCAGATCAAAATGGAAGAAGAGTCCCAATACCAATTCCAGGCTCAGAAACTATTTATGAAGCAGATGCTGTTGTAGTTGCATTTGGCTTCAGGGCAAGTCCGTCGGATTGGTTTGGTGACTTTAATATTAATACTCAAAAAAATGGACTTGTTATCGCTGAAGAGCATCAAGAATATAAATTTCAAACATCAAATAAAAAGATTTTTTCTGGTGGAGATATGGTAAGAGGTTCTGATTTAGTTGTCACAGCAATTTGGGAAGGACGTGAAGCGGCAAAAAGTATAATAGAATATGTTTCATGAAAACCTCAGATTCAATTTTTTTAAGGGCTCTTAACAAGGAATCTTTAGAAATACCTCCAATTTGGTACATGCGACAAGCAGGCAGATATATGCCTGAATATAGGGCTGTCAGAAAAAAATTCAAAAATTTCTTGGATATGTGTAAAAACCCTGAGGTATGTTGTGAACTCGCGCTTCAACCAATAAATGCATTTAATTTGGATGCTTCAATTTTATTTTCTGACATATTAACAATACCAGATGCTTTTGGTTTGGGGGTTGAGTTCTTAGAAGGCGAAGGACCAGTTTTTAAAAACCCAATCAAAACTCCTAAGGATATTTCTAGCTTGCCTGAATTTAATTCAGATGACTTATCTTATGTATATAAAGCTGTCTCAAACATTAAAAGAGCTTTACCAAAAAATATCCCTCTTATAGGATTTTGTGGAAGCCCATGGACTTTGGCGGCATACTCAATAGAGGGAAGATCATCCAAGGACTTTAATTATACTAAAGACTTTATTAATCAAAATAATGATAGCGCGCATCTTTTTTTAGAAAAATTAACAAATGCTTGTTTTCTTTACTTAAAACAACAAGTGCAAGCAGGTGCTGATGTAATACAAATATTTGATTCGTGGGCCAATTTATTAAATGCAGATCAATACGAGGCTTACTCAATGGGGTATGTTAAAAAGCTCATTGCACTTTTGAAAGAAGATGAGCAAACATCAAATGCACCCATAATTTTATTTGCAAGGGATCCAAGTTTTAATACAAACAAAATGGCCGAATCAAATGCAGACTGTCTTAGCCTTTTCTGGAACATAGACAAAATAGATACATCATTTCTTCAGGGAAAAGTAGCTCTTCAGGGCAATCTTAATCCAAAAGTTCTTCTTGAAGATAATGATTTAATTGAGGCTGAGTTAAACAAAGTGCTTGATATGTTTTCAAAATATCCAGGTTATATATTTAATTTAGGTCACGGAATCACGCCTGATATTAATCCAGATAAAATTAAATTTTTAACTGAATTAATAAGGTCTAAATAAAAATTTACTTTTTTTCAGGCCAAAGTCTAATTAAGCCTTCTTGGGCACAAGAGGCAATAAGCTCACCTGACTTAGAAAATATAGAACCCCTTGAAAACCCTCTAGCATTTTTAGTTATAGGACTATCTATTGAGTACAAAAACCAATCGTTTAAATCAAGTTTTTTATGAAACCAAATTGCATGATCAAGGCTAGCATTTTGCAGATTTTTAGTTAGGAAATTCACACCTACAGAGTTATTAGCTGCAGCCAATAAACCCATATCAGATATATATAGAAGAAATGCTTGTTGTATAACTTGGTCGTCTGGGATAACCCCGTTAGGTTTTATCCATGTATTTTTATATGGTGGCATTCTTTTAGGCTCAAAGTAGTCTTGAATCTCAACTGGCCTCATTTCAATTTCTCTTTGCCTCAAAAACATAGGCATATCTTTGCTATCAATATTGAGCTTTTTAAGTAATATTTCTCTAATCTCTATCTCATCTTTAAGATCCTCAGGAGCAGGAACATCTGGAATTGAAATTTCATGCTCTAAACTGTCTTCATCTTTTTGAAACGAGATGGAGCAACTAAATATAGCCTCTCCATCTTGCAAAGCTTTAACATTTCTTGTTGTAAAACTTTTACCATTTCTAATTCTATCGACAGTAAAAATTATCGGCTTATTCATATCACCCGGTCTTAAGAAATAAGAATGAAAAGAATGGGCATAATGTTCAACATCAATCGTTTTATATGCAGCTATCAAAGTTTGGGCCATTACTTGACCTCCAAAGACCCTTTTCCATCCTACATTTTTACCGGTCCAACTATAAATATCCCTATCAACTCTGTTTAAACTAAAGAGATTAAGAGATTTTTCAAGAAGGTTTCGTCTTTCAGTCATTATGCTTTTCCAGGTATAAAATTATTTCGATTAGTGTTTTAATTATAGATACTCATCTTACATGGTTTGTAAAAAAACTAGAACTTTCATATACCAAAAAGTATGATGTCAACCTAATTTACTAAAGTATGAATAATGACCATTAATAAAAGTATTGAATTACCTACCAAACCTAACGAAAAATTAGAAGTTTCTGATATCTTTAAAATAGATTCAAAAATGTCTGTTAAAGGCTTCAAAGAAAAAACGGAATGGGTCCCAGAAATTGATGAGGGGTATATCTTCGATAAAGAAACAACATTATCAATACTTGCAGGATTTAATCATAACAGACGAGTTATGGTTCAAGGTTTCCATGGAACGGGTAAATCTACTCATATAGAGCAAATTGCAGCTCGCTTAAATTGGCCATGTGTAAGAATTAATTTGGATAGTCACATAAGCAGAATAGATTTGCTTGGAAAAGATGCTATTAAACTTAAAGATGGAAAACAAATAACTGAATTTCAAGAAGGATTGCTCCCATGGTCTATACAAAACCCTGTAGCACTTGTCTTTGATGAATATGATGCTGGAAGACCAGATGTTATGTTCGTTATACAAAGAATTCTTGAAGTAGAAGGCAAATTAACTCTACTTGATCAAAATAAAGTTATCGAACCACACCCATCTTTTAGATTATTTGCTACAACAAACACAGTAGGTCTTGGTGATGTAACTGGTTTGTATCATGGAACTCAGCAAATTAATCAGGGCCAAATGGATAGATGGCATATTTTATCTACCTTAAATTATCTTGATGTTAATCAAGAACTAAAAGTAGTTTTATCCAAGGTTGGAGAATTAAAAACAACTAAAAATCAAGAAATTGTTAAAAATATGATTAAGCTTGCCAATTTGACAAGAAATGGCTTTGCCAATGGAGATATATCCATTCTTATGTCGCCTAGAACAGTCATATCATGGGCTCAGAACTTTAAAATTTTTAAAGATATCGGTGATTCCTTTAAATTAACATTCTTGAATAAGTGTGACGATTTGGAAAAGCCAATTATTAATGAATATTTTCAGAGATGTTTCGATATTGATCTTAATGAGAACTCATAAAACTTTATGAGCTGGGTTAAACACAGAGATAAACTTCATGAAGCTGCATTATCATCTGTAAAATCGATTTCAAAAATAAAGACTATTACGTCTAAAAATGGTATTCCTCAAAGACCTCCAGCTCAAAATCTAGCAACATTAACATCAGCTCCTCGCTCTTCAAAAGATTTACCATCATGGAGAGGAGAGGCAGACTTTCAGGCTTTTTGGTATTTATTCCATAAAATTAAACCAGAAGTAGAACTCAGTGTTCCTGCAAGAGTTGTTTTCAACGAACTGGAAATGTCACGTGTTGAAATTTTGGGGTCTAATTATTACAAAGGTTCGAAAACAAACATTACCGAGTATCTCAAAACAATAAATGTAGATGATAAAAAATCACCACATTATCTAGCTTTGTGCACAAATCTTTGGCTTAAGGATGCAAGTGGTATTAATTTGTCTACATCATTAAAGCAGCTTTTAAAAGAATTTGATGAAACATATGCAGCTAACAACGCATTAGATGATATTAAAAATAGCTTAATTTCTTCCATAGGTGATCAAGATAAATTTCAAAAAGCTTCCTTAGATTTTTTGAAAACAATCAGACTCCTTAAATCAATCAAAGATGACAATATTGAAGATGAAGAAGAACCTTTTGACTCTCCAGGTAGTACAGATGATATTGAAGATGTAATTGAGAATACTAGTGACAGTGAATCAGATGATGCTGAAGCATCACTGGATGATTTAAATATAGATTTTGAAAATATTGAGCAAACTCCAGAAATGGCAGACGGTACTGCAATTGATGAAGAGATTGATGTATTAGCATATCCAAATAATGACTATACATTGGCCAATAATAATTATTCTATCTTTACAAAAGAGTATGACGAAATTATTGATGCAAAAGACCTTATAACTCCTGATGAAGCTATCAGATTAAGGACACAATTAGATAATTTAATAAAGCCTCATCAAACTACTATAGGAAAATTAGCAAATAGATTACAAAGACTATTGTTAGCTCAACAAAATACTAGCTGGAATTATAATCTTGAAGAAGGGATGCTTGATACTGCCAGACTTCATAGAGTAGTTGCTAAACCTGGTTATCCTCTTAGCTTTAAACAAGAAACAGAAAATAATTTTAAGGATACTATTGTTACCCTTCTTATAGATAATTCAGGCTCAATGAGGGGAAGATCAATCAGTCTCGCTGCAATTTGTACAGATATAATTGGCAGCACTTTAGAGCGATGTCAAATTAAAACAGAAATTTTAGGTTTTACTACTAAAAACTGGAAAGGCGGAGATTCAAAACAACAGTGGATGAAGCAAGGTAGCCAAATGAATCCAGGCCGATTAAATGACATTCGGCATATAGTATATAAAAGTGCTGATAATAGCTGGAGAAGATCAAGAAAACATTTTGGTGCAATGCTAAGAGAGGGTTTATTAAAAGAAAATATTGATGGTGAAGCTTTAGTTTGGTCTCATGACAGACTGATTAGAAGAAATGAAGATAGAAAGATACTTATTGTCATATCAGATGGAGCTCCCGTTGATGACAGCACTTTATCTGCGAACAATGAAGAGTATTTAGACAATCATCTTAAAAAAATCATATTTGAAATAGAAAATGATAGTTCAGTTGAATTACAAGCAATTGGAATTGGTCATGACGTTACTAAATACTATAAAAATGCCATAACTATAAACAGAGCCGAAGAACTCGGTGAAGTGCTCCTCGAACAGTTAACAAAACTTTTCAAGAATTAGTTTCTATATTACAATTATTTAATGTTTACACTGTAAACATTAGTTGGGAGTAAAAATGAAAATAAATAAACAAGCAGGTCCACCAGAAGATCTATTATATTTTGATGATGAAGTTAACTTAACACCTCTTCAGGTTGAAGATGTAGTTGAGATATTTAACACACCATTAACAGGTTCTTATAACTGGGACTATACAATAGCAGATAATAGAATAAAGAAACTTTATGAACTTGGAAAAGAGCTAAATTGGAATGGTTCAATAGACCTACAATGGGACTATACCCATCCCGCTGATGAAAAGCTTGTTGAACCTGATGAGCAACTCCCCCACGAAACACTTGAAGCCTATGAAAATCTTACCGAGGAAGAAAAAATTCTCTTTGATAGGCATTCAACAGCTGAATTGATGAGTCAGTTTCTTCATGGTGAGCAAGGTGCTCTTCTTGTTGCATCCCAACTAGCCTCTTGTGCTCCTACATATAATGCAAAACTTTATGCAGCATCACAAACTTTTGATGAAGCGAGACATGTTGAGGTATTTAATAGATACCTTCAAGAAAAAATAGGTATTCATTATCCAATAAATCCAGCTTTAAAAACTCTTTTAGATAAAATTTTGACTGACGAACGATGGGATTTAAAATTTATTGGCATGCAAATAATTATAGAAGGTTTAGCTCTGGCTGCTTTCCAAATGCTCAAAACAATAACCAAAGACCCCCTATTAAAACAATTACTGCATTATGTTGTAAGGGATGAAGCTAGGCATGTAACTTTTGGTATTAATTATCTTGAAGATTATATTAAAACTCTCTCTCCAGAAGAAATAGAAGATAGAGCTGAGTTTGCCTATGAAGCTTGTGTTATTTCAAGAGAAAGACTTATCAATACTAAGTCAGAACAAAAATTCCTAGGCATGTCTGCTGAGGAAGCCAGAGAATTTCAGTTAAATACTGCAACCTTTGATATGTTTAGAAACTTTTTGTTTTCTAGGGTCATACCTAATCTTTCAAGAATTGGGCTTTTGACTGATAAAGTTCGCCCAAAATTTGAAGCATTGGGATTGCTTGAATATGAACATGCACCAGATGACTTTGAATGTGACTGGAGTGAATTAAAAAAACCATTAGAAAGTTTTGATAAAATTCCTGAAGCTATTTAATTTTTCTTTTTTAATTTTTATAAGCTTTTTTAGTTATAGTAAAACTATAACGATTTATCCTTCAGCTGATCCTTATACTGAAATTCAAGAAGCTTTGATTCTAGCTAATCCCGGAGATATCGTTCACATATCTGAAGGCTTTTATAAGCTTGAAGATAGTCTGTCTATTGATATAGATAATTTAACACTTCAAGGAGATGGTCTTAATAAGACTATTTTGTCTTTCAAAGATCAAATGTCTGGAGCCCAAGGTCTTTCAGTAACATCTGATGGAGTCACACTCCAAGACTTTGCAGTTGAAGATGCAAAAGGAGATGCCATTAAAGTTAAGGGTGTTCATGGTATTAGCTTTATAAGAGTAAGAACTGAGTGGACAAACGGACCGGATGAGCTCAATGGAGCTTATGGGTTATATCCCGTAGAATCAAAAAATGTATTAATAGATTCATGTGTGGCCATTGGAGCCTCTGATGCTGGGATATATGTTGGGCAATCTGAAAATATTATTGTAAAGAATAGTAGAGCAGAATTTAATGTAGCTGGTATTGAGATCGAAAACTCATATTATGCTGATGTGTTCGACAACCATGCAGAAAATAATACTGGCGGGATTCTTGTATTTGATCTTCCTGATATTCCTCAACAAGGCGGACATCATGTAAGGGTTTTTAGGAATAAATCTATTAATAATAATACTGATAATTTTGCTCCAGAAGGAAATATAGTTGGAGAAGTACCAAGAGGAACTGGAATCATTATTCAAGCAAACTCTCATGTAGAAATATTTGAAAATGATATAGGTGGAAATGATACTGTTAATATCGCTATAGTCACCTATGGGTATGAGACTGAAGATAAAAATTATTATCCCCACCCCAGAGCAATCCAGGTTCACAATAATAGGTTTACAAAGTCAGGAAATAATCCAGATTTAGAGACCGGAGAATTAGCAAAAATTCTATATGAATTATCAGATAAAAATATGCCTGATATTTTTTGGGATGGAATACTTCCAATGAAACAAATAATATTTGGACAACCGGATAATGAAAAATTAATTCTTGGAAATAATGGCTCTGCTACATTTCTTACCATTAATCCAATTAAATATATGCTGCCAATCTTTAATCCTGTAGAGAGAGATTATGATAATTACAGAGGCACAATTACCCCTCTTCCGGAAGTAAAATTCAGTGACTAAAAGTAATATAAAACTCTTGTTATGCTTACTCTTTTTTAATTATTTAGACTCTTCTATATATGTAAAAGAGGATCTTATATATCAAGATAAACCACCAAAAAAACTATCAGAATATGGCTTTTTTCAAGATATGAATAATCAAACACCATCTGATGGAGTTCTACCCTATGACTTAATTAGTCCCCTATTTTCAGATTATGCAGATAAATTAAGATTTATATATATTCCAGAAAATAAAACAGCGGCTTATAGACACAACAAAGTATTCGATTTTCCAAATGGAACTGCATTAATAAAGACTTTTGCATATCTAAATAATTATCAAAACTCAAATACTTCTAAGCAACTTCTTGAGACTCGACTATTGATAAAGAAAAGTAATGAATGGGTTAACGTTAGCTATATTTGGAATGACGATCAAAATGAAGCTTTTTTAAGTATTGCTGGAAAAACTATTTCAACTAAATTTATCAATGAATATGGAAATTTAGTAGATGTTCGATACAGGGTTCCGAATATTAATCAGTGCAAAGAATGCCATACCTCAAATAAAAAAATAACTCCTATTGGGCCAAAAGCTAGGAATTTAAATAAAAGCTTTAATTATATTGAAGGTTCAAAAAATCAACTTATTAAATGGCACCAAATGGGATGGGTTGAAAACAATCTCAATATAAAATCAATGGTAGATTGGCAAGATGAATCAAAAGATTTAAATGATAGAGCAAGATCTTATTTAGATATTAACTGTGCTCATTGCCATATAGATGGAGGGTCAGCAGATACTAGCGGTCTTATTCTAGACTATCTTGAGAGTAATAAAATAAATTTAGGAATCTATAAAAAACCTGTTGCTACAGGGAGAGCTAGTAATAATTTAAGGTACTCAATTGTTCCAGGAAAGCCCGATGAATCTATTTTGTTATACAGAATGCAATCTCTTGACCCTGGAATAATGATGCCTGAGTCAGGAAGATTTCTTGAACATACAGAAGCTGTTGAGCTTATCAGTAAATGGATTAAAAACTTATAATTGGGTTTAAATTTGTATTAGCGACCATACCTATTTAATATATCTTTAAATTTAAGGAGAAAAACTATGTCTAGACATTCCGCTATAAATAGATTTGGCAGATCTACCAATCCAGCATTTAGTAGAGGCTTTGATTCAACATCATATGAAGCATCTATGGGTGAAAAAATGACTCTCGATGGAGCTGTCAATAAAACAGGTATACTTCTTGCCTTATGTTTTTCAGGTGCTGTTATTGGATGGAATATACCTGCTTTAATTTGGCCTGGTGCGATTGTTGGTTTTATTTTAGCAATGGTAACTATTTTTAGGAATCCAGCAAAAGCTGGATCTACTGCACCCCTTTATGCTTTAGCTCAAGGCACTTTTCTAGGTGGAATCACATTAATGTACGAAAGTGCATTTGATGGCATAGCAATTCAAGCAATTGGCTTAACTTTTGGAATACTTGCTTCACTATTAATGTGCTATAAGAGCGGATTAATAAAACCAACTGAAAATTTCAAGTTAATGGTCGTTGCTGGCATTGGCGGAATTTTCTTGCTTTATTTAGTAAGCTTTATAATGAGTTTTTTTGGCTCAGGTATTAGTCTACTATCTCCAACTGATGGTTCTTTAATGAGTATCGGACTTTCTTTGGGAATTGTATGCTTTGCTTCATTGTCTCTTGTCCTTGACTTCGATTTTATTGAAGAAGGTGCTGATAAAGGCATGCCAAAGCATATGGAATGGTATGGTGCTTTTTCTTTGATGGTAACACTTATTTGGCTATATTTAGAAATACTTAGATTATTAGCTAAGATGAGAAGCAGGTAGGTTTGTGAATACAATTATATTTGGCGCCTTAGCCATAATTTCCTTATTTATTTTTTTTAACCTTGGAAAAGTTAAGGCCTCAAGAAAACAGTTAGATAGGTCTAACAGAATTAATAGATTTGGTAATCAAGAACCCAATAATATTATTGAAGGTGAAGCAAAGGAAATAAGTGAAGATGATGATCAAAAAAATTCATAAAAATATTCTTTTTGTTGCTCTCATAATTTTGATACCAAATCATTCTTTTGCTAATAATGCTCCGATTATTCAACCTGGAGCTCCTGGTGAAAATTCAAAGATACTTGATCCTGCGCTAGCATCGAACATAGCTGGAGCAAGTTACGTTGAAGCTGATGTTAGATTTTTAGAGGGAATGATTGCACATCATAGACAGGCAATAGTGATGTCCAAACTTGCAAAAAAAAGAACTAACAACAAAACAATTCTTGATTTAGCTAACAGAATTGACGTTTCTCAAGAAGACGAAATTAATTTCATGGAAAGCTGGTTAGAGTCAAGAAAAGAGATAAAAACAAATACGCCTCATAACTATCATATGCATATGGAAATGGCTGGAATGGCATCTCCAGAGGAGCTTATAGAACTTGAAAATTCTAAAAGTACTGATTTTGATAGATTGTTTCTTCAGCTAATGATAGCCCACCATGATGGTGCCCTTGAAATGGTAAAAGACCTCAAAAAATACCCAGGTTCAGCAAATGAACCGCTCTTAAATGAATTTGTTGCTGATTTAGTCAATGATCAAGGTGTTGAAATTGAGAGAATGAATATCATTGCAGTTAATCTTTCAGACGATCCTAGATCTGGCTTAACCGCTGGCCTTTTTATTGCTGATGAAGCGATTTTAAATTTAGAGCTAATTGCTTCCCTTAGAAAACCTGTTGGATTTTATGATCCAGATGATCCTGAAGCAAAAGGTGAAGAAGATCTAACAAAAGATCTTGATGAAGATAGAGAATTAACAACTCTTGAAAAATCAAGAGCAAGAAAATCACCAATTTTAAGTTTTGCAAATACTGATATGGCTTTTAGGGATGATCTGTTGGTTGCTGGAAATTATCATGGTTTTAATATGTATAAAATTGATGAAGATGGTGTTCCTAATCTTATTTCATCTATAGTCTGTCCTGGAGGTCAAGGAGATGTCTCAATTGTAGGAAATTTATTAATCATGTCGGTTGAACAAATTAGAAGCAGAGTAGACTGTGGGTCTAATGGCGTTGGAAGAGATGCGAGTTCTGAAAGATTTAGAGGAATTAGAATTTTTGATATTTCAGATTTAACAAAACCAAAACAAGTGGGTGCAGTTCAAACTTGCCGAGGATCTCATACTCATTCAGTTGTTTCAGGACCATCTGATGATGGAAAAATTGTTGTTTATAATTCAGGAACTTCTAGCGTTAGAGATGAAGAGGAAATGGAGCAATGTATTGGAGACATACCTGGAGATAAAAGAACAGCCTTATTCAGAATTGATGTTATAGAAATTCCAGTTTCTGATCCTTCAAAGTCTAAAATTGTAAGCAGTCCGACTGTCTTTGCAGACCAAGAAACTGGTGCTCTAGGCGGCTTATGGGTTGGCGGCGATCATGGGGACGATACTCAAGAAACCAAAAGAACTGATCAATGTCATGATATTACTGTATTCCCATCAGCTAACATTGCAGCAGGAGCCTGTTCTGGAAATGGTATCTTGTTTGATATAAGCGATCCATATAATCCCAAGAGGCTGGATGTTGTTACTGATATTGGTTTTGCATATTGGCATTCAGCAACATTTAACAATGATGGAACTAAAGTTATATTTACTGATGAATGGGGTGGCGGAGGCCGTCCGAGATGCAGAGCATGGGACCCATTAGATTGGGGGGCGGATGCTATCTATGACATAGTTGATAATAAATTAGAGTTTAGGAGCCATTACAAAATGCCAGCACCACAAGTTGAAACAGAAAATTGTGTTGCTCATAATGGATCTATAATACCTGTGCCTGGTCGCGATATTTTTGTTCAAGCTTGGTATCAAGGCGGAATATCAATTATGGATTTTACTGATTCAACTAACCCAAAAGAAATAGCTTATTTTGATAGAGGGCCTATTAATGAGGAAATTTTAGTAACTGGAGGTTACTGGTCTGCCTATTATTATGACGGATATATTTACGGCACTGAGATAACTAGAGGTTTAGATGTTTTCAGGCTTACTCCAAGTGAGTACTTGACTGCAAAAGAAATAGATCAAGCTGCAGGCGCATACCCGATTAATGGACCTATGGTTTTTAACCCGCAACAACAAATACCAATGGCATGGCCAGAGAGCGGTGCAAGTAAATAAAAAATAGTTAGTTATTATGGAAATTGCTTTTGACTTTGGGATAACCAATACAGATGTGGCTGTTCAAGATAAGCAAGAGTTGAATTTTTATACTTTTTCTTCAAAAAAAGTTGAGATAGCTTTTATTTTAGAAATTCTCTCTGAAATAAATCTAGATACAAAACTTATCACCAAAATTGTGGTCACTGGAGGCAAATCTAGCGATCTTCAAGATGCTTTAAATGGTATTCCAATCATCAAAATTAATGAAGTTGAGGCTGTTGGTCATGGTGCTAAAGAGTTATATCAAATAAAAGATCAAAAATTTATGGCTGTTAGTACTGGAACAGGTACCGCTTGCGTTGCTTATATGGATAATGAATTTCACCATTTAGGTGGCATATCTGTTGGAGGTGGAACCTTGCAAGGTTTATCTAATTTGACTATTGATATCAACAAAGCAGATGAGATTGAAGAATTATCTAGAGTAGGTAATAAAAAGAATCTAGATGCATTAATTGGTGAGGTTGTAAATAATATTGGTTCGCTTAATCCAGATATAACAGCTTCTAATTTCTCTAAAGCAAGAAATAAGACTAACTTTAACAATGAAGATATAGCATCTTCCATATCAAATATGGTTGGAGAGGTAATTGGGACTGTAGCTTATCTGAATGCATTATTAATTGGTGTAAGTAATATCTATTTTATTGGAAGAGTTTCTAAAATGAGCACCGTTAGAGACGGGATAGAAAAAAGGTTAAATTTAGCTGGAATATCAGGCAATTACATAGAAAAACAAGAATTTGCAAATGTGATTGGCGCTATTGCATATTTAAATGCCAATACCTAAAATGTAAATAATTAACAATATATTCCAATGATAGTTACAGACAAATCATCAATCATTACCTTTGCAATACCAGTTTTTATGCTGTTGATTCTTATTGAGTATTGTTATGGGGTCTATAAAGGTAAAAGCAATTACAGATTGAATGATACTTTTACGAGCCTATCAATTGGAATGATTAGCAGATATCCAACTATGCTCAATCTTGGTTTACAAAGCCTTATCTTTGTATACATAAGTAAATATTTTAATGTTGGATTGTTATCAATTAAGAATCCAATCACTTGGATTGTGGCTTTTCTTCTCTATGATCTTTCTTATTATTGGATGCATAGAATGCATCATGAGATAAAAATTTTATGGGCAACTCATAGCGTCCATCATCATGGCGAGGAATTCAACCTATCCACTGCTCTCAGACAAACAAGCACAGGATGGTTATGGAAATGGGTATTTTATCTACCAATGGTATTTCTTGGAGTGCCGGGCGAAGTTTTCGTTACTGTAGCTGGTATTAATTTAGTCTATCAGTTTTGGGTTCATACAGAACATATAGGCCATCTAGGTTTTTTAGAAAAGATATTTATCACTCCAATGAATCATGGTATTCATCACGCTAAAAATAAAGAGTATATAGATGCTAATTACGGTGGGGTCTTCATAATATGGGATCGTATGTTTGGAACTTATATTGCTAGAGATCCTGAAATTACACCTGTGTATGGAACCGTGAGTGCACTAAAAAGTTGGAATCCTATTTGGGCCAATTTTCAAATTTTTACAACCATGTTTAAAGACTCTATGAAAACTAAAAAGTTTAGTGACAAGATAAAAGTATGGTTTTCAAAAACTTATTGGAGACCAGATGATTGCGTAGAAGAAAAAGATCCTAAAGATTTTTACATTAAATATGACCCTGTAATATCAACAGATATTAAAGTTTTTAGTTTCTTGCAACTCATGTTTACCGGCATTGTTTCTACTTCAGTGTTATTTTTCCTATCCCAGATTACTTACAACGAAATTTTTATATATGCAGTTGCTATAACTATTTTAAGCTCGATGACAGGCCTGCTTTTAGAAGGCAAGAGATATATGTATTTTGTTATATTAATGTTTTCAGTTGCAGGTATTTTAGCTATCGAATTATTTGGAGTGCTAAATATTAACGTTCTTTCAACAACTCTCTTAAGTAGCCAGTTATACGTAAATATTCTTTTAGTATGTCTAATATATATTTATCAAAGCTACCAAGGCTTTTCAGCAGCTAGAGCTAGATAATTAAGACCTTATTTTAGCAGGCACTCCTGCGACGGTAGCATTATCCGGCACATCTTTTAGAACAAGACTTCCTGCTGCTACGATTGCACCCTCTCCTATTGTAATATCACCCAAAACAGTGCTTGCTGCAAAAATTGATGCTCCTTTCTTTATATTTGGATGTCTTTTTCCTGATTCAAAACCCTTGCCACCTAACGTTACACCTTGGAAAATTGATACTTCAGATTCAATTTCAGATGTTTCACCAATTACAACACCAGTAGCATGATCGATCATTACAGCTCCGGCAATTTTAGCAGCGGGGTGAATATCAACGCCAAATACTTCTGAAGCTCTATTTTGAAAAAATAATGCCATTGTGTGTCTTTCATTGTTCCAAAGACAATGTGCTGCTCTATAAGTAGCTAAACCTAGGAATCCTTTATAAAAAAGTAATGGTGTAGAAAAGTATTTACATGCAGGATCATGGTCTTTGAAAAACTTTATATCTTCTTCAAGGTTTTTTTCAATATCTTCACAATCTCTGTATACCTCTAGGATAAATTTCTTAATATCCATTGCAGATAATGCATCGCTATGTAATTTCGAAGCTAATATCGATGCTACAGCTCCAATTAAATCTTTTTGAGATAAAACAAGTGAATATAAAAAAGAACCAAGAGATGGCTCAGCCTCAACCCTTAACTTGATTTCATCTTGAATTTTAGTCCACAAATCTATATCCATATGAAAAGGATTATAAGCATATTGAGATAATATAAAAGCTCAGGTGCCTTTATGACACCTGAGTTATTATTTATTAGACGTCAAATCGATCAGCATTCATAACTTTATTCCAAGCTAGAATAAAGTCACTAACAAATTTATCACCAGCATCACTAGATGCATAAACTTCTGCTATTGCTCTTAATTGTGAATTTGACCCAAAGACTAAATCAGATCTTGTAGCAGTTCTAACCTTGTCACCTGATGATCTATCAAAAGCCTCATATGAATTACCAGTTCCATTTGGTTTCCATTGAACAGACATATCTAGCAAGGTATCAAAGTAATCATTTGTCATTGTGTTCGAATCATCTGTGAAAACACCATGGCCACTTGAGCTAATACCTAGAGATCTCATACCACCAAGTAATACTGTCATTTCTGGAGCTGTTAAATTTAACAATTGAGCTTTATCTAGCATCATTTCTTCAGGAGTTACATTAATACCAGGCTTATGAAAATTTCTAAAACCATCTGAATGTGGCTCTAAAACATCAAAAGACGCAGCATCTGTTTGATCTTCAGTAGCATCTCCTCTACCTGGAGTAAATGGAACCTTAGATCCAGTTGCCATCTCAATACCAATATTACCAGCCAATACAATCACATCAGCAACTGAAGCTCCAGTCTCATTTGAAATAGTTTCATAAATACCTAAAACCTTTTCAAGTTGTTCTGGTTTGTTTACTTCCCAATCTTTTTGAGGAGCTAGTCTAATTCTTGCACCATTAGCACCACCTCTCATATCTGAGTTTCTATATGTTGATGCACTTGCCCAAGCTGTTTCTACCATTTCTTGGATAGAGAGACCGCTGTTTTTAATTTTTTCTGAAACAGAATCAATATCATATTCAGTATTACCCGCAGGTACAGGATCCATCCAAATTCTTTCTTCGCTCGGAACTTCAGGGCCTACGTATCTTGTCTTAGGTCCCATGTCTCTATGAAGAAGTTTAAACCAGGCTTCAGCAAAAGCATCTGCAAATTCATCAGGATTCTCATGAAAATGTTTTGAAATTTTTCTATATTCTGGATCTTCACGCAAAGCCATATCAGCAGTCGTCATCATTGTTGGTACTTTGATAGATGGATCTTCTGCATCTGGTGCTAAATCTTCATCTTTAGGATTTATTGCATGCCACACCTTTGCACCTGCTGGAGTATCAACTAATTCCCATTCATAGCCAAATAAGAGATCAAAGTATCCGTTGTCCCATTGTGTAGGATTTGCAGTCCATGCTCCTTCAAAACCACTAGTAATAGTATCTCTACCTTTACCGGAAGCATATGAACTAGTCCAACCAAATCCCATTTCTTCTAAATTAGCACCTTCAGGCTCAACTCCAACATTGGTATCTGGTCCTGCACCATGCCCTTTTCCAAAAGTATGACCACCTGCAACTAATGCAACAGTTTCATAATCATTCATTGCCATTCTTCCAAATGTGGTTCTTATATCATGAGCACTAGCCAAAGGATCAGGATTACCATCTGGTCCCTGAGGGTTAACATAGATTAATCCCATTTGAACCGCACCAAGTGGCATGTCCAAAGACTCTCTTACATCATTATTTTCATAGCGTTCATTCTCAAGCCATTCTTTTTCTAAACCCCAATGAATATCATCTTCAGGAGCCCAAATATCTGGACGTCCTCCACTAAAACCAAAAGTTTTTCCACCCATTGATTCAATAGCTACATTACCGGCAAGGATTAATAAATCAGCCCAGCTAATTTTTTGACCATATTTTTGTTTAATTGGCCATAACAATCTTCTAGCTTTATCAAGATTTCCGTTATCTGGCCAGCTATTGAGAGGGGCAAATCGTTGCGCTCCAGTTCCACCGCCTCCACGTCCATCAGTACTTCTATATGTACCAGCTGCATGCCAAGTCATTCTAATAAAAAAAGGTCCATAATGACCGTAATCTGCCGGCCACCAATCTTGCGAGTCAGTCATTAAATCATTAAGATCTTTTTTAAGAGCATCGTAATCAAGCTTTGAAAACTCTTCTACATAATCAAACCCGTCTTCTAATGGATCAGACTTGCTATCATGTTGATGCAAAATATTTAAGTTTAGATTATTTGGCCACCAATCTCTTACCGATGTACTGTTCTCACTACTGTTGGTAGCTGCAGCCCCATGCATTACAGGGCATTTACCTTGTGTTTCGTTACTCATTTTTCCTCCAAAGAATTGTGCTTAAATTTGAGTTACTTAATACTTTAACTAATTTTTATATATTGATAAATATACTATTAATGTACTTTATGTTCGATTAAAATGTACATAAATGATCTCTATAAAGCAATTAAATTATGCGCTTGCAGTTGCCAAGAGGTTGCACTTTAAAAAAGCAGCAGATGATTGTTTTGTATCTCCCTCTACTCTAAGTAATGCAATTACAGAACTTGAAAATCAAATCGGTTTTCAAATTTTTGAAAGAACAAATAAAAAAGTCATAGTCACCAAACTTGGGCTTGAACTTCTAAAAAAGGCTGAAACAGTTCAGCTTAATATTGAAGATATAAAAAATCTTGGTGAGAAACAAAAAGCTCCATTAAGCTCTCCATTAACCATTGGAATTATTCCAACCATAGGTCCTTATTTACTCCCTCTAGTCCTACCAAAATTAAAAAAATATCATCCAAATCTAAACTTAAAAATTTTAGAGGGGAAATCTAGCTCATTAGTGCAAAAAGTGAATGATGGAGACTTGGATATGGCTATTCTTGCTCTTCCATACAACTTAGGAGGATTATTATCCTTTAAATTTTGGGAAGAAAACTTTTATTATGTAAGCCACAAAAACAATGAATACAAAAAAGCATTAAAAGCAAAAGATATAAATTTTTCAGAATTAATGTTGCTCGATGATGGCCATTGTTTAAAAAATCATGTGCTAGCTGCATGTAAAATTAATGATAATCAACAATTTTCAATGGAAGCATCTAGTCTTACTACCTTGATCCAATTAGTAGCTAATAATATGGGTTCGACTCTTGTTCCCCACATGTCTATTAAACATTTGATTAATGCTAATTCGATGATAAAAAAGTCAATCTTAAATGAGCCTGGTCCCCATCGAGAGCTTGCAATAGTAGTTAGGCAGACTTATGCAGATATTGGAAGCGTAATGCTATTGATTGATATTTTTAAAAATGAATTGGGCAAATATTCAGAAAATATTAAATAAAGAAATGGTGGAGCTACGCGGGATCGAACCGCGGACCCCCTGCTTGCAAAGCAGGTGCTCTCCCAGCTGAGCTATAGCCCCATTTTTCAAAAGCTGTATTGTACTTTAAAAATTTTAATTTTGTACACTAATTCAAAGA
Source organism: uncultured SAR86 cluster bacterium (assembly GCA_902558395.1). Classification (GTDB taxonomy): domain Bacteria; phylum Pseudomonadota; class Gammaproteobacteria; order Magnimaribacterales; family D2472; genus SCGC-AAA076-P13. The sequence goes on from CACEDS010000002.1 coordinate 118,985, forward strand.
AAAGGGGTGAACAATGCCACCCCAATTTTTGAAAGTTAAAGCGCTCTCAAACTATAAGTCTCATTAGAATGTTTTTCTTATTGAGATCCTTGCATTAAATGGCTCGCCAACAGATGCCTGATGAGTGCTGTGTGAATGCGGGAAATATAACTCATCTGTAAGATTTTCTACATTCATTTGAATGTTTAAATCATCAGCAATTTTATAATATGCTCCAAAATCAATCCTTGTATATTCTGGCAATATTAATCCTGGCTTATTATTGCTAATGTTAGATTTTCCTTGTTGAGTCATACCAAAAGCCCACCCAAACTTATCTGAGACTTCATAGGTAGCAAATAAAGACAGCGTATATTCCGGAATCTCTCTTGGTTCACCGCCAGAACTTGTTTTACCATCCATTGAACTGTATCCAACAACAAGATCCATCTTGTCATTCACCTTTCCTTTTAACTCAAGCTCCAAACCATCTACCTGAAGTCCAACAATCTCTGCACCCTCGCCGCTTGCATCTCTTGTTGCTATAGTCTGCTCACTGTCAAAATAAGCTGCTGCAAAACTTAGATTTTCAGAGATAGCAATTTTTACTCCAAATTCACTACTTTCGTATACATCTGGATCTAGAGCTGCAGCTGAAGCAGTTAATTTTTTATATTGCTCACCAGATCTTGGTAAAAAGCTTTCGCTATAACTATAATACCAAGACACATTTTCACTTGGCTTAAAGATTACGCCAGCTCTAGGAGAAAATTCTTTATCTTCTCTAGATTGTGAAGTTCCTGATTTAATATCAGCTACTGTTATATCAAAAGTATCATGACGTCCGCCAATCATTAATTTCAATCTATCCGAAACATCTATTTGATCCTGAAAATAAATAGATGAAACCTCAATATCAGATCTTGTTTTACTTTTAAGTTTTGCTGTAAAGTCGTTGCTTGTAGCAACGCCTAAAGAATTCACTGAAAAGTTCATTGGTCTGGTTATATTAAAAATCTCATTATCATCACTTGTTGTAGACCAAAAAGTATCATATCTATGATTGTCATTGGATGTATCTATAATCTCCCCACCAAACAAAAGTGTGTGAGTAGAAGTTCCAATTTGAATTTCATTTACTAAATTACCAGTTAAAACAGTATTTTCTCTGTCAGTTGGATCAAGATAACCATCCATAGTTACAACAGTCTCACCTCCGTTATAACCAGATGCATAATAATTCTTGTACATCTTTTCAAATTCACTTGAAACAATAGAAAGATTTCCCTTGCTAGTATCAGAGAACTCAGTACTCAATGTTGCCCTGAAGATAGTAGCTTCAAGCATTGTCAGGTTTACGTCTTTATCACCAAAAGTAATCTTTTCAAATCTTTTAACAGGCTTACCGTTTTCTGTTGGAACACCTCTATCTATAAATCTTTCATGATTAGCATACTCATATGAAAGGTCCAAAGTAGTTCTTTCAGTAACTTTTAATTTTAATGTAGGATTAATGCCAGTTCTTTGCCCATCGTAATGATCTCTATGATTTTCTAGTGCATCACTGTGCATCATAAAACGCAAAGCTGAATCATCTCCGCTTTGAACGTTATAGTCTAAGGTTAAATCATTTGCACCAAAGGAATCTACACCAAAATCTACAGCTCCAAACTTGTCATTAAGAACTGCTTTTTTAGAAACTCTATTAACAACACCACCGGTTCCGCCTCTTCCAAAGAGTAAAGCGTTTGGCCCTCTAAGAATTTCAACCTGTTCCACGTTATATAAAGAACGATAATATTGAACATCGTCTCTAATACCATCTTGAAAAAAATCTGCTGTTGACCTTACTCCTCTGAAAACTACTGAATCACGATGACCTTCTCCCTGAGAAGTATTAACACCTGGAACATATCTAATAATATCTTCAATTGCTCTTAAACCTTGTTTGCGTATGTCATCATCTGTGACGATAGAAACCGTTTGTGGGACATCTAATACTGGAACTGGAGTTTTTAAAGCATTAACCTGATCAGCATATAAAACATTTCCTTTGACGACAATCTCTTCAACATTTTCTGAATCATTAGCAGTTATTGCAAAAGATGCAACAAATAAAATACTTATGAATATTAATGGAGATATATTCTCAATTAACTTTGTATACATTTTTGTCATCATAATTTTTCCTTTTAATCAATTATTGATTCTTAAAAGCCGCCGACCTCTCCAGATATTTTTGATAATTAAAACTTTTAATTTTCAAAAAAGCACACTCTTAAGGGGACTATAAAGCTGGCGACCTTTAAGAGATGTAAATGATAATGAGAATGATTCTCATTTGCAAGTAGAAAGTAGAAAAATCTTCTCTTTTTTCAGAATTTAGTTCTTATGTATGTGAATGAGCTTTATTTATTTCCGCGAATCAAGAAATAGACGCTAAGTACAAATAAAAACATCTGCTCACTTGTTAAGAGCTTCATTGGAGGCCAAACAAACCAGTCCGGATGTCCGATATAAAAAACGTTAAACATTAAAATCACAAGAACAAAAGCAGATATCCTAGTAATAAAATGTCCTGCCTGTGATGCAAATAAACCAATTAGTCCACCTAATATAATCCCTACCCCGCCAAGTATTTCAACTAAAATTACAATAGAAACAAACACTTCAGGCATTGGAATGAAAATACTTTCAAACCAAGTTACCATTCTGTGCTGCTCCTCCATCATAAAAGGTGCTGGTAATTTTTTGTAGCCGTGTAAAAAGAAAGCAATGCCAAGTGCGATTCTAAAAAACCAAGGAGCAATGTTATTAAATGGGCTTGAAATAGAATCTAGTCGTGCATTAATTTTTTTCATGTTTACTCCTAACTTTCTAAAAGTATATCCTTGTCCTCACAAAGAGCAAAGCCATTCACACCGATGAAACGATCTAGCTCATCCCTGCCTATATCAATATGAGCATATATTTGACCGGTAGATGATATTTTTTCTTCATTTATACAACCCATCATAAATAGCTTTGATCTAATTTTTCCCAAAGATGATTCTAATGAAACCCATCCTTTGTATATGCCATTAAAAAGCTCTTCATTTATTAAATCTCTTAGCTCTGCTATACCAATATTTTTTTCAGCTGATATCCAAACCTCTTTCGAGGTCTTATTTAAAGAATCTTTACAACAAAACCTGTCTACAAGATCACATTTATTATTAATTCTTATTTGTGGAATTTCTTCTAAATTTAGGTCAGTTAATATCTTATTTACTTCTACTTCTTTTTGTTTTCTATCTACATCTGAAGCATCTACAACATGGAGCAATAAGTCTGCTGATTTAAGCTCATCTAATGTGGCTTTAAATGACTCAACAAGCTGAGTTGGTAGTTGAGATATAAAACCAACAGTATCAGAAAATAGTATTGGTCCAAGTTCTGGATCTATATTTTTTCTAGTTACTGAATCTAAAGTTGCAAATAGCTTATCTTCTGCTTGCTGTTTACTGTTTGTAAGAGAATTAAAGAGAGTTGTTTTGCCTGCATTTGTATAACCAACAAGAGCAACTAATTTATTTCTGCTTTTTTTTCTTGAATAGCTGTTAAGTTGTTTTTGTTTGTGAGCTTTATCTAGTCTTGACTTAAGTCTCTTAATTCTGTGACCAATTAATCTTCTATCAGTTTCAAGCTGGGTTTCACCAGGACCTCTTAGTCCGATACCCCCCTTCTGTCTTTCTAAGTGGGTCCACCCTCTTATCAGCCTAGTAGACAAGTGGTTTAGTTGTGCTAATTCTACTTGGAGTTTACCAATATGAGTTGTGGCTCTTGAGGCAAAGATATCGAGAATGAGCTCAGTTTTATCGATGACTCTAATTTTTAAATACAGTTCAAGATTTCTAGCTTGAGAGGCAGATAGCTGATGATTAACAATTGCTAAGTCTGCTTTTGTTTGCTGAACTTTATTTTTAATCTCTTCTAGCTTTCCTTTATTTATAAAGTGACTAATAGAAGGCTTGTTTTGCTTACTAATGCTTTTGTCAACTATTTCAGCTCCAGCGGAATTGACTAATTCCTGAAATTCTTCAAAATCATTTTCAAGCTCATGGCCAGTTTTAAGAGATTCGACTTCAAGAAAGATTATTAATGTTTTTGAAATTTGAGTTTGTTCAATAATCATATTTTTAAGAATATTGTAGAGATTTTATAAAAATTTGTTACTATTAAATTGATATCATTAAAAATTCTTTTAGGAGATTATTTATAGATAAAGGCGAAAGAGCAAGGAAGTCAGCAATTGCTAGTTCAAAGAGAAAAGCTGTGAGAGAAATTAAAAAAAAGAGACTCAATAAGCTTTATAGAGAATTACGAAAAGCTCGAAAAAAATAAAGTAAGTCTTTGAACATAGTATTCGGATTGTACTTTTAATATAAAAGTAATAGGGGTTTATATAATTTAAAAATGATAGATAAAATTTTAGAAAAAGTAGATAAGTATATTGTTTTGATTATTGTTGTGCTTTGTCTTTTTATTGCTAGCGTGGCGTAAGCCTAAAATTTCTTTTTTTGAGATTCACATTTACCTGAAGCAAAAATTTCAATTTTTGGATTCTTGTTTTTTGAACCATCTTTTTTATTAAGCCATATATCTCCCGACATCTGACCCTTGCCTGTATACCAGTTAAAAGTATTTGAAATTCTATAAGCACCGACTTCGTAATCTGGAAAAATACTATGGGTTTCACCAGATCTCATTGAATGTTCTACTGTGATACCAGTTTTAGATTTTGTGGCTTCCCACTCGGCATCTGGATTAATCCATATTGGAGAAGGTTCTAGTGTATGAGTAAGTGATTTAAACGTTTCTTTTTCTGAATCAACTTCCCAGTACTGAACGATATAAATTTTATCTTTTTGCCAATCTTCTTCAGCAAAGTTTGTTTTTGCTCTTTGAAGTAAAAATAAAGATTGTTGAGTCTGTCTAGCTAAATTTTTAAAGAGCTCTATACCTTCAGAAAGGTATGTCTTCTTAATATCTTTATAGGTTACTGAGTAAGTTCCATCTAACTCACATAAAACTTTGCTAGTCTCTCCATAAATAGAAAAAGAAAATAAAATCAGAAGAAGATATCGCATAATTTTTTTAGCTTGGGTATTTGCTTGCCCAGTACTTGTCTAATACAAAATACCAAACACTGTTTAACAAAGGCTCTACAATTGCATCCGTTATAGCTGCAGAGAAGCTAGCACCAGTAAAATACATCACGCATGAGGCTGCAATAACAAAATGGCCAATTGTATATATGATTGTTCTTATGATAGTTCCGCGATTAGCTTGATACACTCTCTGAATTGGTGCGTTAAAGAGCATTACTGATTTTTTAATTTGTTCAATCATATTGTTCCAACTATAACAAAAAAATCATAATTGAAGATAGTCAAATAACCATTTAATATGGCAAGATGCTCAATCCTGAAAAACTCATAAAAGAACTGACAGTTAAAGAAAAGATTCAAATTTTAAGTGGTTATGATGCTTGGTATACCCATAAAATTGAAAGATTAAACATCCCAAGCCTCAAAATGTCTGATGGACCTAATGGTGTCAGAGGTGATGGAAAATCAGGTAAGTCATCTGCATGTTTTCCATGTGCTATATCTGTTGGGTCAACATGGAATATGGAACTTATTAACGAACTTGGGCAAGAATTAGGAAATGAAGCAAAAGCAAAAGGTGTAGATGTTCTTTTGGGTCCGACCATTAACATCCACAGACATCCTTTAGGGGGAAGGCATTTTGAATGTTTTTCTGAAGATCCTTTTTTAACAGGGAAAATAGCTATTGACTATGTAAGCGGTGTTCAATCAAGAGAAGTGGCTGCATGTTTAAAGCATTTTGTTGGTAATGATACAGAATTTGAAAGGTACACAGTTAGCTCAAATATTGATGAAAAGACATTAAGAGAAATATATCTTCTTCCTTTTGAAATGGCTATAAAAGAAGCCAATGCTCAAGTTGTCATGAGTGCTTACAACAAACTAAATAATATTTATTGTAGCTCGGATGAAAACCTCCTTATAAATATTTTAAAAAATGAATGGGGTTTTGATGGTTATGTTGTCAGTGATTGGGGCGCTGCAACTGAAACTATTGAAAATGCATTAGGCGGACTTGATCTAGAAATGCCTGGCCCTGCTAAAACATGGGGAGAAAATTTACTTAAAGCAGTTAATGAACAAAAAATATCAATTGAGATGATTGATGACAAAGTAAAAAGAATATTGAATGTATTAAATTTCTCTAAAAGATATGAAAATCTAGAAAACCAATCAGAAGGTGTTGTTAATTCAAGTTCACAGCGACAACTTTTAAAAAGAGCTGCTCAAGAAGGGATGGTTCTATTGAAGAATGAAAATATCCTTCCAATGAAAAAAGATATTTCTTCAATTGGCATTATTGGGCCAAATGGAACTAAAGCTCAGATAATAGGTGGTGGGAGCGCAACTCTTGTGCCCTACTATGAATCACACCCAATTGAAGCTTTTAAAAGCTCTTTGAATGACAATACTTTAATTCGATCCTCAAAGGGATGCCATACCTATAGATACCTTCCTGAAATAAATAAATCACTTACAAAAGAAGATGGGTTTTTGGTTGAATACTTTAATGTCACTGAGCGCGGGAATGATTTCATTTCTAGCAAGGTTTTAACCGGAAGTAAGTTTTGGATATTTGAAGGTTTTGCAAAGGATATTATTGGGGGTGACGAAAAACCCGATATTCTTGTTAAATTTTCTTGCACTTATACTCCAAACATAACTGGCGAACATAACTTTGAAATTTTTGCGATAGGAAAAAGCAAGTTACTAATTGATGAGACTGAAATAATAGATAACTGGACTAATACTTCTCCAGGAGATGCATTTTTTGCTCATGGAACTACTTCAAAAAGAGGCAGCAAAGTACTTAAGGAAAATAAAAGTTATAAGATTGAGATTCAATATAAATTTGAAGGCAATTTTCCTGCTATTTACATAGGATGTCAGCCACCAGATAAAATTGATTTAATGGACGAAGCACTTAATATCGCAAAAGAAGTTGAGCAAGTAGTATTAATGGTTGGTACCAATTCAGACTGGGAAACTGAGGGGAATGACAGAGTAGATTTTAATCTCCCTGGTAAGCAAAATGAACTCATTGAAAAAGTATTAGAAACAAATCCTAATACAATAGTTGTTTTAAATACTGGCTCACCAATAAATATGCCATGGATTAACAAAGCGAAAGCTGTTATTCAATCATGGTACGCCGGTCAAGAATATGGCAATGCTCTTGTTGATGTTTTAACTGGGGCCACAAACCCATCTGGAAAGTTACCGACAACATTTCCAGTAAACCTCTCAGACACTCCTGCTTTTGAATCCTATCCCGGTAAAAATTTACAAATGGATTATGATGAAAAATTATTGGTGGGCTATAAATGGTATGACAAGAATTTAATTGAGCCTCTTTTCCCATTTGGCCACGGTTTATCTTATACAGAATTTGAATATTCCAAATTAAAAATTAAAAAGGATATGAATGATAGTTTTATTTGTTCATATATTATCAAAAATACTGGAGATACTTCCGGTTCTGAGATTTCACAATGTTATGTGCAGCCAAATGAAAGTGACAACAATGAACCAATTAAAACACTTCAGGGTTTCGATAAAACATTTTTGAATCCAGGTGAGTCCAAAGAAATTGAGATTGAATTAAGTAAAAGAAATTTCTCCTCATGGGATTTATCAAAGAACGACTGGGATATTAAATATAAAGAATATGATATTTTGATAGGATCTTCGTCAAGGGATATTAAACTGATTGAAAGAATTAATTTATAGTTAATTGTTTAATTTCTGCATTTGTTAAATTAAGGCTTGTAGCAAAAATAGAGCTATTTAATTCGTTAATAGTTCTTGGTCCAATAAGTGGGAATATTATCTTTGAAAATTGCATTACATACGCAAGAGCAATCTCTATTGGTTCAACATTCCTTTCTGCTGCTATATTAAAACAAATCTCCCTTTTTTTTAGATTACTTTCACTATGCCAAACTCTTTTCTCTTCGTCCATGGATGGATTTGAAAAATGATCACTTGTAGCTATTTCTTTTTTCTTAATAAAAAAGCCTCTTGCAGTACTAGACCATGGAAACAATATGATATTGTTTTGATCAATGTAATCTAAAAAATTATTATCAATAGCCACACAACCAGGCCACACAGGATCAATCATTTCTGCAAGACTAAAGTTGTTACTTAATATAGTAAAAGGTTCCTTATTTTCTTTAAGTGCAAAATCTCTGGCTTGTTTAAACCTTTCTAGCTTCCAATTAGAGGCACCAATTTTATGAATAAGGCCTTCGGCTTTTATTTCATCAAGAGCATCAATAAATTCAGATACTGGTATGTCGTTGTTGTCCCTGTGGAGACAATAAATATCAATTTTATCAAGATTTAACCTTTCTAATGATTCGATGATTTGCGGTTTAATACATTCCGGTCTGCAATCAGGTGTATGCGCCCCCTTGCCCAAAACTATAACCTCTTCTTGAACGCCTCTAGAATTAATCCAATTTCCTAAATATTTATCACCCATGCCATTGTTATAAATATATGCTGTATCAAAAACTCTTCCCCCTGCTCCGTAAAAATAATCAAACATAGCAAAAGCATGAATGTCTGAAGTTTGATTGTCGCAACCAAGAACTAACCTAGAAAAATCTTTATCAAATCCATCGATTTTGATTCCCTCAAGTTTTTTATTTTGGGTAGAAAAAAACTTTGATTTAATAAGTTGAGAAGTCTCTTTTGATTCGTGAGGGCACTTAATACCAAGCTCTTTTCTCCATTTATCAAGCCACAACATTATGCTTTGAGAATCAGCATGAGATATTAAATCAGATTCCAATTTATTGTTAAGAATACATTCAGAAGCGTGATCGATTTCTCTTGTAAAGAGCCCAACCTCATCTTTGTAAGAAATTTCATCAACAAGTTTATTTTTGGAATAAACCTTTATTGAAGAATGTCCGTCTTGAAATTGACCACAGTGCCATGGTTGGCTAACACTTAACTTATAGTCGCCACTAATAATTTCTAAGTTATTTTCATATACCTCATTAATGGCGCATGAGATATTAGCCTCAATATTTTCTGAAAACAAAATACGAGCTTTTGAATTGCTATCAACACCAGTCTCATCCAAGTTACCACTAGCTTCAATGCTTATTGGGTCCGCATACGGTTTTTTTAATATATGTCCTGCTAATAATTTACTCATTGATAAGGGATAACAGCCTACATCCATAATAGCTCCGCCGCCTAACATAGGGTTTCTTAATCTATGGTCTTTAGATATTTCTGCATGGAATCCAAATGAAGAATTAATTTCTACTTTTTCATTAGTGTCACACAAGCTCTCAATATTTTTAAGAATATTAAAAGTTTGTGGGTGCGTTCTATACATATAAGCTTCCATTAAGAAAACTCCACAATCTTTAGCCAGTCCAAATAGGACCATACTTTCAATATGATTCATTGCAATTGGCTTTTCACATAGGACATGTTTGTTGTTCTTTATTGCTTGCAATGCATATTCAAAATGTGAACTGTGAGGTGTTGCAATATAAATTGCATCTATTGTATTTGATGCAACTAGCTCATCAATTTCATTTATACCGGCAACATCGAATTTCTGAGAGAATGTTTGAAGTGTCTCTTTATTTCTTCCAAAAACAGCAATCAACTCTGCATGATTGCAATGCTTTATTGAATGCGCAAAAGCGTTCGCTATTGAACCAGTTCCAATAATACCCCATCTAACCTTAGACATTTTTTTAGCTTTCTTAAATTAATCTCATCAATCAATTTTTTATGGAACTCTCTGTCAATTGGATAAAAATATACCAAAACAAAACTTATAAAAACTCCAATAAGAGGAATAAGTGACATTAAATCTTTTAAAGATTCTAAGGTTTGCTCAGTCTGAACTTCATTAGGCTCAAAACCGATGTTCGTTAGTATCATTCCTAAAATTACTGCAGCGAATGCTATTGCTCCTTTCTGAGCAAAAGTCATAAAACCATACAATGAGGATTCAGTCCTAACGCCAGTCTTCCATTCACCATATTCAATAGTATCTGGTAGCATTGACCAAAACAAAACGCCAGTAGCACCATTTGCAAAACCAATAAAAGACAAAATAAATAAGAGCTCATTAAGCTCTGCAATTGGATAAAGATAAAATATACAAAATCCTATGAATAATAAAGTCATAGACAGCATCCATGTATTTTTCTTTCCAAGCTTTATTGCTAAAAAAGCCCATATAGGTATAGCAAGAAGATTAGCCCCACTAAGAACAGCTAAGATTGTGCCTTGATATTCATGAAGACCGAGAGCATATTTTGTAAAATAAATTAGATTGTTATTAAACATTAAATACGTTGATATCAGAATTAAAATAGCTGAAAAAACTATCCAAAAAGGATAATTATTTGTTACAGATTTAAAGACATTTTTAAAACTTGGCAGTTCTTCTTTAGTAAATTCAAAAGATCTTTCTTCAACAAAAAATACTGTGATTGAAAGTATAACCACAGCAGTAAAACCTGCAATGAGGCCAAGATATACAAAACCTAAAGCTTCTTCACCGCCCCCAAAAAATAGAACAATTGGAAATGCAAGAGCAGAAATTGAAAATGTGCCAGCAGCTGCAGCTAGCATCCTAGCGGTAGTCAATTTTGTTCTCTCATCACTGTCATCGGTAATTCTTGCGGTTAACGAAGAATAAGGAACGCTTACAATCGTAAAACAAGTTCTATGAATTAAATTTACCAGCAATAAGAAAATAAATAAGAAAGTTCCTTCAAATGGAGGAACCCATAAAAGAAGTACAAAAGACAGAGCTAATGGAACTGAACCATAAAGTATATAAGGTCTATAACTTCCCATTTTTGTTCTAGTTCTCTCAGCCATATAACCCATAAAGGGATCGGTGACCGCATCCCATGCTATGCCTAAGGCATATATCCAGCCAGCCATTAATGGCGAAATTCCAACAACGTCCGTATAGAAATAAAGGAGATAGAGGCTGACGCCACTCCAATATAAACAAATAGCATAATCACCTATTCCATAGGCGGCCCTAGTTTTATTTGCACGAAAAAATTCTTTAATATCGAGATTAATGTTCATATTAAAATTTTTTAATAGCTTGATGTTCTAATGTATATGAAAAAGCTATGTATTGCATGTCTAAAATATGTAAGACTAGTCTTATGGCCTATCAAGAAGGATATTCAGAGAATAATGGTATTAAAATATTTTATAGAGATTATGGACCAAAGGATGCCACACCGGTTCTTTTAGTCCATGGGCTTGGAGCACAATTAGTTCATTGGCCTGAGCATCTAATAGATTTTCTGATAGAAAATAACTATAGACCAATCACTTTTGACAATAGAGATTCCGGGTTATCAACGAGATTTAAAAAAAAACCATCAATTGTTTTAGGTTACCTAAGATATTTTTTTAGACTACCAATAAAGTCTGAATACACTCTAAATGATATGGCAAGAGACGGTATAAATATTTTAGATCATTTGAACATCAATCAAGCGCATATAATAGGCACTTCCATGGGGGGTATGATTAGCCAAATTATTTGTGCTAAATATCCTCAACGTGTAAAAACTTTTACTCTCATAGCCTCAACAGCATCTGTCCCAGGACCTTTGAATGGAGCTACAAAAGAAGTACGAGATATGATGGTTAGTCGATCGCAGACTACAGACCCAACTATGGATGAGGTATATCAAAGAGAACTTAAATGGGTTGGGCTAATTGGAATGGAGGGCAAAGAGTTAGATACTCCTAAATTTAGAGAGGATACTATAAATAACTTTAATAGAATTAAGGATGTTAAAGATGGGTTTGGTTATGCTAGGCAACTTACAGCGATTCTGTCTTCAAAAAATAGAATTAAAAAAGTTAAATCAATTAAAGCAAAAACACTTCTTATTCACGGAGAGCAAGATCCAGTCCTGAATGTTAAAAATTCTTATTTAATGAATGAGCTTATTCCAGATAGCGACCTAATTGTCATTCCCAACATGCGCCATTTAATTGAAGAAGAAATTCTTGATCAATTTAAAGACAAGCTAAAAATTCACCTTAAGACTTAATTAAATTATGTACATGTTTTCCTATAGAAAGACAGCTTGTTACACCTGGACTTTCAACTCCTTGAATATTTATAAGTCCATCAACCCCATGATCATTGAAGTCCTTTATGGAAAAATCCTTCATGGTTTCATTAAAATTTTGTAACTTAGGTCTTATACCAACATAATCCGGATGAAGTTTTGTAGAGTCTAATAAAAAGAGCCCTACAAAGGGCTCTTGATATTTAATAGCTATAAACTATTCGGCAAAGTCTAGTCCTTTAGCGGCTTCAACTTCTCGTTTGTTAGGGTTTACAGACTCTCTAAATGGGACATCTACAATTTCAGCATCAACTGAGACTCCTGGAGTTTCTGAGTATTCATCAGGAAGTTTAACTTTGTATTTAGTTCCAACTTCCGAAGCCTCCCATGGCACCCATGCAAGGGCAATATTAGTCTCTAATTCAGGTGACCACCAAGGAGATGTTACATAACCCACCTCTTTATCATCTGTATCTGTAACTAACCAAAAATCAGGAGCATAGTTTGTAATCTCTTTACCACCAAGAGTAATACCAACCATCTTCATTTTAAATGGAGCATTTCCTTCATCAATTATTGCTCTTTGTCTTTCAAGCTCTTCTTTACCAATATAATCTGACTTTTTATTACGAGGCACTTGATAGCTCAGGTTAACTTGAAATGGTGAGGTTTCATGATCGAGGTCTTGTCCCCAAGATAAGATTCCTGCAGCAATTCTTCTATGATGAGCAGGAGCAATAACCATTAAACCAAACTCTTCACCTGCTTCAAGAACTGCATTCCACATTTTTTCAGCATTTGCGTGCGCATCACGAACATAGATTTCGTAGCCTTTTTCACCGGTGAAACCAGTTTGACTTATGACACAGTCAGCTCCGCCAACTTTACATTCCATAAGTCCATAGTAAGGAATTTCTCTAAGCTCTTCACCAGCAAGTTTTGCCATTAAGTCTTCAGATAATGGACCTTGAATTTGTACAGGACATACATCTATTTCATCAATCTCAACGTCATATTTTTTAGTAACGTTTACACCTTGTAACCAAAGCAAAAGATCGCTGTCTGATATTGAGAACCAAAATTCATCTTCTGAAAGTCTTAATAAAACCGGATCATTAAGAACCCCGCCTTTTTCATTACATAAGATGGCATATTTACCATGCATTGGTTCAATTTTTGTAGCATCACGCGTTATTACATAATCAGTGAATGCCTCAGCATCAGGACCTTTAACTCTTATTTGTCTTTCAACAGCAACATTCCACATAGTTACTCTGTTAACAAGAGCTTCATACTCAACCATCGCTCCGCCGTCTTCAGGTCTTACATAACCCCTAGGATGATAAATACGATTATAAACTGTTGCTCTCCAGCAACCAGCTTCATGAGATAAATGCCAAAAAGGCGATTTTCTTACACGTGTTGAAATTAATAGCTCTGTCTTAGTTGGTCCGCTTTGTCTAAGATTTATTGGAACTATTCTATCGCTCTGATCCACACTTGGATGATTAGGATTTGTCATAATTACCCCCCTTGTAAATTATTAACATTTACCAAATTAAACGACATTTTATTTGGTTTGTAAATCAAAATTTTTAAGGTATTTTTTTAAAAAAAAATTGTGGATATATGCAATATTTTTATAAAAAAATTTGCGCTTTTAACACTAATAATTTTGGATAAATTTCTTTGATATGTATAATAATTAGACTTATATTTTAGTGTGCTATGAATAAAAAAATTTTAATTACTTTATCCTTAATTTTATCAACTTCAGTATTTTCTTTAAGTAGTCCAAACGAAAGTACAGCCAGTGAGACTGATCTTTTGGTCTATAAAAGTTCAACATGTAGATGTTGTAATGCATGGATTGTGCATATGAAAAATAATGGTTTTAATAATGTCACAACTAAAGATGTAACAAATCTTGGGGATATAAAAAAACAATATAAAATTGAAGATGAGTATAGATCTTGTCACACTGCAGTATCATCTGATGGATATATTTTTGAAGGTCATATACCAAGTGAATATATAACTCAATTTCTAACCGAAAAACCTGCCAATGCTTTAGGCCTATCAGTTCCTGGAATGCCACACGGGTCTCCTGGCATGGAAGTTGGTAATCATTTTATGCCTTATGACGTTCTAGTTCTTTACAAAGATGGAACTAGCAAAGTATACGCACAGGTAAATAGGTAAAATATAGTTTTTTAAGAATTAATTCTTCTATAAATCTCTTCTTTTAATAGCCACATTCTATCCTGACCCCAAACATAGAATGGATTCTCATCATTTGCATCTGTTATTTTGAAGCTTGGGACGCCCCAGCAATTGCCTGAGTACATGTCTTTTAAATTATCATCTAAAACTTTTTTCCAATCATTGGTTCCTAGTTTTTTAGAAATAATATTCCAATCAAGACCTAACTTTTCAACTGTAGACTTTAAATAGTCATCCTCTCCAATATTAATCCCGTTATAAAATGAGGCTTGAAGCAGTTCATTGATGTACTCAAAACCTTTACCAGCCTCATCAATAATTGGAAATATGGAATAAGCTTTCCTAGCTGGCTTACCTATTGGAGAATATACATTACCAATTGGATTGTTTTTCTTTACCCCCTCTCTTGCCGCATCAGAAAGGATATATCTTACTTTATGACTTGGAATAGTCATTTTTCGCATAAGCATCGGTAGAACTGGTTTTGTTATGAGATTAATTGGATAGTTATCACTAAGCTCTTTTACGCCTTTCGCGCTAACAAAAGTGTAAGGGCTATTCAAAGATGGATAGTAATAAAAATTTACCTTTTCCTCACATTCAAATTTTCCTGGTGCTTTTAGATTTAGGATGCAGACAGGATCATTTGTTGAACCTTTTCTTAAACCTAGCTCGTTTAATCTAGCCTCTAGATAATGAATGCGATCAACCCCCCAATAAAGTTCTTTGCCGTAATAAAAAGCTGATCCAAAGTAGTAACCTTTTTCATTTCTTATTGTGTTTCCTTGATTTAATTTTTTTATGACCAAGTCATGATCTGCTGTAAATTTAATTGAAAGCTCTTCAAGAGCTTTTTTTTCATTATTCCATAACGCTTTGCTAACCAACCTAGCAGTGGATATAAATTCTGATTCATCAACTGCTGCTAGTATTGAATTTGCTATATGGACTAAACTTTTCTCTGGATAATTCTTAGACGAGAAGCTTACTCCATAATAATCTGCAATACGATTCACATCCGTTAAGCAATATTCACTATATAAAGTTGGCTCATGGACTGTTTCAGGATTTTCTTCACCAACAAGTACAGGTTTTATAACAATATTAAAAACTGAAGCAATTTTATCTACATATTCAATTGTTAAAGCAGAGTATGGATCATCAACTTTATGGAAATAGATAACTATGTGAGACTTACTCTCTTCTTTTCTTTCGGTCTCGGCCTCTTCCCTAATGCCTTTGACATATTCATCACTAGTATATTTATTTATAACTTTATTTCTCACTGGTGCAAAAATTGTACGTCGAGACATAAAATTCATGAATGCTTTCAAAATCATATCAATTACTGCTTAAAATTATTTATTAAAGAGAATGCCACAACTAAAAGCTTTAACAAAATATTTGTTCTATAGATTTATTAGCATCCAATGTGCAAATTAAAATACTAGTTATTATCTAAGTAGTCTTTTATAGCAAGCTTGTCTGCTTTCATATCAGCTCTAAAAGCATTAAAAAGCTTTTGCTTATGGTTAGGCATAAGGCCTTTAGCCATATTTTTAATTTGCTGATAAAACCAAGCCATAGCACCAAATGCATTAATGACTTTAATTATGGTAAATGGGCTCGATGGAGATAAGATCGATGGTCCTAAAGATAGAGTCTTTTCAAAACTTGGAAGAACATCTAGCTCTCCCGCTATCATTTTTTTAACACAATAAGGATCTGCACATAAAGGTCTTCCAATCCCAACTATTTGGCAAACATGACTTTGCAGAGCATCCTCGATACCTTCTCTAGTTCTAAAACCGCCTGTAACCATAAGGGGTAAAGAAACTGCTTTTCTAATATCTTGTGCATATTCAAGAAAATAAGCCTCTCTTGCGATTGTGCTCTCTTTTCTTTGCTCGCTTCTTTTTGGATTAATGGTTAAATCATCGACACCTATTAGTTTTGGTTGCTCATAGGTACCACCTGAAATTTCTATAATATCTACACCCGCATTTTCGAACATTTGAGCTACTTGGATACTTTCATCAGCAGTGAATCCACCTTTTTGAAAATCTGCAGAATTTAATTTAACTGAAATAGGGAAATCCTCTCCAACTTCCTTTCTGCATTTATCAATTATTTCCAAATGAATCCTGGCTCTATTTTCAATACTCCCGCCCCAAGCATCAGATCTGTTGTTAATATCAGGTGATAAAAACTCTGATAAAAGATAGCCATGAGCTGAATGAAATTGAACGCCAGTAAAGCCTGTTTCTCTGGCAATTTTTGCAGTAAAAACAAATCTATTTATTAGATCAAGAATATCTTCTTCCGTCATGGGGGTTGGAGTGCCATAATTCTTGCCAGGTATCTTTAATCCAATATTTGATGGAGCTAAAGGTGAAGAATTAATTTCACCAGGTGTTTGCCTTCCTGCATGCGAAATTTGCATCCATAACTGTGTATCATTTTTTGTTCCTGCTGCCGACCATGCTTTAAGAGCATCATATTGATCTTTATAGTTACTTTGATCAATGACAACATTTGCAGGACCTTCAATGTTTCGTCGATCAACCTGAACATTACCAGTTAACAAAATACCCATATCGCCATCGGCCCATCTATCGTATAGATTTGCATGTCCTTGATGAGCCAGATTATTACCTTGAGCAATTCTTTCAGTCATAGCTGCTTTACAAACACGATTTTTAACAACCTGACCACAAGGCAAAGTAAAAGATTCTTTGATTAAGTTTGACATTGATTATCCCCCAAAAGATATTAAGTATATCTTAAAAGAAATATTAGATGGTGGGCCCGGGAGGACTCGAACCTCCGACCAATGGATTATGAGTCCACTGCTCTAACCAACTGAGCTACAGGCCCAATGTTCATCTGAACAAAAGAGCGGTAATTATATAAGAATTAATTATTTTAGGAAGTCTTTAAACTTTTCATATAAAACTGATAGGCTATTATCTAATTATGATTAATCTTGAAGGGATAACTCCGTTTGCAGAAAGTGAGAAGATATATGCAAAAAAATAAAGAAAAATTTGACTTGTCTCAATCGGAGAGATTGGCTATCTCAAAATTTTGTGAGGAAGATATAGCCCTATATAACGATATTAAGCGAACTATTTAAAAAAAATTAGTATAGAGATGTTTTTTAAGAGAATGACTTTATTTTATTAGTTCTAAAATATAGTTCATCCTAGTCTTCTTTTTCACTGTGTAGCCTTTTTGTTTTAACTTGCTAATCAAATTAGTTTTCCAAGAATCATCATTTTTTTCAATAATTATTATTAATGGGAGTAATTGTTTCTCCGCGCAATCAAGAAATGGAATAATAATGCTTTCTTCATTGCCCTCCACATCAATTTTCATTGCAGCAATATTTTTTATTTTTTCATCATGAATAAAGTCTATTAAGCTTTTCGCAACTACTGTATGTTGGCCTGATTCAGAAATTTTCCCTTGGCCTAAATTATCATCGTGAGTTTCGAGTTTAAAGCTTCCTGATTTATTCATCAAAGCTATTTCTCTTGGATAAATGGGGATGTCAACATTTTGAGAAGCATTATATTCGAGTCTTTGAAATAGATAAGGATGGGGTTCAATTGAGTAAATTCTAGTATTTCTAAAGTTTTTATATACTGCTCCCACAGAGAATGAATAAAGACCAATATTAGAACCAATATCAATAAAAATTGAATTGTCGTCGCATCTGCTTGCAATGAAATTTCTTTCATATTCTTCAAATATCTGAGGAGAGAAAAGAGCCCTTTTCTCACTTACATTTCCTTTTGTATATAACCTCAACTTTGTATTAAATAGTTCAGTGTCAATACAGTCGCCAGAAGAAAGTATTACAATTTTTCTTAAAAAGAAAATTATCCTTTTTGAAAACCAATTTTTTCCTACATTTCTTGTTATAAAAATTATTATTTTTGCAACAAAATGCGCATCATAGTGTCCAAAATTTGATGAGTTATCGACTGGTATCATTTTATAAGTATCTTAACTTGTGCCAAAAAAAATATCTAATAACTCTAAAATTTTAATTGTATACTCATTGAAAAAATTTATGATTATATAAAATCTGAACATCGACTATTTACTATAGTTAAATGTATTATTTGTAAGTGATTAATTTAAATAAAATAAAACCTTTCGCTGAGGGAGGTAACAGGAGATGTTTTATACATCCTGAAAAAGAAAATAGGTGCTTAAAAATTACTTTTATGGGCCGGTCCAAAATATTAAAGCAAAATGCTCCATGGTATAAACAATTAAGATCTGAAGAAAGTTTCGATGATAACTTGCGTGAAAAAGATGGTTATAATCAAAGGGCTCTAAAGATAAATGACCCATATAAATGGAAACATTTAGCTATATGGTATGGCATGGTTGAAACATCTCTAGGTCAAGCTTCAGAAACAGAATTAATAAGAGATACAAAAAATAATATAGCTATTACTCTAGAAAAATATCTCCTTACTTATGGAATGACGGCAGAAATAAAACAGGCCATCTTAGATCTTGAATCTTGGCTTAGATATACGCTTATTTTAACCAAAGATATTCTTCCTCATAATATAGTTGTTAGCGATAAAGATGATCGACTTGTATTGAAAATAGTTGATGGTTTGGGCTTAAAGTCATTTTTACCTTTTGCAAGAATTCACGATTTGTTTGCAAAAAGGTACATTGAAAGAAGAATTAAACGAATGCATGCAAGAATAAGTTGGGATCTTTCAGGAAGAAAAGGGAATTGGAAATGAGACCTATTCGTCTAAGAAACTTTTAAGATGACTTGATCTGCTTGGATGACGAAGTTTTCTCAGTGCTTTAGCTTCAATTTGTCTAATTCTTTCTCTTGTTACATCAAACTGTTTGCCGACTTCTTCAAGAGTATGATCGGTATTCATACCAATACCAAATCTCATTCTAAGTACTTTTGCTTCTCTTGCTGTTAATGATGCTAAAACATCATCAGTTGCGAAGTGAAGACTATCTTCAGTAGCATTTTCTAATGGAGACTCAATAACAGTATCTTCAATAAAATCACCTAGGCTTGAATCTTCATCATCCCCAATCGGTGTTTCGGTTGAAATAGGTTCCTTAGCAATTTTTAAAACTTTTCTTACCTTATCCTCTGGCATGTCTAGCTCTTTGCTTAACTCTTCAGGGGTTGGCTCTCTGCCCATATCCTGCATCATCTGACGGGATACTCTATTGAGTTTGTTAATAGTCTCAATCATATGGACTGGAATTCTTATTGTTCTGGCTTGGTCAGCAATAGATCTTGTTATAGCCTGTCTAATCCACCATGTTGCATAGGTAGAAAACTTATACCCTCTTCTGTATTCAAATTTGTCGACAGCCTTCATAAGACCAATATTCCCTTCTTGTATTAAATCAAGGAACTGAAGTCCTCTGTTGGTATATTTTTTAGCAATAGATATTACAAGCCTAAGGTTCGCTTCAACCATATCTTTTTTAGCTCTTCTCATCTTGGTTTCACCCATAGACATGTTTCGATTAATTTCTTTAATTTCTTTTACACTTAGACCAACTCTTTGCTCAAGATAAATGATGTCTTTTTGAGCAATTACAACATCTTGTTTTACTTTTTCAAGAAGATCTTTTTTATATTTTTTCTCTTTCATAAGAGAATCAACCCATCTTACTTTTGTAAGATTTTCTGCATAGCTTGCTAAAAAGTCTTTTCTTGGCATGCGTGCATTTCTTACAAGCTGCTCTTGTATAGATTTTTCTTTTTCTCTAATTCTGCTCAATCCTGATCTTGCTATTGCGGCAATATCATCAAACATTCTTGGGCTAAACTTGAGGAACTGAAATATCTCACCTAACTTTTTATATTCAGCATTAGCTTCTTTTGAGTGTCTACCTTTCGATTCAATAACTTTTAAAGTTTTATTATATTGGCGTTTCAGGTTTGTCATTCTTCTTTGGACTTCCTGCATGTCTGGACCTGAAGATACTTCTTCGTCTGACTCTTCAGCTGCCTCAGCTTCTTCTTTTGCTCTTTGACTGCCAGGGCCTGCTGATGGGACTTCTTCCATCTCCTCCAAGAATCCGGTTAGAAAATCATTAATTTTTTTCTCACCATCTTTGACCATTTGATGATACTCAATGACATACTCAACTGTTTTAGGATAATAAACACTTGCGGCAAGCAAGTCCCTCATACCCTCTTCAATTCTTTTTGCAATCTCAATTTCGCCTTCACGTGTTAATAGATCAACGGTACCCATTTCTCTCATGTACATACGAACTGGATCAGTAGTTCTGCCTGTTTCATTTTCAACAGCTGCAAGAGCTTCAGCAGCTTGTTCTAAGGCTATATCATCAGAATCTTCCGACTCTGCTAGTAATAAATCATCTGCATCCGGAGCAGTTTCATGAACTTGAAGGCCCAAATCATTGATCATTCCAATAATTTCATCTACCTGGTCAGGATCAGATATGTCTTCAGGCAAATGATCATTAACATCTGCATAAGTTAAGTAGCCTTGCTCTCTTCCCTTTTCAATAAGTTCGGCTATCTTTGAACCTTTTTTACTTAATTTATCCACGAATTCTTGTACTCCAAATGTATTAGCTCTATTTGGTGATTAATTTAATTATTTCAATCTATTTTGAGCTTAAATTTTTTAATAAAATCTGATCTTCTTCTGACATTACATCCTTTTTCAGGATTATCTGTTGTAGTTCTCTTTTTTCAGCAGATGTTATTTCCTGCATATTATACTTTTCTTTTAATGTTTCCTGCCTATCTTTTTCAGATTTTGAAATTATATCAATACAATCATTAAGCATTTTTTTTGCATTTTCCTCTGATAGTTTTATCTCAGAAACTAATGCTTCTCCAAATAAATTTTTTATTTTTTCATTTTCTATTTGTTCAAAGAGTATTGAAGGTGATGCTGTTGGATTATCTTTATAAAAATTCCTTACATCATGTAAAAATAAAAATCTTGAATCTTTTGCAATCAGATTAAAAGATCTTTCAACTGCCAACTTAGGATATTGAATTAAAGCTGTGAAGACTCCTAAAACTGACTTTCTAATGACAGAAGCTGGAACTTTTTTTACCGGCTCTTCTTGTTTTACATTTTCTGGAACTATATTAACAACACCATTAAGCAATTTTCCAAAATCTAAATCACAAATATGCCCAATCTCACTGATATAAGCCTCTCTTAATGTAGGGTTCACGATTTTATCAACCAGGGGAACTGCAAACTGAGCAACTCTTGACCTGCCTTCAATTGATGAAAGATCGTCTTGTTTCTTGATGGTATCCAAGAAGTATTCTGAAAAAGTGATGGCTTCATCTGCTTGCTTTAAAAAAGCATCTTTGCCATTATTTTTTATAAAACTATCTGGATCATCGCCTGGCTTTAAAAATATAAAGCTCATCCGCACATCCTCTCTAAGCAAAGGTAAGGCATTCTCGACTGCTCTCCACGATGCCTTTTGACCGGCCTCATCTCCATCAAACACAACAAAAATATCATTGGTATAACTTAAAATTTTTCGAAGTTGTTCCGGAGTAAAAGCAGTGCCAGAGGAAGCAATAGCATTTTTAATTCCGTATTGATGCAATCCAATAACATCCATATAGCCTTCAACTAAAAAAAGAGATTTGGGCCTTTTTTCTATAAGTCTTGCCTCATATAGACCATATAGCTCATATTTTTTCTTGTATGTTTTTGTTTCAGGTGAGTTTAAATATTTTGCCTGATTGTCTTTATCAGCAATCAACCTACCTCCAAAAGCTATATGCTCTCCTTTAATATTTCTTATAGGAAACATTAATCTATCCCTGAAACGATCGTACATTTCCCCGTTATCATTAGTACCAAAAAGACCAGAATCTTCTAAATCAATTTGGTTATATTGTGGGGACAGGATGCTATGGAGTGATGGATTTTTTTCCATTGAATAGCCTAACTCAAAAAATTTTGCAGTTTCGCCACTTATTCCTCTGGCTTTTAAATAATCAACTGCATTTTTTCCTTTTGGTCCTTTTAGTTGGTCTTTAAAAATTTCAGTTGCCTTGGCATTTATGCCAATAGCATCTGATATATCTACTGGCTTTTCTTGTTTCGGCACCTCCATTCCGACAGAAGCAGCTAACAATTCAACTGATTCCATAAAATCAATACCATCATATTCTCTTAAAAAGTTGATAGCATTCCCTGAAGCTTTGCAGGCAAAGCAATGGTAGGAACCCGTTTCTTCATATACTACAAATGATGGTGTTTTCTCATTACCATCTCCATGAAAAGGACATTTAGCTTTATATCGACCACCAGATCGTTCAAGCTGTACTCTTCTATTTATAATATCAACAATACTTACCGTAGAAAGCAGTCGGTCAATAAAGCTTGATGGTATAGACATATTTAATTTTCACTCAGCCAATTATCAATTAGTATTTTTGCAGCCTGTGCATCTACTAGATCGGTTTTTAATTCTATAAGATTTTGCCTTGCTTCAAAACTTGTTAATCTTTCGTCTACGTATTCACACGGGATATTGGTGATTTTTCTTAATTTTTTAAAAAAAATATCAACCTCCTTCATCATATCACTATCTGTTCCATCCATATTTAAAGGTTTTCCAACAAGAATAAGTTCAGGCCTCCACTCTTCGACTAAAGACTGAATACTATTCCAGTTTATTCTGTTATTTTTATTAAAAATTATCTCAAGAGGTGATGAGGTTCTAGTTTTTGTCTGACCCACTGCGACACCAATCTTTTTTACACCAAAATCAAAGGATAAGATTTGCATTATCTTGGGGTGAAATTCCAATCTCTAATTATTTCTAGAATGCCGTACTCATTTATCATCTTTGAATCAAATGGCGCAAAGGGAGCTGCCTTTTCAAGAATGTCTATTGCCATTTTATCGACATAAGTATTTCCCGAAGAGATTAAGATTTCTGATTTTATAAGATTTCCAAAAGAATCTATTGTTGCCATTACTTGAACCTTGCTGTTTGTATATTTAATATCATTTGCAGCTATTAGCTCATCGCCAATAGATTCGATTTCCCTTTGCCATAAATTTAAATACATTGCTTCTTCATTAGTAACAGTAGAGTTTGCTTGTAGTTTTTTTATCTTTTGAGCTTGGTATATTTTTCTTTCTACTTTTTTTGTAAAGGTGCCCTCTTTGGAATTATTTAATTCAAAAGTATTGTTTACAGATTCATTTAATTCACCAATAGAATCCTGAGAAGAATTTGCAAATTTAACATTAATAATTGGCGATTCATCTATAAGTGGTATTTTATAAAAAGTGGTAAATGTAACTCCAAAAATAAGTACTGTATGAAAAAATATAGACAATAAAAAAGATTTATTGAGTGTTAAAGACCTTTTACTAATTCTTTGATTTGCTGATATCGAACTCATAGTTTAGAAAAATATTCTTGTATAGGATTCTTACCAGATTGATTATATATTTCTCTAGCGCATGTAGGGCTTGTTATATTAATTTCAGTTAAATAGTCACCAATCATATCTATGCCAGCAAAATTGATTCCTTTGGAGACAAGAAATTTTCCAACAATCTCTGCTACATTTTTTTGTCTTTCATTGATATCCTTCACAACACCCTTACCACCAGCTGCTAAATTGCCTTTAAAGCTCTCACCCTGGGGTATTCTTGCTAAAGTCTTTTCAAAAGGTTTTCCATGAATAATTAGGATTCTAAAATCTCCTTGATAAATTTCAGGTATGAATTCTTGTACTACAATCTGAGTAGTTTCATCTTCTGTCATATCTAATAAAATATCTAAGTTTTCTTCTTCCATATCTTCTATCTTAAAAATAGATTCGCCGCCCATACCATCCAAAGGCTTAACAATAATAGTTTCATGATTAGCTTGAAAATTAATTACTTTTTCAAGATTTGATGTAACTAATGTTCTAGGAATAAAGTCTTCGAAATGAAGTGCAAATACTTTTTCATTGAATTCTTTTATAGAGTTTGGCTTATTAAATATGTTGGCTCCTTGAGTCTCTGCAAGACCTAATAAGTGAAGAGCATTTACGTAATCAATATCAACTGGAGGATCTTTTCTCATAAAAGTATACAGAAATTCTGAAACCTGAATTCGTTCTTTTCTGATTCCTTCAACCTGGCTTGTTCCAATCTCAATTATGTTACGAGCATCAACATAAACATAACCCTCATCAACATAAAGGTGCTTCATTTCTGCTTGATAAACTTTATATCCAAGAGAGATAGCCTCTTCCATCATAAAGATAGATGTATCTTTACTAGGCTTTAGTTCTTTCATCGGGTCTGTGATGAAGAGTACTTTTTTAGTCATTATTAAATCTTATCAAAATGGTTTTGAAATAATGATGCTATCACAAGAGGCGCTGTTTCTGCTCTTAGAATATTTTTTGATAGCAGTTTAAAGCTAAAATCTTTTTCATACATGTGATTGATCTCAGATTCTGAGAATCCAGACTCTGCTCCAGTTATTACAAAAATATTATTTGATTCAACCAAACTAACATCAAAATTATCATTTGCCTCCACATCAAATACATATGTTGTACTTTGATCAAGTTTTTTTGTGGCATCGCTAAGTGAAGATACAAAACTTGTAATTGGTAAAAAATTTGTACCGCATTGTTTGCACGCTGAAATAATAACTTCTTCAGATTTGCTATAAATCTTTGATAAATCTTTTTTTGCAATACTTTGATCAATTAAATCAGGTTTATAAAAAATAAATTCTGTAGCTCCAATTTCGCATAGCTTCTGAATCATAAAATGAAAATTTTCTTTCTTAATAAATGGCAGTATGAAACCAAGTCTATTAGTTGCAGGTTTGTCTGTTTTTATGTCAGAAACCCTTTGAAGAGAAGCTGAAGATCTATTTGATTCTAATATCTTACAAATTGCTGAAGAGCCATGACCGTCAAATACTTCAACTTCGTCATTAATAGCCAGTCTGAGCACTTTTGTTAAGTGCAATGATTGAGCTTGATCTATTTTAAAGACACTATTTGTTTCTGATACTGATTTACAATATATTCTATGGATTCTCACAATATCATTATAGCTATAGGTTGAATATAAATGTCAGAGATAAATCTTTTATTAGTCCGGCATGGAGAAGCTGCAGAAAGCTGGGGCAAGCATCCAGATCCTGGTTTAAGCGAATTAGGAATAAAACAATCAGCCTCATTGGTTAATAATAGAATGCTTAAGTTGCTAGATTCTTATAGTTTTGTTTCAAGTCCAAAATTAAGAGCAACAATGACAGCTGAACCATTGATTAAGAAATTTAATAAGGAGTTGATAATACATGATGCATACTCCGAGATACCATCAGATGATATTGATAATTCTCAAAAAAAAGCTTGGCTTACAGATGTGATGAATACCGACATCAGAGATTTACCTGATTTTGTAGTGAATTGGAGAAATAACATTATCAAGCATTCACTTGGCGTTTCGCAAAATACAATTATATTTACCCATTTCATGGTTATTAATGTCCTAGTAAGTTCGCTTCTTCAAAAGAGTGCGCTCATGTATTTCTACCCTAATTACGTATCCGTAACTAAAATTACTTTTGAAAATAAAGAGGTTAAAAGCATCTCTCTAGGTGATGAGAAAAAAACTATAATAAATCTTTAAAAATCTATTGAGCAATTTTTAAACAACTGTAAACTGATATTTCTTCTTATTAATTTAAAAAAAATTCATTTGGGAAATAAAAAGAAATCATTTGATAGCTATTCTAAAAAACCACTGAAGGATGAGGTTAGAAAAGCTATGAAAAGATATTTTGCACAACTAGATCAAAAAAATATGCCCATCGATGTTTATCAACTGGTACTTAATGAAGTTGAGCCCCCACTTTTAGATGCGGTGATGAAATTTGCTAATAATAATCAGTCCAAAGCTGCAAGAATTCTTGGAATGAATAGAACAACCCTAAGAACAAAATTAAAAAAATACAATATTAAATAATGCATTCAATAAAGCCAAAAACAGCTCTTATAAGTCTCTCAGATAAATCCGGTCTAGAAGAATTAGTTAAATTTCTAGTTTCGAAAGAAGTAAAAATGCTTTCTACAGGCGGGACCTTTAAAGCAATAAAAGAAATTACATCTGAAGTTGTTGAGGTTTCTGACTTTACTGGATTTGAAGAGATGATGGATGGAAGAGTTAAAACTTTGCATCCAAAAATTCATGCAGGGATTCTTGCAAGACGCGATCAAGACATGGAAATACTTCAACAAAGAGGTTACGAGACAATTGATTTAGTAGTAGTCAATCTTTACCCATTTAAAGAAACAATTGCCCAAGATTGTTCTTTTGATGAGGCAATTGAAAAAATAGATATTGGCGGTCCAACCATGATTAGATCAGCTGCAAAAAATTTTAAAGACGTTGCTGTTGTATCAAACCCCTCTGATTATTCAAGGCTAATTGAAGAATGGGAAAATGGTGATGGCATTTCATATGACTTTAGAAAAGAATTATCTCAAAAAGTATTTGAGACAATGGCAGACTACAATCTTTCTATTTCAAATTATCTAAAAGAAGAATCTGATAACTCAATACCGAATTACAGTTTTGAGAAAAGTTCATCTTTAAGATATGGCGAAAATCCTCATCAAACAGCAAATCTATTTACCTTCTCTAAACTTGAACATAAAAATATTGCCAATGCAGATATTTTGCAGGGCAAAGAATTATCCTATAACAATATAGTAGACGCTGATGCAGCATGGGAGTGTGTGAGAGCGTTTGATGATCCTGCATGCGTAATTGTTAAACATGCAAATCCTTGCGGAGTTGCAGAATCAGATGATATCTATGGTGCCTATGATTTAGCATTTAAAACTGATCCCACATCAGCATTTGGTGGAATAATTGCTTTAAATAGAACGTTAGATACAAAAACAGCTAAAGAAATAAACTCAAGGCAATTTGTTGAAGTTATTTTGGCAACTGACTATGAAGAAGGTGCATTGGCTGAATTTGCTAAAAAGAAAAATGTTAGAGTTCTTAAAGTTGATCTTGAGCAAGACAATCCCTATCCCGGAATGATTAAAAAAGTATCTGGAGGAATTTTAATTCAGTCAGATGATAATTATGTCGTGCCAAAAGAAACCTTGAAATGCGTAACAAAAAGAGAGCCATCACCAGAAGAATTAAATGATTTAATGTTTGCTTGGAGAGTTGCTAAGTTTGTTAAAAGTAATGCCATAGTTTATGTAAAAAATCGACAGACAATAGGTATTGGTGCTGGCCAAATGAGCAGAGTTATTAGTGCTGATATTGCAAACTTAAAAGCAAAAGAAGAAGGGTTAGAGGTTAAAGGTGCTTCTATGGCTTCTGATGCATTTTTTCCTTTTAGAGATGGCATAGATAAAGCTGCTTCAAGTGGAATCTCTTCAATTATTCAACCAGGTGGATCTATAAGAGATGATGAAGTGATTGCAGCTGCGAATGAAAACGACATCGCGATGGTATTCACAAGCACAAGACACTTTAGGCACTAATGAAAGTTTTAGTCATTGGCTCAGGTGGGAGAGAACATGCTCTAGCATGGAAGTCCTCACAAGATGATGTGGTGACTAAAGTTTTTGTTTGTCCGGGTAATGCTGGGACAGCGTTAGAAGAAAAGTTAGAAAATATTTCGCTAGATTTAAATAACTTTGAGCAAATAGCAGATTTTTGCAAGAACGAAAACATTGCTCTTGTAATTATTGGTCCTGAACAGCCTCTTGTTATGGGCATGACTGATTTTCTTCAAGCTAAAGATATTAATACTTTTGGTCCCTCTGAAGCTGCTGCTCAACTTGAAGGCTCAAAAACATTCTCAAAAGATTTCTTTATTAAATATGGGATACCTACTGCGGGCTATGCAGCTTTTGATTCATATGATGCAGCACTTACTCATCTTAATGAGATCGAATATCCAACCGTGGTTAAGGCTGATGGTTTGGCTGCAGGTAAAGGTGTAATTATTTGTAATTCAAAAGAAGAAGCTGTGAATGCGCTCGATAGTATATTCAAAGATCAAGCATTTGGTGAAGCTGGCAGTAGTGTTGTTATCGAAGATTTTTTAGAGGGAGAAGAGGCTAGCTTCATAGCTGTGGTAAGCAAGGATAAAATTATTCCTCTGGCCACAAGTCAAGATCATAAAGCTGTAGGTGAAGGTGATATTGGACTTAATACAGGCGGCATGGGCGCATACTCACCTGCTCCAATAGTGGATGAAAACATTCACCAAAAAATTATTGATGAGGTTATGACCCCAACAATGCATGGTCTTATTTCTGAAGGATCACCCTACTTAGGATTTCTATATGCAGGTTTGATGATTAAAGATGGTGAAATAAAAGTTTTAGAATTTAACTGCAGATTTGGGGATCCTGAAACTCAACCAATTTTATTAAGACTAAAATCAAGCTTAGTAGAACTTTGTCTAGCTGCTATAAATGATGAACTTGAATCTCATGAAATTGAATGGACTGAAAAACATTCTTGTGGAGTGGTAATTGCATCACAAGGTTATCCTGAAAATTATGAGTCTAATAAATTAGTATCACTTCCTAATAATACTGAAAGTGAAACAAAACTATTTCATGCTGGAACTAAGCTTTCTAATAATGAGGTTTTAACATCTGGTGGAAGAGTTTTTTGTGCAACAGCTCTGGGTGATAACTTGAAGGAAGCGCAAGCGAAAGCATATAATCTCGTTGACCAAGTATCCTTTGAGGGTGCTTTTTTTAGAAAAGATATTGGTTTTAAAGGAATTAAATGAGCTTAGTTAATAACATTGTTAATGAATTTGATATAGCATTAAAAACACTGTCGAATAAAAAATCAGGCACCGGAAGATCTTATCCTGCAGATTCGATTCAAGATAATACCGAGAGCCTCTCCCAAAAAGAAAAAGATTTATCGATACAAATGATGAGAGTGAACCTTGCTGGAGAGGTAGCTGCACAAGCTTTATACAGAGGACAAGCACTTGTTTGTAAAGATCAAAAGATAAAAGAGCATTTGATTGAGGCTGGAGAGGAAGAAACGGATCATCTGGTGTGGTGTAAAAAAAGATTGGATGAACTTGATGGCAAAGAATCAATACTTAACCCATTATGGTATGCAGGTTCTTTTGCAATAGGTGCAATTTTTGGAAGATATGGAGAAAAGATAAGCCTGGGTTTTGTTGAAGAAACCGAAAAACAAGTAGTGGTACATTTAGATAAACATCTCAACAAAATATCTTCAAAAGACAAAGAAACAATTGAAATTCTTCAAACCATGAGAGCTGATGAAGATGCTCACGCCCAACAAGCTGTTGAGAATGGTGGAGAAGAATTAGAGATACCGACAAAAAAGATTATGAAATATACCGCCAAGGTAATGACATCAACAAGCGCGCATATCTAAACCTGTTTCATTTGTTGCCATTTAATAGGCACACCCTCAAGCTTATATCTATTGGATTCTTCTCTTAACTTATCAAACTCAGTTTTCGATGAATAAACGGTAACAATTAGAGCATTTTGCTTATTTGCTGTAATTCTTAGCACCCTCCCCATTCTTTGGATTCTTTGTCTTTTAGATGATGAAGCGCTAAGTATCATTGCTCCGTCTGCTTCTGGCATATCAAACCCCTCATCAAGAGCCGTGCAGCTAACCAGAACATTTAAATTACCATTTTTAAAATTATTTAAATTTTCTTCCCTCTCTGCGTTATCCAAGTCAGTATTATAAATCGCTGATTTATATCCTTTGGTATTAATAATTTTATTGAACTCTTTTGCTTGTTTTTTATTCTCAGTAAACACAATCCAACTATCTCTCTTATGTTTTTGTAGTAACTCAATTCCAAAGGGAATTCTATTTTTAGAATTTTTTACCATTCTGGCTCTATTAAAAATTAACATTTTTAATGGGTAGTCATTCATATCATTTCCACCTATGGTGGCTGCTCTTCTTTGAATACTTTTTGTGAACTTCTTATATTTTTCCTCTTCATCAGGAGTCATAGCTGCATAGGCATATAAAAGTTTGAAGTTAACTATTACCTCATCTTCTCTTGCATCTATATAGTCATAATCAAAGATAATGTCTCCAAGTATTTTTCTAATAATGATATAAAAATTATCGTCATAATCTCTTTCAGGTGTTGCCGAAAGGCCTAAAGTTGCGTGCCAATTATTGGTTAGAATTTCTCCTCGTTTTTCAGTACCGATTTTGTGACACTCATCAACAATAAGAAGAGTTTTTGATGCATCAAATTGTTCAATAATATTTTTTACAGAATCAATGGTGGATATATTTATTCTTGAGAGATGTTCTAAATGTTCTCCGCCTCCGTTTAAAGCAATGTTTTTTTCATTAAAATCTTTTTGTAATCCTTCATACCATTGATCTAGTAAAGCTATGGATGGAACGACAATAAAAATTGAATGGTCTTTGTTTTCTTCTAGATACTTAGCTAGGCAATGAATGGCAAAAACTGTTTTACCACCTCCTGTAACTACTTTAACAATACCTCTTTTTTTTGCCCACCATAAGGGAAATGCTTTTGCTTGCCACTCTCTTAGCTTCAAGCAAAATCTCCTCTCATCAGGCTCTCGCCAATAAGAAATACGTGAATGTTATTTTCTTTGAGTAAATCAATATCGGATTGATTTTTAATGCCAGACTCAGCAACAAAAATATTATCTGATTGAAATTCTTCCCTAAGATTAATGGAATTATTTAGATCAACCTCAAAGGTTTTTAGATTTCTATTATTTACTCCAATAATGGCATTCTTGTATGCCTGAACTCTTTTTAACTCATCTAAATCATGCACTTCAACTAAGTAATCCAGCTCCAATTCTTCTGCTAAATTAACAAAATCTTTTATTTGAATATCATCAAGAACACTTGCTATAAGAAGAATGCAATCGGCGCCTATTAATTTAGCTTCATAAATTTGATACTCATCTACAGTAAAGTCTTTTCTTAGTATTGGCAGATTGGTTGTCTTTTTTACATCCTTAAGGTATTCAACACTTCCTTGAAAGTAGTCTTCTTCAGTAAGAATTGAGAGCGCTGAAGCACCAAAGGACTCATATTCTTTTGCTTTTTTAACTGGATCAAAATTGGTGTCTATTATGCCTGCGCTGGGCGAAGCTTTTTTTATCTCTGCAATGATGGCCTGGTCTTTGCCAGTTATATTATTCTTAAAATTTGATTTAGAAAGCTCTGTTTTCTTTAGTTGATTCAAAATATTTTCAATAGGTAAATCTATCTTTTTTTGAACTAATTTCGCCTTAGTGTTTTCTACTATTTCATTAAGAATGGTCATTAGATATTTGAAACCCTTACATAGGCTGCTAATTTGTCAGCAGCTTTTCCATTATTCATTAAATCAAATGATAGCTCTACTCCCTCACTTATTGAGTCTACCTTTCTGGCAATATAAAGCGCTGCACCTGAATTGAGAGCAATCATATCTTTAACTGCAGATTTTTCTCCAGCAAAAGCTTCTTGCACCATCCTTAAACTTTCTTCAGATGATTGAGCAGCAATATCCTCAAATGGAGCAGAAGCTATTCCAAAATCTTCAGGACATATTGCATATTCATTTATTTTAAAATCTTTATATTCTGATATATTCGTAGGGCCGGTTATACTTATTTCATCCAAACCATCTTCCCCGTGAACTACCATGACATGCTCCATGTCTAAATTTTTTGCAACTCTTGAAAAGGTACTTAAAAGACTATTCTCATAAACTCCAATTATTTGTCTTCTTGCCCCACAAGGATTGGTATGTGGTCCCAATAAATTAAATATTGTTTTCTTGCCTATTCGTTGTCTTGCTGGCATTACATATTTCATTGATTCATGGTGCAAGGGTGCAAAAAGAAAGATAAAGCCAACCTGATTAAACACATTGAGCAATTTATTTCTATCGTGAGTTATGTCTGCGCCAGCTTCTGTTAGAAAGTCAGCGCTACCAGATTTACTAGAAATAGCTTTATTTCCATGTTTTGTTATCGATGCTCCGCCAGCAGCAGCAACAAAAGATGAAGCGGTTGAGCAATTAAAAGTATGGAGTCCGGTTCCTCCAGTACCACAAGTGTCTATATGAGTTCCATCTCCTATATCAAACTTAAGAGATTTTTCTCTCATAACGGTAGCTGCAGCTGTTATTTCTGGCTCTTGAATCCCTTTTTCATTTAAGGCTAAAAGAAAACTTTCTATATCATTATCTTCGACTTCACCGCACATAATGTGATTTACAACATCCTGCATTTCTTGATTTGAAAGATCTTCCTTTCTACTTAATTTGTTAAGAATCTCCTTAATCATAACTCTAAAAAATTTTTAATAAGCTTCATGCCGTGCCCTGTTTCAATAGATTCAGGATGAAATTGAACTCCATAAATTGGTTTATCCTTATGTTCAATTGCCATAATAACATCTGGGTTTTCTTCTAACACTGCAGTAATTTCAAGCTCGTTTGGCAGAGAATCTTTTTCAATTACAAGACTATGGTAACGAACCACTGAATAAGGGCTATCTATGCCATTAAAAATGCCTTTCTGACTGTGTGAAATTTTAGATAACTTTCCATGAATAATTTCTGGCGCTTTTATAATTTTGCCTCCGAAAGCAGCTCCTATAGATTGATGTCCAAGACATACTCCAAGGATCGGAACTTTTGCTTCTTGAATTAACTTTACAGATATTCCCGCTTCATTTGGTGTACAAGGTCCTGGTGAAATTACTATTTTTTCTGGATTAAGATCCTCAATTCCTTCTATTGAAATTTCATCGTTTCTAACAACTAATACTTCTTTACCACATTCACCCACATAGTGGACAAGGTTATATGTGAAACTATCATAATTATCAATTACTAATATCATGAGATCATTTCCAGTGCGTCTATAAAGGCTTTAGATTTTTGAATACATTCTAACCATTCATTTTCTGGGACTGAGTCAGCAACTATTCCAGCGCCAGCACCTACATGAATTTTGTTATCTTTTATAACAGCAGTTCTTATGGCAATTGCTGTATCTATATTTCCATTCCAAGAAATATATCCTATAGCACCACCGTATATACCTCTTGAACTGGGCTCTAATTCATTGATTATCTCCATAGCTCTAATTTTTGGCGCACCAGATAATGTCCCCGCCGGCAATGAAGCTTTTAGCGCATCAAGATAATCGAGATCCTTTGAAAGAGTGCCTTCAACATTTGAGACTATATGCATAACATGGGAATATTTTTCAATTACCATTTTATCTGTGACTTTTACTGAGCCTATTTCTGAAACTCTACCAACATCATTTCTTCCTAAATCAATGAGCATCAGATGCTCAGCCAACTCTTTTGGATCATTTAACAAGTCTTCTTCGTTTTGTTTATCTTCTTCTAAGTCCTTACCCCTCTTTCTTGTTCCAGCAATTGGCCTTAGAGTCAATTTAGTGTCTTCAAGTCTCACCAAAATCTCAGGTGAAGACCCTACTACTTGGCACTCTTCAAGATCCAGGTAATACATATAGGGAGATGGGTTAAGCTTTCTTATAGCTCTATATAAATGAAAAGGATCTAAATCAAACTTAGAGTAAAAATCTTGAGCAAGGACAACCTGAAATACATCACCTTCTTTAATATAATTTTTTATTGTATTTACAGCATCTAGGTATTCTTCTTTTTTAAAATTTGATTCAAATTTCATAGAACCATTTGGCTCCTTAAATTTTAATTCTTCTAGATTAGAGCTGGATGAAAAGTATGCCTTCATTTTATTTATTCGTTCTTGAACAACTTCATATGAATGTTTAGCCGGGTCAGCATTGAAGATAACTTGAGCAGAATTATTAAAATTGTCATATACAACTAATTGCTCTGCTTTAACTAAAAAAATTTCAGGCATATGTTTCTTAAATTTAGATTCCTTGGATGAAAGATCTGAAATTCTTTTTTCAGCATATCGTGCACTTTCATATGCAAAAAAACCTACGTACCCGCCATGAAATCTTGGTAAATCAATCACATGAGGTGATTTAAAACTTGATGTAATTTTCTGTATCTCGCCTAATGGGTCATCTGAAGTTATAGAAGTTACCTTGTTGCTATTTTTTAGTTCAACTATATCTCCGGTAACCTTTATGGTATCAGAGCAATTAAAGCCAATGATTGAGTACTGTGACCATCTATTCCCACCTTCAACAGACTCAAGCAGAAATGTATTTTTCTTTTTTGATACCTGAGAATATAAAGTTAAGGGTGTTTGATTTTCAATGGGCAAATCCTCAACAACAGGAATAATATTAAATCCTGAATCAACATGTGCTTGAAACTCTTCCTTACTTAGCATTTTGTATAACTGTGCTTATATTAATAAAGTCGCCAACATGAAATCCGTTTTTTTTAAACCAGCCTTTGTTTACTTCTAATGCATATAAGACAGGCTTTCTAGAACATACTGACTTCATTGATAATGGCACCATATCATAAATACCTATTATTTCACCTGTATCTTCAATATAAGCAACGCTTAATGGTATTAAAGTATTTTTCATCCACATGCATTGAATTTTTTTTCTATCCCATACAAATATCATGCCGCCATCATCGGGCAAGCTCTTTCTAAACATTAAGCCAGTATTTCGATCTTCAAGAGTTGAAACAACTTCTATTTGAGATAAGTATTTTTCTAGTGCGATAAAACCCTTACTCTCAGCAGAAATATTTATAGAAATTAAAAAAGAAAAACTAAGTAATTTTAGCGCGGAGCGTTTTAATAGTCTGCTCATAATTGTCAGTATTGAAGATAGCTGATCCAGCTACAAACGTATCTGCTCCTGCTTGTGCTGCAAGATTTATAGTATCGTTGTTGATTCCGCCATCAACCTCAAGGCGAATATCTTTACCTGTTTCATCTATCATTTTTCTAACTTTTTCTATTTTATCTAAAGAGCTATGAATAAATGATTGGCCACCAAATCCAGGATTGACACTCATTATTAAAACTAAATCTAAATCTTCAATTACGTTTTCTAATACATCTAAAGAAGATGCTGGATTAAAAACTAAACCTGCTTTGCAATCTTGATCTTTTATTGCATGAATTGATCTATGAACATGCTTTGAAGCTTCGGGATGAAAACTAATCAGATCAGCTCCAGCTTTTATAAAACTTTGTGCTAATTCATCAACAGGATCGATCATTAAGTGAACGTCAATAAATTCTTTTACACCAAAATCTCTTAAGGATTTACATACCATAGGTCCAATAGTTAAATTGGGCACATAATGATTATCCATAACATCAAAATGTATCCAATCCGCCCCAGCATTAAGAACATTTACAACTTCTTCACCTAGCGTTGCAAAATTAGCAGATAGAATTGATGGTGCAATAATATATTTACTTTCACTCATGGGTTAATTTTCGTCTTTATAGGTTTTATTAGCAAGCTCTAAGCGATCAATAGTACCAGTATCTATCCAAGTAGAGTCTGTAAATTCACCAGTAACTTTATTTTTTTGAACGTACTCAACAAGTATAGATTTCCATATATCAAATGGCGCATCTTCTATTTTTAATTCGTCAAATATTATTGGGTTGATAATCGATATGCCGCTCCATGTGCATTCATTTAAATTATTGCTAATGGATACTTCATCAACATTAAGTGAAAAATCTCCATCAACATTGTGATCGGGATTCTCTACACCAACCAAATGAGCAATATCAACATCCTGCTTTATATCCTTTAAATTGATTTGATGATAAATGTCAGCATTAATGAGCAAAAAGGGATCTTTTCCAAGCAACCCAATAGCATTAAGAACTCCCCCTCCCGTTCCAAGAGGAATTTCTTCTTCAGAAAAACTAATATTTGCGTTTGGGAAAATCTCTAAAACGTGTTTTTTAATCATGTTTCCAAGATAGGAGACATTAATGACAATGTCATTGAATCCCGCAGCTAATAAAGCATTGATATTTCTTTCAATGAGGGACTCATTGCCAATTTTCAATAATGGTTTTGGCAAATTTTCTGTAAGCGGCATCATTCTTTTGCCATATCCAGCTGCAAGAATCATAGCTTTCATAAAGCCTCTAACTCCTCATGTAGTTTTGGCATAACAGTAGAACTTAGATGCTCTTTTAAGGACATAAATTCATCATTGGGTATTAAAGTAATTAAATTTTCAAGAATTCCAGGTAAATCCTTTAATCTAAAAGTTCTATTATCTTGAATATATAAATTGCTAAGGGTACCTAAAATTCTCATATTGCGTTGAATACCTCCCCACCTTAACCATTCAAAAACATCTTTAACAGAAACATCTAACTGACTACTTTCAATGTAATGTTTAAGAGCATTATTAATCAATTTATCAGAATAAGAAATGTAGTGATCTACAATTATTCCAGCTAAGTCTATACCAACTGGGCCAATGCATAAGTCCTGAAAATCTATTACTGCAATTTTATGATTGGAATCTACAATTAGATTTCTTCTTTCAAAATCAAAATGGCAATTCATCCATGGTTGTTCGGATAACTTAGATAGTGCTCTAGACTGCAAAATTTCTAGCTCTTTTAATTTTTGACAAGATAAAAATTTTTCTAAAAAAATTGATTGGATTGTTTCCATTTGCATCATTAAAGATTCTTCATCAAGTTTATCTATTTGAGGAATATGAGCTCTTTGTATTGTAGATAGAATCTCAACTGACTGCTTCAGCAATTCAGGATTTTTATTGAGCTCCATATCTATTAAACATTTATCTCCCAGATCTTGTTGAACAATTACTCCAGTAGCTTGATCAGCCAAAATAATTTCAGGAGAATTAATGCTTAAGCTTGTAAAAAAATTTGATACATGAAGGAATTTATTGTGATTACCTTTTTTAGGATCGAGATAGCACATGACCAAAGACGCAGCTTTATCAAAGTGTAATCTATAGTACTCTCTTCCACTTGCCTCAAGTTTTAAGACATCAACTTCAATGGCATTAAAGCCAGTTTTGTTTGCTAGTTCTAATGCCTCTTCCTTATTCAATTAACTATTTTTAACTTCATCAGGTACAGGAGTATCATCAGGAACGAAGAAGTCAGGCATGAGCTCGCCGAATGGAACATTGGCATATTTTGAAAAATCTGTTACGCCAGCTTCATGAAGAACTAAGTCGTCAATACAAAAATTGCCACTAAAAGACTTAGAGTCTTTGATAAGAATTTCATAAGCAGCATCAGCCATAATATCTACATTTCGAGATAGTCTCATAATTTCATCGCCGCCAAGATGGTTCTGAACTGCAGCAGTTGCAATTGCTGTTCTAGGCCAAAGAGCATTTACAGCTATACTTCTATCAGCAAACTCTTGAGCCATACCAAGAACACACATACTCATAGTATATTTAGCCATTGTATAAGCAACCGATCCAGCAAACCATTTTGGGTGCATATCTAAAGGTGGAGATAGATTTAAGATATGAGGATTTGATGCCTTTTCTAAATGCGGTAAACAATATTTACTTACCATATAAGTGCCTCTTCCATTAATTTGATGCATGAGATCATATCGTTTCATTTCTGTATCTTTGACATTTGTTAACTGAATTGCAGAAGCATTGTTAATACAAATATCTATGCCACCAAAATGATCAACTGCTTTGTTTATAGCATCTCGAACATTGTCTTCGCTTCTGATATCACAAATAATAGGCAGAGCATCACCACCTGCCTCAACAATTTCATCTGCAGCTGTATAGATTGTCCCAGGTAATTTTGGATGCGGGTCAGCAGTTTTTGCTGCTATCA
Organism: uncultured SAR86 cluster bacterium; assembly: GCA_902558395.1. Lineage (GTDB taxonomy): Bacteria > Pseudomonadota > Gammaproteobacteria > Magnimaribacterales > D2472 > SCGC-AAA076-P13. The sequence goes on from CACEDS010000002.1 coordinate 157,311, forward strand.
CAATTTTAGCACCATCTTGAGCTGCCTTTTTTGCCATAGCCAAGCCAATACCTCTGCTGCCTCCAGATATAAATATAACTTTGTCCTTTAAACTCATAACTTCTTCCTTTGTTATTAAAACTTTTCCATATATGGCCTTAAATCTAATTCATGGGTCCATGCACTTCTGTGTTGAGTATGAACAAACCAATAAGCATCAGCAATAGCCTCTGGTTGAAGGATACCGTCTTTTTCCTTGAGAGCATATGTATCAGGAAAAATTTCTTTAATAAAAGCCGTATCTATTGCGCCATCTATTATGAAATGTGCGACATGAATTCCTTGAGGCCCTAGTTCTCTTGCCATACTTTGAGCTAATGCTCTAAGAGCGAATTTAGCACTTGAAAAAGCAGAAAAACCAGAACCTCCTCTCATAGAAGCTGTGGCACCAGTAAAAAATATACTCCCTCTATTTCTCTTCTTCATATGCTTTGCAGCCTCTCTTCCAGTGAGAAAACCTCCAAAAGCTGCCATCTCCCATACTTTTCTAAAAACTCTTGAAGTTGTTTCTTCTATTGGAAAAAAAACATTTGCACCAGGGTTAAAAATTACCACATCAATAGGAGCAACCTCTTCTTCTATATGCTTAAATAAATCTTGAATGGATTCTTCTTCTCTTGCATCAACCCCAAAACATTTGATCCATCCATCTGTTTCCTTAATATCCTTTTCAAGCTTTTTGAATTTATCTAAATCTCCCGGTCTTCTTACAGCGCAAACTTTGTAACCATTTAAGGCGAATTTCTTACAAAGCGCTGATCCTGTTGCATCTCCGGCACCTATAATAATTGCAGAATATTTTGAAAAATCTTTCATAACATTGTTTAATTGTTCTTACTTTATAAAATTGTAACCCAAATGATAGTTGACTTTATATATGATGTCGCCACACCCAATGGCTACCTTGCACACAAGGTAATACCTGAATTCGAAAAAAGAACAAATACATCATTTAATTATATTCCTTGTCTTGCTGGAGGAATATTTAAGCTTACTAATAATACTCCTCCTCTGATAGCTAACGCTGATGTGAAGAATAAATCTGATTATTTTTTTGTAGAAATGAATAGATGGATAAAGAAACATAAAATTGATCAATTTAAAAATAATTCTAATTTTCCTCAAAATTCTTTACTTATTCAAAGGGGAGCAATTGCTGCTAAAGAGCTTGATATCCTAAAAGAATATGTTGAATGTACTATGTCTGGAATGTGGGAAAAAGATTTAAATATCCAAGAAAAGGATGTTCTTGAGCAGGCCCTTAAAAACGATGGAATAGATCATGAAAAAATTTTTGAGATTATCGAAACTCAGAAATGCAAAGATCAACTAATTGCTAATACCTCCTGGGCAGTAGAAAAAGGTGCCTTTGGTATTCCAACATTTTTAGTCGATGATCAAATCTTTTTTGGAAAAGATCATATGTATCAACTTGAAGAATATATAAATTCAAAAAAAGAATAGAACTTTTCTTAAAATACTCTTTCAAACCTATGAGGTATAGAATATATACATGAAGAGATTACATCTCCTGCCTATTTGTATAGGTACAATTTGTTCAATCCATTTAAATGGAGAGTTTCTAGTGGATGATGTTCTTGTTCAGTCTAAAGAAAATACTCTTTCATGCATTTCATACGTTCCAAATATTGGAGAAGTTAAAAAAAATGAAGATTTAGAAATAAATTCTGATAAATTTCAAATTACTGATGACAAAAGATTGGTTTTGTATGGGAATGTTTCGCTAGATTTTCCTGAAGGACTATTAAAAGCACAAAATGCCGAACTAGATAGGGAAAATGGAAAAGTAAAATTTTCAAATTCGGGAGAAATTTTTCTTACAAATTTTTATTTTAAATCTGAAGATGGTTATCTAAATAAAGATAACAATTCAATTGCTCTTAAAAAAGGCATAGCATTTTCACAAGAAAGAAATCTAGTTTTTAATTTTGATAAGTTAGAAGGCAATCTTGATGACACAATAAATTTACTTGGAGCTTCCATGTCATCTTGTTCAAATTCAGATAAGGGCTGGTTGCTTCTAGCTGATGAAATAGTTCTTGATTCACAGGCAAATAGAGGTTTAGCAAAAAATATCAAAATCAAGGCAGCTGGATCAATAATTTTTGCATTCCCCTATATTCCATTTGCTACCTCAGATGAGAGAATGAGTGGTTTTTTGGAACCATCAATATCTTATTCATCAGATGGCGTTGATTTAATGATTCCGTATTACAAAGTTATTTCTAGCAAATCGGATATAACACTTGCTCCAAGACATATAGCCAAAAGAGGCTCGGGTCTTGAAATTAACTACAGGGCACTTCATGGAGAAAAAAACAACTTTAGAAATCTAGATATCATATATTTTAATAAAGATGATGAGTTTAAAAAAGAAACATCGAATTCTGATTCTTCCAGGTGGATATATAAATTTAATGACGTACTAAATTTAAATCATTCAATCATAAATATTGATTGGTCAAAATCTTCAGATGGTTTGGTTTTGAGGGACATACCTGGAGATATAACATCAATTGGCTTCAGAAGGAATCAAAATTTAAATCAAAATGTCTCCATTCAGACAAGATTTAAAAATACAAAGCTAACTATAGAGCATCAAGCCTATCAGTCACTTAATCCGATTCTTACAAATGGATATAAAAAATCTCCTGCCCTAAATCTAAAATACAAAAAAAATATAAACGGATTTATCTTTTCTGAAGATTTAGACATATCAACATTTAAGGCTAATACCATTCATGGGTATTTTGGCTATCAAACAATGGATAATAATTACTTAAGATTAATTGAAAATCCTGATGAGGGTCAGAGAATATTTTCAGATCTTAGTGTATCTAAGATTTTCAATGTAAATGGTTTTAATGTTTTATCAAGAGTCGGCATAAAAAGTATTGACTACAACCTTACCCATTCATCAAAAAAGACTCAAAGCATCAATGTACCAAATGCACTTATAGATATTAGCTCTATCTATGTAAATAAAAATGGCTCTACGATCAATATTTTAAAGCCAAGACTTATTTATGGTTATACAGCCTACAGAAATCAAGATAACAACCCCGTCTTTGATAGCAATGAGATATCTACAAATAATGAGTTATTTATTAATGATAGGTTTTCGGGGATGGATAGAATCGGTGATCAAAGCTTTTACACTCTAAGTATTGATTACTCCCAAATGAAAATGGGTATGAAGAAAGCATCTTTAAGTATTTCAAAGAAATATTATCTCAAAGACAGAAAGGTATGGATGAATCCATCAATGAGCTCAATGAGTCCTATCATGAGAATGAACATGGATGAGGGACCTGCGGTAATCATGGCATCATGGATGCCTAACATGAATACAATGATTATGGGTTATGGTGGCTACCTCAAGGATCAAAAGAAAATGCCTCTTGGTGGAGTAACTATTAAACATAAACTTAAATCTGGAAATATAGGTTATGCTCACCGATTCAGAAGAATGGCCGGTGATTTTAATATTGAAATGGATTATTCAGAATTCTTTGCAGATATTGATTTAAATCCAAATTTCAAATTTATTGCAAAATTAAAAAGAGATAACAACTCAAATCAAAACATAGAAAGTCTTCTAGGCATAGAATATGAAAATTGTTGCTTGGCATTAAGAATCACAGGATCTGATAGAAATTTTTCAAGATTCCTTGTAAAAGAAGAAATTTTGTACCCCACTTTAGTCGATGCATGGGATAATGTTATAGATATTGAGAGCAAGAGCAGAATTAATTTTGAGTTTGAGTTAAAAGGTTTGAATTCTTCTTTTGATAAAATGAATAAGTTATTTAAAAATTCGCTATTTAATTATTAATACAATAAATATGAAAAAATTTACCCTCATCACGTTATTTTTAATACCTTCCAGTCTTTTTTCTGAGATTGAAATTCTAGATAGGGTTGCAGTAATTGTTGATGATGGTGTGATTATGGAGTCGCAGGTCAAATCTGGCCTTGAGAATATGATTTCAAGATATGATGAACAAAATATCCCAAAACCTCCAATAGATGATCTTAAATCGCAGGTAATAGAATCACTTATTATTGAAGAACTACAATTGCAGTTAGCAAACAGAGCAGGTGTAAGAATTAGTGACGCTGAGTTAAACGATTCTGTTATCAGAATAGCAAAGAACAACCAAATGGAACTTCAGGAGTTTATAAACTACATAGAAGATAATGGTGAATCATATGAAATACTTAGAGAGGATGTGCGCAAACAGATGATCATACAGCGAATTCAAAGAGGAAGAGTTGGTTCAGAAATTAATATAACTGAAAAGGAATTTAATGCCTTTCTTTCTACTGAAAAGTCACTTGAAGATCTTGAGCCCGAGTTATTACTAAGACAGATATTGGTTGATTCAATTGAAGAGGCCAAAAATGTAATGAACAGAATTACAAATGGTGAAAATTTTGCTGATATAGCTGAGGATGTTTCAATTAGTAGAAATTCTATCAAGGGTGGTCTTATGGAATGGAAAAAAACTAATGAAATGCCAGATTTATTTATAAATTCCGTGAAAGATAAAAAAATTGGCTACATTAGTGAAGTGCTTGAAAGTGGGGCTGGGTTCCATATTCTAAAACTAGAGGATAAAAGAGGACCCTTGGTTCAATACGAAGACCAATGGAATGCTAGACATATCCTATTATCACCATCAACAATTAGAAATAAAGAAACAACTAAAATCGAAATAAATGAAATTAGGTCAAGAATTGTTAATGGTGAAGATTTTTCTAAATTAGCTGTTGAATTCTCAGAAGACCCAGGTTCTTCCAAGCAAGGTGGTAAGTTAGATTGGTTGGGGAAAGGTGTTCTAGCTCCAGAGTTTGAAAAAGTTATGATTGAAATCCCAGTTGGAGAAATTTCTGAAGTATTTGAAACTCAATTTGGTTTCCATTTTCTTGAAGTGTTAGAAAAAAGAAATCATGATATTACAAGAGATTTAATTGAAGACAGAGCCTATCAAATTCTTTACGGTAGAAAATATGAAGAAGAGCTAGAAAATACCCTGCGCTCTATCAGAGCTGAAGCTTTTGTTGAAATTAAAGATCTAGATTGAAAAAAATCATTTATTCTCCTGGGGAGCCCTCAGGCATAGGACCAGACCTAATAATACAACTTTGCAACTCCAAATTTTGGACAGATATTAAGCCTCCTATTGTTTGTCTTGCAGACCCTAAATTATTAAAAGATAGAGCTAGTAAATTAGGCAAAAAGATACAGCTATTGCAAATAAGTGATTTAGACAATTTACAAAAAAATAGAAAAAATCATATTCAAGTGCTTTGTGTAACTAAATGTAATAACTTAAAACCTGGAAAACTCTATAAATCAAATGCATATTATGTTTTGAAAAACCTAGATTTTGCTATTGATAATGCGCTCAATGATAAAAATACTGCTCTTGTAACTGGCCCAATAAGCAAAGAGAATATTATTTCAATAAATAAAAAATTTCAGGGTCATACAGAATACATACAAAAAAAGACTGCAAGCGATGATGTATTAATGTTACTGGGCTCAGATAAACTTAAAGTGGCATTAGCAACAACCCACCTTCCGCTTAAAAATGTTGCAAAAGCAATAACTAAAAAATTAATTATCTCTAAAGCAAAAATTTTAAATGATGAGTTAAAAAATAAATTTAAGATTAAAAACCCAAAAATTATTTTGCTTGGACTGAATCCACATGCCGGAGAGGGAGGAAAAATTGGTTCAGAAGAAAAAGATATTTTAATACCTGCTGTAAAAGAGTTAAGACGAAAAAAAATTAATATATCCTATCCAAAATCTGCAGATACAGCATTTACAAAGAAAATATTAAATGAAACAGATGCTTACCTTGGTATGTACCATGATCAAGTTTTACCAGTTATCAAAGCTTTAAGCTTTGGTTCAACAACTAACATTACCTTAGGAGTTCCAATTATCAGAACATCCGTTGACCACGGAGTAGCCTTAGATATTGCAGGGACTGCAAAATCTGACACATCATCTCTAAAAGAAGCAATTAAAATTGCTAAAAAAATAATTTAATGATTTCGAGAGATATTAGAAGAAAATTTGGTCAAAATTACCTATCTGATCCAGCAATTATATTTGAAATAGGGCAAGCAATCTCACCCCAGACTAACTCAAATTTTTTTGAAATAGGGCCTGGTATGGGAGCTTTAACAAACACTTTAAATCAAGATGGTATTTTTATTAAGGCAATTGATATTGATCAAAATAATATCGACTATCTTTCAAAACAATTTACAGGTCCTGCAAAATTTGAATTTTTTCAAGGAGATATCTTATCTACGCCATTAAATTTTTTAGAAGATAAAAGATATAGGGTCGTTGGTAACCTTCCCTACAATATTTCAACACAAATAATTTTAAAATTTATAGACTGGCATAACGTGATTGAAGATATGCATTTTCTTGTTCAAAAAGAAGTGGCAGAAAAAATTAATGGAGCTGTTGGTACAAAAAATTGGGGCAAACTTTCTATTAAACTATCTGCATTTTTTAATACTCAAATTTTATTTGATGTTCCACCTGCGTCCTTTGATATTAAGCCCAAGGTAAACTCAAGCTTTATAAGGCTTTCACCCAAGAAAAATGTCATAGATGTATCAAGAAAAAATAATTTATTTAAAATAATAGATATGTCATTTTCTTCAAGAAGAAAAAATATTAAAAATAACTTAAAGAAAGCTAATCTTGACTGGGATTCACTAGAAATTAATCAAAATCTTAGGCCTGAAGAGGTGTCATTAGAAAATTACTTAAAAATTGCAAAGCAGTATCAAGAATAAATGGCACATTATGTAGTTGGTGATGTTCAGGGATGCTTTAAAGAATTAGAAGCACTATTAAAAAAAGTTAAATTTAATAAAGAGATAGACCAATTAATTTTTGCTGGAGATCTGGTTAATAGAGGCAGAGATTCTCATAAAGTTCTTGAATTCTGCATTAACAACAAAAAATCAGTATCAGGAGTTTTGGGTAATCACGATTTTTATTTGCTATATCTAATTGAGCATCAAAAAAAAGATAAGTCACTTAAAAAAGTTCTTGAATCAAAAAATTTACAACAATATCAATCTTGGTTGAAAACCCTTCCCTTGTTTCTTGAAATTAAAATAAAAGAAACAAACGAAGTTTTTTGGATTTCACATGCTGGTATACCTTTTATTTGGAGCATTAATGATGCAAAAAGATTATCAGAAGAAGTTCAAGCTTCACTTAAAAATGATGCATCAAATATTCTTGCAAAGATGTGGGGGGATACACCCAAGAAGTGGAACGAAAATTTAAAAGGATATAAGAGGCTAAGAGTAATTATTAATTACTTTACAAGGATGAGATATTTATCAGAAGATGGGTCGCTTAAGTTAGATTTAAAAAGTAAAACTGCTAAAAAAGGATATATACACTGGTTTCATCAAACAAAAGAGAACTTAAATAATAATGAAAATGTAGTTTTTGGGCATTGGGCATCAATAAATGGTGAGACAAATATAGATAATATAATAGGGCTTGATACAGGATGTGTTTGGGGGAATAAACTTACAGCTATAAGATTGGAAGATAAAAAAATATTTCAAATTAAAAAACAATGAAGATATATGAGGTTGGTGGAGCCGTTAGAGACGCACTGCTGGATAAAAAAGCTAAAGACAAAGACTGGGTTGTTGTCGGATCTTCGCCTGAAGAAATGGTATCTAATGGATTTAAACCCATAGGAAAAGATTTCCCTGTATTTCTCCATCCAACATCAAAAGAAGAATATGCACTTGCAAGAACTGAACGAAAGACTGGTCATGGCTATCATGGTTTTAATTTCTATTATGGTAAAGAGGTAACGCTAGAAGAAGACCTATCGAGAAGAGATTTTACAATAAATGCTATAGCAAAGGACTCTAATGGCAATATTATTGATCCCTATGGAGGCAGAGATGATATAAAGAATAAGATATTCAGACATGTATCAGATGCATTTTCAGAAGACCCGTTGCGGGCTATTAGGCTTGCCCGATTCCATACTTATGAACATTTAAAAGATTTTGTTATTGATAAAGCCACTGAAAAGATGCTCAAAGAAATTGTTAGCTCCGGTGAAATAGCAAATCTGTCATCTGATAGAATTTGGACTGAGACTGACAGAGCATTAAGTTCAGAAAATCCAAATATATTTTTTGAGGTAATAATAAAATATAAGATGCACTCCCCCTTCTTTAATAAATTAAGAGTCCCAATATGTGATACAAGCTCAAATAACCTTGTTCGATGGGCCGAACTTCAAGTCAATAACGATTTTTCTTTAGGAGACTTTCTTCCAGTCCCTAATGCACAAAAGAACTCATCAGATGTTTTGATGAGATTAATAAAAATTACTAAAGATATGTCTAATGAATCACTTATAGATTTCCTGCCTAAGGTTAATATGCAAAGAAATAAGTCACTTATAAGTGATTTATGCTGCTTACCACATCTTTCAGATTCGAAAGATTTAATATTAAGATTATTAGCAAATACAATTAAAGCTGATTTTTCTGTTCTTAAAAATATTCCAGCTGAGAAAATTTATGAAGAAAAGCATAAAATATATAAACAAATAGTTAGTCAATCTATATGAATAAAACCATATTAATTACAGGAGCAGCAAAAAGAATTGGTAAGGAAATAGCCTTAACTTTTTCTCAAATGGGGTGGAATATCATTATTCACTATAATTCCTCAAAAAAGGATGCGCAGGATTTGGCAGATCAAATCAATACTCATAACCCCAAATCTGCAAAAATCATTCAAGCTAATTTAGACATCTCATCAGATGTTCAGCGATTGATTGATGAATCTAAGCTATGCTTTGATTCAATCGATGTTCTAGTAAACAATGCTTCAACTTTTTATCCAACCCCTATTGATGAAATCTCTGAAGAGCACTGGGATAAATTGATTGGAAGTAATCTTAAAGGTCCATTGTTTTTAATTCAGGGTCTAAAAGATAAGTTAATAGAATCAAGGGGTTCTATAGTAAATATTACAGATACAAATTTAAGCAAAGGTGTTGCAAATTTTTCTATATACGCTTCTGCCAAAGGGGGTTTAGAATCAGTCACTAAGGTTCTTGCAAGAGAATTAGCTCCAGAGGTTAATGTTAATGCAATAGCACCTGGTGCAATGCTCGAACCACCTGATGTAACTTGGACTGATGAACAAAAGAAAAAAGTGATAGCTAACATCCCACTCAAGAAGATGGGATCTGAAAAAGATATTGCTAATACTGTTAAATTTGTTGTTAGTTCAAAGTATATGACAGGGCAAGTTATTAAAGTTGATGGAGGAAGATCACTCTCATGACAACCGATGCTCAAAAATATGAAAAAATATTTTCAGGAACAAAAGAAGTTGCTGAAAATTTAAAAATAGATGCTTCAAAACTCCAACCATGGATTGATGCTCATGTTCCTGGAGCTGGTTCTATAAAATCAATAGAGCAATTTAGGGGCGGTCAATCTAATCCTACCTATAAAATTATCACTGATAATAAAAATCTAGTTTTAAGAAGAAAGCCACCGGGTATGCTTCTGCCCTCAGCTCATGCGGTCGACAGAGAATATAAAGTCATCACTGCTCTTGGTCAAACTGATGTGCCTGTTCCAAAAACCTATGGTCTTTGTGAGGATGAAGGTGTAGCTGGAACCACTTTTTTTGTTATGGATTGTATAGAGGGAGATATTTATTGGGATCATATGCTCCCCTCCCTATCAAAAGAACAAAGGATTAAAGTCTATCAAAGTAAAAATAAAACTCTTGCTGCCCTTCATAGCGTAGATTACAAAAAAGTTGGATTAGAGGATTTTGGTAAACCTGGTAATTATGTTGCAAGGCAAGTTTCAAGATGGTCTAAACAATACCTAGCATCTGAAACAGATAATATTGTAGAAATGAATAATCTTATAGAGTGGTTGCCAGAAAATATTCCTGATGATGATGAAACTTCAATTGTTCATGGAGACTATCGTTTAGATAATATGATAATGAAAAACCAAGAAGTCATAGGTGTTCTTGATTGGGAGCTTTCTACTTTAGGTCATCCAATTGCAGACTTTTGCTACCACTGTCTTACATGGAGAACAGAGCCATTATTTTATGATCATGAAAAATTAAAAGAAATGGGCATTCCAAATGAAATGGAATATCGCGATATGTACTCTGAAATTACAGGAAAAGATCTATCAGCTAATTGGGAATTCTATATGGCCTTCAGCTTATTTAAAGTAGGTGCTATATGCCAGGGCATTCTTGGCAGGGTTAGAGATGGAACTGCATCAAGCAAGCATGCTGAAGACAGAGGAATGAAAGTCTATCCTCTTTCACAGGCTGCTTGGTCTATTGTAGAAAATAACTTTAAATAGTTTTTTTAAAAAAAAGGATTATTCCAGTAATTGAGCTAATTAAGGCAAGAACAGAAAATATCTTTAATAACAAATTGTTAATATTGTCTCTGTCTTTATAATCCATGATGTGTAAAGCCCATAAAAGATCCCACGTTCTCCATGAATCAGATCTTATAGCAGCTATATCTCCTGTTATAGAATCAACATAAATATTAATTCCATCATTGGTGTCCGTAGATACTTTATATATAGGCAGTCGTCTACCTCTATACTCAACGCCTCTCTCGACTTTTTCGATTAAGCTTGCGCTTAAAGGATTTAACGATGTTTTTTCTTTTGCAATTGTTATTGCTTCTTCAGGTGACAACATATCAACTGGAAAATTTTGAGGATGAGTAGAGTATGTTTTTACTCCATTATTATTTGTTTCAATAATATCTTGTCCTAGTCTTTTAAAAATTCTGTATTCGGTCTCTAAGGGTAATCGATATTGCTCTCCCCTAACCATCTCAATTTTATTAAATGCAAAATAAATTCCAGAGACTGTCCAAAGCAAAAGCTGAATAGCAATAAATATACTCAGGTATCTGTGAATTTTTCTAATTGTAAATTTTTTTGCCATTTATAAAACTTCTTTTAGTGGCTCTGATACAAATGAATATTTTTCTATCTCATCACTTTCATATAATATTTCGTCTTCGTCAATTTGCAGAACTATATCAATGTCTAATGTTCTAGCGCTAAACTTAGGAACATCTCTTTTTCTGCCAGATTCATTTTCAATATCTTTAAGTTTTTTATTAAGATCATCAAAACTAAGATCAGAATCACCTGCTACTACTAAATTTAAAAAATCATCACCCTCAAATCCTTCGGCTTTAGTTTTGTGAATAGATGAGAATTTGGTATTTGTTAATATTTTATTTAATTGCTCGATAGCAAAAATGATATTTGCTTCAGCATTTATGTTACTTCCTAAGGATAAGAAATATTGCATTATCTATGAATAATTAGGCCGACATCTTTTGAGCCTCTTATAGCTCCAGGTTTTGATACCCTTAGCTTTATTGATTCAACTCCGTATTCATTTTTTACTAAAGAAGCTATGCCTTCAGCAAGACTTTCTTGAAGTTGAAATGATGACTCTTCTACAAATTTTATTACGCCTTTTGCAATAGCTTTATAATCGACTGTATCTTCAATTGAATCTGTCGCAGCTGCCTTTTTACAGTCAAATGGGAACTCTAAATCTATGCTTACTTCCTGTTTAACTTTTCTTTCCCAATCAAATATGCCTATGATTGTTTTTACTCGAAGATCTTTGATATAAATAATGTCTTTCATGTAGTTAATTCACTTAAAGGCCATCTTGCTCTTACATAAGAGGCCTTAGGTTCAATCTTATCAGAAGATCTTAAAGATCCAACAAAAGCAATCATTGCAGCGTTATCTCCACAATATTTTAAAGATGGATAAAAAACTCTTATTCCCAATGAATTTTCTAGATCTTTTATAGCAGCACGAAGAGCTTTATTAGCAGCAACTCCGCCAGCAATAATTACATCAGATCTTCCACTTGCTTCAACAGCTTTTTTAATTTTACGTGTCAAAACATCAATAACAGCTTGCTGAAAAGAAGCGGCTATATCTGCTTTAATCTCATCGGTCATATGTTCAATATCTCTTACGGTATACAAAACTGAAGTTTTCAATCCACTAAAGCTTAAATCTAAGTTATTGCTATGCATCATAGGCCTAGGAAAATCATAAGCATGAGGATTGCCATTTAAAGCAAGCTTTTCAATATGGGGGCCTCCTGGATATGGAAGATCTAGTAATTTTCCAACCTTATCAAAAGCCTCACCAACAGCATCATCTTGTGATTGGCCTAATGTTTCATATGCGCCCCTCTCTTTAACGTCAACAATCATGCTATGACCACCACTCACTAAAAGAGAGATATATGGAGTTTGTATTTCTGGAAATTCCATAACTGGAGACATTAAGTGCCCCTCTAGGTGATTAATTGGCAATAAAGGAATTTTTAGAGCAGCTGATAGACCCTGAGCAAAGCTTTCACCAATTAGCAAAGCTCCCAGCAGTCCTGGCCCTGATGTATAAGCGATTTGATCAATCGTATTGATATCAATATCACCGAGAGCTTCTTCCAAAACTGTTACAATTTTTACGCAATGATCTCTTGATGCAAGCTCGGGGACAACGCCACCATATTCAGCATGTATTTTAATCTGACTAAATACAGACTCACCGATAATACCATTTTCACTATCATATATTGCAATAGCGGTTTCATCGCAAGAAGTTTCAATTCCTAAAGTTTTCATAAATTTTTAATAAAATGTTTTGCAAATTTTCTAATTACAGCCTAAACTACGCGACACATTATGCCTTCAATTATAATAAAAGAAACAGAACATTTTGACATTGGTCTTAGAAAGTTCAAACGTGCCTGTGAAAAAGCAGCGATTGTCCCTGAAATCAGAGCAAGAGAGTTCTATGAAAAACCAACTGAAAAAAGAAAGCGACTAATGGCAGCAGCCGTTAAACGTGCGAGAAAATCAAATAGAAAGTTTTCTTTCCCAAGACAAAGATCCTTTAGATAATCTTGACCCTTCTTTCTGAAATTCAATCTGATCTTAAACAAGCAATGCTTGATAAAGATGATATGACTCGCGACACTTTAAGAATGTTTAAGTCAGAAGTTCAAAAGTTTGAAATTGATAAACAAGAAACTGTGGATGATGCAAAAGCCCTCTCCATTATCAATAAAATGATTAAACAAAGAAATGATTCTATCGCTCAATTTACAAATGGCGGCAGGTCAGATCTTGCTGAAAAAGAACAGCTTGAAGTTAACGTCTTGTCTAAGTACAAGCCAGCACAGCTAGACGAGTCTCAAATATCTGAAAAAGTTTCTAATGCTATCGCAGAATCCGGTGCTACTTCTATGCAAGACATGGGTAAAGTCATGGGTATTCTAAAAAACTCAATTCCTGCTGGAACCGCTGATATGGGCTTAGTCAGCAAAATTGTTAAAGACAATTTATCTTAATATTTGGATAATCATCCATAGGATAAAATTATGGAAAGAAGCAACGACCGAAAGCTAAATCAACTAAGAAGCATAACCATTGAACCAAATGTGAATATTCATGCAGAAGGATCTGTATTAGTCTCATTTGGAAACACCAAAGTGATATGTACTGCAACCATAGATACCAACGTTCCAAGATGGATGCGAGGTAGTGATGAAGGCTGGGTTACTGCAGAATATGGCATGCTTCCAAGATCTACAAATGAAAGAATGAGCAGAGAGGCTGCAAGAGGTAAGCAAAGCGGCAGAACTCAAGAGATTCAAAGATTAATTGGTAGGTCGCTAAGACAAGCGGTAGATCTAAAATACATTAAAGGAAAAACCATTAATATTGATTGTGATGTAATCCAAGCAGATGGGGGCACAAGAACTGCTTCGATTACAGGTGGTTGCGTCGCATTATTTCTAGCTTTACAAAATCATCATGATGATCATAGAGCAATTAAAAGACATATAGCTGCTGTTTCATTGGGTATATTAAATGATGAAGTTGTCCTTGATCTTGATTACAAAGAGGATAGTAATGCTGAAACAGATTTAAACCTTGTTATGACAGATTCACTTGAACTGATAGAAATTCAAGGCACTGCTGAGGAAGCGCCTTTCACAAAAGATCAATTAAATCAAATGTTAGAGCTTGGAAGTTCTGCTATTGCTGATATTATTGAAAAACAAAAAGCCTGTTTGAAATAAGTGGAAGACTATCAAAAAAAATTTCTTGAATTATCCTTAAATGCCAAAGTTTTAGAATTTGGTGACTTCACACTAAAATCTGGAAGACAAAGTCCTTATTTTTTTAATGCAGCTAGAATGCTTAATGGCGGTTATCTTTATGAGCTTGCACATTGCTATAAGCAAGCAATTGAAGCTGCTTATTTAAAGTTCGATTGTATATATGGACCTGCCTATAAAGGTATTTTTCTTGGTTCAATAATTGCTATGATTCTTGATAAAGATGGTTTCAAATATCCCTTATCATTTAATAGAAAAGAGATTAAAGATCATGGTGAGGGTGGAAGTGTAATTGGTAACAATCCTTCAGGAGACGTTTTAATTATTGATGATGTTATATCTGCAGGCACTGCTGCAAAAGAATCTATACAGATGATTAAATCAATTGAAGCTAATCCAAAAATAATGCTTGTAGGATTAGACAGACAGGAAAGAGGCAGCGGTAATCTTTCTGCAAGAAGAGAGCTTGAAGAAGAATTTGACATGAAAGTTATATCTATAATTAATTTAGATACTTTAATTACGTATTCAGAATCAACCCCAGGTTTTGAAGCCCATTTAGATAGACTTCAAGCATACAGAAACCAATGGGGTGCCTAAATGTTTTCAGGTATAGTTTCTCACAAGTCTAAGGTATTAAAGGTTGAAAATTTCAGTGATTTTATTCGCATTCATGTATCAACTCCTAAAAACTTTAATAAGGGCTTAAAAAAAGGAGCTAGCATCTCAGTCAATGGAGTATGCCTCACCGCAAAAGATAATGGCAGCAAAAATCTTAAATTTGATGTTATAGAAGAAACATTGCTGAAGACTAATTTAAAACATATCTCCAAAGGCGACATTGTAAATCTAGAAAGATCAATTAAAGCTTCATCTGAAATAGGGGGCCATCTTATGTCAGGGCATATTCATTTTACTGGAGAGGTAAAAAAAATATTTGAGAAAGAAAATACCAAAGATGTGAGAATATCAATTTCACGAAAATACTCAGACTACGTTTTAGAAAAAGGTTATATTGGCATTAATGGTTGTAGCTTAACTATAGGAAAGGTTTTCAAAAATCAATTTAACATTCATCTTATTCCCGAAACACTTAAAATTACAAATTTAGAAAAACTTGAAGAAAAAAATTTGGTGAATATTGAAATTGATCAAACAACTATAGCGATAATTGATACGGTTAAGAAAACCCTAGCTGCTCAAAAATCTTGATAAAACAGCCATTCGAATGGCAACACCATTTGCGATCTGGTTTCTAATTACAGATTGTTCAGACTGGTACACGCTTTCTGAAATTTCTACATAATTCACAGGGCCAGGATGCATAATGATTGCGTCGCCTTTGGCTTGCTCAAGCTTCTCAGAAGTAAGTTGATATGCTTGTTTGTATTCATCTAGATCAAGATCAAGCGTTTCTTCAAACCTTTCATATTGTATTCTTAGGGTCATAACCACATCGGCGTCATGAAGTGCGGCTACGAGATCGGGCTCATACGTTCCTAATGCAGGATTAGAAAATTTTGTAGACATGCTTGGATGACCACAAAAAGTTAGAGAATTAAATGAGAAATTTGAGACACCTTCAACAAAAGATGAAGTTACCCTCGAGTGATCAAGATCACCAACAATAACTATATTAAGATCATCTATGGTGCCTTTATGCTCAATTATTGTCATTAGATCAATCAAAGCCTGGGTTGGATGAGATATTGAACCCTCTCCTCCATTGAGGAATATCATTTCTGGCAGATATTCTGCTAGATCCCTAATAACTGATTCAGGGTGCCTTAGGACACATAAGTCTACACCCATTAAACTTAGTGCGTCTACAGTCTCATAAATTGATTCACCTTTTTCAACAGATGAATTTGAAATATCAAAACCAACTACTGAACAGCCAAGATTTTTGGCTGCTATTTCAAAAGAGGATTTGGTTCTTGTGCTTGGCTCACAGAAAACATTTGCAATAGTTTTATCTGGAAATAAGTTTTCTTTTCGAAAAGAGCCATCATCTTGTTTAAAATTTTTTGCAAATTCTATGAGATCTAAAATTTCTTTTTTAGTTAAATCACTGATCGAGAGAAGATTTTTACTCATGGCAAACTAAAACTGCATCCATTTCCACATTAACTCCAAGCGGCAAGGCTGAAACTTCAACCGTTGCTCTTGCTGGATAAGGTTCTGAAAAATATTTTTGCATTGTCTCATTTACAACTGCAAAGTCATTCATATCGGTTATGTAAATTGTAAGTTTTACAATATCAGCAAGTGAGCCATTAGCCTCTTCACATATTGCCGTAAGATTTTTTATTACCTGCTCTGCCTGATCTTGAATTGAGGCGTTCATCAAGTCTCCGGTCTCTGGGTTGATAGCAACTTGACCAGAAACAAATGTGAATCCTCCAGCTGAAACAGCTTGAGAGTATGGCCCTATGGCTTTTGGGGCTTTTTCTGTGAAAATTATTTTCTTTGTCATGATTTATATATTAGATTTATTTTTTGATATGCATTGTACATAAAATTGAATTTTAAGGTTTATTATTTTTCGTTTATTAATCTTGTACAACTTGTTGTTATTTTTTTTGATCTAATCTTTAACATTACATTATTTAATTCTTCAAGATCTTCGACATCTACCTCCATCTCAAAGGAGGCAAACGTGCTATCAATATTTTTTGTATTAATTTGTTCAATGTTTAGTCCTGCCTTTGTAAAAACTGAAACTAAATCAGCTAAAACACCCATTTCGTCAATAGTAACAATATTGATCTTTGCTGTGTAAACTAGGGTTTTGGTATTAACAGCCCACTTTCCTGGAATGTATCTTGGATCTTTAGAAATAAAAGGTGCAACCTGTTTGCATCGCTTATGGTGAATAACTATTCCTCTTTCTGTGTCAGAATGCGCTATTACAGGATCTTTATAGACAGGATGGCAGCATTTTGCAAAAACAACTGAAACTCCTTCAATATGATTATCATGAATGAAGACAGGTTTAATTTTCTTAGAGTCTTTGTCTTTTCTGATCTTTAAACCAGAATAAAATCTCTCTGCAACAATATTGCCAGTTCGCTTACCCGAGCCTAATTCTGTAAGAAGCTTATTTAGAGATGAAACCCCTATTGAATCTAGAACTCTCTTTAAAGTGCTGCCTCTGTAATCTTTTAAAGACTTTCCAGATCTTTGCAGCTCAGATTCCAGCATAAACTTGCCCGCCTTTCTTGCCGATGAAACTTTTTGGGTTCTTAATCTGGCTCTGACTCCGCTCCTAGCTTTCCCTGTTACAACAAAGTTTAGCCATGCAGGATCTGCTTCAACTAATTTACTTGATGTAATAATTTCAACTGTCTGGCCACTTTCAAGTTCTACATTTAAGGGGGCCTCTCTTCTATTTACCTTACAACCCACAATACTATTTCCAAGACCAGTATGTACTTCATATGCGAAATCTATTGGAGTAGCTCCTGCTTTTAAAGCGTAAATATCTCCTTTAGGAGAGAATAAATAGACCTCTGCAGGATCAAGATCTTTCTTAATAGAATCTGCAAACTCTGTAGGATTTGATGATTTCTTTTGCAGATCTATAAGACTTGATAACCACCTGCTAGCTCTTAACCCTGTTCCAATACCAGCATCATCATCTGTTTTATAACTCCAATGGGCTGCGATACCCATATTGGCAGTTGCCCACATGCTTCTTGTTTGAATTTGAACTTCTATAGGAAAGGCATCTAACGCAAGTAAACTCGTGTGCAAGGCTTGATAGCCATTAGTTTTTGGAATAGCTATATAGTCCTTAAACTTATTCTCAATTGGTGAGAAATAATTATGAATAATGCCTAAAGATCTATAACAATCATCGACAGAATCTACCAAAATTCTAAAACCATATACATCAAGTATTTCTGAAAATGGTTTATGTTTGGTTTTAATTTTATTGTAAATACTATAAAGATTCTTTTCCCTTCCCTTTACACCAGCATCTTCAACCCCATTGGACTTAAGTCGATTTTTTAGCTCTTTCCTTATCTTTTGTACTATTTTTTTTCTACCGCCGCTTGAAGTCTTAATTGCGCTTTTTAATAAATCAGCACGCATTGGGTGCAGGCATTTAAAAGCCCTGTCCTCAAGTTCTGCCCTCATATCTTGCATACCCACTCTTAGTGCTAATGGACCGTATAAATCTAAAGTCTCTTTTGATTTTTGTATTTGTTTTTTTCTGGGAACAAATTCAATGGTTCTCATATTATGCAGCCTGTCGCACAATTTAACCAAAATAACTCTTACATCATTTGCCATTGCTAATGCCATTTTTTGAAGATTATTGGCATTTTTATCAGCTACATTTTTAAGATCTATTTTTCCTAATTTACTTACTCCGTCAACAATATGAGCCACATCATCACCAAACATTTTAGCTAGGTTGCTTTTTTGAACATTACAGTCTTCGAGCACATCATGCATTAAAGCTGAACATACTGAGTCACAGTCCATTTTTAGTTCAAGTAATATTTCTGTAACAGCTACTGGATGAGTAATATAGTCTGAGCCATCTTTTCTTTTTTGGCCCATATGAGCATAAAAAGCAAATGAGTATGCTTTCTGAATTTTTTTTATGTCTTCAGAGCTTAAGTATGTTTTACAAGTTTTATAAAGAGATGATGGGAGTTTTAATAGACTTTTATCGGAAAAATTAATCAGATGATTTGGGAGAACCGATTCACTCAAATTAGCTCTCCAAAATTCATTTATTCGACTGTTTCTGTTTCTTCAGTACCCGGTGCTGCAAAACCATCTAACAATACATCTTCTTCTAGAGTTCTATCTAGTGTTTCTTTATCAAGAAGACCTGCTTCAATTTCTCTAAGTGCAACTAATGTTGGTTTATCATTATCCCACTCCACCAAAGGGTCTCTGCTAGTAGTTGTTAGCTGTCTAGCTCTTTTTGATGCCATGATAATGAGATCAAATCTACTTGGTACAACCTGTAAACAATCTTCTACTGTAATTCTAGCCATATAATTTCTCCTAGGGAGCGTATTCTATTTCTAATAAGACATTAAGACAACATATCTCTTAATATCTTGATATTTATTTTATCGTTATTTTTGGGTGATTTTCCATTAATAATAATATTAACTATTTCCTCATAGGCTTGCTCGAAGTTATCGTTTAATACTCTGTAATCAAATTCTTCAGCACACCTTAACTCTTCCTTTGCATTTTCAAGCCTGGTGTCAATTACATTTTCTGAATCTAAGCCCCTAGCTAGTAATCTTTTTTCTAGCTCTTCAATACTTGGAGGAATAATAAATATTGAAATATGATCGGTGCCAGTATTTTTTATAAGCTTAAAGCCTTGAACATCTATATCACAAATTACATTTATTCCTTTATTTAGTCTTTCATCAATATATTTACGTAAAGTACCGTATTGATAGTTGTGAACTATTGCACATTCAATAAAAGCATCTTCTTCTTTCAAGGAATTAAACTCATTTTCAGTCACAAAAAAGTAATGTTTACCCTCTTCCTCTCCTTTTCTTGGCGATCTTGTAGTAGCTGATATTGAAAGTTCAATATTTTCAAAGTTGGCAAGGATTGATTGAATTAAAGAAGATTTTCCCGCACCAGATGGAGCAGCAACGACGAATAACTTGCCCTTTCTATTATTCAATATTTTGAGCCTGCTCGCGCATTTCCTCGACTATAAGCTTCATATCTAAAGCTATTTGTTTATATTTGGGTATATCTAATTTAACTGATAATGTACTAGTTTCTCTGAATAATTCTTGTAAGATAAAATCTATCTTTTTTCCGCTTCCACTTATGGACACCAACTCTTTTTTTAGAGAAGAAGTGTGAAAATTTATTCTTTCTATTTCCTCTGCAACATCATGCTTCAAAACAAGCAAGGCCACTTCTTGAGCAAGCCTGTCATTATCAACAGTTTCACATATATTATGAACTTTCTTTTTAAGAGATTCAGATCTTATTTTTAATAATTTTTTATTAGAGCTTTCCAGCTTAGAAATACACTTATTAATTTTATTTAATTTAAATAAAAATAATTTATTTATTTTTTCTCCTTCTGCAGCTCTATTTAATAAAAAAGTTTTAAAAGCATCTTTAAAAACTTTCTTTATTAAGTTTTGGTTAACTTGAATTTTTTGTTCTGTCTTAATGATTCCAGGAATGTCTTTAATATCTGAGAAAGCTAGCTTTTTAATTTCTAAAAGCTTAACTTCATCAATTGATTTACCCAAATTTCTTAAAGACTCTTTATTGATTATGTATGAATTGCTAGATGGAAATTTTAATTTTAGTCTTATGTCTAATGTTCCTCTTTTAACCTTTTTACTAATAGCATCTCTAATAAATAGATCAAGCTCACTGCTAATATCGTTAGGCTTGATAGATATATCTAAGAATCTGTGATTGACTGATTTAATTTCACAGTAAATTTCTGTTTCTTTGTTTATATGCCTTGAATGCCCAAAGCCCGTCATACTTGATGTCATAACTTTATTGTATTTTGCCTAGAGTTATTGTTCTAGTTTAATTTTTTTAAAATTTAAATCCTGTCTGTTTTAACTTGGTATTTATAATTGATTTTTCAGAAAAAAGAATTTCTGAATCCTCAGAACAGTTAATAATATTAGCTCGGCTGCTTTCAGATTTGTATTCAATAAAATGAGCTATTATTTTTGCAGCTTGATCTCTATGTAATTTATTATGAGAAGTCTTTTTTGATTGGTTGTCGTATAAACCTGAGAATCTAAGAATGGTGAGTTTAGGCCCAAGTATTTGGGATAAAGCTATTTCATATTCTAGGATCAGTTTGCCTCTAAATTCAGAGGGTTTTTCTATTGATTTTTCATCTACAGCACCTTTATGGTGACCGCCATAGACTCTAGTAGAAGATATTGCAATTACCTTATTAATATTTAGATTTGATAATAGGTTTAAGATATTTTTTGTGGCAATTATAAAGCCATCTTTATAACCTTTCTCGTCAAGGCTGCTAGGCTTGGGGATTATTATTGCTGAATCAAAATTTTTAGCTTTTAAATCAATTTTTTTATCTGAAAGCCAGTCCCAGTTAAATTTATTTATATTTGGATTGTTAGAATCATTTCTTGAAATAGCAGAAATATTTATTGATTCAGTACCGATAACTTTTATTAATCTTTTGGCAATATCTCCATAGCCTATTATTAGGATATTTTTCTGCATCAGTTAATTTTACACATGATCCAGAGAAGAATCTCTGGATCTGTGTTTATTTAGAAAAAATTATATGCTTAGAAGCGGAGCTATTACCAAACTGACGATTGCCATAACATTAATTAAAATGTTCATGGACGGGCCTGAAGTATCTTTAAAGGGGTCGCCAACCGTGTCACCAACAACTGCTGCCGCATGTGTGTCAGAACCCTTGCCACCGAGATTGCCCTTTTCAACATATTTCTTTGCGTTGTCCCATGCTCCACCAGCATTAGCCATCATAAGTGCAAGCGAGACACAGCCAAGAAGACCTCCTGCTAACATGCCTCCTAAAGCTTGTGCTCCAAGACCAAAACCAACAATTGCTGGCATTGATACTGCTATTATTCCTGGCCATACCATTTTCTTTAAAGCAGCTTCAGTAGCAATTTCAACACATTTTTCTGAATCAGGTTCTGCTGTGCCTTCCATTAACCCAGGTATTTCTCTAAATTGTCTTCTTATTTCATTAATCATTTCAAAAGCAGCATCACCAACAGCTGTCATGGTTATTGAAGAAACCAAGAAAGGTATACACACTCCAATAAACATCCCAACTAAAACAATTGGCTCTGTCAGAGCTAATGTAAATGAAGGATTTTTAGCCCCTACAACAGCTGAAAATGCCGAAATAATAGCTAGAGCAGCTAGGGCTGCGGCCCCGATTGCGAAACCTTTTCCAATTGCAGCAGTAGTATTTCCTAATTCGTCTAGAGAATCAGTAATTTCTCTAACCTCTTCACCCATACCTGACATCTCAGCAATACCTCCAGCATTATCCGCAACAGGACCATATGCATCAATCGCCATTGTGATACCTACAGTTGCAAGCATGCCAACTGCGGCAATTCCAACGCCATAAATACCTGATAATTGAGTTGAGACAAGAATAATTCCAGCCAAAATAACAATAGGTATTACAACAGACTGCATTCCAACAGATAATCCAGAAATCATTACTGTCGCAGAACCAGTTTCTCCTGATTCAGCAATTTTTCTCACAGGACTTCCACCTGTGTAATATTCTGTGATGAGTCCTATTAATACCCCACCAACAGCTCCGGCAATAACACACCACCAAACATTCATTCCAACTCCATTAAAAGAATCGATAATAAAATAGGCCATTGCTACAAATATTACTGGAGCTAAAAGTGTGCCAGATCTTAAAGCACTTGCAGGTGCTTTCGCAGATTGAAGTTTTACTATGAATATACCAATAATTGATGCTATCAAACCAGTTGATGCTAGTGCCAGGGGAAGCATCATCATGTCTTCATTGCCTAAAGTATATGCTATTGCTATTGATGCGATCATAGAACCGCAATATGATTCAAATATATCTGATCCCATTCCAGCTACATCACCAACATTATCACCAACATTGTCAGCGATAACGCCTGGATTTCTTGGATCATCTTCAGGAATTCCAGCTTCAACCTTACCAACAAGATCAGCTCCAACATCTGCACTCTTTGTAAAAATTCCACCACCTACTCTAGAAAATAGAGCTACTATAGATGCACCCATGGCAAAACCTTCAAGTTTATGTGGGTCAATACCTGCTGGAACATAAAAATAATATAAAGCTCCTAAACCTATTAAGCCCAATGATGCAACACATAAACCCATTATTGAGCCACCATAAAATGAGACTGACAAAGCTGCTGCAGGACCATCTTTTTGAGCTGCTGTTGCTGTTCTGACATTTGCTTTAGTAGCTGCATACATGCCAATAAAACCAGCAACTGATGAACAAATTGCTCCAATAATTATAGATATTGCTGTATAAGGTCCAAGCGCGAACCATGCCAAAAGAACTATAACCACAATAAAAATTGTTAAGTATTTATATTCGGTTTTCATAAAAGCAAGTGCACCAGCATGAATCTGATCACCAATTTTTTTTACTTTATCTTCGCCGTCTGGATATTTCATCACTAGCATATAGACTAGAGCTGCTGCTAACATTCCAACAACGCCTAAGACCGGTGGTAAAAGTAAAGTATTCATCAATATATCCCCATTTTAAAAAGATGCATTCTAGCAAATTATTATAAAAAAGACGTTATTTTTAATTATTTATTGAATAAATTTTTATCAATTAGGTTCTCTGAATCTGCAACTATACATGCAACAGCAGCATCTCCTGTTACGTTAACTGAAGTACGTAACATATCTAAAATTCTATCAACAGCTAAAATTATTCCAATAGCTTCTAGCGGCAAGCCAAATTGCTGCAAAATAATTACTAAGGTTATTGTTCCTGCTGAGGGAACGGCCGCAGTACCAATTGAAGTTACAACAGCAAGAATCACTACTTGGATATATTGAAAAAGCGTTAAGTCTATTCCAGACATTTGTGCGATAAAAACTGTAGCCATGCCCTGCATAATTGCAGTTCCATCCATATTAATTGTAGCTCCAACAGGAATTACAAAAGAGGAAACGTTTTTATTTACCCCTAAATTATCTTGGACAGTTTTTAACGTTACAGGAATGGTTGCTGCGCTTGAGGATGTTGAAAAAGCAAATATAGCAACATCTTTCATTTTTTTGTAAAAAGTAGGCAAGCTTAGATTAGTAAATAACTTTAGGATTAGTGAATAGGTAAAGATTGCATGAATTAACAATACTATTATTAGCAAAAGTACATATTTAAAAGCCTCTTGGAAGATATCTAATCCATCTGTAATTACAAATTTACCAATTAAGCAAAATACCCCAATTGGCGCAAAAGATATAATCATTATGACTAGCTGCATAAACACAGTATTTAGTTTTTCAAATGATTCGCTGAAGTTATTTGTAAGATGGTTTGTTTTATTCAATGCAAGGCCAAATAAAATGCTAAAGAAAACAACTGCTAGCATCTGATTTTGTGCCATAGCTTCAATGATATTTGATGGAAAAATATCTAAAATTGTTTCATATATTCCCTGTCCTTTTGGTAGCTGATCTGGCGGTGCAATTTCTGACGAATACCCTGCGCCTGGTTTAAAGATGGAGCCAATAAATAAAGATAGAGAAACAGCTATAGCGGTAGTTGATAAATAAAGAGTGATTGTTTTTAAAGTTATATTGCCTAAGCTTTGCATACTAGTAAGAGATGAGATACCAGATACTAAAGAAAAGAATACCAAAGGAACAATTAAAAGCTTAAGTAGATTTATAAAAATAGCACTACCTAAATTAAAGACATATACTTTAATAAACTCTAGGAAACTGTCTGAGAAAAAACTTACATAGTATAGAAGAGAGCCAACTACAAAACCCAAAAACATTCCAAGTAAAATATTTCTTGTTAAATTTTTGGGAGTTTCAATCATTCTATCTCAATCATATCAAAATCTTCTTTTCCAACACCACACTCTGGACACAACCAATCTTCAGGCACGTCTTCCCATCTTGTCCCAGGCTCTATTCCATCTTCAGGCCAGCCCAAAGCTTCATCATATATTAGACCACAAACAATACATTCATACTTTTTTAATTTCATATCCATATTTTTTAATTTTACTTTGATTAAAAGTGTGGGCGTTATAATATCAGATTTATCGAGTAATTAATGAAGCTTAAGAAAATATCATCTTGGAAAAATTTTGAATCTATTGAATCAAAAATATCAAAAAATGAAATACGTTCGTGGTTGCTTGAAAATGGCCCCATAACCAAAAGAATAAAAAAAAATGGATCATTTAAACTTCATCTTATTCAAGATGAATTATCTTTTATAGAACAAGAAGATAAAGACTTTATCGACTGTACATCTAATGAAATAAAGTTAAGAGAAGTAATTCTTTTTTGCAATGATGAGCCAATAGTTTTTGCTCAAACAATAATCCCTGTTGAAACAATTTCAAAAGGATTGGAGCAACTAGGAAATCTTGGAAATAAACCCCTTGGTGATATCCTCTTTGAGAAAGATATTTTTACTAAAGATAAAGTCGTTTATGCTTTGTTTAAAAACGCTTCAAGCTTGTATTGGGGCAGAAAAGCAAAATATTTAGTTAAAGGCTATAAATTCTCAGTGATGGAAATTTTTTTAATAGATACAGATGATTAGTAAATTAATGATTTATTTAAGGCTTGCTAGGCTGGACAAGCCTGTGGGCATTTATCTTTTACTCTGGCCATCACTAATGGGGCTTATGTTGGGAGCTCTCAATGAGGGTTATATCGATTTTGAAAATTACCTTATTGTATTAGCTGGGGCAATCCTAGTAAGGTCTTGTGGCTGTGTGATTAATGATATTAGTGATTATAAGTTTGATAAATTAGTTTCAAGAACGAAAGATAGGCCAATTGCTAAAGGTGAGGTAAGCCTCAAAGGCGCATGGATATTTTTCTTCATAGTGGCATCTTTTTGTTTGAGTCTTCTGATGTTCGTACCAAAGACAACTGTTCAAATTTCATTGTTTATCGCCATTTTTATCTTAATATACCCGCTGACAAAAAGATTTTTAAAAGCACCTCAATTTTTTCTGGGCATAACCTTTGGATCAGGAACTCTAATATCTTATAGTCTTGTATCAACAAACTTCACCTTATCAATATTGCTTCTATTTATAGGAACGGTTTTGTGGATCATTAGTTTTGATACTATTTATGCGCTAGAAGACATAGAAGATGATAAATTAATTGGAATTAATTCAACTCCAATATTGTGGGGAGATAAAGCAATAATAATTAGCAAGATTCTTCATTTATTATTTTATTTCTCTCTTTTATTAATATTTTTTATTAATCAATTTTCACCTTTGTTTCTTGCAATATTATTGCTATTGTTCTGTATTTATTTTTACCAAAATAGTCTTGTTAATCAGGGGAAATACTTAAAATCATTCAAAATGAATAATTGGGTTGGCATGATAGCTTCGATTGGCTTTGTAATCGAAATTTTTCTGATCTAGGCATCTTGAAATGAAAAGCAAATTTATTGAAAGCTTATCTGAAATTTCATCTGTTGATTTCAATCAGATCATTGATGAAAAAGATGAGCCTTTCATGTCATATGAATATCTCTATGCATTGGAACAAAGTAAATCTGTTCACGCAAATAATGGCTGGCAATCATTTCACTTAACTCTGGCTGAAAAGGAAGATCTTTCAGGCTTTATTCCGATATACAAAAAAAACAATAGTCATGGAGAATTTGTTTTTGATCATCAATGGTCTTATGCCCTAAGAAGAGCAAATAGAGATTATTATCCAAAATTACTTAGTGCTATTCCCTTTACTCCTTGTGAGACAAGAAAATTTATAACTTCTCAATCTATTAACATCGAGAGTTTTACTAAACCAGTAATTGATTACATGAAAAAAAATGATATAGAGACATGGCACATTCTTTTTCCAGACAAAAAACTTGCTAAAACTCTTATTGAAAACAATTTTATAGAGAGAAGTGGGTACAGGTTTGTCTGGAATAACAAAGAATATGAAAACTTTAATGACTTTCTTAAAATCTTTACTTCAAGACAAAGAAAAAATATTAAATCTGAAAGAAAGAAAATTCATGACTCAGGAATCAGTTTTTCAGTAAAAGATAATACTAATGTGACATTAGATGATTGGCTTGTTTTTTACGAATTTTATAAATCTACTTATCATGAACGAATGCAGGCGCCCTATCTTAATTTTGATTTTTTTAATTTAGTCCACAAGTATAAAGATGCTCTTTGCCCTGTTATTTTTTTTGCTGAACTTGAAGGAAATAAAATTGCTGGATCACTATGCTTTCAAAGTAAAGATACTCTTTATGGAAGACATTGGGGCTCATCAATAAATATTGATAGCTTGCATTTCGAATGTTGTTATTATCAAGGGATTGAATACTGCATAAAAAATGGGATTAGCTTTTTTGATCCTGGCGTTCAAGGAGAACATAAAATTAGGAGGGGTTTTGAGCCAAGAGCCTCTAACTCATATCATTATGTATTACATGAAGATTTTAGAGCAGCCATTGAATCTTTTTGTAAAGAAGAAGAAATTAGCATAAAAAAATATTTAGCAGCTTGCAGTGAATATACACCTATAAAAAAAGAATATAGAATTTAGGTATGTTAAAAACATTGCCTGCAACTTCTCATCATCTGACAGTGTGTGAAGCAAATTTTATTAGGCTTAAAAAATTATTAAATAATTATTTATCAGATGAAGTCTTTTTTGAATCTATTAACCCAAATCAATCTTCTCTAAAAATTAATTTTCTTGTATTAAGTAAAACCAAACACACAATAATTCTTGAAGCTAAACAGAGTGGAGATAAAAAAAATATTCACAGTAACTTTGTGCTAAGGGTTCAAATCAGCTTAGATGCAAAACTAGCAGAAGTTTTATCTTATCAAGGTGAAAAACCTCTTCCTTTTTTTATGAATCAATCAAAAAGACAATCATTTGATGAGAAACTTCAGCAAAATAAATTCTTTACAGAATGGTTAGAAAGTATTTTTGTCTCAGGTATTTCAGGTAAGGAGCAAATTATTAGTTTATTAAATAATGACTAACACTATTCTTTATTTTCACGGATTTAAATCTTCTAGTGATTCTGGTAAAGCTCAGGAGTTTAAAAAATTTACAGAAAATAAGACATCTCAAACAAAGATTATAATTCCCGACTTAAAAGATGATTTCAAAGAAGCACACAAACAAATAGAAAGCCTTATTGATAAAAATAGTCCAAATATTTTATATATGGGGAGCTCATTAGGAGGTTATTATGCGCTTTATTTTGCGCAACTTTATAAATCTAAATCAGTACTAATTAACCCGGCTATACCTCCACTGAAAGATTTTGAGATTCATCTTGGCAAAAATGAAAATTACGCTACTGGAAATAAATTTACTATTTCAAAAGATGATATTTCTTATGTTAGAAGTCTTCATCATAAGAAAATTTTAGAACCGAAAAATAATTTAATACTATTAGAATCTGGTGATGAAATTCTCAACTATGTTGAATCTTCTAGTTATTTCAGAGGTTCTTATATAGATATATTTTATGGTGGAAATCACTCATATACATCCATTAAAGAAAAATTTACAAAAATCAAAGATTTTTTTAATCTAAAATAATTGCATTAATTTAATGCAATATCAATATAAATGCACTAAAATAGCGCACAAATAGTTCAAATATTGTGCATATAGTTCAAATAATAATGGCATGTAAATTGCTTTATTAATAATGCTAAATAAAATTTTATTAGGAGAAATAATGGCAGAATATAAAACTTATGAATACATATGGCTAGATGGTTACCAGCCTGAAGCCAATATGAGAAGTAAGGTGAAGGCTACT
This sequence comes from uncultured SAR86 cluster bacterium, assembly GCA_902558395.1. Classification (GTDB taxonomy): domain Bacteria; phylum Pseudomonadota; class Gammaproteobacteria; order Magnimaribacterales; family D2472; genus SCGC-AAA076-P13. Next base: position 186,206 of record CACEDS010000002.1, read on the forward strand.
GAAGCTGATACACCTCCAGATTGGTCATTTGATGGATCATCTACACAACAAGCAGAGGGTGGTAGCTCTGATTGTTTACTTTTACCTGTTCAGACTTATGCTAACCCAAATGGACATGATATCGTTATGACTGAAGTTCAAGCAGCTGACCACACTACTCACCCATCTAATTACAGAGCAGCAGCCGCTGAGGTTGTTAGTGATGAATGGTGGTTTGGTTTTGAACAAGAATTCTTTTTTACAGACCCTGAGACAGGCGAGCCTCTTGGTTGGGAAAGTGGCACTCCTAAAGAACAAGGAGAATACTATTGCGGTGTTGGTGCGGGTAATGTTGTTGGAAGAGAAATTTCTGATGCACATCTACAAGCATGTCTTGATCTAGGAATTACGCTTACAGGTACAAATGCAGAGGTTGCTCTTGGACAATGGGAATACCAATGTTTTGGTAAAGGTATTAAGGCAGCTGATGATCTTTGGGTTAGTAGATATTTGCTATTTAAAATTGCCGAAGAGTTTGGAGTTGGTGTAAACATTCATCCTAAACCTAAAACAGGTGATTGGAATGGTTCTGGTATGCATACTAACTTCTCAAATGAAGCGATGAGAACTGGTGGTTCTGAAGAGCTATTTAACTCATACTGTGACAAGCTTGGTGAAGTTCATGAAGAAGGTATCGCGTCTTATGGATCAGATAATGACATGAGGCTTACTGGATTACATGAAACGCAAAGCATTGATAAATTCTCATATGGTGTAAGTGACAGGGGTGCAAGTATAAGAATTCCTGTTTATACCGTTGAGCATAACTGGAATGGTTATTTGGAAGACAGAAGGCCTGCTTCTAATGCTGATCCTTATAAAATTTTGGCACATATTGTGGGAACATTAACCAAGTAATCTCACTAAAAATATCGACTCCTTGTAAAAGGAGTCGATTCTCTTAATGAACAATCCTGAAATATTTAATCAAAACATATTAAATCAAATTACCTCAGAGATTGTTGTCCTTGATAAAGATTTGAAAGTTGTTTGGATCAACGATTCGGCAATTACAAATAACTGGAAAATATCAGATGAGAATACTGATATAAATTCTCAGTTTTCATTTCAAACCAATGCCGAATTAAAGCAATTAATAGATGACTGTATTGATACTGGAAATACAATCATCAAAAGAGATTTCAAATTAGAAAAAGACAATGAAAAATATAGAATTGTAGATTTGACGGTAAATTGGTCTGAATCAGATCAATTGCTAATTTTAGAAGTTTTGTGCGTCGACAATTTACATAAAATTATTGATTCATCAAAAGTTTTTTCGACTCAAAAAATTGCAGCAAACTTAGCAAGAACATTAGCGCACGAAGTCAAGAATCCATTATCCGGGATAAAAGGTAGTGCACAAATCTTGATGAACAAACTTAATGATGATTTTTCAAAAAAATTTCTAGATATCATTATCAATGAAACAGAAAGATTGAATAATATTGTTACAAAAATACTCACGCCTCCAAAAAAACCAAAGCTGGAATTATTTAATATTCATTCAGCACTTGAAAAAGTATTTGCTTTATCGCAAGCCGATGAATATGAGAATTTAAAAATCCAAAGAGACTATGATCCAAGCATACCTGAGGTTTATGGAGATGAAGATCTTTTTATACAAGCCATTCTTAATATTTTTAAAAATGCTCAACAAGCATTAACTTTAACTGAAGAGCCTCTCATAACTATTAAATCAAGAGTTACATATAGCCAGCCTATTAATGGTGTTATTCATTCAACTTTGTGTGAAGTAAGTATTATTGATAATGGACCGGGAATTCCACAGGACATTCAAGAGCAAATTTTCTTTCCTATGGTTTCATCAAAAGAAAGTGGGTCTGGGCTTGGTCTATCTATCTCTCAAGATATTATTAGAATTCATGGAGGAGCGATATCTTTCAAAAGTGAATCGAGTGGAACAACTTTCTCAATTTTAGTTCCTATTAATATTGAATCCATAAGCGAGGAAGTAAAAAGTGCATAAAATTTGGGTATCTGATGATGACAATGCAATAAGGATAATCTTAGAAGAAAGTCTTAGCTCTTCTGGCTTTGATGTTAAAACTTTTTCATCTGGTGATGATGTTGTGAATGAGTTGAAGAATGATAAGCCTGATTTAATTCTTACAGATGTCCAGATGCCAGGCATGCTTGGTTATGATTTACTCAAGCATATAAATGATAATTATGAAGATATCCCAGTCATAATTATGACTGCATTTACTGATATGCAAGCCGCAGTAGATTCATACGGTGGGGGTGCATTTGAATATATGCCAAAGCCGTTTGATCTTGATGATGCTATTCAGATTATAAACAGAGCTCTTGAAGATAAGCCAAAGACCAAAGGACTTAAGTCAAAACCTAAAACAGATATTATTGGAGAATCAGCTTCTATGCAGGCTGTTTTTAGAGCCATAGGCAAGCTATCAACAACAACAGCAACCGTTTTAGTTCAAGGTGAATCAGGGACTGGCAAAGAACTAATTGCAAAATCACTGCATAAAAATAGTCCAAGACACGACATGCCATTTATTGCTCTTAACATGGCCGATATTCCTAAAGAGCTTGTTGAATCTGAGCTATTTGGTCATGAAAAGGGAGCTTTTACTGGAGCCGTTGACAGGCGCATAGGTAGATTTGAGCAAGCAAATGGTGGAACACTGTTTCTTGATGAAATTGGTGATATGCCATTGGACTCTCAGACTAGGTTATTGAGAGTATTATCTAATAAAGAATTCTATAGGGTTGGTGGAGATAAACCAATAAAAGTAGATGTTCGAATTATTGCAGCCACTCACCAAAACCTTAATAACTTGGTATCTCAAAAATCATTCAGAGAAGATTTGTTTTATAGATTAAATGTTATAAAAATTAACGTTCCTCCTTTAAGAGATAGAAAGGAAGATATAGATGTTTTAACCAAATATTTCTTAAAAAATCATTCAGATTCCTTGGGTGAAGATTTAAGGGTCTTATCAAAAGAAGTTATGGATGCCATAACAAAGTATGACTGGCCCGGTAATGTCAGACAGTTAGAAAATACATGTTATTGGTTAGCTTTAATGACACCAACTCAAAATGTAAAAGTTGAAGACTTACCTGAAGAAATTAAAGATCATGAAATCGCTGAAGTTCCATCTTCTTCTTGGGAAGAAGGTTTTAATAATTGGGTCACAAATGTTGCAACTTCTATAGACAAAGATCTGTTAGATATCGTAAATCCAAAAATAGAAAAAATCATAGTTAAAGCAGCCTTAGAAAAAAGTAATGGGAAAAAAAATGAGGCAGCTATTCTCTTAGGTCTTGGAAGAAATACTTTAGCAAAAAAAATGAAAGAACTTGGAATCTAAATTAGAGGCAGATTATCCATTCTCCAATTATTAATTCCACCAGATAAAATTAAAGTATCCTTGTGTCCTAAATTTTGAAGCTTCTCGCCAGCATTTGCTGACTGGCTGCCGGTCTCGCAAATTAATACCAAAGATACGCCCTCATATTTTTTTATTTCATGAGCTCTATCGTCAAGATTTGCAAAAGGAATGTTAATAGATCCTGTAATATGACCGTCATCAAAATCAGCACCAGGTCTCAAATCAATCAGTTTTACCCTATTCTGATTCGTTAAATTTATTAAATCTTGAGCAGTAATTTTCTTTCCGCCTTTTTTAGCACTTGATCTTATTAATAAAACTATTGCTACTAGAAGTGGAGCAGAATAATAATAATGCTCAATTAGAAATAAAATAAACCTATCCATGCGTGTATTATCTATTAAAATGAAGTAAAAGTATTACAAAATTAAAAATGAAATCTAGAAATTTAATATTGGTAAGGCATGGTCAAAGTGAATGGAATGCAAAAAATCTTTTTACAGGATGGAAAGATCCAGGGCTTACTGATCAAGGAATTTCAGAGGCAAAAAATGCAGGCAAATTAATCTTAGAACAAAACATAGAATTTGATGTTATGTATACATCTATGCTTTCAAGAGCTCAAAAGACTGGAGATATTATTCTTGGAATTTTAAATCATAAAGAAATACCAATAATAAAAAATGAGGCACTAAACGAAAGACATTATGGAAGTCTAGCAGGTTTAAATAAAGATGATGCAAGGAAAAAATGGGGAAAGGAACAGGTTCATATATGGAGAAGATCATTTGACATACCGCCTCCCGACGGAGAAAGTCTCAAAGATACAGCTGATAGAGTGCTCCCATATTTTGAAGCTGAAATTATGCCAAAGGTTGTAAGTGGTTCAAGCATATTAATTGCAGCTCATGGAAATTCTCTAAGAGCTTTAATAATGAAATTAGATTCTATTTCACCAGAAGATATTGTTAAACTTGAAATTCCTACCGGAGCTCCAATTCAATATGAATTCACTATAGACGGCATTGTGAATAAAAAAACAAATCTTTATGAAAAACAATTGTGATCAAGATTCTCAATTATCAAAACAAATAATTCGGTGGTATTTAAAAAACGGTAGAAGCAATCTCCCTTGGAGAAAAAATGTAACTGCTTATAGAGTTTGGATTTCAGAAATCATGTTACAACAAACTCAAGTAAAAACTGTAATTCCTTTCTTTAAAAAATTTATAAGTAAATACCCAAACCTCAAATCACTTTCTTCAGCTAATGAAGAAGAAATCTTAGCTTTGTGGACAGGGCTAGGATTTTATAGAAGAGCAATTAATATATATAAAGCAAAAGAAATTATCTTAAATGATTTTAAAAATAGATTTCCAAAATCATTTGATGACATTGTCAAGCTTCCAGGAATTGGTGAATCAACAGCTGGAGCAATAATGTCTTTAGCATATCAAATTCCATATCCCATACTGGACGCTAATGTGAAGAGAGTTATTTCAAGATATGAATTAGTTGATAACGATTCAACTCATAAATCAAATAAAAAGTTATGGGATTTATCTAATAAACATACTCCAAGAAAAAATATTTTTTCATATACTCAAGGAATAATGGATTTAGGTGCAACGATTTGTCATAACTCAAAACCAAACTGTGGCATCTGCCCTTTGCAAAAAGGTTGTAAAAGTGCCTTCAAAGTTAAAGCAACCAAAAAAGAAACAAAAAAACAAAACCCAACCAAAAAAATAAATTATGCTTTAGCAAGAAGTAACGATTCATTTTTATTATTTAAAAAATTAGAAGAATCATTTTGGGAGGGATTGTGGACACCGCTTGAATTAAATCCCAACTATCCCTTGCCATGGAAAGATGATATTGAAACATTAGAAGAGATTAGTATGAAACATAAGCTATCTCATCTTAATTTGGATATAAAAATAAATATTTATAGTTACAAAAAGATCTTTAAACTAAAAACTAATGAAAAATATAAATGGGTTAATAAGAGTAATATTCATAAATACGGTATGCCAAAGCCTATTAAGTCTATAATAGAAGAATTATGACAAAGAAAGTTTTTTGTAAAAAATATCAAAAAGAAATGATTGCTTTATCTATTCCTCCTATGCCTGGGCCAAAGGGAGTAGAAATACAAAGTAGCGTTTCTCAAGAAGCCTGGGATAAATGGAAGTCTCACCAAACAACATTGATAAATGAAAAACACTTAGATATGTCTGATCCCGAGAATAGAAAGTGGTTAATTGAACAAATGGATAAATTTTTTAACAATGAAGATTATGAAAAAGCGTCTGGTTTCAAGGCGTTAGATTAAAGAATATAAGCATTCAAAAAGATACCTCACACAACTCTAAAACATATTAAAACTTTAATTTTTTTCTAGTAAAAATTCTAATTTACAAAATAAAAAATTAGAGTTAAATTTAAGCATGACTGAAAATACAAACTCAAAATTTCCATCAGAAGCAGATGTAGTCATAGTTGGTGTAGGCGGCATTGTTGGCTCAATGATTGCATATTGGCTATCTGAATTGGGACAAAAAAATATAGTAGGATTAGAAAAATCCAGCGTAATACCATCAGATATTGCATCAACGGCTCACGCTTCTGATTTCGTTTATAACACTACTCATGACAAATTAGGCTGCTGGACAACAGCATATAGTCGAAAGTTTTATGAGGATAATGGCTTTTTCTTAAAGAAAGGTGGCTTAGAAATTTGCCGAAAAGGTGACGATGCTAGATGGGAAGAATTAAAAAGAAAGGTGGGATCTGGAAAGGCGTTTGGAACCAATGTACGACTTATTTCAGCAGCTGAAGCTAAAGAAAAATTTCCATTGTTAGATGAAGAGTCTTTAATGGGTGCAATGTGGGATCCTGATGCTGGTTTAGTAATACCGAGATCTCAAGATGTTGTGAGTTTTGCTGTTGAAAGTGCTAAAGATAAAGGAGCTTTAAAAACATTTACAGATACACCAGCAATAGATTTTGAAATTGAGAATGGACGGGTTACTGGTGTCAAAACTGATAAAGGGTTTATAAAAGCAGATAAAGTTGTAATTTGTTCAGGCATATGGGGGCCTTTGATGGGTAAAAAAGCTGGGGTTCCGGTTCCATTAATGCCGCTAGAGCATCCCTTATTATTTTTTGGACCACTTCCAGAAGCACAAGGCGCTGAAGATTTTCTTGTATACCCTCTTCTTCGCGATCAGGGCAACTCAGCGTATGTTAGAGATACTGGAAGACTTCATGGCGGAATGCTTGAGTGGGGTTTCTATGAAGACAAAGAACCGCGTCTAGTTGATCCTGAAGATATAGGCAATCCAGAGAAAACAATGGGCTCAGATTCGATGCGATATCTAGATTTAGAAGAAATAGCTGAGCCTTTAGAAAAAGCTTTTGAAACAACTCCAATACTAAATGAACTTGGTTGGGATGAAAGAAGTTCATTTAATGGCCTGTTGTCTGTTACTACTGATGCAGGATCTCTTATAGGAGAAAGTCCTGAAGTAAGAGGATTCTGGTTATGTGAAGCTGTTTGGGTCAAAGATGGTCCTGGATGCGCAAGACTATGTGCTGAACTTATGGTAAATGGTAAAACGCAAGTTGATATGCATTCATTTGATATTGCACGACTATACCCAGAGCAAAAAGAAAAAGAATTTGTTAAATCTAGAGCTTTTGAAAACTCTCAGACTATTTATACTCCTGCTGTTCATCCTAGAGAGCCTTATATCTCTGAAAGAGAAAAATTTGTAAGCCCTTTTTATGAAAGAGAAAAAGAGCTTGGTGGATATTTTGATAATGAAGTGGCCCGTTGGGAGCGAGCATTTGCATATGAAAGCAATAGAGAAAAACTCCAAGATTATTTAAAAGATATTCCAATTAGAGAAAATGAATGGGATAGTCGTCATGTGCCCTATCAGCTTGCAAATGCTGAGCATCTTGCGATGAGTGATTCTGTAGGAATGATAAACCTTTCCCATTTTCCAATTATGGATATTGAAGGTCCAGATGCAGAGAAAATGCTTGAATATCTTTCAGTTGCTAAAGTCGGTGGCAATACCCCTATTGGAAAAGTTATATACACAAATTTTCTCGATGAAGATGGCGGTGTACATGCTGATTTAACAATATCAAGACTTGGTGATACAAAGTATAGAGTTGTAACAGGTGGTGCTGATGGAAATAGAGATTGGGTTACATTGCGTAATTATAGAGATGATAATAACCTTGATGCTGAAATCACAATTAGAACTCATGATATAGCTACTCTTGGTTTGTGGGGTCCAAAAGCTGAAGATGCATTAGGAAATTTTGTTGATGCAGATGAAATTAGTTTAGAGAATTTTCCATTTGTAACAGCAAAAAATTTAACTCTTAATTTATCGGGCGGAAAAACTATTGATGTCTGGGCTGCAAGAATATCCTATGTTGGTGAAAACGGTTGGGAAATTTATCTCAACAATAATAGCGATGAAGGTTTAGCATTATATGATTCATTACTTGAGGTTGGAGTAATTCCAGTTGGAATAGAAACCTATGCTAACAGCAGACGTCTTGAAAAAAGTTTTAGGCTTCAGGGCGCTGATCTAGAAACTGAATACAATGCATGTGAGGCAGCTATTCAAAGACCTCTTGTCAAAGAAGCAGATTTTCATGGAAAAGCTGCTCATTTAAAACATAGAGAAGAAGATCCATGTGCAATTTTGTGTACTATGACTGTTGATGATCTCAATGTATCAGGAATTCCTAGATATCCTGTTGGAATTTCTCCAATAGTTGATCCAGCTACTGGAGAAGTCCCGGTGGATAGTAAAGGAAGAAGGTCATACACCACTGGAATGTCTTACTGCCCTTCTATAAAAGAATTTGTTGTAATGGGTTATTTGCCTGCTGAGCTTGCAAAAGAAGGTCAAAAGCTAGCCATAGAATACTTTAATGAAGATGGCGACGGTGTTTATCCTATTACGGTTAAAATAGTTGGCAAAGGTTCGCTTTATGATCCAGAAAATAAAAAGGTTCGAAGCTAATTAATTAAAAATTTAATCTTAATGACATTGGGTAGAATCTTTTCTATAATCCTCTTTCATTTATTGCCCAGATAGCTCAGTTGGTAGAGCAAAGGACTGAAAATCCTTGTGTCGGTGGTTCGATCCCACCTCTGGGCACCATTCTTACAGTATTCCATCTCATTTAGTGTTTTGAATACTAGGTTTAGTATTCAAAAATCAGATAAACCCAACTCATTCAATGGAATAAAATCAATGAAATATTTACATCCTACGTTTTCAATATATTCAAAAACATCTCTATAAACATCCTGATTAAACCAGTCATTAAGAAGGTAATAATATTCAGTTTTTAAACCAGTTGGTTCTATTAATTTTTTATAAACTGTTTTTTTAAAACTACAAGTTTGTAGTTTTTCATCTACTGACCCAGCACCTGCCTGATATTTTTTTTCTATTACATAAATAGTTTTATTTGAATGATTGTAAAAAATAGAATCAGGGAGATATTTTTTTGAGTTTATTGTTTTCCAATCTATGTTATGTTTTTGAAGAAAGAGATTATAAAACCCATGTTTTTCAAAATATTCTCCTATCAACTTATCTTTTTGATAAACCTTATATCCTGCAACATTAAATGCAGGATTGTTTTGAAGAGATTCTAATAAGTCTGTTCTCCCCTCAAAAGATAGACCGTTTAAATTTGTTTTTGAACCACCACCAACTGTATTTGGTTTTTTTCGCATAAATAAATTATGCCATCAATATTAATTTGATTGGAGAGTATGTTTCTAATTATTTTTTAAACTATTTCCTAAGACCAGGTATTCAGGAATTTTTCCTCTTTTATCAGATTTACTATTAATGCTTCTTCCACAAAATACTTCTTGAATTCTATTTTCACTATAAATCTCTTTTATAAATGGTGCAGAGGAATTAGATAAAATTACATGGACTCCTTTTTGATTTAATTCTTGAAAGTAATCTCTTAGTCGTATCTGTTCTTCTCTGCCAAACGCACCACTGTAAGAAGTAAAGGATGAAGTTTCATTTAAGGGATGATATGGGGGGTCAAAATAAACTAAATCACCCTTTTCTATATCTTTTATCTCATCAAATTCTTGGCATCGAATATTTTCTGTTTTTGGAAGTAGATTAGAAAGTTTATATAAATTCTCCTCATCTATGATGGTTGGATTTTTATAACTACCCTTAGGCACATTGAAAAGTCCTTTACTGTTAACTCTATATAATCCATTGAAGCAGGTTCTATTAATTACAATAAGTGCTGCTGAACGTTCTATTCCTTCATACCTATCTATTTTATTTTTCTCACCATCTACACCATTGAATTTTTCACGAATGTAATAGTAATCATATTTCTTATAATCTTTTTCTAATGCATTACAAAGGTAGATAAGTTCTTCAGGACTGCTTTTGATATTTTTATACATATCAATTAAATCTTGATTCACATCATTAATTATTGCTGTTTCTTTATGCTCTAAACCTAGAGTATTTAAGATATCAAAATAGACTGCACCACCACCAAAAAAAGGTTCTACATATTTATTTGGAGAAAGATTTTTATAAAACTCTCTAATATCAGGGACTAATTGTCTTTTACCACCCACCCATTTAAGAACGGGTTTAACATCATAATCTACAGTCATAATTTTTTTGATTGAACACTTTTAATTCTTTTTCTAGATAACTCACAATAGGATTTATCTGACTCTATACCTATATAGTTTCTATTATTTCTTGCACATACAACTCCTGTAGTGCCACTGCCATTAAACATATCTAAGACTATATCATTCTCTTGAGTAGAAGCATGAATCATCCTTTCAATAATCTCCTCAGGTTTTTGTGTAGGATGTTTACCGAACTTCTTCTCATCTTTTTTTGGTCTGCCCATTATCCATACATCTTTCATTTGCTTACCATCGTTATGACTTTTCATTAAGTCATAATTAAAATGATGTTTTGTTTTCTGACCTTTTCTTACCCATAGGATAGTTTCAGTAGAATGAGTGAAGAATCTGCAAGAAAGATTGGGGGGTGGAGCAGTTTTTACCCAAGTAATGTTATTCAAAATCCTAAAATCTTTGAAACTGCTAATTATCGAACCAATAATATAAATATTGTGATAAGTCCCACTAACCCATAAAGTCCCTCCAGGTTTTAGAACCCTATAACTTTCTTTAATCCACCCTGCATTAAACTGATAAACATCATCAAAATCATTTCCTTTATCCCAATCACCTTTATTTACTGAGACCATTTTCCCACTTTTGCATGTAATTCCATCATTTGATAAGAAGTATGGTGGGTCAGTAATAATGCAATCTATCGAATCATTTTCTATCTTTGGAAGATATTTAAAACAGTCTTTATTATGTATTTTTATCATTTCAAGTTAATTTAGACCCAAAAACCTTTTGGTGCACTCTTTATAATCTACTAAATGTGCGTAAGACTGCATTGTGTTTTTTTGATCCAAAACTATTTTTCTAAAAATGGATTCAGTCTTCCTGATAACAGCAGTTAAACCATGCTTCTTTTTATACTCCTGAATTAATTGCTCTATCAACTCTTCATGAATAGTTAACATTGTCATTCCACATATTATTAGATTGTTAGATGAATACCACCTAAGATTGTTTTTGTTCCTTTCATCTTCGACAATAAGTATTTCTAAAACAGATACAAACTCATCAATAAAGTTCTTTAAAGAATCAAAGATTTCACCTTCGTCTTCTGTTGCTTGAATTTTAGTTAGATTACCGAAGATATTATGAACATTGGACATTAATCCATACTAACGAAAATAATTAATACTGTATATATGTATAGTTTATTAATCCCACTTATTTCTTAAAATATTAACAATATCTCTATGAACAGATAATTGAGAGTGCAATCTTGCACTCTCATCTGTAAGTTCTTCCCACTTCAACCAGTCAAAACCTTTAGAACCAATTTTGCCGAGATTATCTATCTTCTTGTCGATAGACTTAATCCTGAACCAAAGTCTTCTATCGTTATCGTTTCTGATTTCCATGTTAAACCCAAGTATTAGTTGAGTAGTTTATTTTTTCTTTATCACACACTTTTTGTATGTCATGAAGAGTTAACTTTTCATCAAAGTTAAAACCTTTTGCAAGACAATGAATCAAGAACTTAGATAGTCCATCTTTATCTATTGTTAAGTAATACTCATACTCATCATTACCCCAAAATGCTTCTACATCTGAACCATAATGATGAGAACTCAAAGTTAAATCTCCATTCAAACCATACTCTGCATAAACAGTATGACTGCCATGGGGAAACTCTTCTCTATAGATTTGTTCCATATTTTTCTCCATAAGAAATACACCCAAAATTAGGTATATCGATGCATGTATTGGAAACTGAAATAAGGAATTTATTTCTTTCTTTACACTTATTTATATGGGGATTTTTTAGACAAATTCAATGCTAAAAAATATTAAAAATTAATAGAAATTGGTCACTATTTTCAAATCATTTTTGAATACTAATTTGAATACTAGACTCTGAAACATGCATTATTATAAGGTTTATATTCTCGAGTCATGCACTGAAAATCCTTGTGTCGGTGGTTCGATCCCACCTCTGGGCACCATTATTATAGGAATCCTTTTATTTCAATATTTTAAAAAAATTGAAATCTCTAATATAAACTTATTGATTTTTATTTTCTGTATAAATTCTCAGAAATTTTCTGACCATCACATTCGAGACATGTCCAATAACCATATAAGTTTCCATTCTTGATTTCGTAATGCGTTGTACCAACATCAGAAAAACCAGGATATATATATGTTATTGCTAAATAATTGCTGCTTAGAACTCCAATACCAATGTATTCGATATCATCATCCCTTGTGTAATGGATATAGTATGTGTCTTTTTGCTTAAATATTGTAGCGTCACCAGTTTCGCCTATGCCTGTCTCATAAGAATATTCACCACATATTGAATCAACAGCACATTCCTTTAATAATTTTTCTTGGTTCTCAAAGGGTGGGACACCATATGGAAAATTTGCTTCAGTGCAACTAGATAAAAATAATATAAGAACTATGTTTTTTTTCATAAATTTTATGTTTCCAACAATGGGTTTCTACCCCATTTATTTTCGTCATCTTGTGCAGGCAGCATTAAATAAATGAAAATTACGAATATTGGAATAAGCAAGACATAGGATAATTGCCACCATCCAGAAATGCCTCTATCTTGCATTCTTCTTGATGTAACAGAAATGCTAGGAATAATAGTTATAATTTGAAATAAGAACGATACTGGTCCGTAACCAATTTCTTCGTTAAATACTCCTAGCAACGTTTCTACAAATACTAATACGAAAGCAATAAGGAAAACTGAAAGGACAAAAAACCAATACTCACTTCGACATGCTCTACCACTAAAATTTCTCCAGTTTTTGAATACAGAAATAAACGACTCTTTCATACTCATAACTTTCTCCTTTTAATTACATACTTTTTAAAAGTATATACTTTAAAAAAACACATACTAGTTTTTAAAATCATTATTATGTATAAAATTTAAATCTTTTTTTAAAAATAATTTTATAGGGTTTTATTCTAGTCTCACAAACTGAAAATCCTTGTGTCGGTGGTTCGATCCCACCTCTGGGCACCATGCTTACAATATTATTTCTGTCGCAATTAGTGATTATTTGTTAATAGTCTTAAATTGACTTTCAGGAACAATTTAAAAAAGCTAAAACAGTAAGCCCAAAAAAAATCCTATCAGTAAACCTAAAACTATATATTTAGTTTGATAGCTATTTTTCTTTTTAATTTTAGGGTCTGCAAAGAGATCCTTTGTCTCAATTTCAAATGCTGAGGCTAATGCCATAGTTGTCTCTAATGAAGCTGTTCCATCACTCTCAACTCTTTGAATTGTTCTAACATTTACAGCACATAATTCAGCTAGCTGAGCTTGAGTCCAACCTTTGCTAATTCTTGTCTCTTTGATAAGAGATGTATTTAGAATCATTTCTTAACCAAAGATTAAAGGAAGCACAAAATAACCTATAAGGAATCCAATGAGTAGACATACTAGCAATCCTTTCCAACCAATAATTTCTTTTTCAGGCTCTAATCTAAAAATCTCATTTTCACCACTCTTAACGTAAAGTGACAGAGCCTGGGTGATGCGTTTTCCTTTAATCTTTTCATATCCAAAGTCAAAATTAAGCATTTCGCCATTAGATAGCTCAACTGAGTTTTGCGATCTCCATTTCCAAGAAGATTTCCTATGTTTGAGTTCGTCATTTATCCAAATTTCTTCTATGCTACTCCACATTCCATTTCTATACTTGATTTGATAATCTTTATAATTAAATAGTATTGTTGCCCATTTAAAACTAAAGTCAGGATTCGTTTTCATTTCTATTCACCTTTAATTTTTTAAGTAAAACATAATTTAAACAAAAAATTAAATATTACTAGGACAGGAGCACGACAGTCCTAAGATTGTCATGTATAAAAAAAATTTACTTTTTTAGCTTAATTGGTATCTCTTGAATTGCATGAACAAAATTATTTGGTGCAACTTTCCAATCTCCAATTAATTTATAATCTGGGAATCTTGATAAAAACTGTGAGAAAAACTCTCTTAATTGCATTAAAGCAACAGGCTTGCCAAGACATGTATGTCTACCAATCCCAAATGCAAGATGTTTTTCAGCATTGCTTCTCATGATATTAAATTTATCTGGATTATCAAAAATTTCAGGGTCCCTGTTTGCGGCCCCATACCATAATGCAATTTTTTCATAAGGACCTATTCTTTGTTCGCCTATAACCGTTTCCTCAAGAGAGGTTCTTCTCATATGGATTACAGGAGAAACATATCTAACAGTCTCATTTATTAGCCCTGAGACCCTTTCATAATCTTCTAAAACTAATTGTTTTTGCTCAGGATTTTCGTGAAGTAATTTAATACCGCCACTCATAGTATTCCTAGTAGTATCGTTACCTGCAAAAACTATTAATAGCCATGAGCCGTCAAGAAATTCTTGTGATAAATCTTCTCCTTCAATCTTTGCATTTGCAATTGCGCTTAGTAAATCATTTTCTGGTTTCTCTTTTTTTTTATTGAGAATAAATCTTCCGTAGTCAAACATTTCATCAATCATGTTATCGAACATTTCAACAAGTGCAGGATCTGGTGTCGTATCAGTTATACCTTCTTCATTTTGCTTAATTTGTTCAAGAGTAAAATATTGAGCTAACTCTAAAAATTCCATCCACTCTACAAGTTTTTGTCTATCTGATTCAGGAATACCCAAGATTTCAGACAGAGTATAGATTGGCAGTTGCTGAGATATTTCTCTAACTAAATTAAATTCATTTAACTTCTCTGCCTCATCCAATAACTGACTAACTTTCATGGAAACTTTATTTTGTAATTCATCTATATAGCCTGGCTTGAAAAAAGGCATATGCTCTTTTCTCAAGTTTAGATGTATCTCACCATCAAGATTAAGCATATGATCAATCGTAGATTTAAATAATTTTGGGTGTCTGTTTTCTTCTGAGCCAAGTGTTAATAAGTTACCAGTTGAGTACTGTGATGAAAAAATCTTTGGATTCATTGAAACCATCTTTATATCTTCATATCTTGTGAGAACCCAATAACCTGGTTCTGGATCACTCAACATTGGGGGGTGAAAAAATACTGGAGCATTTTCTCTAAGCTCTTTATATAAATCAAAAGGTTGCCCTTGTGTAAAAAGATCTAAATCATTCAGAAAGTTTGATGGACTGTGTACAAACTTTTTTTCAAAGCTTGGAGCATTAATTTTATTATTTAAAATCTCAGATGATAGAACGAAACTTTTAGACATTATGTAAATAGTTTACTATTTTTATCATTCAATTGTTTTAAATTTTTCAAGTCTATATTAACCTGTTAATTGGAGATAAATAATCATCAAAAATATTTTACATGGCTGTTGTTAAAGGATATTGCGATTCTAAATTCATAGAAATAGAAGATATTCTAAGAGATTCTATTGAGTCTGGTTACGAGATTGGTGCTTCTGTTGCAGTGTCATATAACAAAGAAATGATAATAGACCTATATGGCGGCTACAAAGATAAATCTAAGAAAAAAGCCTGGGATAAAGATACCATCGTTAATACTTATTCGGTTACAAAGGGTGTTACAGCAATTTGTATTGCTATGCTAATCGATAGAGGTCAACTTGATGTTAATAAAAAAGTATCTGATTACTGGCCTGAGTATGGCTGCAATGGAAAAGAAAATACAAAAGTTATAGATTTTTTATGTCACAGAGCTTGCAACTTTGGTTTTCAAAATGGAGTCCCCTCAGATAGTTGGAAAAACTGGGACGTCTATACAGACATACTTGCAAAACAAAAGCCGTTTGCAGAACCAGGCTCAATGCAAGGCTATCATGCTATAACTTACGGATGGCTTGTGGGTGAAATCATTAGAAGGATTGATGGACGTGATGTTGGAACTTATTTTAGAGAAGAGATTGCTGAGCCGTTAAATATAAATTTTAAGATTGGTTTATCAGAAGAGGATTTTGTTAATTGTGCTGATATGCAAGTTCTTGAAGATTTTGGCGATAGTAGTCCTCCTTTTGAAAAAATTAAATATGTCCCAGATATTATGCTGCCTGAAAAGTTAAGAAACTTAAAAAAATCTATGGAAACTGGTCACTTCAAAATAGCTTTTCAAAAAAGGGCTGGTGACAACAAAGAATACGTTAATTCACCAGACTGGCGTATGGCACAGATTCCATCTGCTAACGGTCATGGAACTTCCGAGGGTCTTGCCAAGCTGTATGGAATTTTAAGTTCAGACTGTAAAGAAAATGGAAATCAAATTATAAATCCTAAGACTCTTAAATATTGTATTCAGCCATACTCATCAGGCCCTGATACGGTTTTATTTGGATCTGATATAACTTTCGGTCTTGGCTTTGAGCTAGCTAGTGAGATGCTTTTAAAGGGCAGTTTTTCACCAAGATTTATGGGATATATGTATGGTCATGCTGGCATCGGTGGAGCAGTCGCATATGGAGATGTGGATAAAAAAATAGGTTTTTCTTTTTTATGCAATAAAATGCATGACACAAAAAATTTATATAAGACTGCTAATCAATTAATTGATGCGCTTTACTCAAAAATTTAGTTTTAGCTATTGATAAATTTCTGTCGTTGCCAGGACAGAATTGAAAAAGGAATTGTAAAAAAATATACCAATGCCAATACATTTAATGTGTGCCATGGAAAATTAATCATACTCAAAACTAAACCAGAAAATATCATTAAGAACATTAGTTTTGATTTAATAAAGAAGTCCCTGCCTTTAATTGAGAAAGTTGGTATTTTGCTTACCAATAAGCCGCTTATAAGAATTATGTATCCTGCAACAAAATTAAGATTTTCATAAGCCCAGTCATATCCGATATAGACATGAGTTAAAGGAAGCATAATTAATATGGCACCAGCGGGAGTTGGTATGCCAGTAAAGAAATCTAATCTTTGTACCTCATTAGTCTTTGATTTTTCATGAAGAACGTTAAAAAGTGCCAATCTTAAGCAAGAAAAGACAATAAAGACCAGGGCTGCAAAAGCGCCAATACTATTTTGATCAAAAATTGCCATATACATTAATAAGCCAGGGGCAATGCCAAAACTTAAAAAGTCTGATAAAGAGTCTAATTGAAACCCAAGATCTGATTCGCTATCTAAATGTCTGGCAAGCATGCCGTCAAGAGCATCGCATACAGCTGCAAATAATATACAAATTATTGCCAGGTTAAATTCACCCTCTATTGCAAATCTCATTGAACTTAATCCAAAGCTTAAACCAGATAGTGTTATTAAATTTGGTAAAAGTGATTTTAGATTTATTTTTTTCATAGGCCTAGTTCAATGTTGCAAGCACACTTTCTCCGGCTATAACTTTGTCACCAACTTTGCAATTTACAGTTGCATCCAGGGGCATGTAAATGTCAACTCTAGATCCAAATCTAATTAATCCATATCTTTCACCTTGATCAAGATACTGATTATCAGTGACAAAGCCTAAAATTCTTCTAGCAATTAACCCAGCAATTTGAACAACTACAAGTTGTATACCATTAGTGTTTGAGATAACCATGCTACTTCTCTCATTCTTTTCACTTGCTTTGTCTAAACTAGCATTTAAAAAACTTCCTTCTTTATAAATAATTTTATCTATTCTTCCCTCAACAGGGCTTCTGTTTATATGAACGTTAAACACATTCATAAAAACACAAATGCGAAGCATATGATTGTTGCCAAGCTGAACTTCTTGAGGCGGTATTGCTTGGTCAATCAAGCAGACCTTGCCATCAGCAGAGCTAATAACTGCATTTGGATTTTTAGGAGTATTCCTTTTTGGATTTCTAAAAAACCATAATGTAAACAATGTCAGTAAATAACCTATGAATGCTATCGGGATATAAATTAAAGACACTAAGAAAGATAATACAAAAAAGATAAGTGCAAACTTCCACCCTTCAGGATGAATATAATATTTCGAATTCGAATCTTTGTTTTTCATTGTATTATCCAATAATCATTAACCTCTTTATTTTTTATAAATTCGGCCAAATAAAAGTGGTAAAGTATAGTTTAACTATGAATTTTTTCCAAAATATGATTTCTTCAATTATGGAGAATGGCCTTAGCTTGAGTAGATTTCGTGCTCAGGGCTTTGGCACTCTTCATAAAGATATAAATCAAGCAACCGAGTCAGTTATGCATACAAGTGGAGAGGTTTCTTCAATTGCATTTGCTGAACATTTGCTAGATTTGATAGAAGATCAGAGTGCTGAAGATTTAGTGGTTTATCTTAAATATCTACTAAGTGAATATGATGTTGATACAGAAGTTATTGTTAAAGTTGCTGAAGAATATTCAATAAATAAAAATCAAAAAAATCTTCAGGAGCTTAGTAATGCTGCTGAACCAAAATGGATAGAGTTATTTAGAAGATTAAATGCTACTCCAAACGGAACTCATAGACTTATAGAGCTAAGAGAACAAATCAGACTACATTTAAAACAAGGAAATAGTCAACTCAAGCCCCTTGATGCAGGTTTGCTTAAACTATTTAAGTATTGGTTTAATCCATCATTTCTTGTATTAGAAAAAATAGATTGGTCAACGCCGGCAAACGTTCTTGAAAAAATAATAGAGTATGAAGCTGTTCATGAAATAAATTCATGGAAAGATTTAAGATCAAGACTGGCACCAAATGACAGACAGTGCTTTGCATTTTTCCATCCTCTAGTACCTGAAGATCCACTAATATTTGTTGAAGTTGCCCTTACCAAAGAAATACCAACATCAATTCAGAATATTATTACAATGGATAGAGAGGAAACAAGCTTAGACGAAATAAATACGGCGGTTTTTTACTCCATATCTAACTGTCAAGATGGTCTATCAGGAATTTCATTTGGAAATTTTTTAATCAAAAAGGTTGCTCATAAGCTCAAACAAGAGATCCAGGGGCTTAATACATTTGTTACTCTATCTCCAGTACCTGGATTAATGAAATGGATGGAAAATAATGCTCCATTAGTTTATGAAAATTGTTTAAATAATATCTCTGATGATGAAGGTCTTATTAAAAAAACGATTAGCTACTTAACAGAATCTAATAGAGAAGACCTAATGCCCAATGATCCAGTTGCAAGATTTCATCTAGGTAATGGAGCGATTCTTCATAAAATAAATCTAAATGCAGATATATCTTCTAAAGGCATGGAGCAATCTCATGGAGTAATGATTAATTATTTGTATGACTTAAGCGTTGTTGAAAAAAATCATGAGCAATTTTTTAAAGATAAAGAAGTTATCCTATCAAATGAAATTAAATCTCTGAAAAAAAAATATAGTTAGTAAGTATGTCTGAAATCTTCACACTCTTCCCACCAATTGAGCCATTTAATAGTGGTTTCATGGAAAGAGATGGTCATCAAATTTATTATGAACAATGTGGGAACCCAAATGGAAAGCCTGCTGTTTTTCTTCACGGAGGTCCTGGTGGTGGAGGCAGCACTGCTGTAAGAAGGTTCTTTGATCCTAAAAAATATCACATTGTAATCTTTGACCAAAGAGGATGTGGAAGGAGTAAGCCTCATGGCTGTCTTGAAAAAAATACTACATGGGACCTTGTTGAAGATATAGAAGCTCTTAAGAATATGCTTAGAATTGAAAATTGGCTTGTTTTTGGAGGCTCTTGGGGTAGCACATTGTCTCTTGCATACTCTCAAACATACCCAGCATCGGTAAGCGAAATGGTCCTAAGAGGAATCTTCATGCTCAGAAAAAAAGAGCTCGATTGGTTCTATCAAGAAGGAGCTAGCAATATTTTTCCAGAAGCTTGGGAAAAATTTTTAGAGCCAATTGATGAAAACCAGCGAGATGATTTAATGTCTGCATACCATAAGATTTTTAAAAGTGATAATGAAGAAAAAAAACTAGCTGCAGCAATAGCTTGGTCTAGGTGGGAAGGCTCAACCAGCAGTTTAAGTTATAACCCAGATATGGCTAATAGCTTTTGTAATCCTCAATTTGCATTAGCTTTTGCTCTTATTGAAAATCATTATTTTGTAAATAAAGGTTTTCTAAAGCATGAGAATCAACTAATTGAATATGGAATAGATATCATAAGGAATATTCCTACTACAATTGTTCAAGGCAGATACGATATTGTTTGTCCAATGACAACTGCTTGGGAGCTTGCTAAGAATTGGCCTGAAGCTAAATTAATTGTAGCGCCCTCTTCTGGACATACTGCTTTTGAAAAAGAGATAACCCATGAACTTATAAAAGCAACAAATGGATATGCATAGAATTAAAAATGTTAGCTTTATAGGGATGGCTGGTTGCGGAAAGTCAACAATTGGAAAGGCATTATCCAAAAATTTGGGAATTAATTTTACAGATACTGACCTATTAATCGAAGCAAGATTTAAAGCCTCTCTTGAACAAATAAAAAAAGATAACGGGTATAAGTTTGTTAGGCGTGCGGAAGAAGAAGTAATACTAAGTCTTGATAAAGATATAAAAATTATCTCTACTGGAGGTAGCGCAGTCTATTCTGAGAAATCGATGTTTCATTTAAGCTCTTTTTCTAAAATTGTTTATATTAATACGCCCCTTGAAGAAATAAAAAAAAGAATTGGTCAGGGTCAACAAAGAGGATTAGCTGCTCCTGAGGGTTTAAGTATTGATGATATTTATCAAGAAAGAGAGCCTCTTTATAAGAAGTGGGCAGATATTACATTGGATGGTAAAAACTCGGTAGAAAATTTATTATCGAGTATTCTCAGTTTTATTTGATGAAAAAAATTAGAACATTGATTGTTGGAACCTCTGGTCTTGTTGGGGGTGAAGTTCTTAAGTATGTCTCAAAAGAAAATCAGGAAATTTTTTTATTATCAAGAAGAGCTCGAGGTATTGTCCAAGAAAACTGTAGTGAAATTATTTCAGATTTTGATGACATAGATAATATAGACTTTCCAGAAGTGGATCATGTTTACATATCGATTGGAAAGAAATTGGGTTCAAGTGAGCTTATGTATATTCAAAAATCTGATAGAAATGATTTTATCAAGATAGATTTTGAATATGTTTTAAATATAGCAAGAAAGTCTTTTGACAATGGTGCAAGATCAATAGCGATAGTGTCTGCAATAGGAGCAGACAAAACTTCAAAGAACTTATATCTCAAAACAAAGGGCAATATGGAAGATCTTGTTAACGAAATAGGCTATACAAAAACTATCTTTGCACAACCTAGTCATTTGCTAGGTCAAAGAGTTAATGAAAAATTTAAACTTGATGTTTCATTAATAGAGCTAGGGGGTAAAATTTTTGATCCATTGATGCTTGGTCCATTATCAGATTTTAGATTTATAGATGCAAAATATGTTGCCAAAGCAATGGTGCAAAAAATGAATGATAATTCAGAGGGTTTATCTTTTTTAAAATATAGAGATTTCGTTAATGCCTAAAGGATTTCTCTATTTGTCCTAAGCATTTTACGAATAGCATGTGCAGAATTTAATAACCAAAAAGCTGAAGCAAAGAAAAAGTAATATAAACCAGCATACAGTTGAACTATCATTGCAAGAACACTTCCCATTGCAACTGCAATAAGCCCTAACAATCTCTTATTATACTTTTTTGAGACAATAAGAGGTGCGGCTATCAATGTGCCAAAAACTACGCTAATAATTTGAATAATTTCAAGGATAGTCATACTGATAGACAAAAAGAATTATGCCTATGAGTATAAATATCGGAGCATTATGAATATTTTTTTTTAAAAGTAAATATTTTTTTGAACTTTTTTGTAAATAATTTACTCTATTAGTATAAATATAATTTTTGGAGAAATATGAAGAAAATAACTGCTTTAATAATTGCTTTTTCAATGTTCGGATCTTTATATGCTGATGATCATAAAAAAGAAAAAAAAGAACATCCAAATAAGCTTATGAGTGCAAAAGAATGTATGGAGACTAAATCTGGGATTGGATGGTTTCTAGGTGCCGCAGATGATGTCTTTGAAGATATTAAAAAGCATGGAGATTCAAAAGATAAATCATGGAACGATGAAAAATGGGCCGATGCTATTGCTCTGTCTGCCTTAGCTTCAAATTATTCGACTGTTTATGATGTTTGGTGTAAAGATATGATTAATCATAGAATGAAGATGAGAATGCATGGCTCTCATAAAGATCATATGAAGGAAAAGAAACAGAAAAAGGATTAGGTCCTAAAATTTTCCTCTTTGAAATCTCATTCTTATTGAAAAAACTCTTACAAGGGCAACTAAAGTGAGAATAGATTGGGTGAACAATGAGATTGTGAGCGGGTTTGACCACTGCCAACTATCAATTGTTAACCACAATAAAAATGTTTGAAGTGGAAAATTAATTACCGCCCCCATTAATACAACGATCACAGCCTCTCTAAAAGCTACCTTTTCTGTCTTATTCATTTTTACCCTTATTTTTTAATTTTTACACCAGTGCCATATGCCAAAATTTCTGATGCACCCTGAGTTATAGTTGAGGTTTGAAACCTAAAGCAAATTATAGCATTTGCTCCTTTTGCAGAAGCATCATCTAACATTCTTTGATACGCCTGATCCCTTGAAGATTGGAGTAATTTAGAATAACCAACTAATTCTCCACCAACTAGATTTTTTAAATTAGCAAAAATATCAGACCCTACATTTCTAGAACGCACAGTACTTCCTTGAACAATACCTATATATTCAGTTATTTCAGCACCCTCTATATTGTTTGTTGAAACAACCATAAAATTTGCTTTTTTATGCTCTTCCCTAAAATTTTCTGTCATGACTTTTTTCCTTAAATAGTTTAATTTATAAATATAATGCAGAAATTAGTTGAAGCAAAATTTTCTATTGGAAATATAGTTAAACATAAGTATTTAAACTTTAGGGGTGTTATCTTTGATTTAGATCCAGAATTTAATAATACCGAAGAATGGTATCAGGCAATACCAGAACAAATCAGACCAATAAAAGAACAACCTTTCTATCATTTATTTGCTGAAAATAAAGAAATCTTTTATATAGCATATGTTTCAGAGCAAAACTTATTATTGGATAAGTCTAAGAAGCCTTGCAATCATCCTGGTATCAAAGAGATATTTGAGAAATTTGATGGTGTGAATTATCGCCCCCATACTAAAGCAAAAAATTAAATTAATCTTGGCTGTGTGCTATTTGAGCAGCAGTTACAAAAACGTCCATTGCAATTTCCAACTCTTTCTCACTGATAAAAGTTGGAGCTATCCTTAGAATATTATTTCCAGGATCTTTACCATAGGGATGTGTGGCTCCTGCAGGAGTCAAAAGCACCCCCGCCTCTTTACACAACTCAACAATTTTTGAAGCAATGGGTTTTTGTGATTTGAAAGTTATAAAATAGCCACCAGTTGGTTGAGAATACTCACCCACATCTTTATCAAGTTTTTCTAGTGCTTTATAGGCTATCTCAAATTTAGGCCTTATTAAATCAGCATGCTTTTTCATATGATCTTTAACAGCTCTTAAGTCTTTAAAAAATTTTGTATGTCTTTTTTGATTAACTTTATCAGGACAGATAACCATCGAGCCTCTTATTTGCTTAATTAAATCTAAGTTATCACTTGCCGCTGCCATAAATGATAGACCACCACCGCCAAAAGTAACTTTAGAAAAAGATGTTACAACTACAGTTTGATTGGTTGTACTATTTTGTTCTGCTAACTTCCAAACAGCTGTTTGATCTTTTGTGGGAAGGAAATCATGAACTAAGTAAGCATGATCAAAGAGAAAAAGAAAATCTTCAGAATATTGTCTGCCAATTTTAAAAAGCTCACTTATATTATCATCGCTATAAACCTCACCAGATGGGTTTGAATGTCGAGGCACACAAATTATTCCAAGCACATTTGAGTTGCTTTGAAGCACATCTGAGAACAAATCAAGATCAACGCCATCCTCTACCAAGGGCACTGTTATCATTTCTATTCCAAAATCTTCCAACATTCTAAAATGTCTATCAAATCCAGGGACAGGACAGATAAATTTTGGAGCCTCAACGTCCTTCCATGACACCGGTTTAGCAAATAGATATTTTGAAAGAATCATCTGATAAGTAAGCATTAAACTAGATTGCTCACCTGTAATAACATTATCAAAAGGAGCTGACAGAAGGTCTGAGCCAAGAATTCTAGCATCTTGGATACCGTAAGGCTCTCCATAATTTCTTAGGTCTACATCGCCATCAAAAGGCTCAATATTCATGCTTAACAACTCATTAGCCAAATCCAGCTGATATGCATCAGGTTTTCCTCTGGTGATATCAATTGAAAGACCTTGGGCCTTGATTTGTTCAAAATAAGTTAAAATGTTCTCTGACATAGGGCTTATTTTATAGGATTAAATCGTTAGTGGTATATATTATAAGAAGATTTAAAACTTTCTTGGACTAAAAATGAATTTGTGGATTATTACAATCATATTAATAATAATAATTTCATTATTAGTCACCATTATTTACTTACAGATTCAAAATAGCTTAAATAAAGACAAGGGTCAGGAGTCAATTAAAGAACTAGATAGGGCATTAGTAAAACAAGAAGATACCTTACTAGATTTAACAAAAGACATACAGTCATTCCATGATCCTTTAAATAAATTAAGAAGGTATTTATCTGGAGGAACACTTGCAGGAAAATTTGGTGAATGGTCACTTGAATCAATAATGCAAGATATCTTTAATCCAAATCAATATATAAAGAATGCAGAAGTAATCAAAGGTTCTGGGAAGAGAGTTGAATTTGTTTTAAAAATGCCTGAGGGGCTTTTGCTCCCAATTGATGCGAAATTTCCATCAGGACTTTACGATACTTACCTTGATTCAATTGATCAAACAGATGAAAGACTAATTAAAAAATCTATAGATGATATTAAAAGGCATGTGGTAAAGGATGCATCTGATATTCAAGAAAAATATGTTCAATCAGGTGTAACTGTGGACCTTGGAATCATGTATATACCAAGTGAGTCTTTGATGCAGTTAATTGATTCTATTGAAAATCTTAGAGAGTCTGTTTTTAGAGATTCAAGAGTTCTAATAATGGGGCCAAACTCTCTAGCGGCATATTTAATTAGTGTTCATATGGGTTTTAGGACTCTTGCTCTCAATAACAGGGCTGGAGAAATCATGGAAGAATTTGGCAAGTTAAAAAAAGAATTTGAAAAATTTGGAAGTTCAACTGAAGAATTATTGAAAAAAGCAGATGCGATGCTCAAAGCAGTAAATGAACATGCTACGCGAGAAAGACAAATGAATAAAGCTATAAAAAATATGGATCAGTTAGACAACTAAAAATAAAATCGTCTCCACATATTTAAGCCAAAAAACAAAGCACAAATCCATAAAATAACTTCAGGAATGTTTGGATTGCTGTTATATCCAAAAAATCCTTTCAAGAAAACACCAATAGACCCTTTGTCATGAAACGGATGATAAATCTTCTGGCCTGTCTCACCTGTCTGGGGTTGCAAAATATCCCAAGGTCTATAGATTTCTGTTTTTTCAATCTGTTCTGATTTTACTAAATACTCTTCAACCTCGTGAGTTCCATAGGCAACCATACCAGCTGATAAAAAAACTAATAATAAAGTTGTATATTTAAAAACATATCTTAAATTTATTTTCCTGCCTTGGAGAACGATTAGGTACCCTATTAAAATTGCAAGGACTGCTCCAGTTATAAATCCTAAATATGAAAATGATCCAGTAATAGAAAAACTTGAAATTAAAAATACTGCCGTTTCAAAACCCTCTCTCAGAATTGCAAAGAAAACCACTAAAAATACGCCCCATGAGGAAAGCTGAATTGCATTTAAAGTTTTACCCTCAAGTTCTTTTCTATCACTTACATGTTTTGATAACCAAAATATTACATACCAAATCAAGATAGCTGTTAGATAAAGAAAAATGCCCTCAAACAAGGCAGCTGTAGAATCATTTCCAAGAGATTCCTTGGCCTCTAAAACAAAATAGCCAACCAAAATACTTGCAATAATTGCTGCTAAAACACCTAACCACAGTTTATATAGATAACTTAATTGATTTGATTTCTCTAAAATCAAATAAATAATTCCAACGACAAGAGATGCCTCTAAAACTTCTCTAAATACAATAATAAATTCGCTCATGCCATGTCCTTATGGGTTTTCTAAATGAGAATGATTCTTATTTAGATTGTAACTAAATTTTTATTAAATAAAAAGCGTGTTTTTAAAATTATTGTGTCGCTTTTATTGAGTTTTGTTGAGACAATGCATTATGAAAAAAATTGCTGTAATTGGCGCTGGAATCGCTGGCACTACTACGGCCTACGCTCTTTTAAAAAAAGGTCATAGCGTAACTATTATTGATTCTCGAAGATACCCTGCAATGGCGACAAGCTATGCTAATGGCGGGCAATTAAGTGCCAGTAATGCAGAGACATGGAATACAACTAAAAATGTAGTGAGTGGAATTAAATGGATGTTTACTCCTGATGCCCCGCTATTATTTAATCCATCGCCTGAAATTCAAAAATATAAATGGATGTTGGGATTTCTTTGGGCAACTTTAAAGGGTGAGCATAAAAAAAATACTCTTGAAACAATCGATATTGCAAAAAAAGCAAGAGAAATATATTTCAAAATAGCTGATGAGGAAGGCATAGAGTTTGAGTTACTAAAAAAAGGTATTTTAAGATTCTATGATAATGAAAAAGAATTTAAATTAGATCAAGATAAAGTCTCTTGGCTCGATCAAGAGGGAATGGAGTGGGATATATTAACCACTGATGAAGTTAAAGAAATAGAACCAGCTTTTGAAAATAATAAAAATTATGAAAAAATTCTTGGCGGGATATATACCAAATCTGATGCAAGCGGTGATATTCATAAGTTTTGTACTCATCTAGAAAGAGTTCTTGTAGAAAAGTACTCAGCAAATCTACAACTTAAAACAACTGTTGAATATATAACCAGGCAAAAAGACAAGCTGGTACTAACAATGAGACACGAAAATGAAATAATCAATGATAGTTTTGATAATGTCGTCATTTGTGCTGGGGTAAATACACAAAACTTTGCAAATAGGCTTGGTGATAAAATGAATATATATCCAGTTAAAGGTTATAGCGTCACAATTGATCTTAAAGACGAAATATCTAAGCAATGTGCACCAACAGTATCATTAATTGATCAGCCAGTAAAAATTGTTGCGAGCAGGCTGGGTGATAGATTTAGGGTTGCTGGCACAGCAGAACTTGCTGGGGTAAATACTGATATCAAGCAAGACAGAATAAAGCCTTTACTAAAATGGGTTGAAAAATATTTTCCAAATGTCAGCACTGAAACTTACACACCATGGGCAGGATTAAGACCCATGACTCCAAACATGATGCCAATTACAAGAGAAAGTAAAATGAAAGGAGTTTATTACCATGCAGGCCATGGCCATCTTGGCTGGACGTTAAGTGCACAAACGGCACAAATTGTTGCAGATAAAATAGATTCTAATTAAGGCAAATCAATAATCTCCCAAGAATTTTTTTTACACTCCTCTCTCAATTTATTATCAGGATTTACAGCTATTGGTTTATTGACAGCTAATAGCAATGGAAAATCATTCATGGAATCAGAATAAAATGTAGCATTTTTAAAATCATCGAAATTGTTAGAAAGCATCCATTCTCTAACCTTTTTGAGTTTTCCCTCCCCTAGGGCTGGTATGCCTTTAACCTTACCAGTATAAACTCCATCAACCAATTCAACCTCTGTTGCAACAATATTTTCAAATCCCAGTCTCTTAGCTATAGGATTGACTATTACAGAATTTGTAGCAGAGGCAAGCAACATTACATCCTCATTATGATGGTGGTTATGTAATAACCTCAATGCATATATATTAATCATCGGCTCTATGACTGAAGACAGAAACTCAGTCATGATATGTTCAACATAATCCGGTGTTTTTCCTTTTATTGTTGAAAGAGCAAACTCAGCCCACTCATCATAGTCTAAATTGCCCTCATAATATTTATCATAGAAGTACTGATTTTTTTTCTCATATTTTTCTTTATCAACATGGCCAGTTTGAATTAAAAAATTAATCCATGAATAATCAGAATCTCCATTAAGAATGGTATTATCTAAATCAAATATTGCTAAATTTTTTCTCATAAAATAATTGTTACTACAATGATAAATGAAGCCGGATATAGATTAAACGTTGGTCTCATTGTTATCAATGATAAAGGCAAATTATTGCTGTGCAAAAGAAAAAATATAAATAGCTGGCAATTTCCTCAAGGCGGTATAGATTTTGGTGAAAGCCCGCTTAAGGCTGCAAGAAGAGAATTGTATGAAGAAGTTGGAATTAAAAAGAAAGATGTAAAATTAATATCTTCAACAGATGAATGGTTTAAATATGATGTGGCTCATGAAAAAAGGAAAAATCATTTTTTAAAAAAAAGATTTAAAGGCCAAAAGCAAAAATGGTTTTTATTTAGGCTTATAAATGACATACAAATTCATTTTCAAAATGATCCCGATAATGAATTTATAGATTACAAATGGGTTCCATATTGGTACCCGTTATATACTATCGTTGAATTTAAAAAAGAAGTATATCGCTCAGCTCTTAATGCATTGAGAGATAATTTTTGTGAAGAAATAAATAATGATTGAAGCACTTATACTGTTTGCCACTTTGGGTATATTTGCAGGGCTTATAGCAGGAATGTTTGGTGTTGGTGGAGGAATTATTACAGTTCCTGTTTTGGTTGTCTGCTTTATTCAATATGGTTTTGAAGAAACAATCATGATTCACATGGCTGTAGGCACCTCACTTGCCTGTATTGTATTTACTGGAATTTCTTCAACATATGCTCACAAACAAAAGAACGCAATAAATTATAGTTTTTTTAAGCCGATAGCTTTAGGAATAGTTGTTGGGGCATTTCTTGGTGCATTGTTTGCAGTCCAGCTTAATGGAAATATTCTTAAAATTGTTATAGGCGTCTTTGCGCTTTTTGTTGCAATTCAAATGGGTATTAACAAGGAGATAAGGTTCAAAAAAAGAACTGAAAAAAATAAAGAGCCCTACTTTGTTGGAACTGGAATTGGATTCATGTCATCTGTTCTAGGTATAGGCGGAGGAATTTTTTCTGTTCCATACTTAAAAGCATCCGGATTGCCTATGACTGCAAGTATTGGGACTTCTGCTGCATGTGGTGTTCCAATAGCCATCTTTGGTGCATTGGGTTATGTAATTTCAGGCATTAATAATGCACTTTTACCACCACTAACATTAGGCTATATATATTTGCCAGCCCTTCTAGGTATTAGTTTAACTAGTATAATAGCGGCTAAATATGGGGCTCATATTGCCCATCACGTATCTGAAAAAATATTGAAGAGAATGATGGCAGGTATGATGTTGCTTATATCTTTTTATATGGTTTTTTCATGATTATAGAATTATCAGAATTTTTTAATAACCCTTCATTGATCGAAATTGGTCCATTAAAAATACAATACTATGCTGTGACATGGTTACTATCTGCTGTCTTTATATATCTTTTTTTGAAATCGAATCAAATAATGATTGAGCTTGGCTTAAATCATGAAAAAGTTAATGATTTAGTTTTTCTTTATGGTTTATTTATTGGTGCTATGTGTGGAGGAAGAGTTGGGTACATGCTTTTTTATGGAACAGAGCAACTAATTAATAATCCAATATCTTTGTTTTATATTTGGCAAGGAGGCCTGAGTTTTCATGGGGGCTTGGCTGGGGTGGTTGTTAGCTTCCTGGTGTTTGCTAAGAAAAATAGTCTAAGTTTTTTAAGGCTTATGGATGGCGCGGCCCTATCAATGCCTATAGGTCTTGGACTTGTAAGAATTGGCAATTTTCTAAATGGTGAATTATATGGAAAGGAAACAAATGGAGATTGGGGCTTTGTTTTTCCTACAGATCCATTTGGACTCTTACGACATCCATCACAGCTATATGAAAGTTTTGGAGAGGGCCTGGTATTGTTTGTTTTGTTATATTGGATAAACAAAGTTACTAAAATTCATGGGGTTGTTTGCTCAAGCTTTTTAATCTTTTACGGATTAATAAGATTTTCTATTGAGTTCTTAAGGCAACCAGACTCTCATATCGGATATATCTTTTTAGACTCATTAAGTATGGGGCAGATTCTTTGTGTTCCTATGATAGTAATTGGATTTATAATGTTATTTTATTCAAGGAAAAATGCATGAAGGCTTATTTAGATCTGCTGCAATATATTTTAGAGAACGGTGAAAAAAGAGATGATAGAACCAATACCGGAACTATTTCCTCTTTCGGTCATCAACTATCATTTGATCTAGATGAAGGTTTTCCTGCAGTAACAACAAAATCTCTTGCATGGAAGGGTGTGGTATCTGAGCTGATATGGTTTTTAGAGGGATCAAGTGATGAGAGAAGGCTTGCTGAAATAAGATTTGGTAAGAATAGAGAAGAGCTTACCGACTTAAAAAAATACTCAACAATTTGGACAGATAATGCTGATAATCAGGGTAAAAAATTAGGTTATGAGAATAATGAATTAAGGAAAGAGCTTGGGCCAGTATACGGTGTCCAATGGAGAGATTGGGATGGGATTGATCAGATTAAAGATTTAATGGATAACCTTAAAAATAATCCTGATAGCAGAAGACATATTTTATCAGCATGGAATGTTAGAAAAATTGATAAGATGGCTTTACCCCCATGTCATGTAATGTCGCAATTTTATATCAGCAATGGAACTATAAGCTGTCATATGTATCAAAGAAGTGCAGACATGTTTCTTGGTGTTCCATTTAATATTGCAAGTTACTCACTTTTATTAAGCATATTCGGAGAAATATTAAATCTTAGGCCCAAAAAATTTGTTCATTCATTTGGAGATGCGCACATATATTTAAATTCTATAGATCAAGTAAAAGAACAAATATCACGGAAACCATTTGATGCCCCCAAATTAATTATGCCAACACTTAATTCTCTTGAAGATTTATCATCCTGTTCTATAGATGACTTTAAACTTGTGGGCTATGAACATCATCCTGCTATAAAAGCAAAAATGGCTGTATAAAAATGAAAATTATTTCTCATCTTGTTGCTGTATCAAATGACCTTGTAATTGGGGTGGACAACGATTTACCGTGGAATTTAAAAGATGACCTTGCCCATTTTAAAAAATATACACTCAATAAAATAATTATCATGGGAAGAAAGACATTTGAATCAATTGGAAGACCTCTTCCCAATAGAATAAATTATGTAATTTCTAGAACAATAAAAGAAATAAATGGTGTTCATGTATTTGATAATTTAGATGATGCTATGCTAGCCGCAGAAAGACATAATAATAAAATGGGTATAGATAATGAAATAGTGATTATTGGTGGCGGATATTTGTTTAAAGAAACTTTGCCAGTTATGAATAAATTAGTTATTACAAAAGTAGATTGTAATGTTCTGGGAGACATATACTATCCAACGGTCGAAATGAAAAACTGGAAGCTGGTAAATTCAGAGTCTTATAAAAAAAATGCAGACAATGACTTTGATTTTAAGATAGAAGAATATGAAAAGTTATGACTGGCTTTGAATATAATCTCTTCTTAGAGCTAAATTCTTAACCCTTATTTCTTCATTTTCAGTATATTTAATCCAGTTATTAGCTGTTGTTTTAATTTGTTTGTCTTTGTCCCTAGCAGCTATTCTAAATTCTTTTTTTGCAGCATCAAACTTTTGAAGCTCAAAATAAGCCTGACCTAAAGTTAGATGAACCTGTGACAGCTTGTCGATTTTTCCTTTCCTTAGACCTTTTTTGATTGCATCTACTGCTTCATTAAGCTTATCTTCAGATAAATATAAATTACCAAGAAGGACATATGATTTCCCATCTTTTGACAGAGCGGCAGCTTGCTCTAAAACAGGTATTGCTTTTTCGATTTCTTGAGCCATTCTCCATGAATCAGCTAAAAGCTTTAAGTTCTTTTCATTGCTTTTCACCACCGGGCCAGTCTTATCAACTTTAGTTTCTTTACCAGTAGCTTTATCTTTTACAGTTTCTTGGTAGGTAGTAATCTTTTTTTGTCCTGATACAAGAACTTGTGCAGCCCAAAATGGATTTTTATTTAATAATAATAGTTGAGCTAAAGCTAAATATTCGGATTCTTTATCCAATAAGTCTTTTGAATGAGCGGCTTTTAGCGTAATCATATAATCTCTTTCTCTACCAAGCTGGCCATATGTTCCACCTAACTGTATAAAATACAATTTCTTGGGATATAAATTTACAAGGATTTCGTATATATCTAACTGCTGAAGAAGTGCATTTTTTTCGCCAATCTCTTTTTTTAACTCGCCAATACAAGCAGCAACTATTACATACCAGTTTTCTTTTGGTTTATAGCCCTCTTCTTCTGACATAGAAATAGCAGTCTTCATCGAAGACATTGCCTTTTTAAAATTTCCTTGTTGAAAATATGCTTGTCCTAGCAATGACCATGCTTGGGCAGTTACTGTTTCAACTTCATCCATCCATTGGAGTATTAGAGAAATACCTTTGGCATAGTTTTCTTTAACTAAATTTAGTTGGGCAAGAGTAAAAAGAGCTGCATTTCTAATTGGCAATGTTACTTCAGGCTCATTTATAACATTATCATAGGCCCGCATGGCTTGATCATACTTTCCTTCAACAAAATAAACATAACCCCAAGAATTCCACATTACTGATCTATCATAGCTTTTCAGGTTTTCTTGATCACTTTTTAGCTCTGTAAGAATTTCTACAACAGTCTCCATATCAGGAGCTGGCTCACCCTTATCATCTACCACCTCAAGAGCTTCATATACTTTAGCCATCTTTTTTGCGGTTGAAGACTGTAAAGCTCTAGCTTTTTTATATTTTATTTGCTTCTTTGGTTTGTCTGCTGATTGCGCTTCAACATAATTACTGGTGTAGGAAAATGAAAATGCTAGTACAGCAAATAAATATATAATTTTTGATTTTTTAATTAGCTTAATCATCTTTTGCCATTATAAACGTAAACCTGTGTAAAACCCCCTCAACTGATGTTGCTTTGCCATCAACTATTTTTGGTTTGTACTTTAATTTTAATGCAGCTCTAGCAGATGCGCTATTGAAAATAGTGCATGGTCTCATTTCTTCTTGTGGGCCCTGAGGATCGCCACAATAACCTTCAATTGCTTTTGCATTTTCTACGCTGCCGGAATCAGTAATCGTAAAGGTTACAATTGAATATCCTTGAGTTCCTCTTTCTTGCGCTCTTCTAGGATATATTGGTTGAACTTTAAATAGCGGGATGTATTCTCCATCTCTAAAGAAAGATCCACCAGCCTTAAAATTAGCTTTAGGTTTTGCAATTGAAACATCTATACCTGTAAGAGGCTGAAGATCTAGATCTGGTTGAGCAATATCCTCCGGTTGCTCCTCCGGTTGTTCAGGCTTTTCAACCTCAGTCATAAAAGTATCAATTTGTCTTTCGGGCATGACAACATCGGCCAGTTTTACTGATGTATCCTCTTTTATACCACTGTCTCCAAGAGAGATTAATATAACCATTACAAAAAATAATCCTGTTGTTATAAGAACTGATAAGCCAACACCAGCAACATATTTATTTGCATCAAAAGCTTTATTATATAAAGCTTGAATAGGCTTTAATGCAGATTTTATAGCTGTTGCCAATTGGTTCATATTAAATTATTTAGGTTCAGAGGCTAATGATATTGCGCTTACTCCAGCCTCTCTTGCACCATCCATAACCTGGATGATTGTATCAGCCATAGCTTTCTCATCAGCTTGAATTACAACAGAGCCCTGAGGATTATCTGCCAGCAACTTAACAACATTTGCTTTTACTTGACGCACATCAATTCTTCTACCATCCATCCATACTTCCCCAGTAGGACCAACAGCTATTAATATGGCTGCATTCTCTTGGGTCTCAGCAGTATCAGAGTCTGGTCTATTAATTTCAAGCCCAGGTTCTTTGATGAAGTTAGCAGTTACAATGAAAAATATAAGCATGATGAAAACCACATCAAGCATAGGAGTTAAATTAATTTCATCATTCTCTTCTTGAACTGCGCTTGTTATTGCATTTCTTCTCATAATAACCCTCTTCTAATCTATTTCTCTTTTAATAATATCGTTAAGTTCAGACTCATGTCTTTTGCTAGTACTTGTTAAATAAATAGCTGCAAATGAACCAGATAAAGCTGTCACCATACCTGCCATAGTCGGTAGTGTTGCCTTGGAAACTCCTCCCGCCATAGCTCTGGCATCACCGCCACCATTAAATGCCATAACTTGGAATACCTCAATCATTCCAGTCACAGTTCCTAAGAGGCCCAATAAAGGAGCCAACACAATACATGTTTGAATGATGCTTATATTTTTATTTATTTCCATCTTGGCTTGAGACATCATCTTCTCTCTTATTTGGAGAGCATACCAAGATTTTTTATCTTTTCTAGAATTCCACTTTTCAGCAAGACCATTAACATATTCTTGGTGTGCATGAGAAAGATACCAAATTCTCTCAAAGATCATGCCCCACATAAAAAACACAAGAATCGCTATAAGCCAAAGCACATTTCCACCTTGCTCCATAAAGTCTCTTATGGATGACAAGGCTTCTGTGATTGCAAATAGCATTTACTATTACCTACTTCTCAGCTTTTTCAGCAAGAATACCAGTGCTCTGCTCTTCAAGAATGCTTATAATTCCTCTAGCTGAAGACTGAGTAAAGGAATGAAGCAGACTTGTTGGAATAGCTACTAATAAACCTAATACAGTTGTAACAAGAGCTTGCGAAATACCACCAGCCATAAGCTTAGGATCTCCTGTTCCATACAAAGTAATCATTTGGAATGTTACAATCATACCTGTAACAGTTCCTAAAAGACCTGCTAAAGGTGCAATGACTGAAATAATCTTTATAAACCCAATACCTTGTTCAATTGCTGGTCTTTCTGCCATTATTGCTTCAGCAAGCTTTAACTCTAATGTATCAATATCTTTATCAAAGTTATCTTTACCAACTTTCAGGACTCTTCCTAGTGGATTTGCTGAATCAGCTGCATCTTGACCAGCCTGTTTTCTAACTGCAGTGCCAATCATATATAGACTGTATAATTTATAGAATGCAAATAGAACAGCGATAATACCAACAGCAATAATTGCATAACCAACTTCTCTACCCTGTTGAGCTCTTTCCATTAAAGATGGAGTTTGTATTAGATTAGCTAGCAAACTACCACCGGTAGGGCCTGTTGGGTCTACCCCAAACTTAACTTGGTCACCGGCTTCTGCATCACCTATTTTGCTAGCTGTTTTAGTATATCTACCTGCGGGCTGTCTAGGTAAAAAAGCATACTGTCCTTTTGAGGTTGCATATTCTAAGTATTTACCGTCACAGACAGCATTAAATAAGCCTACTCTAGTAACGTTACACTCTGACGTTTCACCATCTACATCTATTACATCTGTTGTAAATGATACAACCTGACCACTAGCCACCATTTCTCTTTGAAGTTCATACCAAAGTCCTTCAATTTCTCTAATAGTTGGAAGTTCAGTTGTCTCTGACATTTTGCCTGTTAATGCATTTAGGAACTTAACTCTATCTTGCCCATATTCAGCACCTGTTAAGGAGCCTGAAAATTGAACAGCAGCTTCTCCAGCTGAACTTTGAAGATGTCCGAACAACTCAACAAGTGAACCTAATTCTTTTTGATAAGCCTCTTCTTTAACTCGAAGAATTTCTTCATTCTTCTTATATTCAGCTTCAAGGGTGTCTGCAATTTTTTCTTGTCTTGCTAACTCTCTTTTTTCAGCTGCTAAAATCGAAGCTTGCTTATTTTTATTTGCCATGAATTCAGCTTCTCTACTAGAGTTTGCTGCCTGCTCTTGCGTTTTACCCTCTTTAACTAATGCTAAAAGAGCTTCAACTGTTGAGACTTCAACTACCTCTTCAGAATTTTCTTGAGAAGAAATAAAGCCACTGAATAATAGAAGCAGTGCTGGAATTATATATAGTTTTTTCATTACACCTCTCCTTTAACAACTGGCATCATTAACATATCTGTAGGAGCTAATTTTTTAGCCATTCTAATACCATCTCTGATTGGTTTTCTATATGAACCAGGAAGTTCATCCCATGTTCCTGTAGCATTGTTCCATCTGCCGCTAGATTGCTCATCTTTAGTTTGATAGAACATTCCGATTCTTCCGATAACTAAAATATTAACAACGGTTCCATCTTCAAGTGTACTTTCATAGGTATCAATTTTTCTACCGTATTCAGCCTCAATATTATAGGCTTCTAATACCTGTCTAACTTGCTCAGAAGCCGTAACTTTAGGTTTAGCCAAAGAAGATCTGACTAAATCAATTCTGTTTTGTCTTTCTTCAATCCTGAAGGGAGTATCAAGAGAGATAAAAGATTCTAAACTTTCAAGCATTCTTTGAGCTAAAGGAGGTATTTGTCTTTGCATAACAACAACCTGAACAAGTTGGTCGTCTAGCTTGTCCATTAACTCCAATTGAGCAGCGATTTGGATTCTTTTTTGTTCGTTATAAAGTTTTAAACCTTCAACTTGTTTAGAAACAGCCTTGTATTCATTAATAATTTTATCTGTTTGTCTTTCTGTTGTATCAATTCTATCTTGAGATTTTGCTGATAGCATTTGATTATCTCTTCCAACTTCGAGAACACTTTCCATATCAGAGGATGAAAGCATTCCAGAAATGGAGACGATCATGCACAGCTGTGCTATATTAAATTTATTTTTCATAAATATCTCCCTAAAAGTTTGAACATGTTACCAGTCATAGACCAATAATTAAACTATTTTTTGTAAAGCATTTTTATCTTAATTCTTTTTTTAACCTTTAAAATTCAACCACAATACAGGTGTATTAGATTTATATTTTTTATAATCTTCATCATGTCCCCATTTTTTATCAGCTCTAGCTTCTAACATTCTTACACCACTCACATATACAAGAAGAATGTAAGTAAATATTGGTGATATAAGGGTTAAGTATTGCCACCCCTCTAAAGATGAAAATGACATAACAGCAATGCCTGCCCAAAGAACTATTTCACCAAAATAATTTGGATGTCTTGATTTAGCCCATAACCCTGTAGTAATGAATTTATCCCTATTTTCAGGAAAAGATCTAAATTTAGATTTCTGATTATCTGCAACAATTTCAGTACTAAAACCAAGTACAAATAAACCTAACCCAAAATAGAACAATGCGTTAACAACTACTCCAGTATCTGATGAAATTGCAGTTAAAGCGCACATTGAACATAAAGAAACCCATAGTCCTTGCAATGTCCATGTCATAAAAAATTGAGTTGCTGAGGGCTTTATTGTTCTAAACCTTTTATCTTCCCCATCTTTATGTATTCGCATAAACAAAAAACTGCCTAGTCTTAGGGCCCATAAAGAAATAAGCAAAACAATAACTGTATTTGCTACATTGGCATTAGCGAAATCACCAGAAGCTAAAATTAATGCATACCAAGTTACAGATAGATAGGTAAGACTTCCTGTTAAATCATAAAAT
Organism: uncultured SAR86 cluster bacterium; assembly: GCA_902558395.1. Classification (GTDB taxonomy): domain Bacteria; phylum Pseudomonadota; class Gammaproteobacteria; order Magnimaribacterales; family D2472; genus SCGC-AAA076-P13. The sequence continues at coordinate 223,983 of CACEDS010000002.1, forward strand.
TTTTCTGTCTGAAAAACATATGCAGGAATATATGCCACCCACTGAATTAAAAATGCCAAAATTACCACCCTTAAAACATTCTCGATACCTGTCGCTGCTGCAATTGAAATTGCAATAAAAAATACAGCTAATGATATTAATAAATTGACTAATGCTTTCATTATTCACTCCATCCACAAATTCTATTTTCATTTTGGGCATCAAGCCACTCTTTTAGTGGCCTATAGTAATTCACAATAGAGCTACCACTTAGCTTTCTTGTGCCCGTTAAATTTTCAAACGCATCTTGCCATGGAGCACTTTGCCCCATTGCCATAGTTGAGATAATTTTTTCTCCAGCATATTCGTTGCCGTAAATAGAGCATTCATGTAAAGGCCCATCAAAACCCATCCCATTGCATAATGATTCATGAAACTGATATTGCATTATCCTCGCTAAATAATATCTAGTATATGGAGTATTTCCTGGAATGTGATATTTAGCTCCGGGGTCAAAATATTCCTCTGGCCTGTTTGATGGTGGTTTGATTCCTTGATAAGACTCTCTTAAATCCCACCATGATTGATTTAATTTATCTTGTCCAGTTTCACCATTAAAGACTCCTGCTCTCCACTTATCTAGCATTAAAGCCCAGGGAACAACAACAACACCCTCTAGAGCTTGCTTCATTAATAAACCAATGGCATCTTCCTTCACCTCTTCTGCCTCTACCTCAGATATAAAACCAATATTTTTAAGGTAATCAGGAGTAATTGACAATGTTAGGAGGTCGCCAAATGCTTCATGGAAACCATCATTGGCTCCTCCCTGAAATAAAGTTGGTAAATGGTTATATGCTTGATAATAAAAGATATGACCTAACTCATGATGAATAGTTATAAAGTCTTCTTCATTCTTTTCTATACACATTTTAATTCTAAGATCATTCTCTGCTGGATCTAGGTTCCAAGCTGAAGCATGACATACAACAGACCTATCTTGAGGTTTGACAAATAATGACCGTTCCCAAAAAGTGCTCGGCAGTGGCTCAAATCCCATTGATAAAAAGAAATCCTCTGCATACTCAACCATTTCAATTTCAGAAATATTTTTTTCTTCAATTATTTTAGTAACATTAACAGAACTTGCTTCTATGCTGCTTGGGTAAACAAGATCATATATATTTGACCACGATTGTCCCCACATGTTGCCAAGAAGATGAACTGGAAGTGATTCATCTAAAGATACTATTTCATCGCCATAATATTCATTTAATTCGCCCCTTACGTGGCAATGTAATGCATCATATAAGGGCTTAACTTCATTCCAGACTCTATCAATTTCATCTAAAAATTCTTCAGCAGGCATATCATATTTACTAAACCATAAATCGCTTAGCCCATCGTAACCAAGCTCTTCAGATCCTTGATTACCAATTTCAACCATTCTCATATAAAGAGGTCTCATTGATTTTCCTATTTCATGCCATCCTTGCCATGCGCGAAGAAGTTCATCAGGATTTCTTGAGTTATCAATAATTTGTTCAAAAGCCTCTAAATCGTAGCATTCGCCATCTTCAAAACAATGCTCACCCGCTCCGTACATTGCTTCAAGTTTTGTCGAAATAGAAGATAACTCTCCTGCCAACTCATCGTTAAATGGTGGAGGCATTACGAAACTACTTTTTAAAAGCTCAAGTTGTCTTCTCTGAGAAGGAGAAGTTTCTAAATCATTAAATAAAGCAGCTTTTTTTGAATCTTCAAGAGATTTTAATGTATATCTTTTACCATAATCAGCAACAATATTTTGAGAATCAAAGGTTATAAAGTTTGATCCAATCCAATATGCAGAGCTAACAATAGGACCCTCTTTAAGATTGCTTTCTTCTACCTCATCTAAAAACAATTTTAAATCAGCTTCTGATACAGATTGTTCGCTAGTTTGACTGCAAGAAGTTACAATTGCACTAATGGCAACTAAAGTAAAAAATTTTTTCATAGTTTTCCCCGATAACAACTAATAAAATAACATAAAAATATAAATGATATGAAGATTTCAACTAACCAATTTAAAAATGGTACAAAGCTTTTAATAGATAATGCTCCTTGTTCGATTATTGAGCATGAATTCCATAAACCGGGTAAAGGTCAAGCTGTCATGCGAGTAAAATATAAGAATCTTCTTACTGGAAATACAAACGATAAAACATTTAAATCTGGTGAATCTGCAGAAGTAGCAGATGTAAATCATAAAGATATGGAATTTCTATACACGGATGGTGAAACTTGGCATTTCATGGATCCAAATAGTTATGAACAGATTGAGATAGGAGCAAATGAGATTGGAGATGCAAAAAAATGGCTTGTTGGCCAAGAAACATGCGAAATTATTCTTTGGGATGAAAAACCAATTCAAGTAGACCCACCTGTAAATGTAGAATTAAAAATTTTGAAATCAGAACCTGGCGTCAAGGGTGATACTGTCTCAGGTGCTACTAAACCTGCAGAGCTTGAGACTGGTGTTGTAATTCAAGTACCTCTTTTTGTTAATGAGGGTGAGATTGTAAAAGTTGATACTAGAGATGAAAGCTATCTTGGAAGAGCCAAATAATGATAGACACATTAAATGAAGAAATAAGTAAATTTTTGTCTTCATTTTTAAATACTGAAGATGAAAAATTAAGTCTAATAGAAAAAAAATGCTCATCTACTATTACTGATGATTTAGATAAGGGCCATATAACCTCGAATGTTTGCATGATAGCTGGAAGCATTTTAAAAAAGAATCCAAAAAAAATAGCTGATGCTTTGGTTGAATGGTTAAAAAAAACAGATAACTTCCACGAGATTGAATCTGCCGGTCCCGGATTTATAAATGTTACTCTTAAAAGATCAGATTTTATTGCCACGGTTGATAAAATTAATGAGGACTCAAAAAAATTTGGTGAATCGGATTATGGGAAAGATAAATCAATTCAAATTGAGTTCGTTTCAGCAAACCCAACGGGCCCTTTGCATGTTGGACATGGAAGAGGGGCTGCTTACGGAGATGCAATAGGCAGAATTCTCTCATCCTCTGGCTATAAAGTTCAGAAAGAATACTATATCAATGATGCTGGAAGACAAATGGATATTCTTACAGCTAGTGTATTTGTAAGAATCTTTGAGAGTGAGTTAGATAATTTTTTTCCAAGAAATGCATATAAGGGGTCATATATTTCTGAAATTGCTATGGCATTCAGAGATAAAAATAATTGCAGCCTAAATACTGATGGGCATGCTCTTATAAAAGACTTGCCTAAAGATCAAGAAAAAGAAATAGATGAATTAATACTTAGAATAAAAAATACTTATGAAGCATGGCCTAAAATAAAATCTTTTGCTTTAGACGAGGTTTTAAAAACTATAAAAGAAGATCTTGAGAGTTTTAATGTATCTTTTGACAATTGGTATAGCGAATCCAGTCTCGGGAGTTTAGATGATAAAAATTCTAAAATTAAAAAAGCTATAGATACGCTTATTGCAAGTAAACTTGCTTACGAAGATAACGGCGCCATCTGGTTAGACACTAGCAAAAGTGGTGATGATAAAAATAGAGTTTTAATAAGAGATGATGGAAGAGCAACTTATTTTGCGTCCGATGTTGCTTACCATAAAGATAAGATAGATAGAGGCTTTGATAAATTAATAAATGTTTGGGGAGCTGATCATCACGGCTATATAAAAAGAATTGAAGCATCAATTGAAGGTCTTGGCTTTGATAAAGAAAAATTAGATGTCCAACTTGTGCAGTTTGCAAATCTCTTCAAGGATGGAAGTAAGGTAAAAATGTCCACAAGATCTGGTGATTTCTTTTCTTTGGCTGACCTAATTAGCGAAATTGGTACTGACGCTTCCAGATTTTATTATCTTTCAAAACAAGCAGATCAGCATTTAGATTTTGATTTAGACCTAGCTAAGGCAGATAGCAAAGAAAATATTTTCTACTACATACAATATGCTCATGCACGAATATGTTCGTTATTAAGAAAATATACTGATAGCCATGGCTCAATGCCAGAAAATGCAAGCGCAATAAGCGGTGGCTCTTATTATAATTGTGATGAATTGATTCATGAAATGAGCAAATACCCCCATGTAGTTTTAAGAGCATCTATATCTCTTCAACCTCATTTAATTATTTACTACTTAAAAGACTTTGCTCATAGCTTCCACAGTTTTTACAACGATAATCAAGTTTTAACAGAATCTAAAGAAAATATAGATTCAATAGTTTTTTGTTTAAATGCAGCCAAAATAGTTATTGCTAACGGGCTCAAACTTTTAGGGATAGAGCCAATAGAAAAAATGTAAATGGCATGAAAGACTACGCTAATAGAAATAAATCTAGAAAAAGAAACATCACAAGAAAAAAAACTGTATTTAGATCTAAAAAAGATCACAGTCCTCTTATATCAAAAAACATAATTTCTGGAATTATATTATTAGCATTAGCTCTAGGATCTGTTTCATTACTATATTTTGATACAGACGTTTCTAGCATTAAACCAAGAGAAAGTTCTAATAAAATTAAAATAGATTTTCCGACATCTCTTACTAAAAATTCCGTTCTTATAGAAACAGAATCAGAAGAAAATTTCCTTTCCTGCGAGTACTTTGTTCAAATTGGGGCATATGGCAATAAGAAATATGCTTATGAAGCAAAAGATATCCTAAATGAAATTGAGCTCATTACTATTAATGAAATATATAGCAGCTCAAAACCTGGCAAGCTATTGCATAGTGTTATAACTGGTCCCTATGAAAACAGATCAGCTGCAAATAACATAAAAGAAAAAATAACAAACAGGGGTTTTGATCCTCAATTAAGAACCTTATGCGAAAAGAATTAGAAACAAATATTAATTCTCTTGAACTCAAAATTGCTAAAGCAAGTAAAACTGTATCTAAAAACCTGGGTGACATTTTCTTAATTGCGGTATCAAAGAAAAAAAACATTGAGCATATTAGAACAGCCCAAAATTTAGGTATAAATAATTTTGGGGAAAATTATGCAAAAGAACTTGAAGAAAAAGCCAATAATATTGATGGGTATGTATGCTGGCATTTTATAGGACCTACTCAATCTAATAAGGCAAAAATTATTGCTAAACATGCTGACTGGATACACACAATTGATAGAAAAAAAATAGCAGACAAAATAAATGAAGAGTGTAAAAAGATTAATAAAATTATAAATGCCTGCATTCAGGTTAATATTTCAAACGAGTCAACAAAATCAGGAATTAATCCTGAAAACCTTATGGATTTTGCTAAATATGTTGATTCTATGGAAAATATTAATTTAAAAGGCATAATGGTTCTCCCAAGTTTGGGTGAAAATAATAAAAAACAGATGCAAGACTCAAAATTGCTTCATGAAGAGCTGATATCAGTTTTTCCTCATGCAGAATACTTGTCGATGGGAACAACTAATGATTTTGAGACCGCGATTGTATCTGGCTCTAATATGATTAGAGTTGGTGAGTTAATTTTTGGCAAAAGGTAATGAAAAAAATAGTTTTTTATGGATCAGGGAATATATCTCAAGCTCTAATATCGGGTTTACTATCGGCTGGATACAAGAAAAATCTTATAGAGTTTATTGATAGAAATAAAATAAACTCAAGGAAAACTAAAAAACTCGGAGCAAAAAAAACTAATCTCAAAACTATTGATACAAAATCAATTATTTTTTTGGGGGTCAAACCAAAAGATGCCATGAATGCATATGCTGAAATATGTGCAGTAGTAAAAAAACCAAAAATTGTATCCCTGGTTGCTGGCATAAAATCAAATAAATACTTATCTGAATCTAAAGATGTTGAACTTATCAGAGCCATGCCAAACACCTCATCTCAATTCAATAAAGGCATAACCGCCATCTGTAATTGCAATGCAAATAAAACAACTTTTAATCAAGTATCCTCAATATTTAAAAAAGTAGGCACTACTGTAGATATTACCAAAGAGAATCAAATTGATGATTTTACTGGACTAATTGGCAGCGGTCCTGCCTACTTCTTCTATCTTTTAAAAGTATATGAAAAAAGAATCTTAAAACTCTGCGATGGGGATAAATTAAAAAAAGATACTATTATTTGTAATTTGTTGGAAGGGGTTTCATTTTCAATTAATGATAATAGTAATCTTGATGAACTAATTGCCTCAGTTGCTTCAAAAAAAGGAACAACCGAAGCTGGTTTAAAAAGTTTTAAATCATCAAAATTATCTCAAAATTTTGAAAAAGGAATAGCCGCAGCAATCAAGCGAGCTAAAGATATATCAGTTGAGTTCTAAAAATGAATGAATTATTAAGTCTAGGATTGGGAGTTTTAAGTTATGCATTCATTTTACTTTTTATTTTTAATTTACTGAAGATTGATTACTATAATCCAATAGTTAAGGGTTTTGTGAATATCTATAAGCCTATTTCTAGAGTATCCATTTTTTCAAATCAGCTTTATACGATATTTATTATTGCTGTTCTGCTTAGGTTTTCTAACTTTTATATTCTGTACTCATCTCAGTATGACGTATATGCCCTCGGCTTAATATCACTAATTGAGGTTTTAAATACTTCACTTACAATTTTTTTCTTTTCAGTTATTGGAGCAGTTATTCTTAGCTGGGTAGCCCCTAATAGCCCTCACCCAATGCTGCAAATCATTGAAGAAATTTCTTCAAAACTTCTTGCGCCAATTAGAAAATTTATACCTGCTGCTGGTGGGCTTGATTTTTCTCCAATATTTGCCTTAATCCTAATAAGGCAGTTAGAGATATTGCTAGCTAGTATAATTAGATCAATTATATGAAAACGAAAACCGAACTAATTAAATTTAATCAAGGCTTAGATCTAGAGTCAGGAGCAAGACTAAATACATTTGATCTGATGGTTGAGACATATGGTGAGCTGAATAAAGATAAAGATAATGCAATCTTGGTATGTCATGCATTTTCAGGAAATCACCGTGCTGCAGGCAAATCATCTGATAACGAAGCTTTGGGTTGGTGGGATGAGGTTATTGGTTCAGGAAAAGCAATTGACACCGATAAATTTTTTGTTGTTTGTTCTAATAATTTAGGCGGCTGCTCTGGCTCATCTGGACCACTTAGTCTTAATCCTGAAACTAATAAATTATATGGGAAAGATTTTCCATTAGTCTCGGTAACAGACTGGGTAAACTCGCAAAAACTTTTATCTGATTATTTAGGTATTTCTAAATGGCATATGGTTGCAGGCGGAAGTCTTGGCGGTATGCAAGCTCTTCAATGGGCTATTTCATATCCCAACAAACTTAAAAAAGCAGGTATATTTGCAACAGCAACAAAATCTAGTACTCAAAACATAGCTATGAACGAGGTTGGAAGGGAAGCTATAAGAAAAGATAAGAATTTTATGGAGGGTGATTATCTTAATCATAATGTAAAACCAAAAAGTGGGCTAAAGACAGCACGAATGCTTGGTCACATAACATATTCTTCTGAAGATATTATGGATCAAAAATTTGGTAGAAAATTTCAAGATATAAAGTCGAAAATAGAAGGAACAGTTGACTATGAGGTTGAAAATTATCTTCAATATAAAGGTGAAAAGTTTTCTGATACATTTGATGCAAATAGCTATATTTTAATGACTAAGGCAATGGATGGTTATGATGCGTCGTTTTCTAGCAATGGTAGCCTTGAGGAAGTTATGAAGCGCATAAAAGCCAAGTTATTAGTAGTTGGTTTTGATAGTGATTGGTTATATCCACCAAAAAGAAGTAAAGAAATTCAACTGGCCGCAATGAATGTTGATGTTCAGTGTTCTTGTGTAATTTTAAAGGGCGAGCAAGGTCATGATAGTTTTTTATTTGCATCTGACAGATACGTTAAAATTATTAAAGGGTTTTTAGATTCAAAATGAATACTTCGCTCATACACATCATAAAAAAATGGGTTCCAGAAAAAAGTAAAGTTATTGATTTTGGTTGTGGTGATGGATCTTTATTGAAAGACTTAATTGATGAAAAGAAAATACGTGGTTATGGTGTAGAAATTGATCATAATAAAATCCAAGAATGTATTCATAAAGGTATATCTGTTATAGAAAAAGATATAGACGAGGGTATTCAAGACTTTGAGTCATGCAATTTTGATGTTGCTGTAATGGCAAGCTCAATTCAGTGCCTTAAAGAACCACACCTGGCTTTAAGAAAAATGCTTAAGCTGTCAAAACAATGCATTGTTACTCTCCCAAATTTAGGTTTTTGGAAGTGTAGACTTGATTTAGCCCAAGGCAGAATGCCGGTTACACCTAATCTTCCATCAAGCTGGTATGAAACTAAAAACTTACATCTTTGTACAATCAAAGATTTTGAAACACTGTGTTTTGAAGAGGGTTTTGTTATTAACGAAAAGTTTTTTCTTGATGATAAAGGCGCTAAGAGCGCTATGGCTTCAACATTTCCAAATACTTTTGCCTCCGAGGGAATTTATCTAATTGCTAAAAAATAATAAAGTTCTTCTTGCTTCGTCTAATCAAGGAAAAATAAGGGAATTCAAAAAAATTTTTAAGGGCTTTGATTTTATATCTCAAGAAGATTTGGGAATTGATGATGCTGTTGAGGACGGAATTTCTTTTTTTGAAAATGCATTAAAAAAAGCTAGACATGGTTCAAATAAATCAGGACTCTTAACAATTGCTGATGATTCTGGATTGGTTGTGCCAGAATTAGATTATGAACCAGGAATCTATTCAGCAAGATACGCAGGTGAAGGAGCCTCAGATAAAGATAATAGAGATAAAATTATTGATCAATTAAACAAAAAAAATGTCTCATCTCTTGAGGCCTTTTATATATGTGTCTTAGTCGGTGTTCGCTCAGATTTAGACCCCATCCCTCTTTACTCTGTCGGTGAAATTCATGGAAGAGTATCAACAAAAAGTTCAGGCGATGGAGGTTTTGGCTATGACAAAATTTTTTATCCAAATGGATATGATGTATCTATGGCATCTATTGACCCTGAAGAAAAAAATAAAATAAGTCATAGAGCCGTTGCTGCAAGATCATTTATTAAAGAGCTTGAAAAACTTTAATCCAAATAAAGTACCTATATCGCTTTATATTCATCTACCCTGGTGTGAGAAAAGATGTCCCTACTGTGACTTCAATATCAATACAAATAAATTAGACGGAGATGAAGAAAGGCTATTGGTTGCTCTTAATCAGGATTTAAAAGACTCAATGAAATATATTCAAAAAAGAAAATTCTGCTCTATTTACTTTGGGGGCGGAACGCCGTCATTGGTATCTTCAAAGATAATAAAAAAAATTATCAAAAATTTAAAAGACATCGGCCTTTTAAAAAAAGAATGTGAAATTAGCTTTGAATTAAATCCAAAAGAGGTCACTTGCTCTTACATAGATGAAATTATTGCTGCTGGGGTTAATAGAATTTCAATAGGTATACAAAGTTTTGATCAAGAAGTGTTGGGTAGCTTGGAAAGAAACCATAATGCGAATGATAGTTATCAAGCAATTAAAATTGCTTCTGGGTTTAAAAACATCAATATTTCAATTGATTTAATTTATGGAATTATGAACCAATCAATTAATTCTCTAAAACAAGATATTGAAGTATTCTGCAAAAATAAAATTGATCACTTATCTCTGTACCAACTAACGATTGAACCCAATACAATTTTTTATAAAAAAGAATTAAATATTCCATCTGATAAGACCATAGAGACAATGGAATTGGCTGCAAAAGATATTCTTAATCAAAATAATATTTTTCAGTATGAGGTTTCATCATGGTCGAAAAATAACAAAGTAAGTAAACATAATATGAATTATTGGCTATACGGTGATTATCTTGGCATAGGCCCAGGTGCACACAGTAAAATTACAACAGAAAATTCAATAACAAGGATGATTAAATTAAAAAAAGTTGAATCTTATATCAATAATCCTTCGAAGATAAAAATTATTAAAATAGATGACGCATCATATGATCTTGATCTTGCAATGAATGTCTTGAGAGTTAAAAACGGCACTTCATTAAAAGATCTTGAGAAAAGAGGCGTTTATATACCCGATACTTTTAAAGAAAAATTATTTATGGGTTATAAAAAGGGTTTAATAGAAAAAAACTTAATTAAGGCAACCGATCAAGGATATAAGTTTCTAAACGACACCGTAAATAATTTTAACTAGCTTTTCTTTAGCGAAAAGGGATAAATTTTTCTACCCTCCTCTACAGCCCTTTGCTGGAACTTAGTTAACATTATATTTTCATAAGGAGATGAGCTTAAAACTTTGAAATCTAAATTTTGATTAATAGATTCATCGATTGATTCAGCATAATTCTCCCAATCTGTTGACATAAAAAGGTAACCATCTGAATTTAAAACTTTATAAATTGAATCTAAAAAATCTGAGTTTATCATTCGCCTTTTATGGTGTTTTAACTTGGGCCATGGGTCGGGGCATATTATTAAAACTTCATCAAAGATTGATTCATTAATTTCCTCTATTAATAATCTTATATCCCCGGTCACTAATCTAATATTGGCAAGCTCATTATCATTAATTGCTCCAAGAACCTGCCCAATTCCAGCCATATACACTTCTGAACCTATGTATAAATTTTGTGGATTTTCTTTAGCTAAGTTTATAAGATTCTCTCCATTACCAAATCCTATTTCTAAAATAATTCTTTTAAAGTTATTTTTCTCGAGAAGTATTTGATCATGAGAAGTTACATGATATTTATGTAAAGAATTTAAGTTATCTTCTTGGCTTTTAGTTATACGCCCCTTTCTTTGAACAAAAGATGGAAGAAATTTGTTGCGCATTTAGGAGTGGAATACCAATGAATCGAATTAAGCAGCACTTACCATTATGGCTTTTAGTTTTTTTAATGCTCCATTTTCAATTTGCCTAATTCTTTCTGCAGAAACATCATACTCTTCAGCTAACTCATGTAATGTTGCTTTATCGTCTGCTAAGTATCTTCTTTGAAGAATGTCTTTGCTTCTATCGTCTAACATCTTAAGGGCTTCAACTAATTCACTTTGATTCATATCATCAGCTTCAGCGTTTGCAACAATAACCTCAGGATCATATGTCTTGTCTTCAATATATTGAGAAGGTGACATCATTTCATCATCATCACCAGAGGAGACTGGAGTATCAAATGAAGCATCATTAGATGAAAGCCTGTTTTCCATATGAAGCACATCCTTTACTTCTACATTGAGATCTTTGGCAATATTCTCTGCTTCTTCTTTAGTAAGCCATTCAAGACTCTTTTTCTTGCTTCTGAGGTTGAAAAATAACTTTCTTTGAGCTTTTGTTGTGGCTATTTTTACAAGCCTCCAGTTTTTCAGTATGTACTCATGAATCTCGGCTTTAATCCAGTGAACTGCAAAAGAAACAACTTTCACACCTCTATGAGGATCATATTTATCAACCGCTTTCATTAGTCCAACATTACCTTCTTGAATAATGTCGGCCAAAGGAAGGCCGTAGCCCTGATATGATCTTGCAATATGAACAACAAATCTTAGATGGTGAATAACTAACTGTCTTGCAGCATCTAGATCGTCTTCTTCATATAGTTTGAGCGCTAATTCCTGCTCTTCTTCTTTAGACAATATAGGAATTGAATGCACAGAAGCTAAATAGGACTCAATATCCTTGCCAGGACTATTTAACTGAGATGGTTGTAACTGTGTTCCCATACTTAATATAAATTTTGTTTATAATTAATTATATTATTAATTAATGTTTTACACAAAATTATACCAATTTTTTATAAAACTCGCTCAAAATAGGCAAATATTGGTCTTTTATGGCTTCATTTCTAAATGCTGCAAAAGCTGGATTTAAGATGCTTTCCTCTTTTGAGTATTTTAGATCTTCAGCATTTGCCATTTGAGCGATACTTCCGCCATATGCATTTAATATAGCGTGTCCAGCTGCTATATCCCATTCTGAAGTGGGTCCAAATCTTGGATATATATCAGCTTTATTATCTGCAAGTGCACACAATTTCAATGAGCTACCCTTTTCTATTATTTCATAAGAAACGTTTAAACTATTGAGATAATCAAGAAACATTTTGTCTTTATCTGTTTGATGGCTTTTACTCATTACTATTCTTAAACTATCTGGTATCGTTTCTTCATTACTAGAACTATTAAATTTAGATCCAAGCCAAATTTGAGTTGAAATTGGCGCACATATAATTCCAAAAATGGCTTTCGTGTTTTCTATTAGTGCAATATTTACAGTAAAGTCTTTGGACTTATTTAAGAACTCTCTTGTTCCATCCAAAGGGTCAACCAACCAATATGGGATATTGGGTACATCTAATTCTTTTTTATAAGTTTCTTCTGAAACTATCGGAACATTTGGGGTAGTTTCTTTGAGAGCCTCGACAATGATTTTGTTTGCATTGTTGTCAGCTTCTGTGACTGGGGAACCATCGGATTTTATTTCGCTTTCAAAATCATCTTTTCTGTAAACGTCCATAATTGCATTTGCTGCATCTTGCACGATTCTTTTTAGTGGCTGGTTTAGGCTTTCCAGAAACTCTGCATCAATCAACATAACGTTAATTTGTCTTATCTTTTAGCTTGAGTGCTTCCAGTCTCATTTGCATAAGCTCATCTTCTGTATCTGGATACTCATTGTTATATATTGATGCCTCCCATCTTCCATACATCGGATTAGTAATCATAAACCATTTTGAACCCCACATATGCTTGTAGGTGTCAGCTAGATTTTTTCTCAAATCTAGTTCAAGCGCTGTTTCATCTAACGGTAAAAAATCACCAAGTTGATCACCAATAAGCAATAAAACTCTATAATCTTTTGCAATCAGCTCTCTTCTTGAAACCTTGTCAGAGGTCCAACCATTTTCATCCTTCATCAATAAAACATCTCTATCTGCATCAAGGGGTAGCCCAAGCTTTTTTATGTTATTACGTGTTGCATCTTCTGCTACTGCGATTCTATTTGTTACATAAAAGATTTTTACACCCTTGCTTTGTGCATACTCTAAAAATTCTGATACTCCAGCAACGGCATCAGAAGCTTCTTCAAGCATCCATTCAAGCCATCCTACCGGATAGGATTGACCATTAATAATAGATCTGGCTTGAAAAGGAATATTATTTAAAACTGTTTCATCAATATCTAAAATTATTGCAGGCGGTTTATTTTTAAAATTTTTTTTCTGCTCTATTGCTGCAGTCCAGCTAAGATCATTTAGCGCTCTATCAAGAGCTGACTTTGCATTAACATATGTTTGTATATTGCTTGCCTCATATTCTGCTGAAGACTGAGCATATAAGACTGAGAGCATTGATTGAGCTTGAAGAGAATTATCTAATTCTTTTCCTTTTGCATGAATATTATCAATAAACGTGCAAAGGATAAGGCAGAAATATATTAGATTCCGTGATTTCATAGATTAAGAGCATTATAATGCCAATAATTAAATTTAAGTTACAAAAACCTATGAATAGTGAACTATTAGAGAATCTTAATAAACTAAAGAAAATGCTTGTGTTGTTAAGTGAAGAAAGAAAAGTTGTAATGTCTCATCATAAGACATTTGAGCACGTGGAAAAGATGCGCAACATTGTTAATGAATCAATAGAAATTGCTGAAAATGAGTAAATATTCTTGTTTCGAAGTTCAAATTAATGATGGCATTGCTCATCTTATTATGAACAGACCTGATCAATTAAACTCGATGACAAGAATCTTTTGGAAAGAGCTACCAGAGATAATTAAAGATATTGATAAAAAGTCTGATGCAAGAGTTTTAATATTATCTGGTCAAGGGAAACATTTTAGTGCTGGTATGGATTTTGCTAACTTTGCACCTCCAAAAAAATCTGAAAAAGAAATTGATCCAGCAAGGAAAAGAGAAGCTTTTTATCATGAAGTCCTAGAACTACAGGATACTTTTACAGCTCTTGAAGAATGCAGAATGCCTACCATAGCTGCTATTCAAGGTGGATGCATTGGCGGAGCCATTGATATGGCAGCAGCATGTGATATGAGATATTGCTCTGAAGATGCTTTCTTTAAAATTGCAGAAGTTGATATAGGTATTGCGGCTGATGTTGGCACACTTCAAAGACTGCCATCTTTAATTCCTTTGGCTATTTTAAGAGAACTTGCATATACAGGAAGAAAATGTGACTCTGTAGAAGCTAAATCTCTTGGTCTTGTTAATGAAGTTTACTCATCTGTAAATAATATGATGGAAGAGGTACAGAAAATAGCTCGAACAATTTCGAGCAAATCTCCACTTGTTACCAGAGTAATTAAAAAACAAATTAACTATTCAAGAGATAATTCAGTAAGAGATTCCTTAGAATATCATGCCATGTGGAATGCCAGCTTAATTAGTCATAAAGATACAGAAACTGCACTAACAGCATTTATGAATAAATCTGAAGGTGAGTTTGATGACCTTGAAGAGCTAAAATCTTTTTGGGAAAAAGAAGGGTTAATTTAATCTCTTAAAAATACTGGCTCTGTAGCCGTTGATTCAGCTTTAGAGTAATAATAGCCATCTGAGTTGAAACCAGAGAGCTCCTCAAAATCTTTTACGTTGTTTTCAATAATCCACCTGGCCATGAGGCCTCTGGCTTTTTTCGCATAAAAACTAATAATTTTGTATTTCCCATTTTTACAATCTTTAAATACAGGCGAGACAACATTTACATAATCTGGCATTTTGCCCAGAACACTGAAATATTCTTTAGAAGCTAAATTGATTAAAAGATCAGATTTTTGATACTCCAAATCATTCAATACACTTTCTTGAATTGAGTTACCCCAAAATTCATATAAGTTTTTACCTTTGCTCGTTTCAAGCTTTGTCCCCATTTCTAGTCTATAGGGTTTAATAACATCCATAGGTCTTAATATTCCATATAATCCTGATAGGATTCTTAAATGTTTTTGAGCAAATTTAATTTGCTTAGCATTAAGAGTTTCAGCATCAAGCCCTTGATAAACATCACCTTTAAAAACTAACAATGAGGGCTTGCTATCTTCTGATAAAGTTTTAGATGCCTTCCATGCTTGATATCGATCAAAATTTAAAGCTGCCAACTTATCACTTAACCCCATAAGACTGGCAATGTCTTTTGGCTCCTTGTCTTTTAGTGTCTTTATAAGGCTTGAAGATTGGCTTAGAAACTGGGGTGCAGTATGATTGCTTTTAGAATCAACTTCATAATCCAAAGTTTTTGCTGGTGAAAGTACAATTAACATGATAAATATTCTAACTAAATCTGAGTCAGACATCTAATGAAAGTTCTAGAAAAGTATATAAATTTTGTAGGTGAAAAAATATCTTACCTAATACCGGTCATGGTAGCTTTGATGGTTTTTGTAATTATTAGTAGGTATTTTTTTGGCATTGGGAGAACTGGCATCCAAGAGCTAGTGATGTACTTTCATGCGTTAGTTTTTCTTGGTTGTGCTGGTTATGTAATGAATCATGATGAACATGTAAGAGTTGATATTTTCTACAGAAATGCATCTGATAGGTATAAAAAAAATATAAATAGTGTATTTGGTTTATTGTTTTTACTACCTCTAATTGCTGTTACATTTTTTTATTCTATTGAAACAATCGAAGCTTCTTGGAAAATGAGTGAAACATCTACAGAAGCTGGTGGTTTGGCATATGTATACATTCAAAAAACATTGATGGTTCTATTACCACTAACACTTTTAACAGCACTAATTAATCAATTTATAAAAACAAAATGGAAATAATTCCTTTATTACTTTTAGTTTTAATATGTCTAGCTCTTTTATTTGGGTATCCGGTTGCATTTACACTTTCTGGGGTCTCTATTCTATTTGCTCTAATCTGTATACCGTTCGGAATATTTGATGAATCAATTTTGAAAAGCATTCCTCTAAGAATATTTGGGATTATGAATAATGTGACTCTTCTCGCAGTTCCCTTATTTATATTTATGGGGACTGTTCTTGAGAGGTCGGGCATTGCTGCAAAAATGTTAGAAAACATGGCTTTAGCATTTAAGAATATTAGAGGCGGTCTAAGCATTTCTATAATTGCTGTTGGTGCTCTATTAGCAGCTAGCACAGGTATTGTTGGCGCAACAGTTGTAACAATGGGTCTTATGTCTTTGCCAGTTCTGATTCAACAAGGCTATAAAAAAGATTTCTCATCAGGCTTGGTTGCATCAACGGGAACCTTAGGACAGATCATTCCTCCTTCAATTGCATTAGTGCTTTTGGGTGATGTTATGTCTAATGCATATCAAAGAGCTCAAAACAACATGGGTATTTTTTCTCAACAAACTGTTACTGTTGGAGATTTATTTATTGGCGCCATAGTACCTGGAATTATGATTTGTCTTGGGTATTTGATTTATACAATCTATAAAAACTATAAAAATCCAAATATCTTGTTTGAGCCAGAAGCAAAATCAGCATCATTCAAAAATATTCTTAAGACTCTTGCCTTGCCATTACTTTTAATTATTTTGGTTTTAGGTTCTATTATCGCTGGAATAGCAACACCAACAGAGGCATCTGCTATTGGAGCTGCTGGTGCACTTTTAATAGTTCTTATTAACGGCAAGTTATCTTTAGGCTTTATAAAAGAAACTAGTCAAAAAACTGCAATAGTCTCAACAATGATCTTCACAATATTAATTGGTGCTTCTATTTTTTCACTAATTTTTAGAGGAGTTGGCGGAGATGATTTAATTGATTTGGTGTTTGGCTCTCTCCCTGGAGGGCCATATACAGCATTAATTTTTGTTTTAATTTTTGTTTTCTTGCTTGGTTTTATTTTAGATTTTATTGAAATTTGCTACGTAATTGTTCCTTTGGTCGCCCCGCCTCTTTTAATGATGGGTTTTGATCCAGTCTGGTTAGCAATTCTTATTGCAATTAACCTACAAACTTCTTTCTTAACACCGCCCTTTGGTTTTTCTTTGTTTTACTTGAGAGGGGTTGCAAATGAATCTATACAGACATCAGAAATTTATAGAGGAGTTATTCCATTTATTTTAATACAGTTGTTAGTATTAATTACTGTCTTATTTTTACCGTTCTTGGTTTTATAAGGTTATAGGCCAGCGTTATTTTTTTCTAATGCTCTTTCAGCTCTGTAGCTAGACCTAACCATAGGTCCTGAGACAACCTCTAAGAATCCTTTTTTCAATCCAATCTCTCTATAAGCTTCAAATTCCTCTGGAGTTACCCACCTTTCAATGGGAAGATGATTTAGGGTTGGTCTTAAATATTGTCCAATTGTTAGAATATCTACTTTACTAGCTATAAGGTCATCCATCGTTTGTTCAATCTCATCATCTGTTTCGCCAAGGCCAAGAATAAGACTGGTTTTAGTTAGAACCTTTGGATTAATTTTTTTTGATTCAGCAAGAACATCTAAAGTCTGCTGGTATCCTGCCCTTATATCTCTTACTGGATGTGTTAATCTTTCAACTGTTTCAATATTTTGAGCAAAGACTTCTAGACCACAATTCACAATGGTATCTATAGAAGATGATAACCCCTTAAAATCAGGTGTTAGTGCTTCAACTGCAGTTTCAGGATTAAGATCTTTTATAAGTTTTACTGTATCTGCAAAATGCTTTGCTCCACCATCAGGCAAATCATCTCTGTTAACGGATGTTAAAACAACATATTTTAATTTCATTATTTGGACAGCCTTAGCAGTATTTAATGGCTCATCAACATCTAGCCATCCTTTAGGGTTGCCAGTATCTACTGAGCAAAACTTACAAGCTCTTGTACAAACTGAACCCATCAACATAAAAGTTGCAGTGCCAGCTGACCAGCATTCGGATATATTTGGACAATGAGCTTCTTCACAAACTGTATTCAATCTCTTTTCATTTACCTGATTTTTTATCTTGTGAAAGTTTGGATTAAATTGAGCTTTAACCTTCAGCCACTCAGGTTTTTTTAGATTAGGAATATGGGAATATTGATTACCCTTTTGGCCATTCTTCACAGCCTTAACACCGTCTCTGTTTACAACTTTTACAGTTGGAATTATTTCCATGGCGGTATTGTATATTATTTTTTTTAAAACAAAAAAAAGCCGCTGAAATAGCGGCTATTTTGATATTTTTAAAAATTAAAAATAAGCAGAGAAACCAATTGATACTGCTGTATCCACATCAATATCATCGTCTGTGTATTCTAAAACTCCAAGGCTGATTTTTCTATCCATTCCAATGTCGAAACCTATATCTAGAGATACAACTTGATCATCATCAACAGAAAACCCAAGACTGGTACCAGTTTTTGCAACTTTCAGCCATCCTATTGACAATCCACCTTCTCCATCAGTTAAATCTGAATCTGCATAGCTTACACTAGTATAAAAAGAGCCAGCTTCGTGATCTCCAAACACATATCCAGCACTAAGGCCAAACATATTTACATCAAAAGCATCTTCAAGATCTGTAGCATATGAAGCTCCAAACATAATATTGTTCTTAATCTGTCCATAGCCTACTCCTACGAAAGTAATATCTTCTATACTAAGGGCCTCAAATCCAAATTCAGAAATATCAGATTTTGACGGCATAGCAATCAAGAACAAAGCAATAGGCAGTGCTATAAATTTTTTTGTAATGTTCATAATTTTTCCCTTTAATTAAATAAATAATAACTATAAATAATTATTACACATATTATTTAGATATGTATAAGTCTTTTATTATACTAGTGGCGTCTTGCATTAATTGCTTAATTGTAATGTCTTTATAAAATTCAGTTACTTGAGTCATAGACAGATTTTCATATCCGCATGGATTAATTTTAAGGAATGGGCTTAGGTCCATGTCAACATTTATGCTAACACCATGATAAGACTTTCCTTTTGAAAACCTTAGACCAATAGACGCAATCTTTTTTTCTGCTACATAAACTCCAGGAGCGCCATCAACAAAATTAGAATCTATTGAATATTGTTCTAAGAGTAATTGTATAAACTTTTGAAGAGTTTTTACTAAGCTCTTAGGTCCTAGATTGAGCTGCTTTATATCCAGTAAAAAATATATTATTAGTTGGCCTGGGCCATGATAGGTTACCTCTCCACCTCTATCTGATTGAAAAATTGGGATGCTGCCTGCATCTAAAATATGAGATTTATCAGCTGCAGTTCCAAGAGTAAATACAGGATTATGTTCTAGAAACCATATTTCATTCTTAAATTCTTTTTCTTGAATATGCTTCTTCATCAAATCAAGCGCATTATCATAATCAATTAAGCCAAAATTTCTAAAATTTAGATCTTTAATCACTTATTTCTAGCTTCAATAAAAGAGTCCTCTGAAATTTTATGGTACTCAGCAACATTATTTTTAAATTCAATATATGAATCATAAACCTTACCAATTACCTCATCTTCTTTAGCTAGATCGCTAAGTATTTCATTGGAAATAACTCTAAATTCCTCGATAACATCATCTGGCAATTTTCTTAGCTCAACGCCATGAACCTCAATCAGCTCAGTTAGAGCTTGATTGTTTCTTGCTAAATACTCATCTAGAGTATCTTGATTTACTGCTTTGGTTGCTGTCTCGATTATTACTTGAAGGTGTTTTGGCAGACTGTTCCAAGCATCCATATTAATTAATAGCTCTAGCATTGGTCCTGGCTCATGCCAGCCAGGATAATAGTAATATTTTGCAGCTTGATGAAAACCAAAGGTAAGATCATTGTATGGTCCAACCCACTCAGTAGCATCAATTACACCTGTTTGAAGTGCTGTGAACAATTCACCTCCAGGAAGAGTGACTGGAATTCCACCTGCTTCTTTCAAAACTTCTCCTCCGATTCCTGGAATACGCATTTTTAGGCCTTTGACATCCTCTAATGAGTTGATTTCTTTGTTAAACCAACCAAACATTTGGGTTCCTGTATTTCCAGCAGGAATAGGATAAATGTTAAAAGGCTCGTATATTTCTCTCCATAATTCTAAGCCGCCGCCTCTGTTTACCCATGCATTAATTTCATCTGCCGTTAATCCAAAAGGAACGCTAGTAAAAAACTGTGCAGCAGGAACTTTTCCCTTCCAAAAATATCCTCCGCTATGACCCATTTGATGTGATCCGCTCGAAACAGCATCAAAGACTCCAAAAGCAGGAACCTGTTCGCCTGCACCATATACAGTTATCTGCATTTGGCCATCACTCATCTCTTCAACCAAATCAGCTATTCTCTCAGGCGCCATGCCAAGACCTGGATAATTTTTTGGCCAAGATGTAACAAGCCTCCACTTGTAAGTTTTATACTCCTCAGTATATGCAGAGTTGGATGATTCTTGTCCACTAGAACAACCAGAAATTATTCCAATCAAAAAAATAAACGTTAAAATTTTTTTCATCATAGTTTCTCTAAATTTGCATAAGCCATTACTAACCACTTTGTTCCTGCTTGATCAAAATTAATCTGAACTCTGGAGGCTTCACCTGAGCCTTCATAATTTAAAACCACGCCCTCACCAAAAGATTTATGCATAACTCTTTGTCCAAGTGAAATTCCAATCTCATCCTCAAACTCAAGCTTGGTTTCTTTAAAGTCTTTTCTATTATAAGGTATGTGCGTCTGTGCCCTAGGCCTAATCTCATTGATTAGATCTTTAGGAATTTCTTTTATAAATCTTGATGGTGGATTAAAAGTATCAGAGCCGTGCAATCTTCTTGACTCTGCATGGGTTATATAAAGTTTTTCCATAGCTCTAGTTATGCCAACATAACAAAGCCTTCTCTCTTCTTGCAGCTGGCCTGGGTTTTCCATTGATCTTCCATGAGGAAATAAGGTCTCTTCAAGACCAGTCATTAAAACTAATTTAAATTCTAATCCCTTTGCTGAATGAAGAGTCATAAGTTGAGCAGCATCATCATGCTCTGATGCCTGTCTATCACCGGAATCAAGTGAAATCATATCTAAATATTGCTCTGCAATTTCAATATTTGTTTTTTCTTCTCTAATACTATGCTCAAAATTTGTAGTTGCAGAAACTAGCTCCTCTAAATTTTCTACCCTTGTTTTACCTTTTTCTCCAGGCTCTTTTGCATGATAGGCAACTAATCCTGAAGTTTTAATTATTTCTTCCATTAAGTCTGAAAGAGTATTCTCTTCTATAAATTCTTTACATCGGGCAATAAACTCTAAATAAGATTTCAGGCCTGATCCGCCTCTTCCGGATATTGCACCCTCATCAATTAGTTTGGCCGATGCTTTTATATATGAAATATTATATTTAGTGGCCGTAGAACGAATTTTTGCCAAAGTTTTTTCACCAACTCCTCTGGTGGGATTTGAGATTGACCTCTCGAACGCAGGATTGTCAGAATTATTAAAAATAATTTTTAAGTAAGCTATGGCATTTTTGATTTCCATTCTTTCATAAAATCTTTGGCCGCCATATATTCTGTAGGGGATGCTTGATCTAAGCAGCGCTTCTTCAAGCGCTCTTGATTGAGCATTGGATCTATACAAAACAGCAGCATCTGAATACATTTCTCCTTTATTCATCCAGTCTTTTAAAATATCAGCAACAAATCTTGCTTCGTCCTGCTCGTTATATGCTTGATACAAAATTATTTGCTCGCCCTCAAGCTTGTCTGTCCAAAGGTTTTTTCCAAGTCTTTCAGTATTGTTTTCAATTAAAGCATTTGCTGCGCCTAAGATAATATTTGTAGATCTGTAGTTTTGTTCTAATCTTACGATCTCTGCTGTATCAAAAGTTTTTGTGAATGATTCTACATTTTCAACTTTAGCACCTCGCCATCCATAAATGGATTGGTCATCATCTCCGACTGCTGTTATTGATGCTTTTTCTGAAGCTATCTCAAGAAGCCAGTTATATTGAATAGTGTTGGTATCTTGAAACTCGTCTACTAATATTGATTTAAATCTAGAGTGAAAGAAAGCCTTTACAGATTCATTATCACGAATTACCTCATACGATCTCAATAGTAGTTCACCAAAATCAACAAGATTATCTCTCAAGCATGTTTTCTCATATTCTTTGTATATCTTGTTAATATTTTCTTTAAAATAATCACCCTTATCATCTACAGATTCGCTTCTAAAGCCCTCATCTTTCCAGGCATTTATCTGCCACTGACTTTGGCGTGATGGCCATACAGACTCATCTAAACCCGCCTCTTTGGAGATTCTTTTTATAATTCTTAGTTGATCATCTGCATCTAAAATTGTAAAACCACTACTGAGACCAGCTTCTTTATGAAATCTTTTAAGCATTCTGTGAGCAAGCCCATGAAAAGTCCCAACCCAACCGTCCATCATGGGAGCTTCCAATAATTCTTCAATTCTTGATCGCATTTCAAGTGCAGCTTTGTTAGTAAAAGTTACTGCCATAATAGAGGCAGGGTTTTTTCTTAATGCTTCAACCTCCCATGCAATCTTGTGAACCAAGACTCTTGTCTTTCCTGATCCAGCTCCAGCTAATACCATCAAATGCTGTTTTTCAGACGTCACCGCTGATCGCTGTTGATCATTAAGATGTTCTAAAATGTGTGATACGTCCATTTAGGGATTCATTTTTTTGCTTAAGAGAGATATTCTAACCTTATGCCAACAAAATTATTGAGACAAATTAAAAATACTCTTCCAGAATTAAGAAAATCTGAAAGATTAGTAGCAGATTTTGTTTTAAAAGACCCAAAATCGGTTATTACAATGAAAACGGCAGAAGCATCAACTGCTATGGGTATAAGTGAACCAACGCTGATAAGATTTTGCAAAGCTCTTGGTTTTTCTGGTTATCAAGAATTTAAAATTAATCTATCACAACAACTAGCAGCAGATGATTATTTTGTTATGTACGAAATTGAAGAAGACGATAGTATTCATGATTTATGTGAAAAAGTTTTTGATACAACAATTAGTGAAATATTAAATGTTAGGTCTCAAATTGATCAAGACGTTCTTGAGTCTGCAATAGAAGCTCTAGCAAATGCCAAAAGAGTTGAGGTCTATGCTTTTGGTGGCTCTGCTCCTGTTGCAATGGATGCACAACATAAGTTTTTTAGATTGAAAATCTCATCATCATTTATTTCAGATCCACACATACAGTTAATGTCAGCTAACTCACTTTCAAAAGACGATGTTGTCTTGGCTATTTCGCAATCCGGCACCACATCTGCTCTAATTGATAGTGTTAAAATCGTTCGTAAATCAGGAGTTAAAGTTATAGGAATCATGCCTGAAAACTCTCCTCTCGCTAACATTTGTGATTACCCAATAAGCATTAATGTTGGTGATAACTACAGAATTACTAAGCCTCATACTTCCAGGATTGCATATACAGCAGTCATAGATGTCATGACCATGGGAATAGCTCAGCTAAAACCAGAGGCACAAGAACATTTATACAACATAGTTGATAGCCAAAGATCATTAAAAATTAAATAGCATTTAAACAGGAGTTTTTCATGAGCCAAGAAGTTAAAGATTTTTTTACAACCTATAGTGACTTTGTTACAAAAGTTACTAGTGAGCCAAGCCTAGACATAGATGCTCTCAAAAAAAGCATGGATGAAATTGAATCTAACTCTGATGTGAAAATACCCAGGCTTTTAACAGCTGCCCTTGGTCTTGGAAGTGAGTCGGGTGAGTTTGTTGAAATCGTAAAAAAAATGATTCTTCAGGGAAAGCCAGCTTCCGAGGAAAATATCTTCCATATGAAAAGAGAGCTTGGAGATATTATCTGGTATTGGACGACTGCATGCGCCTCACTAGGATTAGATCCTTATGAGGTGATTAGTGAGAATCAAAAGAAGCTTGAAGCAAGGTATGGAGAAAAATTTGAAGTGCAAAGAAGCGAGGTAAGAAAAGAAGGAGATTTATAAATCCTAAATGAAAGATAAGATAAAAGACAATAAAGATATTTCTCCATCAGCAACCGAGGACTGTGCTGATGTTACTTCAAGATATGATCGGTATAAAAAACAAAATAAGAAATCTAAGTTTCCGCCTGTTAAGTATGAAAAACCACCCCATCATTAAATGATATTTTTTTTAGCTTTTGTATATATCTTTTCTGCTTTTGTATATTTTTATACCAATAAGGCGGGATACAGTTTTTTAAGGTATATATGGAAAAGAAAAAATATTAACGTTTACCTTTCAACAGAAATTTTTTATTTAATAATTACATCGTTTATTGTTTTTACTAGCAATCCTCTTAATTGGATAATTGCAATTTTAATGTTTCTTCATCTCTTTGGTATTGCATGGCTTGTAGCTAGTCCAAATAATTTTTATCAAATGGCAGAAGAGTCTATTAATTTAGACAGTGCAATGGTTGAAAATATGGTTGTAATTATGTTTTTGATATATGCGGGTATGGCCTTATTTTCAAGAATCTTAATCTAAGATTCTAATCTTCTTAGAAGGCTGGATGTATCCCATCTTCCCCCACCAGAATTTTGGATGTTTTCATAAAAACTATTAACGAGATCAGTTATCTCTAAATTCGCATCTATAGTTTTAGCATGCTCTAAAACAATATCTAGGTCTTTTCTCATCAAATCAACTGCAAATCCATGATTATATTCATCCCCAATCATAGATTTCCATCTATTATCCATTTGCCATGATTGTGCAGCTCCTTTTGAAATTACTTCAATAACGTCTTCTGTCTCCAGGCCTGCTTTTTTTGAAAAATGTAATCCCTCGGCAAGGGATTGTATTAGCCCAGCTATACAAATTTGATTAACCATTTTGGTTAATTGTCCGTGACCAGACGGGCCCATAAACTTTGTGAATTTTGAGTAAGAGTCCAGCACCGCTTTAATAGATAAGTAAATCTCTTTATCGCCACCGACCATTATAGATAAAGTAGCTTGTTGAGCTCCCGCCTCTCCTCCTGATACTGGAGCATCTATGAAATAAGACTCTTTTTTAGCAAGAATCTCGTTCATATCTTTAGCTAACTTTGCCGATGTGGTTGTATGATCAATAACAACAGTGCCGGGTCTTATCCAGTCTGCAACTTCACTAATAACCTGTCTCACATCCTGATCATTTCCAACGCAAAGAATAATAATATTGGAATTAATTGCGATATCTTTTAGGGACAAACAAACTTTAGCTTCTTTATTTTCAATTAACCATTTTTTTGATTTCTCTTTAGATCTATTAAAAACAGAAAGATTGTAGCCGTTATTGCTCAGATGGCTTGCCATGGGCCCACCCATTACGCCAAGGCCAACAAAACCTATATTAGTCATAATTCTTTTCTTCTTCTTGGTATTTTTTTAAGTCTTCCCAGTCATGAGGCGTGCCAGCATTTAGATTAGTGACAGAATTTTTCGCCCTAAAAAGACTTTGAGTTCTTAGTTTTGTTTTATCTTCTTCTTTACCAAATAATTTATTCCAGCCTTCTATAAAATGCTCTCTTAAATTTCTTTTGGTCATTGAATATTTTTAAACGATATATTCTTCTCTATCTTTTTTTGCTGTTCTCTTTATGCCTGACTCTGTTATATATTCGTCTGTAATGCCTTTAGAGCCACTTCTACCCTCTTTGCATACATACATCATGTTAACAATTGCTCCCCCAGCAATAGCTCCTATTAAAATTAATATTATTGTCTCCATTCTCTCCTCCGGATAATATTATTTTTCGTTAAATTCTATTTTTGCTTGATTATACTCTTCCTTGAGCCTGGTTACTAAATCTTCTACGCTAGGATCATCTTTAATACCGCCGATTCCCTGGCCAGAACCCCAAATATCTTTCCATGCTTTTGCATCAGTATTTCCTCCTGATCCAAAATTCATTGTAGATTTGTCTGCATCTGGAAGATTGTTTGGGTCTAGGCCTGCATTTTTTATAGAAGGCTTAAGGTAGTTACCAGAAACACCAGTAAAAAGACTTGAATAAACAATATCATCTGCAGCACTATCAATTAACATTTGTTTATAGCCCTGATCAGCGTTAGCCTCTTTAGTTGCAATGAATCTTGTGCCCATATATGCGAAATCTGCTCCAAGAGCCAAAGATGAAGCAACTGAGTAACCATCCCCGATAGATCCTGATAAAATTACAGTACCGTCGAACCACTCTTTAACTTCTCTCAAAAGTGCAAATGGTGAAAGTGCTCCTGCATGACCCCCGGCACCGGCACATACAAGAATCAAACCATCAACACCTTGCTCTGCTGCTTTTTTTGCATGCCTAACATTTATTACATCGTGATATACAAGCCCTCCATAACTATGAGTTGCTTCAACAAGTTCTGCTGGTGGCCTTAAAGATGTAATAATAATTGGGACCTCGTGTTTAACACATGTAGCCATATCATCCATAAGCCTATCATTAGATCCATGACATATTTGATTGACGGCAAAAGGTGCAACTTTTTTATCTGGATTTTGTTTTTGATATTCTGCAAGCTCAGTCTTAATCCTAATAATCCATTCTTCAAGAACATGCTGCGGTCTTGCATTTAAGGCAGGAAATGATCCAATAATGCCTGCTTTGGATTGAGCAATTACTAATTCAGGACCCGATACCAGAAATAAAGGAGAGCCTATTACAGGTATAGAAAGGTTATTTTTAATATGATCTGGTATTGCCATTTTTTCTCCTGATAATTTAATTTTTGTAAATTTTATATCGATTAGATACAGATAAGTAAAATTAATAAAAACATTTTTTATTAATTTAAGATTATAATCACCACTTTTTCTAAAGGCTAACAGCATGGACATAAATAATCTTAGAAATATTGCAATCATTGCCCATGTTGATCATGGAAAAACTACGCTTGTTGACAAGCTTCTCCAGCAATCTGGAACACTGGATAGAAAAAATATGGATTCTGAGAGAATTATGGACTCCAATGAGCAAGAAAAAGAAAGAGGTATTACAATTACTGCAAAAAATACCTCAATCAATTGGAAAGATCATTTAATTAATATCGTAGATACTCCTGGTCATGCTGATTTTGGCGGGGAAGTTGAAAGAGCTCTTTCAATGGTCGACTCAGTACTTCTTCTAGTTGATGCAGTTGATGGCCCAATGCCACAAACAAGATTTGTTACTCAAAAAGCGTTTGAAAAAGGTTTAAACCCAATTGTGGTTATCAATAAAGTTGATCGCCCTGATGCAAGGCCAGATTGGGTTTTAGATCAGGTTTTTGATTTATTTGATCGCCTAGGTGGAACTGATGAACAATTAGACTTTCCAGTTATTTATGCTTCAGCAATAGAAGGTATCTCAGGTTTAGAAGCTGACCAGATGACTGAAGATATGACTCCGTTAATAGAAATGATTCTTGATAAAGTCCCTGCCCCAGAAGTTAAAAAAGATGGTCCTTTGCAATTACAAATAAGTGCTCTTGATAGCAACAGTTATGTTGGTGTTATTGGTATAGGAAGAATTAAACAGGGCTCTATAAAACCAAATGATCAAGTAGCTGTAATAGATAGGGAAGGCAAAACAAGAAAAGGTAAAGTTCTTCAGGTTATGGGTTATGAGGGACTAGAGAGGGTGGAAGTTTCTAAGGCTGATGCTGGCTCAATAGTATGTATTACTGGTATTGATAAACTAAATATTTCAGACACTATATGCGATCCAATGCATGTTGCAGCTCTGCCCCCACTTTCTGTAGACGAACCAACAGTGAGTATGACTTTTCAAGTAAATGATTCTCCTTTTGCTGGAAGAGAAGGAAAATTTGTAACTTCTAGAAATATTAAAGAACGACTAGAAAAAGAATTAGTTTCAAATGTAGCTTTGCGAGTTGTCCAGGGAGATAGTCCAGATAAATTTATAGTTTCTGGCCGTGGAGAACTGCATTTATCGGTTTTAATTGAAACAATGCGCAGAGAAGGTTTTGAGCTTGCTATTTCTAAGCCGCAAGTTATACAAAAAGAAGTTAATGATGAAATTCATGAACCATATGAGCAAATAGTTATTGATGTTGAAGACATGCATCAAGGGTCTGTAATTGAGGAACTTGGTCCAAGAAAAGCTGAGCTTAAAAATATGGAGCCAGATGGAAAAGGACGGGTTAAATTAGAGTTTATGGCGCCATCGAGAGGTATTATTGGTTTTAGGTCTCATTTTTTAACAATCACAAGCGGCACTGGGATAATGACAAGTGTTTTTGATCACTATGGTCCAGTTAAGACTGGAGAAATTGCAAAAAGAACTAATGGTGTCATGTACGCAATGACTGCAGGAAAGACGCTTGCTTATGCGCTATTTAATTTACAAAATCGTGGAAAATTATTTTTAGGTCATGGGCAAGAAGTATATGTTGGTCAAATTGTTGGTCTTCATTCAAGAGACAACGACTTGCCAGTCAATCCCACTAAAGCAAAACAATTAACAAATATAAGAGCAGCTGGCACAGATGAGAATTTAATTCTTGTTCCTCCCATAAAACATACTCTTGAACAAGCTCTAGAATTTATTGAAGATGATGAGCTTGTTGAGGTGACTCCGGAATCTATTCGTTTGAGGAAAAAAGGAAGAGTTAGATCATAAATTAATCTTTTCCAATCATTTTATTAATTTGTAAAAAATATAAACCTAAGTCTTATTCCGTTTTTAAGAGAGAGGATGAATAGTTTAAAAACTATTTTTAATTAGATAGAGCACTGCATATCATTTCCACAACAAAGTGGCGATTTTATCTTTCCATTAAAATTAGTGCATTGTGTTTGTTTGCATTGAGATATTCTTACTTGACCTCCATCATCCAAATTCAATAAACCATCTTCAAGTGGACTATCACATTCACCGCATGATGTTTTAACTGACATTCCACACTCATTACATTTATAGATCGACATATATAAAAGATTAATAATATCTTGAATGATTGTAAAGTTTATTTCTGAAGGTATGTTACAGAATGGTCTTTAAAGTCTCTTTCTCCAACCTTGATAAAACCATTTTTTGCATGAAAATTAAGAGATATTTGGTTTAGAGGGATTGAATTTACCTCACAACATATTGGTAACGATTCTTTTGCTGCTTCCTCATCAATATATTTATAAACTGTAGTTCCAAGACCCATTCTTCTATAATGTGATTTAATGACTACCCTGTCTATGTATAAAAATTTTTCTTTATTTTGATTAAAATATTTATAGTTTAGAGATTCGTATTCTGAATTTTCCCTAAAACAAATAATAAACCCAGCAATTTTATTCTTATATTTAATTAATAGGTTTAAAGAGCTCGTCTGAAATAACTTTGAAAAAAGTTCAATGCTGGGAATAAAACCAACTTCTGGTGAATTTTCTTGGTTTAAAGAATATAGGCTTTCTAGAAGATCTCTTGCCATCAGATCATTTATATTGTTTATTTCTATGTATTTATTTGAGTTCAAATATTCAGCTAGTATTGACTGTTATTAATTTTATATTTTTTACTATTTTTTAGTCGGTTTCTGCCAAAATTTTAATCTAAGAAAAAATCTTAATAAAAACGTTTGTATCTCATATTTTTTTATAGCATCGCCAATCTTCTTTCTTCTTTCTTTTTGAGCAGTTTGCTTGGTTTTTGCATAAAATGGATGAGGCAATGTGGCTAACTCTTTTGCTTTTTCCATGACTCTTTCCATAAATCTATCTTCTGAAATAACTTCATCAATATACCCAACATCAATTGATTCCTGAACCGAATATGAATCAGAGTGATAGACTGCAGAGTAAAAATACTCTTTATTTACTCTTTCTTTAAGAATTTCCATAATCTGAGTAGGGATATCCATATTATTTCTTACTTCGTTTGCATGACAAACA
Organism: uncultured SAR86 cluster bacterium; assembly: GCA_902558395.1. Lineage (GTDB taxonomy): Bacteria > Pseudomonadota > Gammaproteobacteria > Magnimaribacterales > D2472 > SCGC-AAA076-P13. Next base: position 253,841 of record CACEDS010000002.1, read on the forward strand.
TATTTCCCATCAATGGCGATTCGATAATCGGCAGAACAGGCGACAAATAATCCTAGTGCAATTGCATGCCCTGATACAGCTGCAACGACTGGCCGATCAAAAGAATAAATTTTTAGAAGAAGGTTATATCCCAATTCAACCATATTTGTAATTTTAGCAAGATCACCAGTTGCTAATGTTTTTAAATCAAACCCTCCTGAAAAAATACCATCTCTTCCTTTTATAACAAGTGCTCCAGTCTTCTCAGGAACTTCGTCTAGAAGGCTATGAACCTGAGCGAGCATATCATAAGAAAATGCATTCACCTTGCCATCGTCAAGCGTGATTATGGAGATATTATCTTCTTGCGATAATGTAGCTAATTTTTCAGTCATTGTTATATAGTGTTAATCATTTACATTAAGTCTATCAAAAAAACTTATGCTACATACATGCACATAGTAGTTAATGGATGTTAAAAAATGTTGGGACTAAGAGAAAAAGCGATGGATGCTCTAGGAGATAAATTCGACATTAGAGAATTTCATTCTGCGGTTCTTGATTATGGAATCCCACCACAATTTATAGTTGAAGAGAAAACTGATGAGATGATTGCTAATGGTTTAGCTGATGATTAATAATTTTCAGGGCGCTTTGCTTGGAACTGTGAGAAATAGTTTCTAACCCACAACAAATCATCTTCATTGTCTCCAGATGGTTTATAAAACTTATCTAAAAGAATTCTTTTGTTTCCAAAATCAAAAGCTCCAAGAAAAATTTGGCCTTCAACTGCGCTGGCAATTCTTAAAAAACCTGACTTTAGCTTTTCAGTTTTAGCTCTTGTTCCCTCAGGGGACATGGCAATTAAAGAACCATTTAGTTTTCTCATATTTTTTATCGCTACATCTGTAAGGCCCAAGCCAGGTTTTGTCTTATCAACAGGGATGCCGCCCATATATTTAAGAAATTTCCCAAGGAATGGTTTGGTGAAAAGGCTGTGCTTTCCAAAAAAAGATATTTTTGCATCTAATCCTAATATTGCGGCAAAACCAAATACCCCATCCCAGTTTGATGTATGAGGACCAGCAATAATGATTAAATTTTCTTTGCCTTCAAGAGGAGGTATAAAGCCGTCTACCTTCCACCCGAAAAGCCTCAAAAACCATCTTGCTATCCACTGTACAATTTTTGGTCTAGATGCTCTATATTTTGAAGGAATCTGCCTTCTAGATACAATTTTATTGCCTTTTCTTTCCATAAAACTAGCTTAATTTTCTATCTTTAAGATAGAAAGGCAAATACATAGAATAACAAACCAGCAATGCAACAATATAAAGATCTATTATATGAAATGGTTCTGGTCGCATAAGAGCTGTTATGTTATCTCCGATAGGCTTTTCAGCTAAAAACCAATAATTAGTTCCTAGCAAATAATTCATTAGGTAGGTAAATAACAATAGTATGGTTGCATACATAAAAACTTTTGGGACGTCCTTTAAATATGGTCTTTGATTATCAATGGCCATTGCATAAGTTACTCCAAGAAGAATCATTGTGTGGCCAATTTGGCTCTGTATATATCCAACATATGGGAAGCCATAAACAGTATCTGGGGTAAGAATGGACATACCCCCGCCTGCTATGCCAAAGAAGAATGCAAAAACAAAAAAGTCTCTCTTTTGAGTTAAAAAATATAAAATAATTGCCATTGTTGAAAAATCACACAAATGAAGAGGTAATCCATCTTGCAACCTTCCACTAACTATCCCCTCTCTGTAAAAGTCCATTGCTTGATTTACTAATAATAAAAAAATAATTAAAAATCTTAGGTTTTTTTTTGCTTTTTTGCTGGTTAATTTAAAATATTGAGGAATAAATATTATTGCTAATACGCTCAACAAAACTGTAATGATATGGGACGGGCTCAATAAGATTAACTCATTCATATTTATAAATTTATTATACGATTTTATGTATTTTAACTTTATATACCTGAATATTCCCAACTATTTTTAGTTTTAATAAATTAAAAACGTGTCAAGTGTACTTGACATATATTAGCTTGATAATGTAACCTTGTCCGTAAAGGAAGTCTTTTTTAATTATCTGCATAAATAAAATGTAAAAAATAATAAAAGATTTAAAAGTTATAGAGATGTTTGAGAAAGGTTACAAACAATAGGGGTATAGAAAATGGCTAAAATAATCTTTAAAGGTTCATGGATTCAAATAAAATCTTTGAATAAAGAAGATAAAAAAAATTACTTATTGTCTCTATCTTTTTTCTTTATTGGGGCTTTCTTCTGGGGGGTCCACTTAACCACAGTAGATGGAATATTTGGTCCAGCCTTAGAACAAGATAATGGGCCTTTTATGACCTTAATTAGATCTTTAATCATAATTTTCTGGATTATCGCAGCAATGTATCAGAATAAATTTATCAAAACACAAGATGAGCTTATGCACAGGTACTATCTTTATCTTGGCGCATGGGGAGGTATAGGCTTTATTAGTTTTGGTATGCTCTTTTCAATCCTTTCGCCCTATTTAGGTTTTGAAATTGGATTTTATGAATGCTTTTTAGCTTGGGCAATTGGAACCGCTATTGGCGGATTTATATTCGACAGGAAATATTTAAGGGATGGAGAATAAATTAAAAGATTTACGCCAAAAAAGGCAAGTAAGTCAAAATGCCTTGGCTGAAGCTTTGTCTGTAAGTAGGCAAACGATTAACTCAATTGAAAATGGTAAATTTGATCCTTCTTTGACCCTTGCAATAAAACTCACTAGATTTTTTGAAGTATCGCTTGATGAGATGTTTATTTACAAAGATTAATTAGGTATAAACTTTTCCAAATTTATTGTCTATAAAGTCATCCCATGGGATGGATTCTTGTTTTATAAAACCTCTAGATTTAATTTTTCCATTAATATACATATCTAAAACGCTACACACCCCTGAGGCAGTAGTTCTTTGAATTGCACTAAACTTATCATCGCCATATATTTTCTTTAAATAGGTTTTCTCTTGCAGAATTCCATCTATTTCTCCAATAACCTTTACATAAAAAACAATAACGTCATTTGTTGTTCGTGGTACTTCTTTATCAAAAAGCTTTTCTAAAATGTCTTTATTTTTCTTTAGATGAAGATCATTAAACAAAAACTTCATGTGATTTAAGTGTCCAGGATACCTAATAGTCTTATATGTTAGGTTTTCAACTTTATCTTCATAGGTTTCGCACATAGTTGCGCAGCCACCGCTAGTGTTAAATGCTTCATACGACTCGCCTTCTATTGTTAGCTTTTCAGCGCCCTCAAGAGGCATAACTTTAATTGATTTACCCTCATATATAGCATCAGCCTCATTGCAATATTCATTAATCAATCCGTTAGTCGACCAGCTTAGGTAATAGCTCATTTCGTTATTGGTGAAGCGAGGCAATGCTCCAACCCTCATCATTACCTCTTTTACATTATCGAACTGATTGATCATGCCAGCAGCACATATATTAATTGCTCCTGGGGCCAATCCGCATTGGGGCATCATAATACTTTGAGAATCTATGCTTCTAATAAATTCAGTAGTCTCAACATCTTCAGTCAAATCAAAATATCCGATGCCCATCTCTGAGGCAACAGTTCCAATGTTTTGATTTATGGCAAAAGGTCCTGCAGATATAACAGCATCCGTTCCTTTTAGAAATTCTCTAACTTGATCGATATCTCTAGCATCAAGACCTTCTGTAATATCTCCATGCTTTATTTCATAGTCATCTTTTAATAACTGTTTAATGGCCCAGCCGATATTGCCTTTTCCAATTATGGCTATTTTAGCTTTCATCAAATTCTACTCCTTGGGCAAGCGGTAGCTCGCTACCATAATTAACAGTTGCCGTGACTCTTCTCATATAAGCTTTCCATGAATCTGAACCTGATTCTCTTCCACCGCCTGTATCTTTCTCACCACCGAAAGCACCCCCAATTTCAGCGCCGCTTGTTCCAATGTTTACATTAGCAATTCCACAGTCGCTTCCTTCAGAACTTAAGAATAATTCTGATTCTCTAACATCGTTAGTAAAGATAGAACTACTTAATCCTTGTTTTACATTATTTTGCATACAAATAGCATCTTTAAGTTCTGTAAATTTTTTGACGTATAAAATTGGTGCAAAAGTCTCTGCAAGCATCTCATCCTCAACTTTATTTACTTCAACTATTGCCGGCATTACATAGAATTCTTTTGGATCAGCAACCTCAAGCCTTTGGCCGCCGTGAATTTTTACATTCTTTTCTTTAAGAGATGACAGCACATTCTGCATATCATTAAAGCTTGTCTCAGAAATTAGCGGGCCTAATTGAGAAGCAGTATCAGAAGGATCTCCAACTTTTAGGGTTGCATAATATGCATGAAGTTTCTCCATAAATTCTTCATATATGTCTTCATGAACAAAGGCTCTTCTCAATGTTGTACATCTTTGTCCAGTTGTCCCTGCTGCCGAAAAAGTCACCCCTTTAACAGTCAAATCCAAATCAGCTGTTGGACAAATAATTGCAGCATTATTACCACCCAGCTCCAATAATGTTCTACCCAATCTGGCTGATACTAATGGAGCTAATTCTTTACCCATTTGAGTACTTCCAGTTGCAGATATCAGAGGAATATTTGAATCTTTGCATAAAGCTATTGCTTCTTTACTCCCACCATTAAGGATAAGTACTAATTCTTTGTGATCGCCTGCAATTTTATCCCATATTTTTTTAATAGCATCAGCGCATCCTGTTGCATGCGGGCTTGGCTTCCAAATGATACTATTACCGCACACTGAGGCTAAACAAAAATTCCAAGCAAACACAGCCATTGGAAAATTAAAAGCAGTTATACAGCCAACCACTCCAAGCGGCTGCCATAGTTCTTGTAACCTGTGATCGGGCCTTTCGCTTGGCATAGTTAATCCATAAAGTTGCCTACTTAAACCAGTAGCGAAATCACACATGTCAATTGCTTCTTGAACTTCCCCCTCTGCTTCAGAAACAATTTTTCTTGCTTCTTTTGTAATAACTCTAGCCAAATTAGCTTTTTGATTTCTTAATTCATTACCAAATTCTCTAATTATCTCTCCCCTTTTTGGAGCAGGCATTAGTCGCCATTTTTTCTGAGCCTCTTTTGAGGTATTTACTAGTTCATCATGACTATTAAATTTCATTCATCTCTCCTCTTGAAATTTTAAAAATTTGATAAACAGAAAAAATCCCAAAAATAACTACATACGACATATAAAAATTTTGAACTAGAGGGTCTTCAATTGAGCTCGCAAGTGGATCGCTTGGCGGCACTCTCTGAAGCACTTCTGCAGTCGTTGGCAGCATGCTAAAAAAAACTGTTCCGGTTAGTGCAAGCTGCTTCAGATAATGATTTAAAAATCCAAAAATACTCTTTTTATGAAGAACAAAAGCAAAAAGGACAGCAAAAATAGTCATCACAGACAGAATATGAGCGGTGTTAAAAGAACCAGTTGCTCTATATATAAACAATGATGATGCCGAGGTTACAACAGTAGCAATCAAATAGAATTTTGCCAGTCCGAGATTTATAAAAATAAATCTATCTCTAAATAAAAGATAAAGGCCTACTATGATAGCTGGTATGCCAACAATAGTATGAAACCATCCCATATAGGTAATTCCACCAATCATATTTATACCTCCCCAATGTATATATATATTTAAGATGTATTTTACTCTATTTAAGACAAAAGATATTTTTGCAATAACCTTACTTTTTTATCTCCCCCAAAATAATCTATTTCTTCTTCGTCGAAAGTGTTGATGCTAGTTATTAAATTTCGTTTTTGTTTGGGGTATCTATGAATTAATGAAAGTGGTTGAAACATAACATTGATAGTAAATAATGAATAATCTTCATGAAATCTGCACAATGTTTCTTTTTCAGATCTTATAAACCATTGTGCTGGATCATCAAGCAATGAATCTTCTTCAACAAGATGAAACCTTTGTGTGTCTCCGTGAATTAACCAATTTTGCCTTGCAAATGGCTTCATGAGCGGAGCTTGTTTTATAAAAGTAGAAATTCTATCACCAATTTTTTCATCGAGTGTTTTTACGGGATTATGGATTTCTCTCAAAGGCTTTCCTATTTTTGACTTAACATTCCAATAACTTGGAGAGCAAATGCTGGCAGCTAATAGCTCTTGATCTCCTTTTGCTCTGATTAGGCACAAATCATCTTGAATGAGTAAGCTCATATCAGCAATTGGATCATTATAAATTGACTCTTTTAAGTTAAATTTCTCACTTAAAATTTCTTGTGCTTCAAGGGAATCGCTTGTTACAGCAACAACATCATTATATTTGTTATCTAGTAATTCTTTCTTATGTGAGTAAAGATTGGGTCCAATTTTTCTATTTAGCCATTCATCTTTAGATATTGGCTTAAGTCCTAATCTATATTTTTGTTTGCCATCTCCCCAGGGAGGGTTCTCCCAAAAGAAAGAATCAACATCTAACATTTAAACTTTTTCAGTTTCCGATTCCTGAGGAGATCTGAAGATTGGCCAAAATAATTGAGATAATGCAGATACTTCTGATAAATTTTCAACTCCAACTTCTTTTGGATATTCCCTTGTTATCTTTGCGGTGCCAAAAATTACATCCCACAAAAATAATAAATTACCATAGTTACCTTTGTAATGAGTATTCTCATCAGTTAAGTGTTTTCCATGATGCATCCAGTGAGTTGAAGGTGTAGATATAGTTCTTTCAAGGACCCACATAATTGGACTCATCCATTTAATCTCATATAGTTTTTTATCCCATCTTAAATCTGTATGAGCTCCATATATTACAGCTTGCTTTATTACGATATAAAAAGCATAAACCCACCCCGATCCTAAATAAAAAAGGGCTCCTGCAAACCAAAGTCCTGGCATTAATATGTAATATAAAAGAGCATTCCTGTAAACAATTCTAATAGACATATACTCAGAGTCATGATGCGCTCTATGAAGGTTGTATAAAACTGGGACATTGTGGCAAGTTCTATGCCACCAGTATTGCGTTAAATCATCAAAAATTAAAAGCAAGCCAAATATTGCAAAAAATCCCCATTCAGAAATTAGGCCCTTGGTGGCTGGAAAAAAAGTTTCAGTTAAACCATAACCAAAACCAAAAACCAATGGAAGCACAAGAAAATTCAATTGAAAAAAGCCAAATAGTTCAACTACTCCATCTTTTGGCCTTTGGTTATGTTTGTTGAAGAAATTTGTGTATATGATTTCTAGAAGCACAAGGCCAAAGAATAGCCCCAAAATAACTATTTGATACGTTTCCATTAGGTGTTAAAAAATTTTATGTTTGCCCTGAAGTATTTCTAAGTACATCTTATGATCACCAATAAAACTCCAAAAAGGATATTTAAAGGTGGCTGGTTTATTTTTTTCGACAAAAAAATGGCCTATCCATGCAAACCCATATCCAGCTAATAATGAATACAGCAAATACATCAGATCAAAGGTCATAAAAAACCTTATGTAAAGATAAATAGCTATAGTAGTTCCAATAAAATGTAATAATTTTGTTGTTTTGTTGCTATGCTCGCTTAAATAGTAAGGATAGAAATCTTTAAAATTTGTGTATCTTTCCATATTAGTCCCCCAAGTGAACTATAAAGATAACCTTAATTTATCTTGGAAACAATATTAAAGACTATTAAAAGATGCTAATTAATTTTTCAATTTTAAGCAGGCGCTGCCTTCAAGCAGCGCTTCTTTTTTTTATTTAGGTGCTGACTCTGGTTGGAAATCGTAATAACCATTAACTGGAATCATAAGATGAACATAAGGCGTACCCTTGAACATCACATATGGAGCTCCTGTTGTATAGTTAGTAGATTGGCCATCCATTGAAGACGGGTCTTTTGGCATCAACATTAAATGGGCACCGGATTCAATAAAATGCTTATGTCCTGCATCTTTTTGCCCATCAGTGTAAGGCTTAAAATTGTCTACGCCCAAATCACCATGGAGCATCCAGATCCAACCATCTCCATCTAATTCTGGTTTAGTGTTGGATTTGTATGCATTCGCCCAAGCAACAGCATTCTTATCTGAGCATGCAGCTGCAGATTCATGCGGGTCTTTAAAGCCATCTTTTGGCATAGGCATAAAAGGCTCACATCTCCATCCATTTGTGCCCTCTCTCAATACTTTTCCTGAAGCCCCAATAACAGTAGCATGGTCTCCAATAAATGCAGGCGCAGCTGATGTGTAAGCTTTTATCTCCCAGTCCTCTGAGTTACCCATACCGCCATGACTATGAGATCCATGATCTCCAGCGGTTAGGCTGATTGAAGTAAATAAAAATAATACTCCTAATAATTTGTTTTTCATGATTCCCCCCATGTATTTAAATTACTTTCAATATAGTTATAACATCATGTGTGGTCTAATAAAAATATAAAATTTATATTTATTATTTAGCTACTCTAATGAGAGTAATGCTTTAATTAGGTTGGACTCTAATAAATTTTTAGAAAGACACTTTCTGTAAGGCTCAGCTCCGTATGCTGGTGTTCCGACTAAAATTAATTTGGATTCATTAGTTGCAAAATCCCATCTCGTTCCCGTTTCAATAGATGTAAATTGATAATTTGAAATAATCTCTATTTCTGAAGAATTATTAAACGGGATTGCCTCAATAGTTGTTTCAATAGTCAATGATGATTCAAAAATTCTTTCAATATAATTAACATACAGTTCGTCATTCATTTTTCCACAATTTATATAGTCTTGGATATTTTTTGGATTAATTACAAAGGATGCTTTTTTATTACTTTTTTCAAAGTTAATCTGTTGATTATCTAAAAGATTAATCTTTGATGCCCTTGACCAGAACTCATTGACTTCAAGATTTATATAAAACTTGTTATTAAAAAATTCTTTTTCAGCAGGGGGTGTGTATTTATTTTCTTGAAGTGGCTCCTGACATGAAAATACTAATATAGTGCATATGACTAAATATATTTTTGGCATTTTTAATCAATACTTTTTGCTATAGCTCTAAACATGGCCACATGAGCTGCCTTTGAATATTCTTTTTCAGCAGTAAATCTATGATTTGATGAGGTTTTTGCAACTACAACATTTTTTAAAGGGTCTATGTATATATATTGGTTGTAAACTCCTGAAGCAGTATAGTCTGTATCAGGAAACCCGGGCACCCACCACTGCAATCCATACCCCCACGGAGAGGATGAAAAATCGTGTTCTCCTGGTATCAAATGTGGAGCATCTGTTTGATGTGATGCATCAACCCAGCTTGATGGAACAATATTTTCTCCATTCCATTGGCCTCTATTTGCATATAAAAGTCCAAACTTTGCGTAATCTCTTAAGGTTGCGTTAAGGCCGCCGAGAGCCATTTCAACACCGTCATTATCAACAATAAAATAGGCTTCATCTTCCATTCCAATTTTATTCCAAAGCTTTTCATACAAGTAGTCTTTTAGTGACATACCCGTTACTTCAGCAAGCAGGAAGCCCAAGATTTGTGTATCAATACTTACATAATGATGAAAAGTTCCTGGTTCCTTCTCTCTTTCAAGGGTTTTAGCAAAACCTCTAAAAGAAGAACCTTTAGCAATAGTTCTTCCAAACCTATTTATATCAGAGTTTGGATCAGCGTAATCTTCATTCCATTTAACTCCTGAAGACATCTGTAATATATCTTTAATGCGCACGCCCTCATACCCAGTCCCATTAAAGTCTGGTAAATATTTTGTGATTGGATCTTCAATGCTATCTATTAATCCATCTTGATGAGCTATTCCCACCAAAGCAGAGACAAATGATTTAGTTACTGAAAAAGCTATATGTTGGCTTGTTGGACTATTACCATTCCAATAATTTTCATATAGCAAATTACCGTTGTGCAAAACCATAAGTCCATCTGTTTTAAAATGTGATAAACCTTCCTCAAGATTCCTTTCTTGTCCTTCAAAATAGTAAGTAGCTGGAAGATCAAAATCCCGTCTTGGAAAAGAATGAGGATTATTAGAAGATGGTATAGGCTCTGAAACTTGAAATATTTTATCTATGTTAATAAAGTTGCTTGCGATTTTGTCTTCGTTATATAAGTTTGCAAGCTTATAAAGTCTAGTAACTTTCGGTCCATAAAAAGCTGCGAGAATAACTAGCAGAATGGAAATGCAAATAAGAACTGTTTTAGTCATTTGTTTAAATTATTCCAAGTCTAGACAAGATAATAATAGCCCTATTCTCTCGGGAGTCTGAACATGGTGCAGACTTTATTTCCTGAAGGGTCAAGCAAATATGCCAAATACATTTTTACTCCTCCACCCTCTCGAACTCCAGGTGGCTCACATAATTCTGGGTCTAGGCCTCCTACTTTTTTTCCTGCCTCATACCATTCATTAACCATCTCTTCACTTGATGCATTGAAACCTATCGTTGCACCATTACCATGAGATGCTTCTTTGTTATTTATAGGCTGAGAAATAATGAAGCTATTTTGATTATTTACAAAATATATATATCTTGTGTGGCCATCGTGGTTTAAAGATAATTTTCCTGGTCTTGCTCCTAAGACAGAAAGAGTAGCATCATAAAAAGCTTTAGACTCTTCAATATCGTTGGCGCCTAACATTACATGACTAAACATATAAATCTCCCCAATTAATTTTTATTAAATAATACTACGTCTTTAGCAATAATTTCACAATTCCAATCTCTTTGTTTAGCTATAACCTCAAAAGTTTTTTCAGCATAAAATACAACATGAGTTGGATCTCTTCTATAGTGCCATGAATCGAAAGCATCATGAGACGTCAAAAAGCATGTCATCACACCAAGCCATCCGTCTTTTTTAAGCAATGTATTTATAAGGTCAAATTCTTTTTTTGGATTAAAGAAATGTTCAGCTGTTTCAGTACACGTTATAAAGTCATATGTTTTAGAGAAGATTTCTTTATTGGGGAAAAAGAATGGATCGTATAAATCTATTAGATATTTATTCTTTGTGAATATATCTGCTAGGGCTGGCCCATGACCACAACCAAAATCTAAACCCTTTGCATTTGGATTAATTTTATCCATTAAAGGACTCGAAAGTTTAGACAAAAAATTCCTATAGCCTTCATCCTCAATAATATTTTCATGCTCTAAATATCTTTTCTTTTCAGAGTCCTGGTCAATATAATGTTTTTTGTCTAAAAACCTGGCTCCGCATGAATTACAGTGCCAGTAATTTAAACTATCAGATGTCTGAAATGACTCGACTAGATTACTACTACATACTATACAGTCTTGGATATTCATTTATAACTTTGATGCTTTAACGAATTATATAGGCTCTCAAAAGAGTTGTTTTTTTATCATATAATCTTACATCCAATCATGCCAAAAAATACTTTTTAATAAATGAAAGACTCCAATATCAAAGATGAGCTAAAAAATTTTGATAACACCTTAGATCAAATTCTTGAGCTTCTAAATTCTGATACTCAACAATTCATTTACCTCACAGGAGCAGCTGGAACTGGCAAAACCACATTAATTGAAAGGGTCCTTGATGAAAATAATCTTAAAAAGATGGTTGTAGCTCCAACAGGGGTTGCTGCGCTTAATATTGGAGGGAGTACAATTAATTCTGCTTTTAGAATAGGCTTTGATATTTTCCCTCAAATTCAAGAGTCTAATGACCCAAGATTTAAAAAATTACTTAAAAAACTAGAGTTACTAATTATTGATGAAATCTCTATGGTTAGGGCTCCAATGCTTGATGTTATATCCGAAACTTTGAAACTACATAGAAACTCTTCAGAGCCCTTTGGCGGCATTCATGTTTTGGCATGTGGAGATCTTTTTCAACTTCCTCCAGTAGTAAAAGATAATGAGATTGACGCTATTGATGAAAGATATGAGTCTGTATATTTTTTTAGCTCCAATAGCTTTAAAGAAATAGAGGCTCCAGCTTTTTTTGAGCTCACATATTCTTTTAGGCAAAGTGAGGATGAAGACTTTTATTCTTTACTGAACAATATACGACTAGGAGAGAATCTTTCAGAAACTATAAATAAAATAAATAGGAGATGCTTTAATCCAGAGTTTGAAAATGAATCTTCATTAATAATCACAACTAGAAAGTATAGGGCGGACCAAATTAATGAGGCAATGCTGAACGAAATAGATGGCCCTGCTACCTCTGCAAAATCTGAAGAGCTTGGAGAGCTTAATGATAACGATCTTCCTGCGCCAAGAAATCTTAGAATAAAAAAAGATGCAAAAGTGATGTTTATTAAAAATGATAGTGAGGGAAGATGGGTAAATGGAACTATTGGGGTGGTCACAAACTGTTCTGATAAAAAGGGAAAGTTTTTAAGGGTACAAGTTGGAGACGAAATATTTAAGGTTAAAAGAGAAGAGTGGAATAAGATTAAGTATGTATATGACGAATATAATGATGAAATGGAAGAAGAAATAGTTTCATCTTTTAAACAGTTTCCATTAAAACTTGGTTGGGCTGTAACTATTCATAAGGCACAAGGCTTAACTTTAGAGAGTTGTTCAATTGACCTTGGTAATGGAGCTTTTGCTACAGGTCAAACATATGTAGCTCTAAGTAGATGCAAAACTCTTGATTCAGTTAACTTATACCAAGAACTTAAAGAAAGAGATGCATTGGTAGACCCAGCAATAAAAGATTTCCATAAAGAAAACTTTAATTCTTCGGCTTGATTCTCCTTAAGTAGAGAATACCAAATAACATAGTATAAATAATGGCCTGAGTTTTGCCGTGAGGAGATTTTGAAATAAGATTTTTATATACAAAGCATTCTACAAAATGAATAAGAAACCAGGCAAAAACCAGGTAGGCAAAAATTTCCATCCTTAATTTTCTGGACTCTTGTCTTCAGCGAATTCTTTTTTCTTTTCGAGACTAACTTTGTCCTTAAGGCTCATAATATATGCAGCTGCAGCCAATATAAGAACAGCACTTGCCTCTCCTATTAGCATAAGAGCATCCATCTCTTTTCCCTGCATGACAATCAATCTGCATAGGGCAGTTATAGCAATAATTATCGGCAAGGTTACAGGTATTCTGTTAGTGCTATAAAAAGCCCCTACCATGCCTATAATTTCTACATAGATAAATAGCAAAAATAAATCTGCTAATAATATCTCTCTTGCTTCGAACATTTGAAACAAATACTGAGCAGCAGCAATACATGTTGCTATTCCTATAATTGCTAAAAGCACCTTTTCACTTGTAACTGTAGTCCAATGAAGGTTTTTATCAGAAAAAGGTAATTTAAGTTTCATGCTTTTAGAATACTTAAACTTTATCTACTAGTCTAGTTTCGAATTAATTAAGCAAGCTCTGCTTCTAAGAGGATAGACTTTGGTAATTGAAAGGCTCCTCTTTTTATTTGCCATGACTTTTCAATGTCTTCTATCTTTAAATCGCCATAAAGATGAGCAAAAAATCCCTTTCTCTTGCTGTCTCCATCGGTCGGCTCGTATTTTAAATTAGATTCTATTTTTCTCATGCAAGGCAAAAGCAATATTACTTCTTCATGGTCGGAAAAGTATAGTTCTAGGCTTGCAGCTAATTGATTGGCATTTGAAAAATGAATGAAACCATCTTTTTTATCTAAATCTGTATTTATATATCCTATTTTTTGGGCATCATCCCATTCTCTAATACTCAAGATTTTATAAACGTTTTGATATTTCATTTCTTATCATTGTATACATAAAAATGAGCGTGTTAAAAAATACTGAAATATGCCAAAATCAAAAAAATAAAAAATATTATTATGAAATTTAAAGAATTTGCTGAATCAAGAAAAAGCGTAAGAGGCTTCTTAGATAAACCTGTCCCAAAAGAGTTAATCGATGAAATTATTGATGCTGCCAAATGGGCTCCAACTTCATATAACACTCAAACTTGGCATATTCATGCAGTTGCTGGTGATGTGTTAAATAAAATAAGGGAGGGTAATATTGAAGAAACAATGGCTGGTAAGCCCCATGTTAGAGACTTTCCTTATAAAGAAGAATATGAGGGTGTTCATAGACAAAATCAAATCGATGTTGCTATTCAACTTTTCGAGGCCATGGGAATTGAGAGAGACGATAAAGAACAACGCATGGATTGGATGTTGAGAGGCTTTAGACAATTTGATGCACCGGTCTCACTAGTACTTACTTATGATAAATATTTAGAACCAGCAGCAATCAGTCAATTTGGTCTGGGATCATTAGCTTATGGAATTGTCTTAGCTGCATGGGAGAGAGGAATAGGTTGCGTTATTAATGGTCAAGGAATTATGCAGTCTCATGTTGTTCGAGAACACGCTCAAATACCTGACGATCAAAATATAATGATTTGTATAGCTATGGGTTTTCCTGACGAGGACTTCCCGGCAAACCACGTCCGCTCAGTAAGAGCTGATAATAGTGATTTTGTAAAATATATAGGTTTTGAAGATAGCTAAGATTCATCTAAAACTTTTCTAAGTCCGCTTATTGAAATCAACATTCCTTGGTGAATAGCATCTGCAAATATCTCTGGGTCGATTTCAGTTGTCCAGTCCAGCAAACACTTATTGCCAGTTACTTCAGAAATTTTAATAGTTGCCAGATGATGATTTATTGGTGCCATTGTCTCTACTGCCGAATATTGAAGCTCCATAGACTCATTGTCTAGCTTAATAATACGCTCTTTAATTTTTCCCATTCCTGCCATTTCAAATACTCTGCAGTCACCATCCATCTCAATATCATCAACAGTATCTATCCAGTCGCATCGAGTTACATCAGATAGAATTTCCCATAAATTATTAGCTGCTGAATTAAATACTGCTTCTTCTTTTAAAATCTTCAAAACATCTCCTTGCTTCTAGTATTGGGCGGGCCAAAAAATAAATACAAAGCCTGTGAAATACTTTTTGATTGTTTAATGTCATCTATAATTGCTTTCCATCCCATGAAAGTTATTGTCACTGGATTGAATGTATTTACATTATTTACTAGTCCATATCTTACTGATTCTTTTTCAAGTTCGAAGGTTCCAAACATTCTGTCCCAGATTATTAAAAGATTTCCATAGTTTTTATCTATGTATTGCTCATTAGATCCATGATGAACTCTGTGGTGCGAGGGGGTATTAAAAATCCATTCTAAAGGTCCTAGCTTATAAATAATTTGAGTGTGTCCAACAATCCCCCAAAGAGTGCTTATAACTCCTGCAACAGCAATAATTGTTGGATCTAATCCAATCAGTGGCAACATAATAAAAAAAGGTATTTTTGAAATAGGTCCAAACCATGCTTGCCTAAAAGATACTGCAAAGTTCATCTCTTCGCTTGAGTGATGACTCATATGAATTGCCCAAAGAAATCTAACCCTGTGTGACATTCGATGATAAATGTAAAAAACAAAATCAATTAAGATAAAAGTCAGGACCCAGTTGGCCCACAAAGGCATGCTTTGGAATATATCAAAAAGCTTGAATTGGAAAACATAAAAATGAAGAGCTAGCGTTAAACCTTTAAAAGCATAAACCATAGCAATATTACCGAGAAGCAAGCCAATAGTGCATAAAGTATCGCCTTTGTTGTAATAAGATTTTTTATCCCAACTGGAAGCTAAAACTTCAACCAATATCATAAAGAGAACTATTGGTACTCCTACTGCGTATACTTGGTTATAAGTTATATCTGTCATGTGTGCTGTATCAACAAGGTTGGCACATTGTGTGTATGAGATTTTATAGTTGCAACCATCGTATTTTCTTTAATGCCTTTTTTAACAGGCGTAATTTCTACCCCTGCTTTTTCAAGTCTTTTATGAGCTTCTTCAATATTGTCAACTTCCCATGATAGACCCCATAATGAATCTTTTGGCTCCTCGTCATTTGTCTTTTCTATAACTTCAATTGTTGTTTTGTTCAAACGAAAAAATAACATTCTGCTTTTCCATTCATCAACAAATTTATCCAATGCAAGTCTGATATTAAAAACATCTTTATAGACATTGATAAATCCATCTGCATCGTTTGTATTTATTACAACATGATCTAACTTATTAACCATTGAGGATTCAAATCTATCTACTATTGGCAAGGTTCCTTCAGTATGTTCAATCAAAAAAGAAAAAATTCCTCTGGTCAGTTCTGGTGGTAAAAATAAATTCTTCCACTTTCTAATTTTATTATTCTTAAAATTAGAGCCCTCTCCATTTGAAATGTCTCCTAAGAGATAGCCTTTGTCTGAAAGTGTTTGATGTGTTTCTTTTAAATTATCTGTTCCAAAAACTATTCCTATTAAGCCTTCTCCAGTTTCTTGAAGAGCATGATTAACTAACATTGATCCCAAGCCATCACCTTTGGCTGCTAGAAGTTCAAAATAGGTATTATTAAAATTGAATAAAACATTTTCAGTTCCATATTCTTCATGCGCCCCTTTCCATACTGGGTCTGCTCCAAAGACTTTAGAATAATTTTTTTCAGCTTCATCAATGTCTGATACGGCTACTATTAAATGATCTAAGGCACTAATCATAATTAATAATATTCTTAAAACCCATTATCTGAAAGTTCTTCATCTAATGCTTTTATACGTAGCTCAATAAATTTACTTATTGAAATGTCTTTATCATCGCAAAGATTGCTTGAGTCAATGGCATCAATTGCCTGAGGGTTGTAAGTTACCTCGCATCCTCCAGGAAGAGCCGCCTCTGTTTGATTTATTGTATCTCTAACAAGGTTATTTCTAGAATATAATGCTTGAGATACTTCGCCCCATTGCAAATAATTATCAATAATAAATCTTACATGCTCATACAATAAGTCTTTATTGCTATCATCAGAAAAAACTATTTCCCATAATACTGGACTAATATCTCCAAGCTCTCTTGATGCCCAATCAACTTTATTATTTGCGGGAAAAGCAAAAGTGCCAGTTATATCTCTAAAAGCAGCAGCCCATTCAGGTGTGCCCCATGCAAGCGGATGATGATCTCTAAATGTAAAGTCAAAGTCATTTGGCATATATATCCACTTTTCAGTTAAAGGATTAAAATAAAGATAATAGTTGTTCGCAACTCTTACATAGTGATCAACGGCTCCAATAACTATTTCTGCTGCTTGGGCCTTAATAAACCCATCAACATCAAATTGATCTGACAATGATGATGCACTAGGATTAGTTTGAACAAACCTAATAAAATCTTGTAATAGCATTCTTCCTTCATCAATACTCTTTTTTTTCGACTTTAGATCATAGTTTGGTTTATAAGGCTTAAACTGAGATTCTTCCCCACCATCATTAATATCTGAATTTACAAAAGAAGGGTTTAGATAATTAGCTGATCCAAGCCATTCTTCTCTCGATTCGGGGTCGGACTTTTCAACCCCAATTTGACAGAAGTCTTTGTCTATATATTTATCAGACTCTTCATAGAACACACAAAGGGGATTTATTTCTTCCGATCCAGCTAAATCACCGCCACCAATTTTGAACAAAAAGCCGTTTTTACCAAAAAACCTTTTCAGGAATGGCTTATCTACTTGCTCAACCATTTGAAAAACACCCATGTTATAAGTTATTGGTAAGGTTTTACCAAAATAATCCCCATCACCATTAATTACCAACTCTATGTTGGCATGAGCTACTCTAGATAGCGGTATTCCGTAAGAATTTAAAATATCATGAGCCAAAAGCTCTCTTTGGTATGAAGGGTCGTCTCTGTTATATCTAAAAAATATTTTTTCCAGTCCCATAAATTCTCTATCATCATTTTCAGGAACTTCTGCCAAATCTTTTCCAACTCTTGACCAACAAGGATGGCCTTCTACAGCGGCGGGAAAACCAGAATTGTCTATACATGAATATACTCCCTCATCTTCATCAAATTTTTCATCGAATTTTAATGAAAAGCTAAACCTTCGAGGCCTTGGATCCCAGTTTCCATCTGAATCATTGTACTCTTCTGGCCATTGTCGACTTGTATTACCTTTCATTTTAAAACCAACATTATTCAGAGCTTCTATCACATTTCCTGATGCGTCTATATATTCAAAATCGACTTGTCTGTATACTTCGCTATGACTCCAAGTATTCCACTCTGTAACATTGCCATTAGCATCTCCAGTCTTATAGTTTGCTCTCTCAGTGTCTAACACAAATCTTTGCCACTCATCAATTGACATTGTTAGACGAATTTTATGCATCCTATCAAGTAAAAATAAGCCCGCAGATTCATCTTGCTGACAGTCCACTTTTATAACAATATCTTCAGCCTCAATCACCCCCTCAGATAAATCTAAAGAACATTCTTGTCGTGCTGGGTCTCTATCAACCTTCACTTCAAATGAAAAACCAGTTTCAATACCGTCTTTATATAAATGAACTCCATTAGAATCAATTGTGATAATTTCTTCTGAATCTGAACATTCATCATTATCTTCAGTTACAAAACAGGCAGCTAATTCAAAATCCATATTTCTGTACTCATCCATGTTTTCTAAGTCAAAACTTATAAAAAATATTGGTGGGGTAACAGAAAAAGATAAAGGGCCAAGGCTTGCTTGATTTTCGCCATCCGTTACAGTAATTGTAAAAGTGTATGAGCTGCCTAAACTTTCTTCCGGTGCTGTGCCATTTAAGGAACCTGTTGAAAGATCAAAGGAAAGCCAGTCAGGCTTTTCGGATATGCTAAATGTTAAAGTGTCTCCATTACTGTCAAAAGTTGTTGGTGTAAAAGAAAAAGTCTCGCCCACTCTTATGTCAGAAATTGTTCCAGAAATTGTCGGTGGGTAGTTAATATCTAGCTGAAGTTGATCAGAGCCGCCGCCGCCACCACCGCCGCATGAGTATAAAAATAATATTAAAATAAAGGGCGATATTACTTTAATTTTCATTTAAAGGGCCTTGGTAAATATAAGCCACTTATTAAAAGCAGCTTATATAGCTTTGATAAAATTTATTTAACAGGATATATGTCTAAATCAATATTGCCTGTTAGAACATCCATGGTTCCCTGAACATAATTGATACCATCAGTCACACTATCGACTGACTTCATATTGAAGACGCTTCCGTCTCTAGTCCAAACACCCATTAATATTCCAGCCTGAAGCTGTCCGTCAGGGCTCATGCCTCTTCCATGTCCTTTCCAGGTACCTGAATTTGGAATATATGGATTTTGTGTAAATGTGTAAGAAACATAAACTTTGCCATACTGTCCTACATCTGCTGCAGCACTTGATGCATTAACAGTTACTTCATTTTCACCAACAGTCATCGAGTCAATTTTAAATTTGCCCTCAAAATGATTGCCGCTTACTTCAAATGCATGAGCTCCAACTGACAAGACTAAAGCTAAAGCAAAAAAATATTTTTTCATTTTCTTCTCCCAAGAATTTGTTTAAATTAAATTATATAGGGCAAAAAAAACATATGTGTTTTTGTAAGAAGAATTATCTACAAATAATATAACTATTTTGTTTTAAATATTTTTAATCTTCTTCTTTATTTTCTTTATTAATTTCGATTTTTATTTGAACATCTACATCTTCTAAAGCTTCTAGGGCTTCTTCTAAACCTTCTTCTAAGCCATCCAATACCTCTGAGCTCACATCCTCTAAATCTAGACCTTTAATAATATCCATGTTTTGCAAAACATCTATACTATGAATATCTTTTGCATCAGGCAGGTCGCCTTCTTTAAAATCTGACTTTATAATCATATGTTTTTTCATAGTCTTTTCTTTTGTTGGTTTAACATAATCATCAAAAAGAATAGCGCCCCCAATTAAAGATCCTAAAATTAAAGCTTGTATATATTTCTCGTTCATAATTTTTTATCTCCTTCTTAAATAACTAGACAACGAAGACACAAAGAAGTTCCTAATATCTGCTAAAGATTATTTAAACTTTGAACTAATTCCCGATTTTCAAATTCTTTTAAGTAATCTAATGATTTAAGATTGTCCTCTAATTGCTTGATGTTTGATGCACCTAGAATTACCGTTGAAACATTTATATTTAAAAGGCACCAAGCTATGGCAAGTTTTACAGGATCTAAATCATGGTCTTTAGCAATACCAATATATTTAGAAACCTTTTGCATTCTTTCTTGACCTCTATCTGATTCAATCATATGTCTTCTTAACCATTCATAACCTTTAAGTGAGGCTCTCGAACCATCCGGCACACCCTCTAAATACTTTCCGGTTAAAGCGCCTGATGCAAGAGGAGACCAGGTTGTTGTCCCCATTTTATATTTCTCAAAAATAGTTTTATATTCAACTTCGAATCTTTCCCGATCCAATAAATTGTACTGAGGCTGCTCCATTGTTGGGGGCGTGAGATTGTTTCCTATTGCAAATTCATAGGCATAGTTAATCTCTTCTGCGGTCCATTCAGATGTGCCCCAGTATAAAATTTTTCCTTGGGTTATAAGATTGTGCATTGCCCACACGGTTTCTTCAATCGGTGTATCAGGATCTGCTCTATGACAGAAATATAGATCTAAATAATCAACCTGTAGTCTTTGAAGGGCCTGGTTGCATGCCTCTGTTACATGCTTTCTACATAAACCCATTTGAGTTGGAAGTGGGTTATCGTGAGCCCCAAAGAAAACTTTTGAACTTACACAATAGGAGTCTCTTGATCTACCTAAGCTTTTAAGAGCTTCCCCCATTACGATTTCTGACATGCCTCTTTCATAACCTTCTGCATTGTCAAAAAAATTAACTCCTGCATCTAGGCACATTCCAAACATTCTTTCTGCAAGCTTAGAATCTACCTGCTTGTGAAAAGTTACCCAAGAACCAAATGAAAGAGCAGAAACTTTTAAACCTGACTTTCCAAGATTTCTATATTGCATATCAATACCTATGGCTTTTTAAATAGAAGGGTCATTCTGTCACTCTCGCCTATTGATAAATATTTATCTTTATCGATATCTTTAAGCCTTAAACTTGGTGGCAAGGTCCAAACACCCTTTGGATGATCTTTTGTATCTTTTGCGTTAGCATTTATTTCTGATTTTGCTACAAGAATAAACCCATGTTTTTCTGCAATTTTAATCGCATGCTCTTCGGTAACATAACCGCTTCTTTTCATATCATCCATGGAAGTTCCAGGATTTGCTCTATGTTCTACAATCCCAAATAATCCACCAGGTTTTAGCGCCTTGAAGCTATTTGAAAATATTAAATCCATTTGTGGCCCTAGCCAATTATGAAGATTTCTAAATGTTAAAACCGCATCTACGCTTCCTTCCTTTGCAAGTTCTGAGCTTAAGTTAACTATATAAACATTGTCATACATGGATTTTTCAATAATTTTTTTTTCGAACCTTTCTCGACTTTTTCTAAAATATTCTCTTTTAGAGTCTTTATCAAAATGAGCGGCTATTACTACTCCTGGATTATGAATATAATTTGCAAGAATTTCTGTATACCACCCCCCTCCAGGAGATAGTTCAACAACTCTCATATCTGGTTGTATTTGAAAAAAGGTTAATGTTTTTGCAGGATTTCTGTATTCATCACGAGCAATGTTTTTAGGACTTCTATCCTCGCTTTGAATCGCAGCCATAAGATCATGGGCTGAGCTAATTGATGAAAAAGAAAATAAAAAACTTAAAGATAACAAACTTATTAATTTATTCATCCATTAATTCTAAACTCAATTGAGCATTTTTAAAAATAATTAAATGTAACCTTTACTTCTCATGTTAAAGGTGGTAAGTTTGCGTTACATTTAATATAAGATGCAGCTAAAGCTGTTGAAAAATTTGTGAAAAAATAGGAGAAAGTTATGGGACCAGAAATAGTAATACCCGCATTGGGAATAATAGCAGGAATAAGTGTTCCGTTGGGAGTATTCGTTTGGCTATATTTAGAAAGTAAGGATAAAAATAAAACAATTTTAGAGATATCTAAAAACATAGACGACCCATCAAAGCTCGAAGGCTTAATAGGCTTGCTCGATGAAAGAAAAAAAGAACCGATTGATTATAGAAGAAGTGGTGTTGTAACAATTTTTGTTGGAATTGGTCTCTTTCTTTTTGGTGTTTTCTTTTTAGGGAATATCTTAAAAGGCGTTGGAGCACTAGTAGCAGCTATTGGTATTGGCCAAATTATTGCTGGTTATCTTTACCCAAATACAAGTGAAGAAATTACAAATGCAGTAGATGCATTCGAAAAAAAATAACGTGATTTAGTTAATGAAAAAATATTTCAAAATACATTCATACCTAGTAAGTGTTGGGGTTGGTTTTTTAAACTTCTATTTTCTGTTTTATTTATGGGAGATATCTTGGGAGATAAGTTTTGTAATTGCGTTTCTTCTGGGCCATCTTGCTGGCAATGGGTTAGATATCTATGCAGGAAAGATATCTCAAGCTGAGTTAGAGGCAAAAGAAGCAAAAGAAATTTCCAAGACTATAGATAGCTTTGAAAAAAATGGGTAAGCATCATAAAAATCTCTTAAATAATCTTGAAGAATTGAGAAAATCAGCTGGTCTTACTCAGCAAGATCTGTCTGAGAGTGCCGAGGTTTCAAGAAAAAGTATTAATGCTATTGAAAATGGGATCTATGTCCCCTCGACAGTCTTAGCCTTAAAAATTGCAAATACTTTAAACTGCAAAGTTGAAGATATATTTAAGCTTCCACTATAACCATTTCAAACTAAAGAGGAAAAATCTAATGAATAATAATAAAAAAAATTTTAACAATTCAGGCACCATGATTGGTGTTGGTACTGCTATAGGGGCTGCGGTTTTTGCTGCAACAGGTGAAGCAACCTGGATAGCGGTGGGCGTTGCAATCGGTGCAGCATTAAGTTGGAACAAACCAAAAAAATAATAAATTATTTAAGATTTACGATTTATTAATTTAAATATTGGGGCTCTTAATCCTTTTAAAAAATATTCTATTTCTTTGAATTTTCCCTTGTTATATCCGCTGTCTTTTCTTTTTCTGCCCATAGCCCAAGTAATAAAATTAAAAAATTAAAAAATAACCAAGCATTAACAAAGGCGCATATAAATATAAAAATTTACTTATATATTCTTCAAATATTGTCTTGGCTGAGGCTTGCATATAAATTTCTGTATTAAAGGCTCTTGATTTAATACAAAGATACCAAAGTTTTATGTTTGGTATAAATAAGTATAGAAGTACTAAAATTATGTATGCCCCTATAATTCCGTTGTCTAAAAGTGTTGTAAAAAGATCAAATAAATTATTTCTAATATTTCCAGAAAATAAACTACCAAATAAGATTAGATGAAACGGTAATATTGTTACAAGACTTATTAATATTTTGAAAAGTTGGGCAGGCTTATTAAGATCTATCATTAAATTATAAGCACGGTAATACTCTGGTAATTTTTACAAAGTAAACTTGAATTTATTTAGCTATTTTACTTAGCGCAACAAGTGCACTCACAGCAACTACAACAATCACACATAAGGAAATTATATGCTAAAAAAAGTAAATTTTACTAATTTACTGGGACAAGGCCTCGTTACAGGCATTAAAAAGATTTATGTAGTAGTTCATATCTTCTTGGGTATGTCTCTTGTTATAAACATAAAAAATTATATTTTTCTGATTAGATTCAATATTAATTTGTTTTTTTCCCTTTTCTAGGCCTTGATTAAGAAGGTTTATAAATTTATTTGATAATAAATAATCTAAATCATCATTATCAGTGAAACAGTAATAATTGGCCTTAGGAAAATTTTTATTTTTGTTAAAAGAGTAATTTCTTTGATTTTTAGCTCCCAAGTACTTTATTAGTCTCCTTGCGTTAGCATTTGAAAATAGTTTTTCTATTAGATTTTTTTTCTTTATAAAAAAATTTGGAAGCTCTTTTCTGAGCTTAAATAAAAAAACTTGAGTGTGATACGTTGAACTTCCATTTCCTGTTTGAACAACTCTTTGTGTTGTAATAATTTTAGGTTGGCAATTATCTATTGGATCAAGAAAATTAAATGGTGGTTCCGTGCTAATTAACTTCATTGAGAAAAAGTCTAAAAAAAGATCTATGGTTTTCTTGTCAGGATTCTCATAAAATTCATAACTATTTTTTTTAGCATAATCTTGGAGATCACCAGTTCGTTGTTTTTTTTTATACCGCTTGTAGGTCATAAATGGAATAAAGAAACCTAATGCGATAACAAGCATATGAAATTGTGAAATTTCAATGTCTAAATATACAAGAGTAAATATTAGTAGAGAGAATACACCAAGAAATATTGCAGAAAATTTTTGTTCGTTGAATGGTTTGATTTTTTTCTCCTACTCAAATATTAAAATATATGGTGAAACTTTCAAGAAATTATATGTATAAAAAAAATTTATATTTTTATTGAGAATATATAGAAATTTTATTGATCAGAGCCGTTTTCAATTATTCTTATGTAGGTCTTGATGCCGTTTAAAAAGTCTACTTTTTTTATTCTTTCATTGGTTCCATGTATTCCACTGATCTCATTAGACGATATAAGAAAAGGATTAAATCTATATGAATTTTTAGCAACTTTTGCATAATGTTTAGAATCGGACCCTCCAACCATAAGTCCTGGCACCACAATAACGTCGTGATATATTTCTTTAACAGAATCACTAATTGCCAGATATCCTTTATCAGTCCAACTAGAAATATTGCTGGCTAACTTAGCGTTTCCAACTTGATGAATTTCTATATTTTCACTGTCAATAAATTTGGTAACGTGATCTATAACATCCCCTACATTGTCTCTTGGGTGTAGCCTAAAATTAACAATACCAATAGCCTCATTGCTTAAAACATTAGCCCTATCACTTGCAGACAGCATTGTTAGGGCTGTTGTGGTTCTTAAAACTGCATTCATTGAAGGGCTTTTAGATAAATAACTGTTTATTAAAGGCTCAAATAACCAAAGATTGGCGAACAATACTTTGTTTTTAAAGGTCATATGCCTGCTAACTTCGTTGAAAAGCTCCAAAGAAACCCCGTCAAGCTTTCCTGGCATAGGGTTTTCTTCAAGCTTGACCAAAGCATTAGCTAAATATCCCACAGATGATTTTGATGCTGGCATTGAAGAGTGTCCGCCTAGAGATTTTCCAATAACCTTTAGTGTTAGCCCACCTTTTTCAGCAACATTTATCATTGCAACAGGTTTATTAATTCCCGGAATAATATTTTCAAGCAAGAAAGATCCCTCGTCCAAAGTCCACTCAAGTCTAATATTTTCATTAATAAAATATTCTGTTATTTTGGCAGCACCTCTTTCTCCGCCAATTTCTTCATCATGACCAAAACTAAAATAAATTGTTCTTTCTGGAGAAAAATTATTTTTCAACAGATAACTTATGGCCTCTAAAATTGCGATTACACCGCTCTTGTCATCTAGCGCACCTCTGCCCCAAATATATTCATCATCCACTTTTCCATGAAATGGGTTTTCTTTCCATGTTTGATTTGCGTTTAAGCCTACTGGCACTACATCATAATGACCAGTTAATAAAATAGGGTTTAAATTATTGTTTACGCCTTCCCATTTTAGTAGCAGACTTTTGCCTAAATATTTACTTTCTAGCTCTTCAAATATTAAAAAATATTCATCTTCAAGCCAATCTAAGAATCTTTGGAACTCTTTATAATCAAATTTCGTATAGTCCGGATGAGAGATGGTTTTAAATTCAATCGACTTAGAAAGATTTTCTATTGATTTCACTTCATCCAAAATAATGCTGTTATAAGTGCGTATTTGCTCAATATTTGGTTGATGGAAAATTGCTCTTAATAAAATAAAAGAGATTAAGAATACTAATGCTGCTATTGAGTATTTATAAATTTTATCTTTCATCTGTCTTTCTTTGAAGGTTCTTTGATATTAAGGGCGGCTAAAAGCAACAAGCCGGCAAAAATACCTAGGTTTTTAAAAAAATTTTGCGCCTCGCGATCAGCACTAACACCGTCATAGACATTCCAAAAGTCATGTAAGTTTATATTTATTAAAATAATCATAAAAGCAAAGCCAACAGAACAAATAACCACATGCTTGTTTAATAATAAGCTAATGCCCCCAAAAACTTGGACCATGCCAGATATTGCTAATAAAACTGGAACCATTTTCATATTATGCGTTTCCATCAAGGCAAGGCTTGAATCCCAAGCTAAAAACTTACCTATTCCCGGAATTAAAAAATATAATCCAAGAAACGATCTTCCAATATGTATTAATAATGATCTCATTTGCCTTTATTTTTTAGTCTTTGATATAAAGATATTGAGCCTTTTAAAAACCAAACAACAACTAGACCCCACCAAAGCACAAAAAACCAGTCATTTTTGTTTGTACCATTCCACTCCAACCATTCAAACAAAAAACTTTCTACCAACAGGTCAAATGAAAGAAGAGCAAAAAAACCAAAAACCCAAATTAAAAAAAAATTAAGATTGCTTAATTTATTCATAAACTTTTAAAAACAAATTACTCAACTGCTTCAAAGTAGAATTAACCCAGTCATTGATTATCATTTTTTTAATATTATTTTGTATTAAGTTATTAGCTTGGGAATTATTCCTAGTTGAGCAAGAATACCAAAAATAATTAACAATATAATACTGGAGATTATTTTAAGATTCTTCTTTTGAATCCATTCTAATAAGTTATCTATAAGTTTTCTTATCCATTTATCTGCTTTATCGACCCATGTAATAGCTTTTCTTGTCCATGAGTCAGTCACATCGATTAATGAAAGAAAAATTGCTCCGATTACAAGCCACGCAAAGCCATTAAGAATCATATCGATTAGCCAGCCTAAAATCACCCAATTTATTTCCATTATTAAGCCTTAAAAACTAATCTTAATTTACTCCACCGTAACTGACTATTTTTAAACAGTGATTTAATTCTAACACTATTTATTCTTTTGATTTTTTAGCATCATAAAAAATTACATCATGCCCTTTTTTTTCAAGGCATTTCTCAAGACCAGAATATTCTCTAAACTCCTTTGTTGCATTTGTAACAAAAATTGTTGAACCTCCTAAGACGCCTCCCACAGTTCCTGCTGCGACATAAATAGGCGCAAAAACTCCACTTGCAGTGGCAATTGTATAAAGTCCACCTAATGCTAAATAAGATCCAAAACCAATACCAACTTTTGAAAATCTATTTGCTCTATTGTTAGATGTTTTTATACATTCATCTAACTCATTCTCAAAAGCATATAGATCTGTATCAGATGACCTTTTTACATATACAGGCGTATTGACTAACTGTGAGTACTCTTCAGCATCAGGTTTTACATTGATAGTATTGGAAACACATGAGGATAAAACAAATATAAATAGAAAAAAAAATAGGCCCTTATTTTGCATAATTTTCTATTTCTAAATCACTGTTTAAAATTACTCCACCGTGACGGATTGTTTTCGTCGTGTCGTGATCATGCTAACGCTCGTAACCCATTGCATCGAACTCGATCCTGCAGTTCTTATATATTTGGTCCTTTACTTTCTGCGACAACAGCTCGGATGCAGGCCTTCTGTTAGTTCGGAATTCGTGTTTGGTTTGTGGATAGTGCGCGATAATATCAAATTCAAGCCTGTCGCCGAGGGTCGCGAGGTCTTCCTGCATATTGTCAAAATTGACAATGAAATCGACAATAGGTTTTTCACCGTCTGAATAGGTTGGGTAACTGACGTAATGCTTCTTCTTCAGAACACGCTCAAGCTCCTTGTCAAAACTCCAGTTCTTTTTTCCGCGCGCCCGATAATAGATATGCGATACAACCTTTTCGTACGGATGCCTTTCGATCGAAAAAGTGAAGTAATCATCGTAAGTTTTTTTGCCGACGTACTCGCGAATCGCAACAGCCGGCATATGATTGAAAAACTTGCCACGGCGTCTGGCGCGTAAAAATTTCATCTTGCGTGCCTTTATCATATCGCGATATCGCTGCTCTCCAAGACCACCGTAGTTCTGAGGTAACGTGCCGCCCATGTCCAGCCTGACGAGTTCGTCTTCAAACGATATCGGAGTGATGATGTCATCGGGACCACAGACTTGGCTCAGACTAACCTCCATGCTTGTGCCCGAGGTTTTACGGGTCTTTACGAAAATAAACTTCTTTGCGTGGCTAACGATCATTGGTTGCTCTGCTGATTCGACTAAGTCCTTTCTTGCGTCGATAGATAGCTATTTTTCTCGAAGCATCAATGGATTGCGAAATTCTCTGCCAAAAACGTTTTTTTTCCGGATACCAACTGTTAGATTTATCCGGTAAAACGCCGTCCAAAATAACTTCCCAATCCGGCGATGATTCGTATCCACAACCGACCAGATCTGATGTCATTGTGCCATGGATTGCCTGCTGTTGAACGATGCGACCGAGATGTTTTCGCCAGACACCGACACTGGTCGGTCCAATAGGACGGACGCCACGCATTGCAACCTTTGACTTTTCAGACACTTGCGCGTATTCATGGTACTCAGAAAATTTGTGTTGTTTCTCAAGCCATGGAAATTTTGCAGTGATTTGGCTTTGTGTGGCGTCAGGGTTATTTACGAAATCCTCGTACCGGATATTGAGAAAACGATCGTGGCCGAACAATGGGCGTGCACAGGCATGCAATTCACGCCAAAGCCTAATGTTCGAGTAGTACATATCCTCGCTCTTACCGTGCCGGCTAACGATGACATCACGCGGATCGCGCGTTACGTAAATGACATAGAGATTAGGATCGTCGATGACTCCTGGCATGTACAACGTATCTTTGGGTCGTTTCGTGATAACCACATCGTTGTTTTTTGCGGTTACGAGGTGAAAGCGAATCTCATGGTCATAATGCTTGTTTGTCCGAAAACAGGTGACCATCGCCTGGTGCAAGAGAGTAGTACCGGATCGCGGCGAGCAGGCAACAATGTGAATGTGCTTAAACAGACGTCAACTCCCTAGTGCGCCGTCGAGGGCCGAATACTTCTTTTGGTAAAAATCATTCGACTGTAAACGATTAAGGTAAACCAAATTATTGTTGTTTGTAATTTTGGTCATGTAGATTCATTATATTTTCAGCGATTGTATGTAAGTCAGTATTAAAACCTGTGTCGGCGTCATTGGTTCTTAAGTTAACTCCATATAACCCATTCAACCATATTAGCGCTCCTGTGTTAATAACAATTTCACCTTGATGTCCCTTTGTATCTGTAAATATTGAATCATCATAAGAACCAAATAAAGAAATATCATCAAGCAATAAATTATTTTCATACTGATCAACCAAATCAAATGTTGCCCACCCCGTTGGCAGAGTAAATATTTCTGTTGAAGGGTATAATTCGCGCAACTGATCAATGACTGACTTGTGTGTGATATCGCTAACCACATCTTCATAAACATCTCTTATATTGTTATACCCAAAACCTTCTGCTCTTTGCTGCCAGTCTGCTGGAAAATCTATAGGTGGAATGGATATAAATATTTTTATGTTAGGGTTATTTTGCAAGGCATAATCTATCCATTCTGTAAAACCTGATAAAGGATTAGTTTCATTGAAATACCAGGTCATCCCAAGAATTTCGATATTTCCAGAGTCTAGAATTTGTTTGATTTCAGTATTTGTATCTTCATCTGTCCATAACCCAATTGGGGTGCCGTTATCACCACCCCTGAAAACAAGATTATCTCTGTGTTCTAAAAAGTCTGCATCTAGTGCTAATTCGCTGAATCTTTCAGCGTAAGGTCTAAAAAAACTATTACCCATAAGCAACATATTTGATCCACCCATACCCTCAAGAACATCATTAATGGAGACTATTATTCCAAGTGATGAGGATAACAAACCATCTGATGCGATTATGGTTACTTCATAAATATTATCTTGATTACTGTCTTGTGGATTTTCATAGTCTGGAGGCGAAATAAAAGATAGTTCTCCAGATACACTCCCTATCGTCATTAATACTGAGTCAGAACCTTCGATGGAATAAGTTATATTGTCACCCTCGGCATCTGTTGCTTGAATGGTAGTTATCTCAGTGGTGTTTTCATCAATTGCAAAATCAATTAAACCTATTAATTGAGGTGCTGTATTTACTTGTTCGGGTGTCTCACTGTTGCTTCCTCCGCCGCCACACCCTAAAAGAGTAGTCAGCAGAATAATTAGATATCCGTAGTTTTGTTTCATATGTATTTTTATAAACTATGTATTAAATATAGACTTTTATTTTTATTAATAGTTCAACACTTAGTAATTTTTGATTAACCGAGAAACCTTTCTTTATTCAACAGTAACTGATTAAGTTTAAACAGTGATTTGACTCCAACCCCTTTGTATTCAACTTCTTCATATCTTTCATTTTCGTTTAGAAACACTTCTTCTTGCTAATACTTGGTGGATAACAACTAGTTTTAAAGATTTATTGGATTATCTCCTGAAAACTAAATTGTATTTTATCACCATAGTTTGAATTGATATTTGATTTGTTCAAATCTAGGATTTCTTCGGATTGATCGAGGATATTTTTAGCATCATCTATTGTTATAGATTCTATTTTTGCTGCCCATTCCTCAAGAGCACTAAATTCTTCTGATATTTTTTCAGAAATTGCTTCGTCATAACCCATAAAATAATTTGCAATTGGATCAGCATCTTCATCAGAAAGATCTAGATCAATATATGTTCCAAAAAGATTATTGCCTTCTTTCGAAATAAGATTCACGGTAATCCAAAATTCCATACCTGGAGAATGATATTCTATGTTTGGGTCATCAAGCATTTTTCCTTTAGCATATTCTAATGCGACACCTAATACCTTTTCTTTTATGTTCATATTAATACCTCAATTTATTTAATTATATTAAATCACTTTTTAAAATTACTCCGCGTAACGGACTAAGTCTGTAAGACAATTTGATTCTCCTCTTTAGAATCGTGTTTCTTAGTCATAGTCTGTCCTCCACGTTCCAAATATAACATCTTTTCGGTTTGACCTTTAGGTATGACATATCCTTTTTTCTTCTATAAGATAACTTTAAATGGAAAGTTTCCTCAAAGAAGATTATGAAATATAAAAGACCTAAGCATCAATTAGAAGATACGATAGCATCAACAGTGATGTTGACTGCTCTTGGGTATTTTCTATGGAGAATTATAAGGTTTCTTTTTTGGGATTTTTTTATTTACTCTTATTACTTCATTTATTACTCACTTTATTACATCATTTTTATTCCCTATAAATATTTAATTTTTATTCCTTTAATTTGGTTAATCGGATTACTTTTCCCAAAAACAATTAAAGATCTAGAATCAATAATCAAGAAACTTAAAAATAATATAGAACAATTCAAAGAAAATTTGAAAACCGCATGGGAGAAATTCAAAAAAAATATTGCCATAAGGTAAATTAACGGGAGAATTATTATGGATAAACAGTGTATGGGTTTGAGTAGAGTTTAAATCACTGTTTAAACTTACTCTACAGTCACTGATTTAGCTAGATTCCTTGGCTGATCAATATCTGTTCCTCTTAGAAGTGCAACTTCGTATGAAAGAATTTGTAATGGAATGTTATAAACAATTGGTGTCATAAAGAAATCACATTCAG
Organism: uncultured SAR86 cluster bacterium; assembly: GCA_902558395.1. Lineage (GTDB taxonomy): Bacteria > Pseudomonadota > Gammaproteobacteria > Magnimaribacterales > D2472 > SCGC-AAA076-P13. The sequence goes on from CACEDS010000002.1 coordinate 285,483, forward strand.
GCATGTGAAGTAATTTACCAGACTTAACATCCATATTTACTGAAGGATCGGCAAATACGTAAAGAGTGCCCCCTCTAGCCTTAACCTCTTCTAAGTTAGAAATTAATTTTTCTGCTATTTCGCTTTCTGGTGCCAGCGCTATAACAGGCATATTTTCATCTATTAATGCAAGCGGGCCATGTTTTAGCTCTCCAGCAGGATATGCTTCAGCATGGATATAAGAAATCTCTTTAAGTTTAAGCGCGCCTTCTTTGGCGATAGGGTAGAAGATACCTCTACCTAAAAATAAAGCATTTTCTTTATTGGCAATGCTTGGAGCTATCTGAACCATTTGCTCTTTTGTGTTAAGAGCTTCTGTAATAGTTTCTGGAAGCAATCTTAATGCTTGAACAATTCTTCCCCTAAGTTTTGGGTTTAGCCCTCTGCTTTTTGCAAGTGATAATGCAAGCAGCATTAGTCCTGCCAATTGAGTTGTAAAAGCTTTAGTTGAAGCAACACCTATTTCAGGACCCGCATTGGTAAATAGTGAAAAGTCTGACTCTCTAGCTAAAGAGCTCGTAGGTACGTTACAAATGGTAAGGGTAGAGAGATAGTCTTTTTCTTTTGCATAGTTTAATGCAGCTAACGTATCAGCTGTTTCACCTGATTGAGAAATAGTAATTAATAATGCATTTTCATCTACATGAGGATTCCTGTATCTATACTCACTGGCATAATCAATTTGGCACGGAAGTTCGGCTATTGACGAAAACCAATTTGCAGCCACTCTCCCTGCATGTAGACTTGTTCCACAAGCAACTATTTGAATACGTCTTGCTTTTGAGAATATTTCGTTGGAACCTAAACCAAAGATATTATCTAAAACGTCCTCACCCCCTATTCTTCCCTCTATTGTTTTTGAAACAGCTTCAGGTTGTTCGTATATTTCTTTTTCCATATAGTGCCTGTAATCACCCTTTGAGGTGGCTTGAGCTGAAATATCTATATGTGTAATTTCTCTTTTGGCTTCGTTTTTGGATTCATCAAAGATTTTATAACTATTTGCAGAGATCTCTGCCACATCACCATCTTCTAAAAAAATAAAATCATTGGTTTGTTGAGCTATAGCAAGCGGATCTGAAGCTGCAAACATTTCATCAGTTCCAATCCCTATTAATAGAGGTGATTTGTTTCTTGCTATAACCAAATTAGTACTATCTTTTATATCAATAGCTGCGATTGCATATGCTCCTTCAAGTTTTTCTTTTGCTGAATACATTGCATCAATCATTGACTGACCTTGGTTGATATATAGATCAAGCATATGAGCGATTAGCTCTGAGTCTGTTTGAGAGATAAATTCATAGCCGTCTTTCTTAAGGCCTTCTCTGAGTTCAACATAATTTTCAATAATGCCGTTATGAACAATATAAACCGAATCTTGAGACTTGTGGGGATGAGCATTAATCTCTGATGGCTCTCCATGGGTTGCCCACCTTGTGTGAGCAATGCCCAATTTACTTTTTGGTTTTTCAGCAATCATTTTTTCTTCTAAAAGCTGAACTTTTCCAAGGGTTCTAAGATGGGCTATGCTGTCATTTTTATGCAGAGCGATTCCTGCTGAGTCATATCCTCTATATTCCATTTTGTGGAGTCCTTGGACTAAGAGCTTTCCAACATTTCTATTTGAAGCAGCAGCTATAATTCCACACATTATTAATCCTTTTTCTTAGACCAGTTTTCTTTATTAGCTTGTTTTGATCTTCCGACACCAAGCGCTCCATCTGGAACATCTTTTGTAATAACTGATCCAGCAGCAACGGTTGAATTTGATCCAACTGTAACTGGGGCAACGAGTGATGTATTGCTTCCAATAAAACTTTCATCGCCAATGGTTGTTTTGTGTTTGTTGGTACCATCATAATTACAAGTAATTGTTCCGGCTCCAATATTTGTTGATGTGCCAACTTCCGTGTCGCCAAGATAGGTAAAATGATTTGCTTTTGAGCCACTCCCCAGCGTTGAATTCTTAGTTTCTACAAAATTGCCTACTTTGGCTGAATTTTCAATATTGCTTCCTTCTCTTAGTCTTGCATAAGGTCCTATCACACAGCCCTCACCAACTGTGGCGCTGTCTAGGTGAGAAAAAGCCTCTATCCTTGAATTATTTCCAATGGTTGCGTTTTTTAAAATTGTATTAGGGCCAATATGAACGTTATCACCCAAAGTAACATTACCCTCTAGTATAACGTTGACATCAATTAGACAGTCTTTGCCTGCAACAACCTCTCCTCTTATATCAAGCCTCGCTGGGTCAGCGACTGTAACACCTTTATTTATAAGCTCTTCTGCTTTCATTGCCCTATATATTCCTTCTAGCTGAGCCAACTCAGCTTTGCTATTTGCACCTTTAACTTCGTCGTTGGATGCATTGTATGTTTTAATTTTAAACCCTTTGTTGCTTATTATGGAAACTAAATCAGTTAAATAAAATTCTCCTGCAGCATTATTATTGTCTAGTTTGGCTAATCCTTCGTCGATAAGCTCTTTTTGCCCACAAAGTACTCCGGTGAATATTTCTTTTATTTTTTTTTCATCAGCTGAGGCATCTTTTTCTTCGACTATTGCCAATGCATTGCCTGAATCGTCTTTTTTTACCCTGCCGTATCCATATGGGTCTTCTAATATAGTAGTTAATATAGATAGTCCATCATCTGAGCTATTTATTAGCTCTTCAAGGGTCTCTTTTTTTATAAGAGGGACATCGCCGTAGAGAACTAAAACTTTAGCGCCATCTTCAACCTTGGTTATTCCACACTTCACTGCGTCTCCTGTCCCAATTGGTTTTGGTTGATCTGCTGTAGAGATCTCAAGATTATAGGTCTTAGATTCTTTTATAACCGAATCCTTGTTAAAGCCGACAACTAATGTAATTTTTGGACTTATTGATCCTGCTGTAAAACATATTTTTTCGAGCATAGAAGTTCCCCCAATCCTTTGAAGAACTTTTGCTCTATTTGATTTCATTCTTGAGCCCTCTCCGGCTGCAAGAACTATAGTATGAATGTCCACAGTTATATAAGGTTAAATAGATACCTTACTGGTTTTTGCGTAATTTTTGAATAGTTTTTAATCTCGCTACAGCTTCAGCTAGCTGGGCAGATGCTTTTGCATAATCAAGGCTGGCGTCTTTATTTGCTAATTCTTGTTCGGCCGCCTCTTTGGCTTTAATTGCCTCAGACTCATCAAGACTATCAGCTCTTTCTGCTGTATCAGATAAAACTGTTACAAGGTCTGGCTGTACTTCTAAAAAGCCACCGGAGCAGAAGAATGCCTCTTCTTCAGAGCCGTTTTGTACTCTTACAGGACCAGCAGCTAAGCCGGTTAGTAAAGGTGTGTGGCCAGGAGCTATACCAAGTTCGCCAAGAGTTCCTGTCGCATAAACCATGGTAGCTTCGCCGGAATATATTTCTTCACTTGAAGAAACTATGTTGATCTTGATAGTGCTCATTTTATAAAGTCTTAGCCTTTTCTACTGCCTCTTCTATGGTGCCTACCATGTAAAAAGCTTGTTCAGGTAAGTGATCATAATCACCATTTAGAATACCCTTAAAAGCTTTAATGGTATCTTCTAATGAAACATACTTCCCTGGAGTACCGGTAAAAATTTCTGCAACAAAGAAAGGTTGAGATAAGAATCTTTGCGCTTTTCTTGCTCTAGCTACCAACTCTTTATCTTCTTCAGAAAGTTCATCCATACCAAGAATTGCAATAATATCTTTTAGCTCGTTATATCTTTGTAAGATTTGCTGAACCCCTTGTGCAACCTCATAGTGCTCATCACCAACAACAAATGGGTCAAGCTGTCTACTGGTTGAATCCAATGGGTCAACAGCGGGATAAATACCAAGCTCCGAAATTTGTCTAGATAATACAACCGTTGCATCTAAGTGAGCAAAAGTTGTTGCTGGAGAGGGATCGGTTAAATCATCAGCTGGAACATATACCGCCTGTATAGAGGTAATTGAACCAGTTGTTGTTGAAGTAATTCTTTCCTGAAGAGCGCCCATTTCTTCTGCAAGTGTTGGCTGGTAACCTACAGCAGATGGCATTCTTCCAAGAAGCGCTGATACCTCAACACCTGCCAGTGTGTAACGATAGATATTATCAATAAATAATAAAACGTCCTTGCCCTCGTCCCTAAAACTTTCAGCCATTGTTAAACCTGTTAGGGCAACTCTTAATCTGTTTCCTGGGGGCTCATTCATTTGTCCATATACCATGGCAACTTTTGACTCGCCCAGGTTGTCAATATTCACAACTCCAGATTCTTGCATTTCGTAATAGAAATCATTTCCTTCTCTGGTTCTTTCACCAACACCAGCGAAAACTGAAAGACCTGAGTGTTGAAGTGCAATATTATTAATAAGCTCCATCATATTAACCGTCTTACCAACACCAGCGCCACCGAATAAACCAATTTTTCCACCCTTGGCAAAAGGACACATAAGATCAATAACTTTAATACCTGTTTCAAGAACTTCATTTGATGCTGATTGATCCGTATAGCTTGGTGGTTTTCTGTGAATAGGCATTTTTTCTTTTTCACCAATCGGTCCTTTTTCATCAATTGGATTACCAAGAACATCGACGATTCTTCCTAAAGTTTCAGGACCAACAGGCACTGAAATAGGAGCGTTTGTTCTTGAGGCAGTTAAGCCTCTTTTTAAACCCTCTGTTGCACCCATTGCAATGGTTCTTACAACACCATCACCTAATTGCTGCTGCACTTCAAGTGTAGTCCCACTTTCATCTACCATTAAAGCTTCATATACCTTTGGGATATTATCTTTGTCGAATTCGACGTCGATAACCGCTCCAATGATTTGTGTAACTATTCCGTTGCTCATATTTTTCTCCTTAAACTGCTGCTGCACCGCCAACTATCTCAGAGAGCTCTTGAGTGATAGCTGCTTGTCTAACGTTGTTATATAAAAGTTCTAATTCTTTGATTAAATCACCTGCATTATCTGTGGCGTTTTTCATTGCAATCATTTTAGCTGCTTGTTCGCACGCATTGTTTTCAATAACAGCTTGGTAAACAAGTGATTCTATGTATCTTGTTAAAAGGCCGTCTAATAATTCTTTTGCCTCAGGTTCGTATATATAATCCCACTGGGTTGGTGAAGACTCTTCTTTTTCTTCAGGCGCTAGTGGAATAAGTTGTTCAACATTTGGTTGTTGGGTCATGGTATTTACAAAACCATTTGAGCATAAATACGCTTGATCTATATCGCCATTTTTGTGCATATCTAAAACTACTTTTGTTAATCCTATTAAGTCATCTGGGTTTGGTTTATCTCCAAGCTTTTCAGCTACAGCAATGACTTGGCCGCCCACGCTTTTGAAAAAGCCGGCAGCCTTGGTTCCAATTAAGGCAAAACAGGACTCAATACCCTGCTCATTTAGTTCTGCTGACTTAGCTATTACTTGCTTAAATAAATTGATGTTTAGACCTCCACATAACCCTTTGTCAGATGAAACAACAATAAAGCATGCTTTTTTTGGAGTTCTTTCTTCATAAAAAGGATGTGGGTATTCAGAATTGGCTAAAGCAACATGAGAGATAACATCTTTTATTTTTAAAGAATAAGGTCTGCCTTCAAGCATAGTATCTTGTGTCTTCTTCATCTTGCTAGCAGCAACCATTTCCATGGCTGAAGTAATTTTTTGCGTGCTTTTAATGCTCGCAATCTGCTTTCTTACTTCTTTAGTGTTTGCCATTTTTTATCTTAAAAGGTTTGTGTTTTTTTAAAATCTTCAACAAGTTCTTTGAATTGATTTTCAATATCATCATTCCAGTCACCTGTTGTATTGATTTGTTGTTCAAGCTCACCCTTCTCAGATGTTAAATATCCATGAAGAGCTTCTTCGAAATCAAGAATTTTTTCTACTTCAACATCAGCCATATAACCCCTGTCAGCTGCGAACAGGCTTAGTGCTTGTTGGGCAACGCTCATAGGTGCATATTGCTTTTGCTTTAAAAGTTCAGTAAATGCTTTACCGTTAGCAAGCTGTTGTTTTGTGGCATCATCAAGGTCTGATGCAAATTGAGAGAATGCTGCTAGCTCACGATATTGAGCCAATGCAGTTCTAACCCCACCTGCTAGTTTTTTCATAATTTTTGTTTGTGCAGAACCACCAACCCTTGAAACGGAGAGACCTGGGTTGATAGCTGGTCTGACACCTGAATTAAATAACTCAGTTTCTAGATATATTTGACCGTCAGTAATAGAAATCACGTTTGTTGGAACAAATGCTGATACATCCCCGGCCAAAGTCTCAATAATTGGTAAGGCTGTTAAAGATCCTGTTTTGCCCTTAACTTTTCCACCTGTTATTTGTTCAACATAATCAGCGTTAACTCTTGCAGCTCTTTCTAAAAGTCTTGAATGCAAATAGAAGACATCACCAGGATATGCTTCTCTTCCTGGAGGCCTTTTAAGTAGAAGTGATACCTGTCTGTAAGCGACGGCTTGTTTTGATAGGTCGTCATATACGATTAGAGCATCTTCGCCCTTATCTCTAAAATATTCACCCATTGTGCAACCTGCGTATGCTGAGAGGTATTGCATTGGAGCTGGGTCTGCAGCGGTAGCTGAAACTACAATTGTGTGTTCCATTGCTCCATACTCCTCAAGCTTTCTAACAACGTTCGCCACTGTTGATTGTTTTTGGCCTATAGCAACATAGATACATTTAATACCTGTTCCTTTTTGGTTGATTATTGCATCAACAGCAACAGCGGTTTTCCCTGTTTGTCTATCTCCAATAATAAGCTCTCTTTGGCCTCTTCCGATTGGCACCATGGCGTCAACAGCTTTTAATCCAATTTGAACAGGCTGGTCAACTGACTGTCGAGCAATAACACCGGGGGCAACAACCTCAACTGGCATATTTTTCTCAGCTTTTATTTCACCCTTGCCGTCTATTGGTGTTCCTAAGGTGTTCACAACCCTTCCAAGAAGAGCCTCACCAACTGGAACTTCTAGGACTTTTCCAGTACAAACTGCTTTTTGTCCTTCAATAATTTCTAGGTAGTCTCCCAGCACAACAGCACCAACCGAATCCTGTTCAAGGTTTAAGGCCATGCCTTTGGTTCCGTTATCAAATTCAATAACCTCACCATACATAACATCACCCATGCCATGTATTCTTACAATACCGTCGGAAACGCTAACCACGATTCCTTCGTTTTTTCTTTCAGCGGAAAGATCAAGACCGGCGATTTTCTCTTTTAATACGCTGGAAATTTCTGATGGATTTAATTGACTCATGTTTTCACCTTAAAAATTTAATTGGTTTACAAGCTTGTTAACCTTCCCTCTAATGGAAAGATCTAAAGTTTCGTCGCCTATCTTTATTGATAAGCCGCCCATTATGTTTGGGTCTTTTGAAAAAGAAATGTTGGCATCATTGCCATAAGTAGCTTTTATTTTTTCTTCTATGTGTTCTTTAGTAGAATCACTTGGATCAACGGCGACAAAAACCTCAACTGATTTTTGTTTTTTATGTTGCTCAAGTAAATCTTGATAGATAGAAAAAATAGGTTCAAGAAGATTTAATCGTTTGTTTTCAGCCAATATTGAAAGGAGTTTTTTTGACGTTTCTGAAATGCTGTCATCAAACAATTTAACCAAGATATCTACAATCTCTTGTCTGGATAATGTTGGGTTCTCAATAGTATTTATAACCCCATCTTCTAAAGAAGCTACAGCCATAGTATTTAATTCAACGGCCATATCCTCTAAAGTATTAGACTCAATTGCTGAAGCAAACAATGCTTTTGCATATGGTCTGGCTAATGGGGTTAGTTCTATCATATTTTATAGTTCCTCGGCAGCTTTCTTTAAAATAGCTTCGTGCTTTTCTTTTGAAACCTCGTCACCAAGAATTTTTTGAGTTGTTTCGATAATAATATCTGACATTTGCTGTCTTAGTTCTTCTTTTGCCTTGTTGGTCTCGTTTTCTATATTGGTTGCAGCAGCAGTCAATATTTTTTCGGCCTCAGCTTCAGCCTTTGAAGACGCATCGTTAACTATTTGAGAAGCTCTGTTGTTAGCTTTTTCAAGAATCTCAGCTGCGTCTGCTTTTGCTTTGTCTAACTCTTTGTCAAAAGCAAGTTTTGCTTCTTCTAAAGAATCATCAGCTTTTTTTGCAGCCTCAAGACCGTCAGATATCTTTTTTTCTCTTTCTTGCATTGTTGCCAATATTGGGGGGTATACATACCTCCAACATATGGCCACAAAAACTATCATTACGACAGCTTGTGCAAGTAAGGTTGCGTTTATGTTCATATCTAATTAACTAATTATTTTTTACAGGGCAAATAACATGTACATACCTAAACCAACTCCAATCATAGGAACCGCGTCGGTTAAACCCATCATTAAAAAGAATCGGCCTTGAAGAAATGGAGCCAATTCTGGCTGTCTTGCTATTCCTTCAATAAACTTGCTGCCTAAAATTCCCACACCAATACCAGCACCAATTGATGCAAGGCCCATGGTAATTCCTGCTGCTAAAATACTATATTCCATTTTTTTCTCCTTTAAATTAGAGGACTAATGCTCCTCTGTTTCATGTGCCATCGCTAAATATGCGATGGTCAACGCCATAAAAATAAATGCTTGCAATGCCACAATTAATATGTGGAAAAGCGCCCAAACTAAATGCAAACCAAAACCAAGAACACCTATAGGTATGCTGCTAAAGAACAGCATTAGAGCTATTAAGATGAAGATCATTTCACCCGCATATAAGTTTCCAAAAAGCCTAAGTCCCAAAGATATTGGTTTGGCAATAAAATTTACCATTTCTAAAACAAAGTTTACCGGTATTAACCATTTTCCAAACGGGTGTAGGGTTAGTTCGGCAACAAAGTTTTTTAAGCCTTTGACGGTAATGCTGTAGTAAATGGTTAAAACAAAAACAGCAAACGCCATTCCTAGTGTTATGTTTGGATCTGTGGTTGGTACAACTTTAAAGTAAAAGGATTCTGGGCTTGTAATCCAATCAACGCTTCCTCCAGCAACTGCATAGGCAATGTGGCCAGCAAGCACAGGCAAGAAATCTACTGGAACAAGATCCATTAAGTTCATTAACAATATCCAAACAAAAACAGTTAGAGCAAGAGGAGCAATCAGGGTGTTTTTAACAGAACCAAATAAAGATTGCACATTATCTTCAACAAACTCTATACACATTTCTACAAAGTTTTGCATCCCAGTTGGCGCTGTATTTGAGTCGGTGCTTTTTGACATTCCCTTTTTAAATAAAAAGATAAACAATCCACCCAACAAAACTGACCAAAATAAAGAATCTACATGAAAGGCCCAAAAACCCATTTTGTCGACCATATATGGATCACAAGTCCAAAATGACTTATAAATACCAGCACTCTCATCCATACCAACATGACCACATGTTAAGTTTGTAAGGTGATGGTCTATGTATGACTCTGTGGTAAGCTCTTTCGCCATTATGTTGTTAACTCTGATTTTGATGCAAACATCATTGGGTTAATTGTTGAGTTGATTAAAATATAAAGTAGCATTGCGGGTATGAAGGCCGCTTCCATATATAATCCGGTAAAAACAAGAGAGAGGATAAACATCGTCCACTTTATAGACCAGCTATAAAAAGCATTAATTGTATAGTCAGAAATTTTTGACCCAACATAATAAGCGCTAGCAATTAACCCTAAATACATTGGTGCGACCATTAAAAACAAGGCATCTTTATATACCCCAAAAGCTAAAAGAGTTACAAACAAGACTATTATTAACTTGTTTTTAGATAGTGTTTTTTGAAACGTACTCAAAAGATCGTATTTTGTATAATTTGTTGCGGTGAATTATAGAAATATATGGTCTTATAAACAAGTTGTTTTGTTCTTAAATTGAAAATTTTTTACAGTCAGTTTTTTAGTTTAGAAATTATAGATTCAAGCTCATCTTTGGTGTTGTAATTAATAACAACCTTGCCTGATTTTTTGTTTTTAGCCTCTATCTCAACCTTGTGGCCAAAGTTTTCAGACATTTCCTCTTCAACAATTAAAAGATCTCTATCTTTTGTCTTGGTTTGAGGTTTTTTATTGGTTTTTTTTGAGGACAACCCTGCTAAATCTTTTACTGTAAGTTTATTTTTCACAATATTGTTTGCTGCTTTTTCGGCCTCTAATGGATCCATTGATGCTAGAAGTTTTGCGTGCCCTTTTTCAATTTTCCCAGAAGAAAGCATATCCAAAACCTTTGCGGGCAAAGACAGCAACCTTAAAGAGTTTGCAATTGTGCTTCTAGCTTTACCTGTTGAGGCCGCAACCTCATCCTGGGTTAAACCAAACTCTCTTTTCAGTCTGTCATAGCCCCTTGCTTCTTCAACTGCGTTAAGGTCTTCCCTTTGAAGGTTTTCTATTAAGGCCGACTCTAGGGCGTCTTTGTCTTGTTTTTGATCGATTAATGTAGGAATTGTTTTAAGGCCGGCGTTTTTTGAAGCCCTCAACCTTCTTTCTCCCGCTATAACCTCATATTTGTTTAGTCCAACCTCTCTAACAAGAATTGGTGATAGCACTCCGTGGTTTTTTATAGAGTTTGTTAACTCTAAGAGTTTTTCTTCGTCAAAATTTGTTCTTGGTTGAAATCTTCCTGGGTTAATATCTTCAACAGGTAACTCTTTAACGCTTTTTTGGTTGTTGTTAGTGTTTTGGCCCAACAGAGCGTCGAGCCCTTTATTTAAAATTTTGTTTTCTTCAGACATATTCCACCTTTCTTATTAACTCTCCAGCAAGTGCTAAGTAAGCCTTTGCACCATAAGAGGTTGGCATGTATTTAACACCAGACACGCCGTGGCTTGGGGCCTCGGCTAGCTTTATGTTTCTGGGTATAAGAGTGTTGAAAACTAAGTTTGAAAAATGCTTTTCTAGCTCATCAGACACTTCTTTGGCAAGGTTGTTTCTCATATCCACCATTGTTCTTATTATCCCCAAAACCCTATTAGATGTCAGGTTTTTGTCGGAAAGGGTTTGTATTGTTTGCATTAATCCAGCAACACCCTCTAAAGAATAGTATTCGCATTGAAGGGGGATAAGGGTTCCCGATGCTGCAAACAGGGCTTCTATCGTGAGCTGGTTTAGTGTTGGTGGTGTGTCTATTATTGTATAGTCGAACTCATTGTCTATTTTTTTTAATTCTGTTGATAAAAAATTTTGTTTGTTGTTTTCTCTTATTCCCACATCAAGCGCTATGAGGTTTTGGTCTCCTGGTAAGACTTTGTAGTTATCTGATGTGTTGTATATGCACTCTTTGATGGGTGTATTATTGAAAAAAAGGTCATACAAGGTGTTTGGTTTTTCTTCTTTTATTCCTGTTGCTGTTGTGGCATTCCCCTGTGGATCAAGGTCAATGAGCAAAACCTTTCTTTTGGTTGCAGCAAGACTTGAGGCAAGGTTTACCGCTGTGGTTGTTTTTCCAACACCGCCTTTTTGGTTTGCTATTGCTATAACCTTATTCACTTTTTCTTATCTCTAATAGGTGTCTTTCATATTTTTTGTTATCTAGTTTGATTATTTCATACTTATATTTGTTTGTGTCTATTGTTGCTAGCTCTTCTGTGATTTTTTCTTTTTTTCCTTTAAGCAAAACATATTTGCCACCATCATAAAGATTGTTCTCTGTGAGCTCTAATATGTTTGTGGTAGAAGAAAATGCTCTTGCTGTTATAAGGGTATATGAACCAAGGCTGTTGTTTTTACTAATAACTGTATTTAAAACTTTTGCGTTTTTTAATCCCAAAAGGTCGATTGTTTTGTTTAAGAAGTAGCACTTTTTTTTACTTTTTTCTAAAAGATGAATTTCGCACATCGGCTTAAGGATGGCTATAATTATTCCTGGAAAGCCTCCTCCAGAACCAAGATCTAATATTTTGTCTGAGTTGTTGATTTTTTGTAGAACGGGCAAACAATCATATACATCTTTTTCATAAACCTCTTTGGTTGACTCTCTTACAAAAATATTGTGTTTTTTGTTGAAAGCTAGGGCTTCATTTACAAATTGTTCTACTTTTTCTGCTTCAGCTTTGTTTTTTTCATGCATTGAGTTTTTCCAACTCTTGTTTTTTTATGCTTATCAGAATCAGGTTTATGGCGGCTGGTGTTACTCCTTCTATTTGTGAAGCTGATCCAATTGTTTCTGGTTGAGATTTTGTTAGTTTTTCTACCACCTCATTCGAAAGTCCTGATATTTCTTTGTAATTTATTGATGGGGGTATTTTTTTGTTGTTTTGTTTTTTGTTTTTATTTATTTCTCTGGTTTGTTTTTCTATATAGCCTTTATATTTTATTTCTGTTGAGGCTCTTTTAAAAAAAGCTTCTTCTTCTTTGTTAAGTTTAATAAGGTTGTTTTCGTCAACATCTGGTCTTGCCAATATTAAAGATATGCTTCTTTTTTCATCAAGCGAAACAGTTTGTTGTTCTTTGTTTGTGAAGGATGATATTTTTGTTTTGTCTAATCTGGTTTTAACGAACTCTGCGTATTGTTTCTCTTTGTTTACAAAGGATGTGTTTCTTTCTTCTGAAATAATACCAAGGTCAAAAGCTTTGCTTAACAGCCTTTGTTCAGCGTTATTTTGTGAGAGTAAAAGCCTGTGTTCTGCCCTGCTTGTAAACATTCTATAGGGTTCTGTTATTCCATGTGTGGTTAGGTCATCTATTAAGACCCCTATATACGCTTCTTCTCTTTGAAGAATAAAGTCAGGTTTTTTTTGAATAGCCTGAGCGGCGTTTAGGCCAGCAACAAGGCCTTGGGCGGCTGCTTCCTCATACCCGGTTGTTCCGTTAATTTGTCCAGCTAAATAAAAATCATTAAAGTATTTGGTTTCAAGGGTTTTTTTGTTTGTCCTGGGGTCAACAAAATCATATTCAACAGCGTATCCAAATTCTGTAATTTCACACTGCTCCATTCCTTTTATTGTGTGGATAAAATCTTCTTGAGCCTTTTTGGGAAGGCTTGTTGATATTCCGTTTGGGTATACGAGGTCAACCCCAATACCCTCAGGCTCAATAAAAATTTGGTGGCTGTCTTTGTGACTAAATTTAAATACTTTATCTTCTATGGATGGGCAATACCTAGGGCCAATTCCTGAGATGTTTCCAGAATACATTGCAGACAGGTGGGTGTTGTCAGATATTATTTGGTGTGTTGTTTTGTTGGTTCTTGTTATAAAACATGATAATTGTTCTTGGTGTTTTTTAACCTCGCCTGTTAATGACATAAATGGAGTAGGTGTCTCGCCCGGTTGTTCATCCATAACAGACAGGTCTAACGTAGACATTTTCACTCTTGCCGGGGTTCCTGTTTTAAGCCGTCCCATTGGAAGCTTTAACTCGTAAAGTTTCTTGGATAGAGGTATAGCAGAATCATCCCCAACTCTTCCACCAGAAGAAACTTCCGATCCTGTGTACATTAAACCGTTCAAAAATGTGCCAGTAGTAAGAATCGTCTTCTTTCCATAAATTTTTTTATTTTTTGTTATAACCCCTTTGACTGATTCTTGTTCAACGATTAGGTCCTCAACCTCTTCTTCAAAAATATTAATGCTAGTTGAATTTAATATCTTTTGAATGGCTTTTTTATAAAGATCTCTATCACACTGGACCCTTAGGGCTTGGACAGCATCTCCTTTTCTTGTATTCAAAGTTCTGTATTGAATGCCGGACATGTCTGTTGCAATCGGCATAATACCGCCCATTGCATCAATCTCTCTAACTATATGCGATTTACCAAGGCCTCCTATAGCTGGGTTGCATGACATCTGACCAATTTTACTTTTTTCAAAAGTTACAAGTGCACAAGAAAGGCCGCTTCTGTATACAGCGTATGCAGCCTCTACTCCAGCATGACCGCCTCCAACAACTACTACATCAAACTTATCCATATAATAATAAAACCAATAATATCTATATTATATACTTACTGTTAATTCTATTAGTGCCTAAAGGATTTGTTAATAAGTGCCTTTTACGCCCTTATTAAAACAAAAATATGATTTAACAAACTATGTTTAACCCTGTTAAAAAACTAGAGACACATCTCTCAACAACCTGTGAATAAAAAAAAGAGTTAAAAAACATTAACAATTTAATAACAACTTATTTACCAATACAAAAAGAGCTAAAAATATCACCAAGCAAAGAGTCTGACATTTTAACACCTATTATTTCGTTTAAATCACCCCTAGCCAACTTTAAATCTTCTGCTATAAGCTCAAGCCCACCATCCTCACTAAGTTTTAAAAGCGCATTTTCAAGATGATTAATAGAAGATTGAAAAAGCCCAATATGCCTATCTCTTACTAAATACATATAGTCTCCAGAAATATCTGACTTAAACGCTTTAGAGATAAGTTTCTTAAGGCCGTCAAAACCCTCACCGGTTTTAGCTGATACCATGCAGTCAAAAACACCCTCCCTCACAACATGACCCAAATCTGTTTTGTTATAAACTTTTAAATATTTTTTTTCTTTAGAAAGCTCAGCAAATCTATCTAATATAGACCCTTCATCAGAGTCAAAAATACCAACCACCAGATCAACATTATTTAATTGCTCTAATGCAAACCGCATTCCTTTTGACTCAACAACATCATCCGTCTCTCTTAAGCCAGCTGTATCAGATATAGAAAAAGAAGCCTCATTATAAAAAATTTCAGACTCAACAAGGTCTCTTGTTGTGCCAGGTTTCTCAGAAACAAGAGCCCTCTCAAAACCAAGTAATCTATTAAACACAGAAGATTTACCAGAGTTTACAGGACCTACAAACATAACCTTATTTTTTGCAGAGTGATTTTTTTTATTCAAACAACCCCCAACAAAAAGCTTAAAATTTTCAACAAGAAGGGATAGCTCGTTTGGTAGAGATGAATCAAAAAAGCTTTCCCCCTCATCAGAAAAATCAATTTCACCCTCAACCCTAACACGAAGGTTGTTTATAACATCTGAGAAACTCAAAACCTTTTCTGTAAAATCGCCCGAAAGGGTGTTTGAAGATAGAACCACCCCATCTTGATCATGACTATCAATTAAATCAACAACAGCCTCTGCCTCTGCAAGACTAATCTTGTTATTTAAAAAGGCTCTTTTGGTAAACTCGCCAGGGGGAGCCTCATCAAAACCCAAAGACTTAAAAATATCAACCAGCATAGACATAACACCCAACCCGCCATGGGCATACACCTCAAAAGAATCTTCCCCTGTATAACTATCTGGACCCTTAAAAGAAATAATGCCAACACGGTCAACAATATCACCAGACTTGTTTTTAATAGACCTTAAATAAAACTTTTTATTTTTCTCTAATGGAGAACCAGTAAGCTCAGGAATTTTTGAAAGGCAACCAGGACCAGATACCCTAAAGATACATATTGCCGATTTTGCAGGGGGCGTGGCTAGCGCAAAAACCACAGACACTAAAACTAACCCCCGGAACCGACCTGAGTGTCACCCAAAACACCATGTTTTTTATATAAATATCTTTGTTGACCAAGAGAAACACCTGAATTTATTACAGAGTAAAGACATAGAGCGGCAGGAAAAACAAAAAAGAATATGGAGAAAACAACAGGCATATATTTAATTACTTGTTGCTGCATTGGGTCCTGAGAAGGGGGTGCAGGACTAAGCTTTTGTGTGGAAAACATAATTAAACCAAACAAAACAGGAAGAATAAAAAGAGGGTCTGGAACAGACAAATCAGACATCCAAAAAATAGACGCATGCCTCAGCTCAACCATCTCTCTTAACGCAAAAAAGAAACCAATAAAAAAAGGCATTTGAGCCAAGATTGGTAAACAACCACCCAAAGGATTAACTTTTTCTGTTTTGTATAATTTCATCATTTCTTGTGAAAGCTTTTGCCTGTCATCACCATACCTGTCTTGAAGCTCCTTCATTTTTGGGCCAACCTTTCTCATATTGCCCATAGATACAAACCCTTTTGCTGTTACAGGAAACAACACAAGCTTTAAAATAAAAGTGAAAATAATTATTGAGAGAGCCCAGTTGTCAACAAACCCATTAATTAGATCTAAAAACCAAACCATGGGCTGCGATATAAACCAAAACCAACCCATATCTATAGAGAGCTCTAAATTTTCTGCCCTCTCAGCCAAATCTTTTCTAACTTTTGGTCCAATAAAAACACGGTGAGAGTGCTTATATACAAGGTTTGAGGCCTCCCCTTTTTCAACGGTATACCCCATTCTATAAACACCAGAATCAGCGGGATGAGCAAAGAAGTTATAAATATTATCTTCCGAGCCAATAAGAGCAGCAAAAAAATATTTTTGTATAAAAGAAACCCAACCAGAACGAGAAAGATAAGAGATAGATTCATCAATACCTCTCAACCTGGTTGTTTCATACGGGTCTTGGTCGGTGCTAAACGCGACTCCTTGATAAGAGCTATTATTCATCATCCCGCCTTGGAGCCATGATGTTTTTAAATCTAAAGACCTGCCCTCTGTTCTATAAAGAGCAGCAAAAGCCTTTCCAGAAGAACCAAGTGATGTGGTGTCAGTAATTAAAAGCTCATATGTCTCAGGCAAAAAAGTGAACTCTTTTGTTAAATCCCCATCTTCTGTTTTTAAAACCACAGAGTTGTTGTTATAACTATGAAGTACATAATTAGGGGCCTTACCAGTAAAACCGGTTTTTAAATAATACCTAAACGGGCTTGTGTTTGATGAGCCAAAAACCCTTACCCCAGGTGAACCTTCAATATTTTCTACCCCATACTTTTTAAGCCTAGATTCAACAACAGAACCAGTGGATGTTGATATTTTTATTCTTAATTCATCATTTTCAAGATAAACAAAACTCCCACCATCTGTAACCTGGGAGGTGGCAGCCTCCATGTCTGCTACCCTAAGCTGTTCTATCTCAGAGAGTTTTTGGTTTTCAGAGTTCCACTCATAAAACAAAGCCATTGAGAGAACAACAATAACCCCTAGATAAACTTTTCTTAAATTCATTTTTTAACCTTATTATGAATTGATGATTTTACAGCGTTAACTATCTCAACAGAAGCCTCTTTGAAACTTAATTCAGCAAAAGGCTCATAGGCAACAAACACAAAAGAGCCGTTGTTAAAAAAAAGATGATTGTTTTTAAAAATTTCTTTTACCCTTCTCTTAATTTTATTTCTCGTAACAGCAAGCTTAAAATTTTTTTTAGACACAACTATTCGCAGATCTGTTTTACCATCCTCGACAAAAAAAATTCTTAAATTTTTAGAACTATGAAAGTGTTTTGAAAGCGAAGGGGCTCGCAAGTTCTAGGCAGTTAAAACCTTGCGGCCTTTTTTTCTTCTGTTAGACAGTATTGCTCTGCCTGCCTTGGTAGCCATTCTTGCTCTAAAGCCATGAGTTCTGCTTCTTTTTAAAGTGCTTGGTTGAAATGTTCTTTTCATAATTTACTACCTGTAAAAATAGTGGCGCATTATAGCCCATAAATTAAAAGATTTCATAGAATTTTAAAAAAACTAAAATAAGTTTTTTATATACAAGTTATCCACAGAAAATTCATTAACTTATCCTGTAGATATCTTGTTAGTTTTTTCGTAGACTAGTTGTCTATTAGGAGGAACTAGGATTGGAATTTTGGAATAAATGCTCGGAGAAACTTGAAAACAAGCTCTCACAAGAAGATTTTAACACCTGGATCAGACCCCTTAAAGGCAATTTAAATAAAAATACTTTAGAAATAGTTGCACCTAATGATTTTATTCTCAACTACGTAGAAACAAACCTCTCAGATGAAATCATGGAAATGATTAAATCACAATCAAAAAAAGACATAAGTCTGGTTTTTAAAACATTAACAAAGGAAACATTTGTTGATAAATATAGTAATAATAATAAATCTGAAGACACCAAACTAGTTCCATCTTATGTTTTTGATACCTTTGTTGAGGGTAAATCAAATCATGTGGCTCTGGCAGCATCAAAACAGGTTGCCTTAAACCCAAAGGGTGATTACAACCCATTATTCATTTATGGTGGTGTTGGCCTTGGTAAGACCCACTTAATGCACGCTGTTGGAAACGAGATCCTTAAAAACGAACCAAATAAAAGAATTGTTTATGTTCACTCAGAAAAGTTTGTGTCTGATATGGTTAAAGCGCTTCAACTTGGAGCTATGAACGAATTTAAATCTTTTTATAGAAACGCTGATGCCCTTTTAATCGATGACATACAGTTTTTTGCAGGAAAAGAGCAGTCACAAGAAGAATTCTTTCATACATTCAACGCTTTATTAGATAGAAACAATCAAATGATACTCACCTGTGACAAATACCCAAAAGAAATTGATGGTTTAGAGGAAAGACTGAAATCAAGGCTTGGTTGGGGGTTGCCTGTAATTATTGATCCACCCGAGCTAGAAACTAGAGCTGCGGTACTTCTACAAAAAGCATCTTCAATGGGTGTTTCTCTACCAAATGACTGCGCAATATATATTGCACAAAGAATAAGGTCAAACATAAGGGAGCTCGAAGGCGCCCTTAAAAGAGTTGTTGCCAATGCAAAGTTTACCAATCAGCAAATAGACCTTGCTCTTGTTAAAGATGCCCTTAAAGATCTTTTTGTAATTTCTGCAAAAATGGTGAGTATTGAAAATATACAAAAGACAGTGGCCGAGTATTACAACATCAAGCTTTCAGACCTTTTGTCTAAAAGAAGAAGTCGCTCTATAACAAGACCAAGACAGCTTGCTATGGCTTTAACAAAAGAGCTTACAAGGCACAGCCTTCCAGAAATAGGCGAAGCTTTTAACGGAAGGGACCACACCACAGTCTTGCATGCATGTAAAAAAATTGCGGAACTTAGAAAAGAAAGCCCTTCGCATGAAGAGGATTATAGAAACTTAACAAGAGCACTAACCAATTAAATATGGACTTTTATATTACCAAAGAAGAGATAGTTTCATCTCTGAATGCAACACTTGGTGTTGTAGAAAAACGTCAAACACTCCCAATCCTTGCAAACGTTCTTTTTGAGGTTGATGAATCGACCTTAAGACTCACAGCAACAGATTTAGAATCTGAAATATCAACTATTTCAACAATATCTAATTTTAAAAGCGGAGGAAGGACAACAGCTCCAGCAAAAAAACTCAGTGAGCTTTGTAGGTTGTTTAAAGAGGGAGATGAGATTCATTTTTTTCTCGATGGAGACAATTTAAAGATTGAAACAAGCTCTGGTAAATATAATTTATCTACATTGCCAAGTGAAGATTTTCCTGTTTTTGAAAAAGAAGAGGGCGGAAACACTGTAAATATCACAGGACCAAACTTAAAGGCATTAATATACAAAACATCTTTTGCTATGGGCAATCAGGATTGGAGACATTACTTAAATGGTTTATATATTTCAGTTGAGGACAACGTAATCACAAGCGTGGCAACGGATGCACATAGATTAGCTCTAGCCACAGCGCCACTAAACGAGGGGGTTTCAGAACAAATTACTGGAATCGTTCCAAGAAAATCTATCAATGAAATAGGTAAGATTGTGAGCGATAGTAGCGAAAATATTTTATTACAACTAACACCTAATTCTATTAATGTTAATGTTGCTGGCACCACCTTTTCTAGCAAATTAATTGAAGGTAAATTCCCAGATTATGAACAAGTGATTCCAAGCGGAGAAAGCTCAACCCTCTCAATTAACAAGAAAGACCTCTCAGAAAGTCTTAGCAGAGTAAGTGTTCTTTCTAGTGAAAAGTTTAGAGGCGTAAGGATGATAACGTCAGAAAACCAAATTAACATTTCTGCTAATAACCCGGAAAAAGAACAGGCAGAAGAAAGTATTAATTGTTCTTACGCTGGTGAAAGTATTGATATAGCATTTAATGTTAATTATATCCAAGAAATTTTATCTTCAATTGATGGTGAAAGTGTTGAGGTACACTTTTTTGGTTCTGATAAGAGCTGCCTCATCACAAACCCAGGTTCAGATGACTTTAAATATGTTGTGATGCCATTATTAATTTAATTGCTTAAAATTAAATTTCTAGTTTTAATAAACTCAAATGATTAGCGAATTAAAACTGAACAATTTTAGGTGCTTTGAAACATCAATAATAAATTTATCTCCTGGAATTAACTTCTTTTATGGGCCAAATGGTTCTGGTAAAACTTCTATATTAGAGGCCATATATATGTGCTCAAGCGGAAAATCGTTTAAAAGCAGTAACATAAAATCATTAATATCTTTTGATCAAGATTTCTTTAGTATCAATGCATATGATTCTAATAAAGGCTACACACTTAATTTAGTTAAAGGCCGCACAAGCCCTATTTCAATAAAAATTAATAACACAAAATCCACAACTTCAGCATTATTAAAAGAATTCCCAGCAACAGCGATTCACAACAACACATTCTCATTTGCAAATGCATCACCTGACTTCAGAAGAAAGATTTTAGATAGATCACTTTTTGTATCAAACCCAAACTTTTCTGAAACATGGTTTGGCTTTTACAGGTCACTAAAACAAAGAAATAGCTCTCTTAAAAAAGGGCTTATTGATAATATTGATGTTTGGAATCAAAAAGTTTCTGAAGAGGGGGTCGCTTTGGATATAAATAGAATAACCTTCTTTGAAGACTCATTATCAGAACTAAATAGTATCTTTAGCAGGCTAAAACCGAGCCCAATGGTAGATAAACTAAACAAAGTCAATATTGAATTTTCTTCTGGGTGGGATAAAGATAATCAACTATATGAGCTTTTAGTCCAAAACCAAAAAAAAGATTTATTCAGCAAAACCACAACCCAAGGACCCCACAAAGCAGATATAAAAATATTAATTAAAGGTATGGATGCTAAGCAAATTTTGTCACGCGGAGAACAAAAAATTCTCTCAATTTTATGGTGTTGCTCTCAAAACGAAGTGTTAAGAAAAAAATATAATATTGAAGCAACATTAATCATTGACGACATAAAATCTGAGCTTGACAATGAGACATTTGAAGTGTTTTTAAATCTCTTAAATTTTTTAGATAATCAGGTTATCTTTTCCTGTATAGATGACCATTTTAGTAGTAAAATAAACCCTAATTATAAGGACTTCAAAAAGTTCCACGTGGAACAATTAAGATAGGGTATATGCCAAAAAAAGCAGAAGAACAAAGCTACGATTCCTCTAACATTCAAGTACTAAAAGGCCTAGAAGCGGTAAAGAAAAGACCAGGCATGTATATAGGTGATACAGATGATGGGTCTGGACTTCACCATATGGTTTTTGAAGTTCTTGATAATTGTATAGACGAAGCAATGGCTGGACACTGTTCTGATATAAACGTAATAGTCAACAAGGATGGATCAGTAACTGTAAAAGATAATGGAAGAGGTATTCCTGTTGATGTTCATAAGAAAGAAGGAATATCTGCAGCTGAATTAATTTTAACAACACTTCATTCTGGAGGTAAGTTTGATGACAACAGCTACAAAGTTTCTGGAGGTCTACACGGCGTAGGTGTTTCTGTTGTAAATGCTTTATCAGACAAACTTTTATTAAAAGTTTGTAGAGATGGTGGCGAATATTTTCAAGAATACAGCGGTGGAAAACCTAAGGCTAAACTTAAAAAAGTTAAAGCATCTAAAGAAAACGGGACAGAAATAACGTTCTATCCATCAGCATCTATTTTTACTTCTATTGATTTTGATATAGATAGAATTCACAAAAGAATACAAGAGTTATCTTTTTTGAATGCTGGTGTATCTATTAACGTTACAGACGAAAGAACAGGAAAGTCTAAAAAATTTAAAAACACAGGCGGCCTTTCTAGTTATGTTACTCACCTAAAAGGGAGAAAACAGCAAGTATCAGATATATTTGAATGTTCTGCTGTAGAAAATGAGGTTGGTGTTGAAATTGCGCTTCAATGGACAGACTCTTATTCTGAAAATGTGCTTTGCTATACCAACAACATTCCTCAAAAAGATGGTGGGACTCATTTGGCTGGGTTTAGAGGAAGTTTGACTAGAGTATTAAAAGCCTTTATAAAAAAAGAAAATGCTAAAAAAACTCCAACAGACCTACTTGGAGAAGATGTTAGAGAGGGTATTACTGCAATTATTTCTGTCAAAGTGCCTGATCCTAAATTTTCATCACAAACAAAAGAAAAGCTTGTTTCTTCTGAGGTTGAAAGTGTCGTGAGCACTGTCTTTAGCAAATACTTCAATGAGTATCTTCTTGAAAACCCTAAAGATGCCATGGCAATTTACAGCAAAGTTGCAGAAGCTGCTCTTGCTAGAGAAGCTGCTCGTAAGGCGCGTGAAATGACTAGAAGAAAAGGTGTTCTTGAAATAGCTGGTTTGCCAGGAAAATTAGCAGACTGTCAAGAAAAAGATCCTACTCTTTCTGAAATTTATATTGTTGAGGGTGATTCAGCGGGCGGATCTGCTAAACAAGGAAGAAATAGAAAAAATCAAGCGATACTTCCTCTAAAAGGAAAAATCATCAATGTAGAGAAAGCAAGAATCGACAAAGTTTTAGGTTCACAAGAAGTTGGTACTTTGATAAAAGCCCTTGGCTGTGGAATTGGTAAAGAGGATTTTGATATTGAAAAGCTCAGATACCACAGAATTATAATTATGACTGATGCAGATGTAGACGGGTCACATATAAGAACCCTTTTATTAACTTTCTTCTATAGACAAATGTTTGAGATTGTTGATAGGGGTCATGTATATATAGCATTACCACCTCTTTATAAGATTACAAAGGGAAAAGAGTTTGTTTATGCATCAGATGAAGACGAAAAAGAAAAAGCAATAAAGGATTTATCTAAGTCTGGTACAAGAGGCCTTGAAGTTCAAAGATATAAAGGTTTAGGAGAAATGAACCCTGAACAACTTTGGACTACAACAATGGATCCAGAGCACAGAAGAATGATGAGGGTTGATATAAAAGATGTTGTCGATGCTAACGAATCTTTTGAAGTTCTTATGGGTGATGAAGTAGAGCCTCGAAGAGAGTTTATAGATGCAAACGCTCTTTCTGTAACCGATCTTGATATCTAAGAGATCTCTTTATAAGAATTTTTTATCCATAAATAAGCATTTTCAGTCAATTCTTTAGCACTTTCGCCAGTTATAGGCGCCCCTATCTTAACTGTTACTTTTCCAGGTTTTTTTATAAATTTTTTATTTTGCCAATACTTGCCAGAATTATGGCATATCGGAAGAATGGGCTTACCACTCTTGCTAGCCAAAACCCCACAACTATTAGCAAACGGTTGTATTCCTTTCTCTGGCGATATCCTTGTACCTTCAGGAAAGAGAATCACTGAAAAACCATTTTTAAGCTTTAATACCCCTTTATCAATAACTTTTTTTAAACTACTAAACTTATTAGCTCGATTTAATGTTATTGGTTTCATGCATCTTAATGCCCAGCCAAAAAAAGGAATATACAGAAGCTCTTTTTTTATAATGCTTGTTGATGGCAATAAAAGTGTTTGTAAATAGAATGACTCCCACTGTCCTTGGTGATTAGCTACTATAATGCAAGCACTATCGGGTATATTTTCTTTGCCTTCAACAACCCAAGTGACACCACACATTAATTTTAAAAACCATAGAACAAACCTAATCCATAATGCTCCAAAAGACTGTAGTTTTTTAGTTGATAAAAAGAAATATAGAATAATTATCGAAATTGATACTGGAATAAGACTTAAATAAAAGACAGCATTAAATACAACACTACCTAGCAATGCCATTATTTATTCATTTATGCATTTTATTAAATAGTCTGGCAAAGCATCAATAGAAACTCTTTCTTGCTTCATGGTATCTCTATCTCTAACTGTAGCCGTATTGTCTTCCAAGCTCTCAAAATCAATAGTAATACACAGCGGTGTACCAATTTCATCATGTCTTCGATAGCCTTTACCTATATTACCTGTATTTTCTAAAACAACTCTCCCTATGTTTAAGCTTTGCAATCTCTTTTTTAAATCAGAGGCTTTATTAACCAATTCAGCATTATTTTTTTTCAGCGGAATTACAGCGGCTTTTATGGGTGAAAGATGTGGTTTAAGCTTTAAAACAATTCTTTCTTTGCCCTCGCCCAAATCTTCAACGTTATATGCCTCATTCATGATCGCTAAAACACCCCTATCTACACCAGCAGAAGGCTCTATAACATAAGGAACCACCCATTTCTTTGAATCTATGTCTTGAATTGCCAATCTTGTATTTGAATTATTATTTGGCATAACTTTGGCAGATATATTAAGTTCATCCTGATTTTTTGTATGTGAACCTAAGTCAAAATCTGTTCTATTCGCTATACCCTCTAACTCTTCAAGCCCATGAGGAAACTTATACATAATATCAATTGTTCCCTTTGAGTAATGCGCTAACTCATCATCAGGTACGTCATAGAGCTCTATATTATCTTTTGGCACGCCTTGTTGCTCCCACCAATGTAGCCTCTTTTTAACCCACTCTTTATGCCAATCTTCATCAGTTCCAGGCCTTACAAAAAACTCTAACTCCATTTGTTCAAATTCTCTAACCCTAAAAATAAAATTTCTAGGAGTTATTTCATTCCTAAACGCCTTACCTATCTGTGCAATGCCAAATGGTAAGGTTTTTGAAGAAGAATCAACAACATTTTTAAAATTTGTAAATATTTGTTGAGCAGTTTCAGGCCTAAGGTATGCAAAAGAAGAACCGTCTGATATCGGACCAACATTTGTCTTAAACATTAAATTAAAAGGCCTTGGCTCTGTTAAATCCTCAGAACCACAGTTTGGGCATATATTTTTGTCTAGTTGATCGGCTCTAAACCTGCTGTTACAAGATTTACAATCAACCATGGGATCAGAAAAAGTATCCTCATGGCCAGAATATTTAAGAACAGTCGGATTAGACAAAATAGAAGCATCTAAACCTTCAATATTATCGTTTTCATAGACCATAGACGACCACCAAGCACTTTTTAGGTTATTTTTTAGTTCTACACCTAAAGGGCCATAGTCATACATACCCTGCAATCCTCCATATATTTCCCCAGATTGAAAGATAAAACCTCTTCTTTTACACAAAGATACTAAATCATCCATTGTTTTTGCAGTCAAAGCATTCTCCTAATCCATAAAATGGAACATATGTCTAATTTAATATAAATAAACTATTTATAAAAAATTAAATCTATAACTATAAAAATCAATTAAGATTATATATCAAACGCTGGATAAGTAATCACAATGAAGCCTATATTTTACATAGTATCTCTAATCCCAATATCTATAGTTAGAGCTGTTTTATCGACTATGTCTAAAACTGGTTTATATAAGCTATCAAATGCTTACAAAGTAACATTGCGAAATTTAAAGATGAGCTATATAAACCTAAACCAAAACCAGCTTGAAAAACTTGCATTGGAAAGTTTTATAGAAACATTGGTAAGTGGCTATGAAACCATTCAGTCATGGAGTAGGCCAATTCATAATTCAGGAAAAAAGATATTTAGAGTAGAGAATAATTTTCTTCTTAATAAATATATTAACGATGGGAATGGTGTTGCCGTAATTGCGATCCATAATAGAAGTGTAGATATGTTACTCAAATGGGTTAATACAAAAAGTGAAACAACCACACTTTATAAAAAAGTTAAAATTAAAGCGCTTGATCGTTTTGTAAAAAAACAAAGAGAAGGGAAAAGCAACAAGGTATATGAAACCAACATGAACGGAGTAAGAAAAATATTTCAAGCATTTAAAGCTGGAAAAACTATATGCATAGCTGCTGATCAAGTTCCACAAAGAGGCATGGGTGAATATGTAAAACTTTTTAATAACGATGCCTATACAACAACGCTAGCCTCATCAATGTTATATAAAACAAAGAAACCTGGCGTATTTATTTGTCTTAACTCATTTGGCAATAATAGGCTTGGCATTACAATCAAACCCACAAAAAAAGGCATATATAAAGATAGTGAGTACAAACTATCACTTAATAAAAGTATTGAAGAATTAATTAATATAAACCCAATAGATTATTCCTGGGAATACAAACGCTATAGAAGACCTCCATCCGGAGAAAACCCATATTCAGACATCTAAATTATTTTTGCCAGAAGATTGGTGTGAATAAAACAAGAAGAGTAAAAATTTCAAGTCTTCCTAGTATCATTGCAAAAGATAATATCCCCTTACCAACCGTCGAAACAGAATTATATGTTTGAGCAACCTCACCAAGACCGGGACCAAGATTATTTAAGCACGCACCAATAGCTGAAAATGCCGATTGAAAATCAAGGCCTGTAGCAACCAGCCCTAATAACAAAATAATGAAAGATATTACGTATATTGAAAAGAAACCCCATACAGATGCAGCAACATCATTTTCGACACTCTTAGTACCAATTTTCAAAGTTATAACAGCATTTGGATGAATCATTTTCTTGAGATTAATATATGCATAATTAATCATTATGAGCACTCTCCAGGATTTAATACCTCCCCCAACGGAACCAGAACATGCTCCAATAAAAGCTCCAATCAAGAAAAGAAAACCTATTGATGGACTCCACTGGTTTGTGTCACCTATTGAAAAACCTGTTGTAGTTACAATTGATACTGAGTGAAAAAGTAATTCTCTGATACTGGCTTGTTCCTGGGTTGAAATATAATTCATTAAAACAGATAGCAAGAATATGATTGCCATTATTGAGATAAAGAATCTAAGTTCTGGATCATATAAATATTTAAGAGGTTTTTTCATATAAAAAGCAAAATAATGCAATGTGAAACTAAGTGCAGACAAAAGCATAAAAAATATACAAACAGCCTCAATCATTCCATTATTAAAGTAACCAATGCTCTGGTCATATGTAGAAAAACCACCAATTGAGACAGTGCTTAAACTATGTGATATTGCATCAAATGCATTCATTCCTGCAAAGAAATAAAAAAGAGCACAACTGACAGTAAGTAAAAGATATATAAGCCACAAAGCTTGAGCTGTTTCCTTTATTCTTGGTGTTAGTTTTTGGTCATTCATGGCTCCAGGTATTTCTGTTTTATAAAGCTGACCACCTCCAATACCCAACAAAGGCATAACTGCAATAGCTAGAACTATTAAACCCATGCCGCCCATCCACTGAAGTAGCTGCCTGTAAAGCAACAATGACTCGGGAAGGGTACTCAAATTTGATATTACAGTTGCGCCAGTAGTTGTTATACCAGACATTGATTCAAAAAAAGAATCAATAAAAGTCATGCCGCTTAACATAAATGGAATAGAGCCAGCAGATGACAACACAACCCAGAAAAGAGTTATTACCAAGAAACCATCTTTATGGCTCATATCTTCAACAGTATTCCTTGATATTAACCACCCAATGAAGCCAACTATAAAAACAATCAAAAATGTAATAACAAAGACTGACATGGCTCCGTCTTCATAAATTAGAGATGTAATTATTGGAAATATAAATGAAGTGCTAAAAAACATCACCAAGATGCTGAATAGCTTTAATAAAGGCTTCAGGTTCATTGGCTTATTTAAAAAGCACCTCTACTTCATTAATTTTGTTTTTATCAGATAAAAAAATTACCAAGTGATCGTTAAGTGTTAATTCAACACTTGAGCTTGGCATTATAAGCTCACCATGTCTTATAATTGCTGCAATTGCTGTTCCCTCGGGCAAAGGGATGTCTTTAATAGGTTTTCCAAACAAAGGTGAGGTAAATTCATTCGCATGAACAATGCCCTCAATAGCCTCTGCGCCTGTATTTACTTTTAAAATAACGTCTTGAGCTACATCACTTTCTCTAAGATCTTGAAGAACAGATGATACGGTAAGCCTGTAAGGCGCTATGTAAACATCAATGAAGCCAGGCACAAGACCTAAATAAGATGGGTTATTCAGTATAATCATGGTTTTCTTTGCACCCATTTTTTTAGCAAGCAGCGAAGACATGACATTTGTCTCGTCATCATCAGTTAAAGCACAAAATATATCAATATTTGCAATATTTTCACTTTTTAAAAGAGATTCATCTGTTGCTGAGCCATTTAGAACTATTGTTTTCTCTAATTCTTTTGATAATACCTTGCATCGCTCATTATTAGAGTCAATTAGCTTTACGTTATAGTCCTTTTCAATATCTTTTGCTAAAGAAAAGCCTACTTTTCCACCGCCCACAATCATAATTCTGGAATATTGCTCCTCATGGTCCCTAAATTCATCAACAATTGGCCCTATATTAGATTCAGACGATATAAAGTAGACCTCGTCATTCTCTTTAATAATAGTATCTCCTGAGGGTATAAAAGGATTTCCTTTTCTGTATATGGAGGCCACAAAAGCATCAATATCTGGCATATCTTCTTTAATGCCTTTAAGCTCTCTTCCAACAAGCTTCCCTTTTTTCTTTGCCTTAACTGAAACTAGCTTAACTTTTCCATTAGCAAAACTTTCTATTTGATTTGCTCCGGGATGATCTATTAACTCTTTTAAATGAGTTGTTATTTCATCTTCAGGGCTGATAGGTATATCAATAACCCCTTCACCAAATATATCTAGTTTTCCAAAGTAAGAGTTATCTCTGAAACGACATATAGTCTTTTTAACATCAAAGGCTTTTTTTGCAATTTGACAAGCAACGATATTCACTTCGTCGTTAGATGTTACAGCAAGAACAATTGTGTCTTCATCAAGGCCAGATTTTTTTAATGTATTAAGATGAGAAGCAGACCCCTCAACAGTCATAATATCTAACTTATCTTCAAGCTCAGATAGTTTGTTTTTGTTTTCATCGACTATACAAACTTCATAGTTAGAATTAGATAAATTTCTTGCAAGACTGCTACCAATTCTTCCAGCACCCAATATTACAATTTTCATATTTGATAAATTAAACCTCTTTTAATGTAATTAAAAGACTTCCTGGTAAATTAAATTATTTGATAAAGAACTCTTTATACGAATTAAAAGCATCTGTTGAGCTTATAATATTTTTATTTGGAAATTGTAAGTGAGTAATTACTATTGTTTTATCTGCTGTTTTTGTTGTTAATCCTGATTTATCAAATTTAAAAATTTCATTTTCTAAACATGTATTATTTTTATCTAAAACGTACATCCCTTTAATTTTCACGATTGTATTCTTATGTTCAAATGCTATACCTGGCCACTCATAATATGCTCTAAATTTGTTATAAATTTCATCAGACGACATTTCAAAATTTATCAATGAATCTTGTTTAATAATTTTTTTACAATAAGTAGACGCTTCATTATTTTGCTTTAACAAGCCAAAATTATTTTGGTTAATGTTCGATAATACAGTGAATATATTTTCTATAGCCAAATTACATAAATCTTCTTCAAGTGTTACTTTGTTATGATCATTACGCACTTGCATTTCATATTTATCTATACAATCACCCTCATCTAATTTATTGTTCATTTTGATAAAAGTAATACCAGTTTTTTCATCACCATTCAAAAGACAAGACTGAATTGGAGATGCACCTCTGTATTTTGGAAGAAGTGAGTAGTGAACATTAATTGGCATCACCTTTGGGCTTGCCAACATCCAGTTTGGAAGTATTTTTCCATATGCTGCTACAACCAAAAAATCAAAGTCTAATTTTAATAGAGTTTCTTTAAATTCTGCTGAATTCAAATCATCAGGCTTGAAGATCGGAAGGTTGGCCTCAAAAGCAGCAAGAGATACATGTGATTGTTTTATTTTATTACCTCTTTTTTGAGCTACATCTGGTTTTGTTATAACGCCGATAATATTGATGCGCTCATTGTTACACAATGATTGCAGCAGTTTGGCTGAGGGTTCGGGTGTTCCAGCAAATAAAATATTCATAAAATCTCTTAAAATCTCTAAATTTCGCTTAAAATCACTTTATTTCTTACTTTGAAAGCTTTTTCCTAATTCTATCGCGTTTAATAGGACTTATATAATCAACCATTAATTTACCTTCTAAATGGTCCATTTCATGTTGTATGCATATAGTTAGAAGCCCATCTGGAGTATCTTGGTGTAATTCACCCGATAGATCCTGCCATTTAAGCTCTATTTTATCTGGTCTTATGATTTCTTCACTAAATCCCGGAACTGAAAGACACCCTTCTTCAAAAGATGCAAGTGATTCTTTATTTAATATCTTGTATTCAGGATTAATAAAAACTCTTGGTTCATTCCTTTCTTCACTTAAATCCATAACTATTACACGGATATGCCTGTTTACTTGTGTTGCTGCAAGACCAATTCCATTATCTTCATACATTGTATGAAGCATATCCTTAGTAAGTTTTTCTAGACTTTTGTCGAATTTTTCAACTTTTTTAGCAACAGTTCTCAGCCTTGGATCTGGAAATTTTAAAATTTTTAGTTTTTCTGCCATCAAATCACTATTTTTTTATATATTCCGCCATTATAATCTCTTTGTATTATTAACAACTATTTATTTTAAAAATTATGACTAATTCAACCACAGATGTAGCGATAATAATGGGTTCAGACTCTGATTTGCCCATTGTAGAAGCTAGTTTTGCTATTTTGGACTCTTTTGGCGTTAAATACACAAAAAACGTGATGTCTGCGCACAGAACACCTCATGAGGTCATGGAATTGATTAAAACCTCTGAAAACAACGGATGTAAGGTATTTATAGCTGCTGCAGGTATGGCAGCCCACCTTGCTGGGGCTGTTGCAGCACACTCAACAAGGCCTGTTATAGGTATTCCTATAGAGTCAGGCGGAATGGGCGGAATGGACTCTTTGCTATCAACAGCTATGATGCCTCCTGGTGTTCCAGTTGCTACAGTTGCTGTGGGGAAAGCTGGCGCAAAAAATAGCGCAATTCTAGCAGTTCAGATTTTAGCTACTTCAGATGATGGCTTGGCAGCAAAACTTTCAGAATATAAAAGTAATATGCGTGACGAGGTTCTAAAAAAAGATCAGGCACTTAATTCTTAATTGCATAAAAAATCATTAAATCTTTTATCTTCGGCCAATCATTTGGCTGAAGGTAAGATTTTAATTCATCCTACAGAAGGCATCTGGGGAATAGGTTGCGACGCACTTAACAAAAAAAGTTTTTTAAGAATATATGATCTTAAAAAAAGACCAAAAAATAAAAGTTTTATTTTATTAATAAATTCCCTCCATGCCGTCTCAAAATATATAAATCAACTATCAGCTGAGGAACTTAATTTTATTGATACAGTGTGGCCTGGACCAACGACATTGCTAATAGATTATAACGAAAAATTGCCAGAGCATTTACAAAACGTAAGTGGCAAAATAGCACTAAGAGTGAGTAATCACTATCCTATAAAATCACTATTACAAGCATTTAATGGAATAATGGTTTCAACATCAGCAAATATTTCTGGGCAAGATAACTTAAATAATATTGATGAAATTATGAATGTTTTCAACGAGTCTGACGTAGCTTATTTTGATGATAAACTAGGCGATAATAATAAACCTTCAAGAATAATTGACCTTCAAACTAGAGCTGTAATTAGAGATTAATATGATTAAAAATCTAGAAAAAATATTTACTGATTCTCAGTCAGAGATAATCAAATCATTTACTGATTTAGAAAAATCTAAAAACGCAAAGATTGTATGTGATTCATGGAAAAGGCCTGAGGGAGGTGGCGGCAAAACATTCATAATTCAAGGTGGTAATTTTTTTGATAATTGCGCAGTAAATTTTTCCTCCATTAAGGGAAAAAAACTTCCGAAAGCAGCTCTTGGAAACCTGATAACGAAATCTTCAAATTACGGATATCAAGCTATGGGCGTATCTGTTATATCACACCCAAAAAACCCCAATGTGCCAACCAGCCACATGAACATTAGATTGTTTTGTATTTTAGACAAAAAAAATAATATTAAAGATTGGTGGTCAGGTGGTGGTTATGATTTAACACCTTTTCTGCCCTATAAAAGTGATTGTAAAAAATGGCACAAAGATGCAAAAACTTTTTTGGACGGATATAACAAAACTCTCTATAAAAAATTCTCAAAAAATTGTAATGAATACTTTTATATACCTCACAGGAATGAAAGAAGGGGCATAGGAGGTATTTTTTTTGACAATTTTAAACAATTAGGCCTAGAAAAGACTCTGTTACTTTTGTCTGATACTGCCAGCCAATATAAAAATTCATACACAACACTTGCGAACCTTAGGAGACAAAAAAAATATACCAAGTCACAAAAAGATTTTCAGTTGTTGAGAAGAGGAAGATATGCTGAGTTTAATCTTGTTTATGACAGGGGGACTGCATTTGGTCTTCAATCAAATGGAAGAATAGAGTCCATACTTGCATCATTGCCAAGCGATGTTAAATGGTCTTATAAAAAGACAAAAGAGCACGAAGCTATGGAGAAAAGATTACTAAAATTTATAGATACGGATTGGAATGTCTAAGATATTTAAATTAGGTGTTATTGGAAACCCCATTGAACATTCGTTGTCTCCTTTTATTCATTCAAGATTTGCTAGGAAGGAAGGACTTAATTTAGATTACAAAGCATATAGAGTAGAGCAAGGGGATTTTAATGATTTTATCTCCGAGTTTTTTTCAGATAAATATGCAAAGGGATTGAACGTTACCCTGCCATTAAAAAATCTTGCTGCAACAAACATTAAAGGCAGCATCAGTAATGAAGCAAAATTTATAAATGCAGTAAACACAATAATAAAAAAAGATAAGCAATTTTTCCTAGAATCAACTGATGGCTCAGGTTTTATTGATGACTTGCATAAAAAATCTATCAACCCTGAAGGAAAAAAAATATTGATTCTTGGTGCTGGCTCTGCTGTTGAAAGTATTTTATATAAACTATACAACTCCAGACCTGAACATCTAACCATTATTAATAGAACGAAAGAAAAAGCAGAAATTCTTTGTGCAAATTATAAAAATCCAGAGGTTATTACAACTTGTATTAAAGACTCAAAGTATGATCTTGTTATTAATGGAAGTTCAGCGGGACTGACTGGTGAATTTTCTGCTCCATCTGACATACCAGTATCTCAGTCAACTGTTTTTTACGACTTAAACTATTCACTAGCAAAAACCCCTTTTTGTGAGTGGGCCGAAGAATACTCTAATCAGGTTTATGATGGTATTGGAATGCTAGTTAATCAAGCAGCCCTATCATTCAATCACTGGTTTGGCACCATTCCTGAAACAAATTCAGTAATAAAAGATATTGAGGGCCTTTCAAAATGAAAAAAATGGTCCAATTCATAGCTGGGGCTAAATGTCCCAAATGTGGTGCTCAAGACACCATTGCTATCAATGCAGACAATGATCTAATTTATTGTGTAAAGTGTGACTTTTCAGAAGAAAGACCTAAGGCAGCAGCTGAGAAAAATGAGCTTATAAACGTCATAAATATGCAAGATTATAAAGCTTCTAAAAGCTAGTAAAAAAACCCACAAAAAGATATCATATGCACCGAAAAAGTACGTACATAATTTTGTTTTAATTATAGATATACCTTATAATCGCATATAACCAAATTTTATTTTGTAAAGCACACACATAGGATAAAAAAGATGTCTTTGAAATATTTTCATAATCTTCATTTAAAGATTTTTTCAGCATTGTTTGTTTTCGCATCTCCAATGCATGCAGACTGGTTCGCCTTGAATATGACAAGAGGCGTAACTGACATTAGTAACGAGGTATTTGAACTGCATATGCTTATCTTTTGGATATGCGTAGTAATTGGCGTAGTTGTATTTAGCGTTATGTTCTATTCCATGTATGCACATACAAAGAAAAAAAATCCAGTAGCAGCTTCTTTTCATGAAAATCATAAGCTTGAAATAGCATGGACCATAGTTCCTTTTTTGATTCTTATTGCTATGGCTGTTCCTGCTTCAAAGACCTTAGTAAAAATTTACGATGATGAAGCTGGAGATGTAAACATACAGGTTACTGGTTATCAGTGGAAATGGCAGTACAACTATCTTGAAGATGATATAAGTTTCTTTTCAAATCTCTCGACTGATATGGATGAGATTAACAATCTTGTTCCTAAAGGAGAGCACTACCTTCAAGAGGTAGACGAGATGGTCGTAATACCTGCTGGCAAAAAAGTAAGATTCTTGATTACAGCAAATGATGTAATTCATTCGTGGTGGATGCCAGCTTTTGCAATTAAACAAGATGCAATACCAGGCTTCGTGAATACTGCTTGGACTAAAGTTGACAAGCCAGGTGTATATCGAGGCAAGTGTACTGAGCTATGTGGCAAGAATCATGGATTTATGCCTATTGTTGTAAAGGTGGTTGAACAAGAAGAGTACAACCAATGGGTAGACGAAAAAAAACAAGCAGCTATTAAAATGGCAGAGCTCACTACGAAAGATTGGACAGCGCAAGAATTAGTTGAAAGAGGTGAAAGTGTATATGCAGTTAATTGTGTTGCATGCCACCAAACAAACGGACAAGGTATTCCAGGAATATTTCCTGCATTAGCTGGTAGCGATATTGTTATGAACCAAAAAGATAAAAATATTGAGATATTGATGGAAGGTGTTCAAGGAGCTGCAATGAATTCGTTTAGCTATTTATCCGAAGTAGAGCTGGCAGCTGTAATTACATATACCCGTCAGTCATGGGGAAATGCTGAAAACGGAGATGGCGAAATAGTAGTTCCCAAAGATATCGTAGATTATAAAAAACCAAAGATTTAATATTAAAGAGAGTAAGTAAATATGAGCGCAGTAATAGAAAATCATCACGACGATCATCATCATGGTCCGGCAAAAGGCTTGACCAGATGGTTATACACAACTAACCATAAAGATATAGGTACTTTATATCTATGGTTTAGTTTTGCTATGTTCCTAATTGGCGGGGCAATGGCATTGGTTATAAGAGCTGAATTGTTTCAGCCGGGCATGCAAATAGTTGAACCAGAATTTTATAATCAAATGATCACACTGCATGGGTTGATAATGATTTTTGGCGGTGTCATGCCAGCTTTTGTTGGCTTGGCAAACTGGCTAGTTCCAATGATGATTGGTGCCCCAGATATGGCTTTGCCAAGAATGAATAATTTAAGTTTTTGGATATTGCCTTTTGCTTTCTTTATTTTATTATCATCTTTGTTTATGGAGGGTGGAGCACCTAACTTCGGTTGGACATTCTATGCACCTTTGTCAACAACTTATGCACCACCCAGTGTTACTTTCTTTATTTTCTCAGTTCATATAATGGGAGCCTCATCAATTATGGGAGCTATTAATGTAGTAGTAACTATTATGAACATGAGAGCTCCGGGTGTTACGTTAATGAAAATGCCTTTGTTTGTATGGTCTTGGCTCATAACAGCTTATTTATTAATAGCCGTTATGCCAGTACTTGCTGGTGCAGTAACCATGATGTTAATGGATATACATTTTGGAACCAGTTTCTTTAATGCAGCAGGTGGTGGTGATCCTGTTTTATTTCAACATATCTTCTGGTTCTTTGGTCACCCAGAGGTTTATATTATGATTCTGCCCGCCTTTGGAATTGTTTCTCATATAATTGAAACTTTTTCTAGGAAGCAGCTCTTTGGATATTCATCTATGGTTTGGGCGATGCTCTCGATTGCAATATTATCTTTTGTTGTTTGGGCTCATCACATGTTTACTGTTGGTTTGCCTCTCGCAGCAGAGCTATTTTTTATGTGGGCAACAATGTTAATTGCTGTTCCAACGGGAGTTAAAGTTTTCAACTGGGTTGCAACGATGTTTAAAGGATCTCTTACATTTGAAACCCCAATGCTTTTTGCAATTGCATTTGTTGTTTTATTTACTATTGGTGGTTTATCAGGTCTGATGCTTGCTATAGTGCCGGCGGATTTCCAATATCACGACACATATTTTGTTGTAGCTCACTTCCACTATGTATTAGTTCCTGGAGCTATTTTCTCAATAATGGCAGCTGTCTATTATTGGATACCAAAATGGTCTGGAAATATGTACGATGAAAGATTGGGCAAACTTCATTTCTGGCTATCTTTTATTGGTGTTAATGTTACCTTCTTCCCTCAGCACTTTATTGGGCTTGCAGGTATGCCTAGAAGATATCCAGATTACGCATTGCAATTTGCAGACTGGAACATGGTTTCTTCTGTTGGAGCTTTCTTGTTTGGTGTTTCTCAAATTTTATTCTTATTTATAGTTGTTAAGACTGTGATGGGCGGTAAAAAAGCAACTGATCAAGTTTGGGAAGGTGCAAGAGGTCTTGAGTGGACCGTTGCTTCACCTGCTCCTTATCATACATTTACAACGCCGCCAAAAGTTGATTAATGAATCCTGAAGCCAAAAAAACATTAAGACGACTGGTAATAGCTGTTCCGCTTATGTTTGCCTTTGGCTTTGCTCTGGTACCTCTATACAACGTTTTTTGTGAGGTCACTGGCATTAACGGAAAGGTCTTCCAATCAGATAATGCAGAAAAGCTGGTCATTGAAGATGGAAGGCCATTAGGACTTCAGTTCATCTCCACTAATAATGAAAATATGCCATGGACATTTAGACCTTCTGAAGATGTTATGACCATTTCTACTGGTAAATACTATACAGCTACTTTTTATGTAAAAAACACTACAAATAAGACAATGACTGCTCAAGCAGTGCCAAGTGTTGCACCTTCAAACGCTGCAGCACACCTTAAGAAATTAGAGTGTTTCTGCTTTGAACAACAAGAGCTGAAGCCTGGTGAAGACGCATTACTTCCAGTTAGGTTGCTGGTCTCAGATGAGCTTCCTGAAAATATTGAAAACATAATTTTATCTTATACAATTTTTGATGTTACTGAGTATGATGATGAGGCAGTTGCCCAGCACATACACGAAGAACATCATGAAATGGAGCATTAAAAAATGAGCGCACAAACTTATTACGTACCTGAACAAAGTAGATTCCCTATTTTCATGGCGTTATCTTTATTTTTATTGGTAATGGGTGCTAGTAGCACAATTAACAATCTTGATAATCCAGACAGCAACTCAGCTTATATTTTATATGCAGGATTTATTTCACTATTTACAACATTATTTTTTTGGTTTCGACAGGTTATTAAAGAACACCTAGCAGGCTTAGATAGCAACCAACTAAAAACATCCTATGTTTATGGAATGGCTTGGTTTATTTTTTCAGAAGTTATGTTTTTTGCAGCTTTTTTTGGAGCATTGTTTTACGTAAGAAGCTTTGCAGTTCCATGGTTAAGTGGTGAAGGTGAAAATGGTGTTGGTATTTCTGCAATTGGTTTGTGGGAGGGCTTTGAATCCTCATGGCCTGTAATGACAACTCCAGACAAAGGTGCCGAATATGTATTAGCAGAAAAAAGTATGGCTTGGCCTGGCTGGGGGCATGCATTAGAGTGGCTGCCACTATGGAATACAATTGTTTTGTTAAGTTCAAGTGTAACTGTTCATTTTGCTCATATTG
This sequence comes from uncultured SAR86 cluster bacterium, assembly GCA_902558395.1. Lineage (GTDB taxonomy): Bacteria > Pseudomonadota > Gammaproteobacteria > Magnimaribacterales > D2472 > SCGC-AAA076-P13. Next base: position 323,043 of record CACEDS010000002.1, read on the forward strand.
GTCTTAAAAACGGAGATAGAAAAAAGTTTAATCGTTTCTTAGGCATAACAGTTGGCTTAGCTTTAATTTTTGTTGGTCTTCAGGCTGCAGAGTACTATGAAGCTTACGCTCATTACGGTCTTACATTAAACTCAGGCATTTATGGCTCAACATTTTTTATGCTTACAGGCTTCCATGGCTTCCACGTAATGATGGGAGGCTTCATGCTTGCAGTTATGTTAGCTAGATCAGTTTTTGCTGGACACTTTGAAGATCACGATCATTTTGGATTTGAAGCAGCATCATGGTATTGGCATTTTGTTGATGTGGTCTGGGTAATGTTGTTTTTATTTGTTTATATACTGTAGTAATTAAGACTCATCCCAAGGAACTGTGTTGCCTAATTCACCAGTTATTAAACCTATAGTTACAAGAATTACTAAAATGACAGCTAGCGTGACCCTAAAACCCAAGCTATAGACAGTTCTTTTACTATCTGGCTTGCCTTGGTCGACGATTAAAAAGTAAAGACCACTACCAAGTGATACCATTATCAAGAAGACATCTATATAAATTAGGGTTTTAATCATGGTGCCATTTTAAAGCAATTATGAATTTAATATATGAATTTTAAAAAATTTAATCCAGGAAAAAAAATAACTGTCTTTTTTATTTTTTTTGCTACAACTTTTTTTCTTCTTGGCCTGTGGCAAGTTGAAAGAGGCCATGAAAAATCAAATATAATCGAACAGTTTAATAATAATATTACAAAGACTCCCAAATCATTTTCAGAAGAATCTTCTAAATGGGATAGAGTCACAGTCAAAGGAATCTGGGACGGGTCTAAGCAGGTCCTTGTTGATAATGTTATAAATTCTGGAATTGCTGGATATAAGGTTTTAACACCTTTACAGATCAGTGAAACAGAAATCTTTATATTGGTTGATCGTGGCTGGATTTCTCAAGGTAAATCTAGAGATACCTTGCCTAGAATTGATATCAAAGATGAATATGTTGAAGTGGATGGAACTCTTGAAGATCCAGAGCTTGGCTTTGTATTGTCAGAAGATTTAGTTACTGATAATTGGCCTAAGGTTTCACAGACAAAAAACCTTGATATTTTGAGAAAAGAGTTTAGCGAGCAATTGTCTTCATATATTTTAGTTGCAGACCCTACATTAAAAAGCAGTCTTGCTTATATGAAAATTGTTCCAAGCAATATGACGGCTGAAAAACATTTTGGATATGCCATTCAGTGGTTCACAATGTTTGTTGCATTATGTTTAATGTATTTATGGATAGGATTTAAAAAAAATGAAGAATAAGATATTTTTAGCAATTCTTTTATTAACACCAATTTTGGTAGTTACTTTTTCGTCTCTTTATTTTGTTTTGGGGTATTCCCCTGAAGGAACAAAAAACAACGGCGTATTTTTTAAAAGCTATTTTAATTTTGAGCAGTTTAACAATGTAAAAAATGAGAAGCTTATTGAGTTTGAAGATGGCAAGTGGGTTATGGGCGTATATATAACCGATATATCAAAGTCAAAAGAATCACTTTATTTAATGAGGCAGTTAAATGTTGCGCTTAATAGAGACATATACAAGCTTAAGCGTGTTGCTTTCTTTTCAAACCTTCAATTAAAAACTGAGATTGATGATTTAATCCAGGAATACCCAAGAACTGAATTGGTCAATGATAAAAACGGCGTATTAATTAATGTACTTCAAAAAAACTCAACTCTGGATATGTTTCAAGAAAATCCTATTTTTATAATTGATCCCTACGGCAGGGCGGTAATGTATTTCAATCCTGGAACCGACCCAAAAAAAATTCTTAAAGACTTAAAGGTACTAATCTAATGAATAATATTAAAAATTTATCACTTTTTGGCATATGCTTAGCTTTTGTGGTGATTGCATTAGGAGCCTGGACCAGGCTTGTAGATGCGGGCCTTGGCTGTCCAGACTGGCCTGGATGTTATGGCTTTGTTGTTTTTCCAACCAATGAAGCTGAGATAGCTTTAGCTGAGGCCAGATATCCAACATTTCCATATGACATAAACAAAGCAATCCCTGAAGTGGTGCATAGATACTTCGCAGCTGCCCTGGGCTTTTTAGCAATAATCATGGTTTATTATTCTTTTAAGCAAAATGAGAATAAAAATATTAGACGTTGGACAATAGGCTTGTTAATTTTTATTTGTTGCCAGGGTCTTTTTGGTTATTTAACTGTTAGCTTATTGTTGTTACCTATAATAGTTACTGCCCACCTTTTTGGCGGCTTTACCACTTTAACTTTATTCTTTCTTATTTTTTTAATGTCCGGTAAATTTGATATTTTAGAGAAAATGGCAATTCCAAAGTTAAAGACTGTCGCGGGAATAGCCCTTGCGGTTTTGCTTTTTCAGATTTTTTTAGGAGTTTGGACAAGTACAAATTATGCCTCTTTGGCCTGCGCAGATTTTCCAACCTGTCAGGGAACATATATTCCAGAAATGGACTTCAAAAATGGATTTAATCTTAATCAAGAGGTTGGCCCAAACTACTTATATGGACTATTAGATAATCCTTCTAGAGTAGCAATTCATTATTCACATAGAGTCTCCGCGATTTTAGTTACCGTGGTTTTTTTAATTCTTATTTCAAAACTTTGGTTTTCCAACGCCGCTCCACTTGCATCAACAATTGGAATTCTTTTATTAACCCAGATTAGCTTGGGCATAATCAATGTTGTATATGTATTGCCTTTATACGTGGCAATAGCACACAATCTAGTTGCTGCTCTGTTGCTATTAACTATTTTCACAGTTAATTATTTAGCTTGGAAAAAATGAAACTTTTAAGAAGCTACTACCTACTCTGTAAGCCTAATGTAGTTTATATGATGCTTATTTGTGCCTTGGTAGGAATGCTTTTGGCTGAAGAAACAATTAGTTCAGTTTCAACAATTTTAATCGCATTAATTGGAATTGCTTTATGTTCGGGGTCAGCTGCCGCAATAAACCAAGTTATTGATAGAAAAGCAGATGCAGCCATGACTCGAACTGATCAAAGACCCCTTCCTCAAGGAGAGCTTAGTGCATTTCATGCCTCTTCTTTTGCTTTGGTGATTGGTGTTGCAGGAGCTTTAATTTTATTCCTATACATAAATACATTAACAATGATTCTAACCCTTGCCTCGTTAATTGGTTATGCATTCATTTATACCGTATATCTAAAAAGAGCAACACCACAAAATATTGTTATTGGTGGTTTAGCAGGAGCGGCACCTCCGCTGTTAGGTTGGGCTGCAATTTCTAATACGATAGATCCCTACGCACTTCTATTGGTCCTAATAATTTTTGTTTGGACCCCGCCACACTTTTGGGCATTGGCAATTTATCGAAAGGAAGAATATGCAAAAGAGTCTATCCCAATGCTTCCAGTTACCCATGGAGTTGCATTTACTAAACTTCAAATTGTCTTGTATACAATTATCTTATTTATCGTTAGTGTGCTCCCATACATAGTATTAATGTCTGGAGTTATTTATCTAGTTTCAGCAATAATACTTAGTTCAATATTTATGTACTATGCAGTTAAGTTATATTTTACTGATGACGATGCTGTTGCAATGAAAACATTTAATTTTTCTATCTATTATATTTTTCTTATATTTGTAGCTTTATTGCTAGATCATTATCTTGTCTCATGAAAGGAATAAATAGAAACTTACTACTAATAGCTATTTTTATGATAACTGTTCTTGGTTTATTTATTAACAAATTAACAACCCCTAGAACACTTTCGAGTGATGAGTTGCTTGTTAACGGCCTATTTTTATTTAATGAACCAAAACAAATATCAGATTTTGAATTTTTCTCCTCCAAAGAAAAAATATTTACAAAAAATGACCTAATGGATAAGTGGACTCTGATGTATTTTGGGTTTACAAAATGCCCCGATGAATGTCCAACAACCATGTATCAACTATCTAAACTGATAAAAGTGCTTAGAGACAAAGACTATAAATTAGATGATAAGCAGTGGGTTTTGGTATCAATCGATCCTGAAAGAGATACGCCAGATATGATAGATAAATATGCTAAGGGTTTTGATAAAGATTTTATTGGTGTTAGCAATTCTAGACCAATGCTCTTAAGTTTAGCCACCCAATTATCAGTTAATAATGTGATGCCCGATCATTCAAACCACATGGATCACTCCCATTTAGACAATCACGTGAATAATATAATTTTATTGAATCCAAATGGAGATTTTGCTGGAATATTTAGACCGCCTTTTGATATTTCAAGGCTTTCTTTAACTTATCAATCTGTTACAAATTAAATCATGCTTGTAACAGATCTTTAACTTAATTAGGATAAATTTAAATTATGGATAATTCAAAAAGACTATTTATGAAACGTGCAGGACAGTCCTCTGCAATGTTAATGTTGTTTGCATATGGCGGAGGCAAGTTATTTGCTTCTAATAATCCAATAGCATCAAAGACAAAATGGGATGGACTTTTACTAAAAGATCCAAAAGCTTTATTTGATTTACCTAAAGACTTTTCATACAAAGTGATTATGTCTACTGGCGATGTTATGACAGATGGTCTTAAATATGGTGGAAGGCCAGATGGAATGGGTGCTTTTGAATTAAAAGACGGCTCAGTAGCTTTAGTGGTCAACCACGAAACAAAAAGCAAAGATAAAAATTTAGAACTCACAACAGCCTATAATGATTCTAATGGCAGACCTTTTTCAGGTGGAACAAGCACCATTGTTCTTGAGTCAGATGGACTGACTTTAAGGCGTGCTAATAGAAGCCTTTCAGGAACGATCGACAATTGTGCCGGCGGAACCACCCCATGGAATACATGGATTTCATGTGAAGAAACATACAGAGAAAATCATGGCTATGCTTTTGAAGTAGATCCAGAGGCTGATTCACTTAAAGGCTACAAAAGATTAACCCATATGGGTAGATTTCAAAGAGAAGCAATAACAGTTGATCTTAACGATCCAAATGGAAGTGTTTATCAAACTGAAGACGATTACAGCGGCTTATTTTATAAGTTTGTACCAAACAAAAAGAATAATCTTAGCGGAAGAGGAAAGCTATATGCACTAAAAATACCGGGAGTTGAAAATACGTCAAACAAAGATGGACTGATTCGTGTCGGAGACAACTTTCCTGTTGAATGGGTTCGTATAAATGACCCTTTGGCAAAATCCACCAAAACCAAAACTCAAGGAAAAAAAATTGGTGCTTCAATTTTTAATGGAGGGGAAGGAATTATTTTCACAAATGACAAAAATATGACTACCAACATATTCTTTACATGCAAAAAAGGTGGCAAGGCTGGCTTAGGACAAATTTGGAAGTATTCTCCTGTGAATTCAGAAATTTCACTTTTCTATGAATCTGATAACGCTGATAATCTTTGGGAGGGTGACAACATAAATATAACCCCATGGGGAGACCTTATAATATGTGAAGATAATGGCAGTAATGCTTGTAAGCTTATAGGTATCACACCTAATGGATTCTTATATCCTCTTGGTAGGGTGGCAGGGAATAGCAGCTCAGAAATTGCTGGCATATGTTTTTCTCCTAATGGAAAGAATATGTATCTTAATATTCAGGATGAAGGAAAGACAATAGCCATATCTGGTGACTGGAACAAGATAAGAGAATACAGAAATCATTTTGATTCATCAAAAATTCATTACTAAATTTAATTAATTGAGTCTGTTACAAGCTTAAAGAATTGACTTGGATTAAAGTTAGTATTTATATTTGCTCCAAGACCTCTAGGTGCAGATGCCACCCAATTTGACTGCGATATATCAGAGTTTACTAGCTTCATCTTTTTTTCTTGTGAAAGATTCTGTATAGGTTGATATAAGCTTGTTCTAACAACAACAAGATTTCTTTTAAAATCTATCATTATGTATTGCCCATCATAACCAATAGTTGAAATTATCCAATCATCACAATCATTATTAGATTGTGGTTTTGCACACAGAGCCCAAAATTGAAGCCCATATGAATCAAGGCTGCTTATAGCCTGAGTATAACTTTTATATTTCTGATTATTGCCCTCCCATACCCCTTCTAATAACAGCATATATCCAAATTTAGCAAAATCTCTTGCTGTAGAATCTAAGCAACAGTATGCAAGATAGTTTCCATTAGACTGTCCATTCATGGTGTAGTCTTTCCACCATTCAGCACTTATATGGATTTTAGAAAATAAGTTATATTCAGCAAATGTTTGTATATCTTGTCCTGTTGCTCTAAAAATAATCTCTCCAAGAACCATAGTGTCACAGTTAGAATAAACAAAATCACCCTTTGTATAGACAGCTTGTCCATTGTTAAACCACGGATGAAAAACACCATCTTGAGCAAAATTTCTATTGATACATCCTGTCATCTGATCGTCTGAAAAGACAATGTTTCCACCAGAGGAGGAATCTGAAGGATCAGAGCATTCTTTTAACTCAAATTGAGTTTGGTCAAAACATACAGGATATAGTCCTGACCTCATATCTAATAGGTCTTTTATAGTTATTGTATTTCTATTATCTGATGACCACTCTGAAATATAAATTGATGCACTGTCTCTAACTGAGTTTATATAACCTTCCTCTTCTGCTATCCCTATCAAAAAACTTACAAATGATTTAGCTGTTGACCAAGAAGTAACAAGACTATCCTTATCCCTCGATCCATATATAGATTTATATAAATTTGAATTAGAGCTTGTATTTGATGCAAGAATAGATGCCTCATTATCTGAGATGCCACCGTATCTCTCATAAACTAAAAAACCATCTTTAATGACTACTGCAGCCTGTGTAAATGAGCCATCTGAAAAAGCATAATCAAATGCTTGATTCAATAACTGACTGTTCATTCCTACACTTTCAGGCGAAACAATATCCCACGCCCTTGGATGAGATGGAAAAACTGTATTTATTGACTCATCTGACTGAATATTTTCACTTTGGGATGAGCCGCCTCCACATGAGACTAGGATTAAAAGAAAAACAAAAGAAAAGATTTTTATCATGTTTAAAAATTAATTACAACTTTTCCTTTAGCCTTTCTATCTTTGAGATGAGCAATTGCCTCTGCAGAAGTCTCCAGCGTAAATTTGTCTGAGGGAGCAGGATTAATTTTTCCATCTTTATACATTTCGAATAACTCCTCAAAGTTTTTCTGGTTTTCTGCAGGGAACATCCCCGTCCAAGCGCCCCAAAAGACTCCAACAATTTGACAGCCTTTTAGCAAAGTTAAATTCAAAGGCATTTTAGGAATTTGATCTGCTCCGGCTGCAAAGCCAATAACAAGATATCTGCCATCCCAGGCTATTGATCTCAAACATGGCTCTGCGTATGTTCCACCAACGGGATCATAAATAACATTGGGTCCGAGGCCCCCTGTTAATTCTTTAATTTTGTTTGAAAGTTCTTTTTGTTGATCTCTATCGAGGTTTCCTGATGGATAAACAAAACCTTCATCCGCACCGTTTTCTATGCAGATATCAACCTTCTCTTGAGTTGATGCGGCCGCTATAACCTTAGCGCCCATTGCCTTGCCAAGCTGAACGGTTGCTAAACCTACACCGCCCGAAGCCCCAAGAACTAAAAGAGTTTCACCAGCTTTAAGATTAGCTCTTTGTTTTAATGCATATATAGAAGTTCCATATGTAACTGATAATGCAGCAGCTATTTCAAAATCCATATTTTCAGGTATGGGCCTGACATTATTTTTATGTGCCAATATTTTTTCACATATACCGCCTACACCAGTTGCAGCAAAAACCTTGTCACCAATATTAAATCCTTCAACTCCATCACCTATTTCTATAACTACTCCTGCTGATTCTCCTCCAGGAATAAAAGGAAGCGGCGGCTGAAATTGATATAAGCCTTGGATCATCAAAACATCAGGAAAGTTTACACTCGCAGACTTTACTTCAATAATGATGTGATCTTCAGCAATCTCTGGATCTGCAACATCATTTACGA
>CACEDS010000003.1 GCA_902558395.1 uncultured SAR86 cluster bacterium
TAGAGGATAATGCATCAGGTAACGGATTTGGTAATCTCACAATCACAACTGATACAGGTGTTTTATCATTCAAATCTGCACCAGATTATGAAACCAGAACATCATATGCAGCTACAGTAGTGGTTTCTGACGGAACTGCTGAAACTCGTCAAGATATCACTATAAATGTAACTAATGATTCTAGTGATGACGACTCTGGAACTGCAACCGGAACAGGTACTGGAACTGGAACTGGTACTGGAACTGGTACTGGAACTAGCACAGGAACAGGTACTGGAACTGCAACCTAGTAAATAAGTTTTGAGCCTTGGTAAAAAAGATATTGTAAAAAATATCAAATCCAAGGCTCGTATTACATCTAATGATTCAAAATCTTTGCTCGATAGACTATTGTATTTAATCAAAGATAATCACATGAGTAAAATAAAAATAACAGGTTTTGGAAGCTTTCAAACTCATATTACCCCAGAAAGGCTTGGTAGAAATCCAAAAACTAAAGAAAAATTTGTTATAAGTTCAAGAAGAAAGCTAAGCTTCAAACCATCTAACTCTGTAAAGAAAATTTTAAACTAATATTGGTCGGGATGGCCGGATTTGAACCGACGACCACTACACCCCCAGTGTAGTGCGCTACCAAGCTGCGCTACATCCCGTATAATATAATTATATTTTTAATTATGAAAAAGTCTTATTTATATATCAATCTTATTATACTATTTTCACTAGATGCGCTTGCAATTGATTATTCTATAAGTACCACTTCCGGAATTTCAACTGGATATGTCTCTAATAAAGTTGTTAATTGGGATGATATTCCCTATGCAAAACCTCCTACAGGAGATTTAAGATGGAAAGCACCAAGACTTTTGAATGATTTTGATAATCAAAATATTATTACTCCTCAAAAAGATAACTTCTGCGTTCAAGAGCCATCAGGTTTAGGAGGCTATGATGGGAATGGTTTTTTCTCCGGTCAAGAGGATTGTTTATACCTTGACATAAAAAGACCCAATGGGGTTAATGAAGAACTATTGCCTGTAATGTTTTGGATTCATGGTGGCGGCAACACAAGTGGTTTAAAAGATTTATATGATTTTTCAAAAATGGTTCAAAAATATGATGTTATTGTAGTATCAATCAACTATAGATTGGGGCCATTTGGTTGGTTTACTCATCCATCTATACAAAACTTACAATCAGGTGTTGATAAAACATCTAATTTTGGAACTTTAGATATAATTGCAGCACTTGAATGGGTGAAACTGAATATTTCACTATTTGGAGGAGACCCTGAAAATATCACAATTTTTGGAGAGTCCGCAGGAGGCCACAATGTTTTATCACTATTAGTTGCCAAACAGGCAAGAGGACTTTTTCATAAAGCAATATCTCAATCAGGTTATACAACAACTTATTCTAAACAAGATGCATACAAGCAAAAGATTAGTTCTTCAACATCTAAACATGCAAGCTGGAATATCGTCAATAAAATTATCAAAGATAAATCATTAGATATCATTCAAGAGGATGATAATGTTAATGTAAGGAAAATTCTTAAAAATTTAACAGCAGAAGAATTCTTCAAATATTATTCAAACAAACCATCATATGAAAACCTTGCTATTCTTACAGCAGATGAAATCGTCATACCACAAATAGGATTAACTGAGGCTCTTTCAAAATCAGAATATGTATACAAAATACCAATCATGGCTGGCTCAAATAAAGATGAAGTTAAGCTATGGCTTGCTTCAGCAGAATACTTTGTAGATTTAGATTACTCTTTTCTTGGATCAATTTTTGGTGTGCCAAAAGTTATCATAAATGACAAAGACGCCTTTAATGTTTTTAATTCATACAGAAGCAGGGCATGGAAAATAAGGGGAGTAGATGACCCTCTCAGGAGTCTTTATATTTCGGGTAACAAAGATTTATATGCATATAGATATGACTGGGATGATCATAGAAGATTTATCATTGCTGATTTCAAGGAATTGATAGGTGCTGCTCATGCTACAGAGATACCTTTACTAACTGGAAACAATAATTTAGTTGGGGATTACGGTTTTTTAATCTATCCAAAAGGCCCATCTAAAAGATTTACATCAAATAATATGATGAAATTTTGGACTAACTTTGCAAAATATGGAGAACCTGGAGTATCTACTAACGGTATTGAATGGAAAAAATATAGCGGTCAAGAGAATATACCATCAAATTATATGGTTTTAGATAACAGAAAAAATCTTAAAATGCATACAGATAAATTTTCTTTTTCTTCACTTATAAAAGATATATATTATGAAAATGCTTTAACAAATTTAGAAAAATGTGTTGTTTTACTTCAGATGCTTACGTATGTTGGCGATGATTTATATGATGAATATGTTAATCAGTATCCGGGTAAGTGCGACAGGGCTGAGTCTGAGCAATTTCTAAAAGATAATGCCAGTTTTATAGATTACTAAGATTTTAATTTCTATTTTTTGATGAGTCCTTTATTTTTAAGACTTCAATATCTTTAATTTTTATCAGGTCTGCAATTCTTCTTATTAGTCTCTCTTCGCTTACCTCGAGAATTTTATCAGCATATGCCACGTCAAAAAGGAATCGTATCAAAGATAATTTGTCTTCCTTAGTATAGTCCTTATTAATATCGCTAATAAATTCATAAAAGGACACACTATTTTTAGAGTATTCTTCAATTATTGTCAGAATTTTTTCTTCTTTTTTACCAACCTTAGTACAAATTTTTCTTATTTCATCATAAAGTAGCTTAAGCTCAGATTCTGAAATATCTCCGTCAGACCTAGCAACTTCATAGGCTAATATGCAAGCAGTTAATTCAATATCAAAATTGCTTTCATTTTTTTTAGCAGATTGAGTTTTTTTCTTAAAAAAATTGAACATATCTAGTGCACTAACTTTGATTTGAGGTTTTTAAATCCATATGCATAGATGTAATAAAAAGAAGCATATATAATGAATATCAGTGTTGAAACCCACGTCTCAAAATTATTTTCCAAGGTTATTCCGAGCAATCCTGTACATAGAGATATTATCAATATAATACCCAAAGAGCCCTCAGATGTATAATTATTCATTAGTTTGTGGTGAATATGATCCCTTCCTGGTGATGCGATGCTAATTCCTCTTACAAGCCTTGAAAAAATCAGACCAATACAGTCTAGAAGAGGTATTGAAACAAACCATAGCATTGTAATAGCTTCAACCTGATATATTGTATTTTGAGAAGAATAAATAGCGCACCATGCTACCCAGAAACCTATAAGATTTGAACCACTATCTCCAAGAAAAACTCCTCTTTTCTTGCCAAAGAATCTAAGATTAAAAATTAAAAAGCCAATCATCGATCCAATAATTATTATTAGCACTGAGTCATACATTAGTCCTGAATAAAATCCAATAAACAATAATGCCATAATTGCTGAGCCTGCACATAATCCATTGATGCCATCAATCATGTTAAAGGCATTCATTATTCCTACAACACAAAAAATAGTGAATGGTATGCTCAAAAAGCCTAATTGAATTTCACCTAAACCAAATAAATTACCAAGATTAGAAAGATATACATCTGTTGAAAAAATGACATATAAGCTCAACATAATTTGAATAATGAGCCTATAAAAGGGACGCAAACTTTTGAGGTCATCAATTAAAAATAAGAGTAAGAGAGGTATGGAGGCTATATAAAGCTTTTGACTAAATTCAGGCATATAACCTTTGAGGTTATTCATATCTAAATATATTTCTGTAGAAATAATTACAGCTAAAAGTATGCCAATACCTCCAGTAAGAGGCGTTGCTCTTTTATGAAATTTTCTGCTTCTGTCTGGTATATCTACAAGTAATTTTTTTTCTTTGGCAAAGTTACGCAAGACAGAATTAATAGCCAAAGAAGCCATTATGCTTATAATTAGATAATCTATGATTATATTTAATTCCATTGCGTTAGATTTTACATTTTTTATTAATAATATTGTTAATTCTAGCTTAAATAAATGTTTTTTTATAATACATTTAAACAGCAAAAAATCTTATGGATATAGACTTTAGTAGAGAATTAAAAATTGCTAAAAAAGCAGCCTTAAACGCTGGAAATTTTCTTAGAAAAAATAAAGATAATTTAAATAAAACAATATCTTCAACAAAAAGAGATATTAAACTGCAGGCTGATATTGAGGCAGAAAAAATTATAAAAGATATTATTAAAAATGATTCTAATTTTGGAATATTAGCTGAAGAAAGTGGAATATCATCTAAGGAATCTTATAAAAACTTATGGGTTGTTGATCCTCTTGATGGAACAGCTAATTATTCTAGAAGTATACCTTTATGTTGTGTTTCGATAGCTATGTTATCAGATGCCAAACCAGTCTTGGGCGTTATTTATGATTTTAATAATGATGAGCTTTACGAGGGATCAATCAATACAAGTGCTTGCTTAAATGGTCGATCAATAGCAGTTTCTAAAACTAAAAAAACCCAAGAAGGTGTTTTGGTAACTGGACTACCTAATAATACTGATTATTCTGATGAAGCCATGATGGAAATGATTAAAAATTTTCAAAATTGGCGAAAAGTTAGAATGATTGGCTCAGCAGCTTTAGCTTCGGTCTATGTAGCTTCTGGTAAAGCTGATTTATATATGGAAAATAAATCCTATTTATGGGATATCGCTGCTGGCGCGGCTATTGTAAATGCTGCTGGTGGTGAGGCATTGATTTTAAATCAAAATGAAAAATTTCAAGTTGATGTCCATTTTTCAAATTCCTTAATAAAAACTTAATTAAATTCTATGGAGGCGTTAGTATGGTTTAGAAGTGATTTACGACTTGAAGACAATCCCGCTCTTCGAAATGCATTTGAAAATTCTGAAAAGGTACATGCAATATTTATTTTTTCAAAGAAACAGCTCGAAAAACATAATGAAGCTAACGTTAAAATAGATTTCATAATAAAGAACTTAATTCAACTTGAAAAAAAACTAACAGAACTCAATGTTCCATTAACAGTAATTAAAAGTGATGGTTTTTATAGTGATGCTTCTTTGATTGGAGAATTTATAGACAAGAAAAATATTGATAAAATCTTTTGGAATAACCAATTTGGAGAAGATGAAGCCATTAGGGATAGACAGGTTATAAGTCATCTAGAAAGTAAAAATATAAATGTTAATATTTTTAATGATCAAATGGTATATGAGCCGGGCTTTTTAAAAACAGGACAGGGACTTCCTTACTCTGTTTTCACGCCTTTTAAGAGAAAGTGGATAGAAAATTTTGAAATGGACTTTTTAGATATTGAATACCAATATCAATCTAGAAAAAATCTTAATTATTTATCAAATTTAAAGGATTTTGATTTTAATTTTGAAACCACCCACCAAGTTAATATGAATTTATGGCCTGCTGGAGAGGATGAGGCAGAGGCAAGATTACTTAAATTCCTTGATGAGAAAGCAATTAAATATTCGAAAAATAGAAATGATCCAATTGTAGATGGCACAAGTAGAATTTCACCTTATTTGGCCTCAGGAGTTATTTCATCAAAAAAATGCATCTTAGAAGCATTAAAAATTAATAATTTTGAATTTAGTTCAGGGCATATTGGTGTAACCAAATGGATAGACGAAATTGTTTGGAGAGAATTTTATAAAAATATTATGTTCTCTTTTCCAAAAGTTAGTAGGGGTCAGCCATTTCAAGATTACTCAAAAAAAATTGAATGGAGATATAGCGAGGAGGAATTTACTGCATGGAAAGAGGGTATGACTGGATTTCCAATTGTTGATGCAGCTATGAGACAGCTTCATCATGAAGGCTGGATGCATAATAGGCTTCGTATGGTTGTCGCAATGTTTTTTACAAAAAACATGCTTCACGATTGGAGGTTAGGAGAAGCATATTTTATGCAAAATTTAATTGATGGAGACTTTGCATCTAATAATGGTGGTTGGCAGTGGAGCAGCTCTACGGGCACAGATGCAGCTCCATATTTTAGAATTTTTAACCCAATAACCCAGTCAACGAACTTTGATAAGGAAGGGTTATTTATAAAAAAATATGTTCCTGAATTAAAAGATTTAGATAAATCAATTATTCATAATCCTCCAAAAGAGCACAGAAAGTATTGCAATTACCCAGAACCAATTTTAGACCTAAAAGAATCAAGATTAAGGGCAATTGAAGCCTTTAAAATAGCTAAATCTTAAAGTTAAATTCCATAGTTTAGTAAGAAAACTTTATGTATACTTTGTGCATTAATTTATATATTTAAACTGGGGAGTATATAGATATGCACAAAACTGATTTAGAAATTGCTAATAATGCTTCAAAAAAACATATTAAAGATGTTGCCTTATCTTTGAATATTCCTGAGGAAGCTTTAATTGTTTATGGTAATGATAAGGCAAAAATTAATTATGAATTTTTAGACTCCTGTAAAAATAAAAAAGACGGTAAATTAATTTTGGTGACTGCTATCTCTCCAACACCCGCAGGAGAGGGTAAGACAACAACAAGTGTTGGTCTTGTTGATGGACTTTGTCATATAGGAAAAAAAGCAATGATCTGTTTAAGGGAACCAAGCCTTGGTCCTTGTTTTGGGATGAAGGGTGGAGCTGCTGGTGGTGGTTATGCTCAGGTAGTACCAATGACAGACATAAACCTGCATTTCACAGGAGATTTTCATGCAATTGGTGCTGCTCATAATCTTTTATCAGCAATTATTGACAATCATATACATTGGGAAAATAGCTTAAATATAGATCCAAGAAGAATAACATGGAGACGTGTTGTGGATATGAATGATAGATCTTTAAGAGATATAACATGTGGATTGGGTGGAACTGGTAATGGAATACCTAGACAAAGTGGTTTTGATATCACTGTGGCTTCAGAGATCATGGCTGTTTTTTGTTTAGCAAGTGATCTTGAAGATTTGCAAGAAAGAATAGGAAATATTGTAGTTGGTTATACAAGAAAACAAGAACCAGTAAAAGTTTCGCAATTAAATGCACAAGGAGCTATAACAGCTTTATTGAGAGATGCATTTCAACCAAACTTAGTTCAAACTCTTGAGAATAATCCAGCATTTATGCATGGAGGACCATTTGCAAATATTGCACATGGCTGTAATTCAGTTATGGCAACTAAAAGCGCTCTTAAAGTCGCCGATTATGTTGTAACAGAAGCTGGCTTTGGTGCAGATTTAGGAGCTGAAAAATTTTTTGATATTAAATGTAGAAAAGCAGGTTTATCTCCAGATGCAGTTGTTCTTGTGGCTACCACTAAAGCTCTAAAAATGCATGGTGGAGTTAAAAAAGATGATTTAAAAGATGAAAATATTAAAGCTATTAAAGATGGTTGTAAAAATCTAGAAAGACACATACAAAATATTGCTAAATTTGGAGTGCCGGTTACCGTTGCTATTAATGAATATTACACAGATACAAAAGATGAACATAAAGAAATAATCGATTTCTGTCAGAATCTAGGAGTAGTATGTAAAATATCATCACATTGGTCCGATGGTGGAAAAGGTGCCGCAGATTTAGCAACTCATGTTGCAGAATTGGCTGAAAGCAATAGCGCTTCATTTAAAACTTTATATGATGATGGTATGCCATTGTGGAAAAAAACTGAACATATTGCTAGTAACATTTATGGGGCTTCAGGAATTATTGCCGATAAAAAAGTTAGAAATAAATTTAAGAAATTAGAAGAAGATGGTTATGGAAACTATCCTATTTGCATGGCAAAAACACAATATAGTTTTTCAACTGATCCATTGTTAATGGGCGCACCGTCAGGGCATGAGGTTCCAATAAGAGAAGTAAGGTTATGCTCGGGAGCTGAGTTTATTGTTGTAATTTGTGGAGAGATAATGACTATGCCTGGCCTCCCAAGAAAACCAGCATCTGAGAATATTGGAGTAGATAAAAATAAGAATATAGAAGGCTTATTTTAAATATTTTGTATAATATTTTGCTGACTTATTGAGGTTTAAAATGAAAGATAAATTACAGTTTTACATAAATGGTTCATGGATAGATTCAGAATCAAATGAAAAGATAGAAGTTATAAATCCTGCCAATGAAGAAATTATTGGTCATGTTACAGCTGGTACAAAGGAAGATATTGATAAAGCTGTGGCATCAGCATTTAGAGCCTTTTCTTCTTATCAACATACTTCAAAAGAAGAAAGAATAGAGCTACTAAAAAATATTATTTCTGAGTATGAGAATAGGTATGATGATTTTGTTCAAGCTATTACTGAGGAAATGGGCGCACCTTTATGGTTATCAGAGAAAGCCCAAGCGTCAACAGGCATTAAAAATATTCATGAAACCCTAGATGCGTTAAAAGAATATCAATTTGAAAAACCTGAGGGTGACTATACTTTAATTAAGGAGCCCATTGGTGTTATTGGCATGATTACTCCATGGAATTGGCCAATGAATCAAATCACAACAAAAGTATCTGCAGCATTGGCAGCAGGCTGTACCATGGTTCTAAAACCAAGTGAAATATCACCATACTGTGCAATGCTCTTAGCAGAAGTTTTTGATGCAGCAGGAGTACCAGATGGAGTCTTTAATGTTGTTAATGGTTATGGACCAACTGTTGGGGCTGCATTATCTGAACATCCAGATGTTGCTATGATGTCTTTTACCGGCTCAACTAGAGCTGGTATTGCAGTAGCACAAGCATCGGCTGTATCGGTAAAACGCGTGCATCAAGAACTTGGTGGAAAATCTTCAAATATCATTCTTGATGATGTTGCTGATTTAGAAAAATCAGTTAAAGGTGGAGCTGGTCATTGTTTTCTCAATTCAGGACAATCATGTAATGCTCCAACAAAAATGTTAGTTTCAGCACAAAACTATGACAAAGCAGTAGAAGTTGCAATACAGACTGCAAATAGCACTACCGTGGGAGATCCTCAGGGAGAATTTAGAATTGGACCGATAGCTAACAAAGCTCAATATGAAAAGATTCTTAGAATGATTGAAATTGGAATTGAAGAGGGAGCTAGACTTGTTGCTGGTGGTATTGAAAAACCAGAAGGATATGAAAAAGGTTATTATGTAAAACCTACAGTTTTTGCAGACGTTACTAATGATATGACTATTGCTAAAGAAGAAATATTTGGTCCAGTTTTATCAATCATTAAATATGATAATGAGGATGAGGCTATTGAAATAGCAAATGATACTGAATATGGCCTTGCAGGCTATGTTCAAGGTGAACCAGAACATGCTAAAGAAGTAGCTCGAAAAATAAGAGCTGGACAAGTAATTATCAATGGTGGTGCTAGAGGAACTGGAGCACCTTTTGGTGGTTATAAGTCTTCAGGTAATGGAAGAGAGCACGGTCTTCATGGTCTTGAAGAGTGTCTAGAAACTAAAGCTGTAATAGCACCATAAACTAGTCTAATAAATCAGGCTGCATTTTGATAATTTTATCAAACGCAGGCTGATAACTTGCCCAAGCAGCTATATCGTTTGCAATAAATTCTCTTGTTTTAATTGCTGTCTCATGAGGAACTGAGATAGGTGAGCCTGCTGATTCGGCCATTAACTGCGCCTGACAACATCTTTCCATAGACATATAGAACCATAGTGCAATGTCGACAGATGGTCCTGTAGTCAAAATGCCATGATTTTGTAATATAGCCACTTTCTTATCACCTAGAGCTTTAGCTATTTCATCTCCCTCATCTACCTCCTCAACAACACCTGAAAAATCTTTATAGATAGCTTGATTTTCATAGAATGCACATGCATCTTGAGAGATTGGGTCAAGTAATTTCCCTAAAGTTGAAAAAGTTCTCCCATATATGGAATGAGAATGAGCAGCAGCATTTACATCAGGTCTTGCTTTATGAAGTCTTGAATGAATTGCAAATGCAGCAACATTTACATCTTTATCCCCTTGAACAACTTTCCCATCATGATTAACTAGTAAAAGATCTGAAACGGATATTTGAGAAAAATGAACCCCAAGTGGGTTAACCCAAAAATGATCTTTAAACTCAGGATCTCTATAAGTTATGTGTCCTGCTACACCCTCATTAAATCCAAAATAGTCAAACAGCCTAAATCCAGCTGCTAATTTTTCAAGTTGATTTCGTCTTTCTTCAGCAGGACTCTCAAATTCTTGAAAAACTAAACCTTTTTCTTTTATTGGCAGTCTACCGTCTGTAATATCTATTTTGATAGGTGTAACATTTGACATAGTTTCTATTCTCCTAAGCTCTATAATGATAAAATAGCTTATCAAATAAATAATTAAATATGAAATATAGAATTGAAAAAGATAGCTTAGGTGAAGTTAAGGTTCCAGCAAAAGCATTGTGGGGAGCTCAAACACAAAGAGCGCTAGATAATTTCACAATAAGTGGTATTAAATTTGCTTTTCCTTTTGGAAGATCTTTTATTGAAGCGCTTGGAATGATTAAATTTTCAGCTGCAGCAGCAAATAATAAGTTAAAACTCTTACCAGTTAATAAAACAGCAGCTATAAAATCGGCCTCAAAAGACGTGCTCAGTGGATTGTATGATGACTCATTTCCTGTTGATGTTTTCCAAACTGGATCGGGAACTAGTACCAATATGAATGCCAATGAGGTTATTGCAAATATAGCTTCTAAAAAATCAAGATTAAAAATTAATGCAAATGATGATGTAAATATGAGCCAAAGCTCTAATGATGTTATTCCAACAGCTATATGCGTTAGTGCGCTTATAGATATGAATAGGTTACTTTTACCAAACCTTGATAAATTAATAAAATCAATTGATTTAAAAATGAAGCAAGTCAAAGGAAATGTTAAAACCGGCAGAACTCATTTAATGGATGCTATGCCAATAGATTTTTCACAAGAACTATCTGGATGGAAAGCTCAATTAGAGGCCAATAAGAAAACTATTTTTCAAGCAACCAATAGAATGAATGAACTTCCCCAAGGTGGAACAGCAATTGGAACTGGAATAAATGCACATAAAGATTTTTCAAAACATTTCTGTTCTGAATTAAATAAGCTTTCTAAATTTAAAACCAAGCCTGCTAAGAATTTTTATCAAGGATTAAGTTCTGTTGATAATGCTGTTGAGCTTTCCTCAGCACTAAAAAATTTAAGTGTAATTTTGATGAAAATATCTAATGATCTTAGATGGATGAATAGTGGACCATTGACTGGTTTAGGTGAGATAGAGCTACAGGCTTTACAACCGGGTAGCAGTATTATGCCTGGAAAAGTCAATCCAGTGATTCCAGAAGCAGTAGCAATGGCTTGTGCTGATGTGATTGGAAATGATGTAACAGTAACCCTTGCAGGGCAAAGTGGTAACTTCCAACTAAATGTGATGTTACCTGTTGTGGCATATAACCTTCTAAAAAGTATTAATTTATTAGGAAATGCGATGCCACTTCTTGCAAATAAAGCTATCAAAACATTCAAAGTAAACTCAAAAAATATTAACGAATCTTTGTCAAAGAATCCGATTCTTGTAACTGCCTTAAATAGAGTAATTGGTTATAGTAATGCCGCTGCCATTGCTAAGAAAGCTTATAAAGAGAATAAATCAATTATCGATGTTGCACATGAAGAAACAGGCATAAATAAGTCTGAATTAAAAAAACTTCTAAATCCATCAAAGCTCACAAAAGGTGGCATTAGTGAGTGATTTAGCTTCAAATACCTGCGAGGCTTGCAGAATTGATGCTCCAATAGTTTCAGATAATGAAGTCTCTTTACTTATGAAGGAAATAGAGGGATGGGATGTGATTGGTGAAGGAGTAAAGAAGCTAAAAAAAGAATTTAGTTTTTCAAACTATAGCGATTCAGTAGATTTTTCAAATAAAGTTGCTGATATGGCTGAACAAGAAGATCATCATCCACAAATTATTCTGGAGTGGGGCAAAGTTACAGTTATTTGGTGGTCTCATAAAATTAAAGGTCTGCACAAAAATGATTTTATTTGTGCAGCAAAGACAAACAATATAAGTAAAAATTAATATGGAACAAAACGAAAAACCTTATCAATCATTAGCTTGGCTAGCTACTGGGATTCTTATTTTTGCTGCAGCATTAGCAAGCTTTGTTCCTGAGTTAGAGTATCATCATTGGGCTTTTATATCTGCAAATACTTTATGGGTCTATGTTGGATGGCTTTGGAAAGAGCAATCATTAGTGGTACTTAATGCTGGATTAACATTAATTTACATTTTAGGACTAATATTCTAAGAATTATTTTTTTTTAAATTTAGTCTTGCTATAATCCGACATGGAAAAAGTTAAACAAAAAGCTCTAACATTTGACGATGTTCTTCTTTTGCCAAGGTATAGCGACTTTATACCTAGCGAAGCATCAACTCAAACTAAACTCACAAAAAATATAAATATCAAAGTTCCTTTGATTTCAGCTGCTATGGACACTGTTACAGAATCACGCATGGCTATTGCTTTAGCTGAAGTTGGAGGAATTGGCATTATTCATAAAAATAACTCTATTGATGAACAGGTTTCAGAAGTTAAGACTGTAAAAAAATATGAAAGTGGAGTTGTCAGAGATCCATTGACAATAGAATCTGATAAGTCTATTGGTGAATTGATTCAACTAACAACAGAATTAAATATTTCTGGCATGCCAGTTGTGGATGATGGAGAGCTTAAGGGAATAGTAACTAGTAGAGACTTTAGATATGCTGATAATATGAATGCACAAGTGTCATCAATTATGACTCCACATGATCATTTGATAACTGTAGAAGAAGGCACGCCTCAAGAAGCAGTAAAAAAACTAATGCATGAAAATAGGATAGAAAAAGTTTTAGTTATTGATCAAGCAGGAGCATTAGGTGGATTAGTAACTATGAAAGATATAGAAAAGTCTGCAGAGCATCCAGATGCAACAAAAGATAATTCTGGAAGCTTAATGGTTGGAGCTGCTTTAGGAACTAGCCCAGATACCCTTGAAAGAGCAAAAGCTCTTTATGAAGCTGGAGTTGATTTATTTGTTATTGATAGTGCTCATGGACATTCAAAGAATGTCATTGAAACTATTAAAATTATAAAAAAAGAATTCCCTTCTGTTGATGTGATAGGTGGAAATGTAGCTACTCCTGAAGGAGCCTTAGAGCTTGTTAAAGCTGGAGCTGACGCTGTTAAAATAGGAATTGGTCCAGGTTCCATTTGCACAACAAGAATTATTGCCGGTATTGGTGTTCCTCAAATATCAGCAATTTTAGATATAAAAGAAGCTCTTAAAAAAATGGATGTAGGTATTATTGCTGACGGAGGGATAAGGTTTTCTGGTGACATAGCTAAAGCAATTGCAGCAGGTGCAGACTCTGTAATGCTTGGTGGTTTATTTGCAGGAACTGAAGAGGCGCCTGGCAAGGTTGAACTTTTCCAAGGTAGAAGTTTTAAAACTTATCGTGGTATGGGATCTATTGGTGCTATGACTGAGAGGCAGGACGCAAATAGATACATGCAAGAAGATACAAATGCAGAAAAATTAGTACCAGAAGGTATAGAAGGTAGGGTTCCATACAAAGGACTAGTTATAAATGTAATTAATCAATTGATTGGCGGACTGCGGCAATCTATGGGCTATATAGGTTGCAAAACTATTAATGAGGTTCATAAGAATAGTGAATTTGTTGAAATTACTAATGCTGGTATGACAGAAAGTCATGTTCATGATGTCATGATTACAAAGGAAGCACCTAATTATCAAAGAAGTTAATAATCACAAATGACTGTAAAGCTATCATCTAAAACCAAACATATAGATACTATTTTGGTTCTAGATTTTGGTTCTCAATATACTCAATTAATTGCTCGCAGGGTCAGAGAGAGTTATGTTTATTCAGAAATTCTTCCATGGGATATCGATGAAGAAAAAATTAAATTAATTAATCCTAAAGGTATTATTTTATCTGGAGGCCCCGATTCAGTTACCAATAGTTATACACCAAGAGTTCCACAAATAGTTTTTGATCTAAATATACCTATTTTAGGTATCTGTTATGGAATGCAGACCCTTGCTGAGCAATTAGGAGGACAGGTTATATCATCAGACCAAAAAGAATTTGGATATGCAGAACTTCAAGTTACAGCAGACTGTGTTTTATTTTCTAATTTAGGAAAAACTCTTAATGTATGGATGAGTCATGGTGATCAAGTTCAAGACTTGCCAGACAATTTTGACTTAGTTGCAGCTACTGCAACTGCACCAATAGCAGCAATGCAACATGCAAGTAAACCAATCTATGCGCTTCAATTTCATCCGGAAGTAACTCATACAGAGGACGGAAAAACTGTTTTAGATAATTTTATTTTTAAAGCATGCAATGCTAATAAAGATTGGAAAATGGATGATTTAATTGGTCAAAGAATAAAAGAAATTAAAGACCAAGTTCAAAATAATAAAGTTCTTCTAGGTCTCTCTGGTGGTGTAGACTCATCAGTCACCGCAGCTCTTTTAAATAAGGCAATTGGCAATAAATTGGTATGTGTTTTTGTTGATAACGGTCTTCTGAGAAAAGGTGAAGCAGAAGAGGTTATGAATACTTTTAAGGAAAATATGAACTTAAATGTCATTAAATCTGACAGTGAAGAAGTATTCTTGAGACATCTTAAGGGTGTTGAAGACCCTGAACAAAAAAGAAAAATCATAGGTAGAACTTTTATTGACGTTTTTGATGCTGAGGCTACAAAATTAAAAGATATACATTATTTAGCACAGGGCACAATATATCCCGATGTTATTGAATCCTCAGGATCAGAATCAAAAGAGGCAAGAGTTATTAAATCACATCATAATGTTGGCGGTCTTCCTGAAGAAATGAAGATGGAGCTTCTTGAGCCATTGAGAGATCTTTTTAAAGATGAGGTAAGAAGAATGGGTGTTGAACTTGGCCTTGCTCCTGAAATGCTTAACAGGCACCCCTTTCCTGGACCTGGATTAGGAGTAAGAATTCTTGGAGATATAACCAAAGCAAAGACCACTGTTTTAAAAGAAGCAGATCATATTTTTATAGAAGAATTAATTAAAGCTGATCTTTATAAAACAGTTAGCCAAGCTTTTGCAGTCTATCTGCCAATTAAATCAGTGGGTGTTGTTGGAGATGAGAGAAGGTATGCTGAAGTCATTGGTCTAAGAGCAGTAGAAACTGTTGATTTTATGACAGCAAGATGGGCGCATTTACCCTATGAATTTTTAGAGCATGTCTCCAACAGAATAGTAAATGAAATAGAAGAAGTTAGTAGAGTGGTTTATGACATATCAAGCAAACCACCAGCAACTATTGAGTGGGAGTAGCAGTGTCAGCAAATATGTGTTGACATGAATTCATCCTATAGCACAAATGTGACACACTATTTTAAACAAAATTTTATATTGTTCACGTGATATAATTTAATAATTTTAGAATTTATATGAAGCTTTGTGTCTGATTTGAAGACCGTTCGATTATTAAAATGAAAAATTAAATTTATTGAGGAAATGGGTTATGACAAAAGAAGACATCAAAATAATGTTTATTGCTGAGATTGGCCTAAACCATAACGGGAATTTTGGACTTATATTTGAACTTATAAAACAAGCTGCATGGTCAGGAGCTGATGTGGCAAAATTTCAACTTGGATGGAGATCTGGTAAAAACGAAATAAACTCTTTTACAGAAGAAGAT
Source organism: uncultured SAR86 cluster bacterium (assembly GCA_902558395.1). GTDB lineage: Bacteria > Pseudomonadota > Gammaproteobacteria > Magnimaribacterales > D2472 > SCGC-AAA076-P13. The sequence goes on from CACEDS010000003.1 coordinate 15,729, forward strand.
ATAAAGCACATTATTAAATGCTGTGAAAATTTTGAAATCCAACCAATGTTTTCAATTTTTACTCAAGACGCCCTAGAAATTGCTAAGAAATTCTCATTTAATTATTTCAAAATTGCATCAAGAACAGTAAAAGATGATCTTCAATTATGCAAAGAGATTCTTGATCAAGATAAAGAAACTTTTATTTCTTTAGGTATGTGGGATTCTAAAAAACTTCCTTTTGATAATAATGACAATATTAAATATCTATGGTGTAAATCAAACTATCCATCATATCCATGGGATTTAACAGAACTTCCAAAAGATTTTTCTAATTCTATCTACTATGGTTTAAGTGACCACTCTGTTGGTATAGACATACCGTTGATGGCGATTTCTAGAGGCGCTCAAGTTATCGAAAAACATTTTACCTTGGATAAATCAGATACAACAATAAGAGACCATGCTTTGTCGGCAACTCCTGAAGAATTTTTTCAAATGGTACAAATTGGATCGCAAATAAGAAAAAACTTAAACATGGGAGTTTAGGCTTCATGAAAAAAATAGTCTTGATTGGGAATGATACGCTTCATAGAAGATTTTTAATAAACTCTTTATTAGATAATAATTACGAATTAAAAGGATGTATATTTGAAACTAAAAGCGTAAAGCCTAGCTTTGAAGTTGGGCCTGTTTTTGAAGAAAAGGAAAAAATATTTCTTCAAGAAGAATTTTCTAAACATACTAGATTAGACTTAGACAGATTGAATTGTTGGTACTATGAAAGTGCAAACTCTGAGCAATGCATTAATAAAATTGAGGAACTAAATCCAGACCTATGCATAGTTAGCGGTGCTGGTTTAATATATGAAAAAACTATTCAAGCTTTCCCAGATGGTCTGATTAATATACATTTAGGAAATGCTGTTGAGTACAGAGGACTTGATACTAATCTATGGGCAATTTATCACAATGACTTTGAAAATATTGGAGTAACTATACATTTTGTTGATAATGAGCTGGATACAGGAGATGTAATAGCTTATAAAAAAGTAAACATAAGCAATAATACTAAAATACATCAATTGAGATTTTTTGAGATGCATTTAGCTAGCAAGTTACTACAAACAGCATTAGATGATTATTTTAAAGGAAATTTAGTTGCAAAAAAACAAGAAAAGAAGGGCAGATACTATTCTTTTATGCCGAAAGATCTTAAGACGCTAGTAGCCAAAAAATTTGATAATAGAATAAAAAATATATGATAAGAAATAACACCAACTTTTTAACTTATAATTCTGAAGATCTTAAATCTCATTTAACTATTCTTTTATATCATGGTGTTACAGCATCAACCTCAATCGGTATTGAAAATTATTCAGGAAAGCACATCAATGTAGATGAATTTTATCGTCAGATGTCATACATCAAAGAAAATTGTAATATTTTATCAATGAATGAAATTGTGGAAATTAAAAGAAAAAATGAAAAGTGGCCTGCGAACGCTGTTGCAGTTACTTTTGACGATGGTTTTAAAAATAACTATGAATGCGCAGCACCAATTCTTAATAAATTAAATATACCAGCAATCTTTTATATATGTTCAGGAATGATTGATTCAAAGAAAATGTTTTGGGTTGATAAAATAGAAGATTGTATTAACCGTACAAAGAAGAATGCAATTGAAATTCTCTTAGATAACTCTTTAAAATTTAGTTTGAAATCTAATGAAGAAAAGATTGAAGCTTTAGCTAAAATTAAGAGTTTTTGTAAAATCGCAGACGTTAAAATCAAAGAAAGAGTCTTAAAAGATCTTGAATTAATTACTGAAGTTCAGCCCGCAGCCTCTAGTGCAAAGAATTATCAAATGATGAGTTGGGATGACTTGAAATCCTTGAATGATAATCAATTATTTACAATTGGTGGACATACCTTATATCACGACATTATGTCTGCACATATTAATGAAGAAAATATGTTTAAAGATATAGAACTATCCATAGGATTATTGGAATTTAACCTTAATGAAAAAATAATACACTTTTCATATCCCGAAGGTCAAAAACATCACTACAATCAAAAAGTAATACGTAAACTTAAAAATTCTAAGATAGTTTGTAGTCCATCTGCAATTCATGGAATTAACGATAATGAGACTGACCTTTTTAACCTTTTTAGAATCATGCCTGGTTTCATGGGGACTCCATTTCCTTTTGATAAAATTTAGCCTTTCATGAAGGTTCTGTATAACCTAAAAAACATGAGACTTTTTAAGTAAAAAAAGTATTTATCTGTAACATATGCATCTAACATCCATCAAATTAAATTTCTATTATGACAAGAGGATAGGAGGAGTTTACCAAGACATATATTCATATTTATGACATGCTATAATTATGAAAATTTCGTTTTTTCTAATGGTGTTTGAGAGTGTTTTATGTTTCTAATTTTGAGATTACGCAACAAGTGAGTAGAAATAAATATGTGTAAAAATTCCTGTTGGATATGTAATGGTTCCAACATAAAAAAAGTTAAACAAGGCATTGAAAAAGAAATATCGCCAAACGATTTTAATATCACCGATGATAGATATGGAACAACATTAGCAATATATAGATGTCTTGATTGTAAGTTTGAGTTTTGTCCAGAAACTATTGATTTAACTAATATGTACGAAAATATGGAAGATGATAGTTATCTAGAAACATCACAATCTAGGTCAATTCAAGCAAAAAAAATAGCAAAATATTGTCATAAATTTATTAAAAAAGATTCTAAGATACTTGATATTGGTTGTGGTTCTGGCTTGTTAGTGAAAGAGTTTGAATTACTAAATTATGACTCATATGGCTTGGAGCCATCAAATTTTTTAGCTGACAAAGGCATTGAAAATAATTTAAAAATATATCAAGGAACTTTAGATGATAAAAATTATAGTAATGAATTTGATTTTATATCTTTGGTAGATGTTATTGAGCATGTTCAAAATCCCCTTGATTTATTAGTAAAGATCAATAGAGCTCTTCATGAGGATGGCTCTTTTCTTGTAATAACGCCTCGCAGAGATTCATTTTTTAGATTGATTCTTGGGTTTAAATGGTGGCACTACAGAATTGCACATGTTGGATATTTTAGTAAGACAAATTTATTACAAATTATGAAAAATGCTGGCTTTGAAATTATTGAATATAAATATGCAACTTGGTTTTTGCCTCTTGATTATATTCTCAATAGACTAATAAAGTATCTGCCATTTATTAAATTCAGGTTTAACTTCAAAAAGGAAATATCATTACCAATAAACCTTTTTGATTCAAGCATGATTATAGCTAAAAAAGTTAAAAATTTATGAAAGGTTACATAGCAATATTAAGATTTGATCATTGGATTAAAAATATATTTGTTTTACCTGGTGCATTGATAGCATTGATTATTTTTAATAAAGATTTAAGCTCAAATATATTATTAAGCATTGCAGCAGCAACTCTAGCTGCAAGCTTCATTGCCTCAGCTAATTATGCAATAAATGAGTGGCTTGATAGATATGCTGATGCACTTCATCCGGATAAGCAAAATAGACCAGCAGTAAAGGGCAATATCTCCTCTTTTGGAGTTTATATATTGTATTTATTGATGGCTTTGGTTGGTTTGTTAATAGGTTTTTTTATTAATGAATATGTTCTTATTTCTTTGATATGCTTTTTGATTTCTGGACTTGTTTATAATGTTGAGCCTATTCGAGCCAAAGACTTAATTTATTTTGATGTAATAATTGAATCAGTAAATAATCCGATAAGAATGTTTATAGGTTGGTTTGCGGTTGTGGAAAACGCATTAATACCCCTAAGTCTTATCATTTTTTATTGGTTTTTGGGAGCGTTTATGATGAATGCAAAGCGCTTGTCTGAATGGAAAAAGTTTAGCTCTAAAGAGGACAGGCTAATGTATAGACCATCTCTAGGCAACTATGATGATCAGATGTTAACTGTAATGTGTTTTGTTTATGCAATATTATCATCAAGCAGTTTGGCATTATTTTCTGCAAGATATAAGTTTGAATTAATCTTATGGCTACCCTTTTTTATATTAGTTTTAGCATGGTATTTCAAAAGTGCATTAGGTAATTCAGGTCTTACTGAAAATCCTGAAAAACTTTTGACAAGCAAATGGTTGGTGTTATTGCTGATTTTTAATGCGATTATATTTTTCATACTTTTAAGTGTAGACATTGATTTGCTCGATAAAGTTTTTTACGAATCTCTTATATTTAAAATAATTTAATTCAAGATATTTAGATTCTTTTGATGAACATTAAAAAATTAAATGCAATCGAAAAAGAAAATATTTATATTTTTGACTTTGATGGAACACTTTTTAGATGTGACTTACTTATTTTGTATGTCATATATCATTTTTTTATTATCGGTGACAAAATCTTTTTGATTAGATCTCTAATTAACATTCGCATGAAAACATTATCCTCTAAAAGAAAAGAAATATTTTTATTTCTCTCAAAAAAATATGAAATGAAAGATTGTTTCGATAATTTCGCAGAAAATTGTCTTTTAAAATACTTCATGAGAAAAAGACTTTTTAAATTTTTAAAAGATGTTAATAATAAAAATGAGACAATTTTTATTATGACTGCTAATTACAGATATCTAGTAAAATCTTTTTTATCTAAAAACAATATCATTGAAAAAAATAGGCTAGAGATTTTTGGTACAGAATTACCAAAACACAATGACCGTCTCCACGAAAATATTTTAAAAGGTAAACTAAAAGCAGATAAATTTTTGGATATTCTCAAAGAAAAAAATAAAGAATTGAAAAATATAACCATTCATAATTTTTTTGATAGTTATGATGATAGGTTCTTATGCAAATATGCAAATTATAATATTTTATTTAGCTTATCATTTGTTAAAAGACTCTTTTTTAAAAAGGATTTTAATTTAATCAGCTACAATGACTATCTTAAAGTTAAACTTTTATGATTGTATATATATATTTTATTTTGGGGGCATTTTTTAATGCTCTTGCAGCATATTTAATAAAAATATCCTTTCACAATGCTCAATCTATCTTTGACATAATTTTGAAAGGCCCATCTAGAGAATTAGGATTAATATTACTCGCCTTAACAAGTTTTTTTTCTGCATTTATTTTCTATGGCTTAGTTTTATCAAAAACTAATTTAAATATTGCACAACCAGTTTTTAATGCACTATCTATGCTTTTTGTGATAGTCATCTCAATATTATTATTAAATGAGCCATTTTCATTTAAATATTTTATTGGAATAATTCTTATAATAATTGGTATATTTTTTTTGAGTCAATCATAGATGCCTATTAAGAATAATTTTTTAAGAGTTGTAAGCTGCTTTTTTATAATTCAGTTTTTCATTCTTATATTATTGAGGTTTCGTGGCAGTTATCATAGTTTTTATATTAATGCATATAATTTCTTTTTAGATAGCTCATATTTTAAAAATGATATGTTTTTGAATAATTCTATTCTCTTTGATTCTACAATCTACTATAAATTGTTATCTCTCTTGGGCGTAAAGCTTGAGACTGATCTAATACTTTTTTCTATTTATCTAGTCTTAATTTTTTTTAATATATATTTTTTTATAAAGATAATAAAAAAATTTTATAATCCAGATAATATCTGGACTATATTGATTTATATATTACCAGCTTTAGTTTTAGGGAATTTTCTTGCCCCAAATGCTGAGTCTGCCTTAATTTACTCTCATACTGGAACAGCAACTCAAATCGCGTTCACTTTCATCTTAGCCACGATTCTCACAACGATTCAGCATAATTGGAAATTGGCTTTTTTCTTTGCGTTTATTTCAATTTTATTAGCAGCCAAACACGCTGCTTTCCCAATTTTTGTAAGTTTTACATATTTTTTAATTATTCAATTTGGTTATAAACGCCTCATTAAAATTTATATTTTTTTAAGCGCAGTTATTATTTTAATAGGACACATATTTTTTTCATTCATGCCAGAAAAATATATACAAGAAAAAATTCAAATCATAGATTTCATAATAATGCGAAATCAACATGAGGATGCTTTTTATTTGCAATCATTACGGGGAAAAGTTAAATTATTTTTGGGTTTCGTATGTTTATTTGTCACGATTAAATTCATCACAAATCAAAATTATAAATATTATTTAGTAACTGTATTTTATATGAGTTTAGCGGCAATAATTTTTGGTGCTATATATACATCTTATTTATATAAATACTACCCAGAGCCTTACATTGTTTTGTTAAGTACAATTAAGGCCATGTTTTTAATGCAGTTTTTTGCATGTATTGGAGCTTCAAAATTTATTTTAGATAGCTCTATAAATTATTTTTCTAAAAGTTTTTTTATATTAGTACTTTTTTTTGGCAGCTTTGGAGGAAAAACTGGAGAAAATCTAGCGTTAGCATTTTTAATTATTGGTCTAATATTAAATTTTACATTAACTCTAAAAATTATAAAAAAAATATCAACAAAGTTTATTAAGTATTTCAATAAATTTAATATACATCTACCAAGGGATTCTAAAATTCTTTTAATTGTTCTTTCAATTACGATTCCTTTAACATCTTACACTTTAAATAATAAATTAAATTCATATTCAAAATATCATGATGGTCGATACACTATTGTGAATACTAGCAATGAATTTTTAAATGAAGTAACAAAAATACAAAATTGTAAAGATTTTAATTTTTTACCAGTTGAAGAAGAACATTTCTTTGAAAATATAAATACTAATCAATTTCAAAATATTACAAATCCATTTTTAATATATTTTTCTAAAAAATCTAATTATTTAGGTGACCCTGCTCATTTATATTTAGATTTAGAAAAACAAAATATTTATCTTCAAAGAAAAAATAATATTATGAATATTTTTGATGATGATACATCTTATCCAACCAAACAACTATCATGGTCTTTTATCGAGAAAGATAGAGTTATTATTATTGCTCCAAAGAGCGTTTTACCTTCTTATCTTAATAAAAAAATAAAATTACTTTCAAATAATTTTATTTATATTTTTTCAGGAGGTATCGAACACCGCTCTGAATTTATAAAAAATTGTTCTTTTTATAATTCATAATTTTTTAATATTTATTTTAGATTAAACAAAAATCTATATTAAAATCATAAATAGAGTTAATTTAAAAATATGAGTGATAAATTAGATTTAAAAAGATATATTAGAAACGTCAATAATTTTCCCATACCAGGAATTAAGTTCAGAGACATAACTAGTTTAATAGAAGCACCTAAACCATTCAGAAAAACTTGCAAAGAGCTTACTAAAATAACACAAGATTTTTCAGCAGATTTGGTTGTAAGCATTGAAAGTAGAGGTTTTATTTTTGCTGGATCTGTAGCTACCGATCTTCTTCTGCCTTTTGTTTTAGCTAGAAAGCCCGGCAAGCTGCCAAATGAAACTTATATTAAAAATTTTGATCTTGAATATGGCAGCACATCAATTGAAATCCAAAAGAATACCAAAATTACTAAAGGCCAAAGAGTTGTAATTATTGATGATCTGGTTGCAACTGGGGGTACTGCAATAGCTTGCGCAGATCTTCTAACAGAAAATTTTGGTGTTGAAAAATCAGATGTCTTAATTTTATGTATTATTGATCTTCCTGAGTTGGGTGGAAGTAAATTAATTATCGATCAAGGTTATAACATTGAAACATTAGTTTCTTATTAGTCTAATAAAATAAACTTTAAAATAAATATCATAAATAAAAACCAAGCACCCATACTTATATCAGATGTTTTTCTTGCGGCTAGTTTTAAAACAACATAAGAAATAAAACCTATAGCAATTCCATTTGCAATTGAAAAAGTAAGAGGAATCATGATTATCATAATAAGTGCTGGCAATAACTCAGTATTATCAGACCAATCAAGACGCTCCATTCCACCAAGCATAAGTATTGCTACATATACTAAAGCACCTGCAGTAGCATAACTTGGTACCATTGATGCAATGGGAGAAAAGAAGATAGCAATTAAAAAAAACATTCCTATTATTACTGCAGTAAAACCAGTTCTTCCTCCAGCCTCAACACCAGCTGAACTCTCAACATAGCTTGTCACTGGAGAGCAGCCTAGAAATGATCCAGCAACACTTGCAGTACTGTCAGCTTTTAATGCCTTATCAAGGTTTACAATTTTTCCAGAATCTTCGATTAAATTTGCTCTAGATGCAACACCCAACAAAGTACCAGCTGTATCAAAAAGATTAACGAACAGAAAAGATATAATTACGCTAATCATAGCAACGTCAATTGCACCTAAAATATCTAATTTAAGTAGTATCGGTTTTAAATCAGGTGGAGAAGAAACAATTCCATTAAATTGAATCAAGCCAAGCAATAAGCCTGAGATAGTAACTGCTAGAACTCCAATTATTATTGCTCCAACAACCTTTCTAACAGCTAATACTAAAATTAAAAGAAATCCCAGGGCTGCAAGAAGAGTTTCAATATTTTTAAAATTACCCAGGCTTAAAAATGTTGCTTCATTTTGTATAATAATTCCTCCAGTTTTTAAGCCAATAAACCCAATAAATAAACCAACACCAGCTCCCATGGCGATTCTAAGATTCATAGGAATGCTATTTAGCATCCACTGTCTAAGAGGAGTCACACTTATGATTACAAATAAAATACCTGCTAAAAAAACAGCACCTAGTGCAACTTCCCAGCTATAACCCATTTCTCCAACAACTGTGTATGTAAAAAAAGCATTTAGACCCATTCCAGGAGCTAGTCCAACTGGCCAATTAGAGTAAAACCCCATAGCAAAGCATGCAATAGCTGCTGCTATACATGTCCCAACAAAACTTGCCCCGAGATCCATTCCACTGGCAGCCATCATCTGCGGATTCACAAAAATAATATACGCCATTGTTATAAAAGTAGTAAAACCAGCTATAAATTCTTGCTTAATCGAAGTGTTATTTAGTTCAAGCTGAAAGGTTTTTTCTAAGAAATTTTTCATGTTTTTATTGAATAATAATTTACTTAATAATTCTACAATCTATAATGCACAATTACTTTAACTGCTTGTAATTTATCATGTTATTTTGGCATGTAAATTGCTTTTATAACTATATAACAAACTTAACTATGTGCTGCAGTAAATACTTTATAGATGAGCACAAGGGGATAAATAAATAATGGAATTACCAAAAATAAATACTTTAATGTATTTTTCAGCAGTCTTTATGCTCACTTTTGATGCATATGCACAAAATAGTACAATTGAAGAGGTTATTGTCTCAGCTGAAAAAAGAAATGAAAGCCTTCAAGATGTTTCAATATCTGTTACAGCATTAACAGAAGAAGAGTTAGAAACAAAAAATATTACTGACTTTGTTGGTCTCAGTGCTATCGCACCAGGTGTTACTGTTGCTAAAAATGAGGGATATAAAACTATTATCTCAATTAGAGGTGTTGGTGATGAAACAAATCAGAATGCAATTGCAGCTCCATCTGTTGCTCTTCATATGGATGGTATATTCATAGCTTCAAAGTTTTCATTAAGAACTGATTTTATTGATCTAGAAAGAATAGAAGTTCTTCGTGGTCCTCAAGGTACATTGTTTGGACAAAATTCTACTGGTGGAACAATTAATGTTATTAGTCAAAAGCCATCTTTTGATGCAGCTAAGGGCAAAACAGACTTAGCTGTGGGAAATTATGGCCTTTTTAAATATAGAGGCGCTTTTAATATGCCATTGTCAGATAAAATAGCAACAAGACTATCATTTGTATCGACTGACAGAGATGGTTTTAGTAAAAATATTTTAAACGGACAAGATCTTGATGATGCAGACCATACTAGTTTAAGAACTGATTGGTTTTTTGATATTTCTGATACAACATCATTAAGAGTATTTGGACAATTTTTTGACGCAGATAATAACGGCGCTGCTATGAAAGGTTTGGATGATGCAACTTCTAATCCAAGAAAACTAGCTCAAGACTCTGCATCAGACTATCAATTATCTTCTGAGATTATTGCAGCTATATTAAATGTAGAGCTTGGATTTGCAGATTTAAAAGTACTTACTAGTGTTCAGGAAGATGATATTTATGTTAGTCGTGACAATGATAGACATAATTTTGGAGATATTCATGCTTCAGGTCCTCTTGAAGGAATACCATATATTGCTGCTGAATATAGACCAGAAACATCAGTTGTAGAAACAACAACATTTGAAGTTAACTTAATCTCAAATGAGCCAATCAATGACAAGATAGATTGGATAGTGGGGGCTTTATATTTTGATCATAAAATTGCTAATTCTATATATGAGGTAAAAGACGTTAATAACATAAAACTCATTGACCAAATGGATGGTGCTTTTACTCCATATGTTCATGCTCCAATTTGTGCTACTGATCCATTTGCTGGAATATGTTTTGCAGCTTATGACGCAGAACTAGGTTTTGTATCTGAAGCATACCCAAGTCGAGAATCATTATCTGTTTATGGGCAAGCTACATATAATGTTCAAGATAATATGAGATATATCTTTGGTATGAGATATACCGAAGACTCTTTCTCAAGTGATGTTACAAACTTCTTTGGACTTCAAACCTACTTAATTGAAGATGAGGTTGATGAGACAACTGGTAAGTTTGCCATTGAATATGATGTTGATGGCGATACTATGGTTTATGCATCATACACAAAAGGCTTTAAACCAGGTGGAAGTAATTTAACATTTGGATGGCCTGAAGACGACGAGCAGAATTTTGGAGCACAACCAGCACCACAACTTATCTATCCTCTGTTTAAAAGTGAGATTATTGATGCTTTCGAACTTGGTCTTAAAACTGATTTAATGGAAGGAAGAATGAGAGCGAATGTTTCTGCTTTTATGTATGATTATGAAAATTTACAATTCCAATCCACAGATCCAGATGTTTACAGAGGTGGTGTAGCAAATATACCAGAATCAGAAATGAGTGGTATTGAATTAGAATTAATCGGTATTTTATCTGATTCTTTATCTATGGATTTAAGAATTTCCACTTTAGATACAGAAATAACAGCAGATTATGAAGCACTAGACAATATTAAATCAGAGCTTTATTTCTTTGGTGAAGAGCCGCAAAGATACGCCCTAAGAGAAAATATTAAAGGCAATCAATTGGCCAAAAGCCCAGAATTTACAGCTAATTTTGGTCTCCAATATAATGGAGAATTAAAATCAGGAGTTCCATTGAGAGCTACTGCTGAAGTTATTCATAGAGGTGATTTCCAGCAAAGAGTATTTAATAGTCCTTTTGTTGATCAAGTGGACTCATACACAATTGTTAACCTTACAACCAGTTTAGAAATCAATGATAGTGCTGGTATTGATTTTATGATCTTAAATGCATCAGATAAGGATGGTGTAAACTCAGCAATGACAGATGTATTTGGTGTTGCTGGAACTGGTATTGAGTTAATACCACCAAGACAATTTATCTTAAGAGTCAGAAAAAGCTACTAGTTCTTAATAAATTTATATGAGTACGTGTTGTTATAAAGCACGTACTCGTATAGCATTTGCAGATGAAAAAGACATTTATTCAAGCCGATCAGCTACTTGAAGACTCATTCAAGCTTGCTTGGAATGTTTTTGAAAGCGGGTTTCGTCCAAATTATATTGTTGGTGTATGGAGGGGCGGAGCTCCAATTGGCATAGCTGTTCAAGAATTTTTAGAAGTATTAGGCGTATCTTCAGACCATATAGCCATAAGAACATCACATTATTCAGGTATCGATCAACATAATGCAAATGTTAAAGTCTATGGATTAAATTATGTAATTAGACAGCTTGAATCTGAGGATTCTTTATTAATTGTTGATGACGTTCATGACACTGGATTATCTATTCAACAAATAATTAATGATTTAAAAACTGCATGTAAGAAGAATACGCCGGAGATTAAGATTGCAACTCCATATTTTAAGCCTACAAAAAATAAAACTGATAGAAAACCAGATTTTTATCTTCATGAGACTGATGAATGGCTAGTATTTCCTCATGAGCTTGATGGATTAACTATTGATGAAATAAAAGAAAATAAACCTGCAGTAAAAGATTTAATAGATAAAATTTCACCAATAATCAATCAAGATAAATAAATCTACTTCTTATTATCACAATCCCATTTACATAGCTCAGTTAGCACGGGTTTAAAAGATCTACCAAAATCTGTTAAAGAATATTCAACCTTTGGAGGAATAACATCATAAACCCTTCTATTGATTAAACTATCTTTTTCCATCTCTCTTAGCTGCTTAGTAAGCATTTGTTGAGTTATTGGGGTAAGCATTCTTTTTATCTCACCAAACCTTATAGGACCTTTACTTAAAACATAAATAATTGCGATTTTCCATTTACCACCAACCAATTTTAATGGTTTTGATATATCTAAATTTGTGCATTTCATAGTATGAATTTATATACTAGTATGAATTCATTGTCTACTAGCATATTTCATACGATGCTTTAATATAAACCTATATTTCAATTAATAGAGGAAAGAAAATGTCAGATAATGTTTCAAAAGAAATCCGTTCAATGGTTACAAGTGATGGAAAAATCGAGCTATCAATAAAAACTTCAGAAATACCCACCCCATCTGCTGATGAAGTAATTATTAAAGTTGAAGCAGCTCCTATAAATCCCTCTGATCTTGGACTTCTTCTGAGTTTTGCTGCTGATATTTCGTCTATCAGCACATCTGGGTCTGGTGATGAAACAATAACAACTATGAAAATACATCCAGCTCTAATGGGCGCAATGAAACCTAGGTTGGATGAGTCTATGCAAGTAGGTAATGAGGGTGCCGGGGTTATTGTAGATGCTGGAGACAATGTAAAAGAGTTGATTGGCAAAACAGTAGGGTTGGCTGGTGGAGCAATGTATTCTCAATACAGATGTGTTCCAGCTGCAAGCTGTTTAGTTATGGGTGAAGGTACATTGCCTTCAGAGGCAGCTTCTTCATTTGTGAATCCTTTAACTGCACTATCTTTTATAGAAACTATGAAAATGGAAAATCATACTGCGCTTGTGCACACTGCAGCAGCATCAAATCTTGGTCAAATGCTAGTAAAGATTTGTAAAGACGACGGAGTACCTTTAGTAAACATAGTTAGAAAATCAGAGCATGTAGAACTGTTAAAAAATCTTGGAGCTGAATACGTTTGTAATACTAGCGACGTTAGTTTTATGGATGATTTGGTATCTGCTTTAGTTGCTACTGGAGCTACCCTAGGCTTTGATGCAACTGGTGGAGGAAATAATGGCGAACTTCCAAGTCAAATATTAGCTGCCATGGAGATAGCCGCTAATAAAACAGCTAAAGAATATAGCAGATACGGTTCTGATACGTACAAACAAGTTTATATCTATGGTGGTCTAGATCAGTCTCCAACTATTTTAAAAAGATCTTATGGAATGTCATGGGGTCTTGGTGGTTGGTTGCTAACTCCAATGATTGGAAGAATTGGAATGGAAAAGTTTGGTCAGATGAGAATGAGAGTAGCGAAAGAGATTAAAACTACATTTGCTAGCTCATATGCTAAAGAAATTTCTTTTCAAGAAATGCTGCAACCAGAAATTATTAAATCTTATGCAAAACAAGCAACTGGAGAAAAGTATTTAGTAAACCCAAATAAAGAATAAATATTATAATTATTCGATGAGTATTGCTTATCCTGAATCTTTTATAAAAGATATTCTAAGTGAGATAAAAACCATAGCCGTTGTGGGTGCAAGCTCAAAAAAGGATAGGGATAGTTATAAGGTGATGCAAAGCCTAATTAAAAATGGGTATCAAGTATTCCCTATAAATCCAAATGAATCTGGAAAAACTATTCTTGATCTTGAGTGCTTACCTAATCTTGAGGCAGTCAAAGAAAATATTGACATGGTAGATATCTTTCGTGTCCACGATGCTGTAATGGGAATAACAAAAGATGCTATTAAAATAGGTGCAAAAGTTTTATGGATGCAAGAAGGGATTGTGCACCAAGAAGCAGCTGATCTGGCAATAAGTGCTGGTTTGAGAGTTGTAATGGATCGTTGTCCTAAAAAGGAACTCAATAAGTAGATTGGACTAGTAAAACAAAATAGCTTTTAATAGATTAGTTATGAATAGTGCAATTCAATTAGTTTCAATAGAAAAACATAATAGTATTTTAAAATTGATCATGAATGATCATAAAAGTAAAAATGCACTCTCAAATAAGATGATTTTTGCTTTAAAGAATGCTGTTTTATCAGCTTGTGATGATAAATCAATAAAAGTAATAGTTATTGCTGCAAATGGTAATGTTTTTAGCGCCGGTCATGATCTAAAAGAAATAACTGAAGCAAGAAAAAGTATAGACAATGGAGATAGTTTTTTTAAAGAGCTCTTTGATTCTTGTTCTGCTTTAATGCAAACAATAGTTAATTCTTCTAAACCAGTTATAGCTGAAGTAAATGGAGTCGCTACAGCAGCAGGCTGTCAATTGGTTGCTAGCTGTGATTTAGCAATAGCTTCAAACGATTCTAAGTTTGCAACTCCTGGAGTAAATATAGGACTTTTTTGCTCTACACCAATGGTGGCTCTTTCAAGAAATGTTCATAAAAAGAATGCAATGGAGATGCTCTTAACTGGAGATATGATTAGTTCAGTAAAAGCTAAAGAAATTGGTTTAATTAATGATTTTGTAGAGGCTGAAAAGCTAACTAAAACTGTTATGGAGTTAGCAGATAAAATAGCAAGTAAGCCATCCTCAACAGTTGCTACTGGTAAGAAAGCTTTTTATGAACAAGCTGAAATGAGTCTTTCAAAAGCTTATGAATATACCTCAGAGGTTATGAGGAATAACTTATTAAGAGATGATGCCAAAGAAGGTATAAGTGCTTTTATTGATAAAAGGTCTCCAGACTGGCAAGACGATTAATGATAAAAAAAGCATTAATAACTGGATTTTCTTCTGGAATTGGTTTTGCTTATGCAAAGCATCTAGCAAATAATGATTGGCACCTAGATTTAGTTTCACAAAACAATGACAGAGCATTGTCTGCGCTAGATGACTTAGATTATGATCATTGCTCTATTCATTCTTGCAATCTTAGTTCGCCAGAAGAACTTCACAATTTAATAGAAGAAATTTCAACACCTGATTTATTAATTGCTAATGCAGGAATAGGTATTAATGGGAGTGTCGGTAAAAATGCACCTAGAGATATTCAAGATGCAACTTATTTAATGTTTGGAGGTGTTATTAACCTTATTGAATATTTTTTACCTAAAATGAAAGAAAAAGATTCCGGAAGAGTTGTAATAATCTCTAGTATTGGAGCTCTAATACCTATGCCAAAATCATCAATTTATGCCGCTGTAAAATCTGGAATATATTCCTATGGAAGATCATTGAATGAGGAATTGGAGAATACAAATGTTTCTGTGACAGTAAGTTTACCAGGCTATGTTCGAACCAACATTCATAAAAGATCTGGTCTTGAGCACCTAACAAAAAAAATACCTAATTGGATGTGGATTTCAGCTGACAAAGTAGTAGCTGATACTGAAAAGGCTTCCAAGAAAGGAAAATCGCACATTATTCCTGGGTTTTTGTATAGAATCACTAGTATCTTCTTTAATCTCAAAATTACAAAAATTATTTGGAAGACATTAAATGCAAGAAAGTAATTCTTTACAAAGTTTTGGTCGCTTAATGACCAGTCTTGAAGGAACATCACTAACCATTGAAGATAAAAAACTATTATCCAATAAACATGTAGGTGGAATCGTTCTTTTTTCTAAAAATTTTGAATCACAAATACAAATACAATCATTATGTTCAGAAATCAAAGCTGTAAAAGAGAATATTATTATTGCAGTAGATCAAGAGGGGGGAAGGGTCCAAAGGTTTAAAAATGAATTTACTGTATTACCCTCCATGCAAGATCTTGGTGATTATGCTATTAAGAAAAATAATATGGGAATATGTCACGAAATAGGGTGGCTAATGGCAAGCGAGTTAGTTGCTTCGGATATAGACATAAGCTTTGCTCCAGTATTAGATGTGGATAGAGAAACTAGCAGCATTATTGGAAATAGGGCATTTTCAAATGACCCTAAGCTACTTATACGATTAGCAAGAAATTTTATCAATGGAATGAATGAGGCAGGCATGCAGGCTACTGGCAAGCATTTTCCTGGGCACGGAGGTATATTTGAAGATAGCCATATCTCTGAGCCTGTTGATACTAGATCTTATGAAAAATTATTAGAGATTGACTTAAAACCTTTTATAGAGCTAAAAAATAATTTAGGTGCATTGATGACAGCTCATATAACTTTTCCAAAGATAGATGGCATTTGTGTGAGCTACTCAGATATATGGATTAAAAAAATACTAAAAGAGAAACTAGCATTTGAAGGAATAGTCTTTAGCGATGATTTATCCATGAAAGGTGCAGGTGCTTTCTCAATGGGTGAAAAAGCTATGAAATCAATTGAGGCTGGCTGCGACATGATTTTAGTTTGTAACGATTATGATGGAACAATGGATGTTATTGATGCTTTTGAAAAAAACGATGTACAGATGTCAGTCAAAATTAAAGATTTAAAGAATTCTGCAGATATCAATTGGAATGATTTAGAAAATCAAGATAGAGTTAAAGATGTTAAAAATTTAATTAAAGAAATGGGGAGAACATAATGAGAAGAATAATTACAGGCCATAATAGTGAAGGAAAATCGATTATTACTCTAGATGGCCCTCCAGCACGAACAATAGGTGAGGATGTTGGCGGTTTATTTGAGATATGGAATACAGATGGAAATTTAATTGATACAACTGATTCTATTGATAGAGCAGATACTGATATTGTTTTATCTCCACCTGAAAATGGATCAAAATTTAGGTATTTTCAAATAAATCCAACTCCAGAAGGTGTGCCAATGGAGATGATGCAAGAAATTGCAGCTGATGCATTTGAAAAAATAAGCGCTGCTCATCATAGGGTTGACACATCAAAGCATCCAGCGATGCATAAGACGGATACCATTGATTACATTATTTTATTAAAAGGGGATGTCACACTAATTTTAGACGAAGAAGAAGTGACTTTAGAACCTCACGATGTGGTAGTTCAAAGGGGAACTAATCATGCATGGGTTAATAATGGAGACGAGCCAGCTTTATTGATAGCTGTCTTAATTGATAGCGATCTAAAATAATTAGAAGCTGATTATACCGTTATTGATTTGCTCATAGTTTTCACTAGTAAGCTTTGTGTAGCATTTGCTTTTTGGTTCTCTTACAAATATCAAATCGTTATTAACCTTGTCTAAGTGATAAGCCTCTTCTCTAAGATCACCTTTCTTTAATTTAAATGTCCCTGTTGTTTCCATCTCTTCAATAATTCTTACAAAAACAGGTCTAGCATAAGAGGGCAGTTTTTCATCAACAAAGGATGAAAAAGCACTCCAATCAAAAGTATTAGGATTACAGTTAAAAGCTACCATTCCAGCTCTACCTTCGCTATGAGGCACTTTAACCCCATAAACATTTGCCATATTAACTTGCTCAAAAGAGTTAAGTATTTCACCCACTTCATTAGTTGATACATTTTCAGATTTCCATCTGAAAGTATCTCCAACTCTGTCAACAAATTGATAATGTTGTCTACCCAGGGCAAAACCAACATCCATTTTTTTTAATAGATCTCCAGTATCAAACCAACGATCGCCATCTTCCTCAACATCTCTCTTAACTTTCTTTTCGCTAGCTTGAGCATCTGTATAGCCATTGTAGATGGCATTTGGACCAATTTTTATTAATGCCAAACCAGGAGAATCATCTTTGACTTCAATATATTTTCCATTTTCATCTACCTTTAATTTATCCTCTGCAACGTCATATTCAAATAACTTAATATCAACATTTGTCATGCCAATTGTTTGGTCTTTATTCAAAAGATTCATGAACATGCCATTAGCTTCACTTGCACCGTATATTTCACAAATCCTTTCAACATTAAATCTGTTTCTAAAAGTATCCCAAAGATCTGGTCTCAGACCATTTCCAACCATTTTTGATATTGGGTTATTAACTTCTTCTGCACAAGGTTCTTGAAAGCTTAAATATCTGCAGAGTTCACCAACATATACAAATGCAGTTGTATTGAATTTTTGAGCTTCTGACCAAAAAGATGATGCAGAAAATTTACGTTTGATAAAAGTTGAAGCCCCAACTTTAATAGTGGCACAAAGACCAAGTATCAGACCGGTTGAATGATACAAGGGAAGACAGTTGTACATACAATCCTCACTTGTCAGCCTATATCCAGCCATAGTGATATTTGTAGACCCAGCAACTACTTTGACGTTAGTAAATAATGCAGCTTTAGGAACTCCGGTTGTGCCTGATGTAAATATGTAAAAAGCAGTATTTCCCGCAACTACTTGATTTGTTTGTTCAAGATTACCAGATTTAGATTGGTCAAGATTCTCAGTAATATTTGAAGCCCATTCAGGACAGTTATTTGGAACAGTATCTTCAACCCAAAGTAAATCAGATGATTTAGTAATATTAATTTCAGATAAAACACCTTCTAAAGATTCAGATAATTCATCTCCAAAAATACATTTCTTGGAATCAGATGTGTTTATGCAATGGATAAGAGGCTTTCCGGTAAGACTGGTATTAATTAAGACACCAATAGCTCCTAGTTTGTTTATTGCTAAAAGTGAAATAATAAAGTTAGGCCTATTCTCCATGAATAGAACAACTCTATCTCCATGCTCTATACCTTCATTTGCTAACTTATTTGCAAGAACGTTTGCAGCCTCATTTGTTTTTGAGTAGGTCCATACTTCATCTTCAAAATAAAGAAAATCTTTTTCACCGTATTCATCAACTGTTTCTTGAAAAGAATGGGCAAGTGATGCATTTGAGTCTAACTCAGGCCATTTATATCTGACCATTGGTATGATATATCTAAGTTCAGATATAACTCTAAAAAACTCTTTAATGGAAGCTAGCATGTCTATATCCCCCTGATATAGTTATAAATTAATCTACAGATGTAATTATTATTTCATCCGAGTCTGTTGGTAATATTACCATAGTGCCATCATGAGAGGCAGTCCAGTTACTCATGATTTCATCTACACCTCTATACATAATGTTTTCCATTAATTGGTTTCTTGGAGCTGGAAGATGATGATAAAAAACTAAGTGACCCACATTTGCTTCTTGAGCAGCCTGAACAATCTCCGGAATAGGAGTGTGATAATCCTGAATATCTATAGTTACTTTTGCAGCCATTGTATTACCAATTCTTTCTGCATTTTTATTTATTAGATTTACAAGATCAAGCGACATAGATTCATGGAATAAAACATCTACATTTTTAGAATTATTGACAAGATTTTTATCATAGATTGTATCGCCACTTATACTAATTGATCTTCCTTTGTAATCAATTCTAAAACCTAATGCAGGATCAACAGGATCATGCGAAACACTATATGCTGATATCTTCAAGTCTCCGTCATCAATTAATATAGGACTATCTAAATTAACAGTATGAGTATCAAAACCTGCTACATCTAATGGAGCAATAGTATCTCCGTGATGCTCATTTCTGAAAAAATAATCTTTTGTATAAGCAAGCTCTATACCATCTGTAAGCATTTGAACCCCCTCAGGCCCATATACTTTTTGCTTGGAATTTCTTCCACCATTGATCCAGGTTGCTTGATGAAAATCAGCGATATCAAATATATGATCAGAATGCAGGTGGGTATAAAATATTCCCTTAACCCTATCCCATGGTGTGTTCCAATCATTAAGATTCTGAGCACTACCTCCACCGGTATCAAATATAAAAATATTATCTCCGGCTTGAATTAAAATACATGTTTCAGCTCTGTCTGGTGCTGGAATAGGCGCTCTTGAACCACAAACTACTGCAGTCAATGCATCCTCTTCAGGTAGATAAGACGAGGGTGCAGCTATATTTTCTATTGCTGATTCTAGCAGCCTATCCTGAAAGGCAGGTTGTCTTAATAGGATGAATATTGTTATGGCTAATATAATAAAAATTATAAATAGAGATTTTAAAAATTTTTTCATCAAGTCCTCCAGTACCCTTGAATATTACACCTCACGAGATGCTGTGTATATTAAATTGCTCATAACTAGATTGTGCAAAAAAACTCAATGGACTAATATAGACGTCAACTTTTACTATCAATTTAGGGGATAAATATGAACGACTTTAAAGAATATGATTTTGTAGTATATGGAGCTACAGGCTTTACTGGTAAATTAGTTGTTGAATATCTAGTAGAAAAATATAGCAATAATTCTGAAATTAGTTGGGCTTTAGCGGGTCGAAATCTAGAAAAACTAGAAACAGTTGCTACTTCTAAAAATGTTCCTGAAGATACCGGACTACTAGTGGTTGATAGTAATGATATTGCAAGCATTGAGGAAATGGTTTCAAAAACAAAATGTGTTTTAACCACTGTTGGTCCATATCAGCTATATGGTAATGATATCGTTGCAGCGTGTGCAAAATCTGGAACAGATTATGTTGATTTATGTGGTGAACCTGGATGGATGCATGAAAAAATTAATGAGCTGACTGATTTAGCAAAAGAATCTGGATCAAGAATAGTTTTTTCATGTGGATTTGATAGCATTCCTTTTGATTTAGGTGTTCTATTTTTACAAAACGAATTTATAAATAGATATGGTAAACCCTCTTCAAATGTTAGAGGCAGAGTTAGAGGAATGAATGGTGAATTTTCTGGAGGTACTGCTGCATCCCTTGGTGCAACTATGGCAGCCCTAAAAGAAAAGCCTGAACTTTTTGCAGTTTTAGCTAATCCATTTGCACTTTCAAATGGCTTTACTGGACCTGAGCAACCAGCTGACAATAAGCCTATACTTGATGAAAAATTAGCTACATGGGTAGCTCCATTTTTTATGGCACCAATTAATACTAAAAATGTTCATAGGTCTAATATGCTGATGAATCATATGTATGGTGAGGATTTTTGTTACAACGAAATGTGGGTTATGGGTTCGGGTGATGAGGGTAAAGCTGCAGCAGATTTTATTTCTTCATCCAATCCTTTAAGCGACGCACCAAAACCTGGTGAGGGTCCATCAAGAGAATCTAGAGAGAACGGAAATTATGATGTTTTATTTTGTGGAGACATAAATGAAGAAAGTGTTCATGTTTCTGTAGCCGGAGATATGGATCCTGGTTATGGCTCAACTTCTAAGATGATTTCTGAGAGTGCAATATGTTTAGTAAAAGAGTGTGAAGATCTTGCTGGAGGCATTTACACCCCAGCACCTTCAATGGGAACAAAACTTATAAAAAGATTACAAGACAATGCTGGACTAATATTTAAAGTTGAGAATTAATGATCAAAGAGAATATCAAAAAATGGAATGATCTTATAAAGGGGGATTATCCCGGAGGATTTGATGAGCTTTTGGATGATGAAGTTAGTTTTTATTCTCCTATAGTTTTTTCTCCACAAAAAGGTAAAGAGCTTACAACTTTATATCTTATGGCAGCTGGAAATACATTTGGTGGCGACCAGTCCAAGGATGGAACCCTTGAAGAATCTAGTTTCAAGTATACAAAAGAAGTTTTGGACGGCAATCAAGCAGTATTAGAGTTTGAAACTCAAATCGATGGCAAATATGTAAACGGCGTTGATATTATTACTTTTAATGATGAAGGAAAAATTATTGAATTTAAAGTAATGATAAGACCTCTTCAGGCTGTAAATATCATTCATGAAAAAATGCAAGATATGCTAAAGCAATTAAAATAAATGAGCGCATTCCAGATTTTTCATAATTCAAGATGCAGCAAATCAAGACAAGCTCTTCAAATACTTCAAGATAATAACTGTGATATTGAGATTATTAACTATCTTGAGACAGATCTAGACTTATCTCTAATTAAGGATGTTTTAAAAAAGTTATCTCTTAAACCAAGAGATATTTTAAGAACAAGCGAGCAGGATTATAAAGACAACAATCTAGAAGAAGATAATTTATCTGATGATGACCTTATTGACTTCATGATCAAACACCCTAAATTAATTGAAAGACCTATTATAATTAAGGGACACAGGGCTGTTTTAGGAAGGCCGCCTGAAAATGTCTTAGAACTACTCTAGCTCACCGTCTTGCCTTAATTTTTCCCTTATTTTTGTTGCACTTATATTAGTTATTGAATCTTCAAAAACTTCTTCTTCAAAAACATAACCAACACCACGACCATAAGAAATATTTACTATGTTTGGAACAAGCATAATTTCATAGTCTACGCCTTTCTTAAACCCATCCCCAGATAAACCTTCTTCTATATTTTTACAAACGGTTTCCCAATCAAAAGGATTGTCATCTTGACCACTTCCACCTGATGATCCTTCAACATCTCTCACTTGAATAATGACTTGACCAGTTTTTGCAACACATCGTTTAAATAGCTCTTGATGGCCTTGGTGCCATGGTTGCCATCTGCCAAGCATTTGAACAGTTGGTTTTTTCCAATCAAACATTTTTTAATATCTCTTTAGCTATGTTGTGATGATTGGTGTCATTCATTTCAGTAATATGAAAATTAACCTCTTTTGGTTCTTCAAACATTTTATTAGTATCTTCAAATCTCCCTTCAGATATTGTATTCATCCATATTGTTATGTCGGGATCAAAGTTCATTCTGGTTTCAGCAGTAGGGCAAACAAAATCACATATAACGTATCTGTTATTGCTTTTTTCAAAGTCTGCAAAAGCTTTCATTCTCATGCTTTGTCTAATTCTTCCTTCAGAAGAGAAATCCCAATCATTTGCCATATTTCTTACAACATCAGCGTTATACCATGCAGCATCTATAAGGGACTGAAGGCGTTCAGCTAGATAAGTTTTACCACTTCCTGGAAGACCCATGATTAAGATTTTCATAATTATCTGATTTTTTTAATGCTAAAAATTTCGTTCTTAAAATACATTTTATCTTCTTTGCTAATAGCTGTCTTGATTTTTTTTTGTGCTGCAGGTGATTTTTCAATTTCTTGAATTTCTTTTTCAGGAATTTGGCCTATATACAATATGTTTGCCCATTTGGCATCTACGCCATGACCAAATAACTCAGAAACTGTTTGATCAGGACTCCTCTTAAAGTTAAAGGTATAAAATTTTGGTTTTGAGTAAGAGTATTTATTATTTTCACCCACTGGATTATTTTTTAGGTACTCAATAATATCTTTCGCATTATTAGGGAAGGGGTCTTTTTCTTTCCATGCAACTTTGATAATTTTTTCTACTGTATCACCTCCACATGAATGTGTTACAAGCAATCTTCCTGATTTATTCAATAATCTCATTAAAGGAGCAATTACATTATTTACTTTAGTTTTTACCAATGATGCCGCTCTATATGCCTGTGAAGCGATAATTAAATCATAATTATTATTCTCATAATCATTATCTAGGAACGGTTCAAGATATCTCTTATGATCTTCTCTATAAATTCTTATTAGGCAAGGATGGGCATATGAAGTTCGTGATTTATTATCAATTTCAATACCCCAGTATTTTTTAATAAAGTTATTTAATTTATTAATTTGATTATGAAAATCATAAGAATTATCTTCTTTAAGAATTAGAGTATAGGTTTTAACTTTCTTATTCTTAATTTTATTATTGTTTTCAATATGACCAAGCTCAGAAAACTTTACATTAGTCATAGTCACCAATAAGTTTGGATGCTCTACAAACCTATCTGGCATTTTTTCAAGAGTATTTTTTAAATCTTCATAACTTATTTCTTTACCTGTAATTAACAATGAAGTGTATGGATGATGTTTATGAAATGTTTTAATAACATTAGATTTAACAGTTCCATCCCCAGTTCCAGCATCAAGAATTCTTAAAAAAGTTCTATTTTTTGGCATGGATGCTATGAAAGGAGCAAGCTCCATAGATATAGCTCTTTTTTCACTTGTATTTTGTATAAATGACAAGTACTTCAACCTGTCATCAAAGAATCTTTTTTTTCCCATATTTTGCCCCTAATTCTTATCATATATTATTTTTTAAATTGCTCAATAATCCATTTACGAACGGAATATTTTGAGATTAAAATAATCTTTTTTGGGGAGAAAACTAATGAAAGAAACCAAGTTACCTTTATTAATTGGAATTGGCTCAAGGATAAGAAAATCACCTTATTTTGATTCAACAATCAATTATGGCGTTACTGGATTTACTGTATATAACAAGATGTATCTTCCATCATCATATTCTGGGCCTGAAAGTGAATATAACAGTTTGATAAATGATGTTACTTTTGGTGATTTTGCTGCAGAGAGACAAGTTGAAGTTTCTGGTCCTGATGCTTATAACTTTATTAGATATATAAATCCAAGAAATTTATCCAAATGTGATATCGGTGATTGTAAATACATTGTTTTAACTGATAAAGATGGTGGGATTATTAATGATGCATGTTTGCTAAGGCTTGAGCCAAATAAATTCTGGGTTTCTCCTGGAGATGGTGATGTCTTGCTTTGGCTACAGGGCATAGCAATTAATTCTGGTTTGGATGTAGATATTCATGAACCAGACGTCTCTCCTTTACAAATTAGTGGCCCAAAAGCTGGAAAATTAATTCAAAAACTATTTAATGGTATTCATGATGATCTGGGTTATTACAAGGCCAGAGAGACATCTTTAAATAATATACCTATGGTCATTGCTCGAACTGGTTGGAGTGGTGAACTTAGTTATGAGCTATATCTTCAGGACAGAAAAAAGGGTGATGAATTATTTGAAATAGTGCATGAAGCGGCAAAAGAGTTTAATGGAGCTGTTATTGCTCCAAATACAATAAGAACCATTGAGGGAGGATTACTGTCCTACCAAAGTGATTTTGGTCGTGAGCATAATCCTTTTACAATTGGTTTGGATAGACTTGTAGACCTAGATCAAGACATTGATTTTATTGGTAAAGAAGCTTTAAAGAAAATCAAATCGGAGGGTATCTCAGAAAAATTGGTTGGAGTAGAAATAGATGGCGATCCAATACAAAAGGTGCCTGAAAATTTTTGGCCAGTATTTGATGAGAATCATAAAAAAATTGGAAGGCTTTCTAGATGCTTTTTTTCGCCAAGACTTAAGAAAAATATTGGCCTCGCTATCATTGATATTAATTTTGTTGAACCAGGCACACCTATAGTAATAGAGTCACCCAAAGCACATTTAAATGCACAAGTTCATGAATTACCATGGTTTCCTGCTGAAAAAAGTACTAATCTAGATTAATGAAAAATTTATACTTATTAGTATTGCTTATATTTGGAAATAATACCTTTTCTATGATTATTGATAATTTAGATGACAAAAGAGCTAATTGGAGCGCCATTTCTGATAATGTGATGGGTGGAATATCTGAAGTTAATTTTTATGAGGTCGAAGAGGGCGAAGAAAAATTTTATAGACTTGAAGGGACTGTTAGCACAGCAAATAATGGCGGCTTTATCCAATCTGTTATTCGCTTTCCATTCAATGCAGAAGAATACAATGGAATTAAGATTAAAGTCAGAGGTACAAATGACGCCTATTACGTTTGGATAAGAACACCATCAAGCAGATTTCCTTGGGATAGATATATTGCATCATTCACTCCAGGAGATAAATGGTCAACTGTTGAAATCCCATTTTCTGCATTTAAGAAATCGAATTTCTACATGCCAAAGAAGATGAATATTTCAAAAATAAGAACAATTGCTTTTGCAGCATACGGTAAAGATTTTCAAGCTGAGCTTGATTTGGCTCAAATAGAGCTTTACTAATATGTTTTCTGACCAAGACAGGTCATTTATGGAGATGGCATTAGATGAGGCTCAGCTATCATTTAATGATAATGAAGTACCCGTTGGTGCAATCATTGTTAAAGATAATGAAGTAATTGGCTCTGGTCATAATCAGGTTATATACACTAATAACGTAACTTCGCATGCTGAAATAAATGCAATTATTGATGCTTCAAAAAATACAAATAATTACAGACTTAATAATGCAAAAATGTACGTAACTTTAGAGCCATGTCATATGTGTGCGAAAGCAATTATTGATGCAAGAATTGATAAGGTTATTTTTGCCGCTCCTGAGCCTAAGACTGGGAGTATTATTTCAATTGACAACATATATGAAAGAATTAAGTTCAATCATAAAACATCGTATAAATTTGGCTTGTTACAGAACGAAAGCTCAAACTTATTAAAGAAATTTTTCAAAACTAAAAGATAGCTAAGTAAGAATTTTTTCCATTCTTGTATGAGGTATTTTTATATCAGATTCATATGGCTCTATTTCAATATAGCCCAGTGATTTGTAGAAATCTAAGGCAATATTTCTTGCATTTAATGTGACATATTTTGCTCCCAGTGTTTTAGCTTTATCCTCCAATTTATTAACCATAGACGTTCCAACCCCCATTCTCCTAACACCATCAGACACACCCATATATCTTATTTGTGCCTCATATTCATTATTCATGTGAACTCTACCGCAAGCTAAAATTTTTTTAGATATAGTAATTGCCATAAAATGGTAACTAGAATCTTCGAGGTTATCTTTTAAGGGTATATGCGACATCTTGAGTGGTTTTCTCAATACCTCCCATCTAAAATCATCATATTTTTTCCATTCTGCTTCAGTTTTTGGGGATCTGATTTCAATTTGATCCATCATTAAGAGAATTAAATATCTAAATCAACCCAGACAGGGCAGTGGTCTGATGGTTTCTCCATAGCTCTAGCATCATAGTCGATTCCAGTTCCAGATATCGCATGCGTTAAATTATTTGAAACCATAATATGATCAATTCTTAGACCTCTTTTTGGATTGTCATCAAACATTCTTGATCTGTAGTCAAACCATGAATAAATAGATGATTCATCAGGATTTTCTTTTCTCCATGAATCTGTGAAGCCTAGGTTTTTGATGCTATTCCACATTTCTCGCTCTTGAGGTTGAAAAGACGTCTTACCATCGCGAAGCCATCTTTTTACATTTTCCGCACCAATTCCAATATCGGTATCCTCGGGGGCTACATTAAAATCACCCATAACAATTAAATTCTCTGTTGTTTTTTGCAGTTCTTTGATGTGCTTTTTTAAGTCATCATAATATTTAATTTTCTTTGGAAATTTTGTTTCATGATTGATATTTTCTCCTTGAGGGAAATAACCATTCATAATTATTATTTCAGAATCCTTTGTTGTAAACGTACACTCTATAAACCTTTTTTGATCTTCTAGAGTATCTTTTTTAAAACCTTTTACCGTTTTGATAGGTTTTTCCTTGCTGAGAATAGCAACGCCATAATGACCTTTTTGACCCCAATATTCTGGATGATAACCAATTTCTTCAATCACATCTAAAGGAAAATCAGGATCATTTACTTTAGTTTCTTGCAGCCCAATTACATCAGGATCAAGAGTGTCTCTTAAATGAATAAGTTGATGCGGGCGAGCTCTAATACTATTGATATTGAAAGATATAATTTTCATAATTTATCCTACTTTAGAAGCAAGCAATTTATTATCTAAGTTTAAATAATCATTAATGATATTAGTAGACTCTATTAATAAATAATCTCGTTTAAAATCAATATCGTTATTTGTGTTTTCATTCTCTTTATTATTTTCATCCAGATCTTCATAGGTTAAAAATATTTCTAGACCAAGACCTTTCCTTCTTTTATTTTCTATTTGCAAAAGCCAATCCTTTCTGGCTTCTTTTTCAGATTTTCTAGTTTCTAAATTTAGACTAAGAAGTTTTTTATCTTTATTTAAGTAGTATCTATCTCTTACCTCTCCAAGATATTTTAGGTTTGGACTGGTAGTTAATCTTTGAGAATATAGATCTTTTATTTCAACAACTTTGTCAGCATCAAAGCTAAATTTCTTATGCCTATATGGTCTAACAGTGTCCCATTCTAATGCCGTTGGGTATGAACTTTCACCAACAGTTTCAATATCCCAGGTAGAAAGGAGTTCAATATCAGGTATCACGCCTTTATTTTGTGTGCTAGAACCATCAATACGGTAATACTTCGATTCTGTAATCTTAATCTGACCCTTTGAAATACTTTCTAGGCTCTGAACTGTTCCTTTACCAAATGTTCTTTGACCAAGCACAATACCCCTTTGATAATCCTGGATTGCACCAGCAACTATCTCAGAGGCTGATGCTGAATAACGATTAACCAGAACTGCCATTGGTTTCTGCCATGCTTGCTCAGCCTTGCTTGAACCATAAGGTTGAATATAGCCAGCCTTATGTTTAACTTGAACTGTTGGGCCAGAGGACACAAACAAGCCAACAATTTTATTAGCTTCGATTAATGCACCTCCACCATTATTTCTGAGATCTAAAATAACAGCATCGACACCTTCGATATTAAAATTTTTAAGAATATCCTCTACGTCATTACTACTACTTCTATAGTCTGAATCTCTATTTTGATAGGCATTAAAATCAATATAGAAAGAGGGTAAATCTATTATTCCAATCTTATTTCCTTCTTTAGTTTCTATGATTTTAGATTTAGCAGCTCTATCTTCAAGCTTTATCTCTTCTCTTGTTAAAGTCACTAATTTTCTAGTGCTATCTGCAGAATCAGAGGATATGAACTCTATCTCAACTTGGGTTCCTGACTCACCTCTTATTAAATCTACAACTTCATCAATCCTCCAACCTACAACATCAACATATTCTTTATCTTCTGCATCTATCTGTCTTATTCTTGTTATTTTATCTTCTGGTAATATTTCTCCAGACTTTTCAGCTGGACCACCAGGTACCAGGCTGACAATTTTTGTGTAGTCATCATCGGCACCTAATAGAGCACCAATACCCTCTAACTTAAGACTCATATTCATATCAAAATCTTCTGCTGATCTTGGAGATAAATATGATGAATGTGGGTCAAATTGATTACTAAGAGTATTTATAGCTATTGAAAAAATATCTTCTTCTTTTTGTTGCTGGATTCTTCTAATTCTATTTTTATATCTTTTTAGTAAAACTTTATTTGGCTCATCAGACAATGTTTCTGACATTAATGCCACAAGCAAATCATTTTTCGTCTCATTTCTCCATATATTTTTTAGAAGAGCTTCAGATGCAGGCCATTGGTTGTCTTCATAGTAAATATCTATAAATTCATCTTTTGTAAAATCAAATGAATCTTTTTCAATAAGTTTTATTTGAAATTCAGAAAAGTCTACAAGTCTTTCAAAATATAAATTAATTATTAGGTATGCCAGATCTATATCAAAAGATTTTCCTGAATATTGACTTGATTCTTCTTTAAAGTTTTTTATTTCTGATTCAAGAAAATATAATTTATTTTCATCAAGCCTTTCAATTAATGCACCTATATATTTATTATTAAAGTCATCTTTAACAAAATTCTTTATGTAGTGTTCTTTTTTTAACTTCTTAAAAACTTCTTTGCTGAGATTAATTTTTTCATCAGTAAGATTAGTAGATATATATTCTTGTGGTTCATAAGTTGAGTTGCCACATGAGATTAGGACGACACATACGAAAGACCAAACGAGTTTATTTTTAATCACAAGTTATAAATTTTGTATTTTTGCAGCTTCTTCTCTAATAGTTTCAGGAGAACCTAGGTTTTGTCTATTTACTCCAATTCTTTTGAACCAATAATGAATACCCATCAAATCAGTAAAACCCATGCCACCATGAACTTCTGTAGCTTTTTTGCTTATAACTTTAGAGACTTCCGAAACATGTGATTTTGCATGACAAGCCATCAGTCTTGATTCATCAGGAATATTATCAAAACAATGAGCAGCATGCCATACCAATGAGTAACAAGGTTCTAAATCAGATGCCATTTCTGCACACATATGTTTTACTGCTTGAAAAGAACCTATAGCACGACCAAACTGTTTCCTTTCCTTTGAATATGCAACAGCTTTTCTAATTAGCGCTTCAGATGCTCCTAATGAATCAGCAGCTAATATAATTCTTCCAGCATCGATAGATTTTTTTAATGGCTCAATATCAGTAATTGAATTTTCAAGAACATCAATTGAAGCATTTTTAAAAATAACCTCCGAGTAGCTTCTAGTTTTATCTACTGTTGTAAGTTTTATAATTTCAATATTTTTGTCACTTGTGTCTACAACACCAATTACTCCATTTTCATCTGCCAATAAGAGATGGGATACATCATCAGCATCCAAAACAAAGATTGATTTCCCATTGATTTTATTATCTTTAAAAATAAATCCAAAATCATTTCTAGCCGAAATAGACTCTGAAAAACCAACTCCGAACTTATACTTATTTTCTAAAATTCCCTTGAGATATTTCTCTTTTTGTTCTGTGTTCCCACCATTTATTAAAGCTATTGGAGCCATCACGTAAGAACTTAGGAAAGAAAATGGTGCTATATTCTCACCTAGGCTTTGAGATACTGCTGTGGCAAAAAGTAAGTCCAGTCCAAGACCTCCATACTCTTCTGGAATCAACAAAGAGTTAATACCAAGATTAACTAATCCATTTTTAATATTATTTTTTAAGTCGTGTTCATCATCTTCTATGATTTTTTTTATAATATCTAAAGGAGCATGGTCTTGTAAAAATTTACTTACGTTATCTTTAAAAAATTCTTGATCTTCTGATAAACCAAAATACATTTTATACCTCCTGAACCTTTGGCTCACGAGGCATACCCAAACCCCTCTCTGCAATTATATTTTTTTGAATTTGACTTGTACCTCCTCCAATTATTAAACCAAGATAGTACATATATAAGAATTGCCACGAGCCTTTATCTCTCAGATGAGGACTGCTTTCATACAAAGTTCCAATCTCACCCATAACGTCAACAGCAAAACCTTCTAATTCATGTCGGAGCTCAGTTCCATAATACTTTTGAATCATTCCAGCCATTTTGACATCTTGCCCAGGATTAAGTTTTGCAGACAATACTCTCAACGAGTTTGACTGAAAGGCCATGACTTTTGCCTGTAAAGTCATTAACTTATCTCTATAGACAGGAATATCAATTAATTTCTTGCCATTAATGGTCTCCTTTTTCATGATATTGATGAGAGAATTAACCCTATTCATAGTTGCATTAGGATTGGTTAATGAACCTCTTTCATGAGTAAGTGTTGCATTAGCTACTGCCCAGCCTTCACCTCTTTTTCCAACAATATTTGCTTCAGGTATCGTCACATTTGTAAAAAAAACTTCGTTAAAGCCAGCTTTTAAGGTCATGTCCACTAAGGGCCTAATTTCTATGCCAGGCGTTTCCATTGGAATTAATAAATAACTTATACCAGCATGTTTTTTTGCCTCTGGTTCCGTTCTCACCAGGCAGAACATCATTTGTGAATATTGAGCAGTGCTAGTCCATATTTTTTGACCATTTATAACCCAATTACCATCTACTAATTCTCCTTTTGTTTGAAGACTGGCCAAGTCACTTCCAGCATTAGGTTCAGAGTATCCCTGACACCATATAATTTCTCCCAGTAATGTTTTTTCAATATATTGTTTTTTTTGTTGTTCAGTGCCCAGTTCAAGAAGAGTTGGAACAAGCATATCTATGCCTTGACCACTCATAGGAGAGGGCACTCCATGATTAGAAAATTCAGTGGCAATAATTCTATTTTTAATAACGTCACTTTCACCACCATAACCACCATATTCTTTGGGTATAGAACGCGCAAAGTAACCCTCTTTAATTAAAATTGATTGCCATTCAGTTCTAGTAATTTTTTTTCCACCAACTTTAGTTATTGGAGTCAATGGTGATTTTGCTTCATCAACAAAGTGAACACCTTCCCATTTTTTACAAAAGCTTATAACTTCTTTTTTAAAATTTTTATATTCAGGCCCGTAATTAAGATTCATGTTTTATTCTCATAGATTATTTAGTCCCATTTAGGATCTCTTTTTTCTAAAAAAGCAGAAATACCTTCTTTAGCATCGTCACTTTTAAAACATTCTGCAATTTGTGTTTGAAGGTAGGGTAAAGCTTCATCAAAACTCATATTATCCTGATGTGCATATGCTTTTAGTCCTATTTGCATAGTGCCAGGTGCAAGTCCAGAAAGTTCTTTAGCTAAATTATCAACATACTCATCAAGTTGATCCCTCTCCACTGATTTATTAATTAATCCCCATTCCTCAGCTTTAGAGGCATCTATATAATTACCCCTCATAATAAAATCTAACCCAGCTCTTTTTGGCATAACCCTAAATAAACCAGCCATAACCATAAACGGCCATAATCCTCTCTTAATCTCAGGTGCTGAAAATTTTGCATCCTTCACTGCAATTGCATGAGTAGCATTCGCGACCATTAAAAGAGCTCCAGCTAGAACAGATCCTTGAATTTTGCATATTACAGGCTTATACAAATGCCTAATCGACAGGCTTAAATCATCGTGATTTTCTAATTTTGGAACATTGGATTCAGATTTTGAATTACTTAAGTCTGCACCAGCACAAAAAATATCCCCTTCAGCATCTATTACAACAACTCTAATTTTTCTCTCTTGTTTTGCATACGCCAAAGCATAATTAACTTCATTCATCATTACAGTATTGATAGCATTCTTCTTATCAGGCCTATTTAGGGTGATTGTCAAAATATTATCTTTAATAATAACTTTGGTTGCTTCAAAAATAAGACCATCCAAAGAAAGTTTCTTATTGCTCATAGTTTTTTCCTTTTAGTATTGAAGAGGGCACTTCTATCATCTTAGCCCTTAGATACTCACCAAGAGATTTGGCTTGGCTATCTAATTTATTATTTGAAGAAACACCATCTTGAAGAATATCATGCACATAAAAGTTTAGAGAATGAATATTTGCTAGTTCATATCTATCTATTTTGTAATTTTTTAAATCAGGCAAAAGTTCTTTTAGTTTTTTAACTGTTAAAAATTTATATAGAAATGCATAGGAAGATAAATCTTTAGCCCAAACACCTAAATTTGCACATCCACCTTTATCTCCTGATCTTGTTCCGTATATTTCTCCAAAATAAACTTTTGATACTTCTTCTTTTTCTTTAATCTCAGGAATTTTAATTGGTTTCTTTTGATAGTAAATTTCTTCAAAATCAAGTTGACTAGTTGGAAGAATTTCAATTTTCTTTCCATTGATATTAACGGTTTCCTTAATATATTTGCTGTCTACTAAAGCAGGCCAATAGACTATTACTGGACCATTAGGTTTAGCAGCACCTCGTGCGAAGAAACCAGGAAAATTTGATAAAGATAATTCAACAATTTTCGCAGTGAAAAGCCTTCCGACTAATTCAGGATTCATTGATTTTACAGATATATTAAGGGAAGCCATCGCTTCTTCATTTGTTTTGGGATTATTTTTTTGAGTTTGGTGTAAATCAATAGACACTTCATCAAATTGATCCTTGCCTCCAATAGAATTAAACAAAGTATCTGTAAATACTTTAGCCTTTTCTTCAATATCAAGTCCGGTGAGTATAATTTCCATCCCGTTCCTATATCCACCAGCAAGATTAATGCAAACCTTATGTGATGGAGGAGGTGAGCTACCTCTGCATCCAGATACATAAACTCTATCATTTGCAATTTCTTCAATTTTTAAAGTATCAAAATGAGCAATTACATCAGGGTTGATATATGAAGGAGAACTAATTTCATATAAAAGTTGAGCAGTTACCGTTCCAACAGATACTAATCCTCCGGTATTGGGGTGCTTGGTAATTGTAAAATTACCATTTTCTTCGATTTCTGCTATTGGATAACCTACATTATTAAAGCTTGGAACTTCCTTAAAAAAAGCATAATTTCCACCAGTCGCCTGACACCCACATTCAATAATATGTCCTGCTGCTAATGCTCCAGCTAAAGCATCATAGTTATTTCTATCCCAATTGAATTTCCATGCTGCTGGACCAATTACAACCGCAGCATCAGTAACTCTTGGACAAACAACAATATCTGCATCATTATCAAGAGCCTCCTTTATACCCCAAGCCCCAAAATAGACATTTGCAGTTAAGGGCTCAAATCCAGAATCTTTTAAAGCTTTATCTTTATCCATATTGACAAAATTCTCACCTTGTTGAGATAGTTCATCAATTCTTGGTATCAAATCATCACCATCTATATAAGCAACTTTTAAGTCGACAGAAATTTCTTTTAAAATTTTTTCAATTTCATTTGCCATTGATTTTGGGTTTAAACCACCTGCATTAGTGACAATTTTTATATTTTTAGTTTTACAATCTTCAGCAATTTCTTTTATTTGCTTAAGAAAGGTCCCAACATATCCTTTGTCCTCACCTCTTGATAGTTTTTGACTATAAAGAATAGTCATAGTAAGTTCAGCCAGATAATCACCTGTAAGAACATCAATAGGACCGCCGTCCACCATTTCTTTTGCTGCAGAAAGCTTATCGCCGTAGTATCCACTACAGTTGGCTATTTTTATAACATTATTACCCAAATTAATTCTCCAACCTTATTCCTTTTAAAATAACTTTTGTTACTGAATTAGCAGACTTTTCAGGAGATTCATTTATTGATGATCTGTTTTTACTTTTTGCAAACTCTCTGCCAATGCCTCCAAGTAAAATTGCAAATGCATTAGGATCTATTTTTTGTATTTCATTAGCACTTATGGCCTCAACCAAGAGTTTTTCAGTATACTTTGTAATAAAAGCTTCATGATAATCAATCATCTCAGACGAGCCATTTATCTTTCCCAAGCCTTTGATATATGCATCAAACTTTGGACCAACAGCCTGATTGACAATGCTTAAATATGTATCAAGTTTGTCTATAGGCGATTCAATTTTAGATACTTGCTCCAGTGCACTTTTACCTAATTTCTTTAAGATATTATCCACGGTCATTGTGATTAATTGATCTTTACTTGGAGCAATTTCATATAAAGTTCTTAGAGATATTTTCAACTTAGATGCAAGCTCAGACATAGTTAATTCTGGAATGCCTTTCTCTAGCATTTTCTCAAGAGTGCCAATTATCTCTTTATGTTTTTTAGTTAAAGGCTTTAGTGGTTCTAGTGTTGAGTTATGAATATTTTCTGAATACTGCATTATTTTGAATCTACAATCATAAGTGGAGCTCCATTTTCTACCTGATCATCTTTAGTAATAAGTACTTTAGTTACTATTCCGTTGTGAGAGGCCTTTATTGAATGCTCCATTTTCATTGCCTCTAGTATCACCAGCACATCTCCAGTTTTTACTTTTGAACCTTTTTTAACATTCAATGCAATAACTTTTCCAGGCATAGGCGCTGTTAAACTTCCAGCTTGAATTTCAATCCCTGGCAAAACAAATCTTGGTTTTATCTTTAGCATTACATCACCAAAAGGCATGTGCACGAGAATATTTTCATTTTTTAGAGTTATCCTGGAATAATGTCTTTTTCCATTAAATTCAACATCAAGACCAAAGTCATCTTCTGAATGAATTATTCCAGTTTTCCCCCAGTCAAATACGAAACCCTTATTTTTCTCATATCTATATGAAACACTATGTTCATTATCATTAACAACAAAATCAATTTTTTGTTTAGGCAGTCTCCCATTAGTCCATCCCGATGGCATAAAACCAGCAATGCCTGTCTTTATTCTATTGTTTCTTTGAACCCAAAGCGCCGCTATAGAAGCAGCATGCTCTATTTCGGCTGGAGTAAGTTTGCGTTTTTTATTAGGCTGAACTTGGTTAATAAAATCTGTAGTAGTATTGCCATCAAAAAATTCTTTTGCTTTGAGACACTCAATTAAAAATTCTCGATTAGTGATTACGCCTCCAATATGAGCAGATTCTAGTGTGCGAATTAATTTTAAAATTGCATCATTTCTAGTATCTGCATAAGAAATTATTTTTGCTAGCATAGGATCGAAATTAGTTCCTATATTTGAGCCAATGCTGATGCCTGAATCCCATCTCGCTTCATTTTCAGGGTCACTTTCAAAGGCAATTATTTGTCCAGTTTCAGGCAGAAAATCATTATCGGGATTTTCAGCATAAAGTCTTGCTTCAATAGAATGACCCATAAAGGTGATATCGTCTTGGGTGTACCCTAATTCCTCATCTCTAGCAATTCTTAATTGCTCTGAAACTAGATCTATTCCAGTTACTTCTTCTGTAACAGGGTGCTCAACTTGCAATCTTGTATTAACTTCTAAAAACCAGAATTCTTCTGTTTTGTCATCAAATAAAAATTCAACAGTTCCAGCTGACTTATATTTAATTTTCTTTGCAAGTTTGATTGCCGCATTACCCATTGCGGCCCTAACATCTTCGGAGATTCTAGAGGAGGGTGATTCTTCAATAATTTTTTGATGCCTTCTTTGAATAGAGCATTCTCTCTCACCTAGATGAACAACATTTCCATGAGCATCACCAAGTATTTGGATTTCTATATGTCTAGATTTTTGTACATATCTTTCTATAAAAACTCTGTCATCTCCAAATCCTGACTGAGCTTCTCTTTGTGCGCTTTTAATGGACTCTTTTAAATCTTTTTCTTTATGAACTATTCTCATGCCTTTTCCACCGCCACCTGCAGCAGCTTTTATAAGGAGAGGGAACCCAATTTTTTTTGCATTTTTAATGTTTGATGTCATCGGAAGTGTCGGGACTCCAGCTTTTTCAGCAAGCTCCTTTGCTTTTAATTTGTCTCCCATAACAGAAATCACGTGTGGCGATGGACCAACCCATATCAAACCTTCTTTGATTACTTTTCTTGCAAAAGAGGCATTCTCAGATAAGAAGCCGTATCCTGGATGAATTGCTTGAGCGCCTGATTCTTTAGCAGCTTTTATAATCTCTTTGCTATCGAGATAGCCTCCATCCGGTAATCTGATTGATTGATCAGACATATGTACGAAAGGTTCATTTTTGTCAGCATCAACATATATTGCAATGCATCTGATACCCATTTCATGAGCAGTTTCAATAATCCTACACGCTATTTCACCTCTGTTGGCAATTAGTATGGAGTCATAAATCATAATCTAAATACCCCATATTCTCGTGCCCCTTCAATTGGGATGTTATTAATTATCGATAAACAAAAACCAATGACATCTCTTGTATCTCTCGGGTCTATAATTCCATCGTCAGTAACCATACTGCTTGCAACCAATCCCCTAGATAATTTTTCTAAATAACCAATTACCATCTTCTTTAATTCATCGTCAGCTTTTTCATCAAAATCCTTTCCAT
Source organism: uncultured SAR86 cluster bacterium (assembly GCA_902558395.1). Taxonomy (GTDB): domain Bacteria; phylum Pseudomonadota; class Gammaproteobacteria; order Magnimaribacterales; family D2472; genus SCGC-AAA076-P13. The sequence goes on from CACEDS010000003.1 coordinate 53,113, forward strand.
CTCTTAATGCTTTGGCTTTTCTTACAATTGACATTACACCAGCCATTTGTTCAGGTCCCATGACAGCAATTTTTGCTGTTGGCCATAAGAACGTAAACCTATTGTTAAAAGCTTTTCCAGACATGGCATAAGTTCCAGCACCATAAGAAGCACCAACTATAAATGTTATATGAGGTACGGTAGAGTTTGAGACGGCATTTATTAATTGAGATCCTTTTTTAATAATGCCCTGACTTTCAAAATCTTTACCTACTAAAAAACCAGTGACATTATGAAGAAATATCAATGGGATATTTCTTTTATTACATAGCTGAATGAAGGTAGCTGCTTTTTCTGCACTTTCAGGATAGATTGGACCGTTATTACCTAAGATACCAACTTGATAACCATGAACTGAGGTCCATCCACATACCATTGTTGGACCATATAAAGGTTTAAACTCTTCAAACTTTGAGCCGTCAGAAAATCTTGCAATTATTTCCCTGATATCAACAGCAGACTTTAGATCTTCACTTATTATTCCTAGGAGTTCTTCTGAGTTATATATTGGGTCAGTACTAATTTTTTGTGGACCTAAACCTTTTTTATTCCAATTTAAATGAGAAACAACCTCTCTACATATTCTTAATGCATCCATTTCATCTTCAGCTAAATAATCAGATAATCCAGATTGCTCAGAATGCATTTTAGCACCTCCCAAAGTTTCATCATCAGATTCTTCACCAGTTGCCATTTTTACTAAAGGTGGCCCAGCTAGAAAAGCTTTCGATTGTCCTTTAATAAAAATATTGTAATCAGACATCCCTGGTTGATATGCACCTCCTGCTGTTGAGGAACCAAACACAACTGAAATTACAGGTATTCTTAATTTTGAAAGCTCGGTCATGTCATAAAAGAATCTTCCAGTTGAGGCAAAATGATTTTGATGAAGTGAGGGAGCCTCTGGAGGGTTTTCACCACCACCTGAGCCAGAAACACTCAAATCTCCTCCTGCTGATTCAACAAAACTTATGAAAGGTATGTGATTATCACGAGATATTTCCATAGCCCTGTTCCATTTTTCACCTACGTATACTGTCATTGCACCAGCCTTAACAGTAGGATCATTTGCAAATATTACGCATTCAACACCGGAAATAATTCCTATTCCAGAAACACATCCACCTCCCACGTTATAATTATTTGTTCCATAGCCAGCATAAGGTTGTATTTCTAAAAATGGACTATCTGGATCTAAAACATTCATAATTCTTTCACGAACAGGCATTTTTCCTCTTTTAGCCAGTCTTTCATGATGTCTTTGCCCACCACCTAATTCAGCTAGATCTAATAACTCATCAAGAAATACTAATTTCTCGAGCATCATCTTTTTATTTTGTAGATATTGTTCAGACCTAGTATCTAAATTTGATTTAAATATAGGAGCAATATTTTCCGTCTTCATAGGCATTAAAAGTTAATAATTTTGTTATGGTAATATAATAGCATTAATATTACCAATATTAAGATGTATGATTGTTAAAAAAAATAACTATTATGTTAAAAATATACGGAACACAAAATTCTAGAGCTATGAGACCGATTTGGACCGCTGAAGAGATGGGTCTTCAATACGAGCTTGTAATGATGCCTTTTCCACCAAGAGTTTTTCATAAAGAATATTTAAATATAAACATGCTTGGAACTGTTCCTTATTTAGTAGATGGAGATGTAAAAATGACAGAGTCTGTTGCAATGACTCAGTATCTAGTTGAAAAATACGGTCCAACAGATTTGAGAGTAATGTCCGATGAAGTAGATTATCCAAATTATTTAAATTGGCTCCATCATGCAGATGCTACATTAACTTTTCCTCAGACGGTTGTATTAAGATATAAATTTCAAGAACCGGGCGTTGCTGATGCAGCAATAGAAGGATATAGCAGATGGTTTGTTTCTCGTTTAAAATTACTTGAATCTGAGCTAGAAAATAAAACTTATCTTTGCTCAAATAGATTTACGATTGCTGATATATGTGTAAGTTATGCAATTAACCTAGCAGGGGCTCTTGGTATTAAAGAAGCATTTAAACCAAATATAACTAGATGGACATCCATGCTTTTTGAGAGAGAAGCCTTTATAAAAAGTAAAAATTATAAACACGAAGAAAAGACATAATGAAAAGATTTTTTATATTTCTGCCAATCATGGCTTTATGCTTAAGTATTCATTCCTATGAAAACCATACATCTCATTTAGAGACTATAGTTTTAGGTTCTGGGTGTTTCTGGGGTGCTGAAAAGGGTTATGAAGCTCTTGAAGGAGTTGAAGATGCAGTATCAGGATATGCTGATGGATATGGAATAAAACCAACTTACAGAGAGATAACAAAATATATAAACAAATATAAAAGAAATAATTTTGCTGAAGTTGTTAAAGTAACTTTTAACAAGGAGGTAATAAGCTTAAGGTCTCTTCTTGAACATTTCTATGAATCACATGATCCAACCCAACTTAATAGACAAGGTAATGATATTGGTACTCAATACAGGTCAACTATTTTGTATACAAAACCATCACAAAAAAAAGTAATAGACGAAACAACTAACGAATTTCAAAAACTACTAAGTGATGAAGGATATGGAGAAATTAAGACTTTAATTAAATCTCTTGATAAGTTTCACGATGCTGAAGAATATCATCAAGATTATATTAAAAAAAATCCTAATGGATATTGTCCTGATCATTCCACAGGTGTTGCCTTTAACAAAATTGAAACACCAACCATTGATAATTCATTTCTTTTATCAGGTAAGTATGTTCTTGTAATTGATTCACAAGATTATTGTCCTTATTGTGAAAATTTCAAAAAAGATGTGGCAAACGATTATCAGGGAAGTATCCCAATGGTATACAGAACAGCAATTGAATTGAGTGGTTTGGATATTCAAACACCCACATGGGCAACACCTACAATTGTTTTCTTAGAAAATGGTAGTGAACTATTCTCATACCAAGGATACATGGAACCTGAATTATTTTATAAAGCTCTTGGAAAATTTAAATTAGGTGATACAGAAGCTTATGATGTTGCTTTTAATCAAGGAACTGATGCAAGATTCTGTAAAGAATATCAGATTTTCAAAAATACTCCTGACGGAATTTTTGTAGATAAATTAAGTGGAGCTCCTTTGTTTGATACTAGAGATAGATTCGTTTCACGAAGTGGCTGGTTATCATTTACAGCCCCGGTGCCTAACTCAACCTATGAACTACCTGATAATTCATATGGCATGAAAAGAACAGAGGTTAAATCAAAATCAAGCAACATTCATTTAGGTCATGTTTTTGATGATGGTCCCAATGGCATGCCAAGATATTGTATTAATGCAACAGTTCTTGAATTTATTGCCAGAGAAGATATTAAAAACTCTTAATAATCCTATTCCACCAAGCTTGCTATTCGTTCATAGGCCTCAATGAATTCTTCTTTAAATTTTTGAACGGTCTGTCCAGCTGAAATAGTTTCATTCACTAATCCTATGCCTTGACCAACCCAATACGTATCAAGTTTTTTTGCTCCTTCATGTCCGAGAGTAGCCTGTTTAGAGACTATTGCTAATGCTGGCTCTCCAACAATTGTTTGCAAAGGCATTGGCAATGGCTCAGGTGCATCTTTTGATTCCCACGCATCAGTCCATGCTGACTGAAGTTGCCTTGAGTGCTTACCTGTTCTACTTTTTGATCTTACAGTTTGGCTTGAAGTGGCTTGAATCATTTTTTCTTTAATGTTTTCAGAGGTTTCAGCTTCAGTGGTTGGAAGAAATACCGAGGCGCACCAAACACCATCTGCACCCATTGTCATAATCCCTGCCATTTGCTCACCGGTGGCAATACCACCAGCTGCTAAGATTGGTACATCGCCTAAGTCTTTTATTGCTCTTTTTACTTCTGGTATTAGCACCATAGTTGAAACGCTTCCACAGTGACCGCCACCTTCAGTTCCCGATACAACTAATACATCTACACCAGCTTGAACTTGCTTAATTGCATGCTCTTTAGCTCCTAAAAGTGCAGCAACTTTTACATTATTTGCTTTTCCCATTTCTAACATCCAATGAGGAGGTACTCCTAATGCATTTGCAATCAATTTAATTGGATGAGAAAAAGCAACTTCTAATAATTTTTTAGCTCCTTTTTCTTTAAGATTTTTCCCAAATCTAGAATCTGAATCCATTTCAACTTTTTTTGAGTCCGAAGGATTTCTTAATGATTCTCCATCAACATCATGTTGCTTCAAAACATCAGCTCTAAAATCTCGGTATTCTTGCGGAATCATGTTAATAAGATCTTCTGATGAAACAGATGATCCTTTGCCCTCGAAAGTGGTTGGCACTAGAATATCTACACCATAGGGCTTGCCGTCAATGTGTTCATCTATCCATTTAAGATCTTGTTCTAACATTTCTGGAGTATGGCCAACTGCTCCCAATACGCCCATACCGCCAGCCTTGGAAACTGCTACAACAACATCTCTACAATGGCTAAATGCAACAAGTGGAAATTCAATTTCAAACATTTCACATATGGGTGATTTCATAATTTACTCTACTTTTTTATATATATTTTTAATTCTATTATAATTATTAGATAAATTTAAAATTTTCCACTTAATGCAAACATACAATTTCACAGTTCCAGATATATGCGACGCCTTTCCTGATGAAGTACTGATAGGCGACATTTTTTTAAATTCATATGGAGGTATTGATAAGTTTTGTGGAGAAATTAGAACAGCAAATTGTCCTCATAGTAATAGTATTGTTAAGGAAATGGTTCAGGAAAATGGTGATGGTAAGGTTTTAGTTATAAACCATACTGGAGACAAATTTTGCTCAATGGTTGGTGATCAAATTGCTCAAAAAGCTTATGAAAACAAATGGAGAGGTATTTTTGTGAATGGTTTCATTAGAGACATAGAGGTAATTGAAAATATCTCCATTGGTGTTTATGCAAAAAATACATACCCAATGAAAACAGATAAAACTGTTGGCATTGGAAAAAAAGATGAAAAAATTAATATTGGATCTGTTGAAATAAGCTCTGGAAATTGGATTTATGTTGATACCAATGGATGGGTTGTAAGTAGCAAAAAATTAGAACTTTAATCTTTCTATTTCTTTATCTTTTTCTTCCCAAATTTCTTCAATCCATCTCTTAAAATTTTCTCTGTATTCATCATCAGTTGAATAATTTTTATTTTTAAGATTTTCAGGTATCGTATATTTTCTTACGAAAACTTTAACATCACGCATATCACCTTTTAAAAAGGCCCATGCCCCTCTTTTATCTGACTTATAGACTACCGAATAATCTACCAAAACATTAATATTAGGCATAGCCGAAAGGGCAGTAGCAATTCCACCAACCCTTGGCTTTAGAAGATTTTTATACGGTGAGTTTTGAGCTAAATGTTTTGTAGGATTATTTCTTGTACCCTCTGCATAACTAAAAATTGTTGATGGCGATCTTTGGAATCTTTTACATGCCTTCAATGTATTTTCATAATCTTTAAACCTTAGATCAGGATTTTTTTCTAATTCTTTTTTTGAGTGTCTATTTACAAAAGGCATATTTAAAGTTTTATTAGCTAGAAATATAAAAGGTATCCAAGCTAACTCTTTTTTCATGAAAAATTTAAGCAGAGGTATTCTTTTATGGGCAGCCACTAAAAGTATAAAAATGTCTGCCCATGACTGATGGTTAGAAACAGCCATATACCATGCATTTTTATCAAATTCATTATCGTCAAATACCTGCATAGAATCTTTATGCATTATTTTCATAATGACTTTTAATCCATAGACGGTGTATTCACCAATAGAATTTGAGATTTTACTTAATCTAATTTTTAGAGATTTAAATGGAAATATTGCTCTTGGAATATTTATAATTGCCAGCGTACCAAAGCCAATTGTTAATTCAACAATAATAAAAATAAATGTAAAAAATCCTACTAGGTTGGACTTTATGTAGTACATATCAAATTTTCAAATCTAAAACCCGCTTAGATTAGCATATCTTTCAGTATGATATGTAGAACTTCCAAATATTTGCTCAGCAACTCTCGATCTTTTTATAAAAAACCCCAGATCATATTCATCTGTGACACCAATACCACCATGCATTTGAATTGCTTCATTAGAAACTAGGTGGAGAGTTTCCCCAGCTATTGTTTTAGCAAGACTGGACAATCTTTGGAGTTCATTAGAGTTTTCATCGGCGCCCTGAACAGCTGCCATTACTGCTGACTTAGTAAGCTCAATCTCACAAAACATTTCAGCTGCTCTATGTTGTAGTGCCTGAAATGTCCCAATTAGCACACCAAACTGTTTTCTCTGTTTAAGATACTCAATTGTTGTTTCAAAAGCTGACTCAGCATTGCCTAGCATTTCAGCTGACATGGCTATTCTTCCAATATCAAGAATTCTTTCAACTGTTTCACCACCAGTCTCTATTGTTCCTAAAATTTCTTGGTTAAAGCATTTAACGTCATTGAACTCAATATTTGCATAATTTCTTGAATCAGCCATATCAAGCTTAATTATATTTAGACCATCAGCATTTGCATCAACAATAAATAAAGTCAATCCAGCTAATTCACCAGTGTTGCCAGATGTTCTTGCAAGTACAATCAAAATATCAGCACTAGCACCATCTATAACAAAGGTTTTCTTGCCATTTAAAAGATACTCTTCATTATTTTTTTTTGCCTCAAAGGATGTTTTTAATGGGTCATGATGGCTAGATTCGTCAACCGCCAGAGCTGTAGTAATTTCACCACTCACTATTTTTGGGAGGTATTTTTCTTTTTGCTCTTGAGTTCCAAAGTTTGAAATAGCGTAAGCTCCTAAAACACCTGTAGAAAAAAGAGGGGAAGGGGTAAGTGTTTTACCACATTCTTGTAAAATTACACTTATGCCTGCTACACCAAAATTTGAACCACCAAATTCTTCAGGTACTAGTATTCCTGACCAACCTAAATTGACCATTTCTTGCCATATATCTCTATCCCACAGGTTTTTATCTTTATTATCTCTAAGAGCTCTAAAATGAGTCACTGGTGTTCTCTCTTGAGCAAAATCTTTTGCAGTATCTCTTAGAAATTCTTGTTCTTCTGTTAGTACTAATTTCATCTTAAACTCTAGCTTGGAAGACCTAAAACTCTTTTAGAAATAACATTTAACTGCACTTCAGAAGTGCCACCTTCAATTGAATTTCCTTTAGTTCTTAACCACGCCCTAGTAAGGTTTTTATCTTCTTTATCAAACTCATCTCCATCCCAGGCAACTCCATTGATTCCAGTAGCTGCAATCATAAGTTCATGGCGCTTTTTATTATGTTCTGTTCCGTAGAGTTTAAACATTGAAGCAGTTGCACTAGCTTTTCCACCTTCGTCTTTTGCTCTTTTAAATGTTAATCCAAAAGCATGCTCTTTTATTTTATGAGAAGCTATTTGAGACCTATAAAAACCGTTGCTTATCTTTCCATCTTCTTCACCAACATGCTTTTTAGCAATTGAAACAAGATCTCTTCCACTTCCCATACCTGACCCAAGACCAAAGCTAGATATGAAAGCTCTTTCATGTTGAAGTAATGCTTTAGCAATGGCCCAACCTGCGTTTAGCTGACCAATAAGATTTTCTTTTGGTACTTTTACATCGTCAAAAAATGTTTCACAAAAAGGTGATTTACCTGATATCAAGGTGATTGGTTTTGTACTAACCCCAGCCGTTTCCATATCAATTAGAAGGAAACTAATTCCGTCATGCTTTGGTTCTTTAGGACCTGTTCTAACTAAGGCAAATATCCAATCAGCTTTATCTGCGTATGATGTCCATACTTTTTGTCCATTTACTAAAAAATGATTTCCAATATCTTCAGCTTTTGTTGCAAGACTGGCTAAATCAGATCCAGATCCAGGCTCTGAGTAACCCTGACACCACCTAATTTCACCTTTAATAATTTTTGGCAGATGTTCTTTTTTTTGTTCTTCTGTGCCGTATTCGAGTAAAACTGGAGCAAGCATCCAAATGCCAAAACTTAGTAAAGGCTGTTTAGCACCAATTGCAAACATTTCTTGATTCAGAATTGTCACTTGTTCTGCATTTAGTCCACCTCCACCATATTCTTTTGGCACCGTTGGCATTGTCCATCCTTTAGCACCCATCCTATCAAGCCAAATTTTAGATTCAGGATTTTTATACTCTGCTTTTCTTCCTCCCCAAACCTCATCAACTGGAATTGATGGATCTGCGCCACTTCTCATTGATGGTGGGCAATTTTTATCAAGCCATTCTTTAACTTCTTTTCTGAATTTTTCTAAATTTTGCATATGTTTATATATATATTTTTTTGTAGAGTAAATTATTCTATAGCAAACTTGATTTAGTTCAAAAGGTTTAAAATATTCAAAATTTATCAACGATATCTATATTCTTTCCTTATGAATTGATTGAAATAGTATAATAAGAGCATGTTTAAAAATATTGGCATCTACGTAAAAGAAAAAACAGATGAGGGTATCGACTCTCATGGTCTTGATGTTTTAATTTCATCTTTAAACAAACATACTTCAAATATTTTTATTGAAGAAACATCAAAATATAAAAATAATTCTTTAACTATTCTTAAACATAACGAATTTGCATCAACAGTTGACTTGATAATTGTCTTTGGTGGCGATGGAACTCTTCTGAGATCAGCTAGAAAGTATTTAGAATACGATATACCAATTCTTGGTATTAATATGGGAACCGTTGGATTTTTAACCGATGTTAAAACCCAAGATTTTGAATCAATAATTCAAGATGTTTTAAATGGTAATTGTCAGGTAGAAGAAAGGAATCTTGTTAGTGCCACTTTTGCCAATAAAACAGTTTATGGTTTAAATGAAATAGTAATTCATTCTGGTGGCTATACACAATTGATGAGATATAGGTTATCAGTAAATAATAAAATTGTTTATGAACAAAGGTCTGATGGTTTAATTATAGCAACACCAACTGGATCAACTGCATATGCACTATCTGCAGGAGGGCCAATTATTCATCCTGCTCTTGATGTTTGGACAATATTACCCATGCTTCCTCAAAGTATTTCATCAAGACCCTTTGTAATATCTTCAGATGAAAATGTAACAATTAATTTAATAAGCGGGCCAATGAAAGAAGCTAAAATTTGTGCAGATGGTCAAGAGGATGAGAATGCCCCATATGATAAAGATATAGTTATTTCTAAGATGGATAATAAACTTCGCTTAGTACATCCATTGAATAATGATTTTTTTGAAGCCTGTAGAGAAAAACTGGGTTGGAGTTTAGATATTTCTAAAAAATAATAAGTGAATATTAGAAATTTCCATTTGCCAATAATATTGATGTCAATATTAATTACATTTTTATCTAATTATGGATCAGTCTTAGCGTTTATTGAGCCTTTTACCTTTATCAAAATTGATCTAGGCTCATATCAAAAAGGCTATGTGAGTTTTAACTCTCTTGAAACTACGTATATTCAAAATAATGAATGGTGGAGATTAATAACTCCTATGTTTATTCATTTTTCATTAACTCATTTAGTTTTTAACTGTTTGTGGATTTATGTGCTTGGTACAAAAATTGAGCAGATTGACGGACATATAACATTTATAAATTTAGTAATTTTCTCTTCAATAGTATCCAACTTATCTCAACATTTTTTTGGAGGATCTTCGCTATTTGGAGGCCTTTCAGGCGTTATTTACGGTTTACTTGGATATTGCATGATTATTGAGCTTGAGATGAAACAAGAGAGGTATGATCTTCCCCCAGCCTTATATTTATTTATGTTAGTTTGGTTAATACTTGGGTTTCTTGGAATATTAAATTTATTTGGATTTGGTAATGTTGCTAATTTTGCTCATTTGGGGGGACTCATTTCAGGGATAATTTTTGCTATTATAGTGAAAGTAGTTTCTCCAACATTAAATTAAATTGAATCTAATTTTAAAAATAATAAAAATATTTCCTCCTGAGGCATCACACTTGATTGCATTGAATGCTCTAAATATTTTGCATAAATTAAAACTCCTTAGACTTTTAACTAAAAAATATAAAAATGATGAACATATATTTGGTGGTATAACTTTTTCAAATCGTCTTGGAACAGCAGCTGGACTTGATAAAAATGGTGATTTTATAGATTGTTTAGGTGCATTAGGATTTGGATTTATTGAGGTTGGAACTATTACTCCTCTTCCTCAACCTGGAAACCCCAAACCTAGAGTATTTAGGTTATTTGATCAAAATGCAGTTATTAATAGACTTGGATTTAATAATAAGGGTGTTGATCATTTGGTTAAAAAACTTAAATCAAGAAAATATAAAGGTGTTGTTGGTGTAAATATTGGTGCCAACAAAAGTTCTGATGGCCAGCAAAGAATAAATGATTACATATTATGCTTTAATAAAGTTGCCCAATATTCTGATTATGTAACTATCAATATTTCCTCACCAAATACACCTGGATTAAGAAATCTTCACGATGATAAAAATATAAAAAATCTTATAGAATCAATTGAAAATAGTGCAAGAGAATTAAACTTTAATAAGCCAATTTTTCTAAAAATATCACCTGATGAACCTTTAGAAGTAATTAAGAGTATTGCTGAGTACGTCCAAAAATCAATCCTGACAGGCTTAATTATTTCTAATACAACTATAAATAAAGAAGCATTAAAAAACTCTATATATGAGGAATTTGAAGGAGGTCTTTCAGGCAGTCCATTAATGGAAAGATCAACATCATTATTAAGAGTTATAAATCAAGAATATCCTGAACTGCCAATTATTGGAGTAGGGGGAGTTATGAGTAAAGAAGATTTCAAAAAAAAGCTAGAATCAGGTGCGTTGTTGGTTCAAATTTATACAGGTTTTATAATCAAAGGACCTAGAATTGTAAGCGACATATTAAATTAATAAATCAATGGAATTATTAATTATTTTTGTTGTTATATCTTTTCTAATTGGAACTATTGGTTTTGCATTACCATCAAAGTCTTCAAAGAAAATTTCAGAATTAAGATTGAATGCATCGAGACTGGGATTAAAAATCGTACCATCAAATATTGGTAAAAATTCGTTTAAAAATAAAGATGTAAACTTAATGATTTACTCTCTTAAAAATGAAACAAATTTAAAAGAAGCTCATTTTATTAGAGACAAAGATGAATTAATTTTGTATTCTCCTCTCAAGTTGAAGTACTCAGATGAGTATGACGAGATAAAAAGTAAGCTAAGTTCTCTTTCATCTAATGTGTTAGAGATAATATTTTCAAACTCTGTTGTAGCTTTTATTTGGAGAGAAAAAGCAGGTATTACTGAACTTGAAAAGATTTTAAATTTATTAAAAGTTTTCTAAAACTCTTGTCAAACCAAACTAATTAATGGTATTTCTAAAAAAGGAACAAATTATTTATTATGGCAAAATCATTAGTAATCGTTGAATCTCCAGCAAAAGCTAAAACAATATCTAAGTACTTGGGTAATGATTTTATTGTTGAATCTAGTGTAGGTCATATTAGAGATCTTCCAAAAAAAGCATCACCAACTAGTAAAAGAGCATCCATCCCAAAGGATGTGAGTCCAGAAGAAAAAATTAGATTAAAAGCTATCAATGATAGAAACAGATTAATAAGAAGAATGGGTATTGATCCTGATAATGGATGGACGGCTGATTGGCAAATTATTCCAGAAAAAGAGAAAGTAATAAAAAATCTAAAAAAAGCAGCAAAACAAGTTGATCATATTTATTTAGCAACTGACTTAGATAGAGAGGGTGAGGCAATTGCATGGCACCTTAAAGAAGCTCTAGGGCCAGATAAATATGATTACTCAAGAGTTAGATTTAATCAGATTACTAAAACAGCAATTGTTGATTCATTTGCTGACCCAAAAGAAATTGATTTAGATTTAGTAAAAGCCTATAGAGCTCGAAGATTCTTAGATAAAGTAATTGGCTTTGAGTTGTCACCCTTACTATGGAAAAAAATTGCTAGAGGCCTTTCAGCAGGCAGAGTGCAATCTGTGGCCTTAAGAGTTTTAGATGAAAGAGAAAGATTAATCCAAGAATTTATTCCTGAGGAGTTTTGGGAAGTTTCATTGAACCTAGGCAAGAATGATCTATCTATACCTTTTTCTCTAAATAGAAAAAAATCAGATCCATTATTAAAAGAAGAAGAAGCTAGAAAAATACAAGATTTAATTAATAATTCTGAATTAACTATCAATGAGATAGTAAAAAAGCCTGTTAAGGCTAAGCCAAGAGCTCCATTCATTACATCAACTCTTCAACAGGCTGCTAGCACTAAGTTAAGCTTTACAGTTAAAAGAACCATGCGAGTTGCACAAAAGTTATATGAAGCGGGCCACATAACCTATATGAGAACAGATGCTCCAAGTCTTAGTAAAGAATCTATCCAAGATGCAAGAAATTATATTCATGAAAAAATTGGTGATAAATATCTTACTAATGCTCCCAGAATATATGCAACATCAGAAAATGCTCAAGAAGCTCATGAAGCCATCAGACCAACTAATGCTTTTTTGACACCTAATGATTTGCTGAATCAAACAGAAGAAGAAAAAAGACTCTATCAATTAATATGGCAGCAATACATAGCCTGTCAAATGCCTGACGCAGAGTATTTATCTACTTCAGCAAAAATAATGATTGATGAATACACTTTTTCTGCTAAAGGCAGAGAAGTGGTCTTTGATGGTTATACAAAAGTTTCTCAACCTGCCAAATCAGATGGTGAAGATATTTTGCCCCCATTGAATGAAGGAGAAGTATTGACATTAAATGAAGTTAATTTAGAACAAAAATTTACTAAACCACCTGCAAGATTCTCTGAAGCAGCCCTGGTTAAAGAATTAGAAAAGAAAGGAATAGGCAGACCTTCAACTTATGCAAATATTATTTCTACTATCCAAGATCGAGGGTATGTCGAGATTCAAAACAGGAGATTTTTTGTTAAAAAAATCGGACACATAGTAACTGAAAGATTGCTAGAAAGTTTTGATGACATTATGGATTATGAGTTTACTGCTAATTTAGAAAATAACTTAGATAGAGTAGCGCAAGGTGAAGTCGATTGGAGAAACGTATTAGATGATTTTTATGCATCATTTAAAAATGATTTAGCTTCAGCATCAGATGAAGATACTGGAATGAGAGGTAATAGACCAACTTCAACAGACATTATATGTCCATGCGGTAAAACCAACATGGTTATAAGAAATTCTTCAAATGGTGTTTTTCTTGGTTGCTCTGGATATCAAAATACTGGCGATGATAAATGTAAGGAAACTTTAAATCTTGTTTCTGGTGATGAAGCAGTCAGTGTTGATGATACGGAAGAAGCTGAAAATTTATTAATCAAAAAAAGATGCCCCAAGTGCGACACCAGTATGGACAACTATCTTATTGATGAAAATAGAAAACTTCATGTTTGCGGCAAAAATCCGGATTGTAACGGCTACCTTGTTGAAGAGGGGCAATTCAAAATCAAAGGTTATGACGGCCCAACACTGGAATGTCATAAATGCGGCTCAGAAATGCAATTAAAAACTGGAAGATTTGGTAAGTACTTTGGTTGCCTTAATGATAATTGCGGTGCCACTAGGGCATTGCAAAGAAATGGTGAGCCAAAACCATTAATGATGGAACCTATTTCTTTGCCTGATTTGTCATGTTTAAAATGTGAGGATCATTATCTTCTTAGAGACAGTATGAAGGGCTTGTTCTTAGCCGCAAGCAAGTACCCCAAAAATAGAGAGACTAGAGCTCCAAAGGTTTCAGAAATTAATAATTTATCAAATGAAATTTTAGAAGCCTGCAGATTTCTTCCAAATACCGATAAGCATTCTTATCTTATGAGTGCTCCAGAAAAAGACAGAGATGGCAATCCTTATGTAATAAGATATAACAAATCTGAAGATGTTCACTACTTAGCATCTGAAAAAGATGGCAAAAAAACAAAATGGACTGCTGTTTATACTAATGGAGAGTGGGTTCAAAACCTCAAAAGTTAGTGAGCACAAAAGAATTAGTTAATCTATATATAGATATCTGTGACCAAATCTTAGTTGATAATAATTTAAATCAAAATAATAAATATTTATTTTTTTCCTCTCTTGAGCAAAGCATTGATCAGTTTGCAATTAATTTGCATACAGAATTAAATTTAAATATTTCAAATTTTCACGATCTTAATTACTATTCTAAGTGGAAGCTGTTATCCAATGAAGTTGCTCTTGCAAACATTATAAAAAGAGAGATGGGTGATGATGGATTTTTATCAGATATATTGATAGCAAAAGATAAACTTTTAATACCAATTGATACATCAATAATTGCCTCAAATGACCCTATTAACTTGAAAAAACTAAATTTGATATTAGATAAATATAAAAGCTTTATATTGTTGCTTCGCAAAACCCTTGAGGAGTGTTAAGCTTCATTAATACGGAGAAATTATGTCAAATTACTTAGAACTAGCTCAACTATCAGACGGAACTATTGTATTAAGAAGATCAGATGATCAAGACAACCCAATAGTTAAAATTGAGTTTTCAAATGAGTCTAAGGAATTTCTTCAAGGACAAGAACTTTCTGTTGCCAAGGAGATGATCAGGGCCGGTATAGAAAGTGTGAGTGGCAATGTAAGTGATTTTGACGAGTTTTTTGATAATCAAAAAGAGAGACTTTCAAAGAAGACAGTTATATTGCACTAATTCTCTCTAATTAGCCCGACACTTTTTCCTTCTATATATAATTCAGTCTCTTCAAGATTAACTTCTATATCATTAAATTCTTCATTTGCTGGTTTTAGGTGAACTATATTTGGAGCACTTCTTTGAAAATATTTGACTGTTACTTCATCTTCTATTCTTGCAATAACAATATCACCATTTTTAATTTCTTGAGTTTTTTTAACAGCAATCAAATCATCTTCCATAATTCCAGCATCTTTCATGCTAAGACCTCTAACCCTTAAGAAATAATCAAAATCAGATCCAAAGAAACCTTTTGGGCAATTTAGTACTTTTTCGACATTTTCACTTGCTAAAGTTGGTGACCCAGCAGCAACTAATCCAACTATGGGATACTCGTTACCCTCATGCTTAATTTCTGGATTATTTATTGATATACCTCTTGAGGCACCGCTTTCTATTGAAATAAAGTCTTTCTTTTCAAGAGCTCTTAGGTGAGTTTCAGCCGAATTAGGTGATTTAAATCCTAGCTCTCTACAAATATCTGCTCTTGTAGGAGGAAAGCCTGTTTTATTTATGTATACTTGAATACAATCAAGCACTTTTTGTTGTTGTGGTGTAATATCTTTCATAATGTTTTAAATATACTATATATTTATACAGTATAATGCCATTTAGCTTTTAAAATCAATATAAAATTATGAGTAATAAATCAAAATTAATTATAGGCATATCTTCCAGAGCTTTATTTAATCTTGATAAAAGCCACGAAATTTATGAGAAAGAAGGCTTAGAATCATACAGAGATTATCAAATAGCAAATGAAGATAAAACACTTGAGCCGGGAGAAGCTTTTGGTTTAGTTAAAAAAATTCTAGGCATTAATTCCTTATACAAAGATGAAAATAGAATTGAAGTAATTCTATTATCTAGAAATACATCAGATACTGGCTTAAGAATAAGAAACTCTATAGAAGCTCATGGTTTAGATATAAGCAGAGCGGCATTTTGTGGAGGTGAAAGCCCTCATAGGTATGTAAAAGACTTTGGAGTTCATCTTTTTTTATCAAGCAGCTTTGAAGATGTAAAGCTCGCCATTGAAAGCAATGTTGCAGCTGCAACGATAATTTCAAGAGATGGAGAAAGCAACATGCATTCTGAAAATGATCAATTGAAAATAGCATTTGATGGAGATGCAGTGATTTTCTCAGATGATTCTGAAAAAGTTTTTCATGAAGAAGGCTTAGATGCATTTATTGAAAATGAAGTTAAGGCAACCACTTCATTAAAAGAGGGACCATTTAAATCATTTTTAGTAGAACTAAATAAAATTCAAAATGATTTTGATATCAATGAATGTCCAATCAGAACAGCGCTTGTAACTGCTAGATCGGCTCCATCTGATAAACGTGTAATAAAAACATTGAGAGAATGGGGTGTCAGGATTGATGAATCATTATTCCTTGGGGGGATGTCTAAACAACATTTTCTTAAATCTTTTCAAGCAGACATCTTTTTTGATGACCAAAAAAAACATATCATGGACGCTATTGAAACAACCGCCTCTGGACATGTTCCATATGGCATAAAAAATAAATAATAAGGATTACGAATGGAAATAGTATGTTTTGATATGGAAGGAACTTTAACACCTGAAATATGGGAGCAAATAGCTTTAAATACTGGTGTTGAAGAATTCAATAAAACTACTAGAGACATACCTGATTATTCAGATCTTATGGATTTTAGACTTGAAGTCATGAAAAAGCATAATCTTAAATTATCTGATATCCAAAAAGCATCAGGAGAGTTGAATCTTCTAGATGGTGCAGAAGATTTCTTGAATAGTATTAGATCTAATTTTCAAGTTGTTATTCTTTCAGATACATTCCATGAAATAGCTAAACCTTTAATGGAAAAGATGGGTCACCCACTTTTACTATGTCATAACTTAGAGGTTGAAAATGATGAGGTCATTTCTTATAAGCTAAGGCATAAAAAAGCAAAAAAACAAGCAATTATGGCTTTTCAATCAATTGGATATAGATGTATTGCTGCAGGAGACTCTTATAATGATATACAGATGTTTGAAGTTGCTGAAAAAGGTTTTTTTATGAATGCGCCAGAAAAGATTGCCGCAAGTCATCCTGACATTCCATCATTCCATAATTATGATGATTTAGAAGATGCCATACTAAAAAGTTCTATTTTTGTAAAATGAGTGACCATCTAAAATTAGACAATTATGAAAGGCCAAAACTTCAGATGCCTCAAGAAGGTTCTGATTTATTACTTCATAGTTGTTGTGCTCCATGTGCTGGAGAAATAATGGAGGCCTTGGCTGCGTCTGATATTAAAACAACAGTTTATTTTTATAATCCGAATATTCATCCGAAGGAAGAATACGAAATTAGAAAAAATGAAAATAGAAGATTTTGTGAGAAGCTAGGATTTGAATGCATCGATGCTGATTATGATAAAGATAATTGGTTTGAGAGAATTAAAGGTCTTGAAGATGAACCTGAAAGAGGCGAGAGATGTACAAAGTGTTTTGATATGAGGTTTGAGAGGTCTGCTCTTTATGCAAAAGAAAATAATTTCTCTGTTTATGCAACCACACTTGGTATATCCAGATGGAAAGACATGAATCAAATTAATTCAGCAGGACATAGAGCTGCTGATAGATATGAAAATGTTGTTTATTGGGACTTCAATTGGAGAAAGCAGGGTGGATCTTCAAGGATGATTGAGATTTCTAAAAGAGAAGAATTTTATCAGCAAGAATATTGTGGTTGTGTGTATAGCTTAAGAGATACCAACAGATGGAGAAGAAAGAATAATAAAGATAGAATCATCAGAGGAGTGAAATTCTATAGCTAATCAGATTTGGGAATTGGTATATTTGTGTTCTATAATCTCCAACCATGTCAGCAGGCACAAAATTCAGAAACTCACTTAAAGATAATACTCCACTTATTATTCCAGGCGCTATTAATGCCTACTCGGCAATATTAGCTGAAAAATCAGGCCATAAAGCATTGTACTTATCAGGCGGAGGAGTCGCTGCTGCTTCATATGGAATTCCAGATTTAGGGATTACATCTATGGAAGATGTTCTTATAGATGTTAAAAGAATTACAAGTGCTTCATCTTTACCACTCCTTGTTGATATTGATACTGGTTGGGGAGGAGCTTTTAACATAGCTAAAACAATAAAAAATATGATTGATGCTGGCTGTGCTGCAGTTCATATGGAGGATCAAATATCACAAAAAAGATGCGGTCACAGACCTAACAAATCATTAGTTTCGAAAAATGAAATGCAAGACAGAATAAAAGCAGCTGTGGATGGAAGGCATGATGAGGAATTTTTTATTATGGCTAGAACTGATGCAATTGCATCAGAGGGTATTGAGGGTGCAATTGATCGAATTGGTTCTTATATTACCGAAGGAGCTGATGGCATATTTCTTGAGGCAGCAACAACTCTTGATGAATATGCTGCTGTAAAAAAAGAATTTAATATTCCAATTCTTGCAAATATTACTGAGTTTGGAAAAACTCCATTATTTACAAAAGACGAACTTCATAAGGTTGGGGTTGATATGATTCTCTTCCCATTAAGTGCCTTTAGGGCAATGAGTAAGATTGCGGAAAAAGTTTACATTTCGATTGCTAAAGAGGGGACACAGAAAGATCTGTTAGATATAATGCAAACCCGGGAAGAATTATACGATCGATTAAATTATCACAGTTTTGAACAAAAATTGGATGAACTATATAAAGAAGAATAAAGAGGATTACTAAATATTATGGTTAAGAAGTTAGAAGGTGCTGGTCTAAGAGGTCAGGTGGCAGGAGAAACGTCATTATCAACAGTTGGTCAGATTGAAGGCCTTGCATATAGGGGTCATAAGGTTGAAACCTTGGCTGATAAAGCATCATTCGAAGAGGTAGCATACCTACTTCTTTATAATAAACTTCCTAACAAGAGCGAACTTTCAGAATATAAAGCACTTCTTAAAAGTCAAAGAGACCTTCCTCAAGCACTAAAAGAAGTGCTTCAAAAAATACCAGCGTCGGCTCATCCAATGGATGTTATGAGAACCGGAACATCAATGTTGGGAAATCTTGAGCCTGAAGGTGATTTCAATAATCAATTAAATTCAATAAATAGAATGATAGCTACAATGGCATCAATAGTTACCTACTGGTACAAGTATTCTCATGAGGGCGAAGATATTAGTTTAGTCAATGACGAAGATTCAATGGCAGGCCATTTTTTGCATATACTTCATGGAAAAACTCCTAGTGATCTTCATAGAAAAGTAATGGATGTATCTTTAGTACTTTATGCTGAGCATGAATTTAATGCTTCAACTTTTACTGGGAGAGTTTGTGCATCAACCATGTCTGATATTCATTCGTGTGTTGTGGCTGCTATTGGTTCTTTAAGAGGTCCTCTTCATGGAGGAGCTAATGAAAAGGCAATGGAGCTAATTGAAAACTGGACCTCAAGAGAAGAAGCAAAAGAGAATATTTTAGCTATGCTTGCCAATAAAGAAAAAATTATGGGTTTTGGGCATGCAGTCTATTCTATTCGTGATCCTAGAAATGCTGTCATTAAAGAGTATGCTAAGGAACTTTCTTTGCTTCATGATAACGATACCTTATATCAAGTTGCAGAAGAAGTTGAAAAGGTCATGGCAGATGAGAAAAAAATGTTTGCCAATGCTGACTTTTTTCACGCTCCAGCATATTTTTATATGGGTATACCAACAAAATTATTCACACCAATCTTTGTAATGTCCAGAGTTTCAGGATGGACAGCTCATTGCATGGAACAAAGGGCAAATAATAGAATTATTAGACCAAGTGCTGAATACATTGGTGTTGAAAGTTCAGAGTGGGTTGATATAGAAGATAGGGACTAATTCATGTCTTCTAATGTTGATTTAAATGTTAGGCCTGGATATGACTCAGTAATTTCTGAAATCGCTGACTATGTATCAAATTATCAAATTGATTCTGAACTTGCACTAGACACTGCAAGAAATTGCCTCATAGACACAATAGGATGCGGTCTTCTTGCATTAAAATTCCCAGCTTGCACCAAAATGCTTGGACCTGTTGTTGATGGAACGTCAGTACCTTATGGAGTTCGGGTACCAGGAACAAATTTTAAACTTGATCCTATTAAAGGAGCTTTTGATATTGGTTGTATTATAAGGTGGCTCGATTATAACGATACCTGGTTAGCTGCTGAGTGGGGACATCCTTCAGATAATTTAGGCGGCATTTTAGCTGTAGCAGATTTTATTTCACAAAAAAATATTGAAGAGGATAAAGAGTCTCTTACCATGAAAGATGTTTTAGAAGCCATGATTATGGCTCATGAAATACAAGGAGTTTTAGCGCTTAAGAACAGCTTTAATAAAGTTGGTCTAGACCATGTTGTTCTTGTAAAAGTTGCATCAACTGCTGTAGTAACAAAATTAATGGGTGGCACTAATGAGCAAATTAAGGATGCAATTAGTCAGGCTTGGGTAGACGGACAAAGTTTAAGAACTTACAGGCATGCACCAAATGCTGGCTCAAGAAAAAGCTGGGCAGCTGGTGATGCTACTAGTAGGGCTGTAAGATTGGCTATGATTACTCTCTCAGGTGAGATGGGTTATCCAGGAGTTTTATCTGCACCTGTTTGGGGTTTTGAAGACGTGCTATTTAAAGGTGAACAGCTTTCCCTTCCTCAAGCTTTTGGCTCTTATGTGATGGAAAATATTCTTTTTAAAATCAGTTTTCCAGCTGAATTCCATGCTCAAACTGCAGTTGAGGCAGCTGTTGCACTTCATTCTAATATAAAAGATAAGCTTGATGACATAAAAACTATTGAGATTACAACACATGAATCTGCTATTAGAATTATCTCTAAAGTTGGTGAGCTTAATAATCCAGCAGACAGAGATCACTGTCTTCAATACATGGTTGCAATAGGATTACTTAAAGGTGATTTAGTTGCAGAGGATTATGAGGATGACGTTGCTTCTGATCCAAGAGTTGATGCACTAAGAGAAAAAATGGTGATTAATGAAGATAAAAGATACTCTGAGGAATATCATGAGGCAGATAAGAGATCTATAGCTAATAGGATTAAAATACATTTTGTTGATGGAAGTTCAACAGATGAAGTTGAGGTAGAGTACCCGATTGGTCACAAAAGAAGAAGAGAAGAGGGAATACCTGTACTAGAGCAAAAATTCTTAAAAAACTTAGAGATTTCATATGATTCAGAAAAGTGTGACGAAATTTATGCACTTTGCACGGATCAAAAAAAGCTTGAAAATACTTCAGTTATTGAATTTCAAAAATTATTATCAAAAAAAGAGAATAATTTTTAATTATTTGATAATGGCCTAAATAATCCCTAAAATAGGGCGTTTTATCAATTTTGGACTATAATCACTGCCATGTCAGGCAATACGTTTGGAAATATATTTAAAATTACGACCTTTGGTGAGAGTCATGGGCATGCTTTGGGCTGCATTATCGATGGATGCCCGCCAAATCTTGAGTTATGTGAGGCTGACATACAGCTTGAATTAGATAGAAGAAAGCCTGGTCAATCAGATGTTACAACTCAGCGAAAAGAAGATGATGCGGTGCAAATATTATCTGGAGTTTTTGAAGGAAAAACACTCGGAACACCAATAAGCTTATTGATTTTTAATAAGGATCAACAGTCTAAAGATTACTCAAATATTAAAGATTCTTTCAGGCCTAATCACGCAGATATAACTTATCAAGCAAAATATGGTCATAGAGATTACAGAGGCGGAGGTAGATCAAGCGCTAGAGAGACTGCTATGAGGGTTGCTGCAGGTGCTATTGCAAAGAAATACCTAGCTAGATATGGAGTTAAAACGACAGGATATGTATCACAAATAGGTCATGTTTCAGCTGATTCAATTAATCCAAGCTCTGCAAATGAAAACAAATACTTCTTTGCAGATTTATCTAAACTTGATGATTTAAATAAGATGTTTAAAGAACTAATTGCTGAAGGTAATTCTGTTGGAGCAAAACTTGGAGTTTGCGTTGAGAATTGCCCGGTTGGCTTAGGAGAGCCTGTTTTCGATAAACTGAATGCAGATCTTGCTAAAGCAATCATGAGTATTAATGCTGTTAAATCTGTTTCTATTGGAAATGCAGAAAACATTCTCAATCTAAAAGGCTCTGAGATACGCGATGAAATTAGATCTGATGGATTTGCATCTAATAATGCTGGTGGAATACTTGGAGGTATTTCAAACGGCGACAATATAGATTTAGACTTTTTAATCAAGCCAACTTCAAGTATTAAGAAAAAAGGAAAAACTGTCGACAAAGATGGCAACGAAGTAAATATTGAAGTTACTGGAAGGCATGACCCATGCGTTGGCATAAGAGCAGTTCCTATCGCAGAGGCAATGGTGAATCTTGTAATCATGGACCATCTTTTGAGAAACCGTGCTCAATGCGGTGAGGTTGATCAACAATTACCTTTTACCAAGTAAGATGCCAAAGACTTTATACGACAAGCTTTGGGAAGAGCATCATATAACCACTTTAGATTCATCGGAATCTTTATTGTATATAGATAGACAGTATCTTCATGAGGTTACATCTCCTCAGGCTTTTGAGGGGCTATCTAAAAAAGGGTTATCTCCATGGAGATTGAATGCAAATATTGCTACACCTGATCATAATGTTCCTACCGAAAGAGGAGAGTCTTTTAAAACAGAAAATATAAAAGATGAGATATCAAAAATACAAGTAACAGAGCTTGATAAAAATTGTAATAAGTTTGGTATTAAGCAATTTGATATAACATCAATCAATCAAGGAATAGTTCATGTTATTGGTCCTGAGCTTGGTTATACACTACCTGGCATGACAATAGTTTGTGGAGATTCTCATACATCAACACATGGTGCATTTGGATGTTTGGCTATGGGCATAGGAACATCTGAGGTGGAACATGTTCTTGCAACACAAACATTAAAAGTTTCAAAACTTAAGAATATGAGAGTTAAATTTAATGGCGAGCCGCAAGAAGGAGTGACTTCAAAAGATATTGTTCTATTTTTAATAAGAACAATAGGAACTGCTGGAGGTAACGGTCATGCAATAGAGTTTGCCGGATCATATATTGAGAGCATATCTATGGAAGCTAGAATGACAATATGTAATATGTCTATCGAAGCTGGGGCAAAGGTTGGGTTAATTGCTCCAGATGCAACAACCTTTAATTACGTTAAAGATCATAGCCAATTATCAGAAGAGGAGTTTGAAGATGCCATGTCTCATTGGACATCACTTGTTTCTGATAATGATGCTTCTTTTGATAAAGAGATAGAAATAGATATTTCTTTAATTAAACCTCAGGTTACATGGGGAACATCACCAGAAATGGTCGTTGATTTTGATCAAGAAATTCCAAATTTAGATTTTGTTGATGGTGAAAATAAGAGAAATTATGAATTAGCAAAAAAATATATGGGCATAGAAGAAAATCAGAAAGTTACAGATTTAAAATTTGACAGAGTTTTTATAGGTTCGTGTACAAATTCAAGAATCGAAGATCTTAGAGATGCAGCAAAAGTTGTCGATGGAAAAAAAGTTTCAGAAGATATTATTGAAGCTATTGTTGTACCAGGATCAGGCCTAGTTAAAGAACAGGCTGAATCTGAGGGGTTGAATATAATTTTTGAAAAAGCAGGATTTGTGTGGAGAGATCCAGGCTGTTCAATGTGTTTAGGAATGAATCCAGATCAATTAAAACCCTATGAAAGATGTGCTTCAACATCTAATAGAAATTTTGAAGGCAGACAGGGCAACCTTGGTAGAACTCATCTAATGAGTCCTTTAATGGCAGCCCTCACAGCTGTGAATGGGAGAGTTGTTGATCCATCATGAAGATTGAAGGAAACGAATTAATAATAAGCGGTGTTGTAGCTACGATCGATAGAGATAATATTGATACTGATCAAATCATTCCTACTGAATACTTAAAATCAATAAAGAAGTTTGGTTTTGAAGATTATCTATTTGATGGGTGGAGATATCTTGATGAAGGTAAATTAGGAATATCTAAAAATGACAGGGAACAGAATCCAGATTTTATTTTAAATCAAGTCCCTTATGATAAAGCCACCATTTTATTAACTAGAGATAATTTTGGTTGTGGCTCTTCAAGAGAGCATGCTGTATGGGCTTTAAGAGATTTTGGAATAAAGATAGTCATAGCTTCATCTTTTGGAGATATTTTTTATAACAATTGTTTTAAAAATGGAGTTTTACCAATAAAACTTGATAAAAATAAGATTGAAGATTTGTTTCAGAAAATGAGCGATAATTCAGCTGACTTATCTGTAAGCCTTGATTCAAAAAAAATATTTCAAAATGAAAATGAACTCTATAGCTTTGATGTTGAAGAAAACCTTCTAGAAAGAATAATTTATGGTTTAGATGATGTTGACATGACGTTAAAACATAAAGCTAAAATACTAGCTTTTGAGCAGACACGAATGAAAAATACACCATGGATATTTTCAAATGACTAAAAAGATTTTAATTTTGCCTGGAGATGGTATTGGTCAAGAAGTTACTGCTTCTGCAAAAGAAGTTTTAGACTTTTTAATTGCAGAACATAATCTTAATTTTAGTATTGAAGAAATGGATGCAGGTGGAACAGCTTATGATAAGTTTGAATCACCCTTGCCAGAACAAGTTTTGGCAAATGCAAAAGAAAGTGATGCAATATTATTTGGTGCTGTTGGTGGACCAAAATGGGATGACCTAGATTGGGACAATAGACCAGAACAAGCACTTTTATCATTAAGAAAAGAATTAGAGTTATTTGCTAACTTAAGACCTGCATTTTTATTTAATGAGCTTGCTGCAGCATCCCCAATTAAAAATCATATTATTGAAAATTTAGATATTCTGATTGTTCGTGAGCTAACAGGAGGAATATATTTTGGTGAACCTAGAGCAATTCTTGAGGATGAAAATCCTCCGTATGCATTTAATACGATGGTTTATAACGAAAATGAGATTAAACGTATTGCGAAGGTGGCTTTTGAATCAGCACAAAAAAGAGGTGGAAAACTTTGCTCAGTTGAAAAGGCAAATGTTCTTGAGGTTTCTAAGTTTTGGAGATCTATAGTTTCAGATATGGCCAAAGATTATCCAGATGTAGAACTTTCTCACCAACTTGCTGACAATACTGCAATGCAGCTAGTTCTCAATCCAAATCAATACGATGTAATTGTATCAAGTAACCTATTTGGAGATATCTTGTCTGACATAGCCGCAACACTATCTGGATCAATTGGCATGCTGCCATCTGCTTCATTAAACAGCTCATCACAGGGCATGTATGAGCCTTGTCATGGTAGCGCTCCAGATATTGCTGGAATGGATATAGCTAATCCAATTGCAATGATCGCTTCGCTTGGCATGGCTTTAAAATATTCATTAGATCAAAAAGAGTTATCCGATAGCATTGACCGTGCTATCAAAGAATTTATTGCCAAAGGTTATAGAACAAAAGATATAAGCACTAACGATGAGTACGTAAAAACCTCTGAAGTAGCATCAATATTAATAGGAATATTAAAAAATGGATAAAACATTAAATATGGCGCTTGTTGGCGCTTCTGGTGTAGTGGGTAAAAAAATTCTTCAATTGCTCGAAAAAAAAGGTGTTCAAGTAGACAAGTTGTTTCCATTGGGTAGTTCAACAGTTGGCCAAACTGTGCATTTTCAAAATCAAGATTACGTTATTGGAAGTCTTGATGATTTTGATCCAACTGATGCAAATATAACTATATTTTCAGCAGGTGGCTCTGTTGCAAAACAGTATGCTAGAAAATTTGTAGAGGCTGGTAATTATGTAATAGATTTATCTTCTGAGTTCAGGTATGAAGATGACGTGCCGCTAATTATCCCTGAGATTAATGGCAATATTGTTGAGAATCTTGATGAACCAACATTAATTGCTAATCCAAATTGTTCAACCTCACAGCTTTTAATGGTTTTAAAACCAATTCATGAGCAGTTTGGAATTGAATTTTTAAACATTGCAACATATCAAGCAGTTTCTGGAACTGGTAAAGAGGCTGTAGAAGAGTTGAGATCCCAAACTTATGAGAGTGATACTGCAGAATCAAAAGTTTATCCAAAACCAATCGCATTTAACGTAATACCTCAATGTGATATCTTTCTAGATAATGCTTTTACAAAAGAAGAGATGAAATTAGTCTGGGAAACTAAAAAAATATTAGACCCAAATATTGAGGTACAGGCAACTTGTGCCAGAGTTCCTGTTTTTAATGGACATTCAGAAGCAGTTTTTTTAAAGCTTTCAAACTCAGCTTCAAGAGAAGAGGTTATTAATTCTGTTGAAGGTAATGAGGGAGTATGCGTTATGGATAATCCTGATACTTTAGAGTATCCAACACCTTATGAACAAGCTAATGACTCTGAGGATGTTTATGTTGGAAGAATACGTTCACAACAAATTCAAGGAGATTCATGGGTTTCACTTTGGGTTGTTGCAGATAACGTATACGGAAAAGGCGCTGCTCTTAATGCTGTGCAGATACTTCAAAAGTTAATTACAAATAATAAATTGTGTTAAGAGTTTTTGTATTATCTTTAATCCTTCTTCCTCTAAATATAGTTGCCGACGCTTTTTTATCTTCTCCCAAGTTATCGCTTAATTCTCAAGGGGAAAGAGTAATTGAATTTAAGATCCAAAGCGCTAGGATTTCTGATGAAGATATTATCTTAAAAGAGTACAAGTCTAACGAATTATTAAATCAAGAAAATATTTCCTATACCTTATTAGAGGACTTTTCTTCTTATAAGACCTATTCAATAGTTTTAAATAACTCTTACGATGGAAATTATTTTAATTTTAAGTTGGTTATAGAGGATCAAATATCAAAAGATATATTTATTTTTTTACCCTCAAAACTAAAATCCTCTTCAAAAAAACCTAAACCCACTCAATTATATAAACCAGCTATCATTGAAAAATCAAATGATGTACCTCCAATGGAGATTCTTCCTGCTGTTAAAGAGACTAAAAAAGAGCTAAGAGTTATTAAAGCTAATGAAATTACAACAATGTGGAGTTTGGCTTCAAACATTAAGACAGATATGTCTGATGCATCAATATATCAAATAATGTGGTCAATTTATCTTGGAAACAAAAATGCATTTATAGATGGAAATATTAATCTAGTTCGAAATGATAAAGATTTAATAATTCCTTCATATTCAAGCATATCTGAGACTTCGCACACCCAGGCAAAAGCTTCAATTCTTGCTATGAATGAATCATATTCTTTATCTATAGCACCAGCAGTAAAATCCTTATTAGTTTTAACTGCTCCAAAAATAATAGAAGCACCTGAACAGAAAGTTAAAGAGATTGTTAACGAAGATGAGACTAAACAGTTGGATATTAATAACGAAGAATTAAATGATCCAGCAGACATTATTAAAAATAATACTAAAACACTTGAAATGGCCTTTGAAAGCAAAGTTGCTGAGGAATTAATTAAAGAGACGGAGGATATAAAACCTGCTGATGTTCAAGAATTTGGATTAATGGACCTCCTTTTTGTTGCATTTGTATCAATTCTCTCTGGAATTTTAATAGCACTGATTTATATTCAGCTCAAATCAAGACAGGCAAAGAAAATAGATTATGATTTTGATGAAGCTCCTGATACTTCGTCATCTATTGCGGGTTTACCAAAAGGCCTTAGCATTACAAATAATGAAGAAGAGCAGCAACTAGACCTTGCAGTGACATATTTTGAGATGGGTGATTTAGAAAACTCTAAATCTATTTTAGATGATCTAATTAAGTCATCTCAGAGCGATAAAATAAAAAATAATGCTAAAGCTTTGCTTGATAAATTTTCTGAAAAGTGAGACTAGCTTTTACAACTGAGTATGATGGTTCTGGGTTTTCAGGTTTCCAGAGACAAAAGAATGCCATCTCAATTCAACAAAACATTGAGGAAGTTATTCAAAAGATTACTCAAGAAAAAAAAGTTATAAATTATGCTGGAAGAACGGATGCTGGCGTACATGCACTTTCCCAAGTCTTTGATTTTACTACCGACATCAAAAGAGAAGAAAAAAATTGGATTGACGGAATAAATTCAAACCTTCCAGATGCAATCGCTGTTACCAAAATGTTTGAAGTGCCTGATGATTTTCATTCTAGGTTTTCTGCTATTGAGAGAAGTTATACCTATGTTATTTATAACTCCAGAAGCAAACCGTTATTTTTTGATAATTGCTCTCACTGGGATAATAATAATTTAGATATAAATGTTCTAAATCAACAGGCAAAAATGTTTATTGGAAAACATGATTTTACATCCTTTAGAAGTTCAAGCTGCAGCTCAAAAAATCCTATTAAATCAATAAGAGATATCGAAATTGAACACCACGATAAATTTATTTTTATATCTATCCATGCAAATGCCTTTTTGCATAATATGGTAAGAATTATGGTTGGTACCTTATTAGATATTGCTAAGGGTGAAATAAATCTTTCTGTAGAAGAAATTTTGTCAAAACACGATAGAAGTTATGCTGGCAAAACTGTTTCAGCAAAAGGATTATTTTTTCTTGGACCTAAATATGATTTAAAATTTAATATTCAAAGTCCAACTGAGCATTTATTAGATAGGTTTAAGAGATGATTAATCCAAAGATAAAAATCTGTGGTATATCAGATATTGAGATACTAAAACAGCTTATAAATCTTAATCTGGATTACGTAGGTTTTATTTTTTATTCCAAAAGCCCAAGATTTGTAGATGAGGTCTTTCTTGAAAAAATACAAAATATAGATTTTAAAGAAACTAGACCTGTGTGCGTTTACGTTAATGCTGATGAAGATTTTATTTATAAAACTTCATCATTTTTTAATAATCCGATTCTCCAATTCCACGGAGATGAAGATCAAAATTTTTGCGAAACTTTTGGATTAGATTACTGGAAGGCAATTAGAATAAAAAATGCTAGCGATATAGAAATAATTTCTCAATACAGCTCTGCTTCAGCTATTCTTCTTGAAAATCACAAGGACGGAGTATATGGCGGAACAGGTGAGTCTTTTAATTGGGAGCTATTAAAAAATATTGATAATGATACTCATAATTTTGTCCTTTCAGGTGGAATTAATTCTCAAAATGTCGATAATGCATTAAAGACTAATTCGTGGTGTTTAGATTTAAACTCTGGGGTTGAATCTCAGGCTGGAATCAAAGACATCCATTTAATAAAAGATATTTTAATAACAATCAGAAACTATGACATTTAGTAATTCTAACTTTCCTAATAAAGAAGGATTTTATGGTGAATACGGCGGTAAATTTGTACCAGAAACTCTGATGTATGCTCTTGAAGAGCTAGAAAATACTTATAACAAATTAAAAGATAATAAAGACTTTATAGATGAGTTCTATAAAGACCTTTCCCATTTTGTTGGCAGACCTTCGCCACTATATTTTGCACAAAGACTAACGGACCATTACAAATCTGGCTCTATCTGGCTTAAACGTGAAGACCTTAATCATACTGGCGCACATAAAATAAATAATACTGTTGGTCAGATACTTCTTGCTAAATATATGGGCAAAAAAAGAATCATTGCAGAAACCGGTGCTGGTCAGCATGGTGTTGCTACAGCAACTGTTGCAGCAAGGTTGGGGCTAGAGTGTCATATTTATATGGGTGCTGAAGATGTTAGAAGACAATCTTTAAATGTTTATAGAATAAAATTACTCGGAGCTCATGTGCATCCTGTTGATTCTGGTTCAGCAACATTAAAAGATGCTTTAAATGAAGCTTTAAGAGATTGGGTAACTAATGTTGATGATACCTATTACATTATTGGAAGTGTTACTGGTCCTCATCCATATCCGATGATAGTCAGAGATTTTAACTCTGTTGTTGGTAAAGAAGTGATTGAGCAATCTAAAGATTTATTTGGCAAAATGCCAGATGCTGTTGTTGCCTGTGTTGGCGGCGGTTCAAATGCAATGGGAATATTCCATCCATTTATAGATATTAAAGAAACAAGACTTATTGGCGTCGAAGCTGGTGGAGAGGGCGTTTCAACAGGTGAGCATGCAGCTCCATTAAATGATGGTACGCCTGGAGTTCTACACGGAGCTCGTAGTTACTTAATGCAAGATGAATCAGGTCAGGTAAAAGACACTAAATCCGTTTCAGCTGGCTTAGATTATCCTGGAGTTGGTCCTGAACACTCATGGCTAAAAGATATTGGTAGAGCTGAGTATGTGGCAGTTAGTGATGATGATGCCTTAAAAGCTTTTCACGAAGTAACTGAACTTGAAGGTATTATGCCTGCTCTTGAGACAGCACATGCTTTTGCATACCTAGAACCTCTTATGAAGGAATTAGATTCATCAGCAAATGTAGTTGTGAATGTTTCTGGTAGGGGAGATAAAGACATTAATACTGTTGCTGAAATTGACGGGATAGTGTTTTGAATAGACTGACATCAAAATTACAAAACCTTAAAGAAAACAATAAAAAGGCTTTAGTAACATATCTTGTAGCAGGTGATCCTGATTTGGATACAACACTAGATCTGATGCATTTATTTGTTGATTCAGGAGTTGATGTTATTGAAATTGGCGTTCCCTTTACTGATCCAATCGCTGAGGGACCAACTATACAAAAAGCTCATGACCGAGCTCTTAAAAATAATATATCACTGAAGATGATACTTGAATTAGTTGATAAGTTTAGGGAAACCAATACCGAAACGCCTATAGTTTTAATGGGCTATTTAAATACCTTTATATCGCATATTGATCTAGTGCAATCAATTGGAGAGAATAGTGCGGATTCAATTTTAGTTGTAGATGTTCCAGGCGAACTTAATCTACAGACTTATGGAATCACAAACCCAAACATAAATACTATTTCACTAATATCGCCTACTACTAAAGACGATAGAGTTGAATCTATAGCAAAAAATAGCACTGGGTTTATTTATTACGTAACCCTAAGAGGTGTTACAGGCTCATCTAATTTAAATATTGAAGAAATTAAAAATAATATCCAAAAAATTCAACAATACTCAGATGCTCCAACCATGGCAGGGTTTGGGATTAAATCAGTCGAGGATGCATCAACTCTAGCAGCATGTTCTGATGGTATTGTGATTGGCTCATCAATTGTTGAAATGATTGCAGATGAGTCTAAGACAAAAGAATTTGGTAGAATAGGTGAATATCTTAGGGAGATGAAAACCGCTATATCATGAACTGGCTAACAAGGCTCATACCTTCAATAATGACATCCAAGTCTAAAAGTAAGGTGCCTGATGGACTTTGGAGCTCTTGCCCTTCTTGTGAATCTGTTTTGTATGCACCTGATCTAGAAAAATCACTTTTTGTTTGTCCTAAATGCGACCATCATCTTCGAATTGGCGCCAGAAAAAGATTAGAAATATTTTTAGATAATGGTTATTTTGAAGAAATAGCAGCTGATATAAAAACTAAAGATTCCCTAAAATTTAAAGATACAAAAAATTATTCCTCAAGAATTAAAGATGCTGTTTCAAATACAGGTGAGAATGAAGCCATTATTATTGGTAAAGGTGCGCTCGATTCAATGGATGTGGTTGTAGCTGCATTTGAGTTCAGATTTATGGGTGGCTCTATGGGAGGAGTCGTAGGAGAAAAGTTTGTACAAGGAGTAAATGAAGCTATAAAGTCTCGTTGTCCTTTTGTCTGCTTTTCCACAAGTGGTGGCGCAAGAATGCAAGAATCAATGATTTCTTTGATGCAGATGGCAAAAACTTCGGCAGCTTTACAAAAACTTAAGGCAGAAAAATTACCTTATATTTCTGTAATGGTTGATCCTATTTATGGAGGTGTTTCTGCTAGTTTGGCGATGCTTGGTGATATAAATATTGCTGAACCTGATGCCTTGGTTGGTTTTGCCGGTAGAAGAGTTATTGAACAAACTGTTAGAGTAGACTTACCTGACGATTTCCAAAAATCAGAGTTTTTGTTAAAACATGGAGCAATTGATATGATTGTTCACAGAAGAAATATTAGAACTAAAGTTCACGGACTACTAAAAAAAATATATAAAGCTTAATGAATATTGAGAGAATTGTAGGTCTTGTTTTCAGCATTAGCGCATTACTAATTCTTCTTTTTGTTGTTTTAACTCCTCAAGTTGATTATCAACAAGATTTTAAAATCGCAGATACAGCTCCACAAACTGAAGAGATGGCTAAAATAGAACTTGAAGAAGAGTCCAAAGAAATAGTCAAAGAAGAACCTTTAAAACCCAACAAAGAAATAGTCGCAGATGTTGCAAATATTGATAGATCAGATTTTGATTTATTTGTTTTAAGAGTTCATGTTCTTTCGTCTGAGGACAATGCAAAAAAAATGGTCACAAAGATTAACGAAGGAGGGTTTCCAGCATTTACAGAGGTTTTTGGTTCTAAGAAAAACCTTCATGCGGTTTATGTGGGACCTTTTATTGAAGAGAGTGATATAAATCAAAATATAGAATTAATTCAAAAGGTTTCAGAGTCACAAAATGGAGAGATATCTAGATGGAAGCTCTAGGACTAAATGTAACTGACTGGTTTATATTAGTTGTATTAACTGCTTCAGGACTCATTTCTCTCGCCAGAGGTTTTACAAAAGAATTTTTATCTTTATTTTTATGGGTTGTAGCTTTTATCGCTGCAGTTAGTCTGGAATATTTGGCAACTCCAAAGATTAATGAATTCGTTGGCAATGAAGAGATTTCAAAGATCTTATCCTACATAGTTGTCTTTATGGTCTGTATTATTCTTGGCGGAATGGTAATCAAATTTATTGGTACTCTTATCAAATGGTCTGGTGCTTCAGGATTTGATAGATTTTTAGGAGTATTATTTGGTCTGACAAGAGGTTTAATTGTTTTATTTGTAATCTTTTTACTTTTACCCTCAAGCGTCAAATCAACAGACTTAATTAATAAATCAAAAATAACACCAATAATTGAAAAATATGCTCCACAAATTGAAGCTTATTTCAGAGAATTAATAGATAATAGAAACTTAGTCGAAGAAGCACTGGAAGTCATTGAACCAATAAGAGAAGAAGTGGCTCCAGATGAAGAAGATATTAATCCTACTCAAGAGGACTCTTAATGTGTGGAATTGTTGGAATTTCTGCTGAGACTAACATAGCAGCAGAAATATATGACTCCCTTTTAATGCTTCAGCATAGAGGTCAAGATGCTGCTGGTATGGTGGTATGTGACTCACAAGACAGACTCCACAGTAGAAAATCAATGGGTTATGTAAGAGATGTCTTTCAGCAAAGACATATGAGTAAGCTTATTGGTAATTACGGCATAGGACATGTTAGATATCCAACTGCTGGTGGTGCAGGTAAAGAGTTTGCTCAGCCAATGTACGTAAACTCTCCTTATGGAATTAGCATAGCTCATAACGGTAATCTAACTAATTCTAAAGAACTTGCTACTCAATTGTTTCATGCAGAAATGAGACATCTCAATACAGACTCTGATTCAGAAGTATTACTTAATATTTTTGCTCATGAATTAGGTAAGCAGAGAGAAATTTATCCTTCAGCAGAACATATTTTTAAAGCTGTTACCAAAACCCATAGAAGATGTGATGGAGCTTATGCTGTCTTAGCACTCATTACAGGACATGGAATTCTTGCTTTTAGAGATAACAATGGCATTAGACCTTTATCTATTGGTATAAGAGAGGGAAAGACTAGAGACGAATACATTATTGCTTCTGAGGATGCACTTTTTGAATCACAGGGCTTTAAAAAGCTGAGAGACGTAGAGCCAGGAGAGGCTGTATATATCGATAAGAAAGGTAATTTCTTCTCACAACAATGTGCTGAAGCTCCTCAAAAAAGACCATGTATATTTGAGTATGTATATTTCTCAAGACCAGATTCAAAAATTGATGAAATTTCAGTCTATAAAGCTCGAATGAGAATGGGATCAAAACTAGCTGAATTGATCAAAAAGAAGAATCCAGATCACGATATTGATGTTGTAATCCCAATACCTGATAGCTCTACAACAGCAGCACTGCAGCTCGCAGTTGACTTAAATGTTCCTTACAGAGAAGGCTTTGTAAAAAATAGATACATTGGAAGAACGTTCATCATGCCGTACCAAGAAGAGCGAAGAAAATCTGTGAGAAGGAAGTTAAATATTCTTGATTTAGAGTTTGAAGGTAAAAATGTAATGCTAGTAGATGATTCAATTGTAAGAGGCACTACCAGTAAAAAAATTATTGAAATGGCCAAAGAGGCTGGAGCCAAAAAAGTGTATTTTGCCTCTGCAGCACCTGCTATTAAATATCAAAATCTTTACGGCATAGATATGCCAGCAACTAGTGAGCTAATAGCTTCAAACAGAACAGATGAAGAAGTTGCTAAAGAAATAGGAGCGGATTGGCTTGTCTACCAAACATTAGAGGATTTAATAGAAACTTGTAAGTTTGGTAATCCACAAATCAAAGAATTTGAAACGTCTATTTTCACTGGTGAATACATCACACCGCTTGGCGAAAACTATCTTCAAGATCTAGAAGTGTCTAGACAAGATGAAGTCAAAGCACAAAGAGAAAAAGCTAAAGCTTAACTAGGATTAACAATATTCACAGCAGGTATGCTTGCTGAGTTTGCGCTCTCCACATATGTATCTATCTCATTGAAGTTCAGATATCTGTATATGTCATCTGCCAATGGATTAATATCATCCATATATTTGTGATATTCCTCAACACTTGGCAGTCTGCCTAATACCGACGCTATAGCTGAAAGCTCTGCAGATGCTAAAAATACATCAGCACCATCACCCAATCTATTTGGGAAGTTTCTAGTAGATGTTGATACCACAGTAGAATTAGCTAGAACTCTTGCCTGGTTACCCATACATAGAGAACATCCTGGAAGCTCAGTTCTAGCTCCAGATACGCCAAACACATTATAGATACCTTCTTCCATCAGTTGCTTTTCATCCATTTTTGTTGGAGGAACAACCCATAGCCTAGCTTTTGTTCCGTTATATTTCTGTAACAAGGTACCAGCAGCTCTAAAGTGACCAATATTAGTCATACAAGACCCAATAAACACTTCTTGGATTTCAGTATTAGCAACTTCTGATAACGGTTTAATATCATCAGGGTCGTTAGGGCATGCAAGTAATGGCTCAGTGATTTCGTTTAAATCAATTTCGATAATTTCTGCATATTCAGCATTTTCATCCGGCTCTAGAAGTTCAGGATTCTTAATCCATTCTTCCATCGCTTGAGCTCTTCTCTCTAGAGTTTTAGCATCGCCATAACCGCTAGCAATCATCCATCTCAACATAACAATGTTTGATTGAAGATATTCAATGATAGGTTCTTTATTTAATCTAACAGTACAACCTGAAGCTGATCTTTCTGCAGATGCATCAGATAATTCAAATGCTTGTTCAACTTTCATATTTGGAAGTCCTTCGATTTCCAAGCATCTTCCTGAGAAAATATTTTTCTTACCTTCTTTTGCAACAGTTAAAAGACCTTTTTGAATAGCAGCATAAGGAATAGCATTCACAAGATCTCTAAGGGTTATTCCTGGTTGCATCTCACCTTTAAATCTAACTAAAACTGATTCAGGCATATCTAAAGGCATTACACCTAAAGTTGCAGCAAATGCTACAAGCCCTGATCCAGCTGGGAAGCTGATACCTATTGGGAATCTGGTATGGCTATCGCCGCCTGTTCCAACTCCATCAGGTAATAACATTCTGTTTAGCCATGAATGAATTATTCCATCACCTGGCCTTAAAGAAACACCACCACGATTCATAATAAAGTCAGGAAGATTGTGTTGTGTCTCAATGTCTACAGGTTTTGGATAAGCTGCAGTATGACAAAATGATTGCATAACCAAATCAGCAGAAAAACCTAAGCAGGCTAATTCTTTTAATTCATCTCTGGTCATTGGCCCAGTAGTATCTTGAGAACCAACAGTTGTCATTCTTGGCTCACAATAAGTTCCTGGTCTAATACCCTCAACACCGCATGCTTTACCGACCATTTTTTGTGCCAGCGTATAACCTTTATCTGAAGCATCAGCGGCATCAGGTCTTGTAAATATATCTGTAGGCTCTAAATCTAAAGCTTCTCTAGTTTTATCTGTTAATTGTCTCCCAATGATTAATGGTATTCTTCCGTTAGCTCTTACCTCATCAAGAAGAACATCAGTTTTAAGCTCGAAAGTAGAGATAACTTCATTGCTTGAAGCATCAAGAACTTTTCCGTTATATGGCTCAAGAATAATCTCTTGACCCATCTCCATATTAGAAACATCTAATTCAATTGGAAAAGCGCCTGAATCTTCTAATGTATTAAAAAAGATAGGAGCTATTTTTCCACCAAAACAAAAGCCACCTTCTTTTTTATTTGGTATATAAGGTATCTCATCTCCCATATGCCACAACACTGAGTTTGTAGCAGACTTTCTTGATGAGCCGGTACCAACAACATCACCAACAAATACAAGCGGATTACCTTTTTCTTTTAACTCTTCAATAGTTTCTAATGGTCTATCAAGACCTTCTCTTGGCATTTTAAACATAGCTAATGCATGAAGAGGGATATCAGGACGCGACCAAGCATCTGTAGCAGGTGAAAGATCATCAGTGTTAATTTCACCAGGTACTTTATAGACAGTTAGTTTAATTTGTTCAGGAAGTTTAGCTTTTTCAGTAAACCATTTTCCTTCAGCCCATGCATCTACAACCTTTTTTGCATACTCA
Source organism: uncultured SAR86 cluster bacterium (assembly GCA_902558395.1). Taxonomy (GTDB): domain Bacteria; phylum Pseudomonadota; class Gammaproteobacteria; order Magnimaribacterales; family D2472; genus SCGC-AAA076-P13. The sequence continues at coordinate 89,826 of CACEDS010000003.1, forward strand.
TTAGTTTTTGATAATTCAAAGATTTCATTAAACGCATCAAAAATTAGTAGTGTCTTTCCTAAAGCTTCAGCAGCTTCATCGCCCAATTCATCTATTTTTAGGCATTCAATTAAAGGCTGAATGTTATAGCCGCCAAGCATGGTGCCAAGAATATGAACTGCATCAGATTTTGTAATGTAAGGGCTAGAAGTTTCACCGGTTGTAATATCAGCCAAAAATGCTGCTTTGACATAAGCTGATTGATCTACACCAGCAGGTACTCTTTCTCTAAGTAAATGTAATAAAAGTTCAGATTCTTCGTGTTCAGATTTTAAAAGATCTGCTAATTGTGCAGTTTGGTCTGCGTCTAATGGAAGCGGTGGGATATTTTGTGCCGCTCTTTCGTCTACGTGTGCTTTGTATTCGTTTAACATTGATTATCTCCTTGTTAACGGTGGTAATTTTACTCTTATAAGCAAAAGGCTTCTAGTAAATAGCAGATTTTATTTAAAAATGGGTTATTATTTTGCTTAATTATGCAAAAAACTCGATCTACAACCCCTTGTTTAGGCATTTGCTCCACAACTTATGGAGATGACGTCTGCAAAGGGTGTAAAAGATTTGTTCACGAGATTATTAGTTGGCCAAAATATTCACAAGACGAAAGGGCGCTTGTAAATGATCGTCTTGAAAAATTTAAAGTCTTAATTCTTCAAGACAGATTTAAGGTTCATGATTCAGATTTACTTCAAATAAAGTTAAAAGAGAATGCGATTAACTACAACAACTCAATGGATCCTTTAACTTGGATTTTTGATTTACTTAGAGCAGCAGGATCACAAAATTTAGATTTAGAACAATTTGGGATTACTAGTCTTAAAAATTATGACCCTATGAAAATACGTGACGAGATTAATAAAGAGTTTTTGGATTTATCAGAAGCTCATCATCAAAGGTATTTTAAAAAAGCTTAATTAAGATTACCCGTAATCTTTTAACATTCTTTTGAGCTCTAACGAATGTTGCTCTTCCTCACCAATCATGCCTCTTGCATACTCTTCTAAATAAATTGAGCTATCTTCAACTTCTTCCAAAAGTTTTTTATAAAGACCAACAGCATGAAGTTCATGTTCTAAACTTTCTTCTAAAATATCTTTAATAGTATGCTGCCCGGTCTCTTCAATTTTTGCTATTCTTTGGCTAGGGTGTCCATCAAGTCCAGCAATTAATTCACCAGCTCCTTGCGCGTGTAACAATGACTCACTTGCTTGCTCTTTTAAGAAAGCAACGATTGGAATTCTATAAGGGCCAGTTATCATCATAGCTGAGTGAGTATAGCGAACCACACCTGCTAATTCGTATTCCATTATCTCATTTAATATGGCGCAAGCCTTATTTGTATCTAGTGGTTTTAATCCCATATTATTGCTCCTTAAGCATTAAAAATTAATTAATTAAGACAACTATAAAAGAATTTATATATGATGTAAACTACTGATATAAGGTATTTTTTTAATACGAATCATTATGATAATCATTCGCATCTAGGTATTATTTTTTCTAACTTTTATTAAATATTTTAAAGCGCCAGAAGAGTAAAAAAGCAAGAATAGAATAAGCAAAAACAGCTAGTTGTTTTACAACCGGAAGTGCAACGAATATACCAAGCCAACGATAACCTTTGGTTCTATTCCAGACATAAATAAATGCATCAACACCTACTAATTCTTTTCCATCATTAAAAGTTACATGAAGTTTTTTTAGGTATTTATCTTCCATGTGACTGCAATCAGTGAAGTCTAATTCTGATCTTTTTTTGTAATGCCTAATTTCAAAATTACAGATCGAACACTTTTCGTTGAAGAGAACTTTTCCATCATTATTCATAAAATTATTTTATCAAGATTGATACTAGATATCTTTGATTTTAAATAATAAGATTCTACTCAATGGATATGCAGCAAGTTAATATTTTTGATGAACCAATTGAGGAGTGTTGCTCAAATCCTATTACAGGATTTTTTCGAGATGGGTTCTGTTATACCGATCAACTCGACAGAGGTTTGCATATTGTTTGCTCGTTAATGAACGATGAGTTTTTAAGTTTCTCAAAATCTCGAGGCAATGATCTTTCTACTCCAAGACCTGAATTTGATTTTCCAGGATTAAAAGCAGGAGACTCCTGGTGTGTTTGTGCTGAACGATGGAAGGAAGCTTACGAGCATGGTTTTGCTCCTAAGATTTACCTTAAAAAAACTAATAAAAAAACTACCTCTATTATCGATATAGAAATATTGAAAGAGTTCGCTATAGATATGAACTAATATTTATAGAATGAAGTAAGTTTCACCTATAACAAAACCACAAAAGAAAAATGCAATAGCCCAACCAGGCTCTTCTTTACAAAATTCAAATACTCTTAGCCAGTAATCTGCCATAAATACCTCCTAGATACCTTGTTTATTGCAATACTTGTGCCAATTGATATTTACTTTGCTATTGGTAATTCATACCAGCTGGTTGTGTACTTAGGTGAGGTCATATTTTGTTTCATGGGTGACCATTTTTTTGTATTTTGTGAAGCGAAATAGATTTGTGTCTCATAGGCATTCAATTCATCTATATATTTCATGAATTTTGAATTCTCTTTGGGCTCATTAGGATCTTTAAATAGAGAATATTGTTTTGTTTCTTCATTAGAAAATCTACTTAAAAGAATTCCCGCTTTTGCATAGTCATATCCTGGCTTAAAGATTGGTAAAAGAGCTTTTTTTGCTGCTATTAAAATATCTCGGGTGTCGTTGGTAGGAGTAGAAAACTCTATAGTTTTATAACCGGTATGCTGGGGCTTATGATCACTAAACGGACTAGTCCTAACGAAGACTGAAACTTGAGAGCATTTTTGTTTTTCATTTCTAAGTTTCTCAGTAGCTCTAACTGCAAAATTACTCACAATAGGTCTTAGAGTTTTTAAATCTGTAACCCTAGTACCAAAACTTCTGCTAACAACAATTTGTTTTTTTGCTGCAGCATTATTTTCTATACCTAAACATCTTTGACCCCTGAGCTCTCTTACCGTTCTCTCTAACACCACGCTGAATTTTCTTTTGATATAACGAGGATCAACATCTGCGAGCTGCAAGGCATTAGTGATTTTGGCTTGATTTAGATGTTCGCCAAGTCTTCTGCCAACACCCCATACGTCTCGAACTGGAGTGTTTTTAAGGGCTTCTCGGATTTGTTTTACTGTAGATATTTGATAAACCTTGGTTGGTACATTTATTCTTTTTGCTTCATTCAAAGCTATTTTAGTAAGCGTCTTTGTAGATGCTATGCCTATTCGAACTGGAACTCCGGTCCACTGCTTAATTAAGCTTCTAATATGACAGCCAAAATCGTATAGGTTGTAATGTTTCTCTAAGGAATCTAAACCTAAAAAGGCTTCATCAATGCTATAAACTTCAACTTCAGGAACAAAGCCTTCTAGGATATTCATAACTCTAGCTGACATATCGCCATAGAAAGTAAAGTTTGATGAGAAGACTTTTCCGCCTTGGGAGAGAAAAGAGTCTTTGACTTTAAACCATGGAACTCCCATACCAATACCCATCTTTTTTGCTTCAGTGCTTCTTGCAATAACACAACCATCATTATTGGAAAGAACAACTATAGGCACGTGCTTTAAGTCAGGACGAAAGATTCTTTCGCAGGAAGCATAAAAGCTTTCGCAATCTACTAACGCCAAAGCCATTAGAATTTATTAATAGCTGCTGTAACGGTTCCTACTATTTCTAGCTCTTGACCATGATTAATAAAGATAGGAGGGTAGTCTGGGTTATCTGGCATTAAGCACATTTTGGGTTTGAGTTTTAATCGTTTGCAGACAAACTCTCCATCAATAGAAGCAACTACAATATCGTCATGCTTTGGCTTGATACTTCGATCAACTACTAATACTGCTTGATCAGTTATTCCAGAACCAAGCATGGATTGTCCCTGAGCTCTTACTAAAAAAGTAGCTGCTCCATTTTTTATCAGATGTTTATTAAGGTCTATCGGACTTTCAATATAGTCGCTTGCAGGGCTGGGGAACCCTGCATGCACCGACTCAAGAAAATAGGGCACAAATATTGCCGGCAGATTTTCTTCAGAAATTTTTCCGATATAGTTAACTTTCATAAGGATTTTTAAATACTGTATAAATATACAGTATAAATTGAAAGAGAACAATATGTTTCCGTATCAGGTGATGCGCAAAATTATCTAAACCTTATATTTAAGATTTATGTAGAATAGAGGCATGTTTAATTTCTCTAAAATCCTGCCTAAGACGGTTACTAATGAGCTTGATAGCCCAAAGATTGCTGTATGGGGCTTTATTTTATTTACGGTCTTAATGACCTGGCGCTCGATAATACACATGTTGTTTGAGTCTTATGGATTTCATGAAATTGCAAACTTTGTTGTTTTAACTGGTGATCCAGATCCCATGCCAATTATTTATAGATTTTTTTCATTATGGGGTAACGCTCAACTTATGTTTTGTCTTGTTTGTTGGGTAGTAATTTTTAGATATAAATCTTTAATACCTCTTATGAGCTTATTTTGGGTTTTAGACTGGGGTCAAAGATTATTTATTTATCCTTTTATCAGAGAAGATATAACCTCTATCGGCCAATATACAAAAGATATTACTCCAGGAGTTGATTTAGCTCTGCTTCCGTTTGTAATAACAGTAGTTATATTTTTAATTTCAGTAGCCAACAAGAGAGCGAATTAACGATGAAAATCTGGACCTCTTTAATAATTATTTATGGCTTGTTTTTTGCTTGGTATACGGATTTTGGTGGCAAATTAAGTGATAAAGAAATTCAATATTTTTCAGATAAATTTGAAAGCAATGCGTTAAAAGACGGTCGTGTTATAGAACCTCGAACAAAAGAGCTGCTTCAAAAGTTTATGGAAGAAGATTCAGGCAAGCAATTTATGATGGTTAATGTGTTTGATATGTCTGAAAATCCTATTTTTCCAGACGGAACTGTGGCTGAAGAATCATCAGATGTGCTTATGAATGAGTACATGGAGCACATGTATGGTGAGCTTTTAAAAAGAGCATCACATCCAGCATATTTCGGTGGCGCCATTAATGACTCTATGGATTTAGTCGGTATAGAAAATGCAGAGATTTGGGAGACAGCTGCATTATTTAGATATAAAAGTAGACGAGCTTTTTTAGAGATAGTCACCCATCCAGATATGTACAGTAAGCATAAATACAAGATTGCAGCATTAGAAAAAACAATAGCATTTCCTGTAGAGAACCAGTTTTACTTGGGAGATCCAAGATTATTGTTTGGTTTGATTTTGTTGATAATTGGTTTGTTATTAAGGCCTGTAACTAGGCAATAGAAAATTTTTCTAAATTAAATTCTTGTTCATTGATGGTAAGAAGCCATCCGTATTCTTCCCAGTCTCCAAGAACAATTCTTTTAGAAGATCCAACATCATGAATATTCGGTCTATGAGTATGACCGTGAATAAAAAGATCAGGCTGATGTTCGTTGATAAAATCTTCAACCGATTGATTATTAACATCGGTTATTTCATTGGATTTTTTTGAGGTAGCTTCTTTGCTATCCGCTCTAAGAGTTGCAGCAATTTGTTTACGTTCGTTTAAAGTTTGCTTTAAAAAATTAGTTTGCCAGTCTTGATTTCTGACCTGATTTCTAAAATCAATATAATCTTTATCATCAGTGCACAAGAAATCTCCATGACTAAGAATGACTTTTTGATTATTGATTTCAAGAGTATAAGGATCTGGCAATAAGGTTATGCCAGTTTCTTTTGCAAAGGCTTCACCAACTAAAAAATCTCTGTTGCCATGCATAAAAAAAGTTTCAGGACCATTAGTAGTAAAAGCTTTTAAAGCTTGCTTGATTTCAATGTGGATGGGTGAATCATCGTCATCTCCTATCCAGGTCTCAAAGAGATCTCCTAAGATAAAAAGATGAGTACAAGCCTCTTTTGATTCTTCTAAGAATTTAAAAAAGGCTTGAGTAAGTTCGGGATGCTTGTCGCTTAAATGTAAATCTGAAATAAAGCGTGGCTTCATTCAGAAACAGTTACAGATTCAATATTTATAACTTCAAGCGGCACGTCTTGATGGCCTCCAGATGAACCGGTTGCAACATCTGCAATTGCATCTACAACATCCATGCCTTCAGTTACTTTACCAAAGACCGCATATCCCCAGCCTTGTGGATTTTCGCCTGTATGGTTTAGAAAACCATTATCCTTGTGATTAATAAAGAATTGACTTGTTGCAGAATGAGGTTCCATGGTTCTTGCCATAGCAATAGTGCCTCTATCGTTGCTAAGACCATTATTTGCTTCATTTTGAATAGGTGCTGTACCACTAGATTTATTGCCCATATCAGCAGTCAATCCACCGCCTTGAACCATAAAACCGTTTATTACTCTATGAAAAATAGTGTCCGTGTAATAACCAGAGTTGGCAATAGATACAAAATTTTCAACAGTAATAGGAGCTTTTTCAGCGTCTAATTCAAGTTGAATGTCTCCTAATGAAGTTTTGATAGTTACTTGTGTCATTTTAGTTTCCTCGATAATTGGCATTTCAGCTTCATCATTTTTTTTAGAACAAGAATTAAGAACAAATGCCAATGCAAACGTGCATAGAGTTATTTTTAATAAATTGTAATTTTTCACAGACTTAGCTTTAAATTAAAAGGTTGATTTTATCATTAAAAATCATAGTTGAGCATGTACTCCTTAAATTGGCCTTTAATATCTTTTTGATTTAAACCAAATTCGTCAAGAGTGTATCGATGTTCTGGTTTAAGTATATTTTTATCTTGCTCTAAGTATTTTTGAATTTTATTTTCAGTTTGAATATTCATATCAAAATTTAATTGCTGATAAGTATTCTTAATATGATCTAATGGATTTTTTACAAATTCAGAATATTGGATATCAACTATCTGATCAGAAGTAAGAGATTTTCTATTTTCCATGCCTTTGCTTAAATTATGATTCCAAAAATCAATAACAGTTTTACCTATACCTTCTGTATCAATTTTTTTTGAAAAAGCCAATCTAACATTCTTAGTTAGACTGCAAAAAGATGCTACTGATTCAGTAGGGTCTCTATGAATATGAATAAATTTTGCATTTGGATATTCTTTTAAAATTTGAGGTAAGTGACCTATATGACTTGGATCCTTTAACAACCAGCGTGATGGCTTGCCATTAAGTTCCAGTGCTTGATAAAACTTTTTATGCCATTTAAAAACCGAATCAAAAGAAGTGCTTTTTAGATACTCAACATATTCAGGTACATCTGCCATACACATATATACGAAGCTTCTTATGTTCATGGTTGCAATTTGCTGGCACTCTTCAGGAGTTGTTGCTCTTATGGTATGAATTGCTCTTAGCTTTGGAATAATAGTTTTTGCAAGCTTTAGTTCAGTATTGGTTTTAAATTCTCTTCTTTTTCTAGCAGCTTGAGTTTTTGTAAGCGGCATCAGATGCATAATTTCCCAATACATTGGTGACCTATGCGCTATATCTAAAGACAAGAGGTTGAAAAGTAATGAGGTACCAGAACGAGGGAGACCAATTACAAAAACTGGATCAGCTGGTTGATCAAAATTATTATTTTCATGAAGCTCGTTGAGCATCTTTCTCATCTTTAATCTATTTTTTAATTGATGATTAAAGGCAACTTTTCCAAAAATATTAAATTTGTTATGTTTGTTAATAGAGTCAACTAAAATTTCTAATGGCTCAATGTAATCATCATCACCTAGATTCCCATCCAGGCCTCTGAGCATTGATTTAACAGTAAATTGTTGACCCACTATATTGATTACTCCTATTAACTATAAGATACTCTTTATTTAATTATTCCTCAAACAAGATATATGAATATATTATTTTTATGTGTTGCTAATTCAGCAAGAAGTCAGATGGCAGAGGGATTAGCCAAGTCTATGCTCGGGCAAGGACACAACATCCAAAGTGCTGGCTCAATTCCATCAGGAGAAGTCCATCCTAACGCAGTTATTGCTATGGATGAAATTGGTATAGATATTAGAGATCAATTTTCAAAATCTACTGATGATTTGGACAAAGAGTTTATTGATAATTTAGATTATGCAATCACTTTATGTGCTGAAGAGGTATGTCCAGTGCTGCCTAGCAAAGCTCAAAACTTACATTGGATGAATGAAGATCCTGCAAATAGCAGCTACTCAGAAAAGCAATTGAAAACGTCATTTTCTATGACTAGGGATAATCTATTTAAATTGATCAAAAAATTTATGATCATGAATGTACAATAGGGAATGAAGCTTAAATGGCTCCCGAAGTTGGGATCGAACCAACGACCAATTGATTAACAGTCAACTGCTCTACCGCTGAGCTATTCGGGAACACGGATGTGCATTATAAGTAATTTTTATTAAAGAAGTAAATGACAAAAGCATTAAAGGTAGTATCTAATTTTGAGCCAGCTGGATCACAGCCAGATGCTATAAAAAGTTTAGTTGGTGGGCTCAATGATGGATTGCTTCATCAAACGCTTTTAGGTGTTACTGGTTCAGGTAAAACCTACACTATGGCAAAGGTTATTGAGGAAACTCAAAGGCCCGCTATTGTTATGGCGCACAATAAAACTCTTGCAGCACAACTCTATGGTGAGTTCAGAGATTTCTTTCCAGAGAACTCTGTCGAATACTTTGTTTCTTACTATGACTACTATCAACCTGAAGCATATGTTCCAACCTCAGATACATATATTGCTAAAGATGCATCTATTAATGAGCACATTGAACAGATGCGACTTTCTGCAACAAAAGCTCTTTTAGAAAGAAAAGATACCATCGTAATTGCAACGGTATCTTCGATTTATGGTTTGGGTGCTCCTGAATCTTATTTAAAAATGGTAGTTCATTTAGATAGAGGAGATATTATTAACCAAAGAGATCTATTAAGAAGGTTTTCATCACTGCAATATACAAGAAACGATCTAGATTTTAGAAGAGCTACTTTTAGGGTGAGGGGAGATACTATTGATGTATATCCAGCTGATTCTGACAATGAAGCACTGAGGATAGAACTATTTGGTGATGAAATTGAAAAACTTTCTTGGTTTGATCCTTTGACTGGAGCAATTATTAATGAGGTTCCAAGAGCTACTATATTTCCAAAAACACATTATGTGACTCCAAAAGAAACGGTATTAGATTGTATCGACAGCATTAAAGAGGAGTTAAAAGAACGATTAGAGTATCTTCGATCAGTCAACAAATTAGTTGAAGCTCAAAGACTGGAAGAGCGAACAAACTATGACATTGAGATGATGCGTGAGCTTGGCTACTGTCAGGGAGTAGAAAATTATTCAAGATACTTGTCTGGAAGGAATCCAGGAGAGTCGCCACCTTGTTTATTTGATTATATTCCCAAGAATGCAATAGTTTTTATCGATGAATCTCACGTTTCTGTGCCTCAAATAGGTGCTATGTACAAAGGTGACCGCTCAAGGAAGGAAACCCTTGTAGAATATGGGTTTAGGCTGCCTTCAGCTATGGATAATAGGCCTCTAAAATTTGATGAATGGGAGCTTTTAGCGCCCCAAAGAGTCTATGTTTCAGCTACTCCAAGCAGATACGAAGAAGAGCATCAAGATAATCTAGTTGAATTGCTCGTACGACCGACTGGTTTAACTGATCCTGATGTTGAGGTAAGACCTGCATCCACACAAATTGATGATGTCATTGGTGAATGTAATGAAAGAGTTGCGTTAAAAGAAAGAGTCTTAATTACAACTCTTACAAAAAGAATGGCAGAAGACTTAACTGATTATCTAGATGAAAATGGAATTTCGGCAAGATACATGCATTCGGATACCGATACAGTTGAGCGAGTAGAAATTATTCGTGATTTAAGACTTGGAAAATTTGATGTCTTAGTTGGTATTAATTTACTAAGAGAAGGATTAGATATTCCAGAGGTAAGTTTGGTTGCAATTTTGGATGCAGACAAGGAAGGATTTTTAAGATCTGAAACAACTATGATTCAAACCATAGGAAGGGCAGCAAGAAATTTAAGAGGCAAAGCAATTTTGTATGCCAACAAAATGACAGGTTCAATGGAACGAGCAATTGCAGAGACCAACAGAAGAAGATCGATTCAAGAAAAATATAATCACGAAAATAAAATTACACCTCAGTCTATAAATACAAAAGTTAAAGACATCATGGAAGGTGCAAGAGTTGTAAAAGGCAAAGCAAAAATTAAAAAAGAAGACATAGAAAAATCTTTGCCATTTAAGATAAAAGAAGACTCAGTAGAAGGGCTAAGTGAATCAATAGAAAAGATTGAAAATCAAATGTATGCCTATGCAAAAGAGATGGAATTTGAGAAAGCTGCTCAGTGCAGAGATAAGATGAAATCTCTTAAAAGAAAGTTAATTGATCTTTAGGCTTGGTACAAGAATGTGCCGCCAAAAGATTGTAGTAGCTCTTAACACGGTAAACATAATCAATAGCTTGTTGGCCTCTTGAATAACCATTTACGTCAATTAAATTTACATCTTCGCCATTAATATTTTTAAGTTCATCTTCAAGATCTGGCCATGTAATTTCATCTGGTTCTTTACCAATTTCTTTAGCAATGTTGATGATATTTGTAGGACCTAGATTATATTTAGCTAAAGATATAGATAATTGATCTGCGGTAGTTTTTCCATATATATTTCTTTCTTGAAGCATCGCTAAATATTTAGCTCCGCCCATAATATTTTGTTCAGGATTAAGGCGTTTTTCTACTCCAACTATTGCAGCGGTTTCAAGAGTCACCATCATCATTCCTCTTACGCCCATGTTAGATTTTGCTTTGGGATCCCACTGAGATTCTTGAAAAGAAATGGCTGCTAAAAGATCAGTATCGATCAAAGTTTCTTCAGATGCTTTTTCAAACATTTCTTTAAACTTTGGAAATCTATTTTCTAAAAGATCTTTAAATTTTGTTTGTTCAAAATTATTTAGAGGTGTTTTTGCATAGACTTCTTCGAGGTGAGATTCACATTCGAGAGCATCTTTTTCTTGAACCAGAAAAACGTCACACGAGCTCAGGATTAGCAAACTTGAAATGCTAAAAAAAACTTTAAAGATATTCCCCATTTTCAATTATTTTTTATAAAAGACTTTATAATTGTTACATACAATATTTCAGACTGAGAGAAGTGTCAAAGACTAATACTTTTATATTGCAAGGCAAGAAAAGTTTTTCAGACTCTAAACTAGAGCAATTGAACTTCGAATTTAATAATTCAAATAATAGAAAATCTAATATTAGTTCAAATGAAATTTATATTGTTGCTTCCCAAAATAAAAATTTAGATTTAAAAAGTTTAAAAAATATTTTAAATGCTGATGATAATTTGGATTCATTTTCTTTTATAGTTGGTCCAAGATCAGGAACTATTTCTCCATGGTCATCTAAGACCGAAGACATTATTCGAAATGTCGGCATCAAAGATGTTGATAGGGTTGAAAGATTTAACGGATTTAATATTTCAGATGAAATAAATATTGATGAAACAGATTTATCGATGTTTTTTGATCGAATGACCCAATCGATATATCTTAATTCTAATGCATGCATAAATTTTCTAAATGTTGACCCACAAAGATCGGTAAGTGTTATTGATATTTTAAAAGGCGGTATAAAAACTCTAGAAGATGCCAATAAAACCTTTGGATTTGCTATGAGCAGCGATGAAATTGAATATTTATATGATTTTTACTCAAAAGCAGCTCGAAATCCGACAGATGCAGAGCTAATGATGTTTGCTCAAGCTAATTCAGAGCACTGTAGACATAAGATTTTTAATGCTAAATGGACTGTTAATGGCGCTGCAAAGAATAATAGCCTGTTTGACTTAATAAAGGAGACAAGTAAGCAGTCTCCAAACGGGATTATTTCAGCATATAAAGATAATGCAGCTATTACAGAGGGTGAAAGCGTTCAAAGACTAAATCTAGGTGCTGAAAATAATTATGCTTTTGTAGAAGATAAGCTTAATTCAACGATAAAAGTAGAAACACACAACCACCCAACCGCTATTTCCCCATATCCTGGAGCAGCTACTGGTTCAGGTGGTGAGATAAGGGATGAGGGTGCGACTGGTAGAGGAGCAAAACCTAAAATAGGGCTAGTTGGGTTTAATGTATCTAACTTAAGAATCCCAAATCTTAAAAGAAGCTGGGAAGGTGATGAGCACAAGCCAGAAAGAATTGCTCCTCCTTTGGATATTATGATTGAAGCACCCATAGGAGCGGCAGCCTTCAATAATGAATTTGGAAGGCCTTCAACACTTGGTTACTTTAGATCTTATGAAACTCATTTTGATCAAAGTAATTATGCTTATGGATATCACAAGCCAATAATGCTAGCAGGTGGAATTGGTGAAATAAGAGATAAGAATAATTTTAAACTACAAATAACTGAGGACTATCATGTTGTAGTTTTGGGTGGTCCAGCAATGCTAATTGGTCTAGGTGGTGGTGCAGCATCATCTGTTTCCTCAGGAGATAGTGATGAGGATTTAGATTTTGCATCTGTTCAAAGAGATAACGCCGAGATGGAAAGAAGGTGCCAAGAAGTAATAAATGTATGCTCATCTCAAGATAATAGTTATATAGAATTTATTCATGATGTTGGGGCTGGAGGGCTTTCTAATGCTATTCCAGAATTGGCTAAGGATTCAAATTTAGGCGTTTACATTGAGCTAGATAAAATCCCAAATTCAGATAAGTCTATGTCACCAATGGAAATTTGGTCGAATGAATCTCAAGAGCGATATGTCTTGGCTGTTCATCCAGATAACAAAGATGACTTTGAAGCAATCTGTCAAAGAGAGAGATGCGTTTATGCTTTTGTTGGTGTTACAACCGAAGAAAAGTCTGTAAAACTATATGATTCAAAAACTGAATCTTATCCAGTAAATGTACCTTTATCTATGTTATTTGGTGATTTACCGATTACAGACATGTCAGTAACTACCAATGAGATGGTTGAGACAAAAGAAGATGCTTCATCAAGTTATGAATTTGCTGATGCTCTTGTCAAAACTCTTCAGCATCCAACTGTCGCATCAAAATCATTCTTAATAACAATTGGAGATAGAACTGTTGGAGGGATGGTAGCAAGAGACCAATTTGTCGGTCCTTATCAAGTTCCGGTTTCAGATTATTCAATGAGTTTACGATCGTTCACATCAAATAGTGGTGAAGTTTTAACTGTTGGCGAAAAGCCAACCCTTGCTGTTAAGAATCCTGGTGCGTCGATGCGCATGGCTGTTGCAGAGGCTCTAACCAATATGGTTGCAGTAAACATTAAAGGCCTTGACCAAGTTCAAGTCTCTGCTAATTGGATGGCTGCTTCCGGTGAAGAAGTTGAAGACTTAGCTTTAAGAGAGGGTGTTGAATCACTTTCAAAGTGCTGCGTTGATTTAAATATTTCAGTTCCAGTTGGAAAAGATTCATTATCTATGAGAACTAAATGGGACGATGGTTCTGCTGAAAGGGTGGTAAAAAGTCCTCTATCAGGAGTTATAACAGCTATGGCACCTGTAGCTGATGTAAGAAACTCTATAACACCTGAATTGGATATTAGCGCATCATCAAAATTGGTGCATGTGGCATTAAATGATAAAAAGAGATTAGCCCAATCCATTTTTTCAGAAGTTACCCAATCTAATTTTAATGCGACACCTGATTTTGATGATGTTGTTTTATTTAAATCAATGTTTTCAACTATTCAAGAGATGATTTTGAATAAAAGAATACTAGCACTTCATGATGTATCTGATGGAGGTCTAATAGTATCTCTTTTAGAAATGGCGTTCACAAAAAAGACTGGCTTAAATATTCAAATTGAAAATCTAAATCGAGAAGACTTGAATGATTTTTTCTTTGCAGAAGAAATAGGTTTGGTTATTCAAGTAGATGATTCTAATCTTAGTTTAGTTATTTCAGAGCTTGAGTCTAGAGGATTATCAGCAAACATAGTTGCTTCAATTAAAGATGATGCAAGAATTACTATTAGTAATGAATCTGAAACTTTCTATGATGAATCTGTTATTTCACTTGAAAAGCATTGGAGAGAAACAAGTCATGCAATTCAAGCACTAAGAGATAATCAATCAATTGCTGATTCAGAATTAGCTGTATTAAGTGATACAAATCATATGGGATTATTTGCTAATGAATCTTTTGACGAAAAATCATTAGACAGCCTTAATATTTCTTCTACCAAACCAAAGGTTGCCATTTTAAGAGAGCAAGGTGTAAACGGTCAGATGGAAATGGCAGCTGCTTTCACTTTAGCTGGATTTGATGCAGTTGATGTTCATATGCAAGACTTGCTTGATAATCGAGTCAATTTAAAAGATTTTAATGGTTTGGCAGCCTGTGGTGGTTTTTCATACGGTGATGTTTTGGGTGCTGGTGGCGGCTGGTCAAAAACAATACTTTATAACAATGAAGTAAAAGATCAGTTTGAAACATTTTTTAATAATCCCGCAACTTTTACACTTGGAGTGTGCAATGGTTGCCAAATGGTCTCTAATTTAAAAGAGATAATTCCTGGAGCTGAGTATTGGCCAACATTTGAAAAAAACCTTTCAGATCAATTTGAAGCCAGGCTTGCTCAGGTGAAAATTAAAAAGTCTGATTCAATTCTTCTATCTGGCATGGAAGGTTGGAGTATGCCAATTGCATCTGCTCATGGAGAAGGGCACGCAAAATTTGATGAAGAAAGTTTCAAGAGCTTTTTGAATTCAAATCAAATTGCAATGAATTTTGTTGATTCAAATGGATCTAATACTGAGACTTATCCGCTTAATCCAAACGGTTCCATAGATGGTATTACAGGTATCACTGCCGCAAATGGAAGAGTAACAATAATGATGCCTCATCCGGAAAGAGTGTTCAGAAAATTACAGATGAGCTGGAGACCAAATCATTGGAAAGAGTTCTCCCCATGGATGCAAATCTTCATTAATGCTAAAAAATTTGTAGATTAATTCTATTTCCAAAGAGTTATATCTTCTTCTCTAAAAATAAAATCATTATTTTTACTATCTTCGATATAGTACTTTAGAGTTCTTTCTACAGTTGGAAACGCTAATTCATTCCAAAGAATTTCGTCTTTTGAAAAAAGTTTTACTTCCATGCTTTCAGAGGTTGGACCGAAGTTTTCATCAAGTAAATCTGCAAGATAAAAAAGGTGTACTTGGTTTATATGTGGCAAGCTAAACATGGTGTATGGCATTATTACTTTTGCCTCAGAGCCTGTTTCTTCCATTGTTTCTCTCAGGGCACCAGCTTGCAAGGTCTCAGCATTTTCCATAAACCCCGCAGGCAATGTCCACAATCCTTTTCTTGGATGAATATTTCTTTTAGCCATTAGAATTTTTTCATCTCTTATACACAAGGCTCCAACAATCATATTAGGGTTGGTATAAAAAATTGTTTCACAGTCTTTGCAGCAATATCTTTTGTAGTGATCATCTTCTGGAATTTTAAATTCTAGATTTGAACTTCCGCAATTTGAACAATATTTCAATTTTTATATTCCTAAATAGTATAAGGTCGTTTAAGAAGTTAAACTGTACCTGATGTTAGACAGCATAAAGCAAAAGCTTGAAAAACTAAATCCTATTGAATCAACTTCTCTTAAAAAGGCTGGAGTCTTTATAGGTATTTTGTATCACGATGAGTACATAAATAACCCAGAAATAATCTTTACCCAAAGATCTACAAAACTTTCTACTCACTCAGGAGAGGTCAGTTTTCCAGGAGGTAAATGGGATGAGCAAGACAAAAATTTGTATGAAACAGCATTAAGAGAATCAAATGAAGAAATAAATTTAAATACAGAGGATGTAGTTTTGGCTGGCTCATTAAAATATTTAGTTTCAAAACATAAAATTGAAGTAAATCCTTATATAGGCCTGATAACAAAAAAACAGAACTTAGTAGATAACGATGAAATAGAAAAAATTTTTACGGTCCCGCTAGAATTTCTTACTGATAAAAAAAATGCCAAGCTTCACAAGATAGAAAGAAAGAATAGAAATGTAATAGTTCCAAGTTGGGTTTATAATGACCAAATAATTTGGGGCTTAACTGCAATGATTACTGCAGATTTCGTCAATACATGCTTTGACGCAGGCATAGAAGAGGATTTAGATATTATTAGAGAACAATATGATTATTGAACTTGGTGAAAAAAAGCTTAAAACAGATGGTGAAGATTTTTTCATTGCACCAAGTGCAACAGTTATTGGTGATGTTCAACTTGCCAAAGATGCAAGTATTTGGTTTAACGCAACAATAAGAGGCGACAATGAGCCAATAATTGTTGGAGAGGGATCAAATGTTCAAGACGGCTCAATTATTCATACCGATCCAGGTTATAAATGCATTATTGGAAAACATGTTACCGTAGGGCACATGGTAATGCTTCACGGTTGTGAAATTGGAGATGGAAGTTTGATTGGTATTGGGTCTGTTGTTCTTAACGGAGCAAAAATAGGAAAAAACTGTATTATTGGAGCTAAAGCATTAGTTACTGAAGGTATGGAAATTCCTGACGGGTCAATGGTTCTTGGTATGCCTGGTAAAATCAAGAAAACTCTTAATGATGAAGAGCAGAAAATGGTGTCACTAGGAGCATATCATTACATAGAAAATTATAAGAAATATAAGGAATTAGCTTCATACTAAAATGAAAACAAGTGATATAAGACAAGCTTTTCTAGACTTTTTTAATTCAAAAGACCATCAGGTTGTAGATTCTAGCCCGTTAATACCTGCTAATGATGAGACCCTTTTATTCACCAATGCTGGAATGGTTCAATTTAAAGATGTTTTTTTAGGAACTGATAAAAGAAAGTACTCAAGAGCAACAACATCACAAAGGTGCATTAGAGCTGGTGGAAAACACAACGACCTTGAAAATGTTGGCTATACATTAAGACACCACACATTTTTTGAGATGTTGGGTAATTTTAGTTTTGGTGATTATTTCAAAGAAGACGCAATTAAATATGCTTGGGAATTCCTAACCGATGCTCTAAAGCTTGAAAAAGATAAACTATGGATTTCTGTATATAAAGATGATGATGAAGCAGAAAAAATTTGGATAGATGTCATAGGTGTAGACCCTTCAAGAATAGTCAGGCTTGGAGATGAAGATAATTTTTGGTCTATGGGTGATACAGGCCCATGTGGCCCATGCTCTGAAATTTATTATGATCATGGCGACCATATTGAGGGAACTCCGCCAGGTTCAGAAGGTGATGAAGGAGATAGATTCGTAGAAATATGGAATCTTGTATTCATGCAATTCAATAGAGATGATTCTGGCAAAATGACACCACTTCCGAAACCGTCTGTCGATACAGGTATGGGTCTTGAAAGAATTGCTGCCGTAATGCAGGGAGTTAATTCAAATTATCAAACTGATTTATTTAAAGATTTAATTAACGCATCAAACAGAGTTTTAGGTAATCAAGAAAGCGAATCTCATAAGGTTATATCTGATCATATTAGATCGGTGAGTTTTCTTATTGCTGACGGAATACTTCCTGAAAATGAAGGAAGAGGATATGTACTTAGAAGAATATTAAGAAGGGCCATTAGACACGGTTATAAGATGGGAGCAACTAAACCATTTTTATATCAGTTAGTTGATGATTTAGAAAAATTAATGAGCGAAGCATACCCATTAATTAAAGAGAAAAAAGAACATATTGCGCAAACAATTAAAGATGAAGAAGTTAAGTTTTTTGAGACTCTTGAAAAGGGTATTTATATTCTTGAGACAGCTATTTCCAAACTTGATAATGAAGTTATTCCTGGTGATGTTGTATTTAAACTTCATGATACCTTTGGATTTCCATTTGATCTGACTGCTGATATCGCAAGAGAAAAAGGATTAAAAATAGATGAAGATGGCTTTAACAAATCCATGGACCAACAAAAACAAACATCAAAAGCAGGGAGCAGTTTTGTTTCTTCATTGCCTGCAGCTGCTGGTGTAGAGGAAACAGAATTTCTTGGTTATGAAACACTTGAATCTGAATCTAAAGTATTAGTTCTTTGGAGAGATCAAGATAGAGTTGATGAGGTTAGTGAATCTGATGAAGTATTTATTGCTTGTGAGAAGACTCCTTTTTATGCAGAGTCTGGTGGTCAAGTTGGTGATACAGGGAGGTTTATATCTGGAAACACAACTGGTACTATTTTAGATTGTAAAAAACAAGGAAAAGTGTTTTTACATAAGGCAATTATTGAGAAAGGATCTCTTAAAAATGGTGATGTTATTAGTATGAGTGTTGAAAAAGATAAAAGAACAGCAACAGCTATTCATCATTCATCTACTCATTTATTACATGCAGCTCTTCGAGAAGTTCTTGGTGATCACGTTCAGCAAAAAGGTTCATTGGTTGATGAATCAAAACTTAGATTTGATTTTTCACATTCAAAACCATTAACTAAAAATGAAATTTCATCTATAGAAGAGATAGTTAATAGAGAATTATTAAACAATGTTGAAGTTCAAACAGAAGTTATGAACCTTGATGATGCTATTAATTCTGGAGCTCAAGCATTATTTGGTGAGAAATATGAAGACGAGGTAAGAGTTTTAACAATGGGAGAAAAATCCTTTTCTGTTGAGCTTTGCGGCGGAACACATGTTGAGAGAACTGGAGATATTGGAGTCTTTGTAATTGTCAATCAGTCAAGTGTAGCCTCTGGAATCAGAAGAATTGAGGCTATTGGAGGCAAACAAGCTCATCAATATATTAATGAAGTTCGTAAAGTTACTGATTCCTTGCAGAATAAATTAAATGTTCCTGCTGATGCATTGTTAGAAAAAGTGGAAGCTTTAATTGAAGAAAATAAAAAGCTAAAAAAATCAGGAGGCTCTCAGCCAAACTCCGTTAAAGTAATTTTCTCAGAAACTTATGATATTAATGACTGGCAATTACAAGTTGAGCAAGTTTCTACTGATGATAATAAGATTCTGAGAGGCTTAGTAGATAACAAAAAAGCTAGCCTTTCAAAAGGATGTGTTGTTTTACTGAATGCAATTGGTTCAAAAGTTGCTGTAGTCTCAGGCGTTACTGACAATTTAGTTGATCAACTTTCTGCTAAAGATGTTGTTTCATTGCTTTGTGAACAGTTGGGAGGTAAAGGTGGCGGAAGACCAGATTTTGCTCAAGGAGCCGGTGAAAGCAAAAATATTAATGAATTCGTGACTTCTATTTTAAATTCAGTAAAATCCCTCGCAAACTAAGAAAATATGTCTAATATCATTGTTCAAAAGTTTGGAGGAACCTCTGTCGGCTCAGAAGAGAGAATTGCTGCTGTTGCAAAAATTGTAAAAGAGGCGTCTAAAAATAATCCGATAGTAGTTGTTGTCTCAGCTATGAGTGGGGAAACTAACAGATTAATTAAATTAGCAAAAAGTTTTGGAGATAACCCTAGCAAAAGAGAATTTGATGCTCTTGTTTCTACTGGTGAAAAAGTAAGTGCTGCACTTTTAGCTATGGCACTTCAACAGATTGATGTTCCAGCAAAATCTTATTCCGCTTCACAAATTTCAATGAGAACAACCGATAGCTACTCTAAAGCAAGAATTCTTGATGTTGATGGTAAAAAGATTCAAGAAACTTTGGATGCAGGCGTTGTCCCTATTATTACTGGTTTTCAGGGTATTACAGAGTCCGGTGATGTTACAACCCTTGGAAGAGGTGGTTCTGATACCACAGCTGTAGCTATTGCTGCTCAATTAGGTGCCGAAAGATGTGATATTTATACCGATGTTGATGGCATTTATACAACTGATCCAAGAGTAGTTCCCGAAGCTAAGAAGATAGATGTAATTACTATGGAAGAAATGCTTGAAATGGCAGGACAGGGTGCTAAAGTAATTCAGATTAGAGCAGTTGAGTTTGCAAATAAATATAATGTACCCGTTAGAGTTTTATCAAGTTTTGAGCCTGGTAATGGCACCCTAATATCTCTTGAGGAAAAAAATATGGAAAATGGTTTAGTTTCTGGAATAGCTTTTCAAAAGGACCAGGTGAAGTTTACCCTTCATGGAGTAAGTGATACTCCTGGAATGGCTTATGGTATTTTAGGCCCGTTAAGTGATGCAAACATTGAAGTTGATGTCATAGTTCAAAACGTTAGTGTTAATGGAAAAACAGACTTTACATTTACTGTCTCAAAAGAAGATGAATCATTGGCAACTGGGGTTATTAATGACTTGAAGTCATCCCTAGAATTTGATGATTTGTTAATTGACTCAAGTATTGCTAAAGTTTCTCTAGTTGGTGTTGGTATGAGATCACATGCTGGAATTGCTAGTACAGCATTCAAAGCATTGTCTGAAACTGGAATAAACATTCAAATGATAAGTACTTCAGAAATTAAAATAACAATTGTTATTGGTGAAAATGAAATAGACATGGCTGTAACTTCACTCCATAAAGCATTTAATCTGGATAGTTAATATGTATGACTTAGTATTACAAAATTGCAAAATTGTTAATGAAAACAAAATAATCGAATCAGATATTGCAATAAAAAATAATAGAATTGAATTAATTAGTAACTCTATAAACTCTGAAACAAATAAAACTGTTGATCTTAACGGAAAGTATGTATTACCTGGACTAATTGATGATCAAGTTCACTTTAGAGAACCAGGATTAACTCATAAAGGTGATATTGCATCAGAATCAAGAGCAGGTCTTGCTGGTGGTGTGACAAGTTATTTTGAAATGCCTAATGTTAATCCAACAACAACGACTAATGAAAATTTAAGTAAAAAATTTGATATAGCAAGCACAAAATCTTTATCTAACTATTCTTTCCATCTTGGAGCAAGCAATACAAATATAGAAGAAATTAAAAAAGTTGATATTAATCAAGCAGCAGCATTAAAAGTTTTTATGGGTGCTTCTACAGGAGAAATGCTTGTTGATAGCCTTGATGCACTTGATGATATTTTTAATTATTCACCGCTGATTGTTGTTACACATTGTGAAGATCAAACAACTGTTAAGAATAATGAAAAAATATTCCTTGAAAAATATGGAGATGATCTATCAGCTCAACAGCATCACTTAATAAGGGATGTTGATAGTTGTTATTTATCAAGTTCTCTTGCTGTGGGTCTTGCTAAGAAATATGACTCTGATCTTCATGTCTTTCATCTAACAACTGAAAAAGAAATGGAGTTATTTACCAAGGGAGACATTGATAGGAAAAAAATAACTTCTGAGGTATGCGTTCATCACATGCACTTCAATGAAAAAGACTATGCTGAATTAGGTAATCAAATTAAGTGTAATCCATCTATTAAGGAAGAATCAGACAGACAGGCTCTTATAAAAGCACTTTTAGAAAATAAAATTGATATTGTTGCTACAGATCATGCACCACATACATGGGATGAAAAAATGAGGAAATACCCAGATGCACCAGCGGGACTGCCATTGGTTCAACACGGGTTACAGATATTAATGGATTTTTATCATCAAGGAATATTAACCCTAGAAACAATAGTTGAAAAAACTACTCACAATGTTGCAAAAAGGTTTCAAGTAAAAGATAGGGGATATATTAGAGAGGGTTGTTACGCTGATCTTGTAGTGATTGATCTAGATAAGAAATATCAAGTAACAAAAGACAATATTCTTTATAAGTGCGGATGGTCACCTTTTGAAGGTAAGACATTCAACTCATCAATTCATATGACAATCTGTAACGGACATATAGTATTTGAAGATGGCCGTGTAAAGGATGATATCCCTCTTGGAATGCAAATAGAATTTGATAGATAAGTAGGTATTTTTTTTTATCAAAGAGTTATAATCTTGCATCAATTTCGGAGAGTTGGCTGAGTGGTCGAAAGCGCCTCCCTGCTAAGGAGGTAACTGGGTAACTGGTTCGAGGGTTCGAATCCCTCACTCTCCGCCAGTTTTTTATGCTTTAATACGTCTATGAATTCTGAAGTTGTTAAAAATTTTTTAAATGGTTACTCAATTGAAGTAACGCCAAATGCAGCAGCTAAAATAGAAAATTTTGCTGAAGTACTTCCTGCCAATACCAGAATATATATTGCTCATATCGAAGGAACTCCGTTTGATGAAATGCTTAAGACTGCAAAAAAAATTACTAATGAAGGATTTATTCCAATGCCTCATTTTCCAGCAAGAATAATAGAGGATAAAGATACACTTGAAAGTTGGTTATCTCAGTATTCAGGAGAGGCAAATGTTCAAGAGGCTCTTGTAATTGCTGGAGGTTCGAAAGAGCCCGCTGGTGTATTTGATTCATCAATTCAAATAATTGAAACAGAGCTGTTTGATAAATATAGTTTTAAACGTTTACATGTAGCAGGTCATCCTGAGGGCAATAAAGATATTGATAAAGACAGCACACACACCAATGTTAATGAAGCTTTATCCTGGAAGAATGAGTATGCCAAAAGGACTGATGCGCAGATTGCAATTGCAACTCAATTTTGTTTTGATTCTGTAGCTATAATCCAATGGGCAAATAATCTTATTGATATGAATATTGATCTTCCAGTTCATATTGGTATAGCAGGGCCTGCAAAACTTCAAACATTAATTAGATATTCTATTGAGTGTGGAGTGGGTGCATCTATGAAAGTGTTGCAAAAAAGAGCTAAGGATATAACAAAACTTCTTCTCCCCTATGAACCGACTTCTGTAATAAGTGAATTGGCTGAATATAAATCACAAAATCCAGATTTTAATATTGAACAAGTTCATTTTTTTCCACTAGGTGGCACTAAAACAACTGCTAATTGGGTAGAAAAATTCTAAAAGAGCTCATTAAGCATACATCGAGCCGATCCACCACCATACCTTTCTATCGTAGTTAAATCTGAATGTATAATTTTTTTATAATATTTTGAGAGTTTTTCTTTTTGACCATCATTTAAAGTATTAAAGGCTCTTGATGACATTATTAAAAAGTATTCATTAGAATCATTTCTTGCCTCAAGACTGTTTCCACAAAAATCCAAAATTTGGTTTTCTTCTATTTCATATATGTCATGAAATTTACTTACTTTTTCTCTAACTATTTGTCTATATTGCGGAAGGATGACATCAAAACAGATGCCAATGATTTTTTGTCCAACATACATAAATACATCAGTATGGTAAATAGCATCACCTTTGTGGCTTTCAGTTTCAAATAACACTAATTCATAATTATTATCGCCACACCATTTTTTAGTTAACTCTGAGCTTGTTCTTGAGGAAATAGCAGCATAAACAACCATGTTTACTCTATCAATAACCATACTGCTTGTAGCTTCAAGAAAATGACCTTTACTCTCATATTCAGATAAATCACTTTTCATAGAATAATCCATAGATAGAAATTCAATCATTTCCTTTGTTTTTTCAAGTCGTCTATTTTCAGCCTTCATACTGAATAGTTGAAAAGTTTTATCTTCAAAGGTTATAAACCAGTTAGGAAAAATATGATCAGGACATTCAGGAATACCTTTCATTGATGTAACTTTAATACCGTTTTCTTCAATTTTATTTTTTAGCCCGTGAAATTCTTCAAGAGCTTTTTTCAACACATCATCTTTTGTGAATTCAGTATCATGATCTTTTTGGTAGTGATTTGAATCAGCAGTTTGCTCATTTGAATAAAAAACTTCTGGTTCAATCATAAATAGATGATTTGATGATTGATTTATCATAATGCTCCCCTCATTAATCCTAATGCGAGTAGAATACTATTATGGTAAGTAATTTACAAAATAATTTAATAAATAAAGAAGCCTTATATGGAGCAAAGAATTATTCACCGCTCCCAATTGTTTTACAAAAAGGAAAGGGCGTTTATTTATGGGATGTTGATGGAAATAAATACCTAGATATGATGTCAGCTTATTCTGCTGTTAGTCACGGTCACTCTCATCCAGAGCTTGTTAAAGTATTAGTTAATCAAGCTGAAAAATTAGCAATTAGCTCTAGAGCCTTTTATACAGAACCTTTCGGGGAGTATATTGAAAAACTCTCACAGTTAAGTGGATTTGAATCTATTTTGCCCATGAATACTGGAGCTGAAGCAGTTGAAACTGCTATCAAAGCTGCGAGAAGATGGGGTTATTTTACAAAAGGTATAGAAGAAAATTTTGCTGAAATAATCGTTGCAGATGGTAATTTTCATGGTAGAACTACAACTATAGTAGGTTTCTCATCAGAACCAGACTATAAAAAAGGGTTTGGTCCTTTCGCTAGTGGTTTTATTCAAGCTGATTATTGCAATACAAATTGTGACTGTTCAAAAATATGCGAAAAGTCTATTCAATCAATAAAGAAGGCAATTACTCATAATACTTGTGCTGTTCTTGTAGAACCTATTCAAGGCGAGGGTGGAATCATTACTCCACAAGATGGCTGGCTGAGGCAGTTAAGAGATTTATGTGATCAAAATAATGTTTTGCTTATTTTAGATGAAATTCAATCAGGTTTAGGAAGAACGGGCAAGATGTTTGCATATGAGCATGAAGGAATTAAACCTGATGGTCTAATTTTAGGAAAAGCATTAGGTGGGGGTTTATTACCTGTCTCAGCTTTTTTGAGTTCTAAGGAAGTAATGGACCATTTTAATCCAGGATCGCATGGCTCAACTTTTGGAGGCAATCCGCTCGCAGCAAAAGTAGCTTCGAAGGCTCTTGATCTATTGATCGATGATAATTTAGTTGAAAACAGTCAGATTATGGGCAATTATCTTAAAACTAAACTTCAGGAAATTAATTTAGATTTCATTAAAGAGGTCAGAGGCAAAGGATTATGGATAGGAGTTGAATTTAATAAAACAATATCTGCAAAAAAAATATGCTTATCATTGATGGATGAAGGAATTCTTGCAAAGGAAACTCATGAAACAGTTATTAGATTTGCCCCTCCATTAACAATTACTAAAGTAGAAATCGATTGGGCTATAGAAAAAATTATTAAAGTATTTAGGGAATATCAATAATGGAATATACATTTATAACTAAAGATTATGATCTGAAGAAATACTTATTTGATCTAAAAGAAGAATGCATCATTAAGCATGAAGATAACTGGTTTAAAGAAAAGTCACATACCAAACTTTATCCAAATATTGATGAAGCAAAAGCAAAAGTAGCTAAACCTTACTATTGGATACTTAACGCAATAGACAAATATGAAGACAAAGAATGTGAAGATAGAGACTTAGCTTTAGCTGAGCTGGGCATCTTGGTATTCAAGACAAATTATTATTCGCAAAAACTTACCTCTGATACTGAGAACATTGAGGCTAAAAAAGATCTTGCAAATAGTCTTATTAATTTTGGCCTAAGTAAGGAATTTATTGCAAAGCAGATGATTTCGATGGAAACACCAAAGTATGCTAGATTAGAGGTAAATCAAGAGGAGGCAACCAAACTAATTAAATCTTGGACATAGCATTGTATGGCAACAGATTTTCAAAAAAAAGTTTGGGCTGAAATTGATAAAATTCCCTATGGCTCAACTATCACTTATAAAGATATTGCAATAAAGATTGGCAGACCAAATTCAGCAAGAGCTGTTGCAAATGCATGTGGTCAAAATCCGAACCCAGTAATTAGACCATGCCACAGAGTTATATGCTCAAACGGAGATATAGGTGGCTATAGAGGTCCAGGTGGGGTTGAGGCTAAGAAAAAACTCTTATTAGAAGAGAGTTCTTAACTGTCCTTCAAAAGCTTTTCTAATTTAAAGAATATTAACTCATAATGAGTTGATTTCATTTTATTTTTTCTAGCAAATGAATGTATATCATTTATTGCTTGAAAAATTTCAGCTTTTGAAACATTGTCATAATCACCTTTCTTAAAACCATCGATCAATAGATCAACGTAAGTAGCCTGAAGGTTTATCTTAAAAGTATCTGGTATTTCTTTTGATACAAATATTGCTTCGTTCAGATCAGACAAAACTTCCTCTGGCATATAGCTATTTCCATACAAAGAGCTATTTATAAGCCTATTCATAACTTCAGGATGTAAGATATTTCTGAGAATATTCCTTTGACTGGAAAGAACAAGCGCATGGAAATCTGGATCATTATTACCAGCACTCGATCTGGTTCCTCTTTCATATACAAGATTAGCTAAAATTTTTGAATCATAATTCATCGACCCATTTGCAAAGACTTTTTCAGATAAAAGGGCCATCGCTTGTTTTTGTTTGTCATATGGAACTGCTTCAAGAATAGTTTTATCGTCTTGAACGCTTGATATTTTATTAACGTATACTCCTCCAATTTGCTGAGCAACCGTTTCAAGGAATCTTCCCTTGGTTCTAAAGAATCTAAAAAATGCATTGGTGTAGTTATTAAAACTTTCTTCATCAGCAAATATTTCTGGAAGCTCATTAATTTTATTGTCAACAATATTAATGATATCTGTAGCATATGTAATAGGGTCATTACTCATGTCATATCTTTTTGTTCTTGGATCAATGTTATTACCAGGATAGGACATAGCCTCATCATCCGTACCAAAACTCAACTCAGGCTTTACTGAATCTAAAAGCATTAATCTTCGCTCCTCATCAGTTAATCCTGGTGTATAACCAAATTTAATTGCCCATTTGTCATATTCTCCTGGAACAGTAGAAAAGAAAATGCCTTGTTTGGTTCCTTTAGGCGCAACATTTATTGGATCATAATCCATTACAGAGTTCATGATAGTGTTTCCAGTAAGCTCTTTATTATGAATTTCAGAGGGGCTATATTTATAGCTGCCTCTAAAGTTATGTCTTAGTCCCAAGGTATGACCAACTTCATGCAAGGTTAAGTTAGTTATGTATTGCATTAATGGGTCATTATCTTCAGTATAGCCATATAGTTTTCTATAGTTATATCCAATCTTTACTGCTAAAAGTTTATTAACAACATCGGCAGAAATAATTTCACCAGTTAATGGGTTTGTAACACTTGGCCCAACACCTAAAAGACGTCCATCAGGTTCTGAAGACCATCTAACAACATTGTAATCATAGTCTGCTGCATCCCAAGCAGCATCTTTAGGTTGAATTTTTGCAACTATTGCATTTTTAAAACCAGCTTCCTCAAATGCGATATTCCAATTTTCAATACCAGCAACAACAGCTGGGATTATTTCTTCTGGAGTTGTGTTTTCTACCCAATATACTATTGGTTCAACTGGTTCCGACAGCTCTGCATCTGGATTCTTTTTTATTAATCTCCATTTATTAATTAATGCAAAGTTAGGAAAATTTTCATAAGAAGTTAAGTCAGTAGATTTGTTCACAAAATAACCAACTCTATGATCATTTATTCTGGGTTCAAACTCAGCATCAGGCATTTTTATGAAAATATGTCTTCCTGTCACTGATAAGTATCTAGGATCAGTTACTGCTGAAACAGAATAGGCATCGGAATTTGGGGATTTGTTTTCATATGCCAAAGTAACTTCAACAGCAGTATTGGTATTATTGTTAAATACTTCTTTAATAAAAGTTTTCTTTGGGTCTGGTCTTCCATAGTTGACTGAAATGTATTCTCTGTATTCTTGAGGTACATAACTAATGGCTTCGATTCTTTCGGACATTAAAAATTTATTTACGCTAATCATTATCGAGTCTTCAGATTTTGCAACCTCTTTAAAAGTTTCTATAAATGCCTCTGTAATGTTTGTTATTGTTGAATTACCAATATTGTTATCATCTCCCTTTATGTAAGCGGTATTTAATTGATATAAACCAATATTGTTTTGTTTAAATTTTCTAAATTCTAAAACTTTTCCATCAGACGGTAATCCCCCTGAAAGGGTACTGCCTTGTGGCGCATTCATAATGTACGCGAAATACAAAAACGGATTATTTAAGTCATCATTATTTAATTTTAGAAAATAATTTTCTTCATCTTCATCCGTATAAATTTTTAAAAATCCCTCTATAAGTCTGAGGCCCTCGTCTTCAATAAATTCTTCGACTGTTTGTTGATTTTCCTTGGCACAATTTTTTTTATCTTTATTTGTTTTAGCTTCTTTCATGCATTTTTTCATTTTTGCATCTTTATCATTCTCTGTATCTTCAGCGACCTCCTCAGATACTTGCTCTGTTTCGTCTGCATTCAAGTTTGTAGGATTTACCAATAATAAAGATCCAATTACTAAAAATAGTAAATAGATGAAGTGTCTTTTTTCTAATGTCATAATTTTCCTTTTAATTGAGCAAATAATTCTATCTTAGAAATATGTATACTGATAGTATATATTTTATGAAAAGTACATACGCATTAATTACTGGTGCATCTTCTGGCATTGGTCTTGAAATAGCATATAACCTTGCAAACAGAGGCTATAATCTGGTTTTGACTGCTCGAAGAGAAGATAGGCTGATATCAATATCAAAAGAAATTTCTGAAAAATTTAAAGTAAAAGTTGATTTTATATCATGTGATTTAAGTGATATTAATACTCCAAGACAGATATTTAATTTCTGCAATGACAAAGATTACAAAGTAGAGGTTTTAATTAACAACGCCGGTTATGGTATTAAAACTCCTTTTCATGAAACCCCAATGGAAGATGAGGAGGATTTTATAAGAGTCCTTGGAACTTCAGTTATAGCACTCACAAAAATTTTTCTCCCATCAATGATGGAAAGCCAAAACGGAAAAATTATGATAGTTTCATCGGTAGCTTCATTTTCACCTCCATCTGCAATACAAGCACTTTATGGACCAATTAAAACTTTTATGAATAGGTTTAGTGATTCTATTAATATTAACTACAATCATCTTGGAATATCATCTACAGCTTTATGTCCAGGATTTACAGTTACTGAGTTTCATACTGCAAGTGGTGTTCAGGATGAGATGGATAGAGTTCCAAGTTTTCTTAAATTTTCTGCTGAGAGAATAGCAAAAGAAGGAGTAGAAGCAATGTTTGCTGGAAAACCTATTTGCGTCCCAACAATGACATATAAAATTTTGGTTTTTATGCTTAAAAACTTCC
The DNA here is from genome assembly GCA_902558395.1 of uncultured SAR86 cluster bacterium. Taxonomy (GTDB): domain Bacteria; phylum Pseudomonadota; class Gammaproteobacteria; order Magnimaribacterales; family D2472; genus SCGC-AAA076-P13. The sequence goes on from CACEDS010000003.1 coordinate 118,974, forward strand.
CTGCATCTATACTCTCATTATTTGGTAGGAAATTAGCCCCAGGTAGGTACGATAAATAGTATTTAATTATTCATCAAAATGCTGTCTGCAACAAACGCATTTGTTGCTCTTTCCTGAGCAAAAGTTGAATTAGGCCCATGACCAGGTATAAATTCAATATCATTTCCAAGTGGCCATAATTTATTTTTAATAGATTCTAATAATTCTTGATGATTACCACCAGGAAGATCTGTTCTTCCGATAGAGCCCTGAAATAAAACATCTCCAACAAGAGCAAGTTTGTTTTCTTTGTTATAAAAAATTACATGACCTGGAGTATGACCAGGACAAAAATAAGTATCTAATTTAACATCACCAATTTTAATTACATCGCCTTCATCTAGCCATCTATCAGGTGAACAGTTTTCTGACATCATGCCAAACATTTGACCTTGTTTTTTAAGCTCGTCTAGTAAAAATTTATCTGCTATATGAGGACCTTCTATCTGAATTTTTAGGATATTTGATAACTCTTGAGCACCGCCAGCATGATCTATATGCCCATGAGTTAATAATATTTTTTCTGGTATGAGATTATTACTTTTTGCAACATCTAAGAGCGTATCTATATCTCCACCTGGATCTACAAATGCACATTTATTTGTTTGAGTGCAGATCACTATTGAAGCATTTTGGACAAAAGGTGTAACCTGAACAACTATTGTTTTTAATGATGGCATGTTACTTTTTTTTAATTTTTATTTTTGAGATTGAATTATCTTCAATCTTTAAGACCTCAAATCTATATTTATTTATTTCGACACACAGATTTGCATTTGGTATTTGATCAAGATGCTCAGTAATCAAACCATTAATAGTTTTTGAACTATCTTCAGGTATTGACCAATTAACAAAATTGTTAAGATCACGAATTCGAGAGTTACCATCAGTAATAATCGAGCCATCTTTTAATTTAGTAAATTCTTTTTCTAACTCAATCTTATCGCTTCCAAATTTACCCGCAATTTCTTTAAAAATATCTTCAATAGTTATTAATCCCTCTATTTCTCCATATTCATCAACAACTAAAGCCATATTTTTATCATTATCTTGAAACTCCATAAGCTGCTTCATTAGAGCTGTGGATTGTGAAACAAAATATGTTTTTGTAAGAATATTTTGAACATTTTCTTTTGCCTCTAATCTTTCTAAAAAAGAATGAGAATTCTTTAGATGCAACGTTCCAAGCTCATTATCTATAGAATTTTTATATACAGGAAGTCTCGTATATTCAGAGGACTCAATAATTTTTTTGTTAGTTTCATAATCAAGATCTATATCAATACCAATAACTTCTGATGCGGGAGTCATAATATCTTCAACAACAAGCTCTTCCATACCAAGAATGGATGAAAGCATTCCTCTGTATTGCTTTGGAATTAAATCTCCTGACTCATCTAATAAAGTTTTGAGTTCTTGTGTATTTAGATTGTCATTATCTTTGGCGTCTTTTACATTGATATTAAAGATGCCTAAGACTATTGAGCTAATATAGTTTGTAACAGCTATTAAGGGTCTCAATATATAAAGTAATGTTTTTAATAATAAGGATGATCTTTTAGCAAAACTTTCTGGTTTGACTGCCGCCATAGTTTTTGGAGTTATTTCTGAAAATATTAAAATGAAGGTAGTGAGCAAAACTGCACCAAGAAGAACATTCCCTCCAAAATAATTCAACATAATTATTGTTACTATTGAAGAAGCTAAGATGTTAGCAAAATTATTTCCAACAAGAATTGTTGCTAAAAGCAGATCAGGTTTCTTGAGAAGCTTGAGTGCTCTTTTTGCGCCTCGGTCTCGTTTTTTTGAAAGATTCTTTAGTTTAATTTTATTAGCAGCCATCATGCCAGTTTCAGATCCTGAAAAGAATGCACTAAGGATTAATAAGCTAAACAAGCTCAAAAATAAAAATAACAAAGAGGGTTCTGAATCTATCAATTAACTATTTATTAAATAAGAATTTGCAAGATACGCAAAGAGGACTGCCCACATTGAAATAAATAACCCTCTTGTTGCATATTTGATCGGAAAATTAAAAAACTTTGTACCTATTAACGTGATTAAGTATATAAACCATGCAATTATGGTGAATGAAGACTTAATAATCAAATTATTCGTAAAAATTGATTGAATTGCAAAACCTGATATTAAAGCCAAGGATAAAAATAATAATCCTACTCCCAATATTTTAAAGACAAGCTTATAACTTCTTTCTATTGGAAAAGACTCAGCATTTTCAAAGAGTCCAAGCTTTATTTTTCTAACATTCCTTTCTAATAAGACTATTTCATAATATGAAATGAACAAAATTATTAAACTTAGACCTGTTACTAAAAAATGTAATGTTGGTAATAGTGTTATAGATTGATATAAAACAAGATACATAACTATATATGAAATAGTAGATACAAAACTTGCTATATACAATGAGTTAGGTTTTTTTACTAAAACCCTAACAATAAAATATAAAACTATAGATATAGTTACTTGTGTAATAAAATTCATCTTAAAATTAGATTTTTAAAAACTTTATATATTAATACTATCAATATTATCAAGGTTACCCTAAAATACACATCTTTTTTAATATTAAGAATACAAATAGATAAATATGGTAATAATTAGATTAGCAAGAAGCGGGGCAAAGAAGAACCCTTACTACTTTATAACAGTCGCAGATGAAAGACGTCCAAGAGATGGAAAGTTCATTGAAAGACTTGGATTTTTTAATCCAAGTGCAAGCGGTCAAGAAGAAAGACTTAGGCTTGATCTTGATAAACTTAATGAGTGGGTTGCTAAAGGAGCTCAGTTAAGTGAAAGAGTTCAATCTCTTGTTAAAGAGGCAAATTTATCTCCAGAAGAATTACAAGCAAAACTTGATGCAAAAAAAGCTAAAGCTGATGCAAAAAAAGCAGCAATAGAGGCAAAGTTAGCCAAAGAAGCAGAAGAAAAAGCTGCCGAAGAAGCTGCAGCTGCTGCTGAAGAAGAAGCGCCTGCTGAGGAAGCTCCAGCTGAAGAAGAAGCACCTGCTGAAGAAGAAGCACCAGCTGAGGAAGCTCCAGCTGAAGAAGAAGCACCAGCTGAGGAAGCGCCTGTGAGAAGCCCAGCTGAGGAAGCTCCAGCTGAAGAAGAAGCACCAGCTGAGGAAGCTCCAGCTGAAGAAGCGCCTGCTGAGGAAGCTCCAGCTGAAGAAGAATCTGAAGAAAAAGATTCTTCAGATGATGAAAGTAAATAATAAAAATACAGAAAATTTAATTTGCATTGCCTCTATAGGCAAACCTCGAGGACTGAAGGGAGAATTCTTTCTAAACTCTTATTGCAACCCGAAAGAAAATATTCTCGAATATTCAAATTTTTATATTAAAAACAATAGTATTCCAAATTTTCAAATCGAATATATAAAAAAATTAAATAGTAAATTTTGTGCAAAAGTGACAGATATTAATGATATTGATGCTATAAAAAAATTTACCAACTCAAAAATATATATAAATAAACAAGATCTTCCTAATCTAGATGATAAGGAAGCATATTGGTTTGAATTAATTGATATGGAGGTTATAGATAAAGACTCTGGTGATCTTTTGGGCAAAGTTTCTTCTTTGAATAACTTCGGGGCTCAAGACTGTTTAGAAATTAATCCTACAAAATTGTCAGTAGATGATGAGAAAAGATTAATCCCGTTTATTAGGGATGAATTTATTCAATCAATAGAAAGAGAAAAAAACATAATATATGTTAACTGGGATAAAACTTTTTGATATGCGGTTTAATGTACTTACAATTTTTCCTGAGATTTTCAATGTACTTGAATATGGGGTTATATCAAAAACATTTGATAATAATAATTCAATAAAGTGTTACGACATCAGAAAAAATGCAATAAATAAACATGGTCAAATTGATGGAAAGCTTTATGGAGGTGGTGAAGGTATGTTGATGATGCCTCAGCCATTAAAGGATACATTATTTGAAATTCCTGAAAGTGATCGTGGTCATGTGGTATATCTAAGTCCACAAGGAACAAGGCTTACTCAAGATAAAATAATTGATTTATCATCAATCCAAGCATTAACAATACTTTGCGGAAGATATGAAGGAGTTGATCAAAGGTTTATTGATAAATATGTTGATGAAGAAATTTCTGTAGGGGACTTTGTTATGAGTGGTGGTGAGTATCCAGCTATATGTTTGATAGATGCTATCGCTAGGAATTTACCTGGAACAGTTGGAAATGAAGATTCTGTTAAAAATGATTCATTCTTTAATGGTTTATTAAAAGGTCCTGCTTATACAAGACCAGAAATTTTTGAAGATGATCAAGTTCCTGATGTGCTTCTTTCAGGTAATCATTCAAGAATTAGTGAATGGAAAGCCAATAAATCTCTTATTCAAACCTATTTAAGAAGACCGGACTTGATAAATAAGGTAAAATTAACAAAAAAACAAAAAAAACTCTTGGAAGAATTGGAATCTAAGGATATCCTATAGCACTTTTTAGGCGAATATAATGAATGAATCTGACAATAAAAATTTAGAAAATGAAGAAGTAGTTGCTGAAGCTGCTGAGGAAGTTTCTGAAGAATCAACTGAAGAAGTAGTTGCTGAAGCTGCTGAGGATGATAAAGAAACTCAAGAGGAAGATACCTCTCCAGTAGTTTCTTTAAATGAAAAAACACCCTCACAAATTGTCAGTGATTTTGAATCAAATCAATTAAAAGAAGATATTCCATCATTCAGACCAGGCGATACTATTGTAGTTTCTGTTAAGGTGAAAGAGGGTGATAGAACAAGATTGCAAGCTTTCGAAGGTGTTGTAATGGGTATTAAGAAAAGAGGCCTAAATTCTTCATTCATTGTTAGAAAAATTTCAAGCGGTATTGGCGTTGAGAGAACATTTCAAACGCACAGCCCACTTATTGACTCTATAAAAGTTAAAAGAAAAGGTGATGTAAGACAATCCAAACTTTTCTACTTAAGAGACAGGTCAGGTAAATCAGCCAGAATTAAAGAAAGATTAGACTAATTAGATGATCAAAGATAATAAAAAGGATCATTTACTTAGGTCCTTTTTAGATTCTCTATATATCGAAAAAGGACTTTCAAAGAATACTGTTTCATCATACAAGAATGATATTTCATCTTTTTCTTCATGGTGTGATAAAGAACATTTAGATCGATTGAAAATAACCGATCTTAATTTAAATAATTACATTTCAACTTTATTTAGTATTGGTTTAAAAAGTTCCTCAATAAATAGGAAGATTTCTTCTATCAAACATTTCTATCTTTTTTTATTAAAGAAAAAAGTTATTAAAAACTCTCCAGCAGATGAAATTACTGCTCCAAAACAAGAAAAATATTTACCAACATCAATGTCTGAAGATGAAGTTGAAAGCCTTTTAGGAAGTCCAAAATCTAGTATAAAAATAGAAAGAAGAGATAAAGCAATGATAGAAATTCTTTATGCAACTGGTATGAGAATTTCTGAGTTAGTGAATCTTAAGCTTACAGATATAGATTTTAATAGATCTGTACTTAAAGTTTTTGGTAAGGGTTCTAAAGAGCGTTTAGTACCTTATGGTGAAAAAGCAGCAGAGGCTTTGAGAATATATCTTGAAGATAGAAAAACGTTAGATTCTAAAGATGTTTTTTTAAGTAACAGAGGAACTAGAATAACTAGAGGAGCTTTTTGGCAAAGGATAAAGATTTATATTAAGCGTGAAAACCTTAAATTATCTATTTCACCCCATACACTTCGACATGCCTTTGCTACACATCTTTTAAATAGAGGTGCTGATTTAAGATCTGTACAAATTTTACTTGGACATAGTGACTTATCTACTACCCAAATATATACTCACATAGCAAAGAAACGATTAGGCGAAATTCTAAAAAAACATCACCCAAGAGGCTAAAATGAAAAAATTTAATATTTCATTTGTTTTTATTTTATTTTCCTTATTCATTGCATCCGATGAAGAGATAATCCGAAATAGTCTAGAAAAAATATTGCCTGCAGGCTCAGAAATTGAGAGCATTCAAGAATCATCTATTCCTGGACTATACTCAGTTTATTATGGTGATCTGGAACCAATATATGTTACAAAAGATGGCAATTTTTTTATTTATGGTGATATCTATAAAATAAACATAGACTCTATTTCTAATATTACAGATTTAGAGATTTCAAAAAGAAGATCTATAGTACTATCGAATCTAAAACCTAGTGAATTAATTTCATTTAAATCCAAAAATGAGAAATATAGTGTGACCATTTTTACTGATGTGGATTGTGGATATTGCAGGAAACTTCATAATCAGATTGAAGAATATAACAAGCTAGGAATTACAATAAACTATGCTGCTTTTCCAAGATCTGGTCTAGGTACTGATTCCTTTACAAAGATGGTCAACGCTTGGTGTTCAGATAATACTAAATTAAGCTTAACAAGACTTAAAAATAATAAAGAAGTAGATGTTAATTTTTGTGACAATCAACCAGTTTCAAAACATTATGCTATTGGAAAAAAATTAGGAGTTACTGGAACCCCCGCAATTTTTTCAACTGAAGGAATTTTAATACCAGGATATTTATCTCCTGAGGATTTATTAACAAAATTAAAATCATAGAGCTATGCCTGATCAAGATTTTTCTAATGCACAAAAATTACCTCCATATATTTTTGGTCAAATAAATACTTTGAAACATGAAGCAAGACTTCGTGGTGAAGATATTATAGATTTTGGGATGGGCAATCCCGATCAACCTACACCAAATGTTGTCGTTGATAAACTAATTGAAACGGTTAAAAATCCTGTTACCCATAGATATTCTCAATCAGCAGGGCTACCAAAACTTCGTGTAGCCATAAAAGATTGGTATCTAAGAAAATATAATATTCAATTAGATCAAGATTCTGAGATTGTTACATGTATGGGCTCTAAAGAGGGTATAGCCCATCTTTCCTTAGCTACCTTATCTCAAGATGATACTGTGATAGTTCAATCACCAACATATCCTATACATTCTTATGGCGTTGTAATTGCAGGCGCCAATTTGCATTCGGTAACTTTAAAAGATGATACGGACAAGTTTCTAGATGATGTTGAGGAGGCAATCAATATTTCTAAAACCAAGCCAAAAATGATAATAGTTAATTTTCCATCTAATCCAACCACGCAATCTGTAACTGTTGAATTTTTTGAAAAGATTATAAAAATTGGAAAAAAATATGATATTTGGATAATCCATGATCTTGCATATGCTGATATTGTATTTGATGAATATAAAGCACCTTCAATCTTAGAGGTCGATGGCGCAAAAGATATAGCAGTAGAATTTTTTACATTATCAAAGTCATATAATATGCCTGGATGGAGAGTTGGATTTTGTTGTGGAAATAAAAATTTAGTTCAAGCACTAACAAAAATTAAATCATATATGGATTATGGAACTTTCACCCCAATTCAAGTTGCTGCAATTAAAGCAATAAATGAATGTGATAAAGAAGTAAGTGCAATTCGTGAAATGTATGAAAGCAGAAGAAATGAATTATGTGATGGACTTAATCGTATTGGCTGGGATGTTGAAAAGCCAGTTGCTACAATGTTTGTATGGGCAAAGATACCTGAAAAATATATTAAATTAGGTTCTTTAGAATTTAGTAAATTGCTTATTGAACATGCTCAAGTTGCTGTTTCTCCTGGAGGAGGTTTTGGTGAAGATGGTGATGAGTATGTTAGATTTTCACTTATTGAGAATGAACAAAGAATTAGGCAAGCAATAAGAGGCATTAAAAACTTTTTATCAATGGAAATATAATGGAAGAATTAAAAGTAGGAATTTGTGGGTGGGGTAATGTTGCAACTGGATTATTTAGTGCGCTAGAAAATAATGCAGATATTATTGCTTCAAACTCAGGTGCTCAATTTACAGTTAGTGTCATAGGAGCAAGAAGAGACAATCCTAAATGTGATCCAGGTAATACACCTATCGAGAGGGATATATTTGATGTCATTAGTCATGATATTGATGTAGTGGTAGAACTAATTGGAGGAGTTGAGGTAGCAAGAGAACTAATTATTAAAGCAATCAAGAATAAAAAACATGTTGTAACTGCAAATAAAGCTGTTATATACCATCATGGAGATGAAATCTTTAAATTAGCAAAAGAAAACGGAGTAAGAGTTCTTTTTGAATCTGCAGTTTGCGCTGGAACCCCAATTATAAAATTATTAAAAGAAGAATTAGCTGCAAATAGAGTTTCAAAGATTTCAGGGATGTTAAATGGTACATCTAATTTTATCTTATCAAATATGGAAGAAGGTGCTGAATTTGATTCAACTCTTGAATTGGCTCAGAAAGAAGGATATGCAGAGCCTGATCCAACCTTTGATATTGAAGGTATGGACGCCGCACATAAGATTGGTATTTTATCAGCTCTAGCCTTTGGAACATCTTTGCCTCCAAAAGATTTTTACGTTGAAGGCATCACAAAAATAGAAAAAAGTGATTTTACATATGCAATGGATATGGGTTATACCGTAAAACATCTTGCAGTAGCTAAAGTTGATGAAAATCTTCTAGAGCTTAGGGCGCATCCTGCATTAATAAAGCTTGATTCACACCTTGCAAACTTAAAGGGTGTGAGAAATGGTATGGAGATAGATACGGACTTAATTGGAAAAATACATATAGCAGGCTCAGGAGCTGGACAGGAATCAACTGCTTCTGGGTTAATTTCAGATCTTATTAATTTAGCAAATTCAAAAGCTATAAATGATCAACCAGAAAACAATAATATTACTTCATATAAAGTCTCAGAATTTTCTGAACTCGTCTTTCAATATTATTTTTATATAGAAGCAGAAGATAAACCAGGTGTTATGGCATCAATAACATCTTTAATGGCATCAAAACAAGTAGGAATTGAATCAATTGTTCAAAAAGAAGAATTAGACGAAAATTGTGTTCCAATAATATTAATAACTGACCCATTTAAAGAAAGCGATCACTCAGAACTTCACAAAGAGTTATTAACTATAGAATCGGTTAAAAATATCAGATCTATTAGAATAGAATCTAACTAATAATGTTATTCCACAGCACAAGGGGTAAGGACCACAACAGAACATTTGAGGATGTTCTTATGCAAGGTTTGGCTGCAGATGGGGGTTTATTTATGCCTGATGCTTGGCCACAAGTCGATATTGAGAAAATAAAAACTCTTGATAGTTTTATTGATGTAGCCAAATGCATAGTTCCTTTATTTACAAAGTCCTCTTTCTCAGATGATGAGGTCTTGGAACTACTAGATGATACATGGCATGACTTTTCTAAAGAAAATTTTGCCACCATTCATCAGCTTGATGATACAAAGTCTATTTTAGAGTTATTTCATGGACCTACAGCAGCCTTTAAAGATTTTGGACTCCAACTAGCTGCAGCATTTTTTAATAAATCATTATTAAAACAAAATAAAACGGCAATAGTACTAGGTGCAACTTCAGGAGATACTGGATCTGCTGCTATTGATGCATGTAAAAGATTTGATTCTATTAAAAGTTTTATTCTTCTTCCGGATGGAAATATGTCAGAAGTTCAAAGAAGACAAATGACCACAGTTGATAGTCCTAATGTTTTTACATTAAGAGTTAACGGAACATTTGATGATTGCCAAGATATTGTCAAACAAGCATTTAGTGAAAGGTCTTTTCTCAAAGACGATCAATTTTTATTAGCTGTTAATTCTATTAATTGGGTAAGAATTATTGGTCAAATTTGTTACTATTTTTACGCCTCATTAAAAACCAATCAATTGAGAGAGCCCCTCAATTTTTCCGTTCCAACTGGAAATTTTGGAAATGTATTTGCTTGTTATTCTGCATACAAAATGGGCATGCCTTTAAATAAAATATTGGTAGCTGTAAATGATAATAATATTCTGCATAGATTTTTTTCAGATAATGATTACTCAAGATCAAAAGTATCAGAAACTCTCTCACCTAGTATGGATATAAGTATTGCAAGTAATTTTGAAAGATTACTTTATGATTTTTATGCAGAAAGAGACTCCTCTATTTGTGATCAGTTTTATAGAAATTTTCCTAAATCCCCAATTAATTTAGAAAAAAATATGTGGGAAAAATCTAAGGATCTCTTTATGAGTTACTCAGTCGATGATATTTCCACAGTTAAAGCAATGAAAGATACTTATATATCTTATAACTATTTAATTGATCCCCACACAGCTGTAGCAATTGAAGCAGTTGATCAAATTAATGAAAAGCTTAATGGAAACACATTAATTCTATCTACAGCTCATCCAGCTAAATTTCCTGAAATTATTAAGGATGCAGATTTAGAATTATCAGAAATACCCAAGACTCTTTTAGATGTATATAATTTAAAAGAAAGAGCCACATATATGCCTGCATCCAAAGAATTAATTTTTGATTTTATAATTAAGAATAATTTATAAAATGGATTCCTCAGAACTTAAGAATAGCCTCAATGATCTAAAAATACGCCTAGATGATATCAAAGATGGTGTTTTTGACATTAACTCCAAAGAAAAACGACTTAAAGAAATTGAGAGCGAGCTTTCTAAAGAAGAAATTTGGTCAGATTTAGATTTATCCCAAAAAATTAGTAAAGAAAAAACAGCTCTTGAAAAAACATTAAATTCATTCAAATCCGTTGAGGAAAAAGTGACTGATGGGCTTATGTTTATTGATATTGCTGAAGAGGAGGGAGATGACAAATCTATATCTGAAATATTGGAAAGCTTCCAAAGTTTAGAACAGTCTGTTGCTGAGCTTGAGTTTAGTAAGATGTTTACAAATAAAATGGATTCTGCATCGGCTTATGTAGAAATTCAATCTGGATCAGGAGGTACTGAAGCTCAAGATTGGGCTGAAATGTTACTTAGAATGTATACAAAGTGGTCTGAAGGCCGAGGTTTTAATTCTGACTTAATTGAAATTTCTCATGGCGATGTTGCCGGCATTAAATCTGCAACATTGCATGTCAGCGGTGAATATTCTTATGGTTGGTTGAGAACTGAAACCGGAATACATAGATTGGTTAGAAAGTCACCCTTTGACTCTGGCAGTAGAAGACATACATCTTTTGCATCTGTTTTTATTTCTCCTGAAGTTGATGACTCTATTGAAATAAATATAAACAATGCTGATATAAGAGTTGATACATACAGAGCATCAGGTGCTGGAGGTCAACATGTTAATAAAACTGATTCAGCGGTGAGACTGACTCATATGCCAACTGGAGTTGTTGCTCAATGCCAAAGTGATAGATCTCAGCATAAAAATAAAGAAAATGCTCTTAAACAATTAAAATCTAAGTTATACGAGTTAGAATTACAAAAACAAAACCAAGAAAGACAAGAATTGGAAGAAAGTAAATCAGACATAGGTTGGGGAAGTCAAATAAGGTCATATGTTTTAGATCAATCTAGAATAAAGGATCTTAGAACTGGTTATGAAACAGGAAATACATCGGCGGTTTTAAATGGTGATCTCGATGAATTTATGAAAGCAAGTCTTAAAGCGGGAGTATAAATGGCTGAAGAAAATATTGGTGGAGAAGAGGGTATTATTGAAGAAAGAAGAAAAAAACTTCAGCTCCTTAGAGATAAAAATACAGCATATATAAACGACTTTTTAAAAGAGCATTATGCTCATGATCTTCATCGTCAACATGATGAGCTTTCAAAAGAAGATCTAGAATCAAAAAATGTTGATAATATTTCTGTTGCTGGAAGGATTGTGCTCATGAGAGTAATGGGTAACGCGAGTTTTGCAACCATAAGAGATGTTAGTGGGGATATTCAGGTTTATGTAAGTAAAAATACTGTAGATATTGATATATATGAAGATTTTAAAACTTGGGATTTAGGAGACATTGTTGGTGTTAAAGGAAAATTATTTAAAACAAAAACAAATGAGCTAACAATTGAAGCTAGCGTGGTTAGTTTGATTACAAAATCAATAAGACCTATGCCTGATAAATTTAAAGGTCTTGCCGATATAGAGACAAGATATAGACAAAGATATCTTGATTTAATGAGTAACGAAAACCAGAAGCAAGTATTTCTAAATAGGTCAGCTATTATTGAATCATTAAGACAGTCTCTTAAAGATAGAGATTTTGTTGAAGTAGAAACACCTATGATGCATCCAATACCAGGCGGTGCTGTGGCAAGACCATTTGTTACTAAACACAATGCATTAGATAGGGAGTTATTTTTAAGGATAGCTCCTGAGCTTTATTTAAAAAGACTTTTAGTTGGCGGTTTCGAGAGAGTTTTTGAAATTAATAGAAGTTTTAGAAACGAGGGCTTATCAACAAAACATAACCCAGAATTTACTATGCTTGAGTATTATGAGGCTTTTACAACTCTAGAAAATACCATTGAATTTACTGAAAATATGATTAAAAAAGCATGTGAGCTTATTAATGATTCATTAAATATATCTTGGGGAGAAGATCAAATTAATCTTTCAAAGTTTAGAAAAGCAAAACTTGCCGATCTAGTTTTAGAACATAATAATTCTATTAGTGAAGAGCAAATAGCAAAAATGGGTGGCAAAGAATTGCTTGAATTATTTGAATCAAGTGTAGAAGAAAATTTAATTGAACCAACTTTTGTAATTGGTTATCCTGTTGAAGTTTCACCTCTTTCAAGAAGAAATAATGAAAATCCAGAAATAGCTGATAGATTTGAACTATTTATTGGCGGTAAAGAAATAGCTAATGGCTTTTGTGAATTAAATGACCCAGATGATCAAGCTGACAGATTTAGAGAACAAGTCAAAGCCAAAGACACCGGCGATAAAGAGGCTATGTCATTTGATGAAGATTACGTAACTGCACTAGAGCATGGAATGCCTCCTGCAGTTGGAGTGGGTATTGGAATTGACAGATTGGTAATGATGATTACCAACCAAACATCGATTAGAGATGTTATTTTATTCCCTCAATTAAAATCTTAAGAATTACCTGAAGGTATGTCTTTGTATGGCATTCCCTTATCGGCTCTCGCATCTTGAGGAAGTCCAAGCACTCTTTCTGCAATGATATTCTTGAGAATCTCATCAGTACCACCGGCAATTCTTAATCCAGGAGCACCAAGCCAAGCATTCTGAAAACTTTGTATTTCAGGATCATCTGTTTTTAACATACCAGCCATATCAAGCGAGTCCATCCCAAAGGCACCAATATTTTGTAATTTATTTGCACTAACTATTTTAGTTATTGAAGCTTCTGGTCCGGGCGTTTCACCTCTTGATAAAGCAGACATAGTTCTGAGTTTAGTATTTTTTAATCCATTAGCTTCGCAATACCAATCTGCAATAGATGATCTTACTGATTTGTTATTTATAAGAGGCTCACCAGAATCATCTTGTTTTTTTGCCCATCTAAAAGCATCTTCAACATCAGCTCCATTAGCATCACCAACCGCAAGCCTTTCGTTCATAAGGGTTGTTATGGCAACTTTCCAGCCATCACCAACATCTCCAAGCCTTTGAGAGTCAGGTATAACTACATCAGTAAAATAAACTTCATTAAAACTTGAACCACCTGTAATTTGTTTAATTGGCTTTACTTCAATGCCAGGAGATTTCATATCTAAAAAGAAAAATGTCATCCCTTTATGTTTTTCAAGATTTGGATCATGTCTTACAACTAAAATTCCATAATCTGAAAAATGTGCTCCAGAGGTCCATACTTTTTGACCATTAATAATCCAATTATCCCCATCTTTGACAGCTTTACTTCTCAAACCTGCAACATCTGATCCTGCTGATGGCTCTGAAAAAAGCTGGCACCATATTTCTTTACCTTCCGCCATTGCTGGAAGATATCGAGCTTTTTGCTCATCAGTTGCGTATTCCATCATCACTGGCCCAGCCATACCTAAACCAATTTCAAAAATACCTTTCGGGACATTAAACTTTGATTCTTCTTCAGCCCAAATAATTCTTTCAATAGCAGAGGCCCCAATACCACCAAATTCCTTTGGCCAATGTAACATGGCCCAACCAGCATCATATTTCTTTTTCTGCCAGTCCTTAGCAACTTGTAAAAAATCAATATTTGCAAATTCGTTTTTTTCGACACCTGTTTTAAGTTTGGCATTTTTTTCCAGCCATTCTCTGCAGGTCTTTCTAAATTTTGCTTGTTCAGGCGTATCTTTAAAATCCATAATTTTTCCTAGTTTATATTTGATTGTTCTAAGTTAGAAACAAGTTTTTCTTTCCAATTAGTGAGTGAGCCAATATTTAATGAAAGTAGTTTTGATCTTTTGTAAAAAAGATGACAGTCGTATTCCCATGTGAACCCATTACCACCATGAGTTTGTATATTTTCTTTTGAACATAACTCATAAGCTTTTGTTGCACTTACTCTGGCAGTTGCTGCAGCTACCGGTAAATCTGAAGATTCTGATGATAATGCCCAAGCAGCATAGTAAGAATTAGATTTAGCCAAGGTTAAAGCAACATACATATCTGCTAGCTTGTGTTTAATACCTTGATAAGAACCAATTGGTTTTCCAAAGGCATATCTTTCATTAGCATAATTTACTGCCATGTCTAATGCAGCTTGCGAACCCCCAATTTGCTCAAAGCTAAACAATACAGCTGCTTGATTAATAATTGATTCATATAAAATCCAACCATTACCTTCATCTCCAATAAGTGTACTTGGCGTTTGTTTCATTTCTATCGAATAGTGACCTCTACTACCATCTATATTTTCAACTTGATTGATTGAGACTTCTTTACAAGATAAATCAACCAGCCTCAAATCTATTCCCTTTGAAGACTTGCAGACAATAATTGAATGAGTGGCAGCCTCACAATCAGGAACTGCAATTTTTGTACCTGAAATTAATTCATCTGATACTTCAGTTTTAATATTGTTATTTGTTGGAGCTAAAAAATCTTCAGTAACTGCTATCGTACCAACTACCTCTCCAGTTACTAGCTTGGGCAGTATTTCCTTTTTAATCTCCTCACTACCATATTTAATTAGGGCCTCAGTAAATAAATAAACTGATGACGAGAAGGGCACTGGTGCAAGATGTCTGCCTAATTCTTCAGCAATCACACATAGCTCAAGATGGCCAAGGCCTAATCCTTCATATTCTTCAGGAATTCTTATGCCCGTCCAACCTAATTCAATTATTTTTTGCCATAAATCATTATCAAACGATTCCGAGCCTTCTAAAACTCCTCTGGATCGTTTTACACTTTCTTCTTTTTCAAGAAATTTTTTTGCTTCACTTTGAAGGAATTTTTGATCATCTGAAAAATCTAAATTCATATAAACCCTTATAGTTATTGTAAAATATATTATAGGACGATAAGTTAACGACGCTACTGTTCAAAAATATAGCATATAGCGATAATTTTTTACATTTAAATGAATAAAGATATAAGACCAGATAAAACATCACCAGCATATTTAAAAAAAACAAAATCTGAAGGCTTGTTTGTAGGTTTTCTTTATGTTCTTTTATTTATGAGTATTTTAGGTCTTGGTATTTGGCAAAGCTTTCAGTCAAGTTATACAGACGCCAAAATAAAAACTAACGAAGCAAGATTGGCTATCATTGAAGAACAAATGAATATAGCTGATGAGGTTAATAATGATTCCTTAACAGATATATCGTCTTCCATTCAATTCCTTGATAAAGAAGTTCGTAAGTTATGGGATCTTAGCAATAAAAGAAATAAGGTAAATATATCTAAATTATTAGCCTCAACAGCTGAAATAGAAGCATCAATAATTCAAATAAATGAATCACTCGATAAGTATAAAACTGATTTATCTTCCAATACTAAGAAAATTAATAAACTTGAGCCTTCTTTAAGTAATATCGATGACATTAAGCTGACACTTAAAACTATAGAAACCCAATTAATTTTAGTTGATGACTCTGTACAAGCCTTAAATAATTATAAAAAACAATTAAATCAATCAATATTAGAAATTCAAACAGAGATATCAACCTTACAGCAACTAGAAAAAATTGAAGAACCTATAAATTGACAATGCTGCAATAAATGTTAGTTTTATAGCTATATGAACAGAACTGTTTTACAAATATTTCTCTTATTAGCCTTCATACCACTAGCCATATTAGTTGGTTATGGTGTTTTGGTAGTTGCACCTATATTTTGTTGCTTTCTTGCAATTAATTCTTATAAATTTAAAAACTTCAAAGAGATGTATATTTGGATGGGGGTTGGTGCCTTGTCATTCATTTTAGCCTTATATATGCTAGGGGTATTATGATTTTATTAAAAATTATGATTTTCTTAATCTCAGCACTTGCAATGATAGCTGGAATAGTAACGATGGTATCACCAGATGTTAATACTGTTTTTTTACCAGTTGTTGTAGAAGGTGTTCAGGAGGCACATTTTGCTAGATCATATGCTGGATTTGTTGCAGCAGTTGGTTATCTGGCTATGAGATTTTTATATTCCTCATCAAAAGTTCAAGTAGGTGCTGTGGTTTTGTATATCATCTTTATAATGATGATTTCAAAAATATTCAGCTTTATTTACGATGGTTATACAACTGTTGCAGTCATATCTTTCTTTATGGGTGTTGTATTTGCAATTGGCCTTTTTGCCGTGCAAAAAGCAAGAAAAAATCAGCTTGATTATAATTTGTAAATTTTACAATTAACCTTTCCATAAAATATTAATAGTCTATATAATGCTTCAATCCGGGGATGTGGTGGAACTGGTAGACACGCTTGGCTTAGAACCAAGTGCCGCAAGGCGTGGGGGTTCGACTCCCTCCATCCCTACCAAATTAAGTTGAAAAGTTTACAAAATTAAATTTCTATATATACTTAACAGCGATGAATAACTATTTAACACAAGAAAGACGGGTTTCAGCTTTGTAGCTGGATCTATCCTATTGTGAATTAGACCCAGCTTATGCTGGGTTTTTTTTATTTAAAAAAAAGTAATTATGAAAAATTTTATATCTACAACAGACTGGACGAAACAAGAGCTTCAAGATATTTTGGATTATGCAAAAGATCTTAAGATTAATAGGTTTAATAATGTATTAAAGAACAAATCTGTAGCTCTCTTATTTTTTAACCCATCAATGAGAACTAGAACCAGTTTTGAATTGGGTGTGCAAGAACTTGGTGGTTACGCTGTAGTCCTTCATCCTGGAAAAGATGCATGGCCCATTGAATTTAAGCTCAACTCTATTATGGATGGAGATTCTGAAGAGCACATAATAGAAGTTGCAAAGGTACTCTCAGATTACTGTGATTTAATTGCGATAAGAGCATTCCCTAAATTTATTAATTTAGAAGAAGATTTATCTGACAATGTAATTAATAGTTTTGCAAAATATGCTTCTGTTCCAGTTATTAATATGGAAACTATTACGCATCCCTGCCAAGAATTAGCACATATTTTAACAATGCAAGAAAGCTTGGGCGATCTTACTGGTAAAGATTATCTTTTAACATGGACATATCATCCAAAACCTTTGAATACAGCAGTAGCAAATTCCTCTTTATTAATTGCAAGTAAATTTGGCATGAACGTAAAGCTATTATGCCCATCTGAAGAATATATTCTCCATGAGAATTACATTAATGAAGCAGAAAAGAACTGTGCATCAAATAATATGAAATTTGAAATCACACATAATATAGATTATGGCTATGCAAATGCAGATATTGTTTATGCAAAAAGTTGGGGTTCTCTGTCTTACTATGGCAATCCTGAAGAAGAAAAACTTGTTAGAGATAACTTTAAACATTTCATAGTTGATGGAGAAAAAATGTCAAAAACAAATAATGCTCTATTTAGTCATTGTTTGCCGTTAAGAAGAAATATCAAAGCAACAGATGAAGTAATGGATTCAGATTATTGTGTTGCTATTCAAGAGGCAGGCAATAGAATGCATGTTCAAAAATCACTACTTTCAACTTTACTAAAGGAATAATAAAAATGAAAAAAATTGTTTTAGCATTTTCTGGCGGATTAGATACTAGTTTTTGTGTCCCATATCTTATTGATCAAGGTTTTGAAGTACATACTATCTTTGTTAATAGTGGAGGCACATCTGCAAATGAAGAAAAAAAAATATCAAAGAGAGCTTATGAATTAGGAGCAAAAAAACATACAAATGTGAGCATTGAGACTAGTCTCTGGAAGGAGATAATTAAACCACTGGTTTGGTCTGGGTCTTTATATCAGGATAAATATCCAGCACTTTGTTCTGACAGATATCTTATTGTTACAGAAGCAATCAAGCTTTGTAAGAAGCTGAATACAAGGTATATTTCTCATGGCTGTACAGGTATGGGTAACGATCAAGTTAGATTTGATCTATCCATTCAAGCATTTGGAAATTACAAAACAATTACACCCATCAGAGAAATACAGAACAAAGTTACTGATGTTAGAGGGTATGAACAAGAATATCTTAAGAATAAGGGATTTAAAGTCTCAACTCTTCATACGAAGTATAGTATTAATGAAAATCTTATGGGCGCTACTGTTTCTGGTTCAGAAATTGATGATTGGAAAGAACCATCAAAAGAAAGTTATATTCTTTGTAATACGCCAAATAAATATCCATCAAAACCCAAAAAGCTCGAAATAGAATTCTCTAAAGGCGAAGCTAAAAAAATAAATGGTAAATCTATGAAAGGACCAGATTTGCTAAGAATGTTAAACAAAATAGGTGGTAAATATGGAATTGGAAGAGAGTTATTTGCTGGAGATACTATTATTGGTATCAAAGGTAGATTCCTATTCGAATCACCTGGTATATCTATTTTACAAAGGTCGCATAGAGCATTAGAAGAAGCTATTTTTACTGATAAACAAAATAATTTTAAGCCACTTATCGGTAAAAGATGGGTAGAGCTTGTTTACGGAGGATTTTATTTTGATCCTTTAACAAAAAATCTTGAAAATTTTCTTGAGGATATTCAAAAACCAGTAACTGGAAAAGTAACAGTACTTTTGACTGCTGGAAAAGTTGAAGCTGTTGCAGTTGATTCTAAAAAGATTTTGGTAAGTAAAGACGCTGTATATGCCCAATCTGCATCATGGGGTGTTGAAGAGTCAGCTGGCTTTATAAAGCTACTTGGAAAAAGCACATCGACATGGACAGAAATTAATAAAAAATAATTGAAAATGAAGAAAAGTTATAAAAAAGATACTATCTTAAAGCTGCTCAGTAGTATGAGTAGCGAAAAAGAAATTAGAAAATATCTAGATAGGTTTTCTTCTGATGATTATAGATTTGCTGTAATAAAAGTTGGTGGTGCTGTAATTCAAAGCGATCTTGAAAACCTGGTTTCATCATTAGCTTTTTTAAATGAAGTTGGCCTCAGACCAATAATTGTCCATGGTGGAGGACCTAAGTTATCTGAGGAACTAGACAAAAGAAAAATCGAATTCTCTTTTTTAAATGGCCAAAGAGTAACTACAAAAGACGTATTAGATGTAGCCTATGAAATTTTTAGTGGTGAAAATAAAAAAATTGTATCTGCCCTTAACGATCAACATGTAAATGCAATCCCAGTTATAGGTGATGTATTTAGTTGTAATATTGAGAATAAGGATCTTGGCTATGTTGGTCAGATAAAAGAAACTAATTCTAATAAAATCAAAGATATTATTTCCTCAGGAGGTATACCTGTTATCGCACCAATTGGGTATACAGAAGAGCATCAATTAGTAAATATTAATGGAGACAAAGCAACTCTAGCTTTGGCAAAAGAAATAGTTCCAGATAAAGTAATTTTCTTAAGTGAAATAGGTGGTATTTTTGATGGTAACGATAAGTTAATTTCTAATATCAATATTAAAGATGACTATAACAAGCTCATGGCCCAAGACTGGCTTCACTCAGGAATGAAATTAAAGTTAGAGCAAATTAAATTATTATTAGATTCTCTTCCAAGTAATAGTTCTGTATCTATAACAAAACCTCTTCATCTCAATAGAGAGCTATTTACTGATGCTGGGTTTGGAACTTTAGTTAAAGCCGGACATCAAATTAATAAATTGAAATCTTTAAATAATGACCAAATTAATGCTTTAGTTTCAATACTAGAATCGGCTTTTAAAGGAACTTTAAGTAAAAATTATTTTGATAATGATGATAAAGAATTTTACATAAGTGAATGTAACAGGTCTTCCATAGTTATAACTACCTACAAAGATATTGCATACATGGATAAGTTTGCTGTGATTAATTCAGCAAGAGGAGAGGGTCTTGGAAACGCCATGTGGAATAAAATGCTTTCTGAACATAAGAAAATCTTTTGGAGATCAAGAGCAAGCAATGCAATAAATAATTTTTATAAAGACGTCTGTGATGGCTTTCAAAAATCTGATGAGTGGAATATTTTTTGGATTGGTATTCATGACTTAGATGAACTCACTGCATGTATTAATTATGCTGTAAATCAACCTGCAACAATTTCATATGAAAACTAGTTTTAACATTTCTATTCTTGGTGGTAGGGGCTATGTTGGCCAAGAGATAATTAAGATTATCAATAACCATCCTAATTTTTTTATATCAGACATTTACTCCAAAACTTCACAAGGGAAGTTCGTTGATGATTACACTAAGACAAAGAGTCTCACCTATAAACTATTAGACAGCCCGGATAAATTAGATTTTACAGATATTGATATTGTAATTATGGCTTTATCAAATAATGAATCTTCAAATTATATTAAAAGCATTGAAAAACATGATTCTAATATAATTATTATTGATATTAGTGCTGATTATAGATTTGATGATGGATGGGCATACAAATTGCCAGAGGTATCTGCTAAAACTAAAGACAAAAGGATTAGCAACCCAGGCTGTTATGCATCTGCAATACAATTTTCTTTATTTCCAATAAAGCATCTGATAGATGGGAAAGTAAGTTGTATGGGTATTTCTGGCTATAGTGGCGCTGGCGCAACTCCAAATGAAAAAAATGATCCAAAAAACCTTGAAGGAAATATTATTCCCTATTCATTATCTGGGCATATTCATGAAAAGGAAGTAATGAAGCACTGCTACGAAAAAATATCTTTTAGCCCTCATGTAGCTAATTTTTTTAGAGGCATTCTTATAACGTCTCATATTCAGCTAACTAAAAAATCATCAAGTTCTGAAATATATGATCTGTATAAGAGCTTTTATAAAGACAAGAAACTGATACAAGTGATAAAAGAAATACCAATGATTAATAAGGTATCTAATAGTCATTATGTATCTATTGGTGGCTTTGAAGTAGATGAAAGTGGATATGGCTTAACAGTATGCTGCGCTTTAGATAATTTATTAAAAGGTGCTGCTACACAAGTAATACAAAACTTAAATCATGCTTGTAGTCTTGATCAATTAACAGGAATTAATTATGAATAAAAAAATATGGAACACTTCAGGTGTAAAAGTATCAGACGAAATATCTTCATTTTTAGCCGGTGAAGACATAGAGCTTGATAATTCTATTTTTATCTATGATATCGATGCAACTATCGCCCACATTAAAGGACTTCAATCAATCAATATTTTGAAAAAAAATGAATTTAATAGACTCAATAAATCATTAAAGGAGCTAAGAAAGAAATTCTTAGAGGGTTCTTTTAAATTGACTAAGAAGTATGAAGACTGCCATTCTGCTATTGAATTTTATTTAACTAAAGAATTAGGAGATCTTGGAAAGAAAGTTCATACAGGTAGAAGTAGAAATGACCAAGTTCTTGTAGCTATGAGACTATTTGCAAAAAATAATCTAAATGATTTTAAAAAACTAAATCAATCTATCGCTAAAACATTTATACAAATGGCAAATAAGTATGAACATATCCCTATGCCTGGATACACTCATCTTCAAAGAGCAATGCCTTCTTCATGGGGTTTATGGTTCAGTTCTTATGCAGAATCTTTTATCGACGATATTGATTTAATTAATAGCACCATTGACTGGATAGACTCAAATCCTCTTGGCAGCGCTGCCGGCTATGGAGTTGCTCTTCCATTGGATAGAAAAACGACAACAAAGGAACTAGGATTCAAAAGAGTGCAATTAAATAGCTTATATACTCAAAATAGTAGAGGTAAGTATGAGATGCAAGTTATCAATACCTTAAAACAATCTATGCTTGATGTAAGAAAATTTGCATGGGATATGAGCCTTTTTATGTCGCAAGAGTTTAATTTATTAACTATTGATAAAGCATATTTAACTGGTTCTTCGATTATGCCAAATAAACACAATCCTGATGTTATTGAGATTCTAAGAGCTAATTACTCAATTTTAGCTGGCCAAGCATCAGAGTTAGAAAATATCATATCTCTTCCAAGTGGTTATCATAGAGATCTTCAGCTAACAAAGAGAAGTTTAGTCTCTAGTTTTGATATTAGCTTAAAATCTTTAAGCATCCTCCCAAAGCTTATCAAGTCTATCAAAGTAAATAAAAAGAATTCACTAGAATATATTGATAATGAAATGAAAATGACAGATAAGGTTTATGCTTTAGTAAACGAAGGAACACCTTTTAGAGATGCTTACAATCAAGTAAAAAATTCTAATGATTTGTCACAATTTTCAGAAACAACTAGATCTAATTATTCGGAAGGATCTCCAGGAAACTTGAAGTTAAATGTCCTTGAAAAAAGACTATCTAAACAAAGATAATCTTTCAATTAAAAGTTAACATTAACATAAATGATGATACCAATTAGATTTAGGCTAGTCCTAATGTCTTTCCTTGCAGTTTTTATATGCTACATAGATAGAGTTAATATCTCTGTTGCAATTATTCCTATGCAAGAGCAATTTGGGTGGAGTGAAGCTCAAACAGGCATCATTTTTTCAATTTTTTACATCGGATATGTTCTTACAATGATACTTGGAGGAATTTTAGCTGATAAATATGGCGGTAAGACTGTTCTAGGAGTAGGAGTGTTACTTTGGTCAATATTTACAATGCTCACTCCTTTTTTTGCATACAACGGTTTTCTTGCCTTGTTGTTTATAAGAGTCCTGATAGGATTAGGCGAGGGCATCACTTTCCCATCTTGGCATTCTTTGTACGCGAGATGGATCCCATTTAATGAGAGAACAAGATCGATTGCTATTACAAACAGTGGTATTTCTGCAGGTACAATTTTTGGTTATGTAGCAACGGCGCTAATAATTGCTTCATATTCATGGGAGTGGGTATTTTATTCTTTTGGAATGCTTGGGTTGATTTGGTTCATATTTTGGCATAAAAATTTCACTTCAGATCCTCAGGACCATAAACATATATCCTCAAAAGAATTAGAATTAATTAAATCAGAAGCTCCTGCAGACTCCACGGCAAGCAAACTGCCATTACGAAAATTACTCACCAATCTTCCTTTTATAGCAATCACAGTAGCTACATTTTGCAATAATTGGGCATTATTTACCTTTATTTCATACTTACCTAAATACGTTAATAGTCCCATCTCAACTGGTGGTTTAGGTATTGAATTAGACTCAGCGATATTTATCATAATGATACTTATACCAAGTATTGTTTCAGTTTTAGCTTTAATTTCTGGGGGTTATCTAGCAGACTCTTTAATCAAAAAGGGACTCCAAGTATTAAGAGTGAGAAAAACTGTAAATACAATAGGTTTTCTTGGTGGTGCGACTTGTCTTTCAATGATTCCATTTCAAGATTCCCATATATCTATTATTATTTTATTGTCTTTTACGAATGCTTTTAGTGGAATTGCTGTTGGAGGTTATGGTGTAAATCATGCTGACTTGGGCCCAAAATATACTGGTTCTATTGTTGGCTTTGCAGGTGGTATTGGGATGATAGCTGCGATTATAAGTCCCTTTGTTGCTGGGCTGATATTAGAGCTTACAGGATCATGGTTTTTAATATTTAATATATCTACCTTTGTTTTAGTATTTGGAGGATTATTTTATTTATTTTTTGCTGATACTAAGATTCAATTTGAATAAATTTATTCAGTTATTAAATTCTGAAAATAATTAAAAATATCCTGTTGCTTTCTGTCTCTGGCAGTTGTCCATTCTTTTGTTGAACTGCTATTTAACAAATTATTATTTTTATCAAACACAAGAACTCTTGGTACTCCTTCTTCTCTTGGGATATTGAAATATTCCATCAAATTCATGTTTATTTCATATCTACCAACATCAATATGAAGAACTTCATAGTGTTTATCTAAAAACTTTTTAATGGTTGGTAAATTAAAAGTTCCAGCTAGTACTCTACAGTCACCACACCAATTGCCACCAAAAATAATTATTGGTTGCTTTGAGTTATTTATAGTTTTATTTATAAATTTTTGAATATCTTTCTCTGTATATTCTTTTTTATTATAAGGAAGGGGAAGTGGCATTTTTAATACCTCATCTTTCGGAAGCTCAATATAATCTGCATCTATATTCATACAAAATACTAAAAAAAATGAAAAAAAGATTTTTTTAATTAACTTCATTGTGATAATTTTATATTACAACCAGTTAACAAAAAAGGAGTGCAAAAATGATAATGCTTCAGAAATTTTATTTAGTTTTTATGGGACTTACATATTTTGCTATTGGTGCTTGGGCAATAATAGACCCTGGTTTCACGGATGCTGTTGGCTTACAAGTCACATCTGATATTGGTTATTCAGAAATAGCTGGAATATATGGGGGTTTAAATCTTTGTATTGGATCTATGTGTTTAATTGGCTTATTTAAAGAGTATATTGGAATATTCTCTATTAAGTTTTTAACTTTTTTAACTGGTTCTATTGCTTTTGGCAGGATAATCTCCTCAGTACTTCCAAACATGCCTGGCTTTTTTAACACCTTCTTTATATTTGAGGTTTGCGCCTGCTTGATTGGATTATTGTTGATAAACTCAACAAAAAAATCAGATCAGATTGCTTAGTTTTACAATATATCCTAGGTAGCCTATAACAAAAATACATCCAATTAGTTTAACTACTTTTAAATTAAATCTCGAAGAGGAGTATGTTGCTGTAATCAATATAAATAACATTGATGTTATGGATAAAACAAGGAAATCTCTCGATAGTATATTTGATTCGAAAGTTACATCTGAAAACATTCCAATTATAGGAACCACTAGTGCAATATTCATAACATTTGAACCAATGACATTACCTATCACCATGTCATTTTTATTTTTAACAATCGCTGATATCGTTGCTGCAAGCTCTGGCAAACTAGTTCCAATAGCAATGATAGTTAGCCCAATAATTACTTGAGGAACATTTAAGATAGTGGCTATATTTTCAGCATTAACAACAGCATAATTTGATCCGACTATCAGCGCTAAAAGTCCAAATATCAGCAAAAGAGTTGTTTTGCCTGTTTTTATATTTGAATTATCAGACTCGTCTATTTTGTCAGGTATCCTAAAAAGATATGTGAAATACATGAATGCAGCAAATACAAATAAAAACTCTATACTCTCAGCTTTTGTAATTTTTAAATCTTGCAACCCTAAACCAAGGACTACCACTGCTAAGATAAATGGAATAAATTGGATTGGGTTTGTTTTAGTTGGTCGCATTGAAATGCCAATACAAGAGACACCAAAAATTAATGCAATATTTGATATATTTGACCCGACCACAGCACCCATAGCAATAGATTCTGTACCATTTAGCACAGATGAAATACCAACAAATATTTCAGGAGCAGAAGTTCCAAGGGCTACAATTGTTAACCCAATAGTTAATTCACTTAAACCAAGCTTTTTTGCAATTAAAGATGAATTATCAATAAATTTATCTGCCCCCCATATCAAGACTGATAATGAAATGATTAATCCTATTAGGTGATAAAAAATCATTGCCTATTCTAACATTTATAATCTAGATAATTTGATGTGTTTTATTGCGCATTTGAAGATAATATAAAACGTATCGTTTTTAAGTATTCAATATATAATTTATATAAAATTTATAGGAACAAAAATGGAAATCAATAATTTATTCAGTGTAAAAAATAAAGTAGCTGTAGTTACCGGAGGATCCAGAGGTATAGGAGAAATGATTACAGCTGGGTTTCTTGCAAATGGAGCAAAGGTTTATATTACAGCAAGAAAAGCACCCGCTTTAATTGAAAAAGCTAAAGAGCTCTCAGAACTTTATGGTGGAGAATGTATTCCATTTCCATGCGATCTGAGCACCTCAGATGGCATTGATTCATTCACAAATATGATTGCAGATAAAGAAGATGGTATTGATTATCTTATAAATAACGCAGGCGCAGCATGGGGAGAGCCATTTGAAAGTTTTTCAGAAGCTGGATGGGACAAAGTCATGGATTTAAATGTCAAAAGCCTCTTTTTCTTAACACAGAAAATGAAACCATTGCTTGCAAAAAAAGCTACACTTGAAGATCCATCTAGAGTAATAAATATAGGATCGATTGATGGGTTAAATGTTCCTGGATTCCCAACTTTTTCATACAGCACATCAAAAGCTGCAGTTCATCATTTAACAAGACACCTTGCTGCTCAACTTGTTTCAGAAAATATTGTTGTAAATGCAATAGCGCCAGGCCCATACCCTAGTGCTATGCTAGGCTCAGCAGTTAACTCTGATTATTCTGAAATAGAGAAACATAATCCAAGAAAAAGGACTGGAAGCCCTGAAGATATTGCAGGGTTAACTATATTCTTATGCTCAAGAGCAGGTGCATATGTTGTGGGAGAGACTATTGCTTCAGATGGAGGTCTTGTAAAGACAGCAGGTCACGTATTAGGATAAAGAAATTATTTTTTAGCCTCAATGAAGGCATTAATAATTAGTTCTTTCATCCAAATATGACCGCCATCACCCTCATCACTTTTATGCCATATTAAGAAATATTCCATTGATGGTATTTCAGCAGGTATTTCTAGAAACGGAAGATTATGTGCTTTTGCAAAACTTCTTGTTGCAAATAGCAACATGTCAGTTGATTTAATAATAGTTGGAGCAATAAGAAAATGTTGACACCTGAGGGCAACATTTCTTCTGTATCCAATTTTATCTAGCTCAACATCAATAAGATGTAACCCTCTTTTTCTGCTTGAAACATGAAGGTGGTCTTGAGCAAGTATGTCATCAATACCTGGATTTTCTATTTCTGAAATAGGATGTCCTTCTCTATGAATAGCAACAAAATCGTCCTCAAAAACTTTAAAAGAATTTATTTCATCTGAAGCTGGAATTACAGGATCAACAACAAAATCTAAATTATTTGTTGCCAAAGCATGAACCTGATCACTTCTTTTATATGCATAACTACCAACAGATATATTTTTAGCATTTTTATCTATTTCTTTCATGATGTATGGCAGTACTCTTCCTTCTGAGATATCACCTAGTGATAACTTAAAAGTCCTTGTAGTGGTTTTTTCATCAAATGTATCTGGCTCATTTACACTATGTTGCATAAGCGTTAAAGCATTTTGAATATCTTTAATAATATTTTCAGTTTTTTGTGTTGGAACCATTCCTGATCCAGTTCTTACAAAAAGATCATCATTAAATCTTTCACGCAAACGAGATAGAGCATTGCTTACTGCTGGTTGAGTTATTCCTACAACTTCTGCAGCTTTAGTTAAACTGCCTTCGGTATATATGGCATTTAAAATTACAAAAAGGTTTAAATCAAAAGAACTTATCTTCATAGTATTATTTTGGACAATTGATATGCAAAAGTGCAACTAGCTTTGATTTGTACATAAAGCTATTATAGAGATACAAAAAATTTGTATTATTCATCACGCTTATAATATTACCAAATATTAGTGTATATAGGGAGTTAAATTTAAATGTTACCTGAACTTAGACCAGAGGCTCAAGATCTTATTGCAAGAGTTAAAGATTTTATTGAACAAGACTGCATTCCATCAGAACATATTTTTCATGATCAAATAGAAGAAGGTGAAAATAGATGGAATTCATATCCAAAGGTTATAAACGAATTAAAGGATAAAGCTAAATCTAAGGGATTATGGAATCTTTTTTTACCAGAAAGCGAATTTGGTGCTGGATTAACAAATTATGAGTATGCACATTTAGCTGAAGTTATGGGAACATGCAGCGTTGCATCTGAAGCAATGAACTGTGCTGCACCAGATACAGGAAACATGGAAGTTATCGCAAGATACGGAAATGAAACACACCAAAAAGAGTGGTTACAACCATTACTTGATGGTGAAATTAGATCTGCATTTGCAATGACTGAACCAGGAGTTGGGTCATCTGATGCAACTAATATGCAGGCTACTGCCGTTTTAGATGGAGATGAGTATGTAATTAATGGTGAAAAATGGTGGACTTCAGGAGCTGGCGACCCAAGATGTAAGATTCTTATTTTTATGGCCGTTACAAATCCTGATGCTGCAAAACATCAAAGACATTCGATGATGTTAGTTCCTATGGAATCAGAAGGTATTGAAATTCAAAAAATGATGCATGTATTTGGCTATGATGATGCACCCCATGGCCACGCTCATATCAAATTTAATAATGTAAGAATTCCTAAAGAAAATTTATTGTTGGGAGAAGGCAGGGGTTTTGAAATTGCACAAGGGCGTCTTGGGCCTGGAAGGATTCATCATTGCATGAGAACCATTGGCGTTGGTGAAAAAGCTATTGAGCTCATGTGTAAGAGAGGTATAGATCCTACTAAAATGCCTTTTGGTAAAAATATTGCTAATCTTGGAGCAAATTTTGACTATATAGCTGAATCCAGAATAGAGCTTAATGCAGCAAGACTCTTAACGCTTGATGCAGCTCATAAAATGGATACTGTTGGAAATAAGATAGCAGCAAGTGAAATTGCTCAAATAAAGGTATTTGCTCCTAATGTAGTCTTAAAGATTATTGATAGAGCTATACAAATGCATGGAGGAGAAGGTGTATCCCAATTAACTCCTTTGGCTTCAATGTATGCACATATAAGAACATTGAGACTTGCAGATGGCCCAGATGAAGTACATAGAAGAGCTGTTGCAAGATTAGAGCTTGGTAAATACATAGTTAGATAATTGTCATTCAGTAATTTAATTTTTTACGATACTGAGACGACTGGAATTCAAAAAGACTTCAGTCAAATATTGCAATGCGGTTCAGTTTTAACAGATAGAAATCTAAAAATTATTGATGAACAAAATATAGGCTGTGCTCCACTTCCATGGGTAATCCCGCAACCTATGGCCATGCTTACAAATAAAAAAGTAGATCTTTTTAATTCAAATATTTCACATTATCAAATGATGAAAGGCATACAGACGCAATGGAAACAATGGTCTGCTCAAAGCCCTTCAGTTTTTATTACATACAATGGTCATGCATTTGATGAAGAATTAATCAGAAGACAATTTTTTTGGAATCTTTTAGAGCCATATACTACTAATACAAACGGAAATGGACGACTTGATTTGATGCTCATGATGCATAATATCGCTGCATTTTTTTCTGATGAAATTTCAATTCCTCTTTTTGAAGGCGGACCTGGAATAAGTTATAAATTAGAACATTTAGCTCAAGAACATGGAATTGATGCAGGTGATGCTCATGATGCTATTGCTGATTGCAACTTGATGATTGAACTATGCTTAATCATTCAACAAAAACTGCCTGAGTTATTTCAATCTTTTATAGATACAGCCACAAAGCCAGGCATAAAAGATCTTTTATATGCTGATGAATTTTTAGCTCTTGGCGAAATACATAGAAGACATACTTTTAAATATCCAGTTGTGCTTTGTGGAAGTGATGCAAGCAGGCCTAATGAAATCGTTTTCTTTGATTTAAGCTATGATCCGGATGATATATTAGACTTAGACTATGCTGAGATAAACAAATTAGTTCAGTCGAAAGGAAGAGACGGACCATTAAAAAAATATAAAATTAATAAAACAATTCCAGTTTGCTCTTCCAAGTTAATAAAAAATTTAGATGCTTTTGATATTGAATTTTCTGAACTGCAAAGACGTGCTGACATTATTAAAGCAGATAAAGATTTTCAACAAAAAGTCTCCCAAGCAATGGAAGACAGGTTAATGGACTTTCCAGAATCTGAATATATTGAAGGAACAATATATTCTGGTGGTTTCCCTTCATATAATGATAAAGATCTGATGCAGGAATTTCATCTTAGCTCAGATCCAGTTCATTTAATAAAAATTTCAAGAAATTTTGAGGACGAGAGGCTTAGATTATTTGCTGAAAGAATAATATGCAATCAATTCTCAACAGACATACCTGATGATATTAAAAAAAGATATCAAGACCTTATTAAGCAAAGAAATACTGATGAAGGCCCCTGGGGCTCACTAGAAAAAACATTGATTCAGATTGAAAAATTATTAGATGAAAGATCTGAACAAGAAGATCAACATATATTGCTAGCCACCAAGGAAAAAGTTGAATCAATGAAGGTTTCTTAAAAATTAAATGGAGGACCGAAGTCCTCCATTTGAGATATCAGCAATTCTAATAGGGGGAGAGGAGTGCTGATATCGCGTATTTTATATATTTATAATTAATTATCAATAATATTTATATTAGTTTTTTAACTTATCGTATCTTGGTTATATGTATATGTTTGATACATATTTATGTTTGTTACCAATGTATAAAATTTCTGTATAATGTTTTCTTTTTTAGACCCGTAGCTCAGTTTTGGTTAGAGCGCCGCATTGACATTGCGGAGGTCGATGGTTCGAGTCCATTCGGGTCTACCAGTATTTATAATTGAGATAAATAGCTATCAAACCTGTCTTTATTCATTACAAAGGTTGCGTTGATTTTTTGCGCAGTCGCTTTAACTGATTCAAGATTGTTTTTATTTTCACCAACTTCAATAACGCCGACCATTGCCATCATTGCATGCGGAGTACATTGATAACCATATAGACCCTCAACATCAAAAGTTACAGTGATATCTTGACTGAGGTTGCCGTTCCAAGTGGAGGCACCTGGAGGAATCATTCCTTCAATAGATGCAGAGTTATGTGCTGCATCGGTTGCAACAAATGTAACAGAGTCTCCTTTGTTTATTTTAAGAACAGAGGGCTCAAATACCATGTAACCCTCAGATCCTTGATTTAACATCTTAACCTCATAATTTTCGGCATAGGTAAATAAGTTAAAAGAAAGTATTAGAGGTATTAAGAAATTTTTTATATTCATAGTATTGTTCCAGTAATAATGATTAAAGTTGTAACGATTGATAAAAAGATAAAACCTAAAATTATAGAAAGTAATAAGATTTTTAATGGAGATGGTAAGAATGTTGGCTCACTAGAGCCGACACCAATTAATAGTTTTATTACTTTATTCAAAAAATATGCCAGTAACACTCATTGATGCAAGCATGAAAGCTAGTACTACAATCTGTATTATGGCTGGTATAACAACAAACAATACCAAGGGATCAAACTTCATGCTAAGAAAGTAGTCGTTTTGACTCCATTCTATTGCTTCTTCAGGTGTTGCATTTCTTACTTGTGTATTCAATTTATACTCCTAGGTACTGTTAAATCAACATCATTATATATATTTATAATATGATATCAATAAAAATGATAAGATATTTTAGAAAATTATATTGAATATCCTAAAGATGCATATATCATCATAATTAACGGGGAATTTCTTATGCAAAACAAAACTTTTAGTATCTTTTATCTACCAATATTCTTATTTTTTTCTATTTTTATACATTCAGCTGATAAGTATTATCCTGGATCTTCGTGGGAGCTTGTTTCTGCAGAAAGTCAGGGCATTGAAACAAAAAATGTGGAAACTTTAATTGATATAGCATTTACGGATAACTCAACCCTTGGTGTTGTAGTTATCAAGAATGGAAAGATTATTGGAGAAAAATATGCTCCTGGCTATGATTCAGATTCACACGGAACATCGTGGTCTATGGCAAAAAGTTATTATGCTGCACTAATTGGTATCTCAATTGATAGGGGTGAAATAGGTACTTTAGATGATAAGGTTTTAAATTATCTTGAGTATTTCAATGATGAGAGATCAGAAATCACCATAAGAGATTTATTAGACATGTCTAGCGGTCTAGATTTCCCAAGTCATGAACATGAAAAAATGTTTTTTCAAGATGATCATCTTGCTTATGCAAAAAAAGTAGGTGTTGAAAAAGAAGCAGGAATAAAGTTTGAATATAACAATGTTAATTCAATGCTTTTAGGTGATATTTTATATCAAGCAACTGGAAAGAAAGCTGATATTCTTTTTGAAGAAAGAATCTTAGAACCGCTTGAAATAACAGACTATAAATTATGGAAAGATGAAAAGGGTAATGTGATGACATATTGCTGCGTAGATATGTCAGCACGAGACTATTCTAAATTTGGGTTACTGTTTGCTAGAAATGGAATCTGGAATGATGAGCAAATCATTTCAAAAAACTTTGTTGATGAAACATTTCAAGTTGTCTGGGATACAACAACAGAGAGATTTACTAGATTTAACAGAGGATACTCCTTGCATTGGTGGGTATCGGCCTATGAGGATGACTTTAAAATTTTTAATACTAGTGGCAAGTTTGGTCAATATACATTTGTTGATAGAGAAAATGACATTATTGTCACAAGAATCACAAAATATAATCAACAAGACTCAGGCGATGTCCAGAAGTGGGGGCCCATGAGTTACTTAAAATGGGCTGGAGTTGATAATGCAATTAAGGTTGGAAGAAGGTTAATTGAAAATGGCGTCATTGAATCTGGGACCAATGTTATTACACCATTCACAGACAAAGAGGGTGAATCAAAAGAGTTTTATCCAAGGTATGGGGACTTCATTGCAGCAATACAAAATTTAAGTTGTAATTGTTATCTTGAGGATATTTCTAATTAAGATTTATTAATTTTCTTTAGATAGGTTTCTTCATCTCTTGCCCATTCTTCAAAGTAATAGCCGTCATTACCTTGTTTACTAAGATATTTCACAAAGAATCTTCCGTCTTCATCTTCAAATCCTGATTCATATGGCATGCCTGTCAATTTATTAGGTCTTTTAAAGTGATCTTCCATAAAGCTATGTCCAAACAAATAAAATCATTGGAATCGATACAGCAATAATTAAGATATCTAGTGGTAAACCAAGCCTCCAATAATCAGTAAATTTATAATTACCAGGACCCATAACAACAGTGTTACATTGATGGCCAATTGGGGTCAGAAAAGCACAACTAGCACCAACTGCAACAACCATTAAAAATGGTTCAATATCATAACCAAGTTGCATTCCTATGCCAGCAGATATTGGAGCCATAATCACAGCTGTTGCCGCATTGTTAATAATATCAGTAGTAGCCATTGTGATTATTAATATTAAAAAGAGTAACCAGAAGAGGCTCATATCTGCTGCAATATTTGAAATATTTGAGGAAATGACTTCACTCAACCCTGTGGTTTGAAGAGCGGTGCCAATTGGAATCATTGCAGCCAACATAATAATAATAGGCCAATCTACTTCCCTATAAAAATTGCTATCGATAATTCTAATTCTTGCAAAACCTAGAACGCATAATAAGAATGCAGCTGCTGTTGGAAGTATATTGAAGGTAACTAAAATTATAGATATTAAAAAAAATATAATTCCTTTCAAAAGTCGGCTTCTACTTGGAATTGTTTGAAGCTCTCTTTGCATTAAAGGCATTAAACCTAAATGTTTAATTTTATTTGTAACATCTTCTTCATCTAAGTCTCTAATACCAAGTAATAACACGTCTCCAGCTTTAAAAGTCTCTCTTGTTAGTCTTGTTCTATATCTAGCGCCTTTTCTCCATAGACCCAAAAGGTTCAATTCTTCATATGCTAATTTTAAGAAGAAATCATATTTTCTACCTATAAGCCTAGAACCAGGTGTAATCATAGCCTCTATTTCTTCTAAATCATCATCATCAAAAGAATGAAGTTCCTTAGGTATAGAAAAATCAAAAACACTTAATATAGAAGATATGTCATCAGGGGGTGTCTTGATAACTAAAATTTGTCCAGCTTTAATTCTTAAATTATTTTTAACCTTCTTAACACCGCCATTTTCATTAACTATTCCAATTACCTCAGTATCTTCTCCGGCTTCTTTTTTAAACGCTGATAATGTCATGCCAATTGCAGAGCTAGATTCATTTACTTCTACTTCGAATAAATATCCTTTTAAATCAATTAATGATGAGCCTGAAGCAGAGTCATCCCTTAACTGAATAAATTTATTACCAATAACAGCAATAAAGAGAATACTTAATATTGTTACTGAGAGGCCAACATAGGAAAAATCAAAAAAATTAAACCCTGAATCAGATATAGTCGACTTATATTCAGAAATAATGATATTTGGAGGTGTGCCAATTGTAGTATTCATACCGCCCAAGATACATGCAAAAGCTAAAGGCATTAAAAATCTTGAAGGATGCCAATTCATTTTTTGACATATGTTTAAAGTAATTGGTAAGAGAATGGCAAGGGCGCCAATATTGTTTATAAAAGAAGATAAAACCGCTGCAATAAAAAGAAGGCATATTAAAAATTGAAATTTTGTAAATGATCTGCCGCCAATTAATTTACCGACCAGTCCAGTTAGACCAGAATTCTTTAACCCTTGACTAATGATTAATACAAGAGCAACAGTGATAACCGCGGGGTGGGCAAATCCATCAAAAGCCTGGTTAGCAGGTATTACTCCAAGAATTATGAGTATAACCAGAGCGCCTGCAGCTAGAGCATCATATCTAAACTTACTCCATATAAACATTCCAAGAAGGCTAATAATGGTAATAGAAAGCAGATATTGATCACTCATTTTTCTATAGTAATTTAATTACTTAGGCATACTCTCAACATATACCGATGATGATGGATAAGCGAATTCAGAGCCATTTGTTTTAACAATTTTCATTATGTTGAAAACTAAATTTTCTTTTATAAGATTAAAATCTACAAAACCAACTGGTTCACAGTAAGCTACTATCATGACATCTATTGAGCTTGCGCCTAACTCAACAACTCGAACAACATGCTCAATTTCATCATTATTTATGAAGTCATTACTTTCTCTAATATATTTTTTTATATCAGATCTTATTGCCTCTAATTGTTCAATAGAAGTTGAATAAATGAGATTAATTCTCCAATTAATTCTTCTATTGGTCATTTCACCATGATTAATAAGCTTTACATCAGAAAGGTCTTTATTTGGAATAGTCATTGGAGCTGTATCAAAAGTTCTAATGACTGTTGACCTGAAACCAATTGTTTCAACTATTCCATGTAACTGTCCTTCAACCTCTATCCTGTCTCCTGGCTGAAATCTATGCTCACCAATAACCAAAATACCTGCAATTAAGTTTTTGAAGAAATCCTGTGCTCCCAATGCTACTGCAACTGAGAAAAGACCAAGACCTGCAACCAATGGACCAATTTTAATACCAAAAATATCTAAAATTATTGCTACACCAATGACCCAGACTATGAATCTAGAGGCTCTTTCAAGCCACATCTGCATTGAAGCAGTTAACCAAGAACTAGTAGACAATGCTTCAAATATGGGTCTTACACTATTTGAAAGAGCGCTAAAAATTGTAAATACCACAAAAGCTTTAACTATATTGGTTGCAATATCGCCGACTAAGCCACCAATAGGTAATATCAAAGTACATATATACAATGCCACCGTTATTGGGATCAAGCCAATAGGTTTTTTTAAGGCATTAAGGATTTCGTCATCGATTTTTGATTCTGTTTTTTCTGCAAGACGACTCAAAGAATTTATTATTACTGAAATAATAAATCCTCTAAAAAGTAATGCTATTAATATTACTATTAAGGATGAAATTATTGCTCCTAGGTTGATACCTAAAAAACCTCTATTCCATACCTCTGAAAGAAGCTCAATAAAATTTTCCATTTTTAAATTTGCAGTAAATTAATCTTAATTTATATCGTATTTACCTGAATATAGCAAAGAACTGTTATCTATTTTTGTAAACGATCTTTTATAAAATATGGAGAGTAAACCAAGAAGAACATTACGATAGCAAGAGGTATTAATACTAACAGATGCAAGGGCGGCTCTGGAAAAGCATCCATTGGACTTGCACCAGCAGGCTTTGCCATTAAGTACCAGAAGTTCGCCGGCTCACCTAATATTAAATTTATTATGTAGATTATTGGTAATAATATGCATGCTGTAATAAATGCTACAGTCAGTATGTCCCTAGCATAGGGTCTATTATTGAGAGCAACAGTTGCATACATTACTCCAATAACAATCATTCCATGACCTATCATAAAAAATGCATAATCTAAATTATGATGGGAAATATCAGGAGTTAATATTGCCATAGTTGCCCCACCTATACCCCAGAAGAAGGCACATTTATACAAGATTTTAGGGCCACCTAATAAGAACCATGCTAAAAATATCTCACTAAAATCACACATATGAAATGGCAAAACTTCTCTCCAATTGTATGGATTTTCAAGTATGAATAAATCTTTATATGGAGAAATAACAACATGGGCTATTAAGGTAAAGGCAATAATTTTTGTCATTAAAGATTTTTGTAAATCAGATTTATTTTTATAAATTAATGGCAAAAATATAGAGACAGCTAGAATGCTCATCATAGTAATGATATGAATATTTCCAAACAGTACAAAAGGACTAGCACTCATAAAATTCTCTCAATGAAGTATTAATATTATTGATTATAGTGATTTTTTTGTAGATTTATAAAAAAATACCTATTTAATTTTTAATTATCTTAGAGCATCTAAAACAATTGTTTCTGAGAGAATAGCAGGAAGAATTTCAGACTTTTGCATCCCTGGCTTCCAATAAACATACAAAGGTACTCCACTTCGACCATACATATTTAGAGCATCTAGGATATCTTTATTTTTATTTGTCCAGTCAGCAACAATATATTCAATATTATTTTCCTTTAGAAATTTTTTTACATTTGGTCTAGATAGGGCAACTTTATCGTTAGCCTGGCAAGTAATACACCACGCTGCAGTATAGTTTATAAGGTAAGCTTTACTTTCAGATCTAAGCTCATTTTCTATATCTTTAGTCCAAATTAATACATTTTTATTTTCTTGATTATTATTAAGATCGACTTTTACATTAGTTAGGTTTTTAAGTTGAACTATGAACAAAGAACCTAGCAGTAATAATAAAATTATTTTTATAATTTTTTTTGTAGTATTGGCAATAAGCCACATAAGCAGACTAATTAACAATAGAACTAATAAAAGCTCGATAAGTGCATCAGTCGAAGTTTGTATGCTAAATACCCATAGCAACCATAATGCTGTTGCAAACATTGGGAAGGCAAAAAATTCTTTCAATTTAACCATCCATGTTCCAGAACTAGGAAGGGCTTCAATGAGTTCTGGTTTATAAGATAGTAATAAGTATGGGAAAGCAAAACCCGTACCAAGTGATATAAATACTGGTAATGTTACAAATGATGGTTGAATTAAGGCATATCCAATTGCGGCACCCATGAATGGTGCTGTACATGGTGAAGCGACAACAACTGCTAAAATACCAGTAAGAAAAGAACTGGAATAAGATGTGTCATTCATACCAATCTTTCCAAGTTTTGTCATAGAAGTGCCTATATCAATGTTCATCAACAAAATAAGCCCAATAATAAACATTAAAATTGATAAAAATCCTACAATCACAGGCGATTGAAGTTGAAAGCCCCATCCAACTGAATTTCCTGCACTCTTAAGTGCTAAAAGTGATATAGCAATTAATAAGAAGGAAATAATTACCCCTA
This sequence comes from uncultured SAR86 cluster bacterium, assembly GCA_902558395.1. Taxonomy (GTDB): domain Bacteria; phylum Pseudomonadota; class Gammaproteobacteria; order Magnimaribacterales; family D2472; genus SCGC-AAA076-P13. The sequence goes on from CACEDS010000003.1 coordinate 156,911, forward strand.
AGCAGAAGAAAAGAGAGTGAGTTCTTATTTTGCTCTTAGAACTTCCTCCCATGGAAACAAAGCTCAATATTTTTAAGGAAATAATAGGGAAAACGCAGGGCATTAGATTTAATATAACGCCTCCAATAAATGCAAAAATAATTGCTTGAAGAATAGACATGCTTAATTCTTCCCCTGAACTTTTTGTTACATCTGATTTAATAAGATATGACTCATCATTAATCTTTATTAATCCTTCAGTGGAAGAGATTTTCAAACCTTCAGATTGTAATGGAATTTTTAATAGCCAGTTATTCTCTTCTTTTATTAAAATTTGTTTGCCAGAATGTAAAATTAAATTTTGGTTATCTGGGAAAAAGTAAATATTTCTTATCTGATCGTTGTACGAAAATCTTATTTCAAGAAATTCATTTGTTTGACTTCCTAAAATAGGTAAAGTGATATCAGGTACTTGTAAAAGCCACTCTTGAAATCTTTCACTAGGCTGAAGATCATTAAAAGAAGTGTTGATATTAGCTTTTTCAGGTACACAAACATCATCACATATTAAAAAATCTATATCAGCTTTAACGAAACTTAAATTATCAATATCTGTATATGAAACTCTATAGGGAAAAATTACAAAATCTTTATACCCATATGTCATCAACGGAGGATAGGGCAATAACTCTGGAGTTGGCCATAACGGACCTTCTATGGTCACATTTTCAGGTAAATTCCATATAACTTTTATTGGCCCCCCTGAATCACCAGGGTTCTTCCAATAGGTATGCCAGTTTTTTTGCATATCCATCTTAATACCAATAAAAAATTCATTCTGTGCAGATAGATTTGTATCAAATTTAACTAAAGAAACGCTTGCATGTCCTGTCTCTACTGGATTTCCATAGCTAAAACTAGAAAAAATTAGTAACGATATAAAGTACTTAAAGGCGCTCATAAAGTTATATTACCTTAATCAATAAAAATAGGGATGCATGAAGCATCCCTATATTGCAATATTATTTATTATCCTGAGATTCTTTTTGGAGTTTTAATCTCAATAGTTCTTGGTTTTTTTTCATCAGGAATTATCTTTTCAAGATTGATGGTCAATAATCCATTAATAAGATCGGCTCCCTGGACAACCACATCATTAGAGAGTGTAAATTGCTGTTTAAAAGCTCTTTGAGCAATCCCTTGGTAGACCACTTCATTATTATCATTTACAACTTCAGTACCTGGCCCATCATAACTAACAGACAAAACTCCATCAGCTAGTTCAATGTTAATGTCTTTTTTTGTAAGACCCGCAACAGCTATTTCAATTGCAAAATGATTGCCATCTTTTCTTATATTATATGGGGGATAACTTGAAGACCTGTCAGATGACTCAGAAAGCCTCTGTAATCTGTCAAACAATGGTTCAAACCCTAATACACGAGTTGTAAAAAATGGATCTGTAAAATTAAGTATCATAATAGTCCTCCTTTTAGCGACTAAAAATAATGCACCCCTAAGGCATGCTTGTTAATATTTGGAGACCCAATTGGCATCTCCTTTAACTAATATTTAAGGCTAATATAAGATTTTTCAATAATTTTTACGTATTTTTTTCTAATTGCATAGAACTTTAATAAGTGTATATTGTCTTAATAATTATGAAGAAATTATTAATTTTTATTGCACTAATCAATATATCTGATATTTCGGCAAGCAAAGAGATTGTTTTCAATAAAGGTGATCAATGGGTTCTAGAGGCTAGAAGCAATAGACTATCATCTGACAGCAAAGTTTTATATCACATGCCAAGCGATGCATACCATACTTACTACGCAAGAGAGTTTGGAGATTGGGATACTTTTTCCATAGTTGACTCTAGAGATATTGAAAGATTGAGTAAGGGTGATGTTATTCAAATTATTAAATCTGAATATAACGAAAAGGTCTACAAAGTTAAACTTCTTTCTGGATTTAATAAAAATAGAAATTTTTACGTAATTGCAGAAGACCTTTTAAATTATTACAAGCCATCACAGGAGCAAATAAATGAATAAAAATCTAGTTGTATGTTTTTTACTATTAAGTGCAGTAAGCTGTGTTAATTACTCTTATACTCCAGACGTTGTATCACGTTCAGATGCACAAAAACAACAATATGTTGTTCTTGGAACTATAAAAGATATAACAACTGTTACGATTGAGGGCGATAGAGAGGCTGGGGCTGCAGCTGGAGCTCTTATCGGAGGTGTCGCAGGAAAAAATGTTACTGAATCTGAAACTGAATCTGATATTGCATCTTTAGTTGGAGGGCTTGTTGGCTCGGCAGTTGGATCTAAGGTAGGCTCAAATCTTACAAAAAAAGATGGAATTGAATTACTAATTGAAACAGATGCAGGAAAGCTGATCTCCATCATCCAGGAAATAAGTTCATACAATTACACAAAAAATCAAAGAGTAAGAATTATCAAGAGGAATGGTAAATCAAGGGTAGTTCCTTTTGAATAAATGAATGATGATGCTTACAAAGCTATTTATAATAAAGCATTAGACATAATATCCAGAAGAGAGCATTCACAAAAAGAGTTATCGGATAAGCTGGTAAAAAAATATGATGCCACAGAGCTAGTTAACTCAGTAATACACAACCTTATTGAAAAGAACCTGTTAAATGATTTCCGATTTTCTCAGGCATATGTTGCTGTAAGAAAAAGAAAAGGTTTTGGTCCAAAAAAAATTGGATATGAATTAGTCTCCAGAGGTGTAAATGAAAACACAGCATCTGAAGTTATTGATACTGAAGGTGGCTGGAATGAAGCTGCTTTAAAAGCTTTTAATAAAAAGTTTAAAGCGGGTATAGGTGAAGATTTTAAGGAACAAAACAAGCAAAAAGTTTTTTTGCAAAATAGAGGCTTTAGTTTTCAAGAAATTGACTCAGTTTTTAACTAGCTCATGTTATGATTTATCGCTATGTCATACGAGGTTTTAGCTAGAAAATATAGACCATCAAGCTTTGAAGAGGTTGTTGGCCAAGATCACGTAATTCAAGCTTTATCTAATAGCATTCATCAAGATAGAATTCACCAGGCTTTCATTTTTTCAGGCACTAGAGGTGTTGGAAAGACAACTCTTGGAAGAATTCTTGCTAAATGTCTTAACTGCACTTCATCAGATAAACCAGTTGCTGTCCCATGCAACGAATGTGTTAATTGTAAAGAAATTAAATTAGGAAGGTCATTAGATTTTTATGAACAGGACGCAGCGTCTCAAAGAGGCATAGACGCAATGAAAGAACTACTTCAGACAGTTCCTCAGTCTCCAGCGAATGGAAGATATAAAGTATATTTGCTTGATGAGGCACATATGCTGACTACAGAAAGTTTTAATGCATTATTGAAAAACCTTGAAGAACCACCAAAGCATGTAGTTTTTATCTTAGCTACTACAAATCCTGAAAAACTTCCAAAAACAGTTCAATCTAGATGTCTACAGCTGAACTTAAAAACAGTTGGTGGAACGGTTTTATCAAAGCATTTACAAAAAATCTTAAAATCAGAGAATATTAGTTATGATGAGGAGAGTGTAGATTTAATATCAGAGGCTGCCTCAGGATCAGTAAGAGATGCATTAACATTATTAGATCAAGCAATAGCTCATGGTAGCGGTGTCCTTAAATCAAATAATGTTAAGGAATTACTAGGAACAATTGATAGTTCATTTTTAGTAGCTATGGTTAATGCCATTATTGATGGAGATGGTGTGGGTGCATATGAAGCATTATCAAAAATAGAAGAGCTATCTCCAGAGTATGATGTAATATTAAAAAGTTTAATTTCAATTTTACATAAAGCCTCTGTAGAAAAAGTTTTAAGCAATTCATCAGATCAAGATATTATAAATTTAGCAGCCAATATTGATGATGAGTTTTGCCAGCTACTGTATGAAATTGCAATTAACTCATATTCAAAATTTAATGCTCATCCTAGCCCTAAAGAGGCTTTAGAGGTTTGTATTTTAAGAATGTTAGCATTTAATCCTATCCACAAAATTGATCAAAAGAATACCTCAAACGATACTGAAAAAAAAAATTTAAAAACGCCTAATATAAATACTACCAAGAACATAAAGAAAGATTTAGAAAGTAAAAAAACTGAAACTGTTAGTTCAAAAGACAAATTTAATTTAAAAAATAATAGTGATTGGCTAGAGCTATTTGAATTAATGTCTTTAAGTCCTTTCGCTAGAAATTATTTCGGAAATCTTTCGTTTTTATCATTTAAAGAATCTCTACTAACACTTGTGCAAGCTGAAGAAGAAAATAATATTCCAGAAAATGTTTTTAAAGAATTTCAAACTGTATTAAATGAATATTATGGTTGTGAAATAAAAGTTGAAATAAAACAAGGCGACAACAACAATTCTCCATTAAATCATAAAAAGAAAATTGAATTTGATAGACAGTCTAAGGCAGAGAAAGATGTTCTATCAGATCCATCAATTCAGAAGTTTCTTGATAAGTATGATGGTAATATTAAAGATGGATCAATTAAGCCAGTGAACTAACATGCATCAAGATCTTCTGAATGATTTAATTAATTCTTTAACGATACTTCCAGGTGTGGGAAAAAAATCTGCTCAAAGAATGGCGCTTTATTTATTAGATAAAAACAAAGACGGCGCTGGAATTCTAGCTAAAAATCTAGAGAAGGCAATTGATGAGATTGGGAGGTGCTCAAGATGCAGAATGCTAACATCCAATGATCTTTGTAAGATATGTTCAGATACTGGTAGAGATATGAATAGTATTTGCGTAGTTGAAAATCCATCTGATGTCTTAGCAATAGAATCAACTGGGGGGTTTAAGGGAAGGTATTTTGTTTTACTAGGTAGATTGTCACCAATTGAAGGAATTAGTCCTGAAGACTTGGGTATTAATGATTTTTTAAAACTGATTAAGATTGAAAATATAAAAGAGGTTATATTAGCAACCAGCTCAACTGTTGAAGGTGATGCCACAGCAATATATATTAAAGATCATATCAAGGATATTAAAGTATCAAGAATATCTTATGGAATTCCAATTGGAGGTGAATTGGAATATGTTGATGGAAATACAATAGCAAGAGCTATTCAAGGGAGAACTGAAATAAATGTCGATTAAATCAGATAAATGGATAACAGAAATGTCCAAGACTCAATCAATGATTGAACCTTTTTCAGAGAACCAGGTAAGACTCGATAAAGATGGCGAAAAGTTGATTTCGTATGGCGTTTCTAGTTATGGCTATGATGTTAGATGCTCAAATGAATTTAAAGTCTTTACCAACATTCATTCAGCGATCGTTGACCCTAAATCTTTTGATGAAAAAAGCTTTGTCGATATTGAATCAGACATTTGTGTTATACCACCTAATTCTTTTGCATTAGCAAGAACAGTTGAGTATTTTAAGATTCCAAGGAATGTTTTAACTGTTTGTCTTGGAAAATCAACTTATGCTAGATGTGGAATCATTGTTAATGTTACCCCTTTGGAACCAGAATGGGAGGGGCATGTCACCCTTGAGTTCTCTAATACAACAAATTTACCTGCAAAGATTTATGCTGGAGAGGGCGTAGCTCAAATGCTGTTCTTTGAATCTGATGAAGAGTGCAGCGTAAGTTATAAAGATAGAGGTGGGAAATATCAGGGTCAAACGGGAGTTACATTACCCAAAACTTAATAATTCTTTTAATTCAAGTTTTTGATACTCTTTCGGACTTTCATCAATGACTCTATAAAACATATAAGCAAGTTCTGGAATTAGATAGTATGTTGTGATTCTGTCATCCGATTCTCTATATCTTTTGAGGATAACACAGTCATAATCTTTTCCTTGAAGTGTGCAAATCTCCTCACCATCTAATTCATATAAGTTTTCTTGGATTTCACCCGTTTCCATCTCAATTAAATTTACGTAAAACTTTTTCATCCCATTAATCAAATTTAGTCTGATTTGGATTTGGGCATTCAGTGGATCTGTTAAAAAAGAAGTCTTATCAAGAGGGGCTACCCATGAGTCTCTTCCAGAAGAATTTATTTTTAAATTCTCATAGTCATAAAAGATTTTTTGATCTCTATCAACCGACTTAGGCCTTATTTTGACATCATAATTTTTAGATATTATTTTGGAATCTTTTATTTCAAAGATTGATTCAAAATTCATTGAAACAATCAATAGCGTGTTTGCATTAAATTTCAAAATAAAATCATCATTACTTAATTTTTTTAGCTCTCTAATTCCAATAATAGAAAAGTCATCTCTTTCAAATTCATATTTGGCTTTATATTCTGGTATGGCTGAAGAGCTCAGATTTATAGTAAATATTATTAATAATAGCTTTTTAAATATCATATTTTTTATATATGTGCGTACCTTTTATAGATAGATTTTTAAATATAACTTCATTTGAATAAATATTAATTTGATTATCGCAGATGTATTTAATAATTTCAGGATAAAGTTCATGTTCAAGTGTATGAATTCTCTCTATTAAATTATCAATATCATCATCTTCTGATGTCATAACTTCTCCTTGGGCAATTATCGGACCACCATCAAGCTCAGATGAAACGTAGTGAATTGTTATGCCATGAGTCATATCTTTATTATCTATAACTTGTTGATGAGTATTCAGACCTGGATATTTTGGTAGCAGAGACGGATGAATATTTATTATTTTTCCATAGAAATTTTTTGTAATTTTTTCTGTAAGTATTCTCATGAAGCCAGCTAAAACTATTAAATCAGCATTTTGATCTTTTAAAACTTTATAAAGATCATTATCAAATAAATCCCTTGATTGATATTCTTTATGATCGATAACAAGAGTTTTAATACCAGCAGACTTTGCTCTTTCTAGGCCATAGGCTTCAGGATTATTTGAAATTACACATCCAATTTCTGCATGAATATATTTTGATTTGCACTTATCTATGATGGCCTGAAGATTAGAGCCACTTCCAGAAATTAAGACAACAATTTTTTTCATAGATTATGAATAAATTACCGATTCACTATCTTTTTTTATTACTTTACCAATCTCAAAACATTCAAAAGAATTGTTTTTAATCTCTGTTTTTACATTTTCTAAAATATCTTCAGCAACAATAAGTACCATTCCTATGCCGCAATTAAAAATTCTTAACATATCATCTTGCGTAATACTCCCATTATCCTGAAGCCATCTAAAAACTTCAGGCAATTGCCAAGAATCTAAATATATTTCGACTGCTAAATGTTTTGGTAATGATCTAGGTATATTTTCTGTTAACCCTCCACCTGTAATATGCGCCATCCCATTTATTTTAAATTGATTAATTAGCTGCATAATTAAATTAGGATATAAGTGAGTTGGTTTTAAAGCTAACTCTTTTATTTTATTTAGATCATTTTCTTTAATGGACGATTCTTTAATTATTTTTCTGATAAGAGAAAATCCATTTGAATGAGGTCCGCTTGATTCAATACCAATTAGAACATTGCCTTCTTCTATACTATCACCGGTGATAATATTACCTTTTTCAACACACCCTACTGAAAATCCAGCTAAATCAAAGTTTTTACCAACGTAGTGACCTGGCATTTCAGCAGTTTCGCCTCCAAGTAGAGCGCAATCAGAATTCTTGCAAGCATCTGCAATACTTTTAATAATTCTTGATGCTTCATTTACTTCAAGTTTTGATGAAGCAAAGTAGTCTAAGAAAAAAAGAGGCTTAGCTCCACAAACAATAAGATCATTTACACACATTGCTACAAGGTCTTGTCCAATACCATCAACTTGATTAAATTCTTGGGCTAGAGCAACCTTTGTACCAACTCCATCTGTGCAAGCAACCAATACAGGCTCATTATAACTTTTGCTAAGCTCATACATACCTGCAAAGCCACCGATATTACCTAAGACATTTTTGTTGTGAGAGGACGCTACATCTTTTTTAATTTTGTCTACTAAATCATTTCCGGCATCAATATCAACACCAGCTGATTTATATGGATCATTTTCTATAATTTCTTTTGTCATTTAGAATACTCAATGTGAGTCAAATGTATAACAACTTTATTAAACATTTTTTAGTAATACTTATTATCTTTTCTAATCACTCCTTTGGGAAGGAATTTGAAGAACTTTTTACTATTTATGTACCTATTGAAAATTCTAGCAAGATAGAGACTTCAATAAATAAATCTTTCAATAACTTAGTTTTTAGAATTAGTGGTTCTAAATCACCATCAAACATTTGGAAAATAATAAACTCTGGTTCATCTAGAAAAGATTTTATTCAAAGTTACTCGATTAAGAATATTAATATGAGTAGCTATTTGGAAGTTAATTTTAATCAAGAATTAGTCATAAATAAGTTTAAAGAGCTATCAATTCCCATAGTGGGTTACTCACGACCTGTAATATTTTTTTTAATTAATGTAGAGTCTGGCTCTGATGAGCCTTACTATGTTTCGCAAGAGTCAAACAATGAGATAGACGCTCTAATCAAAGAAACTTTAGCCCAACTATCAAATGAAAGAGGTTTATTCCTAGAATTACCTGTTTTAGATCTAGATGATCAAAGATATATATCTAACACTGATATCTTGACATCACCAAAAGAGCATCTAATTTCAAAATATGATTTTGATGAATTTGTTGATTTGAAATTAACAAATTTGGGTTTAAATCAGTGGTTTTTCTCTGGTGATATAAAAGAAGATATTCTTGCAGAGAATTATCTAGAAGATATCAAAAAGGCTTTAACTGATCATGTTGAATCTAAGATTCAATTAATTTATAAAAATTTGATTGTTGATACTTCTAAAACTCTATTGCTTGATGTGACCATAGAAGGTATAAATTCTTATGAGGAGTATGAGATTTCAAAAGATAAGTTATCTAAAATTATTGCTATCTCAAATTTAGAAATACTTAATTTAAATAATAATACTATTTCATACCAAATTAGTCTTATGGGTAACTTTGATACCTTTAAAAATACTATTGAAAATAATACTTTTTTTGAAATTATGGCTGAAAATTCTAACCAAAGTTTAGATTTAAGGTTTGTAAAATGAGCAAGTATTTTATTTTTATTCCAAATTTATTATCCATAATAAGAATTGGTCTTGTTTATCCTATTTTAAATAATATTTTTATTGGTAATTTTATAATCAGTCTGGGTTATTTTTTGATTGCATCTTTAACAGATGCGCTTGATGGTTTTCTTGCAAGAAAGATGAGGTGGCAAACTTATCTTGGAACTATCTTAGACCCAATAGCAGATAAGCTGCTTTTATCGGGTACTATTTTTATCTTATGGCTTAATTCATACATACCTCTCTATATATTTATTATTTTTATTGGAAGAGATGTTGCTATTTTATTAGGGGCTGCAGTTCATATGACACTCATGGAGTCTGAAACCCCATTGCCGAATATTCTTGGAAAAATTACTACAGGCCTTCAAATCGCCTATATTGTAGTTATATTATTTTTTCAAATTTTTGAAATTAATCTTTCGTTAATAGTGCTCGATATATTTATTATCATAGTCACCTTATTAAGCTTAATCGTATATTCTAGAAACTGGTTGCTAGATATTAATAAGTATCATAATGAATAAACCCAAACAACTTACTTTTCCATGGAACAATGTAAATAAGTCTTCATTAGAGGGCTTCTTTACTAGCCGAGAAAACTCTCATCTGCTTTCTCTTCTAAAAGATAGCGATTTCTTAGATGACTTATTCATATATGGAACTAAAGAATCTGGGAAAACTTTTCTTCTTCAGGCAATGTGTAATTCTTATAGCTCTGTGAGTAAATTATCTTTATATATTCCTCTTAAAAAGGTAATGAATTATGGCGTTGAGATTTTTGAATCCTTAGAAAATATCGATTTAATATGTATTGATGGCATTGAAGAGGTAATTTCCAAAATAGAGTGGGAAAAAGCAATTTTTAATTTAATTAACAAAGCTCTTATTTCAGAGACTAGATTAATTCTTACTTCTTCAAAAGATCTAAAATCTTTAAATTTTTCATTACCAGACCTTGAATCGAGAATAAGAAAAATTCAAAGCTATGAGCTATACCCTATTAATGACAAAGATATACTTGATGCGCTTAAATATATTTCGAAATTAACTTCAATAAATTTAGGCGATAAAGAGGCAAGGTACCTAGTGACTTACTCTCAAAGAAACATTTCTAATTTAGTTCATATCCTTGAGAGCCTAGATCAGCTCTCAATGGAAATGAAAAGAAAAATTACGATTCCTTTAATTAAAGAAGTTATTTAACTTCGCACTCAAAGCAATACATCAATATATTCCTTTTTTCAGGATCAATTAATTTAAGATGTTTTTCTAGTTTTGAATTAATTAGCTTAAGTCTTGGATCGAGATCAATTTCTATATTGATGTTTTCAAGTAATTCATTTAAAAAAACATCAAAAGGATCCATTGGTTTTTTATAATTCTTGACAACAAAATCTTCTATACCAGCTCTTTCTGCTGCAGATTTTAGGGCTTCATCAAGACCACCAATTTTATCTACCAAGCCAAGTTCAAGGGCTTTATATCCTGCCCATATTCTTCCACCTGCTATTGGTAAAACATCCTCGAAAGCCATATTCCTATTATCAGCAACTTTAGATACAAATTTTACATACACATGATCTATTCCAGCTTGAATACCATCCTTTACATACTCAGGCATTGCATATCTTTCATCCCATTCACCAGCTTTAGTAGAGCTAACGCCATCAACTTTTATTCCTGCCCAATCATAAATGCCATCTAAAGTTGGAACTATCCCATAAACACCAATAGATCCTGTAAGAGTATCTTTTTCTGCAAATATCTCATCAGACAGAGTAGTAACCCAAACACCACCAGACGCAGCAATATCTCCCATAGATGCAACAATGGGTCTGCCAGTTTCTTTAAATTCATTTAGTGCATTAGTAATTAATTCACTTGCCCAAACATCTCCTCCAGGACTATTAACTCTTAAAACAAGGGCTTTAACAGATTTATTTTTAGTAGCTGATTGAATATTCTCCACAATGGTATCTGAACCAGCAACACCATACATTGCTTCGCCAGTCATAATTGCTCCTTCAACATTAACAACTGCTATTTTATTTTTACTAGTATTTTCTACCTCATCTTCTTTAATTTTTGCAAGATAGTCATAAATTGATATGTTGTCAGGAAATGCATATTTATCATCATCTTCATTTGGAAATTCTTCAAACATATATGCCTTTATTTCTTCTCGAGTAACTACCATATCAACCAAGCCTAGTTCAAGAGCTACTTCTGCCATTTCTGGATTTTCAGTACTTAATTCCCATGCATTGTCTCCATAATTTTGTATTGTTCCTTCTTCAAGATTTCTAGCATCTTCCATCATGTCAGTCATTTTGCTCCACATTGGATTTGCAAATTCGTTCCATGCTAGCTTGTCATTTTCAGACATCGAGTCTCTAGTATATGGTTCAGGCCCGGATTTAAAATCACCTGCAGTAAAGACGTTATAATTTAGTTTAAGATTTTTATATAAATCTTTCATGTACTCTCTTTTTCTTGAAAAACCAAAAGCTGAAACTTGGCCATACTCATTTATTAGAACCTCATTGGCCTGAGAACTTATTAAATATGAGTTGTTATTATATTGTTCTGCATAAGCTATAACTCTTTTACCGTTATCTCGAACAGATCTCAGCGCCTCAGCAATTTTAAAAGCCGAAGACCAATACATTCCTAATTCAGAAACATTTACATAAACTGCAGCAAGGTTGTCATCATTTGCTGCATGATTTAAAACATCTAATAAATCTTGGAGTTCATGCTGTTCAACTCCGTTTGCTCCGCCTAAAACAATACTATTAAAATTAAAATCACCAGAATTACTTACTTCAGAGTCAACTACAACACCTATAGGTTTAAACCAAAGAACTTTATCTTCTGTATCTATTTCTTCAGAACTACTGAACATAGATCCGATACCGCCTAGTAATGAAAATGTGACAATGACTAAAATCAAAGCAGTTAATGAATTGAATATTATTTTTCTTGTAGTTGTTAAAAAGCTGTCCGCTTTTGACCAAATTGATTGTTTTTCTGACATGTATATCTCCTATTAAGGTGAAAGATAATAATCTAGGAAAATTATAATGTAAAGCTTACTTTACATATTATTCTTAATTGACTTGGGTGAAAATATACAAACCAAAAATAATATAATTATTAATATAATTTCTAATAAATCATTAATCAAAGGCTTTATACCAAAAACTCTAAGAGATGCTGATAAAAAATATATCAATAGTATGAAACTAAAACCTTGAAAAGATTTAATAGATAACTTGTTGCCCATATACATAAAAATAGCAAAAGGAATCGACCAAAAAACAAAAAAGAAAAATGTAATGTCTTTATTAAAAAATGAAAATAGTTTTAAAAGTATTAATGAGCTGCATATTAAGTTGATTGATGCTCTTATTCTTGAGTTAGTTAGCATCTAATTTATTGATAAATTTTGCAATTCTTGAACCAGTTTGTTTAGCAATTTCGTATTCATCTGGAGTTAAATTATTAGATTCATTAAAGCTTTCAACATGAGAGGGGCCATATGGACTTCCTCCAGATTTTGTCTTACTTAATTCTTTTATAGAGTAGGGTGTGCCTAAGATTATCATTCCATGGTGAAGCATATATGTTAACAAGTTAAATTGAGTTATTTCTTGTCCACCATGCATCGATCCTGTAGAAGTAAATGCAATTCCTGGAATATCTTCTAAAGCATTTGATGCCCATAAGTCTCCAGTTGAATCAAGGAAGTATTTAAGCGGTGAAGCCATTGATCCAAATCTTGTTGGAGAACCTAAAGCAAGCCCTGAACAATTAATTAAATCTTCTTTAGTGCAATATATTTCATCTTTTTTAGGAATACTTTCTTCAGTTTGCTCAGTAACTGATGAGACCTTAGGGACTGTTCTTATCTTCACACTTAAGTTTTCTTGCTCTGCTCCATCAGCAACAGCATGTGCAATATTTCTAACAGAACCTCCAGCAGAGTAAAAAAGAATTAATAAATACTTATTTTCCATATTGATAATTTAGCCTATTATGTGGTTCATGAAATTTAAAATTATACCCTTGTTATGCATTTTCATATTATTTGGTTGTCAAAAAAATGACATTGATGTGTTTAACGGAAAAGATACCTCATTAGAGAAATTAAAGGGTCAGTGGGTTGTAGTGAACTATTGGGCTGACTGGTGTGCTCCATGTATAAAAGAACTTCCTGAGTTATTTGAATTTGCTAAAGAAAACAATGATGTGCTCGTTTATGTATTTAATTTTGATGAATTAGATGCTGAAGATTTAGCGCCTGTAGCTAAAAGATTTAACCTAAAACTTCCATCGTTAATATCTCATCCCAGAGAGATTTGGGGTATTGAAACACCCCCAGCCGTCCCAGCTACTTTTTTTATTAATCCTGAAGGTGTTGTAGTTGAGTCTTTGTTCAGACCCCAAACAAAAGATAGTCTTAATTCTATTCTTGCTTCAATTAAATAATTTTTCAAAAAAATTTTCAGCGATCAAAGATTCTGGGTTTATTCTCTGCTTTTCTAAGTAAACAGACCAGTGCAAATGAGGTCCGGTAACTCTTCCAGTTGAACCAACCTCGCCAATAATATCTCTTTGGTTTAAATAGTCACCATTCTGGACATGAATTTTTGACATATGACTATAAGAAGAGAGTAATCCAAATCCATGATCTAGAATAAGGTAATTTCCAGAATAGAAAAAATCACCAACAAGTATTACTTTTCCTGGTGCAGGAGCTATTATTTCTGTCCCTTCAGCAGCTGCTATATCTAATGCTAAGTGAGGAGATCTAGGTTGATCGTTTATATATCTTTGTTTGCCATATCTGCTAGAAATTATTCCATCAACAGGACTAATAAATTTAAGTGATGGTTTGATATTTGTTGAATAACTATTTAACGACTCTCTTATCAGTTGAGATTCTTTGTATGCTCTTTGGGAATCTTCTGCGCTGAGATTAACTTTAGAAACGTCTAAAATTGTAATTCTAGATTCACCAAAATCTTTTTTATTAATTTTAATTGGAACACAGTAGCTATTTATAACCGTACTATTTTTTGAAAAAGGTGAAGGAACTATTGCGTACTCAATCTTATTAAAGGTATAAAAAAATATTTCTTTATTTTTTATATCAGGACAAGTCGATATTTTGATTGCAACCATCTCACCAGGATCAATAACTATCTCACTTTTTAATTCAGATGAAATGAAAAAGGTAAGAAGAAGAAAGGCTTTATAATGCATCTTTTTTGTTTTTAACTTCTATATCTATAAATCCTTTATTTAATCTTGCAGTTAAGTTTTCTCCAATTTTTACATCATCATTAGACTTTATTGATTTACCAGATTGATTTTGAATAATTGAATATCCTCTATCAAGTATTGATAATGGATTAAGAATTTCAAGATTTTTCTCATATTCTTGAACGAAGATAAGATTTCGATTTAAATAAGATTTAATTTCTTTTTGTACCATATTCTTAATATTGCCTAATTTGATATTCAATTCCTGAATGTAGGCGCTTGGACTTTTTTCTTTAAATCTAATATTTAGAAGATTTAATTTTTGTTTGTTTTGATTGAAGCTAATTTTAATATTCTGCTTTAACTGTAACTCATAGCTATCAATTCTTTGATTTTGTTCTCTTAATATCACTAACGGGCTTCTAATTTTACTTCTAAGAAACTCTAATTTTTGCTTCTGAGTTTTAAATGAGTTAATCAATGCTTTTTTAAGATCAGTATGCCATTCATTAATTCTATCCATAGCTTTAAAGTAAAACTCTGTAGCAATTTCTGCAGAAGCGGTTGGGGTAGGCGCTCTCATATCTGATACAAAATCGCAAATTGTAAAATCTATTTCATGGCCTACACCTGAAATAGTTGGGATCGGAAATGATGCTATTTCTCGTGCAAGATTTTCATTGTTAAAGCACCACAGGTCCTCAATCGATCCACCGCCTCTAGATAAAAGCACTAAATCAATTGGATTGTCTTGATTATTTTCATTAAATTTAAGAATCCTATTTAATGCATGAACAATTGTATTTGGTGCAGTATCTCCTTGAACAACAGCTGGACTTAAAGAAACTTGGGCAGATGGAGCTCTTCTTTGAATTGTGCTCAAAATATCTTGAAATGCTGCTGTAGATGATGAGGTGATTACTCCAATATGTTTGGGTGACTCAGGAATAGATAATTTCTTTGACAAGTCAAATAATCCTTCTGAATCAAGTTTCTTTTTTAATTGTTCGAACTGGTGCATTAAATTTCCAGACCCAGCTTGTTCAATAGATTTAACCATGAGCTGATAACGACCTGTTGCAGGATATAAGCTCACCTGTCCTTTAAGAATGCATTTATCACCATCTTCAGGGCGGAAGTTTAGCTTAGATGCTTGCGAACGCCACATTGCACAACCTATAGCACCATCCTCATCTTTTAGCGTGAAATAAATATGACCCGAGCTAGGTCGAGACATATTTGATATTTCACCAATTACAGCGATATTTGTAAATGCATCTTCTAGCAGATATTTAGCAGACCTGTTTAACTCACCAACTGAGATAATTTCTTTATTCTGCTCTACAATGTCATTTTGCATAGTCAAAGTATAACTTCATGATTAAGAATTTACAGGGAACAAATTATTTTCTTATGCTTGCATTAGGGGCGACCCTAATTGGCTTTGCGCCTATATTTGTAAAGTGGAGTGATTTGTCTCCAGCTGCTATCGCTTTTTGGAGAATGTTTTTAGCGATTCCTTTTTTAATAGGCTTTAATTATGTTGCTAATAAAAAAATATTTTTTAAGGTAAAAAATAAAAAGACCATTCTATATACAGCGATCGCATCATTAGCTTTTACAACTGACTTAGTTTTATGGCATTACAGCATGACCATTACATCCGTGGCTAATGCAACAATCATTGTAAATTCTGCACCAATATTTGTTGCTCTTTTGGCCTTCATTGTTTTTAAAGAAATTCCCTCCAAAGGCTTTGGGATATCATTTTTAATTACCTATGTTGGGATAATAGGCCTAATAATTTTTTCAAATAATTATGCTAATGGAAAAGTTCTTGGTGATTTATTATGTATGGTTGCTGCAATATTTTATGCAATTTATTTATTAATAATCTCAAAGTTAGGTAAAGAAACATCTTTAAACATTATTTTTTACACCACATTCTTTTGTTGCTTATTTTCTGTAATACCTATGATGATTGATTCTAGACCTTATATTCCTGCTACTAACTTTGAATGGATTAATCTTCTACTTATGGCTTTTTTATGTCAATTTGGCGGCCAATTCCTAATTACTTATGGCATTGGAAAGATTTCTGCATCAAATGGCTCAATAGGTTTATTAATGCAACCCTTAACAGCAACTTTATTAGCTGCATTTATTTTTTCTGAGATTTTAAATTTGATGCAGATAATATTTGTCTTCATAACACTTATGGGTATATATCTTGCAAGATTAAGCATTGTAAAATAATTCTTAAAGGTACTGAATATGTCAAAAATCTTAAAAGAAGTAATTTTTTCAAATGAAAAGTATGCAAAGAACTTTAATAAAAAAGGGGATTTGCAAGCTGCACCAATAAAAAAGTTTGCAATTCTTACCTGTATGGATGCAAGGCTAGATCCAGCTAAGTTTGCAGGCTTATCAGAGGGCGATGCTCACGTGATCAGAAATGCAGGGGGAAGAGCTAGTGATGATGCTATTCGCTCGTTGTTAATATCTTATAAATTATTGGGTACTAAAGAATGGTTTGTTATTCACCACACTGATTGTGGTTTGGAAAAATTTACTAATGCAGATATTGATAAAGAATTTAATCTGGATTCTAAAAATAAAATAGATTGGCTTACATTTAATGACAATAAAAAAAGTGTTGTTGATGATGTCCTTAAATTAAAGAATCATTCACTAGTGCCAAATTCAATACAAATATATGGTTATATTTATGATTGCAAAACTGGCAATTTAAAAGAGGTATACGAAGCAACAAAAGTGGGCGCTAAATTGAATTCAAGTACTTAATAAAGAAATAATAAAAATTTCTTTTGTATACTTTGAATTAATCAATATAATACGCAACGTGGGTGATTAGCTCAGTTTGGTAGAGCATCTCGTTTACACCGAGAGGGTCGGCAGTTCGATCCTGTCATCACCCACCAATAATTAATAGTTGAATTATTATTTTTTAAATATATTATTCGAATGTTAATAAGTGGTCCGGTAGTTAAACGGTTATAATTCCGCCCTGTCACGGCGGCGTTCGGGGTTCGATTCCCCGTCGGACCGCCACTTAATTATGAATATAGTTATTTTAAGTCTTTTAATATTATGTTACTCATTGGTTCTAGGCATAATATTTGCTCAAGTACTTCTTACTGCACCAGTGGTCTTTAAAGTTTTAGATGACCAAAATGCATCTAATTTCTTAAGAAAGATCTTCCCAAGATATTATTTATTAATCTTATTAATTGCATTGGTAGCCTTATTGATTAGCTATCTTTTCTTTAAAATTTCAGATGTTTATTTTGCTCTTACCGCTGTTGCATTTGCGTTTATTGGTTATGTCATCATACCCCTAACAAATATTGCTAGAGATAGAGGCTGGGAAAGGTTATTTAAGTTTTTTCATAATTTAAGTGTATTTAACACACTTGTAATTTTTATAGTCTCAGTAGTTCAAATAGTAAGAGTCACATATCTATAAACCAAATTAACACTTGAATTTTCTTTATTAAATATTATTTAAAGAACATTAGAGAGGATTAACATGGCAAGAATGAAAACTAAATCATTTCAGACAGAAACAAAGCAGCTTTTAAAGCTGATGATTCATTCACTTTATTCTAATAAAGAAATTTTTATCAGGGAGCTTGTATCTAATGCATCAGATGCGATAGATAAACTTAGATTCAAATCTGTGGAGGATAAATCTATTGCTAAATATACCAAGGACCTAAAGATTGACGTTCAAGTGCTTAAAGAAGAGAACAAGATTATTATTTCTGATAATGGTATAGGAATGAATGAAGATGAAATAGTTTCAAATATTGGAACAATTGCAAGATCGGGTACAGCATCTTTTCTAGAAAACATTACAGGTGATAAGAAAAAAGACTCTAATTTAATTGGTCAATTTGGTGTTGGTTTTTATTCAGTGTTCATGGTTGCCGATAAAGTTCAAGTTATTTCAAAATCTGTATTCGAAAAATCTGACTTAGCTATCATGTGGGAAAGCTCTGGTGAAGAAAAATATAAACTTTCTGAAGTCACAAAAAACTCAAACGGTACTGATATTGTTATCTATTTAAACGAGGAGAATAAAGAGTTTGCTGAAGAAGGGAGAATCAGATTTTTGCTTGAGAAGTATTCACAGTATATTAATTTTCCCTTAAATTTAATTGGCGAAGGTGCTGAATCAAAAAGAATAAATGATGCTGATGCTTTATGGCTAAAGTCTAAAAGATCAATCAAGGATGAAGAGTATAAAGAATTCTATAAATTTATTACTTATGACCAGGAAGACCCTTTGCTTTGGGCTCACAATAAAGTTGAAGGTAAAAATGAGTATACAAATTTGTTATACATACCTTCAAAGCCTCCTTTTGATCTTTGGAACCGTGAATCCCCAAGGGGAGTAAAACTTTATATCCAGAGGGTATTTATAATGGATGATGCCTCTAATTTTTTACCACTATATTTAAGATTTGTAAGAGGTATTATTGATACTAATGATTTGCCATTAAATGTTTCTCGAGAAATTCTTCAAGAGCATCATCTTGTGGATACCATAAAAAAAGCGGTAACAAAAAGAATGTTAGATTCTCTTAAGGCGCTTAAAAAAGAATCTTTTGATAAATATAAGGACTTTTGGAACGAATATGGATTAGTTTTAAAAGAGGGGCCAGCAGAAGATAGAGAAAACAAGGATACGATAGCAAGCTTATTGTTATTCGCTTCAACATATGCAAATAGCAAAGATTGTGATCAAACTCTTGATG
This sequence comes from uncultured SAR86 cluster bacterium, assembly GCA_902558395.1. Taxonomy (GTDB): domain Bacteria; phylum Pseudomonadota; class Gammaproteobacteria; order Magnimaribacterales; family D2472; genus SCGC-AAA076-P13. Next base: position 176,067 of record CACEDS010000003.1, read on the forward strand.
ATTATTTAGAACGAATGGGCGATGACCAGGATAAGATATATTACTGCGTTGCAGATACATATGAAGCAGCGGCTAATTCACCACATATTGAAGGCTTAAAATCTAAAGGAGTAGAAGTTCTGCTCTTAACAGACAGAATTGATGAGTGGGTTATGGCTGGATTAATGGAGTATCAAGGTAAAGAGCTTATTAATGTAGCCAAAGAAGATATAGCTGATGAAGAAGAGACAAAAAAAGTTTCAGAAGGAGATCAAGAAATTATTTCTAAAATCCAGAAGCATCTAGATGATAAAGTCTCAGATGTAATAATTAGCAAACGTTTAAAAGATTCTGCTTCCTGTATTGTTTTGCCTAAGCATGAGCCTGGAGCTCAATTAAGAAAGATACTTGAAGCCTCTGGTCAAACACTAGGATCTTCTAATCCAATTTTTGAAATTAACATGAAACACAAATTAGTTAAAAAGCTTAAAGATATGAAAGGCAAGCAATTTAATTCATTTGTAGACTTTCTTTATGATTATGCTGTCATAGCTGAAGGTGGATCACCTCAAGACCCATCAAAATATTTGAGGCAGCTAGATAAGTATCTTTCTTAGCTATGAGCGCAAAAAAAATTGCAGTTTTAGGTGGTGGTAGCTTTGGAACTGTCCTTGCAAATATAGCAGCATCAAATGGTTATGATGTTTCATTATGGGTAAGAGATTCAGATCAGGCTTTAAGAATTAATTCTGAAGGAGCAAATACTACATATCATCCTGAGCTCCAGTTATCATCTAATATCGAGGCTTCAGAAAAATTAGAGTCAGTGGTTAAGGATTCAAATATAGTCCTGATAGCAACACCAAGTCTAATATTTGAAAACATAGTAAAGAGAATTGCACCTCTAGTAGAAGAGGGAGCCCATATCATTTCTTGCACCAAAGGAATTAAATTAGATCCATTTAGATCAATGTCCGACATTATTAAAATAAATATAAATTCTTCAAAGAATAGTGTTGGGGTATTAAGTGGACCAAATCTTGCTAAAGAGATAGCTGAAGAGAAAGTAACTGGAACAGTAATAGCAAGTAGTGATGAATTATTAATTAATGATGTAAAAGAAACACTCTCATCAGATACATTTAAGATATATTCCTCAGATGACATTCAAGGCGTTGAGCTAGCAGGAGCACTTAAAAATATATATGCAATCATTTGTGGTATTGCTGAATCTTTGAAAGTTGGTGAAAATGCTGTTGGATTGATTCTTACAAGAAGCATGGCTGAAATGAGCAGATTTGCAGTAGCAAAGGGAGCTAATCCTATAACTTTTCTTGGACTCGCTGGGATGGGTGATTTGGTAGCAACCTGTACCTCTAATTTATCTAGAAATTTTCAACTTGGTATGCATTTGGGAAATGGCTTAAAGCTGGATGAAGCAAAATTAAAAGTTGGCCAAGTTGCTGAAGGAATAAGAACGCTAGAGGTTATAAAAACAGAGTCTGCTAGCTTGAATATAAGCATGCCCTTAGTAGATTCTTTATATAATATTGTTTTTAATAACGCATCATCTAAAACATTTATTGACGATCTTGTGAATAATCCACATGAAGTTGATGTAGAATTTACTTACTAGGATAAAAATTATGACTCAAATAGAAATAGATAAGGAAGAGATATTAAAAGGAAGCAAGTGGATAAGATTCTTGTTCATGATTCTTTATGGCTTTGTAATTAATTTTGTTATTACTATATGCATTGGGTTGGCTATAGTTCAATTTTTATTTTATTTATTTACCTCAAAACCAAATACATCAATAGCAAATTTTAACTCCCATCTTTTAGAGTTTTTCCATGATTCTCTAGCATTTTTATTATTTCAAACTGAAGATAAACCATTTCCTTTCAAAGAAAATGAAAGTGATGATGTTAGTAATGAAGATGAAGGCGAGGTTATAGAAGGGGAACTAGACACAGATACTTCTGAAAAAACAGAAGAAGTTAAAGAGTAACTAATTAGTCAATAATTTTTTTGCAGATTGCATGGTGTGCAGTATTAATGTGTTAATTGTCATTGGACCAACTCCACCAGGAACTGGAGTATAAGCAGAGGATATCTCATCCATTCTTTCTAAATCAATATCACCACACTTTTCAGGATGAAAACCTGCATCTATAACAATAGCACCATGCTTAATCCAATCAGTTTTAATAAATTTAGGTATTCCTACTGCTCCAACAATAAGGTCTGCATTTTTAATAATGGTTTCAATATTTTGGGTTCTTGAATGACATATAGTTACAGTTGCATTTAAATTTAGTAGCATCATAGCCATTGGCTTTCCCAAGATAGGACTTCTTCCTACAACAACAGCATTTAAACCTTGAACCTCAAGTTCATAATGTTTTATTAATCTTATAATTCCAGCAGGCGTGCATGAGCCGTATGCATCAATGCCCATTGACATATTTCCAAAGCCTAAACAAGTTACTCCGTCGACGTCTTTTTCAATATCAATTGCATCAAAACATTTTCTTTCATCAATTTGGGATGGAACAGGGTGTTGCAATAAAATTCCATGGACATTTGGATTGTTATTTAAATCATTAATAGTAGCTAATAAATCATCTGTAGTTGTAGATTCTGGAAGCTCAACAGCTATTGATTCCATTCCAACTTTTTTACATGTATTTCTTTTCATTCGAACATATGTTTCTGAAGCCGGATCATTGCCAACAAGAATAGTGGCTAAAGTCGGATTTATGCCTTTTGATACAAGCTCAGAAACCTCTGTTTTAATCTCTTCTTCGCTTTGAGAAGCTAATTTTTTTCCATCTAAAATTTTCGCTGTCATAAAATTATTATCGCATTTATGAATATTTATTCATATGATGATTGCTTATTTTTTAGATAAACTTTAATATTTGCAACCTCGGGGTATAGCGCAGTCTGGTAGCGCACTCGCTTTGGGAGCGAGTGGTCGTAAGTTCGAATCTTACTACCCCGACCACGCGCCTGTAGCTCAGCTGGATAGAGCAACTGCCTTCTAAGCAGTGGGTCAGGAGTTCGAATCTCTTCAGGCGCGCCATCTTCTTGTAGTAAAATTATGTCATGTACACTGTAGCTGCACTTTATAAATTCTCCTCCATTGAAGACCCAAACAATCTTCAAACTTTTATTAGAAAAAAACTTAAACAGCTTAAGATTTATGGAACCATTTTAGTTGGCAATGAGGGTATAAATGGAACTATATCCGGACAAGATGATAATTTAAAAAATGCATTAGATTTTATCAAATCGATACAGGGTTTTAATGATATAGATATTAAATTTTCTTATGCAAATATTAATCCTTTTGTAAGACTAAAAATTAAGTTAAAAAACGAAATTGTTACTATTGGTGATAAGACCATCAATCCAAATGAAGTCGTAGGGGAATATGTTGATCCAAAAGACTGGAACGATTTAATTCAAGACAAAGATACTATTTTGATAGACACAAGAAACAATTATGAATATTCAATTGGAACATTTAAAAACTCTATTAACCCTAACACTGTCAAGTTTAGAGAATTTCCAAAATGGGTCAAAAATCAAAATTTTACTGAAGAAGATAAACAAAATAAAAAAGTGGCAATGTTTTGTACAGGTGGCATTAGATGCGAAAAAGCATCCTCAATGATGATAAAAGATGGATTCAAGAATGTGCATCATCTTAAAGGGGGTATATTAAATTATTTTGAGAAAATTAATAAAAATGAATCTTTATATGATGGTGAATGTTTTGTATTTGATGACAGAGTAGCAGTTAAACAAGATCTTTCAGAGGGTTCATATGATATGTGTCATGGTTGTAGGATGCCTATAACTGATGTTGATAAATTATCAAAGGAATTCATAAAAGGAGTATCTTGCCCAGCTTGTTTTGATAAAACTACTGAAGAGCAGAAAGCAAGATATATGAGCAGACAAAAGCAAGTTGATTTAGCAAAGGAAAGAAATCAAAAACATATAGGCCCTAAAGAGGAAGTTCAAAATCACAAAGCTTAATATGCCAATACTTTATTCATTTAAAAGATGCCCATATGCAATGAGAGCAAGAATGGCATTATATTTATCAAATACAGTTGTAGAACTTAGAGAGGTAAGCCTAAGAGATAAACCTCAATCTATGTTGGAAATTTCTCCAAAGGGAACAGTACCAGTGCTTATATTGGATGATGGAAACGTTATTGATGAAAGTATCGAGATAATTGAGTGGTGCATAAAAAAGAAAAAAAATATATTTACAGAAACTCTTAACAGCGACCAAGAGTTGTTCACAGAAGATGCAATTAAGTTGTTTGATGAAAAATTTAAATTTCATTTAGACAGATATAAATATGCTACGAGATATGAAGATGTCGATGAAATTTTACATAGAGAGTCCTGTGTAGAAATTTTAAAAACTATGGAAAATAAAATTAGTAACAAAATTTTTTTTTATACCGATCACTTAAATAAGATTGATATATGCATTCTCCCATTTATAAGACAGTTTAGAATTGCCAATCCTGAATGGTTTGATAATCACATTGAATTCCCAAAAGTTCAAAAATGGCTAGATAATTTTCTTAAGAGTTCAATATTAGAAGAAATTATGGTTAGTCATGAAGTTTGGAAAAAAAATAATACAGCGATATTTTTTCCTACAAACCTATAGAGTCATATGCCATTGCTATTTTTTCTATCGCTACTAGATATGCAGCTGTTCTAAAGTCATTAATTTTATCATTTGAAATATATGCTTTTTTAACCTCTTGAAAACCATCAATCATCATGTCATCCAAACCAGATCTTACTAGATCAATCTCTTCAATACCTTTAAGAAAATTTTCTTTATATTTTATTGGCATAGATTTACCTGTCATTTGCTCAATAGCTTCAATTAAAGTATTTAACTGAAATTGATTCCTTCTTTTTTCTAATCGACCAAATCTAATATGTCTAATATTTTTAACCCATTCAAAATAACTAACAGCAACACCACCTCCATTAGCAAGGATGTCTGGTATCACGAAGATTTTTTTTCTGTTAAGTATTTGATTGCCTTTATAACTAATTGGTCCATTAGCAGCCTCAACTATTAATTTTGCAGATATATTTTCAGCATTTCTTTCTGTAATAACATTTTCACGCGCAGCAGGTATCAAAATATCACATTTTCTCTTTAGTAAAAGTGAAGAGTCTTTAATGAAAGTTGCTTTAGGGTAATTATTAAATGACTTATGTTTTGTAAAATACTTTTTTGCATGCTCAACATCAATACCATCTTCGTTATATATCCCTCCGTTATATTCCGAAATGCCAATTAAATTTACTTGGTCATCTTGTGTAAGGAACTTTGAGAGGTGATAACCTACATTTCCAATACCTTGAACTATCATTGATTTAGTTGATAAATTCTCATCAAGTTTTACTTTTCTAAGAAGATCAGGATTTTTAAAAAATTCTCTTACAATGAACTGAACACCTCTTCCGGTAGCCTCTTCTCTTCCAGGTAGGCCATTTTTGTTTGGTGGTTTTCCTGTGACACATGCAGCACCATTTATATCGCTTGGATGAATTCTTCTATATTCATCTGCAATCCATGCCATTTCTCTAGACGACGATCCTATGTCGGGAGCAGGGACGTTCATTGATGGGCTAATTAAATCTCTTTTAATAAGCTCTTGGGCAAATCTTCTTGTAATTTTTTCAAGTTCTCTTTTTTCCCAGTCTGCTGGATTAATTTTAAGACCTCCCTTTGAACCACCAAAAGGAACATTAATGATGGCACACTTATAAGACATTAATGCTGCAAGTGCCTCCACCTCCTCAGAATTTGTATTTAAATCAAACCTTATTCCTCCTTTTGTTGGTTCCATATGCTCAGAATGGACGGAGCGCCATCCTTCAAATGTAAATATTTTTCCTCTTAGTCTTACTCCGAATCGAACGATATATGTAGAATTACAAATTATAATTTTGTTTGATAAATCTTCAGATAGCCCAGAAAACTTTAATGCTTTATGAACATACTTGTTGGTATCGTCTAAAAAATTAGTCATTAATTATCTCCCCATAATAAATGATAAGGCCATTGTATATCTTTTAATTAACATAATAAAAAAATTAATAATTGTATTTTTTAATCTATAATAGCTCGTTTCGTGGCGGGCGTAGCTCAGTTGGTTAGAGCGCTGGATTGTGGCTCCGGAGGCCGTGGGTTCGAACCCCATCGCTCGCCCCAATATATTGGATAAAATATGACTAGTAAATTAAAAAAACTAAAAGATTTAGAAAGAAAGCTTACAGTTTCAATTCCAGTTGAAGACTACAATTCTAAATTTCAAACAAAGCTTAATAATATTAAAGGTAAAGCTAAACTGGATGGTTTTAGGAAAGGTAAAGTTCCTAATGATGTTCTTGAGCAAAGATATGGCCAGTCAATTCATGCAGATGTTGTTAATGACCTTATTCAAAGTTCATACCCTCAAGCGCTTTCAGAGAATAAAATTCGACCAGCTTCTGCTCCAACAGTTAACCTAGAAAGCGAAGATCCTAAAAAACCAATAACTTACTCAGCAACTTTTGAAGTTTTTCCTGAAATTAAAGCTAAGTTAAGTAGGTGGACAAGTTATGAAAAAGTATCAATTTCTATTACAGATAGTGATATAGATTTAGCCATTGCAGATATTTTGAAAAGATATGGTGAATGGAAAGATGTAACAAGAAAATCGAAAAAAGACGATCAGGTAATTATTGATTTTGTTGGAAGTATCAATAACGAAGAATTTGAAGGTAATTCAGCCAAAGACTTTAAGCTAGTCCTTGGAAGTAACTCAATGATTCCTGGATTTGAGGATGCTATCTTAGATAAAGAGCCGTCTGAATTTTCATTAAAAGCTACATTCCCAGAGGATTATTTTAAGAAAGATTTAGCAGGTGTTGAGGCTGAATTTAAAATTACATTAAAACAGATACAAGAGCTGCATGAAGCAAAAATAAATAAAGATTTATTTGAAAAACTAGAAATGGATGTAAAAGATGAAAATGCATTTAGAGAAGAAATTTCAAAAAGAATGGAAAAAGAAGTTGAAGCCCAAGAAAAAGATTTAACAAAAGAATCAATTTATGAAACATTATTAAAAACAAACTCATTTAAGGTTCCAAATGTAACTGTTAAAGAACAAGCAGAACTAATGAGGAAGGATGCATTAATGAGAATTGGGCAAATGGAAGATCAGGCAGGCGATGATTTATTCCCAATTGATACATTCATGGAAAATGCTGAAAAAAGAGTAAAGCTTGATTTATTATTTGCAGAACTAGTTAATCATTTTGAATTAACTGCAGATGCAGTAATGCTTGATACTTTTATTGACAAAGAATCACAAAAATACAAAGACCCTGATCAGTTTAAAAAATGGGTTAAGGGTCAGCCGCAACAATTAGAACAATTCAGAATGATTGCATTAGAACAACAATTGATTGAAAATTTAGAAAATGCACTTAAATCTAAGGATAAGGTGATAGAATTTTCAGAACTAGCAAATAAATAGATGTATATGAATGAAATAGAGTCAGCATTAATACCAATGGTGATCGAGCAAACTCCTCGAGGTGAAAGGTCGTTTGACATATATTCCAGACTTCTCAAAGAACGCGTTATTTTTTTATCAGGTCCTGTTGACGATTATATGTCTAACTTAGTAGTTGCTCAGTTATTGTTTTTAGAATCTGAAAATCCAGAGAAGGATATATCAATTTATATAAATTCACCTGGAGGGAGTATTTCATCGGGTTTAGCTATATATGACACCATGCAATTTGTTGCGCCTTCTATTTCAACGCTGTGTATTGGTCAAGCTGCAAGCATGGGTGCAATACTTCTTGCTGGAGGAGATAAAGGTAAAAGATATGCTTTGCCAAATTCAAGAATTATGATTCATCAACCATTAGGTGGTTTTCAAGGTCAGGCATCTGATTTTGAAATTCATGCAAAAGAAATTTTGCACATGAAAAAAGTTGTGAACGATATACTTGCCAAACATACAGGTCAATCGATAAAGAAAATAGAAAAAGATACAGATAGAGATAATTTCCTAGACGCACCTGCAGCAGTTAAATATGGCATTGTAGATAATATTTTAGAACAAAGAGATTCAAAGAATGGTAAGTAAGGCATCATCAGATAAATTAAGTTGTTCATTTTGTGGTAAAAGCCAGGATGATGTAAAAAAACTTATAGCTGGCCCGAGTGTATATATTTGCAATGAATGTGTAGATCTATGTAATGACATTATCGAAGAAGAAATTAAAAGTGAGGAGGATACTTCTTTAGAAGAACTCCCATCTCCTTTAGAAATTTTTAATAAGCTTGATGAGTATGTAATAGGTCAAGAGAAGGCTAAAAAAGTTCTCTCTGTTGCTGTTTATAATCATTATAAGAGGTTAAAGAAAAATGACCTAAAAGATGCAGTTGAACTTCAAAAAAGTAATGTATTGCTATTAGGGCCTACAGGTAGTGGCAAGACTTTATTAGCCCAAACTCTAGCAAAAATTTTAAATGTTCCGTTTACAATTGCTGATGCTACTACCCTTACAGAAGCTGGCTACGTGGGTGAAGATGTTGAAAACATAATACAAAAGCTTTTACAAAAATCTGACTACGATCCTGAAAGGGCACAATTAGGTATAGTTTACATTGATGAGATTGATAAAATTGCAAGAAAATCTGATAACCCATCTATTACAAGAGATGTTTCTGGAGAAGGAGTTCAGCAAGCACTCCTCAAGCTAATTGAAGGAACTGTAGCTTCAATTCCTCCTCAAGGTGGTAGAAAGCATCCTCAACAAGAATTTATCCAGATAGATACTTCAAATATATTATTTATCTGTGGCGGAGCTTTTTCTGGTTTAGATAAAGTTATTGATCAAAGAACTAACAATATTGGAATTGGTTTTGGAGCTGATGTGAATACAGCCTCAAATGTTCAATCAATTTCATCAGATATTGATAATTTAGAACCTGAAGATTTAGTTAAATATGGATTGATTCCTGAGTTTGTTGGAAGACTTCCAGTAATATCAAATTTACATGAGCTAGATGAAAATGCACTTGTTAGAATTTTGAAAGAACCAAAAAATGCTTTGGTAAACCAATATAAACATTTATTTGAAATTGATAATGTTGAATTAACATTCAGAGACGAAGCGCTTCTTGAAATTGCCAAACAAGCAATTAAAAGAAAAACCGGTGCAAGAGGTCTTAGATCAATCATGGAGGATATACTTATGGAAACCATGTTTGAGCTTCCTAATGAAGATCTTGAAAAAGTTATAATTGATGAGAACACAGTCGTTTCCAAAACAGAACCAATTAAGCTTTTAAAAACTGCTCCAAAAAAATCATCTGCTAATTGATATTTTATTATCTATCCCTATATTGGGTATATGAACGAAATAAAATCAGATCTACCTGTAATTCCTTTGAGAGATGTTGTTGTCTTTCCTGGAATTGTAACAACCTTATTTGTTGGCCGACCTAAGTCCATCGAAGCATTGAATGTAGCTATGTCTTCAAATAAAAAACTTGTGTTAGTTTGTCAAACTGATCCTGCAATTGACAATCCTGAGTTTAAGGATGTATACAAAAATGCATCTATTAGTAACTTATTGCAGTTAATTAAATTACCAGATGGAACCATGAAGGTTCTTGTTGAAGGTCATAAAAGATGCTCTATAAATAAATTCATTGAAAAAAAAGGCTATGACTTAGCAAGAGTAAGTTCTATTGACGACGTGCCACTAAAAGAAGCAGATGCATCTAATTTAGTTAGATTTATAAAAGCTAAATTTGAAGATTATATTGGTATAACTAAAAGAATTCCCCCTGAAATAGTTTCTACTGTTGACTCGTTGGATGATCTCTCAAAGCTTATTGATACTATTACGGGACATTTGCCAATAGAAACTTCTAGAAAGCAAGAAATCCTAGCTATAGCTGATCTTAAAGAAAGGTCTGAAAAAGTTTTAATGTTTATTGAATCTCAGTTAGATGTAGTTGATGTTGAAAAGAAAATAAGAGAACGTGTTAAAAAACAGATGGAAAAATCTCAAAGAGAATACTATTTGAATGAACAAATAAAGGCTGCACAAAAGGAGCTTGGAGAAATAGGTGAAGAGGGTGATGAGCTTGATGCACTTGAAGAAAAAATTAATACAGTAGGTATGCCTAAAGATGCTTTAAAGAAAGCAAAAAGTGAATTAGCTAAGTTTAAGCACATGTCACCATCATCTGCTGAGGCTTCAGTTGTAAGATCTTACCTAGATTGTTTGGTTGAAGTTCCTTGGAAGAAAAAATCTAAGGTAAAAACTGATATTCAGGCTTCTTTGGATATTTTAGAAGAAGATCATTACGGTCTTGAAGAGGTCAAAGAAAGAATCATCGAATATCTTGCTGTACAAAAAAGGGTTAAATCAATGAAAGCTCCTGTTTTGTGTCTTGTCGGTCCTCCTGGGGTTGGTAAAACCTCTCTTGGTGAATCCATCGCGAGAGCAACAAATAGAAAATTTGTAAGAATGTCATTGGGTGGAGTAAGAGACGAATCTGAAATCAGAGGACATAGAAGAACATACATAGGTTCAATGCCAGGAAAAATAATTCAAAAACTATCTAAAGTAGGCGTTAAAAATCCTTTATTTTTATTGGATGAAATTGATAAGATTGGAATGGATCACAGAGGCGATCCTGCTTCTGCGCTTCTTGAAGTATTAGATCCAGAGCAAAATAATACATTTAGTGATCATTATCTTGAGGTAGATTATGATTTATCTGAAGTCATGTTTGTTTGCACTGCAAATAGCTTAAATATTCCAACCCCTCTCTTAGATAGAATGGAAATAATTAGAATACCTGGATATATTGAGGATGAAAAAATCAACATTGCTTCTAAATACTTGCTACCAAAACAAATGGAAAGAAATGGCCTTAAAGATAAAGAAATAAATTTAAATAAAGAAGTTATTCTCTCTTTAATCAGATATTACACAAGAGAGGCTGGAGTTAGAGGGCTTGAAAGGCAGATAGCTAAGATTTTAAGAAAAGTTGTAAAAGAACGTCTTCTAACAAAAAAGAATATTGACAAGCCTACATCAATAACAAACAAGAATCTTGAAAAATTTTCAGGTGTTAAGAAGTTTAAATATGGTATTGCTGAAAAAGATAATGCAGTTGGGCAAGTAACAGGACTTGCATGGACTGAAGTTGGTGGTGAGTTATTAACCATAGAGGCTTCTCATATCGATGGAAAGGGTAGGATCATTAAGACTGGTTCATTAGGAGATGTAATGCAGGAATCAATTCAGGCTGCGTTTACAGTAGTTAGATCAAGAGCAGATTCACTGGGCATAAAACCTAACTTTTATGAAAAATATGATGTACATATTCATGTACCAGAAGGCGCCACACCCAAAGATGGGCCAAGTGCTGGAGGTGCAATGGCAATATCATTAATATCAATCTTCACAGGAATACCAGTTAAATCAGATACAGCAATGACTGGTGAAATTACTTTAAGAGGACAGATACTTAAAATTGGTGGATTGAAGGAAAAACTATTGGCAGCTAAACGAGGTGGAATTAAGAACGTCATTATTCCTAAAGAGAATGAGCCTGACCTTCAGGAAATACCTGAACAAATTCTTAAGTCACTTAATATAATTCCGGTTGAGTGGGTTGATGATGTTATTTCTCATGCTTTGGTAAAAGAACCAACTCCAATAAATAAATCTTCATCTAGTGGTAAAACCAAAACTCAAAGAGCTAGAAAGACAAAAGCTGAAAATAAGCAAGCCCATTAAAACCCTTTATTTACTTGACTTTTAGGGATAAAAAGCTTTTCATAGAGGAGTATTTATATAAATAAATTTATACAGAGGAGTATTTAATATGAATAAATCAGATTTGATTGATGCGGTCGCAGGTGACGCAGATATTTCTAAAGCTTCAGCTGGAAGAGCAGTTGATGCAGTTCTAGGTGGAATTGGAGATGCTTTAGGTAAAGGTGATTCTGTATCACTAGTAGGTTTTGGAACATTTTCAGTAAGGCACAGAGCTGCTAGAGAGGGTAGAAATCCTCAAACTGGCGCATCAATGCATATTGCTGCCTCAAAAGTTCCAGGTTTTAAAGCTGGTAAAGGCCTAAAAGATAAGGTCAAGAACGGCTAAGTTTTATTAACTTTAAAAAAGGGTGCTTCCGCACCCTTTTTTTATTTATAATGTCACCACTATGATGGAATCACTAAGAAATTTTTTAACAGGACCAAGATTATTTATAGTAATTGCTGCATGCGCATTGCCATTTGTTTTTCTTGGAACATCTTCTCTTGGAACAACATTTGAAAATAATTTAGGGTCTGTAAATGGAGAAAAAATAACAGAAGCTGATTTTCAAATTGCTTCAAATATCGCAAATCAAAAATTTAAAAATATATATGGCGATGACTTTAATTTTAATGAACTAGATGAAAATATGCAGCTGGATGCAATAAAACAAGAAGTAATTTCACAGAAAGTACTTTTGTCTCAATCCAAAAGTTTAGGACTTTTAAATGCGGAAACAAAGAAACAAGCAAAAATGGCAATTATAAGAAATCCAGCTTTTCAAATAGATGGTGTATTTGATGAAGATATTTATGGCGCCCAGGTAAATGCTGCTGGGCATACAAAAGATTCTTATATTGATTTAATGACCGATATGCTAAGCACTGAGACTTTTACAGGGGCAATAACATCCATCGGCTTTATTACTGAGAAAGAGATAGAGGATCTTGCTTATTTATTAGAACAGTCAGCCAATATTGAATTTATTAAAGTAGATTTTAATAAATTAGAAAATCAGATCGTTAATACAGATGATGAAATAAAATCTTTCTATGAAAATAATAATCCAATGTTTTTTTCTGATGAAGAAAGGTCTTTTAATTATTTTATCTTATCTTCTGAAGATTATAGATCGCTTGTCAATGTCCCAGATGGATACATTGAACAGAGCTACCAAGAATATTTGAACGAATCAAAAAATAGAACACAAATAAGATTTGCCCATATTATGATTGAAAAAGAAAATCATGCTTCCAATAAAGATGCACTAGACTTAATACAAGATATTAAAGAAAAAATTGATGGCGGTGATGACTTTTCTGAGTTGGCCAAGATTTATAGTGATGATATCGTCAATAAAGACCTTGGAGGAGATCTTGAGTACTTTGATGCTGAAGTATTTCCTGTTGAATTTTCAATGGCAATCGATGGACTTAATGAGAATGAAACTTCTGAGATAGTAGAACTGGAAGACACATATCACATTTTAAAAATCACAGAACTTAATGAAGAAAATATTTTGTCTCTTGATGAAATGAAAGACAGTATTATGAATGATCTTATTGATAGTGAATCATTTGCGTTGATGAATGATGCATATGACATTGTTGATGATATGATTTTTGCAAACAATTCATTTGAATCTATAGCAAATGCCCTAAACAAAGATATCAGCATTAGTTCTGGTAATACTGTCAATAATTCTAATTTTGAGATCCAAGATTACAGAATTAATGAATATCTTTTTTCTTCTGAAGCAGAAATTGGCACGACAATTTCTATTGATATAGATGATTTAATTGTTGTAATTTCATTATCAGATGTCCAGCCACCATTTTTACTGGATATTGAAGATGTTATTGAAGACGTTAATAACGCACTTTCGTCTAAAAAAGCTGATGAAAAACTAATGCTTTTAATTGGAGAGCTCGAAATTGCTAGAAATGATAATTCACTTGAGTCTTTTATTGAAGCCTACGATTTTATTTCAACTGATAGTTTTGTAGATGTAAAAAGATTTTCATCATTATTACCTCAAGATGTCCTCTCTGAAGTTTTTGAAATGTCATCTGGCAATTCAAAAATACTCAACTCCAGAAATGGAGATGTATATTTAATTGATTTAGTTGACTTTAACAAACCCTCTAAAGATATTATTTCAGATTTATTAAAAGAATATGAAAGTTTTGCTAACGAAAAAAATTCTAAAAATCTAACATCGGTCATAAATAGTGATTTATTTGATTCTGCGAGAGTTAATTTTAATAATTTGGTATTTTAATATGAGATATTTATTTATTTTTTGTTCAGTATTTATACTAATTTCGTGCTCATCAAGTTCAAGCCCAGTGGATGATGGACTTGAAAAACAAATTTTTCACTATGGAAACGGTTCAGAGCCACAAGGTCTAGATCCACATATAGTAACAGGAGTTCCAGAACATCATATCTTGATATCGCTATGCGAGGGGCTTACTATTTCAAATCCGAACGGAGGTGAAAACCTTCCTGGTGCTGCAGAATCTTGGACTGTAAGCGATGATGGAAAAACATATATATTTAAATTAAGAAAAAATGGTAAATGGTCTAATGGTGATGCAGTAACCGCAGAAGATTTTGTATGGTCATGGAAAAGAATTTTGACTGCAAGTCTTGGTTCACAATATCCAGATAGCCTTTACTACCTTGTTGGAGCTGAGGATTATCATACCGGTCTAACGGACGACTTTAACAAAGTTGGAGTTAAAGCTCTTGATAGTTATACTCTTGAAGTTAAATTAAAAGCACCCACCCCATTCTTTATAGGCCTTTTAAGCCATTACAGTACTTGGCCTGTTCATGAAGAAACAGTTTTAAAATATGGCAAAATTGATGATAGAAATGGTAAATGGACTAGGCCGGGAAATTTTGTATGTAACGGGCCATTCAACCTTCAATCATGGGAGTTAAATAATAAAATTGTCGTTGAAAAAAATCCTTTATACTGGGATGCACAAGTTGTGCGATTGAATCAGATTCATTATTATCCTGTTTCAAATGTTATGACCGAGGATCGTATGTTTAGAGCTGGTCAATTACATAATACTTACACAGTTCCGTCACAAAAATGCCCAGTTTACATAGAGGAAAACAATCCAAATTTAAGAATAGATCCATATATGGGAACATATTTTTATAGATTAAACACCAATGACCCATCTTTAAAAGATGTAAGAGTCAGAAAAGCATTAGCTTATGCCATAGATCGGGAGCTTTTAGTTGAAAAGGTTACAAAATGTGGACAAATGCCTGCATACTCATTTACACCACCAGGTTCAAATGGTTATCAGCCATCTACTTCCATTCCATTTGACCCTCAACTTGCTAAGAACTTACTAAATGAAGCTGGTTATAATTCTCAAAACAGCTTACCAAAATTAGAAATTCTTTTTAATACAAGTGAAGATCATAGAAAAATAGCTTTAGCTATCCAGCAAATGTGGCAGCAAAACCTAGGTATAGAAGTTGAGTTGGTAAATCAAGATTGGAAAGTATATTTAAGTAGAGAAATGGTAGGGGACTTTCAAGTATCCAGAGCAGGATGGATTGGTGATTATGAAGATCCAAATACATTCCTTGATCTTATGAGACCAAATAGAGGTAATAATAAAACTGGCTGGGAAAATATGGAATATGATTCTATTATTCAACAAGCAAACTCTACTAATAACCAAGAAGAAAGATATAAGCTCCTTAATAAAGCCGAGGGAATTTTAATTGATAACATGCCAGTAATTCCTCTATATACATATGTCAGAAATTATCAATTGTCATCTGATGTTAAAAATTGGAATCCAAATATACTTGACCATCATCATCCTAAGTTCATATACCTAGAAAGAGATTAAGGTTTTGTTAAATATTTTTATCAAGAGGTTATTTTTAGCTATACCTGTTTTGTTAGCAGTCGCTAGTATCACTTTTTTTTTAATTAAGCTAGCTCCCGGTGGGCCATTTGATGCTGATAAAGCAGTCTCGCCTCAAGTCTTAAAAAACCTCAACGAAGCATACAACTTAGATGCATCTGAGTGGGAACAATATGTTGATTATATGTCTGGTGTCTTAAGAGGTGATTTTGGTCCATCTTTCAGGTTTCCAGGAAGGTCAGTGTCTGAAATGATTGCTACTGGTCTGCCAGTAACTTTTGAATTGGCTTTTTATGCTATTTTAATTGCCTTATTGATTGGTATCTCATCAGGAGTTTTGGCAGCTTTAAAACGAAATACTTATCTCGACTTCATTCCGATGGCTATAGCAATGATAGGTATATGTGTGCCAACATTTTTAATGGGACCGTTATTAGTATTAATTTTTGGTATAAATCTTGAAATGCTTCCTGTCTCTGGTTGGGGACAACTTCCTGGAGATAAAATTTTACCTTCAATTACTTTGGGTTTTGCTTACGCAGCATATATAGCGAGATTGAGTAGGGGAGGAATGTTAGAAGTATTAAACCAAGATTTTATTAGAACTGCTCGTTCCAAAGGTTTAAAAGAGAGAAATATTGTTATAAAGCATGCTATGCAGGGTGGATTAATTCCAGTTGTTTCATTTTTAGGTCCTGCAATAGCTGGTTTACTAGCTGGGTCTTTTGTTGTTGAGACAATCTTTCAGATTCCAGGACTTGGTAGATTTTATGTTGAAGCAGCTTTTAATAGAGATTACACAATGATACTTGGCACAACAATATTTTTTTCTGCCATGATAGTTTTCTTTAATTTATTGTCTGATCTTGCAGCGATGTGGCTTAATCCAAGATCACGAGATATATCATGAGTAAAAATTCAACATTATGGTCTGATGCAATATATAGATTATCTAGAAATAAAGCCGCTATGTTTGGAGCTTTCATTTTATTGATTTTAATTGTTTGCGCTGTTCTCGCTCCATGGATTGCCCCATATTCATACTCTTTTCAAAATTTAGAACTTGGAGCATCTCCTCCATCAACTGATCATATTTTGGGAACTGATGTTTTAGGAAGAGATCTTTTAAGCAGGATTCTTTATGGAGCAAGAATCTCATTACTTGTCGGTTTTGTAGCTACAGGGGTTGCTCTTATTATTGGTGTCTCATGGGGAATTGTTGCAGGTTACTCTGGAGGAAGAGTAGATTCAATAATGATGAGAATAGTTGATATCCTCTATGGACTTCCGTTTATAATTTTTATCATTTTATTAATGGTCATTTTTGGAAGGAATCTATGGCTTTTATTTGGTGCAATTGGGGCTGTTGAGTGGTTAACTATGGCAAGAATTGTAAGAGGTCAAGTTATCACTCTTAAGAATCAAGAATTCGTTATGGCTGCAAAAGCTATGGGGGTGAGTAACTTATCAATGTTTAGAAAGCATTTATTTCCAAATATCTTAGGGCCTATTGCAGTATATGCGACACTCACTATTCCTCAGGTAATGCTGTTAGAAGGTTTCTTAAGTTTCTTGGGTCTGGGTATACAGCCTCCAATGAGCAGTTGGGGAACCTTAATTAAAGATGGTGTTGAATCAATGGAAGAATATAGCTGGTTACTAATCTACCCAGGAATTACTTTTACAATTACTCTATTTGCTTTGAATTTTTTTGGTGATGGTCTTAGAGATGCTCTTGATCCAAAAACTACAGATAACTAAAAAGCCCTAATAGCTATTTTGATTATTTGCCCTGGCATCAGGTCTGAAGTTTCAAATTCATTTATCTGCTTGATACTTTCTACACTTACATCAAAAATATCTGAGATTTTGTATAAATTATCACCTTGCTTCACTGAATATAGAATAGTTCTTTTTTTTGATTCAATATTTCTATGAATATTTTTGTTACCTATTGTGAGCTGTTGCCCTAATCTCAATATAGAATCTTTATTAAGAGAATTCATTCTAGTAATATCTTTAATATCAATATTATATTTATTTGAAATGCTCCAAAGTGTGTCACCCTCAGACACAATGTGCATTTCGTAGGGAATAAAGTTATTCGATTTAGTGCTACTCAGGGGAATCAGAAGAGTATCTTTCAATGATAATAAATCAGATTCAAGGTAATTAATTTTTTTTATAATTTTTACCTCAGTATCGTATTTATTAGCAAGTTTCCATAAGCTATCACCAGGCTCAACAATATGCGAAATCCAATTAATTTGATTCACATTATCAAATGGACTATCTGGACTATCTAATAGATATGTTTTTTCAATTGGAACATAAAAAATACTTTTATCTTTAGGAGCAGATGCCCATTTTGTGTACCCAGCATTAAGCTTATAAATAAGCTCTGGTGGTATTTCTAAATATTCGCTTAAAGTTAGTATTTCAACCTGTCCAGGTATCTCAATTCTCTTAACAACCGATTCAACAGGGATATCCGGTAAAACAACTCCATACCTTTCTGAGTTAAAAACAATTTCTCTTATGGCAATATATTTTGGTATATATTCAGTAACTTGCTTATTTAAATCTAATGACCAAAAGTCATAATCCATGTTTCGTCTTTTATTCTTATTTATCTGCCTATCTAAGTATGTTGGCCCAGCATTATAAGCAGCCAAAGCAAGATATAAATCATTATCAAATCTCTTTAATAAGTACTTAAAATAACCTATAGCTGCATGCGTAGATCTATAGGGGTCATGCCTGTCCTCACTCCACCACGATTTTTCAAGATTAAACATCCTTCCAGTTTTTGGCATAAACTGCCAAAGACCAACTGCTCCAGAAGGGGATATTGAAAAAGGATCATAATTACTTTCAACAAAAGGTATCAATGCTAATTCTGGAGGAAGATCAGCGGCTTCAAGTTCTTGAATTACATAGTAAATAAAATAATAAGATTTATTAAGAAAATCATTAAATTTATCAACATCTTTTATGTGATTATTTATATAGTTAATAGTTTTTTCATCAAATTTAATATTATGATCATAATTATTGTTAATGATCATATGCTCCCATACGTTATTAGCTACTGGTTTTGGTTCCTCGACTGATATAGCAACCTCGTTAACGCATTCCGCATCTAAAGAACCTTGACCGCATATAGCATCGTAATTACTTGATGTGGTTGGATTAGACTGGCAACTTGAAAGCCCAAGTAGAAAAAAAAGGGAGGCTGTTAAAAATTGTCTTTCCATTGTCTTAGTGCACTAAATATATCTTTTTCGTTTTTGGGTGTATTAAATTTTTTTGATATTGTTTCTTGAATTTCATCTATACCTACTCTCAAAAAAGGATTTGTATCTAATTCAAGTTTTATAGTTGTTGGGAGTGTAGGTATTCCTTTTTCTCTTAGCTTGATAACATCATTATATCGTGAAATTATTTTTTGATTAAGCGGTTCAACACTTTTAGCAAAATTAAGATTTGATTCAGTATATTCATGACCACAATAAATCCTTGTGTTTAGGGGGAGTTTTTTTAAAATTGATAGGGAGTCATGCATTTGTTCGAAGGTACCCTCGAAAACTCTTCCGCAACCTCCGGCAAATAAAGTATCGCCACAAAATAAAATAGGTTGACCATTATTTTCTGAATAGAAACCAATATGATCAAGCGTATGTCCTGGGATTTCTATAATTTCAAATTCGATTCCTAGTAATTTAATTTTAGATTTATCATTAACTCTGATATTAATAGAATCAATATTATTATTGGGTCCATACACATCTATAGATTTTTCTGAAAGAATCTCATTAATACCACCAGTATGATCAAAGTGGTGGTGGGTAATTAGAATGGCTTTTAAATTAAGATCATTTTCTTTAAGAATTTTCAATAAATTCTGACTTTCACCTGGATCAATTACTATTGACCCTTCATTAGTTGTAAGTAACCAAATATAATTATCGCTAAATGCTTCAATAGGCTCTATATTAATCATATGCAAATTCTAAGTTAATTTGATGAAAACAGTAAATATTTATACAGATGGTGCTTGCAGAGGAAATCCTGGAGTTGGGGGTTGGGGTGTGCTCATTGAGTATGGAGAAACTAGAAAAGAGTATTTTGGTGGAGAGCTTAATACAACTAATAATCAAATGGAGCTTAAGGCAGCCATTGAGGGTTTAAAAGCGCTAAAAGAGCCATGTATAGTTCATTTAACTACTGACTCTAAATATGTAATGCAAGGCATAACTTCTTGGATTGATAATTGGAAAAAAAATAATTGGAAAAGCTCTTCAAAAAAAAATGTAAAGAACAAAGACCTTTGGATTGAGTTAGATAAATATGTTGAAATGCATGATGTAAAATGGTCCTGGGTTAAAGGTCATTCTGGTCATGAACAAAATGAAATAGCTGATCAGCTTGCAAATAAAGGAATAGATACCCTATAAGAAAATTATGGCTAACAAATTTATAATTCTAGATACAGAAACTACAGGTTTAGAAGTTCAACAAGGTCACCGGATTATTGAAATTGGTGCTGTCTTGCTGAATGATAGAAAAAAATCTGAGGAACATTTTCATACATATTTAAATCCATCTAGATTAATCGATGAAGAAGCATCAAAAGTTCATGGAATAATGAATGAAGATCTTTTAGACAAACCATATTTTGAAGAGGTAGCAGAGGAATTTTTAGAATTTGTAGATGGATCTACTTTAGTTATTCATAATGCTGCTTTTGATGTGGGCTTTTTAAATAATGAGCTTAAATTAGCTTCATCAAAATACCCTATGCTTCAAGAGATATGTGAAATTGAAGATTCTTTAGCTCTTGCTAAGGATAAATTTCCAGGACAAAGGAATTCATTGGATGCTTTAGCTAATCGTTTTGACATTTCTGGTTATGACAGAACATTTCATGGAGCTTTGCTAGATGCAAATATCTTAGCTGATGTTTATATGTCATTAACAGGTGGACAAAGTAAATTTGAATTTGATTCAAACAGCCTATCTGATATTCAGAAAACCTCTTCAAAAAATACTGTCTCAAGAGAGAACATTGAATTAATTTCTATTGAAGCAAATAAGAGTGATCTAAAAGAACATGAGTCTAGGCTTCTAGATATCGAAAAAAGAAATTCTGTTGAAACAATTTGGAGAAAAATACATTGAAAAAAGTCATAACAAGGTTTGCTCCAAGTCCCACAGGCACCTTGCATATTGGCGGAGTGAGAACAGCTTTGTTTAACTATGTATATGCTAAAAAACATTCTGGAAAATTTTTAGTTCGTATCGAAGATACCGATAGAGAAAGATCTACCAAAGAATTTGAGAAGAATATTCTTGATAGCTTGGATTCTATTGGACTATCGCCAGATGAAAAACCTATCAATCAATCTGAAAGAGGAGATATATACCAGGCTGCCGCTCAAAAAATTATAGATTCTGGACAGGCATACTATTGTAATTGTTCTGTTGAGAGGCTCGAAAAAATGAGATCTGAACAACAAGCTAAGGGACAAAAGCCCCAATATGACGGAAAATGTAGGAATTTAAATCTAAAAAAATCAAGTGATACAGTCCTTAGACTTAAGACACCTATTGATGGAGAAATAGTAGTTAAAGATTATGTTCGTGGTGATATTGTTTTCAATAATGCAGAGCTTGATGATTTAATTATTCTTAGAAGTGATGGAAGTCCAACCTATCATTTATGTAATGTAGTTGATGATTTTGAGCAGGGTGTTACTACAGTTATAAGAGGCGAGGATCATATAAGTAATACTCCTAGGCAAATACATATTCAAAATGCTCTTGGATATCCAGAGCTTGAATATGCACATTTGCCATTAGTATTAGGGTCGGATAAAAAAAGACTTTCAAAAAGACATGCTGCTACCAGCCTTGAAGAATACAAAGATGAGGGGTACCTCGATTCAGCTATTCTAAATACTTTAGCAAGGCTTGGCTGGTCTAGAGGAGATAAAGAAGTTTTTTATCTTGAAGATTTAATTAAGGATTTTGATATAACAGAAGTTCAAAAAGCTGGTGCAATATTTGATGTAAGTAAGTTAGATTTTCTTAATTCCCAACATATGGCCAATCTATCTCATGAAGAGTTCATTAATACTATAAATCCATTTCTTAATGATATGGATATAAATCTAAATGAACATATTAAAAAAGATTTATTAATTGAGTCCATGAGGTCTTCATCAAATACTTTAAAAGGGGTTTGCAACAATTTAATTTGTTATTTTAAAGATATAGAGGAATACAATAAGAAAGCTATTGATAAATTTATTGGTAATTCAGATAAAGTTTTAAGCGACTTAAGAAATAAAATTAATGATTTAGAGGATTGGAATGAATCATCGCTTGATACGCTTCTTCAAAAATATAGAGAAGAGTATGATTTGCCTATTCCAAAAGTTAATCAACCTATAAGAATAGCTTTAACTGGTTCAACAAACTCACCATCTTTGGGGACCACTTTATATCTATTTGACAAAGAAGAGGTTTTAAATAGATTAGATGCTCTTATATCTTTTCTTCACAAAGATAATTAAAGAATTCATTGCATTCATACCTAACAATGTCTTTCTTGATAGCACTAATACTATATTTGAAATCTTTATCTAAAATCTTTGAGATTTTTACTTTTTTTCTATCAGCCTTTAAAAGGCTATTTTCGTCTAGAATAGAAATAGCAATGCCGTCATGCACGATTGATAATGCAGAGCTATAGGAGTCTGTTTTTACAACGATATTCATATTGATTTCATTAACTTTAATATAGTTTGAAAGGCTGGTTTCCTCATAAAAAGATAACAAGTTCGTAACCTCTACGAATGGATATTGCATAATATCTTTTAAGAATACTTTGTCAGGAAGGTTAAATTTTATTGGAGAGACAAGGCTATGATTTCCTTCTTTTATAATTGTTGATCTTGAGCTTGGTTGATTTTTAGAATTAAAACATATTGTTAAATCAATATCAGGTTTATACCTATCTTCAATCAAATCAATGCTATTTAGATTTATCAAATTAAATTTCACACCAGGATTTATCTTGTTATATCTTTTTATAATTTTAGGCACAATACTTTCTGCTAAGGAAGGCGTAGTTCCAATATTGATAAAATCAGCAGATCTTGACTTATATGTATTTGCAATAGCATTGAAGCTTTTTAGCTGACTATGAACTATAGATGCATGTTCAAATAAATCATCTGCTTCATGTGTTGGAATTAATTTTTTTCCTTGCCTTAAAAAGAGTTTGAAATTTAATTTTTTTTCTATAACACCTAAAGTTTTACTTATTGAGGGTTGTGATATTTGCAAGCCCTCTGCAGCAGCTGTCATTGAGCCTTGCTTGTAGACCTCATAAAAAATCTCTATTTGTTTTGCTGATAACATATATAACTAAAAGTTATATATATCTTAATATAAATATATTATTTATGGTAGACAACAAAAGTCTTACAGCTATATACTAATTGTAAGTTTTAATATTTATTAGGGGATTAAAAAATGTTTAAAAAACTACTATTAGTATTTCCATTGGTTATATCAACCAATATTTTTGCTCAGGATTCAGAGTCAGCTTCAGATGTTGAAGAGGTTGTTACTGTTGGCTCACAAATCAAAGGAGCCAAAATTACTGGCGCTCTTCCAGTGACAGTCATTTCTACAGAGGACATAGAGGGTATTGGTGTCGAATCTGGAGATGAGCTTTTTGCTGAACTAGCTGAAATGGGAAGTAATAACTTTAACCAGACAGATTTTAGTGGTGGATATAATGCATCAAGAGGTGACGTGGGATCACTAGATTTAAGAAATATTGGTACTGGTAATACATTAACGTTATTGAATGGTAGAAGGCTTGTTCAATCTCCAGGTTATGCAACTGAGTGGGTTGGAGGAAGTTACGTTCCAGTTTCAAGCGTCAACTCAAACCTTATTCCGGTTTATGGTTCAGAAAGAATTGAAATCCTCAGAGATGGTGCTGCATCGATTTATGGTGCTGATGCTGTAGCAGGTGTTGTGAACACTGTTTTAAAAGATGACTTCGAAGGCTTAACTGTAAGACTTAGAACTAATTGGTACGATAGTTTCGAAGCTCAAGATAATAAAGTAAGTATTCAATGGGGTAAAGATTTCTCTGATGGTACTAATGTATCAGTATATTATGATGGTTATGTAAGAGAAAAAATACGAGGAGCTGAAGATCCAAAATGGGTCAATGGTGATCTACGAAGATATCTTCCTGACCCAACAAGCACTGATCCAGATGGCCAGTTTAATGACACTACATGGAGAAATCAGAGCGCAAGCTCAGTGTGGGGTCAATTCTATACAGGTTCTGGTTCAAACGTTCATTCAATGTACAGACCTGATGATAGTTATTGTCAAAGCACTTCAACAACAAATTTATATTCTATTCCTGGTTTAACAAACATGTGTATCTATGATGCTAGCTCTATAAGATCTGACAATAGAACTAATTATGGTGAAACATATGATAAAAGAGGCCCTTTAGATAGACATAATTTCGTAATGTTTATAAATAGAGAGCTGGAAAATGGAATCGAAGCATATACTGAACTAAGTTTTTATCAATCAAAATCTGAAAAGGTACTGTATGCTGGAACTAATTTAGGTCTAGGATCATCTTCTAAGCAGGGTGGTAATACTCAACCATTACTAATCCCATCTACTAACTATTGGTTAAATCAACTCCAAAGAGGTCCAATTGGTTCAACAGGTGGAGATTTGTTTGTTGATAAAGAAGCGGATCACTTATGGGCTAGATATTTTAGATTCTCAACTCCAAGATCTTGGGATTCTACTCGTCAAACCTGGAGAATTGTTCAAGGTTTTAGAGGAACATATGGAGATTGGGATTGGGATTCAGCTATAGTTGCATCAAAAGCTACCTCAAAAATGAATAACCATGGTAGAGCAAATTTAACATTATTAGATGCTGCTTTGGCTAAATCAACTCCTGATGCATATAACCCATTCTGTGCGGGATTAAATTGTGGTGAAGAAGCATTTATGACCACAATCTTTAGAAATAATACAACTGAGCTATATATGGTTGATTTCAAAATGAGTAATCCATCAGTATTCTCAATGCCAGCAGGTGATGTAGGTATGCTTGTTGGAGCAGAGATAAGAAAAGAAACTATGGACGATGCAAGAGATCCTAACATTAATGGAACTATTGTATATACAACAGTTCCTGAAGCAGCAAATCAAGCAACATTCCCATACATATCAAATATTTCAAACAGTAGTCCGTCACCTGATACATATGGTGAAAGAACAGTTTCATCACTATTTGTAGAAATGCAGATTCCCTTGGCTAACAATGTTGAGTCTCAATTAGCTATAAGAGGTGAAAATGCGGACGATTATGGAAGCAATGTTGTAGGAAAATTAGCAGTAGGTTATACGCCTACTGATTGGCTAAAAGTTAGAGGTTCCAAATCTACATCTCACAGAGCTCCTAATTTAATAACTGTTAATGAAGGAATGGTTGTAAGAAATAATAGTCTTCAAGATTTTCTTTATACAAAAGCTAACGGTGAGCTTGGCGATAGTTACTCAATTCAAAGAGTTGCACAAGGTAATGATGACCTTGAAGCAGAAGAAGCTACTAATACTAATATTGGTATTGTATTAACACCAATTGATGACTTAATTATTACTGTCGACAAATGGGAAATCGCTACTGAAAACACTGTTGGTTTATTTGGTGAAGTAAATCACATCTTACTTGACACTCTTATTAGAGCTGAGGGTGGTGCAGGTGAATGTGTTGGCAACCCAAGGGTGGTTAGAGGCGCATATGTAGAAGATAATGATCCTGAATCAAACACATATAATGCTGACTGGGACAGTAATTTCTGTAAGTCCGGCATGGTGCAAAGAGTTGAAGATGTTTATACAAACTTAGATGATAGAACTCTTACTGGTACAGACTATGCAATTGAGTATTCATTAGATACCGAGGTTGGCTCATTCTCAGCAAAATTAATGAGCGTTCAATTCGATGAATTCCTTCAAGAGGCATCAGGTGACAGTTTAAGGTTAATAGAAGCCTCAAAACCTGGAGGAGCTTTAGATGGATTACCATCTCCAGCTGGTTATGGAGATCTTTTAGGTACCTTTGATAGGAGAGCATATCCTGAAATTAAAAACACTGTTCGTATTTCTTGGAAAAAAGGACCATGGAACGCTTATCTATCTCAAACAAGAATAAGCAGTTTCTTTGAGATGGGTGTTACCGACAATGCAAAATCAGTTGATGTATCGGGCTCATCAAATGATATTTATGCATGTTCTGGAACCAGTAAATATGACACAAGCTTTGCAACATGTGGTGACAAATGGAAAGTTGATGCCATGAGAACAGTTAATTTAACTGTAGGGTACATGTTTGATAATGGTCTTCGTGTAAGAGGAACAATTAGAAACCTCGAAGATGAAAGAGCTCCTTTAGCTGATGAATATACTTGGGGTTTTGTTGCTGACCAACACAGTGACTATGGTAAGAGTTATTCATTAGAGCTTTACAAGAAGTTCTAATCTTATTAGAAAAATTAAAAGGGAGCTTTTGCTCCCTTTTTTTAGCTTAAAGGTTAATATATTTATATGCATGTATATCAAAAGAAAGGTTTTATAGTTGGGCTAGTCCTTTTTATACTAATGCTTTTTCTTCCAGCACCAGCTGGTCTAAATGTGGTGGGTTGGTCAGTAGCAGCAATTGTTGTTTTAATGGCAGTTTGGTGGGCTACTGAAGCTATTCCTGTTGCAGTTACGGCATTACTTCCATTGGCTTTATTTCCCTTAGTAGGAGTAACTTCTTTTAAAGAGGCCGCGTTACCTTATGCTAATCCAAATATATATTTATTTCTTGGTGGCTTTATGCTTGCATTAGCCATTGAGAGATCAGGTCTTCATAAAAGAATGGCTTTGCATATGATAATTGCAGCCGGTTCTAGTGGACCCAAGTTAATTGGTGGTTTTATGACTATTGCTGCGTTAATCAGCATGTTTGTTATGAACACATCTACAACATTAATGCTTTTACCAATTGGTTTAGCTGTTTGTTCAGTAGTTACTAATACAATTCCTGGGCTTACAGAAAAAGAAATAAAATTTTTTGATACTTCATTAATGTTGGGTATTGCATATGCTGCAACTATTGGTGGAATGTCGACACTTGTTGGCACGGCTCCAAATATTGTTTTTAGTGCATTTATGCAAGAAACATATGGCATTGAAATTTCAATGATTCAATGGATGACATTAGGAGTGCCTTTAGCAATAGTAATGCTTTATTCTGCATGGGTTATTTTAACTAAATATGTTTTCCCTACATCATTTATAACATCCGATGAAACAAAAATGTATTTAAGAAATATGCTTATCGAACAAGGCCCGCTATCAAAGGATGAAAAAAAGATTTCTATAATATTTGGATTAACAGCTCTTGCATGGATGTTTAGAACAGTTATAGATAATTATGATATGTTTGCTGGCCTAACTGATGCGGGAATTGCAATTATATCTGCGATTTTACTATTTATGATTCCATCTAGTTCTTCAAAAGGTGAATTACTTGATTGGAGTCAATCTGATAAATTACCTTGGGGTCTGTTAATTCTTTTTGGAGGAGGTTTGTCGATTGCGGCACAAATTAACTCCAGCGGGCTTGGTGTATGGATTGGAGAAGGGTTGAGTGTTCTAAGCACAGTTCCACCAATTTTTTTAATTTTTGCTGTTGCTGCTTTAATTATTTTTCTAACAGAAGTAACTTCCAATGTAGCAACAACTTCAACATTTTTACCAGTTTTTGGCGCCGTCGCTGTTGGCATAGGAGTGCTACCTGTATCACTTACTGTCCCAGTGTGTCTAGCTGCAAGTTGTGCTTTCATGCTGCCTGTTGCAACACCCCCAAACGCCATAGTCTATGGATCAGGAAAATTTACAATAGCCACCATGATGAGAGCAGGTTTTGTTCTTAACATTATTGGTATATTTGTTGTAACTTTATTTGCTTACTTTTTAGCACCTCAAATTTTTTAATAATGAAAAATTTTCTTATTACCGTCTTAATTTTTTGTTCGTCTTTAATAAATTCAAGAAGTTATATAGATTATGAATCTCCATATCATCCTATTGTTGGTAACTCTGGCATGGTGGTTAGTCAAAATAATTTATCTTCAGACATTGGATTAGAAATCTTAAATAAAGGCGGTAATGCAGTTGATGCAGCAGTCGCAGTTGGCTTTTCTCTAGCTGTTACTTTACCAAGAGCTGGCAATCTTGGTGGAGGTGGCTTTATGTTAGTTTATATCAAAGAAAAAGATGAAATTTTTTATATTGACTACAGAAGCTCATCACCTCTAAATGCAAACTTAGAGAATATTTTTAATATCTATAACTCAAGCGGTAAAGAGTATGAAGTAGTTCCTTCGAACTTTGATGAAAATAAATTTGATGTTTTAGAAACTGGTTATAAAGCATCTGCTATTCCTGGAACGGTTGCTGGGCTGCTTGAAGCTCATGTAAATTTCGGTAGATTAGAGTTAAAAGAAATTCTTGCACCTGTTATTGCTCAAGCTGAAGACGGAATAAAAGTTACCTATGATTTGCATAAAGCTATTGAAAGTACTAGACGTCTTTATAAAGATCCAGAGTCTAGAAGAATTTATTTTAAAGAAAATAAGCCCATAAAAGAAAACTCTTTGATGAGATTGCCAGACCTAGCTAATACATTAAGTTTAATTGCAGCGCATGGCAAAGATGGTTTTTACAAGGGTGAGACTGCTAAAAAAATTGTAGAAGCGATGAATAATAATAATGGCTTAATGTCATTAAAGGATTTTAAAAATTATAAAGTATATGTAAGAGCTCCAATCTCAACACAATATAGAGGGAATAAAGTTTTTACCGCCGGGCCCCCATCAGGAGGCGGCATCACTTTATTAACAGCGCTTAATATACTTAGTTACTTTGATATGAATAAATATAAAAGCAACTCTATACAAACTTATCATTTATTTTCAGAGGCCTTAAGAAGAGGTCATAACAATAGATCATCAGTAGTTGGAGACCCAATTTTTTATGATGTACCGGTTGATGAATTATTATCAAAAGAAAGAACCCAAGAATTAGTCAGGTCTATAAAATTTAACAAAGCTAGCAAAGCTTCATCAATAAAACCATTATCTGTAATGAATGAGAGTAGGGATACGACTCACTATTCTGTAATTGATTCCGAAGGTAATGCTGTTTCAAACACTTATACTCTTGGTTCTTCATTTGGCTCGGGAGTAACGATACCTGGTACTGGCATTCTAATGAATAATCAAATGAATAATTTGATGTATAGAGAAGGAGATGTTGCTGTTGAGGGAAGGGGTGTAAGTGTTGGCAACCGCTTTAAACCAGGTAAAAGACCAATGAGTACAATGGCACCAGTTATGGTGTTTAATAAGGATAATCAACTAACACTTATTACAGGTTCCCCGGGTGGATCATATATTCCTGGTGCTATCTTAAGAGTTGTTACTGGAGTGATTGACTTTGATCTACCAATTGGAGATGCAACCATGCTTCCAAGAGTTCACAAAGACTGGCCATACATCGGTATTGATTATGAAAAAACTTTAAGTTCAGATATTGTTAAAGGTCTAAATAGAATGGGGCATAAAACATCTTCAAATAAAACCATGGGAAGCACACAAAGCATTCACATAGTCGATGGTGTTAGATATGGGTATGCTGATTTAAGAAGACCTAATGCTTCTGTTTCAGCGCAAAAAACTAATTAACTCTATAATTTAATGGTGGTTTTCTATCACCCAACAAAGCTTTGTATTTAAAACTTTCTCCAACTCTGGCTTTAAGTTCTTGCTTGGCTTGTTGAATAGTTTCAGGATTGCTAAAAATCTCAATAGCTGTAGCTGAAATTGTTTTAGCAGCTAATTCTGTTCCTTTTAATCCAATACTAGTACCACCTGCTGCAACAGCTTGCCACGAATGTGCAGCAGTTCCTGGAACCCATGTTGCAGTTCTTATTCCAGCAGTAGGAACTACCCAGCTAACATCACCTACATCTGTAGAGCCATAACTATGAGAGGTTGTATGATCACTCACAAATTCTTGTGAACCTATTTCCATTGATGGCTCTAGAAATGTTTTATAAATAGTTTTTGCATAATCATTCTCTTTATCTGAATATTTTATTCCTCCAAATGAGGCTAGGTTCTTATGCATTATTTTTTGAATTACATCATTTGGTAGAAGTGAATAATTACCATGCATTACTTCATAAGTCATCTTAGTATCTGTTCCAATAGCTGCACCTTCTGCAGTTTTTACAACTCTATGAAATAATTCTTCAACCATACGCATTTCAGGATGCCTTACATAGTAATAAACTTCAGCCAAATCTGGTACAACATTTGGTGCTAAACCTCCCTTAGTGATTACATAATGAATACGAGATTCCTGAGGAATATGCTCCCTCAACATATTAACCATCATATTCATTGATTCAACACCATCTAATGCAGATCTACCTTGTTCTGGGGCACCAGCTGCATGAGATGAAATACCGCTGAAAGTAAATTTTGCTGATTTGTTTGAATTTGATGTTCTTGAATTTGCAGAGTTAATATCATCTGGATGCCAGTGAAGAACAATATCGACATCATCAAATAATCCTTCTCTAACCATATAAACTTTTCCAGAGCCTCCTTCTTCAGCTGGAGTTCCATAAAATCTTACTCTTCCTTTTATATTATTAGATTCAAGCCACTCTTTGACTACGACTGCAGCCCAAGCTGATGCTGCACCAAATAAATGATGACCACAAGCATGACCAGCACCAGTTCCATTATCTATGACCTCTTTAAATGGCGAGTTAGATTGTGCTAACCCAGGGAGTGCATCAAACTCACCTAAAATTCCAATAATAGGACCACTAGAACCAAATTCAGCTATAAAAGCTGTCGGTATATCAGCTACATTTCTAGTTATTTTAAAACCTTCTTTTTCAAGCTCAGAAGCAAGTAAATTTGAACTCTTAGTTTCTTGATAGCCCATCTCTGCAAAATCCCATATTTTAAGAGCGACTTCTGAGAATTGTTTTTTATGATTGATAATACTTTGATTAATTGATGAAGCATATATTTCCTCAGCTAAACCAAATAAAAGTACCAAAATTAAATAATTGATTTTTTTAAACATTTCTCCCCCCTAATATTTCTATTTTTTAGCAACTCCCCAGTAATTATATCCTGCAAATTTAGGTGTACTTGGAATATACATTTCTTCCATTTTTGATATTTTTAAACCAGATGATCTGATTAGCTTGGGGATATCTCTGTTCAGATTACAGCCGCCGGCAATTTTGTTCCATATTGGATTAATTCGTTTTTGCCATTTAGCAACATTTATATCAGGAGCTATCCCATGTTCACAAAATAATAGCTTCCCGCTTGGTTTTAAAACTCTAATTATTTCTTTAGTAGATAATTGAGTATCAGGAATTGTGCACAAAGTATATGTAATTATTACAGTATCGACTGAATTATTTGGCAACGGAATAGCCTCAGCACCGCATTGCAGGAACTCAATTTCTAACTCATTTTTTTTTGCTAATGGTTTTGCTAAATTTAGCAACTCAACAGATGGGTCAAGCCCATAAAGGTAATCAATTTTTGATTTATTGTAATAAGGAATATTTAGGCCAGAGCCGATCCCTATATCTATAACAATACCTTCAGCTAATGGAACTATTTTATCTCGTTGATAATTAATTGGTTTAGATCCACAAGCACAATTTAAGAATTTAGGAAGAATATATTTATTATAGAAACCCAAAATTAATTATCTGTAATCTCAGTAAGAGGCATTGCTGCTGTATTAAACCCAGCGTCTACATAAGTTATTTCACCGGTTATTCCACTTGCATAATCTGAGCATAAAAATGCAGCTACATTACCAACTTCTTCAGTAGTTACAGTCCTTCCAAGAGGAGCTCTTGATGAATGTTGAGTAAGCATTTTTCTAAAATTTTTAACACCAGAGGCTGCAAGAGTTTTTATAGGCCCAGCTGAAATAGCATTTACCCTTACATTATCAGAGCCCATAGAGGCTGCAAGAAATCTTGTATTTGCTTCTAAGCTTGCTTTTGCAAGACCCATTACATTGTAATTAGGTATTGTTTGTACCGCCCCAAGATAAGTCAATGTCAAAAGGGCAGAACTATCATTAAGCATTGGTTTAGATGCTTTAGCTAGTGCTGTGAAACTATATGAACTAATATCATGAGCAATTTTAAATCCTTCACGAGTTGTAACATCTACAAAATTTCCTTCTAACTGATCAGAAGGTGCAAAACCTATAGAGTGAACAAAACCATCAAACG
The DNA here is from genome assembly GCA_902558395.1 of uncultured SAR86 cluster bacterium. Classification (GTDB taxonomy): domain Bacteria; phylum Pseudomonadota; class Gammaproteobacteria; order Magnimaribacterales; family D2472; genus SCGC-AAA076-P13. Next base: position 208,322 of record CACEDS010000003.1, read on the forward strand.
CATTCCATTTTTTTGATAGCTCTTTAAATGCTTTTTCAATCGATTCATCACTTGCAACATCACACTCAATAAGAATATCTGAACCGTATTCTTTAGCAAGAGGTTTAAGGTTTTTCAGAAGCCTCTCGTTTTGGTATGTAAAAGCTAATTTAGCTCCTTCTCTATACATAGATGCAGCTATTCCTGATGCAATTGAATACTTGTTTGCAAGTCCTGTTATCAGTATTTTTTTATTTTTAAGTAACATATTACAATCCAAAATTAAGTGATTGATAGCATTATATATGATATTAAATATATAGAATTGTTGTTTGAGGTTTATTGCAGATTATTTTTTTTAAAAATTTTTTTCACATTTATTGCTTTTTTTGGCGTTTTCATGCTTAATTGACTCAGAAATTCGCATTTATATGCGTAATTTATATATAAATTAACAAAATGTTTGGTCAATTATGCCCAAACAATCTAAGGGGATATTATGTTAAAGTTTAATAAAATATTATTAGCTGCAACAATATTTGTTTTCACATCTGTATCATATGCACAATCAACCACTTCAGGTACCTTGGTTGTCAGTGTTAGTGATGGTGAAAATAGTGTTGCTTCAGCCACTGTATCTGTAGAAAATACAGGGACAGGCTTATCTAGATCTGCAACATCCAATAATAATGGTGATGCTAGAGTTGGATCATTGCCTCCAGGAACATATGTTGTAACAGTTACAGCATCAGGATTTTCAGTAAATACTGCTGAAGTCTCAATTGGAACTGGTGTAAATGCTTATTCAGCTGTAATGGCCTCATCTTTAGTTGCTGTTGAAGATTTAGTTACAACTGCTAGCTTCATCAAAGCTAATGCTTATGAGGTTAACGAAACTGGTCTAAACCTAAATGTGACAGAGCTTGCTGCACAGATACCTGTTGCTCAAGATCTAACAAGTTTAACTCTATTGGCACCTGGTGCTGTTGAGGGTGACGCAGCTTTTGGTTTCCTTCCTTCATTTGGCGGAAGTTCAGTTGGTGAAAACCAATACCTGGTTAATGGTTTAAATACAACAAACTTCAGGAACTTCGTTGGATACTCTGACGTGCCTTTTGAATTTTATGAAACAGTTGACGTTAAAACTGGTGGTTTCCAAGCTCAATATGGTAAAGCTATAGGTGGATTTGTTACAGCTACTACCAAAAGAGGATCTAACGAATTTAAAACCAAAGTAACAATGTCTGTTTCTCCTGATTCTTTAAGAGATAAGCAGCCTGATACTTATGCAAGTGCAAATCAGCTCAATACATCAGATACAAAGGTTGCAACAGTTAGTGTAAGCGGACCTATTATTAAAGATAAACTCTTTTATTATGTTCTTGCTGCACCAACATTACGTGAGACAACTTCATTTGGTTTAGAAACAAACACAAGAGATGATTTTGAAACTGATGAAACTTTCTATGGTGCAAAACTTGATTATTACATCAATGATAATAATCTGCTAGAAGTTACATATTTCTCTGACGAGGGACAAACAGTGACTGACTCATTCGCTTGGGATGCTGCAACACAGACTACAGGTAATTATAATGGACCGTCTTACAATGATTTCGGTGGTGATAACCTTATAGTTAGCTTATCAAGCATATTAACTGAAAGTTTAACGTTAGATGTATCTTTTGGTGAGAATAAGTTTAATAGAACAGTCTCATCATCCACAGCTGATCTTCCTCCAATATATGATAATAGAGACTCATGTAGTTTCTGTTATAGGTCAGCTGCTGCAAATTTCTATGAGTCTGTTGGCTCTGATGAAAGAGAGCAAAGAGACATAAGCTTAACTTATACTGTTGGCAACCATGTTATTAAAGTCGGTTACCAAGCTGAAGAACTTACTGCTGTAGATGCAACCGTTCTTTCTGGTGGACAGTACATTCTATTAGCAAACGTCGACTATCCAAATTGCTCAGGTACAACTAGTGATTACTGTGTGAGAGTAAGAAACTACAGTGTTGGTGGTGAATTTGGTATTGAAAATGATGCTTGGTACATTCAAGATTCATGGGATGTTACTGATAGATTAAATCTTAACTTAGGTCTTAGAAGCAGCTCTTTTGCTAATAACGATGCTAATGGAGATACATTTATTGATATAAGTGGTCAAAAAGCTTATAGATTAGGAGCTACGTATGACTTAACAGGTGATGGTTCAGATAAATTGTCTGTCTTTGTTGGTAAATATTTCTTACCAGTTGCTGCAAATACTAACATCAGGCTTGCTGGTGGTGAGAACTACGTTCATACATACCATAATTTACTTAACGAGATTCCTGTTGGATCATCAATATTGAATGCAAGTGATATTCAGTATGGCCCTGCACATACAACTGTTGTTGTAGGTGATGGAACTGTTCCAGCTACATACGCTGCTAAAGCAGGTGATATTGAGCCAATGTATAACGATGAAATCATAATTGGTTACTCTAAATTCTTAGATTCAGGTTGGAGTCTAGGCGCTTTCTTTACGTATCGTGATTTAGCTTCAGCAATTGATGATGTCTTAGTTGATCATGCTGTAAGAGCATACTGTGATGCTAATGGAATCGAAGGTTGTGATGATATTTGGTATGGACCTCATTCATACGTTTTAGCTAATCCAGGTGTGGATATGACTTGGACGACTGATGAGCTACCAGGTACAACTGAGCCTACGACTATAACTCTTTCAGCAGGTGACTTAGCGTTCCCTCCAGTTCAAAGAGAATATTCAGCTCTAGACTTAACATTTGATAAGGCTTGGGATGGTTCATACTTTATGGGCGGTAGTGTGACTATAAGTTCTAACAGAGGTAACTATGAAGGTACTGTTAAATCTGATAATGGTCAGGATGATGCTGGTCTAACTCAAGACTATGACTTCCCTGAGTTTATGGATAATGCTTACGGATACCTTCCAAACCACAGAGCGTTTAAAGCTAAGCTTTACGGTGCTGCTATGGTTGGTGAGACTCTTGTTGGAGTTAACCTCAGAATGGCTTCACCAAGAAAGTATGGTTGTATTGGTAATTACCCAGGTGGTGATGGTGCTGATGATAACTTCGGTGGTAACTTCTACTACGGTGGAAATGATTCATGGGCATGTAACGATACACCAACTCCAAGGGGTTCTGTGTTTGATGGAAAATGGCAAAATCAAGTTGATTTATCTATATCAAGAGATATCCAACTTCCATTTGCTGAGTCTGCTAAAGTTCAAGTAAATGTATTTAATATATTTGACTTTGAATCTCCAGAAGACTACAACGAATACGGTGAGTCTGATGGTTCATATCCAGATCCAGACTGGAAACAACCTACAAGATATCAACCTGGAAGATCAGTTAGAATTGATTTAACTGCTAACTTCTAAGAGCTGATTAGAAAATTTAAGGGACTGCTTGCAGTCCCTTTTTTTTGATTAATAATTAACGTAGAAAAAAAATTAAGGTTTCACTTTTTTATTTTCTGCTTCTGTGTTTCATCTCTATGTTTCTTTAGATACTTCATAAACGGGGTACCTCCAGTTCCGGTAATAGTGGAACCACCTCTACCAAAAGGATTTTTAATTTGAGATTGTTTATGGATATAAGTAGCTGCAAATTCTAAATGCTGCGCTCTAAATATTCTAATTTCTTCAAGACATTTATTATATTCATTAGTTAACTGTTTTGACTGATGAATAAAATGTTTGGCATTAGATCTTAGCTCAACATCTTCAATCATTTTTCGATGATCTGGAGGCATGTAATCTCTCATTTCATTCAGATAATGCCTTAAATGATCTTCGGTATGGTAGATACCAAGCGCACCATCTAAATATGGAATAATGCTACTTTGAGCTCCGGTCTCACCTCTAAAAAATTGTGGTTTATTTTTATATTGATTTTCATAAATTAATCCTTTTTTTAAATCTGGATTATCCTTTGTACCAAATATAAACGGCCTAACTCTATGATAATAAACATAGGGATCACATTTTTCAGGCATTCTAGAAAAAATACCATTAACTTGTCTTAATGATTTAATTATCTGTTTAAGGTATTTTGAATATGTAACAATCGAATCTGATTCGTTTAATTTTGATAATTGAGATGCAGCATGAATAGCGTCTGTAGCAGCATTTTCTATGCAAACATGAATTGTTACAAACCAATCTTCGTCAACACCTCCTAAAAAATTAGTGATGAGCCCAATATTTTCTAAACTAATTTCTTCTTTAGGATTTATTCTGTACCAATTATCTAGACAGTAACTTGCATAACTTAATATGGGTGGTCTTTCTAAAATACATGATAAATTTACCCAAGGTTTTGCAACAACTTCGGGAAGAATTTTTGATGGAGTTTTAGAGCCCCATATATAGGCATGAGAAATAAAACTCAAATGAACCATAGCTAGTTTTATTTCACGTATATCATTATTTTTAATTAGGTGTTTTATTGAAAGATCATTTATTTTTAAGTTATCTATAGTTTGCTGGACTCTTCCTGTTAGCAGAAGTTTGGGTAATTGGTTTGCAATATCAAAAATCCTACCTAAGGATTTGGAGGAAGATTTATAGTTAGTTAAGGGGTCTTTTTTTGGTAGAAACATATGTTTTTTATTTATAAATTTTAAATATATTGTATTGTTTTTTTTATATTAAAAAATAAAATATAAAATATATTATTTTTTTTAAATAAAGTGTTGACATTAATTTTAAGAGGCGTATATTTAATAGACCAACTTGATTCCGACTAACAATCAACTGCAGACGGGAGTTAGAGAGGTCAAGAAGGAAGAGCCCATAGGGTGAAAGCGTTGCTAAGAGTCGACGATAAAAAAGAGCTTAGTAACCCACCAAGAGTTCAAGAGAAAGAACTCAAGGAGCCAGAGAGAATCTCACTCAGGACCCCTAAGGATCTCGAACTTAAAGAAACAGAGCTAGTCTCTGTTTTTTTTCGCCTGAAATTTAGCTTAAGTATTTAATCATTACACCTGCAGCAACTGCAGAACCTATAACACCAGCTATATTTGGCCCCATTGCATGCATCAGCAGATGATTTTGTGAGTTATATTCTAGACCAACTTTATTAACAACCCTAGCTGCCATTGGAACTGCGGAGACTCCAGCTGCTCCAATTAATGGATTAATCTTAGTTTTACTAAATACATTTATAAGTTTTGCTACTAAAACTCCAGCTGCAGTCCCAATAGCAAATGCCACCATACCTAGAATTAAAATACCCAAGGTTTCAGGTGATAAAAATTTATCTGCTGCAAGTTTTGATCCGACAGATAAACCTAAAAATATTGTGACTATATTAATCAAAGAGTTCTGAGCAACATCACTTAATCTATCTACCACTAAAGATTCTTTCATTAGATTTCCAAGACACAGCATACCTAATAGCGGTGCCGCACTAGGCAACAATAAACCAACAAGCAAAAAAAGCATGATTGGAAACACTATTTTTTCTTTTTGGGATACATTCCTGAGTTGAATCATAGAAATGGTTCTCTCATTTTCTGTTGTTAAAGCTCTCATTATTGGTGGTTGAATTAATGGGACTAAAGCCATATATGAGTATGCAGCCACAGCAATTGGACCTAATAATTCAGGTGCAAGGATTGATGAAACATATATAGCAGTTGGACCATCAGCACCACCAATTATGCCAGTTGCAGCAGCTTGTTTTAAGGTGAATTCTATCAGCCCATAATAATCCAATAGAAGGGCACCCATAACTGTTGCAAAAATACCAAACTGAGCAGCAGCCCCCAATATTAATGTCTTTGGGTTTGCCAATAGCGGGCCAAAATCTGTCATTGCACCAACACCCATAAAAATTAATAATGGGGCTATACCTGATCCAATGGCAGTCTCATAAAATATATATAAGATTCCAGGACTATAGCCCAAATTTTGTGCAGCAATATTTAACAATTGAAGTTCACTAAATGAAGCATTCTTTAAAAATTCAGAAAGAGTAAATCCACTAATAGATAGATCAGAAATAACTGTGTTTATTTCACCAGGATTATTGGCATAAATAAGTTTTTCTATTGGACTCATAGATAAACCAATTTCAGGAATATTTGTTAATAAAGCACCAAATCCAATAGGGAGTAACAGCAGTGGTTCAAATTTCTTGTTTATTGCTAGGTATATCAAAAGCAATCCAACAATAATCATTATAGATTGCCCTATAGTTATGCTAAATATTCCTAGAGTTGAAAAAAATTCAATTAAGTTCATTAAACTACCTCAAACAAAGGATCGCCTGATTGGACTTTGTCACCATTTTTGATGAAGATTTGTTTAATTTTTCCGCTAGTTGGTGTTTTGATTGTTGTCTCCATCTTCATTGCCTCTAAAACAATAATGGTTTCATCATCACTAACAGTATCTCCAACATTTTTTTCAATTCTAAAAATATTTCCAGCTAGTGGAGCATTTACAACCATACCAGTTTCATCTGATACAGGCTTATTAGTTGATTGAAGTTCTGAATTTGAATTACCGTTTATTATTTCTGGCTCATCAGTTTGTGAATACTTAACCAGATAACCTATTTCATCTATTACAACTTTATAATATCCATTTTTTTCTTCACTTAACTGAGTTGGAGATTTTTCGAAATAATCTTTGTTTTCTTTATTTTCTAAGAACTTTAATCCTATTTCAGGAAAGAGGGTATAGATAAGTATATTTTCTTCAGTATCATCAACGCTAATATTATTTTCTTCTAGTGATTTTAAATACTTCTCTTTCGTGAGTTTATACTCATTTTCATCTATGAGATCTGCAGGACGGCATGTGATTGGATCTTCATCACCAAGAACTTTATCTTGTAATTTTTTATCAACATTTGCAGGAGTTTTACCATATTCACCTTTTAGAATGGCTTGAGTTTCTTTTGTTATAACCTTATATCTTTCATTGTTTAGCACATTTATTACTGCCTGCGTTCCTACAATTTGTGATGTTGGAGTTACAAGCGGTATATATCCTAAATCAGACCGAACATTTGGAATCTCATCTATAACTTCATCAAATTTATCAAGTGCATTTTGTTCTTTAAGTTGACTTTCAAGATTTGTAAGCATTCCTCCCGGAACTTGAGAAGTGATTATCCTTGCATCAACACCTTTAAGAGATCCTTCAAAATCAGCATATTTTTTTCTAACCTCTCTAAAGTGCTTCGCAATTGGAGCTAAGTTATCTATCTTTATATCTGTTTCATATTGCGTGTCTTTTAATATACCGACTACCGTCTCAGTTGCTGAATGCCCGTAGGTCATACTCATTGATGAAATTGACGTATCAACATTATCTAATCCTGCTTCAATACACTTAATTGCAGTTGTTGTAGACATTCCTGTAGTTGCATGACTATGAAGATGAATAGGAATCTCAATGCTTTCTTTAAGTTTAGAAACAAGCTCATACCCAACATATGGATCTAGTAGTCCAGCCATATCTTTTATAGCAAGTGTATGACAACCAAGGTCTTGAAGCTTATTAGCTAAATCTAGCCATGTTTGCATATTATGAACTGGGCTTGTTGTATAGGACATAGTGCCCTGAGCATGACCATCTAAATCAATGGTAGCTTTTATTGCAGTTTCCATATTTCTTGTGTCATTTAAGGCATCAAAAATTCTAAAAACATCAACCCCATTCTCTTTAGATTTTTCAATAAATTTAAACACAATTTCATCAGAGTAATGTTTGTATCCAAGAAGATTTTGACCTCTTAAAAGCATCTGCTGGGGCGTATTAGGCATTTTTGACTTTATGTTTCTAATTCTTTCCCATGGATCTTCGCCAAGATATCTTATGCATGAATCAAAGATTGCTCCTCCCCATGATTCAACTGACCAAAACCCAATTGAGTCCATATGAGATAGAATAGATTCCATATCTTCATATCTAAGTCTTGTGGCCAACAATGATTGATGACCATCTCTAAGCACTACTTCTGTGACACCTATTTTTTTCTTATCCATTAAAGATTCTCTTATTAATTAAATTTATTATTTTTAAATGATCTTCAGGCACTTCATTAGGTTTTTTACCAGAGGACATATTTGTATTTACTTCTTGAGTTTTAATATCCTCTTTAAGGAGAAGGGCTGATACATTTATTAATATTATTAATATTGCCAAGAAAATAAATACAGTAATCATGCCGGTAAGCATGAGATTTATTCCTGAAGAAATTAATTCGCTCATAAAGATTATTAAGTATTTTAAAAAACCTACTTTTATATGTAGGGTTAATTTTGTATATTAATGAAAATATTATACAATATATCATATTAATTTAAAATATTGTAAATAATTTACATTTATAAAATAACCTTTTATTTAATTATGAAAATTGCAATTAACGGATTTGGAAGAATAGGTAAAAATATTACTAGGCATCTAATTGAAGCAGGATATCTTTCAAACCAAGGTGGTGAATTAGAGTTAGTAGCCATTAATGATTTAGGAAAAATAGAATCAAATGCTCATTTACTAAAATATGATTCTATTCATGGATCGATTAATAATGAGATCAAAATTGAAAATAATGAAATAAAAATAGATCAATCTTCTATTAAATATTTCTCAGAAAGAAATCCAGAAGATTTACCTTGGAAAGAACTTGATATAGATATAGTTTTTGAATGCACTGGAATATTTACATCCAAAGAAGCTGCTTCAAGTCATATTAAAGCTGGAGCAAAGAAGGTGCTAATCTCAGCTCCCGCACAAAGTCCAGATAAAACAATTGTATTTGGTGTTAATCATCATGAATTATCAGACGATGATTTAATTATCTCTAATGCTTCGTGTACTACAAACTGCTTAGCACCTCTTGCTAAGATTATTCATGAAAACTACACAATCAAAAGCGGCCTTGTTAACACAGTTCATGCAAGTACAAATGATCAGAGTTTATTAGATGTAGCCCATGTTGATTTGTATAGAGCAAGAGCAGCATCAGCATCAATCATTCCATCTAAAACAGGGGCTGCAAAAGCAATTGGCTTAGTAATTCCTGAGCTTGATGGAAAACTTAATGGTATGGCAACAAGAGTGCCTACATTAAATGTTTCTATGTTAGATTTTACCTTTGAAACGGAAAAAGTATTCAGTCTTGATGAATTAATTGAGATAATTAGAAATGCAGCTAATAGTGAATACAAAGGAATCTTATCGGTTTGCGATTTACCTCTTGTAAGTACTGATTTCAATCATAACCCTTCATCATCTATTTTTGATAGCAACCATCTCTATCAAATAGGAAATCAAACTAAAATTCTTGCTTGGTATGATAATGAATGGGGTTTCTCAAAGAGAATGATAGAATTATCATTATATATTAAAGAAATTTCTGCTATTTCTCTTAAAGAAACAGCATAAAATTTCTCTAAAGGTATATACTTTCTGCTTTAGAGAGCTGTTATGAAATTTACAAGAACAAAAATTATTTGCACTATTGGTCCTGTAACTGAAAGTCTAACTGCGCTTAGAAAACTTCATAATAATGGCATGAATGTAGCAAGAATAAACATGTCTCATGCAACTCATAAATCCGCTCAATTAATAATTGATCGCATTAATAAAATAAATAAAGAATCAAAATTAAATTCAGGAAAAATTGGTATTCTGCTTGATACTCAAGGCCCAGAGATTAGAACAGGTGATACAGAGCTTCCATTAGAGTTAAATGTTGGTGAGGAAGTAACCTTAACAGTTCGTGATGAGGTTGATGTTGAGACATCATCAATAAAAATTAATTACAAAGACTTAATTCATAGTGTAAGTGAGGGTTCTAGAATCTCAGTTGATAATGGGCTGATTAATTTTATGGTTTTATCTAAAGATGAAGAGACACTTCGCTGTAAGGTTCTAGATGGTGGAAAGCTTGGATCAAAAAGACATGTGAATTTACCAGGTGTTAGGGTCAACCTCCCATCATTAACATCTAAAGATCTTGATGATATTGCCTTTGGGATAAAAAACAAAGTTGATTTCATTGCATTATCTTTTGTAAGAAATACCGAAGATTTAGAAAAGCTTCAAGAAATACTTGATAAGAAAAAATCAAAAGCAAAAATTATAGCCAAGATTGAGAATCAAGAAGGCTTAGATAATATTCATGATATAAGTAGAGCTTCGTGGGGCGTTATGGTGGCTAGAGGAGACCTAGGTATAGAAACTAGTCTAGTCGATTTACCTAATATACAAAGAAGAATAATGTATGCTTGTGCTAAATGGGGAAGAAGATCGATTGTTGCCACCCATTTACTTGAATCAATGATCGAAAACCCAACTCCTACAAGGGCTGAAGTTACAGATATTGCCAACGCTATATATGAGGGTGCAGATGCAATAATGCTATCTGGTGAAACAAGTATCGGAAGATATCCATTTGAATGTGTTAGCTTTCTAAAATCTATTGCAGAAAAAACTGAAAAATTTAGAACCTTGGGTTATGAAAGTAACTTCATGCCGAACTCAGATTGGCAGCATATTGGAGTAGCGGCAAAAAATTTAGCTGAATCAATAGGCGCTGATGGAATCATTGCAATTACTAGAACAGGTAAGACGGCCAATTATATTTCTAATTCAAAACCTCATGGAATACCTATTTTTACATTTACAGGAAATAAGAAGACATTGAATCAACTTTCTTTAGTAGGCTCTACTGTTCCATTCTATCTATCTAATTTATCCAATCATGATAAAACTTTAGTAAATGTTTCTAAGATTCTTAGAAATTACTATGATAATAAAGATGATTTAAAATTTATAATGGTTTCCAGCATTTTTTCAGAAGAGCATTCTGAGGCCATACAAATAATTAATCTTTAATTAAAATGTTAGATTATGTTGTTGGGTCGTTTGCAATTGATTTTGTTTTTATCGAGAAATAAGCTTATTTAAATTAATAAACAATATAGTTATGGAAAATATATCTCAAACTATCTTTAACGAATTGGAAAAAGATCTTTGTAAAAATACAAAGTCTACTTTTATTGTCAGTGGTGGTTCTAGCCCAGTTCAAATATTTAAAGACCTATCAGGCATGCAAACTAAATGGACTGATATAAATATTTCATTGGTGGATGATAGGGTTGTAGATGTAAGTCATGACGATTCGAATGAAAAATTAGTGAATGATTTACTAATTAAAGATAAGGCAAAGGATGCTAATTTCATATCAATATGCACACAATCTAAGGATTTACTTAATCTAAAAAGACCTTTTGGTGTCATGCTTTTGGGTATGGGGGAGGATGGACACTTCGCATCTTTATTTCCAAGATTAATTGAAACCAATCCAGAATACTTTGACTTAGAATCAGACGCAGAAATTTTTTTTACAGAACCTTTAGGTGATCCATGTCACAAAAGAGTAAGTATGAATCTTTCAATGATTCTCGAATCAAAAAATATTTACTTACTTGTATCTAGTGAAAAAAAATTAAAAGTTTTAAACCAAGCTAAATCTGATCAGTCGTTACCACTATATTATCTTCTAAATCAAGATAAGGCTAATATAGAAATTATCAAAGATTTCTAGTTTCCACATAAAAAGCCTTTTTTCATTCCGTAAATTTAATACGTTTTAGCACGTTAAAACATATTTTTTTTATACTCATACTTCTAATTTTGTTAATTATTTACATTTTTGCATATTTTTTATAAAAAACTTGCATTAATTTACATATCGTATATTGTTATTTTCAATACATTTAGAGCCACTAAATGTATACAACATTAATATATATGGGGGAAACATATGTACACTAATAAATTAGGCTCAAGGAGAGACGTAGTTCTATCTGGACTAGCTCTTTCTTTAGCTTCTGTCCCTGCAATAGCTCAATCAACAGATGATGAGTCTGTCGAAGAGGTTGTTGTTCTGGGTTCTTATGCGCAAAGTTTAAAATCTGCGTTAGATAGAAAAAGAAATGCTGACGGTGTCGTTGACGCTATTACAGCAGAAGATATTGGTAAATATCCTGATACTAACTTAGCTGAATCTTTAGCTAGAATATCTGGTGTATCTATCGATAGATTCAATGGAGAGGGTTCTCGAGTCACGGTTCGTGGTTTAGGGCCAGAATATAACCTTGTTACTTTAAATGGAAGAAGTATGCCAACAGTTGGCGGTAGATCTTTTGATTTTGCTGATATTTCTCCTTTTGGAATTGCTGCTGTTGAAGTTTATAAAACAGGTAATGCTGCAATCCCAACAGGTGGTATTGGTTCTACTGTTAATATGGTAACTACAAGACCGCTTGACGCTCCTGGTTTTGTTGGTGTTCTGGATGCTTCACTTGTAGATGCTTATAGCGTCATGGGTGATGAAACTACACCTCAAATTATGGGTATTTATAGTAATACTTTTGCTGATGATACTATCGGTGTATCTATATCTGCTTCTTCTCAAGAAAGACATAATAGAGAAGAGAAAGCTAGGGTTAACACTTGGTTGCCAAACTTCAATACTGGTGGAATTGATCCAGCAGTTTGGACAAATAATAGCACTAAGTCTACAACTTGGTATCCACAGGATGCTGACTATCAGTGGTTAGATAACCAAACAGAGAGAACTAATGCTCAGGTTACAATCCAATGGCAAGCTAGCGATGATGTTAGAGCAACAGTTGACTATACTCATTCAAAGAGAGATTTTTTCTCTGACAGAAGATCTATTGGAATATGGTTTGTTGGTGGCGGAAATGTCGTAAATGCTGTTACCAATGAAAATGGTACTTTTACAACTGTTACAGAATCTGGTGGCGACTATGCAAGTAACATGTCTAAAGGCGGCCTTATTAATACTAATGATTCTTTAGGATTTAACTTAGAGTGGAATGCTTCAGATAACTTAACTGTCACTTTTGATGCACATGATTCAACTGCCGAAGGAAAAGGTGCGCCAGGAGTAGGAAGTGATACATTCTTGATTACTGGTAACACCTGTTTTGGTGGTACAGCATGTATTGGTACAAAAACTGCTACATATCCTAGCTCAGGAGTTCATGTTTTCAACTTTAACGTAGCTGGCAAAGATGAATTTGAAGCTAGTGATATTGGTACTTTATTTGGGGCATCAAGCGACTATTATTCTGAAAACGAAATGAGTCAAATGCACTTATCAGCTTTGTGGGAAAACTCAGATGATGATAGTGCTTTAAAATCTATTAAATTTGGATATGCAAGCGCTGAACAAGATTGGTTAAACCAAAATATGTATTCAGGTCAGCTTCCAGCTGGTTGGTGGTTGTCTTCTGCTGATTATGCTGAAGATGCAATGTGGACTAGAGAAAATGTTGGGAGTATTTTAAGTGATGCTTCTAATAGTGGACAAGGACCAACATATTACTTCGGCACTACATGGAATCAATTAATTGGTTTTTATGAAGGTTTTTATAACACAGGTGATTGGATTGATTGCTGTAATGCAAGTTCATGGGGATCAGATTATAGAAATGCTGATGGTTCAGGAAATATAAACGCAGGACCTATTGACTCTGATGCAAGAGTAAAAGAGGAAACAAATTCTTATTATGTTCAGTTTAATTTTGAAACTGAATTTAATGGAATGCCTGTTGATATTGTTACTGGACTTAGATACGAATCTACTGATGTAACAGCTTCTGGTTTAGAAACTCCAGTGACAAATATTGCTTGGGTTGGAGGAAATGAATTTAGTTATGTAGAAGGTGAAAAAGGTTTCACTGAGGGAGCTGGTTCAAATAAATTCTTCTTACCAAGCTTTGATTCTAAAATTGGTATTTCTGACAATGAAGTCGTTAGATTTTCATACAGCAGAAGCATCTCTAGACCTGGTATTGGAAACCTAAGATCTACTACAGATTTTGTTGGTAATCCTCAGGTTAACCAAAGAAATGCAGTAGTTGGTAATCCAAGTTTAATGCCATATGTAGCTGATAATTTAGATTTAACATATGAAAATTATTATGCTGATGGAAGTTACTTTGCTATTGGGTATTGGAGAAAAATTGTTGACAATTTCCTTCAAACAAGAATTACACAAGAAAGTGTAAATGGTATTCGTGATATATATGTTGGACAAGCTGCTGAAGCTTGTAGGGCTGCAGGTGAAAATACTGATTTAAAAGTATACAACTGTCTTTCAGGCGGAGTTAGTGGTGTAGACCTTCTTCCTGATGGAGATGATCCTTTAGCTATCTTTAATATATCAAGAACTGTTAATGAAGAATCTGGATTACTATACGGTTTTGAATTTGCTGGACAGCATCTCTTTGGAGATGGTTTTGGTGTTACTGCAAACTACACAACTGTTAACGGTGATTTAGAGGCTGACAGAGAAGCTTTAGACTATCAGTTTGCATTAACTGGTATGAATGACTCTGCAAACCTTTCAGGTTTTTATGAAACTGATAAATATTCAGTCAGACTTTCATGGAATTGGAGAGACGAATTCTTAGGTGGATTCGATCAGCATTCTTCACCTGTTTATACTGAAGAGTATGAGCAGTGGGATCTTAATGCTTCATATAATGTCAATGACAACTTTGAAGTATATGCCCAAGGCCTAAACCTAACTGGTGAAACAATTAGAACTTATATTAGATATAAAGAACAATTATCATCACTTGGACAGTATGGAACTACATACATAGTAGGGGCTAGGTATAAATTTTAATTAGAGTCTCCCCACTTTAATTAAATTTTTAAGGCTGCTTTTAGTAATTAAAAGCAGCCTTTTTTTGTATAATAGGTTATGAAATTAGAAGCATTAAACAATAAACAGCATGCAAAATTAAAAGTAAATTCTGTTTATAAAATTGATAGTGGCTTTGATTATAATTTTTGTCCAGTATATCCGCTCGAGTACACTTCCTTGCAATCAGACTATCCAATTTTTTTTACTAAAGATAACGATACTTGGCAAACGATAGCTCTTCTTGGTTTTCAAGAAAATGAAAATTTATTTTTAGGCAAAGGAGTTTGGATCTCAAGATATGTTCCTTTAAGCATTCAAAGACTACCTTTTTACATTGGCTCTCAAAAAGAAGTTGTTAACGGTATACCGAATGAAAATAAAGTTTTACATATCGACATGGATCATCCTGGATTAAATAACTCTGAAGGTAATGAGATATTTCTTGAGCATGGAGGAAATTCTGAATATTTAGATTATATAAATAATATTCTTTCAACAATTCATAAAGAAGCAAATGCTGTAGATATTTTTTGTAAAGAAATCTCAAATCTTGATTTACTAAAGCTTGCTGATATAAAAATAGATTTTAATGAAAGTGAATCTCATGAGCTAAAAGGTCTATATGTTATTGATGAAGAAAAACTTAAAAATTTAGACAAAGAAAACTTATATAAACTTCATATTCATCAATATTTACAACATATTTATATGATAGGAGCCTCAATTGGAAATGTTAATAAACTGATATCTCTTAAAAGAAGCAAATAACTAATGGAATATAAAAATTTAAATGAAATAAATGCTAGCGATTTTTCGCTAGACATTCTTCAATCAGAAAATCCAGTTGTTATTAGAGGGGTAGTATCTGATTGGCCAATTGTAAAGAAATCTACTGATACAATCGAAAAGATTTGTGAATATCTTTTATATTTTTATGAAAGTGACAGAATTATTGCCTTTGCCAGCAAACCAGAAAAGGGTAACAAGTTTACATACGGCAATAATCAAAATCAAATGAGTTTTGAACAACTAGAAAGCACACTAGATTTAGTTTTAGAAACAATATCGGAATCTCAAAAAATAAATAATCCTGGGACTATATACATGGGTTCAACGACTTTAGACTATGTTTTGCCCGGATTTGATCAAGATAATAATTTTTTTATAGGAGACGTAAATCCACTTAAAAGTATTTGGGTTGGTAATAAAACTATTGTTCCTCCTCATTTTGATGTGCCAGATAATATTGCTTTTGTATGTTCAGGAAAAAGAAAATTTACACTTTTTCCTCCATCACAACTCAAAAATATGTATATAGGACCTTTAGAACTCACTCCAGCAGGACAGCCTATTAGTCTTGTAGATATTGAAAATCCTGACTATGAAAAATATCCAAAATTTAAAGAAGCCAAGTCTCATGGAATGCAGGCTATTCTTGAGCCTGGAGATGGTATTTTTATTCCAAGTTTATGGTGGCATCAGGTAGAAAGTTTTGGTGATTTAAATATTCTTGTTAATTATTGGTGGAGAGATATACCAAGTTACATGGGTAACCCAATGGATGCACTAATGCATTCTATTATTTCATTGAGAGACTTGCCTGAACATCAAAAACAAAATTGGATAAATATGTTTAATCACTATGTCTTTAATTTTGATAATAAAAATTTTGATCATATACCTGGTGAATTAAATGGTTCACATAAGGAAATAAATGATGATTTAGCAAAAGAGTTAAGAACACTTTTACTTAAAAACTTAAATAGATAATTAAATTAAACTCTAGTTTTTTCGATATTTTTAATAACTTCATCCTTTCTGCTATCAAAAACTTTACCAAACCTTGCTTGAACAGTAGCTGATAGAATATCAATAATAACCAAATGAGCCAATCTTGACGTCATAGGTATGTGAAGGTTATTTTCTAGGTGAGTATGAATATGGAGTACCACATTAGAAAGTCTAGCAAGAGGGGAGTCTTCAGAAGTTAGTGCTATAGTTTTTACACCATTTTTCTTCGCTATTTTGGCAGTCTCAACAATTTCAGTAGTTCTTCCTGTGAAAGAAATAAGTACTAATACGTCGCCTTCTTTCATCATTGAGACTATCATTCTTTGATTAATATAGTCAGTATGAGCAACAACAGGTACCCCGAATCTAAAAAATTTATGCTGAGCATCTAATGCAACAGGACCAGATCCACCTAATCCAAAAAAGGTAATACTTTTTGCATTTGCTAATAAATCAGTAGCCTTATCTATTGATTCAGCATTTAAGTTTTGACCGACATTAACTATCGTAGATTGAATATCTTTCATCACTCGTTTCACTACTTCTGGAGTATCTTTATCTACATTAAATCTATCTAGGAGCTCATTTGTATTTGTAATTTCTTGAGCTATTTGAATCTTAAAAGCAGGATACCCATCAAAACCTAATTTCTTACAGAATCTGTTAACAGTAGGTAAACTCACTCCAGCTTCTTCAGCAAGTGATGTAATTGATTGATTGATTACTTTAGTTGGATTATTTAAAACAGATAAGGCTATCCATTTTTCAGATTTACTTAATTTAACTTCTCCATTTACTAATGTGTCTAGAATCATTCTGATAATTATATAGATTTGTAATTTATTTACAATATTTAAGATAAATGCATGATATTGTATATTTTTAACATAATCTATCGTAAAATTGAGCTTACATTTTAAAGTACATATATGAATCCAGAAGATAAAGATCCAATAGAAACGAGTGAATGGTTAGAAGCAATCAATAGCGTAATTGAAGAGGAGGGAGTAGACAGAGCATCCTTTCTTATGACAAAGCTAGCCAAAAGATTGAATGAAGAAGGCGCAATACCAACATATAACTTAACAACACCATTCAGAAACTCTATTCCTGTAAAAGATGAAGCTCAAATGCCTGGTGATTTGTTTATGGAAAGAAGAATTAGGTCTCTTATCAGGTGGAATGCATTAGCTTTGGTTTTAAGAGCGAATAAAAATGATGATGATTTAGGCGGTCACATTTCAACATTTTCGTCTGCTGCTACATTATATGATGTAGGTTTTAATTACTTTTTTAGAGGATCTGAAGGCCAGCTTGAAGATTTAATATATTATCAAGGACATTCTTCTCCTGGTATTTATGCAAGATCTTTTCTTGAAGGTTATTTGCATGAAGAGGATCTAGATAATTTTAGAAGAGAAGTTAAAAAACCAGGACTTTCTTCATATCCGCACCCATGGTTAATGCCAGAATATTGGCAATTCCCTACTGTATCTATGGGTTTAGGTCCAATTATGGGAATTTATCAAGCTCATATCATGAGATATATGTCAGCAAGAGGACTTGTGCCTAGAAACGATAGAAAAGTATGGGTCTTTTGTGGTGATGGTGAAATGGATGAACCGGAATCAAAAGGTGCTATTGCACTTGCAGGGAGAGAAAGTCTTGAGAACTTAATTTTTGTTATTAATTGTAATCTGCAAAGACTAGATGGGCCTGTGAGAGGAAATGGAAAAATTATTCAAGAGTTAGAGGGATCATTTAGAGGCGCTGGATGGAATGTGATCAAAGTTGTTTGGGGAAGAAAATGGGACCCAATAATGGCTAAAGATAAAGAAGGTAAGCTTCAAGATATTATGGATGCAGTACTTGACGGAGAAATGCAGAACTTTAAAGCAAAAGGTGGGGCATACACTAGAGAAAATTTCTTTGCTAAAGATCCTGATGTCTTAAAAATTGTTGAAGATTTGACTGATGAAGACATATATAGTCTAAATAGAGGTGGTCATGATCCTTATAAAGTTTATGCTGCATATCATAAAGCTGTAAATTCATCAGGGGCTCCAACAGTAATTTTAGCTCTTACAACAAAAGGTTATGGAGTTGGTTCAAGAGAGGCCGATAATACAACTCATCAAGTTAAAAAATTATCATTGGACAATATAAAAGCATTCAGAGATAAATTTAATATACCTGTTACAGACGAAGATATTGAACAAATACCGTATGTAAGACCGCCTGAAGACTCACCAGAAATGCAGTATCTTAAGAAAACTAGAGCTAAGCTTGGCGGACCTATTCCAAGAAGAAGAAAAGACTCTAAAGTTTTAAAAATGCCAGATGACAAGTCATTTTCAAAACTATTTCAAGGTTCAGAAGGAAGAAATATTTCAACTACAATGGCAACTGTTAGAGTTATAACAGATTTATTAAAAGATAAAGAGCTAGGTAAAAGAATCGTTCCAATTGTTCCTGATGAAGCTAGAACTTTTGGTATGGAGGCATTATTTAGACAAGTAGGTATTTATTCATCTGCTGGTCAAAACTATGAGCCCGAAGATGCAGATAAGGTCATGTGGTACAAGGAATCTAAAGAAGGTGTGATGCTTGAGGAGGGTATTACTGAAGCTGGAGCTTTTTCTGCATGGACTGCTTTGGCAACAGCTTACACAAATTATGACTTTCCAATGATCCCATTTTATTTATTTTATTCAATGTTTGGATTTCAAAGAATTCATGATTTGGCATGGGCAGCTGGAGATTCGCAGGCAAAAGGTTTCTTAATTGGTGCAACATCTGGCAGAACAACACTCAATGGTGAAGGGCTACAACATCAAGATGGACACAGTCATATTCTTTCATCAACTATTCCTAATTGTTTATCTTATGATCCTACTTTTTCATACGAAATCGCAGTGATTATTAAAGATGGTATTCAAAAAATGTATGTTGAACAAAAAAATTATTTTTATTACATCACAACAATGAATGAAAACTATGAGCATCCGTCAATGCCAGAGGGAGCTGAAGAAGGAATTATTAAAGGTATGTATAAATTATTACCTGCAAAAAAACCAGTTATAAGACTTCTTGGTTCAGGTTCTATCCTTAATGAATCTATTAAAGCTAAAGAGTTGCTAAGTACTTACGGCATTGAATCCGAAGTATGGAGTGTTACAAGTTTCAATTTACTTCGTAAAGATGGGATGGAGGTTGAAAGAATCAATCAGCTAAATCCAACCAAAAAAGAACAAAAAACATATGTTGAAGAGTGTTTTGAAGACAATCCAATACCTATTGTTGCATCAACTGACTATATGAGATCATATGCAGAACAAATTCGACCTTATGTTAAATCTGATTACACAGTTTTAGGTACAGATGGCTTTGGTAGAAGTGATTCACGAGAAAGTTTAAGAGAGTTTTTTGAGATTGATGCGAATAGCATAGTTCGAGCAGCCGCTTACACTCTTCACAAAAATAAAATAATGGATAAAGCACAACTTAAGAAGATTTATGATGACATTGAGGTTGATCCATTAAAACCAAATCCTTGGGAA
The DNA here is from genome assembly GCA_902558395.1 of uncultured SAR86 cluster bacterium. Lineage (GTDB taxonomy): Bacteria > Pseudomonadota > Gammaproteobacteria > Magnimaribacterales > D2472 > SCGC-AAA076-P13. Next base: position 228,402 of record CACEDS010000003.1, read on the forward strand.
GTTTAATGTCCACTATTAACCAAATTAATATTCCTGATCTTGGTGATGTTGATGAGGTAGAGGTCATTGAAGTTTGTGTAGAGGTGGGTCAAAAAGTTGAGTCTGAAGATTCAATTATGATTCTTGAAACTGATAAAGCAGCGATGGAAATACCTGCTTCAGTGAATGGAGAGGTTAAAAATATTCTTATTAATGTAGGCGATATGGTCAAACAAGGAATGCCTTTTGTTGAGATCGAGGTTTACCAAACATCAACAGAAGAAATAGATATATCTGAAGATGAGGATGTAGATAATCTAACTGAATCAAATGAAGAAATAATAGATGATACTTTTAGTGATGAGATATCTCTAGCTAAACCCTTGATTCCTGATCTTGGTGATGTTGATGAGGTAGAGGTCATTGAAGTTTGTGTAGAGGTGGGTCAAAAAGTTGAGTCTGAAGATTCAATTATGATTCTTGAAACTGATAAAGCAGCGATGGAAATACCTGCTTCAGTGAATGGAGAGGTTAAAAATATTCTTATTAATGTAGGCGATATGGTCAAACAAGGAATGCCTTTTGTTGAGATTAAAACCATAAAAAAAGCCACTATAAAAACTAACAAAATCGAAAATATTGTTACAAAAGCTGATGAGACCAAATCAGATAAAATTGAATCTGTACCTCAAAAAATAAATCAAAATACCCAACCAATAAACCACAAAAACTCATCAGTTCATTCAGGACCAGCAACTAGAAAACTTGCTAGAGAGTTTGGAATAAATTTATTAGAGGTTAAAGGCTCTGGTCCAAAAGGCAGAATCTTAAAAGAAGATCTTCATGCATTTGTTTCACAAAGATTAAATAGTGGTTCAACTCAGGTCGGTTTTCAACATTCTCAACCAGATATAGATTTTTCAAAATGGGGAAGCGTTAGTTTTGAAAAACTTTCAAAATTTCAAAAAACAGCATCGAAAAATCTTCATACCTCATGGATAAATATTCCTCACGTCACTCAACATGACGATGCTGACATAACAGATTTATTAGCGTTGCGCGCAGATCTGAATAAGCAACATAAGACAAAAGTTTCTCCATTGGCATACATTATCAAAGCTACAGTAGAAACCTTAAAACTGTACCCTTTGATGAACACATCCTTAAATAAAAATTTAGATACAGTTGTTTTAAAGGATTATTTTAATATTGGTATTGCTGTAGATACTCCCGAGGGATTAATCGTACCAAATATAAAAGATGCTGATAAAAAGACTATATTAGAGATTTCTGACAATGTAATGAGCTTAGCTAACCTGGCTAAAGAAAGAAAGATTAAAGTAGATCAGCTTAAAGGAGCAACATTTACAATATCCTCATTAAGTGGCATTGGTGGAAAATACTTTACACCGATTATTAATCCACCTGAAGTGGGAATATTAGGTTTATCAAAACCCTTTGATAACCTTTATTTAGACAATAAGAAAGTCGTTAATAAAAAGCTTTTACCAGTTTCACTCTCCTATGATCACAGGGTGATCAATGGAGCATATGCAGCAAGATTTGTTTCAGAACTATCTAAACAGTTAAATCAAATTCAATCTTTAAAGGAATCTTTCAATGGATCTTAATACATTTAATTTATATCTTTTTGGTGGAACGGGAGATTTATCCAATAGAAAATTGATACCTGCTATGTTCAGACAAGAAACGCTTGGAAATATCAATAATGATAGTGAAATTATAGGTCTTGGATCAAGAGATATATCAGTTGATGAATATGCCTTGATGGTTCAAGAATCATTAACAAAGCACTTTCCTGGATTTAATGAGAATGATGAGGCTTGGAAAAGGTTTTCAAAAAAATTGAGCTATATAAAAGTTGATATAAATTCAAAAGAGGATTGGAAAAATATTAACAATATTCCAAGCAACAGAGCTGTTGTTTATTATTTAGCTACTCCACCAAATTTATATAAGCAGATAGCAACATGTTTAAAAGATAATGATTTAATCCAAGATAATTGCAGAGTTGTAGTTGAGAAACCTATTGGTTCAGATCTCGAATCAGCAGAGGATATTAATAATTCACTGTCAGCTGGTTTTGTTGAAACCCAAATCTATAGAATAGATCATTACTTGGGTAAAGAAGCGGTACAAAATCTTTTAGCGCTAAGATTTGCAAATACTATTTTTGAGAAAAGTTGGTCAAATTCAGCTATAGATCATATTCAAATTACTGTCGCAGAAGATTTAGGTGTTGAAGGTCGCGGTGGTTATTACGATGAAACTGGTGCCTTAAGGGATATGGTGCAAAATCATTTACTACAGATTTTATGCTTAATTGCAATGGAGCCACCTGTATCGATTCAAAGTGAGTCGGTAAGAGATGAGAAGCTAAAAGTTCTTAAGTCCTTAGCACCTTTTACAAAAGAGACAATTGCTTTAAATTCAGTCAGAGCGCAGTATCTTGATGGTATCTCAAAAGGTGAACCAGCATGTGCCTATTTAGATGAGAATGGTGTTGATCCAAAAAATAATACTGAAACATTTGTTGCTCTTAAGCTAGAAATTAATAATTGGAGATGGTCAGGCGTTCCCTTTTATTTAAGAACTGGAAAAAGAATGCACTCAAAATCATCTGAGATAGTGGTTAGGTACAAATCTGTACCTCACAATATTTTTTCAAAAGAAGCCGCATTAAAACCGGACCAGCTTGTTTTAAGAATTCACCCTGATGAGGGCATTGATTTAAAGTTAAATACTAAGCAGCCTGGTGTGTCTGGATATGATTTAGAAGAACTTCCATTAGATTTAAATTTGCATGATTATCATGAACTTGGTCATCAAGATTGTTATGAAAGATTACTTTTAGACGTTATAAGAGGTAATCCATCATTATTTGTAAGACGCGATGAGATCGAAGCGTCATGGAAGTGGATAGATAACATTATTAATCTATGGGAATCTCAAGATGTCCCTATGGAAGATTATATATCTGGTGGTTGGGGTCCATCGAATGCAGATTTACTATTAAAAAGAGATTTTAGATCTTGGAAAAACGGATCATCAAAAAAATCAACATGAAAAAGCAATTAATAAATATTAAAGATCGAATCGAACAAAGAAGTAAAGATTCACGATCTAATTATTTAGAAAAAATAAAATTCTCTTCAGAGCAATCAAAATCTGCAAGAGATAATATGGGATGCAGTAATATCGCCCATGCCTTTGCGTCATGTGATAAAACACAACAAGATCAAGGAGCTAATGGTGGGACAGTCATCGGTATAGTTTCCGCCTACAATGATATGCTTTCAGCCCATGCTCCCTTAAAAAATTATCCAGATGTTATTAAAAATTCATCAGTAAAAAGAAATGCTATAGCAAGAGTTGCTGGTGGTGTTCCTGCTATGTGCGATGGAATTACTCAAGGTGAGCCCGGGATGGAGCTTTCATTATTTAGCAGAGATGTAATTGCGTTATCTACTGCTGTAGCTTTTTCTCATAATGTTTTTGATGCTGGCATATGTCTTGGTGTCTGTGACAAAATTGTGCCTGGATTAGTTATAGGTGCTCTCTCGTTTGGACACTTTCCCATAGCCATGCTTCCTGCTGGACCTATGCCTACTGGAATTTCAAATGAAGAAAAATCAGCTAATAGAAAAAAATATGCAAGCGGAGAAATTGATAGATCTGCATTGATATCATCTGAACAATCAGCATATCATAGTTCAGGCACCTGTACCTTCTATGGAACTGCTAATACTAATCAGTTAATTATGGAAGTGATGGGTCTTCAACTTCCAAGCGCATCATTTTTTCAACCTAATACTAAAGAGAGAGAATTATTAATAGATAAAACTGTTGAATGTATTTTAGACCTAAAAGAAAAAGGTATAAAAATGGGTGAAATGCTCGATTCAAAGAGTTGGGTAAATGCTATTGTCGGTTTAATTGCTAGTGGCGGATCTACAAATTTAGCAATCCACTTAATAGCTATGGCTGAGGCTGGTGGTTTTAAAATAACTATAGAAGATATTGATGAGATAGCATCTATCACGCCAATAATTGCAAATGTATATCCAAATGGAACAGCTGATGTAAATGAATTCCATAATTCAGGAGGTGTTGCAGCATTTATAGGATCTCTTCTCGATGGTGGTTATTTGTTTGATGATGTTCAAACTCTTCTTGGTTATGGGTTAGGTGTATATAGAAATAAATTAGAGATTCAAGATGAAAGTCTAATATGGAAAGATAAATCAATAATTTTAGATCAAAGCATTATCAGAGATATTAATAACCCTTTCAGACAAACTGGTGGATTGAAATTAATGAATGGAAACCTTGGAAAGGGAGTCATTAAAACTTCTGCATTAAAAAATCCTGATAAGGTTATTAAAGCCCCTGCAGTTGTTTTTGATGATCAGGAAGACGTTTTAAATGCTTTTAATGAAGGTGAATTAAATAAAGATTTAATAATTGTAGTAAGAGGCCAGGGTCCATCAGCAAATGGTATGCCAGAACTTCACAAGCTGACCTCACCATTAAATGTTCTTCAATCAAAGGGCTTTGATATAGCTATTATTACTGATGGAAGAATGTCAGGAGCTTCTGGAAGTGTCCCGGCTGTCATTCATATTACCCCAGAAGCAAAAAACTTAGGCCCCATTGGTCTTATAAACAATGGCGATCTAATTGAATTAGATATTAAAGAAGGAACCTTTAAGCTATTAGTTGAGAATAATATTCTTGAGAAAAGAACCCATGCAGAAATTAATCATAGCCATCAAGGGATTGGTAGAGAACTCTTTAAATCATTTAGAGATAAAGTTGGTTCTGTAGAAACTGGAGCATCTATTTTCTAATGAGTATATTTAATATTATTAATGAAACTAAGTTAATTCCTTTAACAACTATAACTTCAAGAGAGGATGTGGAACCCTTATGCGAGGTTTTGATTGAAGCTTCAATTCCGCTCATAGAAATTACATTAAGAGACGAGAGAACTCTAGATGTAATTGATGAATTTAATAAATTCCCTGAAGTTCATTTAGGAGTAGGTACTATAAGATCTGAATCACATATTGATCTTGCTATTAATGCAAGTGCTTCATTTCTAATTTCTCCTGGCTATTCTGAAAATCTTTTAAATTATGCAAAACAAAACAATATCCCTTTAATACCCGGTGTTCAGACACCATCAGAAATCATTAAAGCCAATGAAGCTGGTCTGACTACTCTTAAATTTTTTCCAGCTGAGCTCTCAGGAGGCGTAGATAGACTTAAAGTCTATAGATCAGTATTTTCTGATATAAAATTTATTCCAACAGGTGGAATTACAAATGAAAATGCATTAAGTTATTTGGCTTTAGATAATGTAATGGCTGTTGGAGCATCAGCTTTAATATCACCTGATTTAGTTAACTCAAAATCATGGTCTGAGATTAAAAATAATTTAAAAAAATCAAAAGAATTAATTACTAAAAGTTAACCTAAGGAGAGGGTAATGTTTAACACATTAGATTGGATTATTGTAGGTCTTTATTGTATTGGTATTATCTCTCTAGCAACGTATGTTTCCAGAACCTCATCAGGTAAAGAAAGGACTGCGGAAGATTATTTTTTAGCAGGTCGTTCTCTTCCATGGTGGGCAATTGGCGCATCATTAATAGCAGCAAATATTTCAGCAGAACAAATTATTGGCATGTCTGGCCAGGGCTTTGTAGTTGGTATGGCAATTGCAGTATGGGAATTAACAGCAGCAATAGCTTTAATTGTAATGGCAAAATTTTTTCTTCCTTTATTTCTTGAAAAAAAGATTTATACGATGCCGCAATTTTTAGAGAAAAGATTTGATAGAAGGGTAAGTTTAGTTCTTTCGTTCTTTTGGCTTACTGTATATATCTTTATAAATCTAACAACAGTACTTTGGCTTGGCTCAATTGCTATCAACACCTTAACAGGTTTATCTTTAGTTAATGGTCTAATTTTATTAGCATTATTGTCGCTAGCTTACTCTCTGTCTGGAGGCCTTAAAGCTGTTGCAATGACAGATATTGTTCAGGTTGTTCTCTTGATTTTTGGAGGTCTTGCTGTTTCTTACATAGCATTGAATACAATCTCTGATAACTCTGGTGTTCTCAGTGGTTTAACTATTGTTTACCAAGAACTCCCAGAAAAATTTGATATGATTCTTTCGCCAGATAATCCATCGTATGAAAATCTTCCAGGCATATGGATATTGCTTGGCGCAGGGGTATGGATTGGTCATTTTGCCTATTGGGGCTTTAATCAATATATTACTCAAAGAGCACTTGGAGCTAAATCAATCAAAGAAGCTCAAAAGGGTGTGATGTTTGCTGCATACTTAAAGTTATTAATGCCTTTGGTAATTGTGTTGCCAGGTATATGCGCAGCAATTTTATTTCCAGTTCTCGAAAAATCTGATCAGGCTTATCCAACCATGATGTCTCTTTTACCAAATGGGCTATTAGGTTTAACTTTTGCAGCTCTTATTGCTGCAATTGTTTCATCGTTAGCCTCTATGACAAATAGTATTAGTACTATTTTCACTATGGATATTTATAGAAAGTTTTCTAAGAATAATGTCTCTGAATCAAAATTAATCAGCATTGGACGAAACACTGTTATTGTTTCTCTATTAATTGCTGTAATAGTTGCAAAGCCACTTTTAGGTAGCTTTGATTCTATATTTCAATATATCCAAAACTTTACTGGTCTTTTTACACCAGGAATATTAGTTATATTTTTAGTTGCCTTATTTTGGAATAAAGCTACAACTTTATCTACATTGGTAGCAGCAATATCTTCATTAGTTTTATCTATTTTAATAAGTTTCACTTTTCCAGAGCTACCATATATACATAGAATGGGAATAGTTTTCTTTATCTCTGGATTTGCATGTTACATGACAGCCTTAATTCAAGGATATCAAATACAGGCTAAGGCTATTGATTTAAATGGAATAGATTTTACAACTTCTAGATCTTTCAATATAAACACAATAATCGTAGTAAGTGTCCTGGCATTTATCTATATAACTTTCGCATAAACAAGAAATATGAAGAAAAATATTTATCTACTTACATACATTTTGCTTATTACATCATGCGATAGTCATGACTCTTCATCTATAGCTAGTATAGAAAACGTTGATTGGTCGAATGATAAATATTGCTCTGTTTCAGTTGATACCAAATTTATAGACAATTTAATTCAAAATATGACTTTAGAACAGAAGGTTGGGCAAATTATTATGCCTGATATTGATGAAGTTACACCTGAGGACGCAAAACAATATCAATTAGGAACCTTTTTAAATGGTGGTGGTAAATTTCCCAATAAAAATAAAAATAGTTCTGTTGAGGATTGGAAAAAGTTAAGTGAAGATTTTTATAACGCATCTCCAGTTGTTAACGGTATTCTTATACCAATTCTATGGGGGACTGATGCTGTTCATGGACATAATAATGTAATTGGAGCAACGATCTTTCCCCACAATATTGGTCTTGGATCAACTATGAATCCAGATTTAATTGAGAGGATTGGTGAGGCTGTTGCAAAAGAAGTGCTTTCAACAGGTATACCATGGACTTTTGCACCAACCATTGCTGTTCCACAAAATGATTTATGGGGAAGAACGTATGAGGGTTATTCTGAAAATCCCGAATTAGTTTCTTTGCTTGGAGAGGCAATGATTCTTGGTCTTCAGGGTGAGGGTGATAGCTTCTTGGATGACAACCATGTCTTAGCCACTGCAAAACATTTTCTTGGAGATGGCGGCACCAAAGACGGTATCGATCAAGGAAATACAATCATAAGCGAACAAGAACTGAGAGATATTCATGGAGAACCTTACTTTGCTGCAATAGGCTCATGTGTTCAAACTGTAATGGCAAGCTTTAATTCATGGAATGGAGAGAAAGCTCATGGTAGTGATTATCTTTTACAAAATATCTTAAGAGAACAAATGGGTTTTGATGGATTGGTTGTTGGTGACTGGAATGGTCATGGACAAGTTCCAGGATGTTCAAAAGAAAACTGTCCTCAATCATTTAATGCAGGTGTTGATATTTTTATGGCACCAGATGAATGGAAACCTTTATATGACAATACTCTAGATCAGGCAAGAAATGGAGAGATATCCATCGAGAGGCTTGATGAGGCTGTAAAAAATATATTATCAGTTAAATATTTATTAGGTATGTTTGATGGAAGAAAGCCTCATTTATATCCATATAACTATATTGGAGATAAAAAACACAGAGCAATTGCAAGACAAGCTGTAAGAGAATCAATAGTCCTTCTTAAAAACAATAACAACACACTTCCTATCAAATCTGGAAAACACATCCTTGTTATTGGAGATTCCGCTAATAAAATCACAAAACATATGGGTGGGTGGACTATTACTTGGCAGGGAAGAGAAAATCAAAATAGTGAATTTCCAAATTCTAAAAGCATCTATGAAGTTATCAAATTAAAGGCAGAAAATAATGGTGGCAGTGCTGAATTCTCAAACTCTTCTGACTATGAAAAAAAACCTGACGTAGTTATTTTTGTTTATGGTGAAGACCCTTATGCTGAAGGTGATGGCGATAGAAAGCATATATTTTATGAAAATCAGGATAAAAGATTCTTAAAATATATGAGAGAAATTGCAGATAAAAAAATTCCATCTGTTTCTTTATTTATCTCAGGAAGGCCGCTGATTGTAAATGAAGAAATTAACTTATCAGATTCTTTTGTTCAGTTGTGGCTACCTGGAACAGCTATTGAAGGAATTACAGATGTTATTTTTACTAATAAAAATAATGAAATAAATTATGATTTCAAAGGAAAATTATCTTATTCGTGGCCTAAGTTTTCACATCAAACAAAATTGAATTATGGTAACAAAGAATATGATCCACTTTTCCCTTACGGCTTTGGATTAACTTATGCTGATGATAATTACCGCGATTCTATAAATATTAAAGAGACCATCCCTCAAAGAGATGAGATTACTCTTTTCTTAGGTTCTGCATATCCATCCTACAAAGAAATAATTTCATACTATGATTCTGATAAAAATGAGCAGATATACGAGGGTATAAGTGCAGACATTTATAAAAATGAAAAAGCTGGAATTTTAATATCAAAGTTTGATTATAAAAAACAAGATGATGCAAAAAGAATAGACTTTGGTAAAAAGAACACCATGAAATTTTGGGAAATATCTAGCGGATCGAGCGAAGATTTATCTTATATGAAAAATGGATCATTGGAGCTAATTTTAAAACCTCAATCATCATCAGATAAAAAAATTGAGCTAGTCATACAATGCTCTAAGAATGTAAATCAAATAAATATATCAGGAACAAAAGAATGCTATAAAGCATTTGATTTATCTAACTTATTAAAAGATGAGTCACTTGGTGCATGGAAAAAAATTACAATGCCTTTTAGTTGTTTAAACAATGATAGCTTTGAAATATCATCTATAACTTCAAGAGCAAAACTAGCAACTAGTGGTGACTGGGTGGTCGATATTCACTCAATCAAATACTTAAATAATATGGAAATTAAGACCTGCAAATTATTATCTGAAGATCATGAGTAAAGTTTTATTAATAGATATTGGTGGCACAAATTTAAGATACGCATATTCCGATGGCGATTTTTCATCTCTAAATGAAACAAACAAAATTCAATTGTCTTGTATTAAAGGCTTTGATGAAATTCTAACTAACTTAACAAAAGAGAAGGATGTAGACTCTTTGGTTATTTCAGTGGCTGGTCCAAAGATTAATGGCTCAATTACTATGACTAATAGAGACTTTTCCATCAATGAACAAGATATTAAAAATACTTTTAAGTTCAAATCATGTCATTTATTAAATGATTGGGAATCAATTGGTCATAGCTTAGCTGCCTATGAAAGCTCAGATATTGCGATTATTAAAGATGGAACAAAGTTTAATGAGAATAGCTTTTTTATTGGTCCAGGTACTGGCCTTGGAGCTGCGTTATTGATAGGTGATGATAATGTTATTCCTACAGAAATAGGCAATACAACAGGATTAACTAAGGCTTTATTGAAAAATTATGCAATTGATAATGCAGATCATTTTAGGACCCTAGAAGACGTTTTATCAGGCAAAGCAATATCTGACATCTATGAATATAAAACTGGTCAAAGATTGAGCTCTGAAGACATTGTTCAAAGATATGGATCTGATGATGAAATGGCTAATTATATTATTGATGGATTTATAAAATCTTTAGCTGAAACTATTTCAGACATGGCTCTTACATTTATTGCAGGAAGAGGTATCTACATTGCAGGCGGACTAATAAGATCAATATTTCAAATTATGGATAAAGAAAAATTTATTGAGTACTTTTATGGTGATAAAAAATTAGTTCATTTACAAATTTTAGAAATGATAAAGATTGGTATTGTTGAAAAAGAACATGCCTGTCTACACGGTAATTTAAACTTTTATAAAAAACATATAAATAAGGCTTAATCAAATCATGAGCAAAATAAAAGAGTTATATCTTGGCGATAATCTTATTAATTCCTCAGACATAGAAATATCTGGAAAAGAAGTTGTTATAAATAATGAAAACTTTTATAAGATTTCAAATGTGAACAAAATGAGACCTTTTTTCATGAGCATTGTGAGTGCTTATGATCATTGGTTATTTATTTCATCCTCTGGCGCCTTAAGTGCTGGAAGAAAGAACAGTAATAATTCACTATTCCCTTATTATACTGATGACAAGATATCAGAATCTTATGAGGTAACAGGCGGTAAATCTATATTCCATATTAATAAAGGTGGTAAAAATTTCTTGTGGGAACCTTTTACAAAGTCAGCAGATCTTATCTATAAAACTGAAAGAAATCTTTATAAAAATTTAAGAGGAAATAAGGTTATTTTTGAGGAAATTAATAATACGCTAGGTATTAAATTTTCTTATCAGTGGACAACATGTGACAGGTACGGTTTTGTAAAAACCTCTTCTTTAAAAAATCTTAATAAAGAAAACATTTCTGTATCTATATTAGATGGGTTTCAAAACATCTTACCTTGGGGTCTTAATGAGGGAATTCAGGCAAATACTAGTAATTTAGCAGATGCTTATAAAAGAAATGAACTGGATTCAGAATCAAAAATAGGTATTTTTGCATTGAGTGCAACTATCGTAGATCGTGCAGAGCCAAGTGAGGCCTTAAAAGCTAATATAGTTTTCCATCTTGGTCTTGATAATGCCAAGGTTTTACTTTCATCAGGCCAACTTGATCAATTTAGAAAAGGTCATGAAATAAAAGAAGAATTTGATATAAAAGCTGAAAGAGGAGCTTATTTTATAAATTCTGAAATTTCTTTAGCATGCGACGAAAAAAAAGAATGGTTGTTTGCTGCAGATATTAATAAGTCTTCTTCAGATGTAGCGGCTCTTAAAAAAGAATTAATCACAAATAATGAATTAACAGAAAAAGTAAATAATGAAATTCTTAATTCATCCAATGAATTATATAAATTAGTAGGGTCATCTGATGGTATTCAGCTTTCAACCGATAGAAGAAGAAATATAAGACACTTTGCAAATACTCTTTTTAACATTATGAGAGGAGGAATCTTCGATAAAGATTATCAAATTGAAAAAGATGATTTTATAAAATATATAACCAATGCAAATGTTAAATGTGGCAATAAAATGAGCTCAATATTTATCTCATGGCCTGATATTTTTGATTTAACTTTTTTAAGAGATTCTATTAACAAGAGCAATTCAAATACTTTTAAAAGGCTTGCTACTGAATATTTACCAATTAAATTTAGTAGAAGACACGGTGATCCAAGTAGACCCTGGAATAAATTTTCAATAAATACTCGTGATGATATGACAGGTGAGAAGGTTCTTGATTATCAAGGTAACTGGAGAGATATTTTTCAAAATTGGGAGGCTCTGGCTTATTCATATCCTCAATTCATTGATGGAATGATTTATAGATTCCTTAACGCTTCAACCTTTGATGGCTATAATCCATACAGACTCACTAAAGATGGATTTGACTGGGAGACTATAGAACCTGATAACCCATGGTCATATATTGGCTACTGGGGAGACCATCAAATTATCTACTTATTAAAATTTTTAGAAATCTCTGAAAATTATTTTCCTCAAAGACTTAACTCATTTCTTAATAAAGATGACTTTGTATATGCCAACGTTCCCTATGAGATCAAGGACTATAAATCTATTTATAAAGACCCTAAAAACACCATAGATTTTAATTTTGAGTTAGTAGAAGAAATTGAAAATAACAGACTAAAAGAAGGCGCTGATGGAGCTATTCTAAAAAACTATCAGGGTTTTATACACGAAGTAAATTTTTTAGAAAAAATTCTTTCAACTGTCTTAGCAAAGCTATCAAATTTTGTTCCTGGAGCTGGTATTTGGATGAATACTCAAAGACCTGAGTGGAATGATGCTAATAATGCACTTGTTGGAAATGGCGTTTCAATGGTAACTCTTTATTATCTAAGACGCTTTTTAAGTTTTTTTGTTAAAGTTCTTAATCAAGATAAATCTTCTTCATTTGAAATTTCAACAGAGTTATTTCATTTTTTTGAAAAACTAAACTCATCTTTCAGTTCTATTGAATCCGATTTAAATGACAAAAAAAGAAAGCAATTTGTTGATGAAGTGGGTGAGGTTGCAGCTGAGTATAGAGACAGAATTTATACTTCATACTTCTCTGGCACCAAAGACTCTCTAGATAGGAATAGAATTATTCATTTTTTTGAAACTGTTCTTAACGTCCTTGATAAAACAATAGATTCAAATAAAAGAAAAGATGGTCTTTATCATGCATACAACCTAATAAATCTTGAAGAGCATGAAATTACAATAGATAGACTTTCTGAAATGCTTGAAGGCCAAGTTGGTGTCTTAAGTTCGGGTTATCTTTCTCAGGAGGAGTCTTTATCTGTATTAGATAGCCTTAAGAAAAGTGATCTATTCTGGGATGAGCAATACAGTTACATTCTTTACCCTAATAAAGAGTTATTAGGATTTATGAATAAAAATATTGTTCCTGAGGCAGAGTTAAAAAAATCAGATTTACTTAGCAATCTAATTAAAGATGGTAATAAGCAAATCATAGAAAAAGATGTTAATGATAAATATCATTTTAATGGATTATTTCATAACGCTAGCTGCTTAGTTGAAGAGCTTTCTAAATTACCTCCTCAATATCAAGAGCTTGTGGTTAAAGATAAAAATACGGTTCTTGAAATATTTGAAAGTGTTTTTGATCATAAATCCTTTACAGGGAGATCAGGGACTTTCTATGGTTATGAAGGTTTAGGTTCTATTTATTGGCATATGGTATCCAAACTTTTATTAGCATCTGCTGAAGTTACTCAACAGTCTATTCTTGAGAAAAGTGATCCAAAAATGATAGGAAGATTTTTTGATCATTATTTTGAGATTAATGAGGGCATTGGTGTAAATAAGTCACCAGAATTATATGGTGCTTTTCCAACAGACCCATATTCTCATACGCCAAGAGGAAGAGGTGTGCAGCAGCCGGGTATGACTGGTCAGGTAAAAGAAGATATTGTGAGTAGGTTCTATGAATTAGGTGTTTTTGTAAATGATGGAAGGGTTACTTTTGATCCAACAATACTAAGAAAGTCAGAGTTTATTGAAGAGGAAAAATCATTTAAATATGTAAATTTAGATAATGAGATAAATTATATTGAGCTAGACAAGCATTCACTAGCCTTTACTGTTTGCCAAGTACCAGTTATTTATAACTTATCAGATAAAGAAAATATAAGAATTTCTTATATAAATAATTCTGAGAAAACAATTGAAGGTCATGAATTAGATATTGAGAATTCGGAAAGTATTTTTAACAGAACTAATTTAATTAAGGCTGTATATGTAAATATTGTGAAATGAAGAAAATAAGATACTTTATTATTTCTTTATTTCTATTTGCTTCATGTAGTCAATCTGGAGACTTGAGTATGAATAAGAGTGCAAAAGAGTTTATAGGAAATCCTGATTATCCTGCAATTTCTTATGGAGGTTACAGAGAAAAATCACGTGAGCAGCAACCTACAATTAATGAAATCAAAGAAGATCTCCTTATTATGCATGCTCAAGGGTTTAGAGTTTTTAGAACCTATGACCTTCATCATCCTTTTGCAGAAAATACACTAAAAGCTATCAGAGAAATTAAGCAAGCTGATTCAGATTTTGAAATGTATGTAATGCTTGGTGCTTGGATTCAATGCAAGGATGCATTTACTGAAAATCCAATACATGAAGAAGAAGATTTTGAAGGCAATAAATTTGAGATCACTGAGGCAGTCAGGCTGGCGCAAGAGTACCCAGATATAGTAAAAATAATCGCAGTTGGTAATGAGGCTATGGTTCATTGGGCATGGAGCTATCATGTGCCACCAAAATTTGTTCTAAAGTGGGTGAAATATCTTCAAGAACTAAAAGCTAACGGCGATCTAAATGATGATTTATGGGTTACAAGTTCTGATAATTTTGCATCATGGGGAGGTGGCTCAGATGACTATCATAATGATGATTTAGATGAGCTTATTAGATCGGTAGATTTTGTATCTATGCATACTTATGCTTTTCATGACACACATTACAATCCTAGTTTTTGGAATCTTTATGCTGTACCTGAAAATTTAGATAAACAAGATACTATCAAACAGGCTATGAAAAGAGCGGTTGATTATGAACTCAATCAGTTTGATAGTGTAAAAAAATACGTACACGAAATTGATCCATCAAAAGAAGTTCATATTGGAGAAACAGGATGGTCTAGCGTTGCTTCTGACTTATATGGCTATGGTGGAACTGAAGCAGCTGATGAATACAAATTAGGTTTGTACTACCAGATGATTTCAGATATTTGTTACTCAATGTCACTTACTTGTTTTTATTTTTCAGCGTTTAATGAACCATGGAAGGATTCAACAAATGAAAATGGATCTGAAAATCATTTTGGACTCTTTACTGTAGAGGGTAAGGCAAAATATCCATTATGGGAGCAAGTTGATAATGGAGTTTTTAATAACTTAACCAGAGGCGGTAATCCAATAGAAAAAACATATAACGGAAATTTTGAAGCACTTTTAAAAGATTCCAACATTCCTCCGATTACAATCAAAGAAGAATAATCATGAAAAATAGTTATATATTTACTTTTTTACTCTTTTCTATTTTTTCATTTGGAATTGAAGTTGAGATTAAAGACAACAAAATGATTGTTGATGGTAAACCATTTTATATGAAAGGAATTTGCTATCATCCAGTAAAAATTGGAAAAACAAAAAGAAGTTTTGAATCTCTTATAGAAGACTTAATTCTAATAAAAGAAGCTGGTATTAACACTCTAAGAGTTTATGAGCCTATTGATGATATTGAAGTGCTTGATGAGCTTCAAGCTGCTGGAATTAAAGTTGTAATAAGTTTTGGATATAACCAAAAAGGGCGATTCGATATTGTTTCAGGCACTTTTATAGACTATGTAAAAAAATATAAAAATCATGAAGCCATCCTCATGTGGGAGCTTGGCAATGAATATAATTACAACCCTCAATGGTTTGGTGGTGATATTAATAACTGGTACAAAGCAATGGAGTTGGTATCCAGAATGATTCAAATTGAGGATCCTAATAGATTGGTATCTTCTGCTCACGGTGATTTGCCGAGCAAAGAAGCAATTAGTATTGCATCTAGCGTTCAAGTTTGGGGAATGAATGTATACAGATGGGATGAGCCAGAATCTATCTTTAACGAATGGAAAGCAATTAGTGACAAGCCTATGTATTTTGCAGAGTTAGGTGCAGATAGTTATATGACTAAATCAACAGAAAAGTATACAAAAGGTGAGAATCAACTCGCTCAAGCTGATGCTAATAAAATAATTTTAGATAAAGTTTTATCAAATAGTGATAAGAATATTGGATCATTTGTTTTTCAGTTCACTGATGGTTTATGGAAGGCTGGTAATCCAGCCAAGCAAGATACAGGTGGGTCTGCACCAAATAGTGACGGCACTCCTTATGATGGAACGGCAAATGAAGAATTTTGGGGAATAGTAGATATTAATAGGAATAAAAAAATAACCTTTGATGTTGTAAAAGATGCATATGTAAACTTTGACATCAATTAAATATATGAATTCAAGGGGGAGTTCATATGAATAATGAAGAAAAAATGATGAATAGTGTTCCAATGGGACAAAAAATTGCTTTTGGTTTAGGAATGTTGGCAAATCAACTATTTCCTGCATTGCTATCAATATTTATAGTGGTTTTAATCCAAGATCTTGGTTTTAGTCCACTTCTGTATGGAATTATTGCTTTTATACCAAGATTTATTGATGCAATTACTGACCCTTTGATGGGCTTTATTTCAGATAATACAAAATCTAAATGGGGCAAAAGAAGGCAGTATGTTTTCTTTGGAGGCATATTGACTGGAATAGCTTTTATTTTATCTTGGCAATTGTATGCAGAGAATGGGCAAACTTTTAATTTCTGGTACTTCTTGCTTTTTAACCTTCTTTTTTATCTTGGCATAACAATCTTTGGAATTCCATTTGTTGCAATGGGTTATGAGATGAGTGATGACTTTCATGAAAGAACAAAAATCATGGCAGTTTCACAATTCATAGGTCAGTTTGCATGGGTCTTAGCTCCATGGATATGGATAATTATTTATGACCCTGCTATTTTTGTTGACCCTGCATCAGGAACAAGAATTCTATCTATAGTTTTTGGAATTATATGTACTTTGCTTGCAATAGTTCCTGCTATTTTTATAAAGAGTAAATCCACGCTTAATGATGATCATTTAGTACCAATTACAAGAAAGAATATTGGAAATAGCTTAATTAATATTATTCATATATTTAAAGATGCATGGAAAAACATACCATTTAGAAAGTTATGCATAGCAACTTTCTTAGTCTTTAATTCTTTTCAAACAATCGCAGCGTTTTCATTTTTTATTATTGTTCATTATCTATTTTTAGGAGATGCATCTGCAGCTAGCCCATGGCCAACATTGCATGGAAGCGTGGGGGCAATTGTCACAACATTTGTTGTTATACCTATAGTATCTAAAATGGCTCAAAGGTATGGAAAAAAGGAAACTTTTATAATTTCCCAAAGTATTTCTGTGATTGGATACATCTTATTCTGGTTTCTTTTCATTCCTGGAAAGCCATATATGTTTCTTTTTGCATTACCATTCTTTTCATTTGGAATAGGTGGTCTCTTCACTTTAATGATGAGCATGACTGCAGATACTTGTGATTATGAGGAGCTTGAAAATGGTTTGCCAAGAAAAGAAGGATCGTTTGGAGCAATTTATTGGTGGATGGTCAAGCTTGGAACAGCGCTTGCTGGCCTGTTATCAGGATTAATTATGTATTACGTTGGATTTTCAGCTGATGCTTCCTCACAACCTGAGGGAGCGCTAACGGGCTTGAGAATAGCATATTCCACTATTCCAATTATTGGCACATTAATTGCTATCTACGTAATGAGTGATTATGAAATTAATGAAGATAGGGCTGCAGAAATTAGGTCACAATTACAAGAAAGAAAAGGAGAAATGAACTAAAAATGTCGTTAAGAGATGAAAAAATCAAATCTTTGCTAGGAACTAATCTTGATGATTTATCTGAAGAAGAATTAAAAAAACTTTGTAGTAAAATTCTTACAAGTAAAATTCATGGTATTTGTTTTAGTCTTTATGAAGGCACCCAACAACCTGGAGATATAGTTTCTGATAATCAAATAATTAGACGCCTCCAAATATTAAAACCATATACATCATCTATAAGAACATTCTCTTCATTAGATGAGCATGCGCGAATAGTTCAAATTGCGAAAGATATGGGTTTTCAAACACTTGTTGGTGCATGGCTTAGTGATGACATGCAAAGCAATGACAAAGAGATAGAAGGGTTAATTAAGTTAGCAAATAATAATCTAGTTGATGTTGCTGCTGTTGGTAACGAAGTAATATACAGAAAAGAGCTAGAAGAAAACCAACTTATTTCATACATTAATTATGTTAAAGAAAATATTGGAAATATTCCTGTTGGTTATGTTGATGCATATTATGAGTTTAGAGATAGACCTAATATAACTGATGCATGTGATGTGATTCTTGCAAACTGTTATCCATTTTGGGAAGGTTGTGCAGCAGAATACTCTTTGCTATACATGAAAGATATGTATAACGAAGCTATCAAGGCATCAAATGGCAAAAAAGTTATTATTACTGAAACCGGATGGCCAAGTAAGGGTAGTGATTTATGGGGAGCACACCCATCTTATACTAATTACTTAAAATACTTTATTAATGCGCAGCTTTGGTCAAAAGATCAAGGTATTGATATGTTCTATTTTTCATCTTTTGATGAATCATGGAAGGTAGAAGCAGAGGGCGATGTAGGAGCCTATTGGGGGCTTTGGGATAAAGATGAGGTAATTAAGTTTTAAAATATAAAAACTTATTTTCGAAGTACTTATTTAATATTTTTTGTGTATAATTGCATTCCATTATGGCAGATAAAAAACAAACTAAAGTATATTTAATACCTGAAGGTGAGACTCGTGATAGTCACACTTATCACTATACAGCTATTAAAACTAGAAAATTTACTCTTGAAAATAAAAAAATGAGAATGAAGAAATTCAATCCAGCAAAAAGAGTGCATGAGTGGTTTGTTGAGGCTAAATTACCTCCTCACAACTAAAATTAGTCTTCTAATCTCAGTTTAGTAGAAGAAATATCATCCCTAAAACTCGCTTCATCAAAACCAGTACATCTGTGCTTTATGCTTTCTGGAATAACTATATCTCTTAAGGATATAAATTTATCTTGTACCATTCGACCAAACACTAAAAAATGAATGTTGTGATCGTTGAACCTTTCAACGTGATTTAACATATCTTTTTTATTTAGATAAAACTTCTCATCAAATACTCTCATAAAAGTATCAACACCAATGATAAATACACTATTGGGAAACATTTCTGCCTTTTCACTAAACCTTCCAGCTGATGTCATTACCCAACTATCATTATCATCAAACTGATCAAGAGTTCTTTTGATCTCATAAAAAGTGAGAGGGGGTTTGTCAGCATTTCTAGCGCATATCTCAAAAGTAGCTCTCATACCTGTTCTTTTTTCAGCCATCTCTCTCATCTTTAAATGGCCATCATGAAGCGGATTGAATGAGCCAGGAAATATTAATTCAGGTATAGCTTTATCACTTGATACATAATTAATTTCATTATTTAACAGTTTCCTCCAAGATTTTTCAGCTGTTATGGTCTCAATTTCTACCTTTTCTTGATGTTGAGGAAATTCTTTCTTAATAGAACAAGTTTCTGCAATCAAACTTAAAACATATTCTGTAATTAACTCTTCCTCTTCCTCTCTAGTTCTTGTATTTTTTTCTAGTACGCATGAAATCGTCTTAGTATAAGAATCAGTTTGCATAACTACAAAAAACTTATGATCGCCAATTTTTTTATATGTAGTTGCCAAGCTCGCTGTTACCGCAATACCAATTAAGTACTTGGTTTTTGTTTCAGGCTCAATCTGTATTGATTTTTTATATGCATTAGCAGACATACTTAAACAAGTATTAAGAGAACAGTAATGATCTGGCTTTTTATTCAAAAATAAATCCATTGATTTCTTTGAGTAAGGTACGTAGGTTTCTAATATGGTATTACTTGCACCAGGTACCCTAAGAAGGGATGAAATGGCATTAGTTCCACCACCGCTAGATACATAAGTAATTTTATATTTAGACTCATGTATTTTTTTTATAAGATCTGTTCTATCTTGCATATGGATTAATTAAATTTACGTGCATTTTAACCTATTAAATAATTTCATTGCTAAAATGGATTTATGAAATATTTCTTAAAACTCCTTTTGCTTTTAGTTTTACCAATGTATACAAATGCAGTTGAAATACATCAAACAACTTTTGCATATTGGAATAAGCCTGATGTTGAGATTTACTATATTACTCCTGATGTCATTAATGAAAATACTAAAGTAATATTTGTAATCCATGGAAACAGCAGAAATGCTGAAGAGTATCTTTCAGCTTGGATACCTCACATCAAAAATAAGAACGTCATAGTTGCCGCGCCTCAATTTAATAAAGCTGATTTTAGATACTTTTTTTTATTAGAAATGGCTGAGTCTTCAGGCAATGTAAATAAAGATGAGAGCAAATATATAAATAATTCAATTTCATTATTTTTTAATTATATAAAAAGTAAATTTTCCTTAAATATTAATACCTACAACATGTTTGGTCATTCTGCTGGTGCTCAGTTCACTCATAGGTATATGCTTTTAAGTAAAGATAAAAGGATATCAAATGCCGTGGTTGCTAATGCTGGATGGTATACATTTATAAACAATGCTGAGTTTCCTTATGGTATTAAAAGCTCACCAATAATTATTTCTGATGAAGATTTAAGATGGTTTATGTCTAATAAAGTAAATTTACTTATCGGCAGTGAAGATATTGGTTCCAAAAGTGTAAATTCTTCTAAAGGAGCAAAACTTCAAGGCATAACAAGAGTTGATAGGGCGAATAATTATTTTAATTCACTTATTACTAGCGCTGAAGATAAGAATTATGCTTTTAGATGGAATTATAAAGTTCTTGATAATGTTGATCATGATTTCAAGAAAGTTACGCCTTATGCAGCAAACATTCTTCTGAGAGATATAGATGATCTAAACTAAACAGTATTATTTGATATAAATTCTTGGGCTTTTTCAGTTATAAGTTTTTTTCTTTCAGGGTTAATCTTATTTAATGCATTTACCATAAGGGATAATCGGGGGTTTGTTTTAAAGAAATTAATATTCTTTTCAATAAAATTCCAATACAACCCATCAACAACATCACACCAATCACCTTTTTTATAATTAGACATTCTTAGCATGTAACTTGAACCACAAATATAAGGTTTTGTTGAAAAGATACCACCATCAGCAAAAGTGCCCATTCCATAGACATTTGGTACCATAACCCAGTCAGCAGTATCTACATACATTTCCATAAACCACTTATGAATATTGTTAGGATCAATACCAGACAAATTCATCAAATTAGAAATTATCATTAACCTATTAATGTGATGCGTATAGCCTAACTCGATTGATTCTTTTATTGCTCCGTCAAGAGGTGGAATGCCAGTTTCACCTTTATACCAAGATTCAGTAAGATCTTTTTTGTGATTCCAAAAATTCTGTTGTTTGTACTGGGGCATATTGTCCCAATAAACACCCATAATAAATTCTCTCCAGCCTAAAACTTGACGAATAAAACCTTCAACCGAATTTAGAGGAATCAATTCATTTGATTCTTGATATTTTTTTTCAACAATCTGAATACAATTTAAAGGATCTAGAAGCCCAGCATTAAAATAGGGTGAAAGAAGTGAATGAAACATAAATGCATTTTCTTTGTTTATAGCGTCTTGAAATGCCCCATAATTGACTAAAAATTTATCTAAAAAATCATTAAACACCTTAAAGGCTTCTTGATGCGTGACAGCCCAATTAAAGCTCTCTAAATCTCCATAAGAATTAATAAATATTTCTTGAACTTCAATCATTACTTCTAGTGTAATTTGATCAGTTGTTATTTTTGATCTTTCAGGAATAGATGACTTTAATTTTGAAATGCCTTGACGATTTTCTTTATCATAATTCCAGCTACCACCAACTGGTTTTGCATCGTCCATAAGAACATTATTT
Source organism: uncultured SAR86 cluster bacterium (assembly GCA_902558395.1). Lineage (GTDB taxonomy): Bacteria > Pseudomonadota > Gammaproteobacteria > Magnimaribacterales > D2472 > SCGC-AAA076-P13. The sequence goes on from CACEDS010000003.1 coordinate 250,263, forward strand.
CTTTTTCGCAACCATCTATAATAGAACTCTTGAGTTGTTGATTTTTTATCTTTAGCCCAATACTGGTAGTCTGAAGGTGAAGTGATGAAATTTTTGTCATCGTATATATTTAGTTCTACATTCGATGATTGGCAAAAATACATTAAATCTTTTAGGGTTTTAAAATCACTAGGTCTTGAAACATTTACAGTCGAAAAGGGTACCTCTTTGTAAAGCTCTGATAGATATTCAATTAACTTAGTTGGTTTCTTAGATATCTTTTCATGCTTTACATTTTTATGATCAATCGTATTAATTAAATGTCTTAATGCACTTATTTGAAAGACAAGCTTATGCTTGTGATGAGATATTTCATAAAAGGAATCATGAGGTTCATAAAATAATAAAAGATCTTCATTAGATGCAGTTTGTAAAGCCTCATTTCTAAGAGATAGCTGATCTGGAAATATAATATTTAGAGAACTCATAGACATATCTTTACAGATTAATTATAAAAAATACACAATTTAGTATTCAAATATCATTTCTTTAGTGTTTGACATATATGTGACAAATAAGTAACATAATTGTAACTAATGTCACACAAATGTAACATTAAGGAGAGTTGTAATGAAATATATTAAAAATGGAATCTTTGCATCATTATTTATGATATGCACAACCGCTTTAGCTAACGAAGCTATATTTGAAAGTGCAAAAGAGCATTTAAATTTAGATTCTAGATATATTCAAATTGAATATAATACAAATATAGTAGAGGACTTTTGTCCAAAACAATCAGTTGGTTGTTATACATCAGCAGATAGAGGCAGAATAATTGTCAGAGATGATTTGTCAAAAACACATCATGACGTTGTAATTTTTGGTCTTTATACTGATTATATCCAACATTCGAATACTGGTTTAATTGATAGCTCATTGACTTGTGATCTTAAGGTAAACTATCTTAAAACTGAGTCACAAAATAATTTAGCAAATCTCTATTCTGGTCAATGCGATGCTATTTATCGCAATAAAGTTCTTGTTATGAACTAAAAAACCAGTATTTTAAAAAAGGGCTATTTTTAGCCCTTTTTTATATCTATTGTTTGATATCGAACCCTTTCTCCCTTAATATTTTTAATTTCTAGATCAACAATTTTTTTACCAGTGTTGATTGTGATAAGACCATAATTCTCACCCGAAAACATCTCACCTAACATATATTTATCTACCTCTTTAGGTCTTCCAAAAATTGATGAAATAGTCTTGTTTAAGGATGATGATGTAATTTCATAAATATTTTCATCATTATATATGGCACCTTGATGACGATCTCCAGAAATCACTACGATAGGGCGCGAATAGGATTTTAATAGCTTTTTAAGTTTCAAATGATCTGATGGAAAGTTTGACCACTTTTCAAACCTATGTTCTGTTGGTAATAATTGTATCGAGGTTGCAATTATGGTTAAGTCTGATTCAACTTTCATGACTTCAAGGAGCCATGACCACTGATCATAGCCTAATATTGTTGCATTTAATTCTTCGTTTTTTAGATAAACTGGCTTAACACCTTTTGTTTTTTTTAGATCAGATCTAAAGTAACGAGTATCAAGAAGAATTAAATTAATTTTGAAATGATCAATGTTTATTATTTTATTTGTATAGATGCCCTCTCTTTTTTGTCTAATGTCATCGATTGGAATTTTCCAGAAGTCTAAATATAATTTTTGTGCTTCTCGCTTTAACGGGTAAGATGCGCCACCATCATTTTCTCCAAAATCGTGGTCATCCCAAATTACATTAATATCTTTTTTAAAGAGCCAATCAGGCAACATTTTTTTTTGTTGAGCATAGGCTGTTTTCATAAAATCAAGACCCCCTGAAGGCACGTCACCGTAGACATTATCACCAAGAAATATAAAAGAATTTATTTTTTCTTTCTTTATAGTATTCCAAATTGGTTGAGGATCTTCTTGATCAAGACAAGAGCCAAATGCAATCTTATAAGTCTCGGCTATGGTAAAATTACAAAGTAATAGTGGAGTTAGAAGGGCTGCAAGGCTTAATTTTTTTTTCATAATTTAAGTATAACAATATATAAATGCATAAACTCTTAAATATTTTTTTAGTGATTATATTGCTTTCTGCTTGCAGTAAGAATGATTCGATTAATGAAGTAAAATTGAGCTCATTGGTTAAAGCTGATTTTTCTTATACACAAGATTTATTTGACTGCACATTAAACGAAAATGAGTCTTTAATTGGATTAGAATCTTTTTTTTCAAAAAATATTGAAGAATATAAGAATATAGCAGAGTTAGAGAATCTTAATATTTCAATATTTTTTCCTGAGAATAATACAAATATAACTACTTTTATTATTTCAATAATTTCTAATAATAACCCACTGGGATTAAAGAAATTTATTGATGCTGTTAAGAGTGACGCTATAAATGAAGTTGCCTCATGTTCTTTTGCGATATTTCAACATAAAGGTATTAATCTCAAAGAAGAACCCATTAATAATAAATCTTTTATCAATGCTGAAATTTTGAGATGCAAATATAACGACACCTATAATTTTGGAACATTTCAAATATCAATAAATAGATTTATTAATAACCTAAGAACAATAGAATTACCATATTCAATTAGCTACCTTGAAGATAATTCAAAAAATGATAGTTTTATATGGATAAATTATTTTTATACTGAAGACTATGAAGATATATTATTAAAAAATTGGGCAAACAAAGAAGACTCCGCTGAAATACAAAATGAATTTTCTACAAATGCTACATGTATTGATTCTAAAAAATATAAATCTTACAAACTCATTTAAAACAAAAATATCGCATAGTTTATTCTTAAAAATATAGAGATATTAAAGTTTTTTTTTATTATAATGTGCGCAAGCGGGTATCGTATAATGGCTATTATAAGAGGTTTCCAACCTTTTGATGAGAGTTCGATCCTCTCTACCCGCTCCATTTAAAGCAGGTAGAGATTCTTATTTATTATCTTATAGCTCTTCCTGAAAAAGAATACCTTTCACAAGTACTAAAGGTATCTCCTTCAGTTGGTAAACTAGTGTTAGCATAATTTGCATAACCTCTATTTTTTTCATCAATATCAGTCCATAGACTCAACCAAACATAATCTGCTAGTGGATTTTCTTCAGTACCTTCAAAATATGGTTCAAGCATTACATACCAATAACCATCAGGCCCATCATTTAATTCAGTCTCATCAAGAAAGGTATTAAAATTTGATTCAAATTGCTGAAGATCACTCACACCATAACCTTCATTAAAGTTACAAAAATTAAATTCATTTTCAAAATAGCTAGATTGATTTGGAACAGATGCAGTTCTTTTAACAGTTGGCTTGAAGGCATATACATTATCAAAATCCACTTTCATAATTCCATTAATTAGATTTTGCCAATCTTCATCAAGATTATTCATCCAGTCATCCCATGCTGCGTCTCTTGCTTCCATGGAAGGCCATAGCATGACCCAGATAAAGTCTGCAGCAGACTCTCCTCTAGGAAAAAGTATGTTTGCTCCATTCATCTCATAATCTCTTGAATCAATCATGCTATTCCATTCATCAATGAGCATATTTAAGTTTTCTTCACTAAAATTTATATCTTTATAATGCCAAACATACTCAACCACTTGATTGGGTGGTGAACCTTCTCTAGATACTGATAACTCTTCATTACTTGAAGAACTGCAAGCACCTACAAGAATCAAGGTTATTAAAGATAATGTTAGTTTTTTCATATTCCTCTCCTTTTATAAAACAATCTTTAAAATACCATCATTTAAGATATAGAAATTAAAAAAAATATATTTTTTTTGAACATAAAAAAAGCAGACATGAAGCCTGCTTTTAACGACCTAGGGGATTTTTGAATTTAAAGAGGATATTCAAAGGTCTTATCTATAAGACCAATCCAAATAAAGAAAGTTCAAAAAATTTTATTAATAAATAAATTAATAATCCAATTATGAATCCTGATCCTAATGGTAGTTCCTCTTTTAAATCATATTTACCAATTAACCCCAGAAATAATGTTGATAATGAGCCTATAAAAATAACTGGTCCTAAACTAATTGGTCCAACCAAAGAACCTATACCACCTAGAAGTAAAAAATCGCCTCCGCCAATTCCATCTTGTTTTTTTAAAAATTTAAAACAAAAGTTTATAAGCCATAAAACAGAATAACCAACAATAAAGCCATATAAAGAAAGTTCAAATTGTGATGTTCTTAAGATATTAAAAGTATCTATATTAAATATATTTCCATAATATGCTGTGGATAGACCTATTATTGAAATCGATAAATTTAAGTAAAAAGGTATATAAAATTTTTCTATGTCACATATAAAAAGAATATAAAAAATAGAAAATAAGATATAAATTAAAATTGAAAATAAATTTATATTAAAAAGAAAGTATATTGATAGACCCGCAACTAGATGAACGACTTCATGAAGAGGGTATTTATAGGAAATAGCTACTTTACAGTTAATGCATTTACCTTGTTGAATTAAAAAACCAAACAGTGGGATTAAATTTATTAAAGAAATACTTTTCTTACATTCAGGACAATGAGATCTTGGAGTAAATAAATTAAGCTTAGCATCAGTAAATTCCATTAAGATTAATCTATATATAACAACAGAACTAAAGCTTCCGATAGAGAGAAATAACAAGATTAGAAAAAATAAAAAAATTAATTCCATCAATAAAAAAATTTATTTTCTAGTAATTCGAAAACAAACAAGTAATAAAATTAAAGCTGGAATAGCATACATGCCAATTATGGCAAGCTTATCAATCATATATTTCTCCTGAAGCAAAGGCATCTGGTCTTCTAAAATCTCCATATCCATAATATTTACCATCTTTAAACATAATTGTTTGAAGACATGTGGCTGGATCAATTACTTTAACTTTATAGTTAAGGTTTAAAAGTTGTTGCTTAATATTGTCGTTTAATGAAAATTCAATTTGAAGGATATCTGGCTGCCATTGATGATGAATCCTCTTAGATCTATTTGCTTCTTCAAGATTCATTTCAAAATCTATAATATTTAAAATTGATTGAAGTACTGCAGAAATTATTCTAGATCCTCCAGGGCTTCCAGTAGTGAAGAATAATTCATCATCTCTCATTACAATTGTTGGTGTCATGGAGCTTAAAGGTCTTTTTCCTGACTGGATTTCATTGGCCTTAGCTCCAAGAAGACCAAATTGGTTAGGTATACCTGGTGCTGCTGAAAAATCATCCATTTCATTATTCATTAATATCCCAGTTCCATCTATAGTAACTCCCGAGCCAAAAGTTGAATTTAAAGTATAGGTCGACGATACAACATTTCCATTCTTATCAGCCACTGAAAAATGAGTTGTTTCAATACTCTCATTATCCTCAAATGAGCCTGGTAATATTTTTGATGAAGGTGTTGATTTACCAATTTTAATTTTATTTTTAATACTTTTGGCATATTTTTTATTAGTTATTTCTAATATTGGAACATCAAAAAAATCTGGATCACCTAAATGCTTTGATCTATCAGCATATGCATATTTCATAACTTCAGCTAATAAGTTTATGTAGTCAGTAGTATTATGTCCTATTTGTTTAAGGTCATAATTCTCTAAAATATTAAGCATTTGAATTATGTGAACTCCTCCTGATGAGGGCGGACCCATAGTAATAATTTTATTGCTACGATAATCTGATATAAGAGGCTTTCGCCATTTTGGAGTATAGTTTTTTAGGTCATTTTCAGTAATCAAGCCACCATTTTTTTTCATTTCATCTGCAATTTTTTGTGCCACTTCACCTTTATAAAATCCATCCTTACCTTGTACCGCAATAAGCTTCAAAGTATTAGCTAAATCCTTTTGTACAAGCTTGCTGCCTATAAAATTAGGATTATGTTTCATAAATATTCTATTAGTTGGCTCAAAATATGATAATTTTTCTTTATATTTTGATAGCATATCTCCCATATATGGTGTAACTTCAAAGCCATTTTCAGCATAGTAAATCGCATCTTCAAGCAACAATTCCCAGTCTAAGGACCCAAATTTTTGATGAACTTCCCAAAAACCGGCTACTGTTCCAGGAACCCCGCTTGCTAAATATCCAAACGTAGATAATTTACTAGTATTAAAGGAACCATCTTCATTTAAATACATGTTAGTAAATGATTTTGCTGGTGCCATTTCTCTGTAATCTATGGAGTAGTTTTTATCAGTTATTGAATCATGCATGACCATAAATCCTCCGCCACCAATGTTTCCAGCTCTTGGTAGTACAACAGCTAATGTGAAACCAACTGCGATAGCAGCATCATATGCATTGCCGCCTTGGTTTAGTATTTTTTCGCCAACTTTGGTTGCAAGGAAGTGTTGCGTTGTAACCATTCCGTTTTTACTTTCTGCAATTTGTTTTTGAGCAGGAGTATATTTCGATGGATTGACCGTACCAATAGGTTGAAAATCTTTGGCATTTACATCTATGGTTAATGCAAACGTAAAAAAGCAGAAAACAAGTATCGGTTTTATATGTTTATAACTTATTTTTAATTTAAGATAATTTGTCATCTTTGTTTTATAAATATACTAATAAGAAGGTTTCGTTATAATAACTTCTTTCTAATTAATATATATAAAAATTATTATGAAAGATTTATATCAAGAAATTCTAGATCAACATATAGCTCCAGGCCAAATGTTTGAAACTAAAGACGTTGTTAACGAAAATGGAGTTACTTTTAAAGAGTACATCAATCTACCAGATAGTCTAAGAGGTTATCTAGATTTTGCATTAGCCCATGCAGAAAAAGAATGTTTAATTTATGAGGATGAGAGATATACCTATAAAGAGGTTTTTGAAAAGAGTGCTCAAACTGGCAACGCATTAATCAAAGCTGGTATTAAAAAGGGCGATAGAGTAGCTATATGCATGCAAAATAATCCGGAGTTTGTATACTCTTATTTTGGAATTGTTGGCATTGGAGCTGTATGTGTTCCTTTAAATTCATGGTGGGTTCCATCAGAAGTAATATATGGCTTAGAACATTCTGATGCCAAGCTATTAATAGCTGATTCCAAAAGGTTGCAAGGTTTAGAATCTTTACCGAATGTAAAAAAAATAGTTACTAGCTACACACCAGATTCTTCATTTACTTCTTTTAATGAATTTATATCTGAACATGATAAAACTTTTCCAGAAGTTGAGATTGGTAGAAATGATTATGCAACAATTTATTACACCTCAGGATCAACTGGAAAGCCTAAGGGTGTTTTGTCATCACAAAAAGCTGTTTTAGCAACTATGTTTAGTTGGGCATGCTTCTCGTCCGTAATGAATCAGGTTGAAGCTCAAAGTAACCCTGATGCAGCAGCTATAGTCAGCCCAGAATCTGTGATTTTACATTGCGTTCCTTTATTCCATGTTACTGGGAGTCATGCAGGATTATTAATGTCTGTTCTAGTTGGGAGAAAAATTGTCATGATGAAAAAATGGGATTCCGGACTAGCTCTAAAGTTAATTGAACAAGAAAAAGTAACAGATATTACCGGCGTTCCTACACAGACTTGGGAATTGCTTAATCATCCTGAAAGATTAAATTATGATTTATCATCTTTAAAAACTTTAGGTGCAGGCGGAGCTCCAAGACCTGCTGAGCATGTAAAACAGTTAGATGCTGAGTTTGAAGCAAGGCCAGCTATTGGTTATGGCTTATCTGAAACTAATGCATTGGGTGCCTTGGGTGGTGGTGATGAATATGTAAATCATCCAAATTCAACTGGAAGAGTTGTTCCGCCTCTTACAGAAATCAAAATAATTGATGAAGATTGGAATGAATTGCCCGAAGGAGAGGTTGGTGAAGTTGCCATTAAGTCACTTGGTAACATGATCGGTTATTGGAAAGATCCTGAAGCAACAAAGCAATGTATGAGTGATGATGGTTGGTTTAGATCAGGTGATCTTGGAAAATTTGATGGCCCTTTCCTCTATATATTAGATAGAGTTAAAGATATCGTTATTCGTGGCGGTGAAAATATCGCATGCCCAGAAGTTGAAGGAGCAATATATGAACATGATGATATTCTTGAAGCTTGCGTATTCGGAGTACCTGATGAAAGACTAGGAGAGATTCTTTGCGCAGCTATTTATTTAAGAGAAAATTCAAAACTATCAATTGATGAACTCCAGTCGTTCTTATCAACAAAACTAGCCGCTTTTAAAATACCAGTTAATATTAAATTTTATGAAAATAGCCTGCCTAGAGTTGGATCGGGTAAATTTGATAAACCAAACCTTAGAGAGCAGTTTTTAGAGAATATTTAATTTAATACAAAATACTTTATCTTTTAAGAAAAAAGAGTATAAATAGAAAACAATTTAGGTTTATTTATGTCGCAAAAAATATTACTTATAGAAGACGAGCCTGATATTAGAAAAACTCTTGAATACAATTTATCAAGAGAGGGCTTTGATGTTGCATGTGCCTCCTCACTTTCTGAGGGTAAAAACTATATAAACGCTGATCAATTTTCTTTAATTTTGCTTGATCTGATGTTACCTGACGGCTCGGGGTTAGATTTATGCCGAGAGTTGAAATCAGATTCAGAAAAAAAGACCACTCCAATAATCATACTTACTGCTAAAGATGATGAAGTTGATAAAGTTGTTGGTTTTGAATTGGGTGCTGATGACTATGTTACTAAGCCATTTAGTGTTAGAGAATTAATATTAAGAGTAAAAGCGGTTTTAAAAAGAGGTAATCAAAAATCAGCAAATCTTGAAGTACAAAGGCAATTTGGTGATTTAGTAATTGATGTAGATTCTCATGAGGTATTTGTTGATAATGAATCTATTACATTAACAGCCTTAGAATTTAAACTTTTGCGCCAATTGGTTGATCGAAGGGGAAGGGTTCAATCAAGAGACCAATTATTATCTGATGTTTGGGGTTATAGCGCTGATGTAACAACCAGAACAGTTGATACTCATATTAAAAGACTCAGAGAAAAACTTGGAGTCATGGGTAAATATGTTCAAACTATCAGAGGTGTGGGTTACAAATTTTCAAGAACACCTGAGTAATTTATGGGTATAAGAACCCGCATCTTTTTATTAATATTCTTATCGCTATCAATAAGCATTACTATTTCATATATTATTGCTGAGAGAGATTTAACAAATACATTTGAAGAACAAATCTTAGATCAATTGGAGAAACAAGCATCACTGCTAGTTGAATATATTGATGAAGTAGACTCGCTTCAAGAAAATAATAATGCTGATTCCATTGCTGATAGACTTGGAAATGCATCAAACTCAAGAGTTACATTAATTTTAAATAATGGAAGGGTAATAGGTGATTCATATATTGATGAAAATCAAATCGACTTATTGGAAAATCATAGCGATAGAGAAGAATTTATTGAGGCACTGCAAACCGGTTTTGGTTGGTCCTCAAGATATAGCAGCTCTGTAAACCAACAACAGCTATATGTTGCAATTAGAGATAATAACGAGATATCACCAAATGTCATAAGAATTGCTGTTCCCTATACATATCTTGATCAGGCAATAGAAAGTCTCGATTTATCAATTCTACTCGTTGCTATGGTAGCTTTATTGGTTGCAACTATAGCTAGTGGAGTTGCAGCAAATTATACCTATTCGAGTATAGCTGAATTAGCAAACGCAGCATCCAATCTTGCAAGTGGCTCATTGAAGAAAAGTTCAATCAAAGCCTTACCCACTGAGAGGGTTGATGAGTTTGGTAACGTTGCAAGAAGTATTTCACAAATTTCAGAAGATCTAAAATCTCAAATTAATCTCTTAGCTAAACAAAGAGATCAGTTTGGTTTGGTTCTTGATGATCTTGGTGAAGGTATTATGGTTGCAGATAAAGCAGGTGAAGTTACATACTGTAATGAGCAATTTTTAGAAATTCTTTCAAAAGAAGATCTTGTTGGCAATCAAATAAAAGACATAGGTATTAAATCAATCCAAAGCTTGTACAAAAAAACTAAAAGAACAAAATCTGCAGATATTGAATTTGAAATTGAGAACAATGATAGAACAACTAAATGGATTCTAGCTTCGATGAATCAATCAAAAACAACTAAAGAGTTTATTTTAGTGATACATGATATAACCCAGTTAAGACAATTAAGTTCAATGAGGCGAGATTTCATATCAAACGTTTCCCATGAGCTTAGAACTCCAGTGAGTGTTATAAGAGCCAATTCAGAAACTTTGCTTCAAGGAGCGTTAGACGATAAAAAACAAGCAAAAGTTTTTTCTAAAGCTATATTACATAACTCTGAAAGATTATCAGAAATGGTTTCAGACTTGCTAGATCTTTCAAGAATTGAGCACGGCGAGCTAAAATTAATTATTGAGGAAACTGATTTAAAAGAATCTATTGATCAAGTAATTGATTCTCTTAAACACCTTGGTAAGAAGAAAAATATTTCTATTAAATGTAATTGTCCAAAAAAACCTCAATTAGTTCTTGCTGATAAAAAAGCTTTAGAGCGTATTCTTACAAATTTAATAGATAATGCTTTTAAATACAGTGAAGAAAATTCAGTAATTGAAATATCAACCAAAACTCAGAAAAAAGATGATAATGTTGTTGTAACAATAACGGATAGTGGAAAAGGCATTTCAGATGAGGATAAGCCTTTGATATTTGATAGATTCTTTAGAACGGCTGAAGCAAGAGCATCTGAAAAAAAAGGAAGCGGATTGGGTTTAGCAATTGTGAAGAATCTTGCTAATAGTCTTAATGGTGACGTAGGTGTAAGGAATGCTCCACACAAAGGCTCAGAATTTTGGTTTTCACTACCAGTTTCAAAGATGTAACAAAACCTCAACTTACTGTTACAGTAAATTAGCATTAATTAACATTTTCTCCTTATTAACTTTTCAATAGTTGGTTTAAATATATGCATATTTTTCTTGGAGGAGAATAATTTATGTTCACTAAATCAATTAAAAATTCATTTTTTTTAACATCTATATTTTTGCTTGCCGCATGTGGTGGTGGAGGAGATACATCTATAGCATCACCTGGAGAGTTGGGTCCTTTATCAGATCCATCTGGAGGTGGTGGTAGCACCGGTGGTTCAAACAGTAATGTACTTACAGGTTCATGCCCTGATTCTGAATTTATACAAGTAGGTTCACCTGTTGCGGGTAACAACGTATGTGCAATTCAAGGCCCAATAACTGGTGAATTAACATTAACAGATGATGTTATGTATAGAATGCTTGGCAAAGTTGATATTGGTATTGATATGGGAGGTGATGGCACCAAAGCTGGTGGAGCATCTGGAACATTAATTATTCCAGCTGGAGTTGTAATAATGGGTAGAACATCAAATGATTATTTAGTTGTTAATAGAGGATCAAAAATTATTGCTAACGGTACTCGTTCAGCTCCAATTAGATTTACTCATAATACTGCTATAGAAGGCACAGTTAGTGAAAATGAAAGAGGTTTATGGGGCGGTATTGTAATTCTTGGAAAAGCTCCAATTAACAAGTGTTCAAATGACGTAAGAGGAACAGCTGCTTGTGAGAGAGTTGTTGAAGGCTCTGATGCTTTAATGGGTGGAGCCACACCAGACGATGATTCTGGAAAATTAAATTTTGTCAGAGTTGAATATGCTGGATATGAAATTTTTCCAGGGAATGAACTTAATGGTATTACATTTGGAGCTGTAGGATCTGGAACTGAAGTTGATTATGTACAAGTTCATAATAATCAAGACGACTGCGTTGAGTTCTTTGGAGGGACAGTCAATGTAAAACATTTAATCTGTACAGGTGCAGGTGATGACAACTTAGATATTGACTGGGGTTACCAAGGTAAAATGCAATTTGTTGTTGTTAAGCAATCAAGTGGTGTAGGTGATCACATAGTAGAATCAGATAACACTAATTCAGATTCCTCAGTAGGCTATTTAACAGAACCTAGATCAAGACCAATGGTAGCAAACTTTACTTTTATTTCTCAGGGATTAGACGAACCATTAAAGTACAAAGAAGGTGTTTCTGGAATATACATTAACGGTGTTGTTGTAAATGTTAATTCTCAAAATTTAATTGAGGCAACTAATTTAGAAACTGTTCAAGATGGTGCCCTTACTCCTAAAATTCAGCATCACAGCATCTTTATGGATTCTGCTGGAGACACATCTCCATTTAAATACTCAGAACCAGATAGTGAAACAGCTGCTGTTACGGTTGAAGAATTAGAAGCATCTCTTTCATCTAGAGCTACTGATCTTGTGTTAGATACAAATACTTTAGTATCTGGAATGTTTTTAGGTGATGCAGAGTCAGCTGTTGTTTCTGCTTTTAATGGTGATAAAGTTCAAGGTATGTGTGCAGTAGGTCCACATGCTGCTGGAACAACAACCGATCTATGTCCAACATATAGTTCAAAAGAAGGAAGATACATTGTTGATACATGGTTCTCGGCAACTGATTACATTGGAGCTTTTTCTCCAGGATCAGATCTTGAAAATAACTGGGCATCAGGCTGGACCATTGGTTTATTTGAAGCACCTGAATGTCCTGAAGGTACCCTGGAGTCAGAAGTTCTATTAGGTAAAAAAGTATGTAGTTTATCTGGAGAAGTTACATCAGATTTAACTCTTGTAGCTGGAAACTACTATAAATTAGATGGAAAAGTTGCAATTGGAAAAGATATGGGTGCAGATGGAACAAAATCCGACGGTGTTAGTGCTAAATTAACAATCGAACCAGGTGTGACAGTTTTTGGTGAATCAGGAAATGACTATTTAGTAGTTATGAGAGGATCAGATATTCATGCTGTTGGAACTTCTTCGGCTCCAATTATTATGACTGGTCGTCAAGATATTCTTGGAGAAGCAGATATAGTTAACACAAGAGGTTTATGGGGTGGATTGGTAATATTAGGTCAAGCGCCTATAAACAAATGTTCATTCTCAACTCAAGGCTCAGCTACATCAGCTGGTACAAGAGTTGATCCATGTGAAAAAGAAGTTGAAGGTTCAGCTGGCGATACTATGGGTGGCGAACTCCCAAATGACAGTAGTGGATCACTAAAATATGTCAGGGTTCAATATGCTGGATACGAAGTATTTCCAGGAAATGAGCTTAATGGAATTACATTTGGTGGAGTCGGTAATGGCACAGTTGTTGATTACATCCAAGTTCATAACAACCAAGATGATTGTGTTGAGTTCTTTGGTGGTACAGTTGATGTGAAACATTTAATTTGTACAGGTGCCGGAGATGATAATCTCGATATTGACTGGGGTTATCAAGGAAGAATGCAATATGTGCTTGTTCAACAATCAAATGGAGTAGGTGATCATGTTGTTGAATCAGATAACACTAATGCAGATGCAGCAGTTGCATATTTAACTGAGCCAAGGTCTAACCCTATTGTTGCAAACTTCACTTTCTTAAGTAGTGGTAAAGATGAAATCTTTAAATTAAAAGAAGGTGTGTCTGGTCAATACTATAATGGCGTGGCTGTTGTTAAAGATGATTCTACAAACTGTATAGAAACTACTTTTGCTGAAACTGCTCAAGACGGTGCAGTTACTCCTCATTTTTCAATGAACTCTGTTGCTATGCAGTGTAACGGTTTTATTAAAACTGATGGCCTTGCTACTGTAGCTCAAATAGAATCAATTGTTAGAGAGGGCACCAATAATCTTTACGGCGCCAACTCTGGTGGAGGTACATATGTTAATACACTAAGTGGTCCCGTAAATGGTTCAGCAGAAACTGCTGCTACTGTTACTGCGATTCCTATTACTTATAATGCAGATGGTTTCTTTGACACGACTGATTACATTGGTGCTGTTAAAGGAGCAACTGATACGTGGTATAAGAACTGGACAATCTCTGGAACTATAGACGTCCAATAAATAAGAGTGATAACAAATAAATTTTATTGGAGAAACAAATGAGAGCAACAATAGAACAACTAAACAAAACAATACATAGAGTAGCTATTAGTTTATTACTAATAGCTCCTTTTATGGTTGGTCAAGAAATTGAAGAGGTTGTAGTAAGTGGTTCATTCATTCCTGATGAAAAAAGAGATACATCTGAAATATCAGCAATCTTAGATTCATCTGAAATAGAAAGAACTGGAGATGACAACATCGCGGTTGCTTTAACAAGACTTACAGGTTTAAGTTTGGTTAGAGGTAAATACGTATATGTTAGAGGTTTAGGTGAAAGATACTCTGCAGCAACATTAAATGGCTCTAATTTACCAAGCCCAGAGCCATTAAAGAGAGTTGTGCCGCTTGATCTGTTTCCTACCCAAATAATTAACTCTTCAGTAATCCAAAAAACTTATTCTGCAGATATGCCAGGAGAGTTTGGTGGAGGTATTATAGAGATTGAGACTAAACCAGTACCAACAGATAGAATATTAGATTTTTCTTTTTCTTCTGGATTTAATGACGCTACTAGTTTATCTGATGGCTTGTTGTATGATGGCGGAGATGATGATGATATTGGTTATGATGATGGTATAAGAGATTTTCCTGATTCTGTTCAACAAGCTATAAATAGAAATCTTAAGTTAGATCGCTCAAATTTTGATGTAGTTGAATTATCAAATATTGGCCGTGAATTCGAGAATTCAAAGTTATGGGTAATTCAAGAAGGTGAGGTGCCATTAGATCAATCATTTAATTTCACATACGGTGATGAACTTGATATATCCATTGATGAAATACTAGGAGATTCAAGCGCAACTTTTGGTGTGATGTTTACTGCAGGTATGAGAAGCTCATGGGATACACAAGATGGTATTCGTCAAACTGGAACGCTACAAGCTCAGGATGATGGGACTGCAAATGTTATTGTATCTAACGACAAAACATTTTTAAGTACATCAAATGATGTTACATCATACGCTATGTCAGTTATTGGTATTGATACAGATTCTTATGAGCTTAAATACACAGGAATGTACATTCATAAAGGCACCAAAAGAGCAAGAATACTCGATGGTTATGATTCAAGTGATGCTGGTAACGTTAGAGAAGACTTTATAGAGTTTTTTGAAAGAGAACTTACTAATAATCAAATTAATTATTCATACATGTATGATAATGGAGCTCAGCTTGATTTAAGATTAACTTCTGGAGAAGCATCAAGACACTCACCATATGAGAGAGTGGTATTTTATGAAGATACAGATGATAGAGGTTTCTGGAGATATGACGTTAATACTGGACGAAATCAAACTCAGTTTAGTTATGTCGAAGACAACAATGAAAACGTTGGTCTTGATATAAGCTATCCGATTCAGCTATTTGAAACAGATGCTGTATTAAAAGTTGGATATGATTTAACAGAAAACAACAGAGATGCACAAGTTAGAAGTTATAGATTTTTAGCTGAAGGTGGTCCAATTCCTCAGGATGGATTAGATAATAGAATTGATTACATTTTTGCAGATAAAAATTTTGATCCATCAAGATTAATTCTGATAGAGAATACAGCAGCATCATCACCAGCTGGATATCAAGGTGAGCTTACTACTGATTCAATGTATCTAACAATAGATACTTATATTAATGAAAATTATAGACTTGCTCTGGGTATTAGATCTGAAAATGGTGAGCAAATGGTAAATACATATGATGTATTTCAACCAGTCGATTCAAATATTGAAAAAGTTCTTGATGAGGATTATACGCTTCCATCATTTACTCTTACATATCTACCTGAATTCAATGAAAATCTTCAATTTAGATTAGGTCTATCACAAACTATTGCAAGACCAACATTTAGAGAACTTTCACCGACTCTATTCATAGATGTTGATACAGATCGAGTAATAGCAGGTTCCTTATACTTAGAAAATTCTGAAATAGATAATATTGATTTAAGAGCTGAGTATTATTGGGGCGATAACCAATTTATGACAGCTGGAGTATTCTTTAAAGATATATCTAAACCAATTGAAGAAGTTGTTAATGAATCAGGTGATCTGATCGTTACATCTTATCAGAACGTTCCTGGTGCTGAATTAACAGGTATAGAGCTTGAATACGAGAGAGTATTTGAGGATTTATTGCCAAATTCTAATTGGGGTCAAACTAAAGAGTTTTTATTAAAATTTAATCTTACAGCCACAGAATCCGAGGTTGTATATGGCGCTAACGATACATATGTTAACAGCCAGGGATCCTTAATAAGTGCTGCTTCTTTATTTGCTAACGGAAGAGACACACGTCTTCAAGGTCAATCAGACTTAATAGGAAATATTCAATTTGGATGGGACGATCTACAAAACGGCTCACAAGGAACTTTTATTGTTAACTATGTTAGCGACAGAGTCCGAGCAAGAGGTATAGATGTGCTTCCAGATGTTATTGAAGAACCTCCTTTATTAGTTGATTTTGTTTACTCTAAAGAAATTTATTACGATGCTTCTTCATTAAAAATATCTTTAGAGCTCAGAAATTTACTAGATGAAGACTACTATGCAGCTATGGCATCATCAGTCATTTATGATAAATATAAACTTGGCTCTTCTGTTTCTCTAGGATTTAAATTTAGTTTTTAAAAATTTATAAAAATATGGGCTACAATGTAGCCCATTACATTTATGCTAAATTTTAAATTTCTTAAAAATACTGTTCTAATATTATTGTCATTGATATCTATTTTTTTTGTATATTTATTGTTCGAATCATATAAGAACACTCCAGTCATAGAGGATATTGGTAATATAACTATTGAGGAATTTATTTCAGAACAGTCGTTAATAAGTGATGAAAATTACGTTGCAGATGAGTTAATTGAGATTGACTTTAATTACAAGTTAATAGGAATACGGTCTGGAGGAGAAAATTCATCTGTTGTTGTAAAGAAGGCAAATAAAGAATATTTAGTTGTAATGGGCCAGTTATTAGATAATAGATTTGAGCTGGTTGAAGTAAATCAAAATAGCGCTATATTTCGTAATGGTAATAAAATGTATAGAATTGATAATGATGAAGAAAAATAGTATGAAGTTTTTTAAAAATATAATTTTGAACTTATTTCTGTTTTTTGGAAGTGTAAATGTGTTATTGGCACAAGAATCTTTTATTCTTAATTATGAGGATGTAGACATAAAAAAAGTAACACAGGATATAGCTCAATTTTCAAAAAAAACAATTATTTTAGACCCAAGAGTTAAAGGAAGAATAACAATATACTCAAACGCTAATTTAGATAGAAGGCAAGTTTGGGATGTATATCTAAGAACAATTCAAGTAAATGGATTTAGTGCAATTTCTGAAAATGGTTTTGTAAGAATTGTTCCTGATAATGAAGCTACAAGAGATAAAAATACCGCATCTGTATCCTCATCAGGAGACTATCAAACATTAATAATACCTTTAATAAACAGATCAACTGAAGAGGTTCTGCCAATGATAAAACCTATAACGGGTAGACAATCTCATTTATCAAGTATCCCCTCAATAAACTCTATTCTAATTGTAGATAGATCTAGCAATGTTCAAAGGATTAATGATCTTATAAAGGATTTAGATAAAAATAATGCTGCAAAAATATCAATTATAAAATTAAATAACCTATCTGCCATTGAAGCAGTCAGAATTCTTGATAAGTTAAAAGCTCAAAATAACCCTACTATCAACAAATTTATAGCTATACCATTCAATCCATCTAATTCAGTAATTGTTTCAGCTAATGAATATGTCACTAATAATATTAACGAAACACTCAAATCACTAGATGAGGATGTTAAAACAGATGACTCAATTGATATCGTTTACCTAAAATATGCTAAATCTGCTGACATAGCAGCAATCCTTAATTCTGTTTCAAGCGGATTCATACCTGACAATGATGGCGCTAAAACAGTGATAACACATCATGAAAAAACTAATTCTTTAATTATTTCATCTGCAGAAGCTAATTTAGCAACTATCAGGAATATTATTTCTCAGCTTGATATAAGAAGGGCACAGGTTTTGGTTGAAGCTATAATTGTTGAATTATCAGAGACTGCCGCCAGTTCTCTTGGTGTTGAGACTGTTTTTAATGGAACTGATAAAGACAGTGTTCCAATTGGCGTAACTCGTTTTGGTGGCTCAGGACCAGATCTCTTAACAATTATTGGATCTTCAGCTGATGAAACTGATGTAAATTTATCAACCACGGCTTCAGCATCATTACTTAATACACAAGGATTGATAGCTGGGTTTGGTGATTTAACTCCTGGCAAGGATAATTTTGTAGGAATTATTAATGCAATATCACAAGACTCTAATTCAAATATACTTGCAACTCCATCACTAATGGCAATGGATAATGAGTTAGCTACTTCTATAATTGGTCAAGAAATTCCAATTACTACTGGTGAAAGCTTGGGAACTAATAATGCTAATCCTTTTAGAACTACATCTAGACAAGAGGTTGGTATTAAACTTGAGGTAACACCTCAAATAAATGAAGGTAGTTCTGTTGTTATGCAAATTAAAATTGAGGTTTCCGGTGTTGCTGGAGTTCCTATGAGTGGTATAGATATTATTACAAATAAAAGAGCAATTGAGACAACAGCACTTGTTGATAACAATCAAATTATAGTTCTTGGGGGTCTTGTTGATGAAGATAAACAAGATACTATTTCTAAGGTTCCACTTCTTGGCTCTGTACCTATTCTTGGAAGATTATTTCAATCCTCTTCCTCAACTACTGTTAAGAAAAACCTAATGGTCTTTTTAAGACCAACTATCATAACTGATTCAGAATCAGCCATGTCTACGTCAAGTGATAAATACAATTATATAAAGGCTAGACAAATGTTAACTGGTGAATCTCAACAACTAATCGATTTAACCAATCCAAAAGATTAATGAACGATGTCTATTTCGTCCATGGATAGAGAAAAATTTAATATTCTTCCTTATGACTTTGTCAAAGAAAATCAGATTATTGCGTCCAAAGATCCTGATGGTTATGAGGTAATTTCACCAAACACTATTTCACCAGACCTTTATCATGAGCTTTTCAAGTTCCTAAAAACTGAATTTGCACTTAAACGAGTCAGTTCAGAAGAATTTAATGAACTTTTAACAAATACCTTCTCAATTGATGATGCATCTAATGATATATCAGAAGAATTATCTGATGAATTCGATCTTCAATCATTTGCTGGCTCAATTACTGCAACTGAAGATTTATTAAGTGGAGGAGATGATACACCAATAATAAAATTAATTAATGGAGTTATTAGCCAGGCTATCAAAAATAGAGCTTCAGATATTCATTTTGAGCCATATGAAGACAAAATTATAATCAGATATAGGGTTGACGGAATTCTAAGAGAAGTTTTATCACAAGATAGCAAAATATCTTCAGTATTAATCTCTAGAATTAAAATTATTTCTGGATTAGATATTTCGGAGAGAAGATTGCCACAAGATGGTAGGGTTTCACTTTCTCTTGGTGATAAAAGTGTTGATGTCAGAGTTTCTACTTTACCCTCATCATATGGTGAGAGAGTAGTTTTAAGGTTGTTAGATAAACAGTCAGCTCAAATAAATATTGATGACTTAGGTCTACCAGAGCACATATTGTCTAATTATAAATCCTCTTTAAAAAATCCTGAGGGAATAATCTTATTCACTGGTCCAACCGGTTCTGGTAAAACTACAACTTTATATGCAGGTCTCCGATATTTAAGTGACTCTTCCCAGAATATTCTGACAGTTGAAGATCCAGTAGAATATACACTTGAAGGAGTTGGCCAGACCCAAGTTAATTCAAAAACCGGATATACATTTGCTAAAGGATTGAGAGCTATTCTTAGACAAGACCCTGATGTTGTCATGATTGGTGAAATGAGAGATGTTGAGACTGCACAAATTGGGATTCAAGCAAGCTTAACCGGACATCTGGTTCTTTCTACAGTCCATACAAATAGCGCTATTGCTGCAATTACAAGACTTCGAGATATGGGTATTGAGTCCTTTCTTTTAGCTTCAAGTTTAAGAACAATAATATCTCAAAGACTTGTAAGAAGATTGTGTTTAAATTGTTGTTTTGAAGAAGATGCTACCAATGAGGTAGCCAAACTATTTAACTTACCAGCTGGTAAAAAAATATGTAACTCTAAAGGATGTGAGAATTGCTCACATACTGGATATCAAGGAAGGATTGCTATCGCTGAATGTATTCAAGTAGATAAAGAATTAAAAGATATGATTCATAATAACTCGTCTGAAAATGAAATTTCAAATTACGTTTTTAAAGACAATCAATCAATAGATCAGGCTTCATTAGGACTTTTATTAAATGGTGTTACCTCAGCAGAAGAGCTTATTAGGGTTGGAAATTTAAAAGAAGATGCCAACCTATAATTATATTGCTCTAAATAATAATGGTACAAAGAAAAAGGGAATTCTGAGTGCTTCATCTGAAAGAGAAGCAAGAAGATTTATAAAAGATCTTCAATTAACTCCCATAAGTGTAACTATTACTACTAGGAGACCTTCATTTAGATCAAAGATAAAAAATAAAGAAATAGTTTTAATGACAAGGCAGTTAGCTACTCTTCTTGAAGCGAATACATCCATTGTAGATGCATTAAAAATAACCGCAGATCAATTAAATAATAAGGATCTAATAAGTATTATCCTTAATTTACGAGAGGATGTAATACAAGGAAAAAGACTCGGACAGTCAATGAAAAAGTATCCAGATGTTTTTAATAATACATATTCTTCTTTGGTTACTGCTGGAGATTCATCAGGAAGCCTTGATCTAATATTTAATAAGTTAGCAGATTATCTTGAAGAGAGTGCATCTATTAGACAAAAGGTTTTCTCAGCTTTAACTTATCCAATTATCTTAATAGGGTTTTCTATAGTAGTGATAATTGCTTTGTTAACTTTTGTATTACCGCAAGTTATTGGACAGTTTGTAAAAGCAGGAGCCGAACTACCTTTAATAACGAATTTATTAATAGGATTATCAAATAATATTTTTATAATTCTTTTATTTTTAGCCATACTTATTTTTTTAGTTACATTAGGCTATAAAAAGCATGTAGCAAATATTGAAAATCATATCTCCGCTCATAAAAAATTATTAAATTTACCTTTGATTGGTGATTTTATTTTAATATCTGAAGTTGAAAGGTTTTCGAGTACCATGGCGCTAATTATGGAATCTGGTACTAATTTAGACATTGCTTTAGAAGAGTCTTCGAAAGTTTTTAATAATAAATATTTACATCATGTTGTGATGAATGTAAAAAATGATGTGGTTGAGGGTAAAGATTTTATTTTTTCATTTAATAAAACAAAAGTATTTCCAAGTATATTTATGCAATTAATTTCAAGCGGATATAAGTCAGGAAATTTAGTAAGGATGTTTTACAAGGCATCAGATTTTTTAAGAAATGAAATTGACTCCAAAAGATCAGTATTTTTATCGCTCTTGGAACCTTTAGTTATAATTTTTATGGGAGGTTTTATTATGTTAATTGTTCTAGCTATACTTATCCCTATAATGCAGATGAACACTCTCTCACTAGGATAAATTATGAAAAAATATAAAAAAGGTTTTACTTTAATAGAGCTAATGGCTGTATTAGTTATACTTGGTATTTTAGGTACTATCGTTGTTATTAATGTTTCTCCGGTTTTCCAAAGAGCAAATTTAGAGAAAATAAAAGCAGACATGGCTCAAACTGAAAAAGCATTAGAAATGTATAAATTTAATGAACTTCAGTATCCATCTACTTCTCAAGGATTAGAGGCGCTTATTATTCCAAATAGTAGCTTAAAAAACCCTTATTTATTCCCTGAGGATGGTTATATTTCTTCTATACCTTTAGATCCATGGGGAAGAGAATATCTTTATGAATTTCCACCAAGAAAATCTAAAAAATTTGATTTATACACTTTAGGTGCAGATGGTATGGAGGGCGGATCTGGAGATGACACTGACATCGGTAATTGGATGCAATAATCTAAAAAGAGGTTTTACTCTTATAGAGATACTTGTTGTTCTTATTGTAATAGGTATTGCCTCATCATTAATTTTTCTAAACTTTAGCTCAGCAACTTCAATTTCAAAAAATCAATCAACTTTTGCTAAATTTTTTCATTATTTATCTGAAGAAAGTATTATCA
The DNA here is from genome assembly GCA_902558395.1 of uncultured SAR86 cluster bacterium. Taxonomy (GTDB): domain Bacteria; phylum Pseudomonadota; class Gammaproteobacteria; order Magnimaribacterales; family D2472; genus SCGC-AAA076-P13. The sequence goes on from CACEDS010000003.1 coordinate 272,488, forward strand.
CTGGTAATGTAATAGGCTGGCATGCTGACAATAATAATCAATTTTCTTACTCGCTTGATAACAATAATAAAGTCATTTCAAATATTACAAACCCGTATTCTAATAATTGGAAGAATCTGACAAATTTTAAAAAAACATTTAAGTCATTTGATGGCTCTAAGATTGATTTTAATTTAGACGTCGATGAATCACCTTTGCTATTATTTTATCCTTCGGGTGAAAACTCTGGAGGCCATATAAATATATATTTTGATAATTATATTCAAATAATTGAAATTAACTCTAATGGAAAAGTCACATCACAAATTATCAACTACTAAAAAAGGCTTTAGCTTAATTGAGATAGTTGTAGCCTTATTTATTCTAAGCACTTCAATACTTGTTTTATATAATTTAGTTTTGTCTACAAGCATATCCATATTTAATTTAGATGATTATTACCACTCCAAGGAAGTTGCAAATAATAGAATAGCTCTAATTCACACTATTGAAAAACCATCAATTGGCAATGCTCGCTCAGGATATATGAAGATGGGTAGTAAAGAATGGCGTTGGGAAGAAACCTTTGAAGCCAGTGATTCTGAGGAACTTATAAAATATGTAATATTAGTTCAAGAAAAAAATTCTAATCAATATTTATATAAATCTGAAGGATTTCTTATTAATGAATAATAAAGGTTTTACAATAATTGAAGTTTTAGTATCACTGGTTATTCTTTCAATGATAGCAATAGTATCATCTAATATCTTAAAATCATCTTTAGAGTCAGAACAAGAAACATCTGCACAACTAAATTCAATCAAAGAATTAAGCTTAGCTTCAACCATTATTAGAAGAGATTTTAGACAAATCGTAAATGCTCGTATGAAAGATTTTTACGGTAATAACCTCTATGGAACTATTATAAATCAGATTAACTCAGATAGTTTAATATTTAATTCAAATATTAAATCTATGTCTAATGACGTTTCTCCAATTAAAAGAATTAACTATGAATTAATTGATAATAAGTTGGTCAGAAAACAATTTTTTTCTTCAAACCCTTATAGTCAAGACGATTTCACAGAAATTGAATTAATTAAAGATATTGAAAATTTACAACTCTCTTTCTTCTATGAAAACTCGTGGCATGAATCGTGGCCAATTAGCCTTATAACCTCAAAAAAAATTCCTACTTTGATAAAAATTGAATTTTCAAAGAAAAATAAAGAGTATTCATGGATTATTGATCCGAACATAACCTATGCATTACAAAACTAAAGGAGTTGTTTTAATATCTGTTTTGATGATAGTTTTATTACTTTCATCAGTTGCAGTTCTAATTGGAAACAATTATTTTGTTTCATTTAAAAGAGCTCAATATGCTGAATTCCAGACAGTATCTCTAAATATTTTTAGAAATATTGAATCTCTTGCACAAAAAAAGATTGATAACGAACTTAGATTTAATTCAAAGATACATGCAAAGAATAATGCATTATTTCTTAATGATTTTATTTTTGAATTAAATAATGGCATTGTTACAGGAAAAATTACTGACGCTTCAAACTGTTTTAACATTAATTCTATTGTCACAAAAGTTAAGAATGAATTTAAACCAAATGAAAAGAACATAGAAGTTTTTAAAAAATTAATGAGTTTAAATGAAGTCGATTTAAATTTAACAGATGAAGCTATTGATCAAATTATTGATTGGATTGATGGTGACTCTAATCCAAGAGCATATGGTTTAGAAGATTATTACTATTCTGGACCATTAAACAACCCAAAAGAGTACACAGGTAGTAGATTGTTTTATGCACTTGCTGAGCTAAAGGGTCTTCCAGCTATAAGAAAGATAGGTTGGAACATTTTTGAGGATAATTTTTGTGTTTTTCCCGACAATATACTTAATGTAAATATAAACACACTTGAAATGCGTCATGACATGCTATTAGCTTCAATATTTTCAAATATGCCATATACTGATGCTCAATATATATTGGATAATATTCCCGAGGAAGGCTTTAGGGATATTAATGATCTTAAGCGAGCATTTCCATCTTATGAATTAGATAACGGAAATATGCATATTGAGTTTTCATCTTCAAAATTTACGCTTACCACATCATTTTCATACGAGAATTATGTTTCAGATTCTGTTAGTAAGATTTACTATGGAGCCAATAATAATAGCTATATTACCTCAAGAATTTATAATGGAATCTAAATGAACTTCTACATAGCACATATTCTTAGCTCAAACCTTGATTTAATTCATTTGTACAATGCAAGTAGTAAAAATGAATCTAAAAAAACGCTCAACTCACTTAGACAACTTGATGACATTGATGATGCTGAATTACTTTTAGTTTTAATTCCATCATCGGAGGTTACCTCATATGAATTTATTCAAAATACCTCTTTATCTGAGCAAATAAATATTGCAAATTTTATTTCTGATATTGATTCAAATTTTATTGATCCTGTATCTGATAATGAGTATTTTCTTTCTGAAGCAGCAGGATATGTTGTAAACAAAAGTTTTTTAACTGAGTTAAATCAATATTTAAGTAATTTAAATTATAAAGTACATGTTACTCCAGAATATCTCATTAATTCATTTAATGATTCTGATTCTATTACTCAGATAGATAAAAAATATATGTTTGCATATAAAAATAAATGCGGTTTTAGTATTTCCGGTAACAATCTAAATCAATACTTAGAGCTTGTTGTTAATGACAAGCCAAACTATGAGCCAATAATTTATAGCTCTAACATTGATTTAAATAATAAATTCAAGTCTACATATGAGAATAAGGATTTTGTATTTCAGGATGTTGACAGTACAAAAGTAGAATCTTTGCCTAATTTTTTTAAAATTAACTTATCTTTAAATTTATTTATAAAGAAAATGAATTTTTCTAGAGCACAATTAATCAGTTCTCTATTAGCCATATTTTTTATAATTGTTGCTCCCAATTACCTTGTTTATAAAAACAAGCATGATGCTCAACTATTTGTTGATGCTACTTTTAATATTTTTTCTTCATTAAGCAAGGATATTAATAGGGTGGTAGCCCCCAGGAACCAAATAGATCAGATTTTAGAAAACGTTCCTATGAATAATACACCTGATATTAAGCTTCCAAACTTAGATTTATTCTTTAAATATGGCGAAAAATATATTTCAGATATTACAGTTGATGTAAAAAACTCCTCTGCAAAAGTAAAGATAAATTCGATGCCTTCTTTTCAATTTAATATATTAAAAAACGGGGCTGAAAAATTAAATATTAAAATTTCTGAACAAAACTTAGAAACAACAGATGGCAATATTGATGGAGTATTAAACCTAAAATATGAAAATAATTAATTTATATAAAAATCTTCAAGAAAGAGAAAGGAAACTAGTTCTGATTTCCTTTGTTTTAATTATTTTTCTTATTCTATATTTTTCATTTATGAATGTTTATTCGAGTTATACCAGGTCCTCAATAAACTTAGCAAAAGCTAAATCAGACTACGAATATGTTCACAATAAAGTTAAACTTTTTGAAAGTTCCTATAACAAAAAAAATCTTAGCAGTGAGAATATTGAAAGAATAATTATTGATAACAGTTTTCAGGATAATATAACTAATCTCAATATAACTGAGAAAAACTCATCCATTTACATAAGTTTCTTATCTACTAATATCAGTGATGCTGTTACTCTTTCAGAAAAACTAGTTAATAGTTCCAATAGCGAAATAGCTAATATTAAATATGAAAACTTTAACAATAAAGTAAGCGCTGAATTAATATTTAACTAGCTTCTTGAGATCGTTATCTTATCTGAATAGAGCTCATGGAAGGTCTTTACTGCAATTGAATCAGAAACTCCCCATTTAGTTGATTTGATAGTTTTTACTTTTAAAAGTTTTGCAATTTCGATATAAATTTTTAATGCTTCATCTATAACGTCAGCTCTATCATTGGCTAGATTATATTTTTTTATTTTTTCATTAAGACTTAATACACCTAGCTCATTGGCAAATTGAATAAGATCATTAGTTGGCATCTTGTTTGATTCATAGATTTTTAAAAAAGATCTAATGTTGCCTCCCAGACCGACTAAAAACTCTACTTTATTTTGTTTTTTCAACCAATTCTTTAATCTTTTCCATTCACTCAGATCATTTTTATTAAGCATTCCTCTTACAGCCCCTAATTGGAATGATTGAATAATATGCCGATCATCTTGGTATATATAGATTTCTGTACTTCCTCCGCCCACATCTACAAATACATTTTTATTTTTTGATTGAGCTTTAGGATGAAGACTAATTAATTTTGCTTCTTCTAATCCTGAGATTATTCTAATCGGGTGTTCAATTTTATTTTCAACATATCTTCTAGCGTCTTCTGAGTTTTGAGTATCTCTAAAAGCGCTAGTAGCAACTATTTCATACATTTTGATATTATTTTTTTCAAAATTCTTTTGATATTTTTTTAAAGTTTTTACTAATTCATTTAATTTATTTTCTTTCAGAAAACCATCTTTAAAGACGTTTGAACCCAATCTTATAGATGATCTTATTCCTTCTATGAATTCAATTGATGTTGGAGTGGTCTTAAAAATTTTAGACTTTATGGCATTTGTGCCTATGTCAATTGAAGCAATTTTCATTATGTATCATCACTATATTTGCTTATTATCATAAACTGCTCATAAGTAAGATTTTCAAAAGTAACACCTTCAATAGTTGCGCTATAGTTTGCAAGGCTTTTTGAATACTTTGCAGGTTTCAGTATTTTTTTATTTTCATATTCCGTTTTTATAAGAAGATATCTTAATGATGTTAGACGACCAATCATTTTATTATTTGAATTTATGGATACCCATGGAGATTTATCAGTTGAAGTTTTATCAAACATCTGATCCTTATAAAGAGTGAAGGCATCCCACTTGGTAACAATTTTTTCATCATTCTTAGTGAGTTTCCAATATTTTAGTTGTGAGTTTTTTCTTGCATTCATTCTTCTTGTTTGTTGATCTCTTGATAAAGAAAAATAAAATTTTGTTAACTCAATTCCACTATTTATTAATTCATGCTCCCATTTATTTACTCTTTTCATAAATGTTCTATATTGATGTTCGTTGCAATAACCCATTATTGGTTCGGTTATTGCTCTGGTATACCAAGATCTATCAAGAAAAGAGATCTCACCTTTTTTTGGTAAAACTTTTTCCCATCTCTGAAACCAGTGTGAGGACTCCCATTTAGTTGGAATACCTAGTTGTACGTAATTAAAATTTTTTGGTCTTAGATATTCTGAAAAAAATTTTATTGCAGAACTTTTACCAGCAGTATCTCTTCCTTCAAAAACAATGCATATTTTCCTATCATTTTTAATGACATCTTCTTGAAGTTTCAATAATTCAATTTGAAGACGACGTTTTTCAACAGAGTATGCCTTAGCTTCAAGTCTTTTATATTCTGCTTGGTCTAATGAGATTAGTGACATAAATTTTTATGATAGTGTTTCTTGTTCTATAAGTTTATTAGAATTAAAATTACCAAAACTTACAATAATGTAACATCAAGGATTCAAAGAACCATTATACTTGCCGTTGCTTTAATTTAAATTATTATTATGGAAAATTTATTTTTGGATCCAACGCTAATAATTATAATAGCCGCAGTTGTTGGTTTTTTTATGGCTTATGGAATTGGAGCCAATGATGTAGCTAACGCAATGGGTACTTCAGTTGGCAGTAAAGCCATAACCCTGAAACAGGCTGTCATAATTGCTGCAATTTTTGAGTTCTTAGGTGCTTATTTTGCTGGCGGTGAAGTAACATCGACAATAAGAAAAGGAATCGTTGATCCATTTTTATACACCAATGATGTAAATATATTTATTATTGGTATGCTGTCCTCGCTACTAGCTGCTGGTTTTTGGTTAATAATTGCAAGCTCAAGGGGCTGGCCCGTCTCTACAACTCATTCAATTGTTGGTGCTATTGTTGGGTTTGTTTTAATATCAAAAGGAGCTTCAAACGTATCATGGGGAACAGTTGGCAATATTGCTTCAAGTTGGATTACTTCACCAGTGATTTCTGGTCTTATGGCATTTTTACTTTATTTATCTGCAAAATATTTGATTTTAGATAGGAAAAACCCTAAACAAGCGGCGACATACTTTATTCCTTTTTATAGTTTCTTCGTGTCTGCTGTCATATGCCTTGTAACTGCAAGAAAAGGTTTAAAGCATGTAGGCATTAATTGGACAGACAACGAAATATATTTATTTACAATCGGTATTAGTCTCGCAGTTTCTATTTTTACATTTATATTTCTATTTGCTAAATCAAAAAATATAAAAAATGTTGAAAGTCAATTTGGAATCTTAATGGTTGTTACAGCATGTGCTATGGCTTTTGCTCATGGCTCTAATGATGTTGCAAATGCAATTGGTCCAATTGCAGCAATTGTATCAATAGTATCTTCTGATGGAACAATTCAAAGTTCATCCGAATTAAATTCGTGGGTTTTACTACTGGGTGCTGTAGGTATAGTTTTTGGTCTAGCAATTATGGGAAGACACGTTATCAAAACTGTTGGTGAAAAAATTACAACGCTAACACCGAGCTTAGGTTTTTCTGCAAATATGGCTACTGCATCAACAGTTCTTGCTGCATCTTATCTTGGCTTTCCAATATCCACTACACATACATTAGTAGGAGGAGTCATTGGAGTTGGTTTAGCAAGAGGGTATGAATATTTAGACATAAGCTCAATTAAAAGAATTTTTGCTTCTTGGATAATAACAATACCTGTTGGAGCTACATTCACAATTTTGTTTTATGTAATTCTAAGATTAATTTTTAATGTTTAAAGTTAAGAACTTTGGTTAACCCAATCTAATAAGTATGCATGTCCGGCTCTATGGGCTTCAATTTTTCCAACTTCATCAATAGAATCATTTTCTTTTAGATTCAAAGAAAAAATTGAAATAATAATTTGAGTAAAAACCCTGTATACACCATCTTTATTAAACATCTCAGGCAATTTGATATTCATATCAACAAAAGACTGAATTACGGAAGATAATTCGTTAAATTTATCTGTTTCTAAAGAGGGACTAAACTCATTTGAAAGGATAAGTTTTTGAGCTTTTAAATTATTATCAAAGTAATCATAAAGAATGCCAACGCACCTCAGGACAATTACAGAAAGATTGTCAGTTTTAATATTTTCAGACTTAGATTTAAAATCTCTAATACACTCGCTTATATAAATATTAGACATCTCTGATTTTAACGATTTAGGTGTAGGAAAAAATTTATAGGTAGACGTTCTTTTAAGTCCTGATAATTCCGATATGTGAGCAATAGTTATATTATCAATGCCTTCCTCAAGCAAAATTTTCTCGGCAGTTTCAATTATGGTTTGAATTCTTAATTTGCTTCTACTTTGTTTAGGAGGATTTTGCATAACTTAATTATCGACATTTGTCGTATAAATGTAAATCCTAAAATATCTACGTCACATGAATGTTGCAAAAATTTTCATTAATGTGCGACATATTATTCAATAAAATGATACCTTGCTATAAGTTTTTTTTCATACTAAATAAGAGGTAAATTATGTATAAAAAATTATTATCTGTACTAGCACTATTATCAATTTCAAATTCTTTTATTGCTCAAGAGTCAGAAGATAGCGTCGAAGAGGTGGTAACTGTTGGTACTAAGGCAAGTTTAATATCTGCAATTGATAAGCAAAGAAATTCAAATTTAATTGTATCAGTTGTTGATTCTGATGCATTAGGTGACTTCCCCGATACAACTGCAGCTGAAGCCATTAGAAGATTATCAGGTATTACAGTTGAAAACGATCAGGGTGAAGGCCGATATGTAAATATCAGAGGCATATCTGGTGATCTCAATTCAATTTCTGTAAATGGTGCTCTTGTGCCTGCTCCTGAAGGTGGAAGAACAGTCATGCTTGATGGTTTGCCAACAGAGTTACTTGATTCTATAGAAGTATATAAATCTCTTACAGCTGATAAAGATGCTGATTCAATAGGCGGCAGAATTGAATTTAATACAAAGAGAGCAACTTCGCTTGACGGAACGTTATTAAAAGCAAAATTAGACACTTCTTATAATACACAATCTAAAAATTCTGATAACCCAAAAATGGCTTTAACTTATGGGTCAATGATTTCAGACAATGTTGGTCATGTTCTTGGTGTCACTTATGCAAGTAAGCAGATCGTTACATATAACAACGAGACTGGTTTTCCAGCATGGGACACAGATAATGGAAATATTTTTCTTGATGATGACTGGGAAATGAGATTTTATGATTTAACAAGAGAAAGGACTGGTATTACTTATGATATTGATATGGTTGTAAATGACGAAACAGCAATATACGCGAATTTTTTATATAACCACTATGAAGATGATGAATTAAGAAATAAAGAAGAATTTGGTAAATTAAAAACTGGTAATGTTTTTGTTAATTCAAGTGAAATTAATAGAATTAGAAGAGATGCGGAAGTTAGAAAAAGAATAGAAACTCGAGATATTAGAACAGCTATACTTGGTGGTGAAACTCTGATCAATGGATGGTTTACAGAAGTTCAACTTAGTCATTCTTATGCTGAAGAAAATGATACAGATAACGTTGATGTGACATTTAGAAGTAAAACAATTGATGCTGATGACTGTGGGGGTCCTTGTGGTACTTTCTTTTATAACAATCCACAAAAAGTTGGATTAGCTCTATCTTCATATGCCCAAGGAGTTCTTTATGCAGATTTAAATGTCGACGCATGGGAAGAAGATTGGAGCTTAATTAAAGATACTGAAACTGCTTTTAGTGTTGATATGACTAAAGATGGTTTTACTTTTATGAATGCCCCAACAACTGTGAAATATGGTTTTAAATATAGATCAAGAGAGAAGAAAGGCGACAGCAATAAAATCGAAGTTGATGATGATAATGTACAAGCTTTGCTTCAATCTGAATTTGGACCATACACAAGATCATGGCCATTCGTTGGACAGCAGGTTGGACCACATGCTGACGAGAACCTTCTATATGCTAGAAAAGGTCAATACACTGGCGGACCTGATTATGATAATTTTTCTGAAGATTTTACGACTAATGAAGATATAACAGCATTATATCTCATGGGCACAATGGAATTTGATAAAGCTATTGTAATTGCTGGTATCAGAATTGAAGATACTGATTATGATACTCTTGGATATAATGATGGCGATATAAATGATGTTTTAACAGCTAGTAAAAGTTATACATTTGTATCTCCAAGCTTGAATGTTAAATATTTTCTTAATGATCAAACTATTGTTAGAGGAGCTATTTGGAGAGCATTATCAAGACCTGGATTTGGTCAGGCAAATTTGATTGCTGATATTAAAGAAAGTGATGGAGATGAAACCTATAAAGGTGAAATGGGAAATCCTGATCTCGACCCATACGAAGCAACAAATTTTGATATATCTATTGAGCATTACGGTGAAGGTTCATTTGCTTCATTTGGTTATTTCAAAAAAAATATTGAAAATGCAATTTATCCATTAGCTGTTGCAAATACAACTATTAATGGATTACTGTTCAGCGAGCTATTAACATATGTAAATACAGATGATTCTGATGTAGATGGATTTGAATTAAATATTTTCAGAGAGCTTGACATGTTACCTGAGCCTTTTGATGGTTTGTTTCTTTCAATGAATATTACTAAAACTGATGGAAATTCTTCTTTAACTGTAGATAGTGGAACTGTAACATTTCCATTTAGAAAATTATCGGAAGATGTTTCAAATATTTCTATAGGCTATGATAAAAATAAGTTTGATATCAGACTTTCAGCAGTTTCAAGATCTCCTTATTTAGATTATCTAGCTGATGATGATATTGAGACTGTTCAAGAAGATTTAGACAACAACAATATTAGATATACAGATGACCACACTCAATTAGACTTTAATTTGAAATATAAAATTAATGAACAAATGAGTGTCAAATTTGATATAAGTAATATTACAGATGAACCTGAATTTTATTATTGGGGTACCCCCAATAGGTTATCTCAATATGATGAGTATGGTAGAACATATTCTATTGGTATAAGGTATAATCTGTAACCTAATTAACTCATAAAGGCAGCGTTATAACGTTGCCTTTTTTATTAAAAATTTATACATGTTAAAAAAATTATTCTTCTCATCTCTAATTTTCTTTTCATTTGTTGTTTATGGTGATCCTGAAGACAAAATTGTATATGTTGTAAAGCCTAATGCTGAAACCCCACAGGTTGTAACAAAAGGCGATGCAGCTGATGACCCGGCAATATGGATAAATAATAAATCAACTACTAACTCACTTGTTTTTGGAACTGATAAAAAAAGTGGAGTTTATACCTACGATTTAAATGCAAAAAAAATTGGTTATACCGAATTAGGAAATATAAATAATATTGATCTTAGATCTGTTAATTTAGATGATTTTGGTTCGTACACATTTATTTTTGCTTCAAATAGAACAACTAGTACTTTGGACTTGTGGATATACGAAGATGAGGCAATGGATGCTCTAGCCAAATCAAAAAACTTTAATATTGAAAAAGATCCTTCTTTTAAGGGCAGAACTAATATTGTCGTATACGGAGTTTGTGCTGGATATGATCAAGAGTTTGGTGTGATAGCTTTTATAACCGAAGATGAGGGTTCTAGAGTTCAAATGTGGTCTTATAATGAAGACGGCTTGTCATTATTAAAAACGTTCAATAATGCAAATGCTGCTCAATCAGAAGGTTGTGTTTACGATGATGAAAATAGAACTCTGATAATCTCGGAAGAACAAGACAGAGGAATACTCAGAGCATATAAAATAAATTCAAACTTAGACTTCTCCAATCCTGTGATTATTGATTCAAGATCAGGAAACATTGATGATGATCCTGAAGGAGTTACTATCTATAAAACATCAACCAATGATGGTTATATTTTACTTTCATCTCAAGGTGATAATTCGTTTAATGTGTATAATCGAACTGAGCCTTATAACTATTTAGGTAGCTTTAAAATTGGTCATTCAGGAAAGATTGATAATGTAAATGACACTGATGGTATTGATGTGGTTAGTAATAGACTTAATAGTAAATATCCAAAGGGCTTGCTAGTAGTTCAAGACGGCACCAACGATGGAAAAAAAATAGTTAAAAGACAAAATTTTAAATATGTTTCATTCGAGGAAGTAATTAAAGCACTAGAGCTCTAATTTATTAATGAACTGAATCACATCATTTGATAACTCTTCTGGTCTTTCCATAGCTGCGAAATGCCCACCATCATATTCATTCCATTGAACTACATTATAAATTTTTTCAGCCCAAACCCTTGGTGGCAACATAATATCTCTTTTAAAAATAGCACCAGCCATTGGTTGCTGAATTGAGTTAAAAGAAAAACCAAAGTCACCATTTTCTTTATAGAGTCTTGCAGAAGAGGTTATAGATTCTGTAAACCAATAGAGAGATATTATGCTTAAGACTTCATCATTAGATATAACTAAATTGTTATCATTGCCATCAAACCAGCCATAAAATTTTTCAGATATCCATGCAGCAAGGCCAACAGGTGAATCGTTAAGGCCATACCCTATAGTTTGTGGTTTTGTCTTATGGATTTCATAATAGCCATAACCTTGAGTTTTATATTTATTAAAATTCTCAAGCAACTTCAATTCTTTATCTGTTACTCCCTCCATTGGATTTTCGGTATTTGGAGGAAATGCAATCACTAAATTTAAATGAATACCAATACAGTTTTCAGGAAATAGTTCCGCCATCCATTTACTAACTGTTGCACCCCAGTCACCACCTTGGACAACATATTGTTTATATCCCAAAGCCATCATCAGCTCATGTTGAATTTTTGCTATTTCCTCTGAATTCATTCCAAGATCTTTTGGTTTATCGGAAAAACCAAACCCTGGAAGTGAAGGGCATATGATATCAATTGGTCTGTTAGATTGTTCCTGTATCAAAGGAATGACTTTAATAAATTCTTGAACACTTCCAGGCCATCCATGAGTCATAACAAGTGGTAAAGCATTTTTTTGATAAGATTTAGCGTGAAGAAAATGAATATCAAGACCTGTTTTAGAAGTAAATTTATAACTACCAATATCATTTAATTCTTGCTCATACGTTCTCCAATTGAAATCATTTATCCAATATTTAGATAATTGTTTAAGAAAACTCATGCTTGTTCCATGAGACCAGTATTCATTATTTATTTCATCCGGCCATCTTGTTAGTTCAATTTTCTTGTGCAGAAGCTCAATTTGACTGTCATCAATATTTATTTGGAATTCTTTAATCATTTTAGATATTTTAATTATAAGTTTTAAAACTAT
>CACEDS010000004.1 GCA_902558395.1 uncultured SAR86 cluster bacterium
TGTGAATGCTGATAATGGTAAAGAAGCAATATCATCATTTAAATTAAAAAAACTATTAAATTCTGCATGTTTTGTAGAAATAGATATTTTTACAGGAAGAACTCATCAGATTAGAGTACAAAGCAGTCATATAGGACATCCAATATTAAATGATGCTAAATATGGTGATAAGAATTTTAATAAGACAATATCATCTAAAAAAATTAAAAGAATGGCACTTCACTCATCAGAAATTAGGTTTGTCGATCAAGATGGAATAAAGATTCACGCTAAGTCTAAAATTGATGAAGCTTTCACAATACTCTTAGATACATTAAAGTAAATATATCTACCAATAATCCTATAATTTTGATAGGATACGTTTTTTTTAAGGGTAACTATGGCAGTTCAAAAAAGTAAAGTAACAAGATCTAGAAGAGGGCAGAGAAGATCTCATGACTCTCTTAAAGCGTCAACTCTATCTATTGATCCAGTTTCTGGTGAAAAGCATGCTCGTCATCAAATGACCAAGGATGGTTTTTACAAGGGTAGACTTGTTAAAGATTTAAGAAAAGTTGAAAAAGAGGAATCAGAAGAAACCTCTGTCTAAATAGATAATGCCAAGGCATATAAGTCTAATCTTTCCAGGTCAAGGTTCACAATCCATTGGTATGCTCGATTCTTTTTCGGAAGATGAGCTTAATTATGTTACAAAAATATCTAAAGAAGTTTTAGATATTGATATAATTGACTGCATTAAAAATGGTCCAGAAGAAGATCTCAATAAAACATCAATAACTCAACCGGCATTATTAGTTGCTTCATATTTATATTACAAAAAATTTCTTAATCTTTTTGATTTAACTCCAAATCTATTAGCGGGACACTCATTGGGTGAATATTCTGCATTACTTGCTTCAAATTCAATCACAATTGACGATGCTATTTCACTTGTACATAAACGTGGTAAGTGTATGGAGAACTCACAAAAAGGCTCAATGTTTGCGATTTTAAATTTAGGCCTCAATGAGATAAATCAAATCTGTAAGGTTGTTGAAGAGGAAACTGGTGAAGTTATTAGTCCTGCCAATATAAACTCACCTAATCAAGTTGTGATAGCAGGTTCTGATAAAGCAGCAACAATTGCTGCTGATAAATGCAAAGAAGCTGGAGCAAAAAGATGTATACAGTTAAAAGTTAGCGTAGCTTCACACTGTAATTTGATGGATGAAGCTGCTAGAGTCTTCAAAAAGGAGTTAGATGAACATACATTTAATACACCTAACGTATCAATAATACATAATGTTGATGCAAAAATCGAAGAAGATATAGCAAATATTCCAAAAAAACTTTTAGAGCAACTGACCTTACCTGTGCAATGGACTAAAACAATGGAGTATATAAAAACTTTCGATGGAGTTGTAATTGAATGTGGTCCTGGAAAGGTTTTATCTGGACTTGCAAAAACAAATGGACTAGCTAATATCTTATCAATGTCTTCAGAAACTTTTGAAGATGATTTTAAAGGATTATTATGAGCAAAGAAGTTGTCTTTATATCCGGTGCTTCAAGAGGAATTGGTACTGCGATTGCTGAAAGTTTTGCACAATTAGGACACACAGTAATTGGAACCTCCAGAAGTGAATTTAAATTTGAAAGCAATTTAGATAATTTAATACCACTCGCATTAGATATAGCAGATAGAAATTCAATAAATAACTGTGCTGAATATCTAAAAGATAATAATTTAAAGCCTAGTATATTAATTAATAATGCAGGTATTACTTCTGATCAAATATTCCTAAGAATGAAAGACGAAGAGTGGGATGATGTAATTGCAACTAATTTAACGGGAACTTTTAATCTTACTAAAGCTTTAATTAAAAATATGATTAAAAATAGATATGGAAGAATTATTAATATATCTTCTGTATCTGGATTGATGGGTAATCCTGGTCAAGTCAATTATTCATCAGCTAAAGCCGGTTTGAGTGGCTTTACAAAATCACTTGCTAAAGAGGTTGGCTCAAGAGGTATTACAGTAAATTCAGTTGCACCAGGTTTTATAGAGACAGACATGACTGCATATCTTGACGACAATGCTAAAACTAGACTAATTGATGATATACCTTTAAAAAGGTTAGGTTCGGTTCAAGATATCTCAGATTTAGTTATTTTTCTTTCAAGCGAGGATGCTTCATACATAACAGGTCAAACCATCTCGGTTGATGGCGGCCTTTTCATGTATTAAAACCACTTCTGTAATTAAATGTGCAACTTTTAATAAATAGATGTAAAATAGCGACGTTTTTTACCATGGAGCATTTATGAGTATTGAAGACAGAGTTAAAAAAATTGTTAGTGATCAATTAGGGACATCATTAGATGAAATCCAAAGTGATTCTTCTTTTGTTGATGATCTTGGAGCTGATTCATTAGATACAGTTGAACTAGTTATGGCTCTTGAAGAAGAGTTTGATCTTGAAATTGCTGACGAAGATGCAGAAAAAATTTCAACTGTTAATGACGCTGTAGAATATATTAATTCAAATTCTTAAATTTTTTAGAATTAATATTTAGTTATATATATAACTAACAATCCGAAATATTTAAAACGAGATTCTATATAATTGGAATCTCGTTTTTTTATGAGTTATAAATACATAATGCTATTTTTAAGAATAATATTTATCGTTTCTATAGTATGGCTATCTTTTTTTGGACCCTATAGCGCATTCTTAAATTCAAATCCTATTAAAGATAAAAACTTCATTGATGTTTTTGAAGGATCATCAATGTATGCTGTTCTCGATAATCTAAAATTAAGTTCTTTAATAAATAAATTATTTTTTAGAATTTATTTAGATACAAATTCAATTAAATCTTTTCAAGCTGGCGAATATGATATTAAAAATAAAAATTTTAAAGAAATAATAGATCTTTTAGTAAAAGGTAAAACATACACCCATTCTTTTACGATAATTGAAGGAATGAATATTTATGATATTGAGAGTGAGCTTGAAAACAGTTCTCTGATTAATGACTGCAGTTTATTGGTTTGTATAAAAACAAATTATCCATTTAAAGAAGGGGTTTTATATCCCGATACATATTTTTACAAGAAAGGTATGAAGGCTTCTGACCTATTAAATAAAAGCCATAAGAAACTCGATGATTTCTTGAATACAATTTGGATAAAGAAAGTTGATAACGATATTTTAAAAGATAAATATCAGGCCTTGATATTAGCTTCAATCATAGAAAAAGAAGCAGGGAATCACTCTGAAAAACCAGATATAGCAGCTGTTTTTTTAAAAAGAATAAGTATTGGCATGAAGCTTCAAGCTGACCCAACAATCATATATGGATTGCTTCCAAAATTTGATGGAGATATTCGAAAATCTGATATCCTTGATGAGAATAATATATACAATACATATATGATTAATGGCCTTCCTCCAACTCCTATTTCTATATCTTCGATGAGTTCGATTGAGGCTGCAATTTTGTCAATACCAGGTGAATATCTCTTTTTTGTAGCAAATTCTCCTAACTCTCATTATTTTTCAAGAACATATGAAGAACATTTAAATATGATTAAAAAGGTTGGACTTGATAAATGAAAATCATAAGTTTTGAAGGTGTTGAGGGTGTTGGAAAGTCTACTCAAATATCAATGTTAGATTCCTATTTAGTATCCAAGGGTTTTTCTACTGAAGTTCTAAGAGAGCCTGGCTCAACACAAGTTGGCGAAAATATTAGAGAGATTTTATTAAATACATCTGCTGAATTATCTAATGAATCTGAATTATTGCTTATGTTTGCTGCTAGAGCACAATTAATCAATGAAAAAATAAATTATTCAGATAAAGATATAATTTTATTTGATAGATTTTATGATGCATCGCTAGCTTATCAAGGATCTGGAAGAGGCTTATCTCAAGAAATTATTAAAAGTCTAATATCTTTTACTAAATGCCCTTTACCTGATATTACTTTTTTACTTGATATTAAAGTAGAGGAGGGCTTTAAGAGAAAGCTTAATGATAAAAAAGATAGAATTGAATCTTCTGGTATAGCATTTTTTGAAAAAGTTAGATCTGGTTATTTAGAACTCAGTCAAAATGAACCCAATAGGATTAAAGTACTGGATGCTAAGAAATCTATTGATGATTTACATAAAGACATAGTATCTTTTGTTGATATTATTTTATGAGCATAGAGAAGTACGATTGGTTAAAAGATATTTATAACCAAATAAATTTCAATAACTTACCTCATGGCATTATCATCAATGGTCCATCTGGTGTAGGAAAAAAAATATTAGCAAAGGAAATATCACAAAAAATAATTTCAAACTTTAAAGAACGTTTAGATCCCCAAAATCAATCATTATTTAATACAGATCATCATCCTGATTTCTATCTTTTGGATAGAGATAAAATTTACTTAAAAGATATTATTAAGCAAAAAAAAGAATCTAAGTACTGGGATGATGAAAAAGGATATAAAGATGTAGTTTCTTTTCTAACACTAACTCCATCGATATCAAAAAATAAAGTTGTTTGTATTATGAATGCTGACAGCATGAATGAAGAATCACAAAATGCACTTCTGAAGTCTTTAGAAGAGCCTGCTTCATATTCTTACATTATTATGACCACCAGTAGACCTAAGTCATTAAAACAAACTATTTATAGCAGATGCCAGGTTTTGAACATACCTCATATATCATCATATAAAATCGATGAATGGTTAAATGATCATGGAGTTACTGATTATTCATCAACTGATTTTCCAAGTTATGCAATGCCATTAAATATACTTGATGATATCCAAAGTGACAGACATAATTCATATAAAGAATTCATTTCAATTATTAATCAATTTTTAGATCAAAAAATAGATCAGGGACAAGCGATAAAATATATTAATGACTTAGATATAAACTTTATTTCAAAGGTAAACTATTTTGTAGAATTGTTAAAAATACTTTTAAAGTCAAAATTAACAAATGAAAGCTTAAGCGGTACTTATAAAAGCTTTAACTCTAAAAAATTTAGTAATTTAAAAATTTCAAATATTATTGTTGAGCTTAATGACTTACGTCATGATTTTTATGATGTCTCATCAATAAATGAAACCCATGTATTAAATTATTTTTGTAGCGAATTAAAACAATCTATCCGACAGCAATAGTCCCTCCATCAATGACTATTGTTTGCCCGTTAATATAGGTACCTGCCTTTGAAGACAGCATTATAGCTGCACCAGCTATCTCATCTGGATCACCAATTCTTTTCATGGGGTTGGTATGTAACACTGCTTTTAAAATATTAGGATTTTCCCAAAGCCCTTTTGCAAAGTCAGTTTTTATTAAGCCTGGGGCTATTGAATTAGCTCTAATATTTTTATGACCAAATTCAGCTGCTATATTTTTAACAATCATAACATCAGCTGCTTTGCTGATGTTATAAGCACCCAGCATTGGACTACCTTTGATTGCAGCAATACTTGAGATTATTATTATAGATCCATCTTCTTTCTCAATCATACCTGGAAGACATAGGTTGCATAAGAGTTGATTGGATCTTATGTTGTTATGCATCACTTTATCAAACTGTTCAATGCTCATATCAAGCATGGATCCCATAAAAGTATTTGTTGCAGCATTACAAATCAAAGTATCAATACTTCCTAGGGTATCAATGGTTTTATCTACAAGATTCTTTAATTGATCGTCATCGGCTATATTACAAGCTATTGGAAAAGCAACTTCTTTACCAATATCATCATTTATCTCCATAGCAGTAGCTTCACAAGCATCCTTCTTTCTTGATGATATAATTACTTTAGCGCCCATAAGCGCAGATTGGTGAGCTATAGACTTTCCAATACCTTTAGAACTACCGGTTATTAAAATTGATTTATCTTTAAGGCTAAATAATGACATTTTGATTATAATAAATTAACTAATAAGGAATAATATCATGATGATTGAAATATACGGAAAAACCTTCTGTCCATATTGCGATAAAGCAAAAGCTTTGTGCGAAAGAGAAGGGTTTGAATATTCTTACAAAGAATTAGACAAAGATTTTACAAGAGAAGAATTCTTTAATATTTTTCCTACAGCTAGAACATTTCCTCAGATCAAAATAGATGGTAATGATATTGGTGGTTATACAGAATTAGAAGCTTGGTGGCAAAATAAGGAATAAATTATGGATCAATTTAATGAATTTCTAATATTACTTGATAGTAATTTAAGTGGATCATGGTGGTTCCCAATTTTATTAGTTGGAACAGGTATATTTTTCACTATATATCTTGGCTTTCCTCAATTTAGGTTTTTTGGTAAAGCTTGGCATTTAGTTTCAGGAAAGAATAAAAAAACTGATGCCGATGGGGAAACAACAGCTTTTGAGGCTCTTACTACAGCTATGTCTGGAGCAGTAGGCACTGGTAATATTGGAGGTGTAGCTTTAGCTATCTGGACTGGTGGCCCAGCAGCAATTTTTTGGATGTGGATAACAGCCATATTTGGTATGACAACTAAATTTGTTGAAGTAACAATGGGTCATAAATACAGAACAAAATTAGCTGACGGGAGTATTTCTGGTGGCCCGATGTATTACATAGAAAGCGCTTTAAATATGAAATGGGCTGGAATTCTTTTTGCATTTTTAATGATGATTACAGCTATTGGATCTGGGAATATGCCGCAAATCAATAATATAGCACTGGTAATGAATACTGAATTTTCAGTACCAAAATTATTTACAGGATTATTTTTAGGAATTTTATTATGGATAATTATTATTGGAGGTATTAAAAGAATTGCATCTGTCGCTAGTAAAATAATTCCAATAATGGGTCTAATATATTTTGGTGGTGCTTTAATTATTCTTACAGAGAATTACCAAAACATTATCCCTTCGTTTAATGCTATTTTTTCTCAAGTATTTACAGGTTCTGCTGCAGTGGGTGGTTTTCTAGGAGCAAGTTTTGCTATGAGCTTAAAATATGGAGTTGCTAGAGGGCTATATTCAAATGAAGCAGGTCAAGGCTCATCACCAATTGCTCATGCATCATCAAAAAATAAATCTATAGATCAGGGAGTTGTATCTATATTAGAACCCTTCATTGATACTATTGTAGTATGTAGTGTTACAGCTTTAGTTATTTTATCAAGCGGAGTTTGGACACAAAAATTTGATACAACGTTTGCTAAAACAGATATGGTTATTCTTGATGGCATTTATTCTGATGAAAAAAATTCTGATGGATCATATGTTCATCCGGGTCACATAAATGAATTAACAAGTTATGTTCAATCACTGGACTCAAATGTAAAAGAATATTCAGGAACTATTTATATTGAAGAGGGAATGATAATTGAATCTAACATAACAGTTCTTCACTCCAGATCAATAGCTGAAGATATAAAGGTTATAAACAATGATAAAAAGTTATATTCAGGAACTCTAAATATTGTTGAAGGAAAAATATCTGAGCCAGTTATATTAGAGGGTAAATCATTAGTTAGTTCCGCTGAATTAACTGCAAAAGCTTTCTCTCAAGGTGTTTTTGGAGAATATGGTGGTAAATTAGTTGCAATAGCGCTTCTTTTGTTTGCTTTTTCTACAGCAATAACATGGTGTTATTACGGAGATAGATCAACCGCATATATCTTTGGTGAAAGAGGGGTATTTTGGTATAGGAATTTTTATGTCCTGTGTTTTATATTAGCAGCTGTAATTGATACAACAATTGTATGGAATATTGCATACGTTGTAGTAGCTTTAGTATCGATACCAAACTTGATTGCATTATTTGTACTCAGAAATGAAATGAAAGATCTGACTAATGATTTTGTTAAAGAAAACAATTACAATTAGTCGTCGTATAATAATCAATTAAAATCAATGAAACTTAAATCAATTTTTAACATATTGTTAATTATAACTCTTGCTGCATGTGGTGGTGGGGGCGGAGGTTCATCTGAATCTGGCGGTGGATCTGGAGGTGGATCTGGAGGAGGATCTGGTGGCGGATCAGGTGGCGGATCAGGTGGTAGCTCTTCGATATATGATGTTGATAAAGATTCATATTGTGCTACACCATCCAATGATTCTACTTCATATTGGATTGAAGATTTTTCATCTAATGCATTGGATAATAATATCTTTACATATCAAGAATCGAATGGATTTTGCGTAATCCCCGGATGTCCAAATGGAGACTCCGACTTTATTTCTGGTTGGGGTAATAACGAAGCTCAATACTATACAAGTTGCAACGAAGGTTATTCAAAGAATTGTAATCAAGACCTTAATACTACTGAAAACGCTTTTATTGAAAATGGGTTTCTTAAAATTCAACCAATTTATGACATTGTAAATAAGTTTGAAGATCCTTATTGCGCTGATAGATCATGTAACTATACATGGGATTACACATCAGCAAGAATCATGACATCTGGTAAAAAGGTGATATCTCCTGGTAGTGAGATTACAGTATGTTTTAAAAATCCAGATGGAATGGGTCATTGGCCAGCTGTATGGATGCTTTCCCAAGGCTTTGTTGAAGGTCAGAAAAGATGGCCTCAAGATGGTGAGAATGACTTAATGGAACATATGCGAAATCTCCAAGCATACGAAACTCAATCAACAATACATTTTGGATCAAGCGGCTCATCTAGAAATATTTATAAAATAGAATCTGTTCCAGCTAATGTAGATTTTTATGATAAATTTCATTCTGTAACTCTAAAATGGCAAACTGATAAATTAGAGTATTTTTTAGATACTCAAACCGAACCATATTTTACAGTTATTAAAGATAGCCAGACTGAGTTTAATACAGAATACTGGCCTTTTAATGAAGACTTCTATTTGATTATAAATGTAGCATCTGGAGGAAGCGCCGGTGGAACTCCCGACACTTCAATGTTTTGTCAAGATGCAAGCTGCTCTAATCTAGCTGAACCAGATAGAGGAAGGTTATTAATTGATTATATTGAAATTAAATCTATTGATTAATATTTCTTATTTTTAATTCATTAAAAACATCTTCAATAGATTTATTTTGTGATTTTAACAATACTAGTAAATGAAAAAATAAATCAGAAGCTTCATCAATAAGCCTTCCATCGTTTGTTACAGCTGAAATTGATGTTTCGCCTGCTTCTTCTGTAACTTTTTTTGCTATTTCTTTTACACCTTTCTTAAGCAATGAGGAGACGTATGATTTTTCAGAAGACTCACTTTTTCTTTCATTAATTATATCTTCTAGTTCACTTATTATTGAAAAAGAATTTCTTTTCTCTGATTTAAAGCAAGAATAATTATCTAAATGACATGTTGGCCCAAGCTGTCTTGCTTTAATCAATAATGCATCTTTATCACAATCAAATTCAACTGATTGCAACAGTAATTTATTACCTGATGTCTCACCTTTAGTCCAAAGCCTCTGTTTTGATCTACTAAAAAATGTAACTTCTTCAGTTTTAATAGTGTGTTGAAGTGAGTCTCTATTCATATACCCAAGCATTAAAACATTATAAGAAATTGAGTCCTGAATTATTGCTGGAATTAAACCTCTGTCATCGTAGTTTAAGTTTTCTATATCCATATTTAGTACCTTATGTTTATTGATTGTTTTCTTAAAAAGTCTTTAAGTTCACTTATTTTAATTAAGTCTTTATGAAATACACTTGCTGCAAGAGCTCCACTAGATTCAGTCTTAGAGAGCACTTCTTTGAAGTGATCTTCGATTCCCGCACCTCCAGATGCTATCAATGGAACATCACAATTTTTTAACATAATATTTAACTGATTGATGTCATATCCATCTCTAACACCATCTTTATTCATGCAATTTAAAACGATTTCTCCCGCACCAAGATTTTGAACTTGATCTATCCATGCCTTAGTTTCTATTTGTGTATTTTTTATTGTTTTTTCATCTCCAGTATTTGAATAAACAATATATTTGTTATCTATACATCTAGAATCAATACCTACAACAACACATTGACTTCCAAACTCATTTGCTAGCTCTTGAATTAAATTAGGGTTCGCAAGAGCTGGGGAATTAATTGAAATTTTATCTGCACCATTGTTTAGAATATCTTTGGCATCTTTAAGATTTTTTATTCCACCTGCAACACAAAAAGGAATATTAATAAGTTCTGCAATCTGTTTAACCCATTCTTTAGATACAATACCATCATAAGTACTTGCACCAATGTCATAAAAAACTAATTCATCGGCACCATCTTCATTATATTTACTTGCCAAATCTAAAATCGACCCAACAATCTCATGATTTTTAAATTTTATACCTTTAACTACATATCCATTTTTAACATCTAAACATGGAATAATTCTTTTAGTTAACATTTAGCAAATCTCCAAGCGATATTTTATTTTCATATATAGCCTTACCTACGACACATTCATGGCATGATATTAATTTTAAGTTGTAAATATCATTGATAGAGCCAATACCACCAGATGCTATAAGATTTATATTTTTATAATTTAATAGATTTTTATATATATTCAGATTGGGTCCTTGAAGTGTTCCATCAACAGAAATATCAGTAGCTAATATATTCTTAATCCATGAGTTTTCATCAATATAGTCAAATAGATTTATATTTGTATTATTTGTCCATCCATCTATTGAAAGAAGAGGGGAGTTTTTAATGATGTTAAAGTCCAATCCAAATATAATGTTTTCAACATTAATATTTTCTTTTAGATCATTTCTAAATTTAATATCTTTAATAGCTGCTGTACCTACAATAATTCTTTTTACTTTGTTTGATATAAGATCTTTTGCTTTATCAATCGTTCTTATACCGCCACCAACCTGGATTTCTATATCTTCAATATTTGCAATATCTTTAATAATTTTAAGGTTTTCATCACCACCAGTTTTAGCAGCATTTAAATCAACTATATGAATAGTTTTAAAGCCTGCTTTTTTAAAGATATTTACCTGTGTCAAGGGGTCATTATTATACTCAGTAACCTTAGAATAGTTTCCTTTCACCAACCTAACACATTTACCATTTAAAATATCAATAGCAGGAATTATTTTCATATTGAATTAATAAAATTTTTTAAAAACACTTCACCTGCTTTGGAAGATTTTTCTGGATGGAATTGACAACCTAAAAAATTATCTTTTTTTATAATCGATGAAAATTGATTGCCATAAGAGGTAAAGCCAACTGTGTAATCACTGTCTTTATTGAAATAACTATTAGCAAAGTAATAGTAACCATCCAAAGTATCATCAAGCTTACATTCGACCTTATTCCAGCCCATCTGTGGAACAGCGATAACATCATTTTTATCAAATTTAGTTACATTTCCTTTAATCAAACCTAAGCACTCAGTATTATCTTCTTCAGAATAATCAAATAAAATTTGCATTCCTACACAAATTCCAAGTACCGGTTTATTGGTTTCCTTAATAAAGCTAATTAAATTTTTTTTTGACAATGTTTCCATCACTTTTCCTGCAGAACCGACACCGGGTAATACCAATGCATCCATTTGTATGAGTTCATCAATGGAATTAGAAATAAATGAATCTATATTCAATCTTTTAAAGGAATAATAGATTGAATTAAGATTTGCACCTCCACAATCAATAATTCCAATTTTCATAGACTTCCTTTGGTTGATGCAATATTTGTATTATTTCTCTGTAAAGCTTTACTTAATGCTCTTGTAAAGCTTTTAAAAGTTGCCTCAACAATGTGATGGCTATTTTCTCCTTTAGTTTCTATATGGCAGGTAAAATTTAGAGCGTTTACAAAAGATATAAAAAAATGTTCAAACATTTCAGTTGGAAAATCACCAACAAATTCTCTTAATTTGGATGTTTTCATTTTTAAAAGCGTCCTAGATGCCATATCAATACTTACATTTGAAATAGTTTCATCCATAACTAGTGATTCATTAGATGAATACCTTTCGATATTTTTTCTATCTCCCAGAGCAGATTTAAATGCTTCACCTAATGCTATAGCAACATCTTCTATGGTGTGATGTTGATCAATTTCTAAATCACCAAAAGATTTTATAGTGATATCAAATTGACCATGTTTTGCCAGTTGCTCAAGCATATGATCAAAAAATTTAAGACCGGTATCCACATTATAGTTACCAGTACCATCAATATTTAAATTTATAAATATACTAGTTTCTTTAGTAGACCGTTTTATAAAAGAAGTTCTAGGTAATAAGCCTGCATCATTGATAGCATAAATTTCTCTAACTTGTACTGCGTTTGTATGAGCATCTAAGCTTTCGGCTTCAGCAAGGGTCTTGACTGTTGGAGCAAGAGCAAGAAACCCCTCAGGAGTTGCAGTTTGGAAGGTAATAGTTTTACCAAAGTCTTTTACAGAGAGTCCAGAATATGTTTTAGCAGCTTGTCCGGTTGGAAGTGTATGATTTGAACCAGATGCATAGTCTCCAAATGATTCAGGTGAATACTTACCACAAAATACAGAACCTGCATTGTTAACGTATGGTGCAATTTTTACAAAATCATCATCGATTAATATTAAGTGTTCAGGCGCATTATCATTAATAAAATCTATTATTTCTTTGTCATTTTTGGCTTTAACTAAATATGTATTTTTTATACTTTCATTAAGTATAGATTGTCTGCTTAATGATTTTTTTTGATTATTGATAGTTGTTTTTATATCTTTAAGCAACTTTTTATTTTTTGAAATTAAAACTGCTTTGGCATCGATACTATGCTCAAGTTGTGAAAGCAAGTCAGACGTTATGATATCTACTTTCTCTAAATCGTCTGAAACAACATAAACTTCACTTGGCCCAGCTGGCATGTCAATTGAGATATCTTTACTAACCTGTAATTTTGCTTCTGTAACATATTTATTACCAGGTCCAAATATCTTAAAGCATTTTGGGATAGACTCTGTTCCATATGCCATTGCAAAAATAGCTTGAGAACCTCCAACTTTGAATACATTTTTAATATTTAGTAAGTCAGCAACCCACAATATAGTTGGATTTATTTTCCCATTTTTATCAGGAGGGGTACAAATAACAATATTTGGACAACCCGCAATAATTGCTGGTATTGCTTGCATTAATAGTGAGCTGAATAGCGGGGCGGTGCCACCAGGTATGTACAACCCAACACTATCAATAGGCCTAAACTCAGACCATAAGGAAACACCTTTTGTGGTTTCTATTTTATTAATTGACAATCCATCCAATTGTTTTTCATGATACTTTTTAATATTTGAATATGCTGTAAGAATGGCATTCTTTAATTGATCATTAACTAATTCTTTAGCTTTCTTAAATTCAGAGTTACTTACTTTAAATGATTTAATTTCCTTTTCTTTTAAGATTTTAGATATCTTTCTTAAACCATTATCACCTTCATCTACAACAAGTTTTTTAAATTTATTTATAGTTGTAATATCTTTTGATGAAATTTTTGACTCAGTAAACTCTAAGATCTTAGATTTTTTATTTAATAGTAATTCTTTCATATTAATTTAAGACTTTTTCAACAGGCATAACTAGAATAGAGGAAGCCCCCTTAGCTTTCAGTTTTTCCATAGTTTCCCAAAATATTGGTTCTTGGCATAAAGCATGTATTGCCACTTTATTCTCATTTTCAAGAGGTATAACCGTTGGAGATTCTGATCCTGGCAATATCTTACAAATTTCTTTAACTTTTGAAGAGTCAGCATTGAGCATTACATATTTACTCTCAATAGCATTTACTACGCCTTGCATTCTACTAATAACTTTTTCAGCAATCTTTGTTTTAGCAGTTGTTAGTTTTTTATTTTTTATAAGAATAGCTTGGGATTCAAGAATAGTTTCAATTTCTTTTAAATTATTAGCTTCTAAAGTTGCACCAGACGAAACAAGATCACATATTAGATCAGACATTCCGATATATGGCGTAAGTTCAACTGACCCATGAATATTAACAACAGAGGCATTAATATTTTTATCTTTTAAGTATTTTTTAACTGTATTTGGATATGAGGTAGCAATTTTTTTACCTTTAAAAGATTTAATACTTATATTTTCTGGGCATGCAAAAGATAGCCTGCATCTTGAAAATCCCAAATTAAGGACTTTATCAATATAAGTTCTTTTAAATAATGATTTTTCTAGTAATACGTTTTCACCGACTATAGCTAAATCAGCATCTCCATTTGAAACAAGAGAGGGTATGTCATCGCTTCTTACAAAAAGAATATCAATGGGTAAATTATTAGATTTTGCTAATAAATTATCACCTTTAGTTGAGAAATTAATACCAGACTTTTTAATCAAATCAATACTTTGTTCAAAGAGACGACCCTTTTTTTGAACAGCAATAGTTAATCTATTCTTCATTTATTTATCCTTTTAAGAATTCTTTTGTATCCTTGATAAGGCTCGCTTGATAGAAATCTAGCTACCCTAGTTACAGTTGTTGTACTAGTTTTTAATTTAGCAGCAATCTCCCTATAAGATAAATTATCTTCATATAAAAGTTGTGCTACAGCCCAGCGCTCTTCTAATGCCTTTAATTCAGCAGGTGTACATAGATCTTTTAAAAAATCATCTACTTCATTTTTACTTTTAAGTAATAAAAATATTTCATTCAAGTTTTTCATGCGTGCTAGTGTATTACTATGCTAATACAAAGTAAAGTAAAAAAAGGCACTAATTAAAGTGCCTTAAGATGTAAAAAAATTAATCGCTAGGATTTAACCAGAGTGGTAAAACAGCAATTAATAGACCTGAGATATAAAACATCCAGCCACCTAATGTGCTAATCATATTTCCCTCAGCTTGTGCTGCTAGCCAACCCTGTGAACCAGCTCCAAGATCAATATCACCATTTGCAACATCAAGTGCATTTAAAGCCATTGCATGACCTTCGTAGGTCCCATTGATTAATCCAGCTAGATTTAACCCAATTAAAAATACAGATATAGCAAAAGCTGTACCAATTAATTTTGCAACGGTATTTGCGCCTTTATCAACCATAACGCTGCTGAATCTTGCAGCAACCCAAACAGCTATTACTGTAGCAAGAAAAATAGTTGCATTAGCTCCTCTTGAACTTGCAAAAAGGTTCCATAATTCAATCTCATAAGAAACACTTGTAAATAAATCCATAATTCCCCTCCCAAGGTATTTGATGAATATTTATTTATACATTCAAAATATGTTTATATTCAAGTTTCTGCAGACTTTTCATGTATATTAATTAAATATATTTTCTTTATTCTCTTGATAATAAAGATACTATTTCAAGATGTTTGGTATTAGGAAATTGATCAAAAATTTCTATATTTTTAATAGTGAAACCTTTTAAATTTTTTACGTCTCTTTCATATGTTTCATAATTACATGAAATGTAAATTATATTTTTAAATTTACTAATCAGACTTATCACATTTTTATCTAATCCAGCTCTAGGCGGGTCAACTAGTACATGTGAAAAGTTAAAATCTGAGATGTTTATTCCGTTCATTCTTTTAAAAACTCTTCCTGCAAATAATTCAGAAACCTCTTCAGCTGAAAGTCTTGCATGAAAAATATTTTTAATATTTTGCTCATCAATTGATTTATTTAGGCACCTTATTGACTGACGGTTATTCTCAGTTGCAAATATCTTATTAAATAATTTTCTCATTGGGAGAGAAAATGTACCAGATCCACAGTATAGTTCTAAGAGATCTTTTGGATCTTTTATAAAACTCATTGCCTTTGTAACCATTTCAGGCATATGAAAATAATTCGGTTGATAGAAAGATTGGTCAGTTTGATAAAGTATCGTTTCTAGATTTTCTATATCATCTTCTAACAGGTCACAGTGAGTTGAATATAAATTATTTTTGGATCTGAGATTAATGCTAATATCTAAAATATTTGCGATTTTATCTGCTAAACCCTTAATTTTATCATCTAATAATTTGTGATAAATCAGTGACACTAAAACTCTGTTTTTTCTATTTGATCTAAAGTTAATTTGAAATAATTTAGTTTTAAGAACATTCGATTTATTTATTTGATTTAAGAGTTTTGGCATTAAAGCTTGAATAAAAGGCCTAGCTATTGCAAAAGTATTTAAATAAACTATCTCTCCTGAAGGGGAATATATAGTATAAAAATTATTCTTGTAGCCAAATTCACATCTTGATCTATAACCATAAGAAGGACTTAAATTAATTACAATATTATCTTTATAATGTTCCTCTATTAATGATGTTGCTATCTGAAATTTATTCATTTAATTGATAAAGAATCTTGTTATAAAAAATATTAGCCCTATAAATGTTATATTGATAAGAATAAATAAGATAATTATTTTTATTATTGAGAATTGTTTAATATCTTTTTCAAAGTCTTGCTTTGTTCTGATGCCCAATAATGAATCAATTATTCTTTTAAACCACATATATTTATGGAAAAAATTGTAAATATTACAGAATCAGCTGAAGAGTATTTAGCAAAACTTCTTCAAGATAAAAATGAACCTAATCTTGCTGTCAGAATTTTTATATCTGACCCTGGCACACCAAAAGCTGAGACATGTTTAGCTTATTGTAAACCAGAAGAGGCAGATAAAGATGATGTTGTTCTTAAGCTTGATAAGATTACTGTTCATGTGGAGGAAAGAAGTATTCCTTTTTTAGTAGATGCAGAAGTTAATTATGATAATGATACTTTTGGTGGTCAACTAACTATAAAAGCTCCAAATGCAAGATTGCCTAATATATCTCCGGACAGTCCTCCTGAAGATAGGATTAACTATGTTATATACAATGAAATCAATCCAATGCTTGAATCTCATGGAGGAGAAGTAAGTCTTGTTAAATTTACAGACCAAGGTGAAGCTATCCTTCAATTTGGAGGAGGTTGTCAAGGATGTGGCATGGTAGATGTGACGCTTAAAGATGGAATTGAAAAAACTCTATTAGAACAAATACCGGAGTTAAAATCTGTTAAAGACTCAACAGATCATTCTATTGATGATAATGCCTACTATAAGTAGCTAAATTTCTTTTATCGATATTATTAATCCAAACATTGGATGATCAAAATAATGTATTTCTTCATTAAATATTCTTCTTTGTTCATCAATAAAGATATTGATTTTATTAGAATTGGGTATATTTATTGTAGGTTCAATTTTACTACTATTTATATCCACATACTTATTAGGCTTATTTAATTCAATTTTTAGATCATTTTTTAAATCTTTATTTTTCTCTTTATTAGCTTCTAATATTTTTTTTTCAAACTTAGCAATTTTATCTTTTGTAATATCAATAGAGTCATTACCTATAACACCTAAATATGATTTTAAATCTGCATGAAGGAATCTACTTCTGTAAAATTTTAAATATAGTCCATATTCCTTTTGCTTATCTTCATAAAATAAGAATAGAGCATCATCCTTATAATCAATATTTTGTATCCATTTGAAACTATCTAATAACTCATAGTTACTATTGGTTTCTAATTTATTATTTATCTTTTTTAAAACCACTAAGTTATCAGTTTTTCTATACCAAGTTTTTGGATTAGATACTTTTGATATATCTTGATCTTTTGTTAAAACATTATTGCTTTTTTTTATTGGATTAAAATCCTTGAACAGCCTATAAAAAAAATTATCTTTTGGTTTTGATTGATAGGCATTTTCATTGATCTGTAAGGTTGGTTTATAAAAAGATACTGTTTCAATTAAAGGCGGTGCAAATTCTTCATCAAATTTTTCATCAGTCAAAACATTAGTGTGCTTAAAAATTATTATTTCTATTTCATATTCTTTTAAATCTAAATTTAATTCTGAATTTGCTGATAGAGAACCTAAAAAAAGTGATACAAATAATAATTTAAATGATTTCATTTAATAACTTTATAACTGTTTTTCTTCTAAGGGATGAATTATCTTCACTTAACTCGATAATAAATTTATTTTCTTTATTAATAGAATAAATATTGGGCTTATTTGTTACTAGAGTCAATATATTCTCAAAAACAGATTTATTAATATTTGCAGAGAGCAATAATGATGTCTTTGAGGAATTAGATTTAATATTTATAACGCCCGTATTCTTAATCATCAATAATAGCTTAGAATCATCTATCAAATTTTGAACTTCATTTGTAAATAAACCACATCTGTCTCTCAGATCTTCTGAGATATTATTAATATCATTAATAGAAGATGCATTATTAAGATTTTTATAAATTTTTAATCTTTCAACTGGGGAAGGCAGATAGGAGTCGTTAATATAAGATGAGTCATAAAAATTTATTTCTGTATTTATAAACTCTTTTTCATCATTATTTTTAAAGGTATTTATTGCATTTTTTAACATCGATAAATATAAGCTCATACCAATAGTATTAATGTGGCCGCTTTGTTTTTCACCTAAGATTTCTCCACCGCCTCTAATTTCAAGATCCTCTTGAGCAATGAAAAATCCAGAACCTAAATTACAAAGCTTGATTATTGAATCTAATCTATTTTTTGCAATCTTAGATAATTCAGGTGAAGGAGTTAAAAAATAGCAATAACCTTGTTTTGCAGATCTTCCAACTCTACCTCTTAGCTGATGAAGCTGTGATAATCCAAAATTTTGAGAATCTATTATTAAGATTGTATTTGCATTTGGTATGTCTAAGCCCATTTCTACAATAGTTGTACAAATCAGAACATCTAGCGAGCCAGTATCAAAGCTTCGCATAACATTTGATATTTCATCTTTCTTTAATTTACCGTGTGCGATATCGATTTTAATATCAGGTAACAGCTTGTTTAGTTGATTTCTGAGAGAATTCATTTTGCCTATATTGTTTTGCACTATAAAACATTGACCACCTCTTGATACTTCTCTTGAAATAGCCTCTTTAAAAAGCTGATTTGTTTCAATCTTAAGAAAAGATTTTATGCTCAACCTATTAGATGGTGGTGTGTGTAAAAAAGAAAATTCTTTTAAACCTGAAAATATAAAATTCATTGTTCGAGGAATGGGTGTTGCTGATAAATAGAGTATATGTATATTTTCTTGCTTGCTCTTAATAAGATCTTTTTGTCTGATTCCAAACTTATGTTCTTCATCTACAATCAAAATACCAGTATTAGAGAAATCAATACCGCAAGTAAATAATGCATGCGTACCAATGAATATATCAATATTTTTATCATTAAATCCTTTTACATAACTATCTTTATTTTTTTTAGAAGTATGTCTATTAATTAGTTTTATAGATGCGCCTGTATTTTTAAATCTTTCTAGAAATGATTCATAGTGTTGTTCGCTCAGGACAGTGCTTGGACATAGCAAAACTACTTGCTTGTCTGAATTAATTGCCACAAAAGCAGATCTCATGGCAACTTCAGTTTTACCAAAGCCAACATCTCCACATAAAACTCTATTCATAGGTTTAACTAAAGCTATATCTTTCTGAATGGCACTAATTGCTTCTAATTGATCTGCAGTTTCCTTAAATTGAAAATCCTTATTAAAAATATTTAAATCTTCATCATTAGCTCTTAAAACAAATGCAGTAGATTCAAGTCTTCTTGATTCGATGTCTAATATTTCAGCAGCGTGATCATATGCTCTTTTTTGCGCTTTTTCTTTATTTTTTAACCACTTATTAGATGATAGAGAATCAAGTTTTATAGTTTCAGTTAAATCATTTTTGTGATACTTAGTGATTAAATCAACACTTCTAAGTGGCACATATAAGGCCTCATTTGAAGAATACATAATCTTCATATATTCATTAGAATTATTATTAGTTTCTACAACCTCTAAACCTTCATATATGCCAATACCATAATTCTCATGAACAACATAATCGCCATCGCTAAATAGTTGATCTCTGCTATGCGTTACTGATTTTCTTTCCTGAGTCTCTAGAAATATTAAGTTTGAATCTTGTTTGTATTCATTATTAAAAATAATAAGTTTTTCTTTTATATGAATAGGCCTAACAATGTCAGAAATCATTAAATTTATTCCAAATGAAGCCTGAGAAATATTTTTTATTTCTTTAATATTTGGCTTCAGTCGTTCAAATAATGTTTCGTATTCACTTTGAAGTGATGTAATTAAGACAATTTGATATTTGTCTAATTTGTTTTGACCAATATCGTTAACAAGCTCATTAATATTTTTATAATTAAAATCTTCATAAATATCAAAATCCCAGATACTTTTTTGTGGGAGTTTATTTTTAATAGTTTCTAACGAACAAAATAAATCATTAGGTAATAATAACGGTCTTTGTGAGTCAATATTCTCGTCATCAAATCTTTGATGAATATAGTTATTGTATGAGTCTATTTCATCATCAAAATTATCTAATACAATGAATAAATGACTATCAAATATTTCAAAAAAATTTGAAGTTTTTGAAAAAAATAATGGCAAGTAAATATCTGAACCTTCTGCTTTTCTAGAGGTATTTAAATTTTGAAATATTTCACAATGTCTTTCGTCATATTCCTGAAAATATTCTCTCCAATTATCTCGAAATATTTTTAAATTATGATCATCGAATGTATATAAAGAACTTTTAGATAGCCTAAAATTATCTGATTTTTTAACAGATGATTGTGTTTCAAGATCAAAGAATCTAACAGACTCAACTGAATCATCAAAAATCTCAATTCTCAAGGGATTTCTATATATAGGAGTATAGATATCTATAATTCCTCCTCTGAGTGAATACTGATTAATACCTTCGATCCTGTTTACCTTTTCGTAATTCAAAGAAATAAGAATTTTTTCAAGCTTATTTAACGATAAAGAATCACCTAAATTAAAAGTTTCTTTTGATTGAAAAAAATCTTTTGTAGGGTATAGCTCAAATAAACTCTTTATTGTTGTAATAATAATTTTCTTTTCTTTATCTAATGTATTAAGGATTGAAAAACGATCGCTTAAAATATTATCGGGTGCAGAAAAATGGTCGTAAGGCAGTATTTCATTTTCTGGAAAATAGTTAATATTTTCTGAATTTAAATATAAAGACAGTTCATTATTAATGAGTCTAGCTTCCTTACTATCTTTAACAACAATGCACAAAGAAGTATCAGAATCATGATATTTATCAATCAGTTGATGTGCGATTCTATGGTCGTTATTTTTATGCATTTAATGGTAAATTTTTTACAAATACTAGTATAATGTTGTGCGTATTCTATCAACTCAAAAATAATATAGGTAATTATGGACATTAATTTTTCAAAAGAAGATTTGGCTTTTAGAGATGAGCTAAGAGAATGGTTGGCTAATGACTATCCAAAGCACGTTAAAGACAAAATGGATAAAGGCGAACACCTTACTAGACAAGATATGGTTGATTATCATAAAGCTCTATCTTCGAAAGGATGGATGGGCTATAACTGGCCTGTTGAATATGGTGGTACTGGTTGGAGCGCAACTCAACTATATTTATTTAATAAAGAGTTCGGGATGGCAGGCTGTCCGCCGCTTTTAGCTTTCGGTGTGAGCATGGTTGCGCCTGTTATTTGGACATTTGGAAACGAAGAACAAAAGAAAAGGTTCTTACCTGATATTTTAGATTTCAATACTTGGTGGTGTCAGGGTTATTCTGAACCAGGTTCCGGTTCTGATTTGGCATCACTCAAAACAAAAGCTGTCAAAGAAGGTGATCATTATGTAGTTAATGGTTCTAAGACATGGACGACTTTAGCTCAAAATGCTGACTGGATCTTTTTATTAGTTAGAACTGATTCTACTGGTAAGAAACAAGAAGGCATATCGTTCCTTTTGGTTGACATGAAAACTCCTGGTATTGAAGTTAAACCAATAATAACTATTGATGGTGATCATGAAGTTAACTCTGTATTTTTTACAGATGTAAAAGTTCCAGTAGAGAACTTAGTTGGTGAAGAGGGTAAAGGATGGACATACGCAAAATTCTTACTTGCTCATGAAAGATTTGGTATAGCTGCTGTTGGAGCATCTATGAGAGCTCTTAATGAGTTAAAAGAAGTTGTTGCTGAGTTAAATAATTCAGATTTAGATAAGAAAGTTGCTGAAATGGAAATTGCTATATCTGCTCTAGAAATGACAGAATTACGACTGCTATCAGATCTTGAGAATGGTGGTCATCCAGGTGCCGAATCATCTATCTTAAAAATTAAAGGCACAGAAATACAGCAAGGCCTTACTGAGCTTTTTGTTGAAGCAGCAGGTGAATATGCATTAATGTATCCTGGAGCAGGAGGCTACGGATCAAACGATAAGCCATCTGGTCCTGAGCATGCAGCTGTTTCATTAGAAAAATTCTTAAACTTTAGAAAAACATCTATATATGGCGGTAGTAACGAGATTCAAAAAAATATTATTTCTAAATTTGTACTAGGAGTTTAAAAATGAATTTAAGTTATACAGAAGAGCAGGTAATGCTCAGAGAACAGATTCAGAAATTTTGTGAAACAGAGTATGATTTTTATAAAAGAGAAGAGGTAGTTAAATCAGAAAATGATTTTGATGCAAATGCCTGGTCATTATTTGCAGAACAAGGTTGGTTATCAATGCCTTTTTCAGAAGAATCGGGTGGTTTTGGTTTTGGCCCAATAGAGCTTTCTATATTATTTGAAGAATTCGGGAAATCACTTGTGATAGAACCATATTTATCTAATGTTGTTTTAGCTGGTTCTGTTTTAGATAAATCTAACTTTGAAGGAAAAGTTGATCTCATAGAAGGTATTTGCTCAGGCTCTATGCATGTATCGCTTGCATATGCTGAGGCCGCTCATTCATACGAATACTTAAAACCTGATACAAATGTATCAGATGATAATAAACTCAATGGAACAAAGACACTTGTATTGAATGGTAAAAATGCATCAAAAGTAATTGTTTCTTGTGTTAGGAATGGAGAATTATCTTTAGTGCTAGTCGATAAAACTGCCGAAGGTGTTTCTTTTAATACTTTTAGAACTATTGATGAAAAGACATGTGCTGAATTTACCTTTGAAAATGTATCTATTCAGGATTCAGATGTTATTGCTTCTGGCGATGAGGCAAAAAATCTTCTTACTGAAACTATCAACCTAGCAACTTTATGCATTAGTGCTGAAGCTGTTGGTTGCATGGTATCTTGCTACAATAAGACAGTTCAATATACAAAAGAACGTGAGCAATTTGATCAGCCGATATCAAATTTCCAAGTTTTACAACACCGTATGGTAGACATGTTTATTGACAGTGAACTTGCGAAATCGCTCCTATTTAAAGCTATGTTAGAAGTTGATGCTGATTCTGAAGATAAGTTTAAACATGTTTCTGCTTTAAAAGCTCATGTTGGGAAATTTGGTAAACTATCTGCTCAAAACGCTGTTCAACTTCACGGAGGTATGGGCGTTAGTGAAGAAATGATGATTGGCCATTATCTAAAAAAGATGGTTGCTATTGATGCTATGTTTGGTAATGCTGATTACCATCTAAAATCATTCTCTAAATAAATGATTTTTATTTAAACCTTTATCGATTAAAATAATTTATTAATGTAAATTTTTTACAAAAATTATGGATGATAAAAAAGATCTAAGTTTTCAATCCACTAAACGTCAGGACCGTATATTACCTGAGGATTCATTTGGAGATTGGAAGTGGAGGGAAGGCCTTTCTGAATTAATGGTCCCAATCATAGGTGGGCTATATCGCGATGGCATTAATATTCTTATATATGGAAAATCTCTTGTCAATCAATCTCCTGTAGAAATTATGAGAGCTCATAGGTTTGCTCGTCAGGCAGATGATAATGAACTTAGTGAATTAGAAACATTTCCAATTCTTCAATACGTTGATAATCTAAATTTAGCTGACTGTGAAATAGATATTGGTGAATTAGCAATTAAATACCCAGATTTTAGTCAACTAAAAAATGATACTTCTGGTTTAAGCGAATATATAAATGCTGAACTTGCTGATGTAATAGATGTTAAACCAGCTAGACCTAAACTACCTAAAGATATTGTTTTATATGGCTTTGGTAGAATTGGTCGTCTTGTTACAAGAATGATGATCCAAAATACTGGTCCTGGTAATTACTATAGATTAAGAGCAGTTGTTATAAGAAAAGCTGGTGACGATGATATTTACAAAAGAGCAAGTTTATTAACAAGAGATTCTGTTCATGGTTCATTTGATGGCACAGTAAGAGTTGATGAAGAAAACTCTTCACTCGTTATCAATGGAAATCCTGTAAAAATTATATATGCTTCAGGCCCAGCTGATGTTAATTATGCTGATTATGATATACATGAACCGCTCGTCATAGATAACACAGGAGTATGGAGAGATGAAGATGGACTTTCCAAACATATTAATTCAGGAGCCTCAAGGACAATTCTTACAGCTCCAGGTAAGGGAAATATTAAAAATATTGTTTATGGAGTAAATGACGCGATTTTAGAAGATGCAGATAATATTATCTCAGCTGCTTCGTGCACAACCAATGCAATTGTTCCTGTTTTAAAAGTAATTAATGATAAGTATGGTATAGATGGTGGACATATTGAAACTGTTCACTCATATACAAATGATCAGAACTTGATTGATAATTTTCATAAAGGTGATAGAAGAGGCCGTGGAGCTCCATTGAATATGGTAATAACCACAACTGGAGCCGTAAAAGCTGTTGCTAAAGCAATACCTGAATTAGAAGGGAAATTAACAGGAAATGCTATTAGGGTTCCTACTCCAAATGTAAGTTTGGCAATTCTTTCATTGGTTTTAGATGAAGAAGTTATTAAAGAAGAGTTTAATGATTATTTAAAATCAATGGCTTTTCATTCACAATATAGAGAAATCATTGGTTATGTAAACTCTCCTGAGATTGTTTCATCAGACTTTTATTCAAGTCCTTTTGCTTCAGTTATTGACTCTCAAGCAACAATTACAAGTGGTAAAAGAGTTACCTTATATTGTTGGTACGATAATGAGTATGGATACTCCAAACAAGTTATTAATTTAGCTAAAAAAGTAGCTGGAATCTCCTTAAAAAGATTTCCTAAACCAATTCAATAAAACGCTAGAATCAAGGGCTCTTTACATTTATAATCATCACGTTTTTGATGGATTTAAATATACTTAGGCTAAGCACACGTGATAAAAATTTCTAAAGGTCTAGATTTACCAATTTCCGGTATTCCTAACCCTGTAATTTCAGATACTCCTAAAGTTACATCTGTTTCTATATTAGGCAATGATTTTACTGGCATGAAGCCAACCATGCTTGTTAAATCAGGTGACTCTGTCAAAAGAGGAACCAAAATTTTTGAAGATAAAAAAAATCCCGGTGTTTTTTATACATCTCCAGCAGGGGGCATTGTTAAAGAAATCAGTAGAGGAGATAAAAGAAAGTTTTTATCAATTGACATTGAGATTTCCGATAACGAAGAGTACATTCATTTTGATACAAGCAATGTTAAATCTCTTCTAATTGAGTCAGGTCTCTGGAATGGTTTCAGGTCAAGACCATTTAATAGGACACCAGGGGTAGAAGCTAATCCAGATGCATTGTTTATAAATGCTTGTGACACCAATCCGCTTGCTATAGATCCATATCATATAATTCAAGATGATTTGAAATATTTCAATCTAGCATTAAAAGTATTATCCGAATCATTTTCATGTCCTGTTCATTGCTGTTATCAAAATTCTGATTTTGATACTTCAATTGATAATGTTCATTATCATCAATTTTCTGGTCCTCATCCAACTGGTCTATCCAGCACACACATTAATAAAATATATCCTGTTAATTTAAAAAGAGTAGCATGGACCATTGGATTTCAAGACTTAATCTCTATTGGATATCTTCTTGAGCATAATTCATTGAGAACACATAAGACAATTGCGCTTGGTGGCCCATCTGTATTTAATCCATCATTAATTAAAGCTAGGATTTCAGGAAATATTGATGAAATTACTGCAGGTAAAATTGAATCTGGATCTAGAATTATTTCAGGTTCAGTTCTTTATGGTCACGCATCTGAGGGTGTAATGAATTATCTAGGGTTTTATGACTCTCTTATTTCTGCAATTCCTGACGAAGCTAATGATATATTTTTAAATTGGTTAATGCCTGGTTCAAACCTGCATTCAAAGTTAAATGTATTTATTTCTTCATTGTTAAAGCCTTCTAAGTTTATATTTAATACCTCAGTGAACGGTGGTGATAGAGCTATAGTTCCAGTTGGATCGTATGATGAAGTCCTTCCTATGGACATATTAGTTCCGCAATTATTAAAAGCATTGGTAGTAGGTGATAGAGAACAAGCTGTTGATTTAGGAATGCTAGAACTAGCACCTGAAGATTTAGCTATATGCTCTTACATCTGTCCTAGTAAGTATGACTATTGTTCAATACTTGCTAATAACTTAAATGAACTATATTTAGAACAATGAAGGGTTTAAGAAATTACATAAATTCTATCAAACCAAATTTTGTTGGTGAGGGTAAATATTCAAAATGGTTCCCATTATTTGATGCTGTAGAAAATTTTGTATTTTCAACGCAAACAAAAACCTCAAATCCAGTTCATGTTCGTGATGGTGTTGATATCCAAAAAATTATGGTAATCGTATGGTTATCTACTTTTCCAGCAATGTTTTTTGGTATGTATAATCTTGGTGCTCATTCACTTGAGTATTTAGAATCCATTAATCAATTAAATACAGGTGATTGGCATCATTATTTAGTAAGTTTAGTGGGTTATGACTCATCAAGTTTTATATCAAAGCTTTGGTTTGGTGCATGCTATTTTATGCCTATTTACATAACCGTATTTGTGGTTGGAATTGGTTGGGAAACTTTATTTGCAGTCGTTAGAAAACATGAAATAAATGAGGGAGCTTTTGTTTCTACTGTCTTATTTTCATTAAGTTGTCCGCCTGATTTACCATTGTGGCAAGCAGCCCTTGGTATCACATTTGGATTAGTAATTGGTAAAGAGATATTTGGCGGAACTGGTAAAAACTTCCTTAATCCGGCATTAACAGGAAGAGCGTTCTTATATTTTGCCTATCCTTCACAAATATCAGGAGATAAAGTTTGGATTGCAGGTTTGGCTGATAATAACATTGTTCCAGAGGGCTATAGTGGAGCAACAGCATTAGGAGTAGCAGCAGAAAGCGGTATGGCTGGTATTAATCAAAACTTTACTTGGATGGATGCATTTCTAGGATATATACCAGGTTCCATAGGTGAAACCTCAATAATAGCTATTGGCGTAGGATTAATAATTCTTCTAGCTACAAAAGTAGCATCTTGGAGAATAGTTGTTGCAACTATGTTAGGAATGATATTTATGTCTGGAATCCTAAATATAGTGGGTTCTGATACCAATCCTATGTTTGCAATTCCTTGGTATTGGCATTTAGTCATAGGAAGTTTTGCATTTGGCTTGGTTTTTATGGCAACAGAACCTGTTTCTGGTTCAGGAACTAATACCGGAAGATGGATTTATGGGTTTATAATAGGTGTCACGGTTGTATTAATAAGGGTTATTAATCCAGCGTTTCCTGAAGGCATGATGTTAGCAATTCTTTTTGCTAATTTACTGGCTCCAGTAATTGATCATATGGTTATGGTTTCAAATATAAATAGAAGAAAGGCTTTGGCGCAATGAATGATTCAATAGTAAAAACTTTAGGTGTTGCATTTGCAATATGCTTAATTTGTTCTTTCGTTGTATCTTCAACTGCTGTAAGTCTGCGAGATATGCAAAATGAGAACAAAGCCAATGATAAAAGAATGAAAATTCTGCAAGCGGCTGGTATTTTTGATCCCTCTAAAGACATTAAAGAACAATTCGAGACCCTTGAGCCCAAATATATTGATTTTAATTCAGGTAAACTTTTAACTGGCTCATCTTTAGAAGAATTTTTATCTGAGCATAAAGGTGATTACGATCAAATTGCTGCAACAAGAGACAGCAACTATTCTAAATCTCTTTCAACTTCAGAAGACATTGCTATTATAAAAAATAGAGAAAATGTTGGTAAATTTTACTTATTACGTAATGAAGATAACTCTATTAACAAAGTAATTCTTCCAGTTAGAGGTTACGGTTTATGGGGAACTTTGTTTGGTTATATTTCTATTGAAAATGATTTTAATACAGTTGCTGGTCTTGAATTTTATGAACATAAAGAGACTCCAGGTCTTGGTGCTGAAGTTGATAATCCAAAATGGAAGGCCCTATGGCCAGGTAAACAACTGTATAGAGGTAATGAGGTTGTATTAGAGGTTATTAAAGGGAAGGTTCCTGAAGATGACTCCAATCTAGCATATAAAGTCGATGGACTATCTGGCGCCACTATTACAAGTAGGGGTGTAAGCAATATGATTAAATATTGGTTTAGTGATTCTGGTTATGCAAATTTATTTAGTGAATTAGATTATGAATCTTAATAGATATAAAGAAGCTTTATTTAAACCGCTTATCGACGAGAATCCAATAACTCTTCAGATTTTAGGCATATGTTCTGCTTTAGCTGTTACAAATAATTTAACAGTTACTTTGGTAATGTGCGTTGCTTTAACAAGTGTTTGTGCATTTTCAAATTTATTTATATCTTTAATAAGAAATCATATTCCCAGCAGTATTAGAATAATCGTTCAAATGACTATTATCGCATCGCTAGTTATTGTTGTTGATGAATTATTAAAAGCATATGACTATGAAACTAGCAAAAAATTATCAGTTTTTGTCGGTCTTATAATCACTAATTGTATTGTGATGGGACGAGCTGAAGCCTTCGCCATGAAAGAGAAGCCTTTACTTAGTTTCTTTGACGGTCTTGGGAATGGGCTTGGATATAGTGTTATTTTAATTGGTGTTGCTACCATTAGAGAACTTTTTGGAGCTGGAACATTAATGGGTTATGAAATACTTCCTCTAGTATCAAATGGTGGTTGGTACATGGCTAATAATCTTCTCTTATTACCACCTAGTTCATTTATTATTATTGGTTTATTTATATGGGCAATAAGATCATACAAACCATCACAGGTTGAAGAGGATGATTTTGCTTTATCAAAACATCAAACTAGCGAAAATTTAACTAAAAGAGAATTAAATGTTTGAACATTATTTAAATATATTTATCACAACAGTATTTATTGAGAATATTGCTCTTTCCGTATTCCTTGGCATGTGTACATTTTTAGCTATTTCAAAAAAAATTGATGCCGCTATAGGGTTGGGAATTGCTGTCATAGTAGTTTGTTTGATAACAGTACCTCTCAATAATCTGATATTTAACCATGTACTTAGGGATGGTGCTTTAGCTTGGGCAGGCCTACCTGATACAAATTTAGAATTTGTAGAACTTATTAGTTACATA
The DNA here is from genome assembly GCA_902558395.1 of uncultured SAR86 cluster bacterium. Taxonomy (GTDB): domain Bacteria; phylum Pseudomonadota; class Gammaproteobacteria; order Magnimaribacterales; family D2472; genus SCGC-AAA076-P13. Next base: position 29,417 of record CACEDS010000004.1, read on the forward strand.
GGAGTTATTGCAGCAGCTGTTCAAATATTAGAGATGTTTTTAGATAAATATGTACCAGCTTTATATAATGCCTTAGGCGTATTTCTACCACTAATTACTGTTAATTGCGCTATTCTAGGAGCCTCTTTATTCATGGTTGAAAAAGATCTTATGTTTGGTGAAAGTGTTGTATATGGTCTTGGTGCTGGTTTTGGTTGGGCAATGGCAATTGTTATTCTTGCTGGAATAAGAGAAAAGCTTAAATATTCTGATATTCCTGAAGGTTTAAAAGGTTTAGGTGCTACGTTTATCATTGTTGGACTAATGAGTTTTGGTTTCATGTCATTTGGAGGTATATCTCTATAAAAGAGAAATGAATTATGCAGATTGATTTAATACTTGGAGTTTTAGCTTTTTCAGGAATAGTTTTAACATTAGTTATAGTAATTATTGGTGCTAGATCAAAACTTGTCTCAACTGGTGATGTTTCAATTGAAATTAATGGAGACTCTTCAAACCCTTTAGTTGTTCCTGCTGGTTCAAAGTTACTTCAAACACTTGCCGATAATAAGATATTCCTATCATCAGCATGCGGTGGCGGGGGTACTTGTAGTCAATGTAAATGTGTTGTCTTAGATGGAGGTGGCTCAATCCTTCCAACCGAAGAGTCACATTTCAATTCACGTGAGAAAAATGACGGTTGGAGACTTTCTTGTCAGGTTCCAGTAAAAAGTGATATGAAAATTGAGGTACCTGAAGAAATATTTGGTGTTAAAGAATGGGAGTGTGAAGTTATCTCTAATGATAATGTTGCCACATTTATTAAAGAACTAGTTTTAAAGTTACCAGAGGGTGAGAATGTAGACTTTAGAGCTGGAGGTTATGTGCAGCTTGAAGCTCCAGCATATGATATAGATTATAAATCGTTTGATATTCAAGAGGAGTATCATACTGATTGGGATAAATTTAAGATTTGGGATAATAAATCAATAAATACAGAACCGGTTATTAGAGCCTATTCAATGGCTAATTACCCAGAAGAGAAGGGTATTATCAAATTTAATATTCGAATAGCATCACCACCTCCAGGAACTGACTTTCCTCCTGGAATAATGTCATCTTGGACATTTAATTTAAAACCAGGTGATAAGGTTAAAGTTTTTGGTCCTTTTGGTGAATTTTTTGCTAAGGAGACTAACAATGAAATGGTATTTGTAGGTGGCGGTGCTGGCATGGCACCAATGCGCTCACATATATTTGATCAATTGCTTAGAATTAATACAGATAGAAAGATAACGTTTTGGTATGGTGCTAGAAGTTTAAAAGAAATGTTTTATGTTGATGAGTTTAATGCATTAGCAGAAAAATATGATAATTTTGAGTGGCATGTTGCCTTATCAGACCCTCAGCCTGAGGATGATTGGGATGGTGATACTGGTTTTATACATAATGTTTTATATGAAAATTATTTAAAACATCATGAAGCACCTGAAGACTGTGAGTACTACATGTGTGGACCACCAATGATGAATAAGGCTGTGATAGAGCTACTTACAAATATTGGAGTTGAGCCAGAGAATATTGCCTTAGACGACTTTGGTGGCTAATCTAGTTTGATTTCAAGAAAATTCTTTTCTAAATTACTTGCATTAATAGTAGGCTGTATATGTGTATACATTGCTTATTCATCCAATAATAGCAACACATACTCAATAAATGGATCTGCTTATGGCACTTACTGGTCCGTTACCTCCACAGAATTCATTGCTGATCATCATGAAAAAAACATTATAAAAATTATTAATAGGGTTGATATGGTTGCCTCGAACTATAAACCTAACTCAGAGATAGCTCTATTAAATCAAAGACCGCTTGATACACCCATCACAATAACCTCTGATTTGTATAATATTCTAGAAATAGCAAAAGATATTCATAACATTTCTGATGGTTTCTATGATATCTCCTTAGGTAAAGTCTCTAGTAAACTGGGTTTCGCTCCATCATTTAATCAAGATTTAAAGCAAGATTCATTATCTGGTTATGTATTACTAGATAACTTAACAATTATTAAGTCATCTAATAATTGGTTTGACCTATCTTCTATTGCAAAAGGGTATGCAGTGCAACTTATACATGAATATTTAATACAAAATAATTTACCTAATCATCTTATTGATATTGGAGGAGAATTAATTATCAACGGTAGTAACAAGGATCAGCCATGGAAAGTTGGTATCCAAAATCCAGCTTCTTTATCAGATAATGCAATTTATATTATAGAAAATAATAATGATTTTTTATCTATAGCTACTTCAGGTGAGTATAGAAATTACAAAGTTAATTCAGATAGTGAAAAAATCACACATACTTTAAATCCAAAAACATTATCCTCTATTAAATCCAATGCTTTATCAGTAACAGTTGCTCATAAGACTTCTGCAACCTATGCAGATGCCCTTGCTACTGCATTTAACGCCCTAGGTTATCCAAAGTCACTTGATTATGCTAACAAGCACAACATAGCTTTAATGTTGGTAGTTGAGCTTGATAATGAATTTAAATTAATGTTTTCTAATGAATGGTATAATTTAGGAATATGAGCACATTTATAGCAGCATTTCTAGTAATAGCAATTGCATTTTCAGCACTTGCTATTGGCCTAATTCTAAGAAATAAACCAATAGAAGGATCATGTGGTGGTGTTATGACCTCAGAAGATGGTACTTGTTCTATCTGTGGTAAAACAGAGATGAATACTTGTACTAGAACTGATTCATAGTATTGTCTTTTCCAGCTGCCTTTAATGCAGCCTCACCAGCAAAATACTCTTTATGGTCATCTCCCATATCAGAACCAGACATATTTTGATGTTTAACACAAGCTATGCCTTCTCTAATTTCTTTTCTTTGAACACCTGCAACATAACCTAACATTCCTTGATCGCCAAAATATTCTTTAGCTAAATTATCAGTTGATAAAGCGGCTGTATGGTAAGTAGGAAGAGTGATTAGATGATGGAAAATTCCAGCTTCTCTAGCTGCATCAGCCTGAAAAGTTCGAATTTTATTATCAGCTTCAATAGCTAATTCACTATCATCATATGAAACATTCATAAGATCAGCTCTATCATATGCTGAAACATCTTTACCTTCAGATTCCATAGCATCAAATACTTGCTGTCTGAAATTTAGAGTCCAATTGAATGACGGACTATTGTTATATACTAATTTAGCATTTGGTATAACTTTTTTAATTTCTTTCATCATTCCACCGATCTGACCTATATGAGGTTTTTCAGTTTCGATCCAAATTAAGTCTGCGCCGTTTTGTAAACTTGTAATTGAATCTAAAATACATCTTGCCTCACCAGTGCCTTTTTTAAATTGATATAGATTACTTGGCAATCTTTTGGGTCTAACCAACTTTCCATCTTGATTTATCATTACATCACCATGATTCATATTGTCTGAATCAACTTCTTCAACATCTAAAAATGAATTATATTGATCACCAAGATCACCTTTTTCATTAGTAATAGCGATCTGCTTGGTTAAGCCTGCACCCAATGAATCAGTTCTAGCTACGATAACACCATCATCAACACCTAGTTCAAGAAATGCATATCTGACTGCGTTAATTTTTGCTAAAAAATCAGCATGTGGAACGGTCACTTTTCCATCTTGGTGACCACACTGTTTTTCATCAGATACTTGATTTTCAATTTGAATAGCACATGCACCTGCTTCAATCATTTGTTTAGCCATCAAATATGTAGCTTCTTCATTACCAAAACCAGCATCTATATCTGCAATAATTGGTACTACATGTGTCTCAAAATTATCAATTTGATTTTGTATATCAGCCTTCTCTGAGTCAGATGCATTATCTAATTTTCTGTATAAATCACCAAGCTCACGTGCGTCTGCTTGTCTGAGAAATGTATATAGCTCTGCAATTAAGCTAGCAACTGAAGTTTTCTCATGCATAGATTGATCTGGTAGGGGGCCAAACTCTGATCTAAGGGCTGCTATCATCCAGCCTGATAAATAAAGATATTTTTTATTGGTTGTTTTAAAGTGCTTTTTAATTGATATAAGTTTTTGTTGTCCTATAAAACCATGCCAACATCCAAGCGATTGGGTGTATTTAGAAGTATCAGCGTCGTATTCTTCCATATCCTTACGCATAATAGATGCGGTATATTTAGCAATATCCAAGCCCGTTTTAAAACGATTTTGCATTCTCATTCGAGCAACGTATTCTGGATTAATTGAACTCCAATTGGATGCTGACATAGCATCTATATCTGATACCTTATTTTTGATATTTTCATGTTCTGACATAATTTTTCCCTATTAATAAGAATTATGTAGTGTAGTTAATAATAATAGGTATTTTATGTCAACATTATTTAAAAAAGTCTATATTAATAGGATTTTCAGGCATATTTTAATGTAGTAATACTACAATTTATTTTTAATATGATGATTTGGCTATATCTTTAGCATTACCAATATAAAGACTTGGCTTAAGATTTAGAAGTTTATTTTTTGAATCATTACTGATTTTAAGAGAATTTATAAAATTAATATATGATTCTTGGTCTAATTTAGAGCCTCTTGAGAGGTTTTTTAACTGCTCATATGCATCCGGAATACCTTCGTATCTCATCAATGTTTGAACCGCTTCAGTCAAGACTTCCCAATTATTATTAAGCTCTGTATCAATTACCTCTTTATTTGGTGTTATTTTATTTAAACCATTATTTGTAGATTTAATTGCTAAAGCTGAATAACCAAAGCCTAAACCTATATTTCTAAGAACGGTTGAATCTGAAAGATCTCTTTGATGTCTTGATTTGGATAATTTATTTGCAAAAAAATCAAGAAGTGCAGAGGAGATACCAAAATTACCTTCTGCATTTTCAAAATCAATTGGATTTACTTTATGCGGCATGGTAGAAGAACCTACTTCATTTTTAAGAAGCTTGAGAGCAAAAATATCGTTTGATATATAAATCCATGAATCTTGGCATAGATCAATCATAATATTATTTACTCTAATTAATGAATGACATACTTCAGCAATCCAATCATGAGGTTCTATTTGAGTGGTATATGGGTTTTGATCTACTGAAAATTGCTTAATAAATTTTTTATTAACTTGAGACCATTTAATTTTGTTATCAACTACAGCAAATGTGTGATAGTTGCCTGTAGCTCCACTAAATTTTGCAAGTGGTTTAACTGATTTTAATATTGATATTTCTCTATCAAGTCTGGCTGCAAAAACCTTAAATTCTTTACCTAAAGTTGAAGGTGAGGCTGGTTGTCCATGTGTTCTAGCCAAAAAAGCAACGTTAGCCCATTTTTTTGAATAAGATTTAAGAACTTTATTTAGAGTTGATATCTCATTTATATATAAAGATATTCCTTTTTTTATCATCACTGCATAACTCAGAGAATTCACATCCTCACTAGTTAATCCAAAATGTATTAAATGAATATATGAAGAAAGGACTTTATCTTTTTTGAAATAATCTCTAATAAAATATTCAACTGCTTTAACATCATGATTTGTTGTAGCTTCAATTTTTTTTATTTTTAATACTGATTTATTATCAAATTTATTTTTAAAGTTAATTATTTTTTCTATAGAATTTTTTGATAAAGGTTTAAATGTTTTTGGAAGTTTATTGCATAAGAATAAAATCCATTCTATTTCTATCTCAAATCTAATTTTTATTAATGCAGATTCGCTGAAATTTTCTCTAAAATTAGATATTTTATTTGCGTATCTACTGTCAAGTGGTGAAATATTGTTGTGATCAAATTTCATATTTTAATCTTGTATTTGAAAGTAAGAATTATATATTAAAAAGTCTTACAAATAACTCCACCACCCAGACATATTTCATTATCATAAAATACTGCTGATTGTCCTGGTGCAATTGCTCTAATTGGCTCAGAGAATGTAACTTTAGTTTCATTAGATAATTTTTCGATAACACACTTTACAGGATTGTGTTGGTGTCTTACCTGAACTGAACAATTAATTGGATATTGATAATCTATATCATTTATAAAGTTTATATCTTCTACATAAAGACCTTTATTCATGAGCAGTTCATTATTGCCACCTTGACATACGTATATCTCATTATTTGGAATATCTTTTTTATAAACATACCATGGTAGCTCTTCTTTGCCTTTGACACCTCCAATCATAAGACCCTGTCTTTGACCTTGGGTGTATAAAATTGCACCTTGGTGTTGGCCAATTACATTATTATTCTCATCTTTTATATTTCCTTTTTTAAATTCTATAAATCTGTTTAAAAAATCTTTGAGGTTTTTCTCACCAACAAAACATATACCAACAGAATCTTTTTTATTAGCTGTAACTAAATTATTTTTTAAAGCTATATCCCTTACTTCTGATTTCATTAAATTTTCTAAAGGGAAGAGGCATTTCGAAAATTCTTTTTCAGAAACCTCATGTAGAAAATAAGTTTGATCTTTATTTATATCTTTTGCTCTGGCAAGGTGATACATACCATCTTTATTTATAATCTTTGCATAATGACCTGTAGCAATATAATCAGCACCTATTTCAAATGCGTAGTCTAAAAATGATTTAAATTTTATTTCTCTATTACACAATACATCTGGATTAGGTGTTCTACCTTTTTCATGTTCACTTAAAAAATTAGTAAATACTCTATCCCAATATTCATCTGAAAAATTTGCTTTATGTAATGGTATATCTAATTTATCGCATACATCAGAAGCATCCTTAAAATCTATCTCTGATGTACAAACTTCTCCTGGTTCTGATTGCCAGTTTTTCATAAACAATGCTTTAACATCATATCCTGCTTCTTTTAATAAATAAGCAGAGACAGATGAGTCAACACCTCCCGAAAGTCCGACAACAACAGTTTTTTTAGCCATATTCTTTATTTTAATGCATATTATATTGCATTAATTGATAGTATAATAATGCCCATTTTCAAGCTATTAAATCTTATTATAGGGATCGGTAAATAAATGAAATTCAATAAAATCAAAGAACCAACTTCAGGAGAAAAAATTTCTTATATTGATGGTGTATTAAATGTGCCAGATAATCCAATCATCCCTTATATCGAAGGTGATGGTATTGGTGTAGATATTACTCCTGCAATGTTAAATGTAGTTGATAATGCTGTGAAATTGGCATATGACGGAAAAAGAAAAATCGAATGGATGGAAATTTATTGTGGTGAGAAATCTACTAAGATATATGAAAAAGATACCTGGTTACCAGATGAAACAATTGAAGCGCTAAAAGAATATGTAGTTAGCATAAAGGGACCTTTAACTACACCTGTTGGAGGTGGCATAAGATCACTTAATGTTTCATTAAGGCAAATATTAGATTTATATGTATGTCTAAGACCAATTAGATATTTTGAAGGAGTGCCTTCGCCGGTAAAAAGACCTCAAGATACAGACATGATTATTTTTAGAGAGAATTCTGAAGATATTTATGCTGGAATTGAATTCAAAGCTGAATCAGATGAATCCAAAAAAATTGTTAAAACTTTAGAAGATGATTTTGGTATTGTTCAAATTAGATTTCCAGATACCGTAGGTATAGGTGTTAAACCAATTTCAAAAGAAGGAACAGAAAGACTTGTTAAAAAAGCAATAGATTATGCAATTACTAATGATAGAAGCTCAGTAACTCTTGTTCACAAAGGCAATATTATGAAATATACCGAAGGTGCATTTAGAGATTGGGGTTATGAACTTGCTAAATCTGCATATAGCGGAGAAGACCTAGATGGAGGCCCTTGGCAAGTAATTAAAAATCCAAAGAATGGTAAAAATATAGTCATCCAAGATGTAATTTGTGATGCTTTTTTACAGCAAATATTATTAAGACCCAAAGATTATGATGTTATTGCAACAATGAATTTAAATGGTGATTACATATCAGATGCTCTGGCTGCTTGTGTTGGTGGTATTGGTATTGCTCCAGGAGCTAACTTATCAGATGAATATGCTGTATTTGAGGCCACTCACGGAACCGCACCCAAATATGCTGGTCAAGATAAAGTTAATCCTGGAAGTTTAATATTGTCTGCAGAAATGATGTTGAGACACATGGGCTGGACTGAAGCTGCAGATTTAATAATTAGCTCAATGGAAAAAACAATCCTAGCTAAAAAAGTAACCTATGATTTTGAACGAATGATGGATGGTGCTGATCTGGTATCATGTTCAGGTTTTGGTGAAGAGATGGTCAAAAGGATGTAATGATCAGGTTATCTAAAGATACCATCGATGCATCAAATGATTTAGGATCAGCAGTACTAGAAAAAGACCCAGAACTTAAAGAACCGCCTTTATATCAAGTCATCTTAATTAATGATGATTACACTCCAATGGAATTTGTTGTTTATGTTCTTCAAACCGTCTTTAATCACACGCATGAGAAATCTACTCAAATAATGATGGCAGTTCATACAAAAGGAAAGGGCGTTTGTGGTATATTTTCTAAAGAGATTGCTGAGATGATGTCATATGAGGTTAATAATATGGCAAAGCATCACAACCATCCTTTATTAAGTGAAATAGAACCATTAACTGATTAAATATGTTTAGTAAAGATTTAGAAGTTTCAATCGCCAACCTTTTTGATAAGGCTCAAGAAATTAATATTCAATACTTAACTGTTGAGCATCTTTTTTTGATGATACTTAATGACTATGATGTGAAAGATTTTATTGAGGCACAAAATGTTAGTGTTGATTCGTTAAAAGATGAGCTCAATGAGCATTTAAAAAAATCTAGCATCATGAGAACAGATAACCAAAAAGCTGTTCAACCAACACTTGGCTTTCAAAGAGTTCTTCAAAGAGCAGTTTTTCATATCCAATCATCTGGAAAAGGGGTAGTAAAGCCTATCAATTTATTAGTTGCTATATTTTCTGAGAAAGAATCAAGATCTGTATACATTTTAAATAAGAATAATATTAATAGGCTTGATGTTGTGACATATATATCTCATGGTCCATCTGATAAAAAAACAGATGAAAGTATTACCACAGATGAAGAAAGTGCTGAACAAGAAAAATTAAAAACAGAAGAAAACGCATATTTAATAAACTTAAATAATCTAGTTAATGAGGATAAGATTGACAATTTAATTGGAAGAACCAAGGAAGTTGATCGTCTTATCCAAATTCTATCAAGAAGAACAAAAAATAATCCATTACTTGTAGGTGAATCTGGTGTTGGAAAAACTGCAATAGCAGAGGGTTTGGCATATCTGATTTGTAATAACAAAGTCCCAAATATTTTAAGCAATTCAATTATTTATTCATTAGACATTGCTGCTTTGATTGCTGGCACAAAATATAGAGGTGATTTCGAAAAAAGACTTAAAGAAGTTTTAAAATTCTTAGAAACTAAAGATAAAGCAATATTATTCATAGATGAAATACACACCATAATAGGAGCAGGTTCTGCATCTGGTGGTTCTCTAGACGTATCAAATCTTCTTAAACCAGCGCTTGGAAAAGGCACTTTAAGATGCATTGGTTCAACTACATTCCAGGAATACAGAGGTATTTTTGATCAAAATCAGGCACTATCTAGAAGATTTCAAAAAATTGACGTTGTTGAACCCTCGTTTGATGAGTGTATTGACATAATAAATGGTATTAAAAATATATATGAAGAATATCATAATGTTGCGTACTCAAATGAAGCTGTTAAGGCATCTGTTGATCTGTCTTCAAAATATATTAATGATAGATTTTTACCTGACAAGGCTATAGATGTTATCGATGAAACTGGTGCTATGCTTAATATAGCAAGAAAAAATAACAAGAATATAACCGTAAAACAGTCTGATATTGAAAAAACTATATCTAAAATTACCAAGATACCAGAACAGAACATAACTGTTTCAGATAAGAAAGATCTTAAAAATTTAGAAGAGAATCTTAAAAGAGTTATTTTTGGTCAGGATTTAGCTGTAGAAACATTAGCAAGTGCTATAAAGCTATCCCGTGTTGGTCTGAGAGATGACAACAAAACAATTGGATCATTTTTATTTACTGGACCAACTGGTGTAGGAAAAACAGAAATATCAAAACAATTATCAGAAATCATGGGTATAGATCTTATTAGATTTGATATGAGTGAATATATGGAAAGGCATACAGTTTCAAGACTGATAGGGGCACCTCCGGGATATGTTGGTTTTGATCAAGGTGGCTTACTTACTGAAGCAATTGTTAAATCTCCGCATTGTGTCCTGTTATTAGATGAGATTGAAAAAGCACATCCTGATATTTTTAACATTCTTCTTCAAGTTATGGATGCTGGCGTCTTGACTGACAATAATGGAAGAAAAGCGGACTTTAGAAACGTGATTTTAATTATGACAACTAATATTGGCGCTGAATTGTTAGCAAAAAGAAATATAGGATTTAGTTCCTCATCTAACGAATCAGATGCTATGAATTCTTTAAATAAATTATTTACTCCTGAATTTAGAAATAGACTAGATGAAACAATTCAATTTAATTACTTAGATAAGTCTATTATCTTATCGATTGTAGATAAGTTCCTTACAAAGCTTCAGGCTCAATTGGATAAAAGAAATGTTGAAATTGTTGTTTCAAAAGCCGTGATTAACTGGATAGCAGATAACGGCTATGACAAGGAGATGGGTGCAAGACCGATGGAAAGATTTATTTCCAAGAATATTAAAAAGCCTTTAGTGGATAAATTATTATTTGGCAATCTTAAATCTGGTGGTCAAATAAAACTTGATATAGTGAATGAATCTTTAAAATTTTCTGAAATCAAAGATAAAGTGAAAGCCTAAAATTTTATTTACATGAAATGGATTTTTATACCATCTAATTTTCTATTAATTATATTTTCTTTTTTAGCTGTAATAGTGCTAAGTCCTATTTTGGCTATATCCTTAGGATTGATTTACTCACTCTTATATAAAAATATTTCCCAAGAGATATCAAAAAAAGTTTCCACAATTCCATTGCAGATTGGCATCGTTTTATTAGGTTTGACTATAAGTATGACAACTTTAATAAACATAATAGATGCTTATGCCATATGGGTTTTATTTTTCATTATATTTTCATTTGTATTATTCTTTATCTTAGGAAATATATTTGGATTAGATATAAAACTCAATATTTTATTGGCATCAGGTTTATCAATATGCGGCGCAACAGCAATAGCTCTAATTGGTCCGCTGATCAAAGCTAGTACAAAATTTATTTTTATATCTTTAGCAATTCTTTTTTCTTTTAATACGCTGGCGATTATTCTTTTTCCAATGCTAGGTGATTTATTGAATATGTCTAATTATGAATTTGGTGTATTTTCTGCATTAGCTATTCATGATACTGGATCAGTTATTGGCTCTGCATTAGCATTTTCAAATCCATCAGTAGAGGTTGCAACTTCTTTAAAGCTATTAAGAACTTTGGCTTTAATTCCATTGATTTTATTGTTGAACTATAAATTTAATGCAAATAAAAATGGTTTTGTTTTTCCAAAGTTTATTATTTATTTCTTTGTTGCTTTAGGCGTAGCTAATATATTTGAGCTATCTTATTCATCGATCGAATATTTAAAAATACTAAGCAAAACTTTCATTATCTTTGGTATTTTTTGTATAGGCTTACAGTCATCAAAAATAGAATATAAAGAGCTTAGTTTTAAGCCATTAGTATTAGCATTAATGGTTTGGTTGTGTGTAATACCAATGGCTTACTTTATATCAGTAGCTTAGTTAATATTATTCAGATACTTTGTATGCAGGAGTTGAATTTAGAATTTTAATCTCTTCACCGTTCATATCGGGTGATATATCTTCAAATAAAACACTTGATAAGTATCTTTCTGCAGTGTCAGCTAGCATACATAATATAGTAGATCCCTTGGGAGCTTTATTTGCAACTTCCATAGCTACAGCAAATGTAGAACCACCTGATATACCAGTTAATATTCCTTCATGTGCTGCAAGCCTTCGTGACCATTTAATACCATCAGCTCCAGCAACAGGTATTATTTCATCAATAAAGTTATTATCTATTGCCTCTTGTAATACAAGAGGAATAAAATCTGTAGTCCATCCCTGAATAGGGTGAGGATTCCAGTCAGGATGTGAGACTGCTGGAGCGCCATCATCAGTTCTCTCTTGAGTGGTTCCTTTAGCAACAAGAGGTGCTACATCAGGTTCTGCCATTATTAATTTAGTATTTGGCATAGATTTTTTTAGTACCCTCGCAACTCCTGAGAAAGTTCCACCAGTACCATAACCTGAAACCCAATAATCTAAACCTAATTCTTTAAAATCAGATATTATTTCTTCACCAGTCGTGTTCTCATGAATATTAGCATTAGCTTCATTTTCAAATTGTCGAGCATAAAACCAATCATTTTGATCTGCTAACTCCTTTGCTTTTTTATACGCACCAGAACCTGCTTCAGGAGCAGGGGTTATAATTACCTTTGCACCCAAGAATCTCATCATTTTTCTTCTTTCTATAGATGCACTTTCAGGCATAGTAATTACACAAGGATAATTTTTTGCTGCACAGACAAAAGCTAGACCAATTCCTGTATTGCCACTAGTCGCTTCAACAACAGTTTGACCCGGTTTTAAAACTCCTTGTTTTTCAGCTTCATCAATTATGCTAAAAGCTAATCTATCTTTTACAGATGATGCAGGATTAAAAAACTCAGGTTTCACATAAAGGTTAATACCTTCAGGAGCTAAATTATTAATTTTTACAGCAGGAGTATTGCCTACAGTTTTTAAAATGCTTGAATATATCATTATTTAAAGTATAAAAAGGAAAGAATTCTATCACAATTTTTTTTAATACAATCTTATGTCTAAATTTATTTTTTATTATCTAAATTCCTTACAGTTTCAGTTTTTTAACTTCTCATATTTTGTCTATATATGCATTTATAAATAAAAAATTTACATTATTTTTTTATTATGTATGTGTTTTTATAATACTATTAAGATAAGTAATTTTAATAGGGAGAAAAAATGAAACTTAATAAGCTAATAATATCTTTCATTAGTGTATTTTTTGTATCTTTTAACTTGAGTGCTTCTGTACCAGAAGGTGCATTTACATCACTACATGTTAAAGCAAAAAATGTTGATGCTTACGTAAACTATATGAAAGAAAATACTGCTGCATTTAAAATGATTGATTCAGATATTGCTGGAGTATGTGTTGTTAAAACAGGAAATGAATATCCAGGAGAAATGTTTGTATGGAATGCTTTCCCAAGCGTCGAAAAAGCTTTTATGACATCTGAATTGTATGATCCAATGAATGCTACAACTGAATTTAATAACTTAAGAAAAGTACTATATTCAGTAACATGGAAACCTTTAAAAGAGTTTGAGTTAAATCCAGGATATGAAAGACTTTGGAGAATAAAAACATCTGATTCAAGAGCTTTTGCAAAAGAAATGACGAAACTGGAAAAAGAAGTTCAAAAAGCAGGTCACGATATGAGATTTGGTGTTTTTGAACCAATGGGTGGCGGTACCGAGGTAGTTCATTTAAGAGTTGTTACTAATACAGCAGCTGAAAATGGTAAAGTGGTAGATGAGTACTATGCTGGAGCATCATATGGAAAAATTTGGGATATGGCTTTTTCTAGATATGTAACAGAGGTTGTAAGAGAAACAACTGAATTTTGTGAAATTATCTACACTAAAGAATAATAAAGTTTAGCTTGAATATAAAAAAGGGCCGATAGGCCCTTTTTTTATCTAGTATTTTTACCTCGTAGCTGGATAAGCTTTAACTGGTGCTATAAGACTTACATTTCTAAGTTCACGAATAGAAGCAACATTTTTTACAAATGTTTGAAAAGCCTCAGTTTGTGAATTTGCATCAAAAGTTGTGTATAGATCATCAATTGAATCACCGCCAACATAAACAAAATGAGACATCCAACCATTACCAGCTCTATGAGTGATCAGGCCAGCTGAATTAGATTGCTCCAAAGAATTCATCATTTTTGTCCATTCTTTTGCATACATTGGAGCTTTGCCAAGTTCTACATTAAAATCAAATTTCATAAAATGTTTGTCTTTAGTCCAATCACCAACTTCGAGAGATTGCTCACCAAGTCTACTTACATAGTCAGTTGGTTCTGAATGCTTTGATAATTTTTTTATAAGCATTGCAGTTTCAGGACATGAGTTAACAATAGATCTTCCTTTTTCTAACATCTCATTATTTTTGTAACCAACATAAATAAAATGAGTATGAACAGAACCTAGAACACCCATAAGTACAACTTCTGCCCCTGATTCTGATTGCCATTTTTTAGCACAATCAGATGCATAATGTTCATCTATAGCGTTAACAAATCCAGCAGGATTAGTAACATTGAAATAATGAAACTCACCTGTTTCTTCACCAGGCTTTACATTATCAGCGCTTACTGTAAATGCAAAAATTAGTGATAATGAAAATATATATTTACTTATATCCATTATTTTTTACTCCAAACAATAGATAGCTGAAATACAACCACTAATAGAACAAAGAAAGTCTGAACGGGACCGCCAACCGATAGTGGTGAATTAGGGTATGTTGACATTCTTTCTGCTGAAGTTGCCTCAATTGCAACTAAATTATTAGCTGCAGTTTCCAATATAGCTGCACCGATTTGCTGAGTATAAAACAGCATTATTCCAACTAAAACACAGTATATTGAAGTAAATACTTTTGCCGCCATGTTTACATCAGTGCTGTTAAATATATTATTGGCCATTCTAAAACCAAGCCAGGTTAATAAGACCATGCCTACGAAATACATAGAATTACTAATAAATCCTACGTACATTAAATTAAATATTTGATATTCAGTCATTTTCTCCTCCCAAATTTAAATTGACTTCTTTAATAGTAATACACAAAACACATATTAATTAATAAAATACTTATATAAATTAATCATATATTGTGTATATTTTATAAATCACCTACAGATATAACGTTTTGATAAAATATTTGAGTTCTAAATAATAATTAAAATAGGGGCGAATTATGAAATTAAATGCATCAGATGCATTAATTAAGACATTAATTAATAACGGTCTTGAAGTTGTCTTTGCTAATCCAGGAACTTCAGAAATGCATTTAGTTGCAGCAATTGATCATAACCCCAAAGTTAGACCGGTTCTTGGGTTATTTGAGGGTGTTGTGAGTGGTGCTGCTGATGGATATGCAAGAATGTCAGGCAAAGCTGCAGCAAATTTATTACATCTTGGACCTGGTTTGGGCAATGCTTTTGCAAACATTCATAATGCAAGAAAAGCTAATTCTCCGATGATTAATATAGTCGGTGATCATGCTTCATATCATTTAAAGCATAATGCGCCACTAACTTCAGATTTAGATGGTTTATCTAATGTTAGCTCCGATTGGGTAGGAAGATTAGATAATCCATCAAATATTTCTAAACTAGCAAACACTGCGTGGCAAACTGCCAACAGTCCCAATGGAAAAGTAGCAACAATGATTATTCCTGCTGATTATGCTTGGAGCGATATTGATATAGATATTGAATCAATTGCATCAATTAATAACCCTAAGTCAGTCGATTATAATGATATTACCAAAGCATATGATTTACTTAAGAAAGATAAATCTATGTTATTTATAGGTGGCAGATTTCTTGATGAAACATGCCTTAAATTAGCTTCTCGTATAGCAAGTGCTACTAATTCCAGGTTAGTGACTGATACATTCATACCTAAAATTAGAAGGGGCGCTGGATTGCCCATTATTGAACAAGTACCATATTTTGCTGAAATGGCTGAATTATTTTTAGCAGATACTCAATCAATTGTATTTATCGGCTCTAGGCCTCCAGTTTCATTTTTTGCTTATCCAGATAAAAAAAGCTTTTTATCTCCTGATTCTGCTGAATTATTTGAGCTTTGTTCTAATGATGATGATGGAATATCTGCGCTTGAGGAGCTGAAAGATCTATCAGGCTCAACTAAAATTGATGAAAAATTTATTCAATCATATATTGGTGATGTACCAACCAGTGGGGATTTAGATGCGACTACGCTAGGTCCATTGCTTGCTGGTTTGATGCCAGAGGATTCAATAATTTCAGATGAAGCAACTACATCTAGTCTTTTAGTTTCTTCATTTGCTCTTCAAGCTAAACCGCATGACTGGTTAGCACTTTGTGGTGGATCAATAGGACAGGGACTTCCATTGGCTGTAGGAGCATCATTAGCAAAACCAGATAGGCCTGTTATTACACTTCATGGGGATGGAGGAGCAATGTATACAGTTCAAGCGCTTTGGACACAAGCTAGAGAAAATTTAAATATTACTAATATTATATTTTCTAATCGTTCATATGAAATTTTAAAAATTGAGCTTGATAGGGTGCAAGCAATAGAAACAGGGGATAGAGCAGCCTCCATGTTTTCATTAGACAATCCTCCTATAGACTGGTGTAAATTATCCGAATCTATGGGAGTGCCTGCATATAACCCTAAAACAGTTAAAGAATTTACTGACATCTTTAATAAATCTATTAATGAACCAGGACCATCTTTAATAGAGTTAAATGTTTAAAAATATTCGGTTTTTAGTTATTATTTTATAAAAAATAGGGAGCAATTATGATTGATGCATCACGTTCAATTAAAGCCTGTGCAGCATATTATGGAGAGAATGCTGACGCTATGGAGTCTTATCTTAAAGATGGAGAGAGAAAAGCTTTAGAGTTAGGGAATAGAGGCCCAATTAAATTTGATGAAAATGGAAATCTTTGCCCTGAAATACGCAAAGCTTACTCAGAAAATGGTTTTTACATCTTTGAAAATGTTATAAATCCTGATGAATTAGCAGATATTAAAGAAGATTTAGAAAAACTAAGAACTAATTTTCCAATAGGTCCAGAATCAAATATAGATGAAAATGGAAATCCTGCTTTCAATGCAGAATCTAAAGCTTTAACTTTAGTATGGTCAAAACCACTTGGCGATCCTCTTGGAGGTACTGAGTTAGCTAATGGAAGACATCAAATTAAATTATTTGAGCCAGAGGCTAAATCTGATTCCCCTCCAGCTGTTCCTGTCATTCTATTGGGTTCTCTTCAATTTTCTGATGCATGTCTAAGAACCTATGCGCATCCTGAGCTTTTAAAAGTTGCTGAAGCTATTAATGGAGATGATTTTGCACCCTTTAATGAAGCTTTATTTATAAAGGAACCTGGTGTTGGTGCAGCTGTATCTTGGCATCAAGATGGTGTTACTCATTGGGATAGTGAAGATTTTGATGAAGATATTCATGGCTTTAATTTTATGGTTCAAGCATATGGAAGTACTGCTGTTAATGGAGTCTGGGTCATGCCAGGAACGCATAAAGTTGGAAAAATAGACATTAAAAAACTTGTTGCTGAATCGGGTAGTGAAAGACTCGAAGGAGCAGTTCCTATAGTCTGTAATCCAGGTGATGCAGTTATATGTAATCGTCAATTACTTCATGGATCTTTTCCTAATTGTGGCTTTGAGAAAAGAGTTACTGTTAATTTTGGTTTTCACAAACGTTCGTCTGTTCTTGGAGTTAAGGGTGGAGGTGTTCATAGTGAAGCTCAAGTATTTGATGATCAGATAATTGAAAGAAGGTCTAAATCTATTGGTTATGCTATTGAAGCTAGAAAAGCTAAATACAAAGATGAAACACCATATCAATATAAGCCTTTTATAGATTCACAAAAGACTTTTATTTGGGATAATCAGGCTAGACAAGACTTAAAAGACTATAATTTAGAGGATTTAAGTATATAAAATCTATGGTGTTATTCTAGAGCTTGTACCAAGGCCTGATCCATACACAACTGAGTTAAGCCAAAGTCTATTTGTTCCTAAACTAGAGCCTCTAAAATTAGGTTCCCCAGAGAATAATATTATTTGACCTTTACCGTATCTTTCTTGAGTTAAATAAGCTGAATTTGCAATTCTTGCAGAAGCTTCAGGCCAAACCAAACCACTCATCCTCACGTTTAAATCATATCCTGCAGGAATATCAGACCAGTTAATAGATTTATAAATATCTTGATTAGTATTTTCGGTTAATTCACCAACCCTTATAACAGCTTTTGAACCCGAACCAGCCATTAATACAGGAAAATTTGAATAGAGAAGGGGTAAAGTATCTATTGTTCCAAATGATAGCCAATGTTTTTTATCAACTCTTCCTGAAACAAAAGCTCCTGATGGCATAAATAGTGATTGCCAGGAATCTCGTTTTTTCAATGTATCTGAATCAATTTTATTTTCAGTTTCTTCCCATGGATATGAGATATCAGAGAAAATTTTATTATTATTCACATAATCTAAGTCTATGGATGTATTTTTTGATAAAAATTCTCTTTGTAACTTTATGTTGTAGTCATGACTATTCTCAAATGAATCACTTATATCTTTAATGCTTGAAATTGAATTGTCAGATACAAGCATTCTTGTACTGCCATTATTAGCTATTAATGTTCCACCTTGTTTTATCCAATCTTTCAGAACAGACATTTCAGCTTGATTAAGAGATCTATAACCACTTGGCATTATTAATGTGTTGTATCTTCTTAAATCTGCATAACCTATCATTGATGTATTAAGTTGACTGTGTCTTATCCCTAAATGATGATCAAGTGACCACCAGCTAACACCTACATCATATGAGCTAAAACCTTCATGGCTTAATATTGCAATTTGTGGTTTATTTAGCAACCTAAAATGTCTGCCACCCCAGTCAGGTAATTCTTCAGGACCAAAACCTGTATAAAGTGATGATACTGAAACATTTAAATCTTCAGCAGTATTCTTAACTAATTGCACTAACTTAGAATTTTTAGGATTATCCATAGCTATTACAACAGGGCTTCCTCTAGATAAGCTCTTACCAGAAAGACTAATATCTTTATCAATAATTCTTACCTGAACACCTTGTTCCATGAGTCTTGCTGCAAAGGTAACTGATAGATCGTCTGTGCCATCAACAATCCACATAATAGCCTTTTCATCAACGTCTATTTCTACAGAGGAGGGCTCCCATAACGAAAGATTTCCTTTTACGTATTCTGGGACTGTCACAGCTTCTAATCCATACATCATAGTAAAATTAAATGCAGTTGTGTCATACATAATTGACGAGCCGTTTCTTAAAGTTGCTTCTCTTTCTTTTTTAAGAACATCTTCATCAATTTCAGCATCAAATTCTAATATAGCCGAAATTAAAGGAGCTTCGGGTTGACGATTTGGAATTATCATACTGCCGGCTGGAATATTAAATTCTTCAACAATATCACCAGTTTGTTTTAATACATTTTTGACATTAATATTCTGTTTATTGGTGTAGATTTCGATATTTTGAGATTTTAATTTATCAGCAAGAGTGTTAATTCTAGATGAGTTTTTAGTTGGCAGTATCACAAATGTTTGATTAGCCCAATCACTTTCTTTTGATACATTTAACTTCCTTGCTTCCCAATAGTCGTTATACATTGCCTTACTGTTAACTGACAAAGTGTTTAAATTAGTTAAGGAGCTTATAAATTGATGATGGACAGATTCTTTATACGATTGAATAGTTCCTTCAGGTCTTCGCACACCATCTTCAGCCATACGTGATTGCTCATATAGTATGCCTAAAGTACCTCTAAAATTAACATAAAATGAATAGCCTGGATATAAATCTTCATGCCATTCACCTGTATAAAAACGCCAGTTTCTTCGATCAAATTCAGATCCTTGATCTTGAGCAAATACATTTCCCCATTTCACAAGATCTCTATCCATGTTCTTATTAATTGGCTCACGTGCAGGACCTGTCATAAAAGTATCTTGAGCACCCATTTCATGAGCATCAACAAGTATTTGAGGTTTCCATTCGTTTATTAATGATACGCGACCTTGAGTTTCAGGTTGTGTTAGATAAATCCAATCTCTATTTAAATCAAAATAATAATGGTTTGTTCTTCCATAGGGCCAGTCACCAGTATGAATTAATGATTGATCATCATAATTTGGTGCTGTTCCTCTGAACTGTTCCAGTGATTTAGTAAATCTAGATCGACCATCAGGATTCATAACTGGATCAACAATTATAATCATATTGTCTAAAAGATTCTCAACTTCTGAATCATTACTGGCTATCAGATGATAAATTAAGCCAAGCGCAGCATCTGAACCAGATGTCTCATTTCCATGAATTGAATAGGCCATCCATGCTATAGCAGGAAGAGAATCAATGATTTTTTTTGCTTCTCTATCATTAGTAATTCTTGCATCTGAAAGAGAAGACAAATTCTCTTTAATTCCATCAATTTGAGCGATATTTTCTGGAGAAGATATTATTAATGCATGAAGAGGGCGCCCTTCATGAGATACAGCATAATTTAAAACTTTAATTTTATTAGATTGTTGTTTATAGGTATTTATTGCATTTTCTATTTGTTCAGGTGAGGCGACTCTTTCGCCATAATTAAAATCAAGAAATTCATTTGGATGATCGATCGATGGATCATAACTCCCGTTCAATATAATATCTTTATAAAGATCAGAAGAATAGCTAGTAGGTTTTTTTAAAATTTCAGCTGAGCAGTATACGGTTAATATTAATGATAATGATGTTTGTATAAGTTTTTTCATAGATTAATTCTAATCTAGAAAACAGAACTTATCATTCATTTATTTATATAGAGAAATAGAAAGGGAAGCCATACTATTTATATATGAAATAATATATTACTTCGCATAATATATATTTAACCAAATTAGCTAAATTATCTAAATCGTTACATAAATCTGACCAACCTGAGAGAACTGTTAGATTTAACATTTTAGGTTGTGCAAATATTTTAACTATTCCAGTTAAAAAACTCAAATCCTTTTACAAGGACGAGATAGGAACATTCATTGAAATAGCAGGCATGAGCCAGCCAATTCAAGTTCGTGATTCTATTTTTGAAATAAACAGAATGATAAACAAGGAGAGATAAATGGTTGGTAAATTAACATGGTATAGAGCAACATCATCAATAACGTGTGCATTGTTTGATAGGGCAAGGTTCTTCGATAAGCATGGTTGCTTAAAGAAGGCGATAGCTGAAAAGAATGGAACCCTAGTAGATAACTTTGTGCAAACTAATAGACAAGCTACAGGAGACTTACTTGAACCTGTATTAATAACTGAAGCAGCAAGAAGGCTAGGTATAGAGAATGTAGAGCCTGAAGTGGACTATAAAATAGACCACCCTGAATTACCTTTACAGGCTTCGTTAGATGGAAGATGTAATGTTGTTAATGTGAAAGTAGAACATAATCCTGATAATGGTATTTACCTTGTAGGACATCAAGAGCTTATATTAAATGGCGATATACCTATAGAAGTTAAATGCAGCTCTGATTTCCCATCAGTAGAAGAGCCACCTAAATACTTAGGCGTAGACCAATTACATACAAGCATGGAAATACTAAACGCTGAGTATGGAATATTGATTGTGCTATACCAGTCAACTGATTTACGCATATACGTTTATAAACGCGATGAAGCGTATAAAGACGAACTGGCGAGAGTAGTGCTGGACTTTGATAGAAGAATAGAAGAAGAGGACTATTATCCGCCTGAGACTCCTGAACACGCAGCGACTATTTTTAGTGATGGTAATGATGAAAACGTAAAGATATTGAACGCTGATACGCTTGATATTATCGATACAATAGAAGCATTAAAAGAAACTATGAAGATAGCTAAAGAGAAGAAGGATGAACTTATGACTGATTTAATGATGGCTATGGGTAATCATAGCAAAGCAAGAGTTGCAGAATATGAGTTGGAATGGAAAACACTACCAGCTAAAAAAGAACAGATTAAAGAAGTAACTTATAAAGCTGCACCTGAACGTAGAGCAGGTTTTGTGAAGATAAAAAGAGTTGGATAAAAGAAGGGCAATTAGCTAAATAGAGAGTATTAGATATATGGAGAGTTTAGCATTTGCCCTTCATTTTTGATTATATTATATAAATATCAAACTGGTAATTGTAATAGTTATAAAAATCTATAAAATAAAAAATGGAGAGTATAAATAAATATGAATAAAGATATTAAAGAAAAGAAGGCACTTTGGTTGACACCTGATATGCACGCTGCATTAAAAGAGTTTGCTGATAACAACTACATGAAACTTGAAGGAGCAGGCGAGTTCTTAATCAAGCTAGGCATTTGTTCACATAAAGAATCTAAGAACAATGACTGAGTTTTTTACAAGAGTCGAAGAGCAGAGAAAACGATTAGCTGAAGAAAAGGCTGATACAACAATAGCAATTTATTACTACCAAAAAGGTGCTGGAAAAGAGTACAGATATATTAAGTACGAAAGCGGTAGAGAAGAACTAATTAACTTACAAGATGTTTGAGGTATTTAAGACTATATTTCATATGTTTACCATGACAATAGGCACTTTAACTTTATTGGCAATCGTTATTGGTTACATCTTATATAAGGACTAATAATGCCTATTAATTCAAGAACCAAAGGAGCAACATTTGAACGTCTAATAGTTCGTAAGATTAATGAATGTTTTGAACGTGAGGGTATAAAAGATAGAGTTTCAAGAAACTTTGACCAATCATGGAAGGGTGGATTAGCAGACATTTATTACAAGAACTTTGCTATTGAATGTAAAAGATACAAACAATCAAATACCAATATGTATCGCCAAGAATGGTGGGAGCAAGTTTTAAAAAGTGCTGGTGATAAATACATACCTTTACTAATTTATAAGTTTGACCGCAAAACAATTATGGCGGTCATTCCTGCTTACTTGGTAAGCAACGCACCTAAGCACAATCAAGTTACCTATATGTGTCCCTTAGAAGATATATGTAAGGACATAAAGAATATTTTAGAGAAAGCAAATGTATCAGGATGATGAATTTGAGAGATTTTGTCGTGAAAGATACGAAAAGATATGTCTAGCATTAGAGTTGCTAGGTTTTGTTAATGACGAGAGTTACGAGAGCTACAAGATGACTAATTATGAATATCTTGAACGCATTTATATAAACAGTATAGGCGATAGAACTATACATTAAAAAAGGAGAGCATTATGGAAGATATTTTTTCCAATGATAATAATGGTAGCGGTATTAGTTATATCATGCATAAAAACGCTGATAAAACATGGTACTCAAATGAGGAAGCTATAACCTTAGATAAGATTATGGTCTGTCCTGATACCATTAAAACAGGTTGGGGTATGTGGAATGGTACATACAACACTGAATACAGCGATAAACCATTTATCAAAACACCTAAACCTGAAGATGGCTATAAAGAAGCATTTAGCATAAACCTTTATACAAATGAGAAACGCCAGTTTTTATGGTCAAGATTTAGCTTTGGTGAGTATCAGGCATTTAAAAAGATGGCTGTTCAGTTCTATAAGAATATTGAAGCTAATAAAGGCAAAGTTCCTGTATTTCAATTTAGTAATAAATATGAGGTTATTGAGCTTAAAGCATTAAACATCAACGTACCTTTATTTGAATTTTTAGGATGGAAGGATAGACCAGCAGATTTTGTTGTTCCTGTATGGGAAGAGCCAATGATTGCTGATGGCGAAGTTAGTATGAGCGAACAAGTGGCAGCAGCGACTCAAGCTCAGATAGATAGACAAGAACTAACTGAAGACGATATTCCATTCTAAATGCAAGATTACGATTGGCAAAAAATAGCACCTGATGTAGCAAGACTAATACTAGGTGAACCTAAAATCCAAAAGACCAATGAATGGCGATGGAATAATAAGGGTTCACTTGTATTTAATCTTGAAACAGGACAATTCTATGACTTTGAGGAAGGTATAGGCGGTGGTGTTAAGTGGCTAATCGAACAACATGGAAAAGATGTCTCTGAAATCGTAAAACAGTTTGGTTATGACCTTACATTACAAACCCCTAAAAACTCCATACTGAATGGTAATACCCCTATTACCAGTAATGTGAGGTCATTCACTCGAGAACAAATGGTTGACTTATATAGACAATCATCAGTAAAGGTTAAATATGCAGACAACTTTATAGTATTAAGACACGAAGGGTTACCTATGAAATATGCACCTTTTAGCTTGAATCCTAATGGCACTTGGTCAATGAAAAGACCTGAAGGGTTATTACCTATATATATTACCGCAAATCAATTAGATAAACCTGTAATCGTTAGTGAAGGAGAGAAAGCGATGCAGGGAGCAAAACGTATCTATAAAGGCGATGTATGTTGCTGGCATGGTGGTGTTAATGCATGGAAAAAAGCAGATTGGTCACCTATATATGGTAGAGAAGTATGGTTTTGGGCTGATAACGATGAAGCAGGAGTTAAATGTGCTAATGAAATAGCAAGAGAATTAAAGGCTAATGGTTGTAAAGTTAAGGTTATTGAAGCTCCTGAACACTTTGCAGATAAAGATGATTTATGGGATGCAGCAGAACGTAATGATTTTACGCATGATACGTTAGTTAAATACATTAATTCTTTTAAAGAAAAGAAAGAAAAAGGCTCTATAACCTTTACAAGAGCAGATGAAGTATTAACGCAAGTAACTAATCCTAAATGGCTCATAAAGGACGTATGTGAGCAAGAATCATTAATGCAGATATGGGGTTCACCTAAGAGCGGTAAGTCGTTTGTAGCTATTGCTATGAGTTGTGCTATTGCATCAGGGCAAGACTTTTATGGCAATAAAGCATTTAAGAAACCTGTACTTTATATATGCGGTGAAGGTCAGAGAGGTGTTAAAAGACGTTTATCAGCTTGGCAACAAGCACAATACAGTTTAAGTGGCATACCTTTATACCTATCAGATAGAGCAGTAAGAATAGGTGATAAGGACGATTTTGAGAGACTAACCCAAGAGATAGAAGCTATAAAAGCTGTAGAAGGCGATATTGGCATGATAGTTGTTGATACGTTTCAAAGGAATTTTGGCGGTGGTAATGAGAACTCAGCAGAAGATGTGGGCAACTTTATTCATCAATTAGATGGTTTGATTGCAACTTATGGCTGTAATGTTTGTATTGTTCACCATTCAGGACATGAAGGTAATAGAGCAAGAGGGTCAAGTGTTATAGGTGCATCTTTAGATTACGAATTTTCAGTGAAAAGAACCGATAAGAATGAGCAAATGTTTGTATCGTTCCAACAAACGCTAAATAAAGATGGTCAGGGAATGGCTGAAAAGAACTTTGTATTTACAGAGGTTGAGCTTATAGGCGAAGGATTAGAGCTTACCAGTGGTTACTTAGAGCTTACTGACATTGATTTTAAGGCTAAAGATAAGCTGACATATAAGCAAAAATTAGTATTAGAAGCACTAGAACGTGAGTCTATATTTGCTGATAAAGATGCTCCTGAAGAACATTATTTCTTTCCAAAAGATTTAAAAGACAAGGTTAGAGATGCTAATGGAAACATATTATCAGTCGATAGTATCAAGAAAATTCTCTATAAATTGGTTGAATTAGAAGAAGTTAAGTATTTAGAAACAGTTGGTTATCAATCTGCTCAATATCATAAGTTAGCACCTAAGTTTGATTAGCAGGGAAGTAGAGGGAAGTTTGAGGGATGTTTGAGGGAAGTTTTAAAGGAAATCAACAATTAAGAGGGAAGGAAGGGATATATTTACGTAGTAAATATCCCTGTTCCCTATAAATGATGAAATGAAAAATTATTTAGAAGAAACATTAGATAAGCAATTAAAAGTCTACAGAGATTATGAATCTTCTATTGAAAGAGAATGGGGTGGTAGAAAGAGATTACTCAAATGTGTTGATACTCAATTAGAGATTAAGTTCTGCAAAGCACAAATGTTATTTGATGAAACACTTATTGAAGGACATCTAAAAAAGAAAATAGAAATGATACAGATGATGTATCGAGCATATAAAGCATTAATCGATAAAGCAGAAGCAAATGGGTATAAAAAACTAGAAGATGATTTTCGTTGCTACAAATACAGAAACAATAAGATAGCTATTGTTTGCGATATGGATATGCAAATACCTAGATTAAAAGAATTGTATGGAAATGATAAAGATGTAGTGTTTTTTAGCGTAGAAGAACTATTTAGATTTATGCACCCTGATTACCTTGATGCTAAAGAAACATTTAAGCAAAAGAATATGGATATAACTTTTAAGAGGGTTAGTTTCGTATGAGAAAAAAATTTATATTAGTTTTATAAATATCAAACCTATGGTTAATAAATATGACTAAATGGCATGGCGGTAAGGGTTCTAAATATAAACCCTATAACAAAGAAAAGTTTGATAAGAATTTTGAAGCAATATTTGGCAAGAAGAAAAAGAAAAAGGAAAAAAAAGAAAATGAGTAATTTTTATAATAGAGATTTACCTTATGGCGAAGCTGGGGAAAAAGTTGTACTAGACTTAATAAAATTAAAATACCCTAAAGCACACAAAATAATAGGCAATCATTCTGAATACGACATTATGATTCCTGAAACAAATAAAACAGTAGAGGTTAAAAGAGATGCAATATCACATTTAACTGGCAATGCTTTTATAGAAACTCGTTGCAATGGCATAGAGTCAGGTTTGAATATAACTACAGCAGACTACTGGACATATATGACAAATGAAAAAATATGTTTAATTACGCCACACGATATTAGATTGTGTATAGAACATAACAATATCAATGAAACTGGTCACTTAATACAAGGTAAAGAAATAGATGCTTATGTAATCCCATTAAAGTTTTTATATAACTATTGCATAAAAACATACAGTTTAGATGAGGAGCAGTTATGCCAGTTAAATTAAAAGCAAGTCAAAAGATTAGAGATAGAGCAACAGGTAAGACAAGAACCGAGCATTACTATCTAAAGTGTATGACACTAAAAGAACTTAACGATTACATTGAATCATCAAGTGCAAAGAAAAAGGTCATACAAAAATGTAAGAATGAAATAACTAAAAGGAGAAAAAAATGAATAATGAATTGTATAAAATTGTTAAAGAACAAGACCTAGAATTGCTTGGTGTTCAAGAATATAACGAAATGCTTAATTGGTTAAATATAGCTTCAGAGGATATCAATGAGCTTTGGAATCACATTGACCCTGAACGCAAAATAAAAGAAGAATTAGATAATGAACCTTTGTATATAAATATAGAAAATATTTGCTATGAAGCAAGATTAATGCAAACCATAATGCTTAATTTAGAAGCAATCATTAATATGCTTAAACTTTCAAAAGATAATTTTAATAAGAGAAGCAAATGAAAGCAGATTTAGTAAACAAGCCACCGCACTACAATAAGGGCGGTGTTGAATGTATAGACTACATAAAGCAACAGTTAGGCGGACAATATCCAGCTTACTTAGAAGGTTCAGCAGTTAAATATTTGCATAGACATAAGTATAAAGATGCCAACATACAAGACTTAGAGAAGTGTGTTTGGTATCTCAATCGCTTGATAGAACACTACAAAAATTTATAATTATCAAATATGAAAATTAATAAAGATAAATTAGAACAGAAGATAAAACAGGGTAAGTCTAGCCATGATATAGCTATGACTTATGACGTGCATCCATCTACAGTTAGACGTAAAGCTAAACAATTTGGATTAAAGTTCGCAACACAAACACATTGGAGAAAGCGATGACTGTAAAGATAAACATTCAATCAAACATAAAAGAGGTAGAAAGAAAGCTATCAAGAATAGAGAAAAAGTTTTTACCTGAAATAATTGTTGATTCAGTAAATGAAACAGGAGTAAGAGCTACTAATGCTATGAGAACGCAAATAGCTAAGAACTTAGATAGACCTCTTGCAAGTACAATCAAAAGTGTAATGTTCTTTCCTGCTAAGCTAAGTAGACGTGAGTTCAATGGGTTAGTATTTATTAAGAACAGTTGGGGTAAAGCTGCTAATAAAGGTAGAACCCCAGCAGAATTTTTGAAACCATTGCTAGAAGGAACTAAGAAGCAACCAAGAAAAGAATATGTGATAACTCCAACTGCTAATACTAAGTTAAACAAGTTTGGTAATATCACTGCTGGTAACAGAGCTAAATACTTTAACGACAATGAGAAGTATTTTATTGGTAAACCAAAAGGTTTTCCTAGTGCTACCTTTGGTGTATGGGAAAGATATGGTAGGCAAAGTAAAGGCGATACATCAGGTTATAGAATAAGAAAGGTAGCTAACTTAGTTAAGTCGCAACAGTTCCGCAAGCAGTTAGACTTCTTCAAGACTGTTGGTGGTGTTGTAAGAAATACTATTAACAAATCGCTAGATAAAAACATGAAAAGGATTTTATACAAATGAGGCATGCACCCCCATGCGTAGGTTCTTCTTGGCTATTTATCATGGGTTATGCCCGACCCCATATTTTTTTTAGCGACAGTCCATATTTAATAGGGTAATAAACGCACTGTATGGCTACACAAAGAGAAGTTGCAGACCATTTGGATTTATCGGTCAAAAGGGTCTCAGAACTTATTAGAGATGGTATTTTTCCTTCAAAACAAGGTAGAAGTCCTCTAAATATAGATGTTTGCAGAGTTTCATATATTTCGTACCTTAGAAAGCTAGGTGGATATCACAAACGAAGCGGTACAGGCGATATTGCAGAAGAAAAAACTAAATTAACTGCTGCTCAAGCAAGAAAAGCAGAATTAGAAGTAGAAGAATTAGAAGGTAGCTTAATACCAGCTAAATTAGTAGAAGATACTTGGATTGACTATGTAGCTAATGCTAGAGCAAAGCTATTAGGACTACCTTCAAGAATCGCACATCAAGTTATAACAGTAGATAAGTATGCAGAAGCAGAATTAATCATAAAAGAACAAGTGCATGAAGCACTAAACGAGTTAGCACAAAATGGAATACCTCAAAAATATAGAAAAGGTGATACAGGAGACGAATCAGACATGGACTCCACCGCCAAATCTTAAAATATCAAGCTGGGCTGATAACTATAGACGATTATCTCCTGAATCTTCAGCAGAAGCAGGAGCTTGGCGAACTGATAGAAGTCCATATCAAAGAGAGATAATGGATTCTTTTAATGACCCTGACATACAAAGAATTGTATTCATGAAATCTGCTCAGGTTGGTGCTACTGAAATATTGCTTAATGTGATTGGTTACTACATAGACCAAGACCCAGCTCCAATGTTAATAATGCAACCAACCTTACAAATGGCTCAAGCATTTAGTAAAGATAGACTTGCCACAATGATTAGAGATTCAGAGAAGATTAGAGATTGTGTAAAAGACCCTAGAAGTCGTGATTCAGGTAATACAGTTTTATCTAAGAAGTTTGCAGGTGGTAATTTAAACATAGTTGGTTCTAACTCTGCATCAGGACTAGCATCAAGACCGATTAGAATTGTATTAGCTGATGAGGTTGATAGATATGAGCAATCAGCAGGAGCAGAGGGTGACCCAATATCACTTGCAACTAAAAGAACGACTACTTTTTGGAATAAAAAGATATATATGTGTAGCACTCCTACAATAAAAGGATTATCAAGAATAGAAACTGCTTTTGAAGAATCAGATAAACGCTACTACCATGTTCCTTGTCCTGAATGTAATGAGAGCCAAGTTCTTAAATGGAAGAATGTAGTTTGGGATGAAGATAAGCCTGAAACAGCTTCTTATGCTTGCGAACATTGCGGTTCAGTTATAGAAGAACATAAAAAACAATGGATGTTAAAAAATGGTGAATGGATAGCATCAGCACCTAAGTCAGATACAGCAGGATTTCATATATCAGAACTATATTCAGTATGGTCTACTTGGGCAGATATGGCTAAAAACTTTCTAGAAGCAAAAAAGAATCCTGAGATGTTAAAAACTTGGATTAACACTGCTCTTGGTGAGTCTTGGGAAGAACAAGGTGAAGCTGTTGAATACGAAACACTATTAGAACGTAGATTAAATTATGATTACACAACTATTCCTGAGGATGTATTAGTTTTAACTGCTGGTGTTGATACACAAAAAGACAGATTAGAATTGCAATTAGTTGGATGGGGTCACAACTACGAAGCATGGGTTTGTGATTACAAGATATTTTGGGGTGACCCAAATGCTTTTAATGTTTGGTCAGATTTAGATGCTTATTTAAAAAAGAGATTTAAAACTGAATCTGAAAGATTAATACCTATATCATGTTGCACAATCGACTCAGGTGGTCATCATACCAATATGGTTTATCAATTTACTAAACCAAGACAAGCTAGAAGAGTGTTTGCTATAAAAGGTCTATCTACAGCAGGTAAACCAATAGCTAATAGACCTACATTTGTTGGTAAAAACAAGGCTGTACTCTATGGTGTAGGCTCAGATAGTGCAAAAGAAGCTATTTTTGCAAGATTATCTACTGAACCTGAACAAACAACGTTACATTTCTGTTCAGACCTTGATGAAGAGTATTTTAAACAGCTTACAGCAGAAAAAAGGGTAACTAAGTATGTAAGAGGTAGAAAAACGCTAGTTTGGAAGCAAATTAGACCAAGAAACGAAGCATTAGATACGTTAGTCTACAATTTTGCAGCAATTTACATCTTAAACCCTAATTTTGACTCTATTGAGAACAAAATACTTACTCAAGAGTCAAAACCAAGAGAAAAACAGCAAAATAGACCACAAAAAGGCATAAATAGAGGTAATTTTGCTACAAATTGGAAATAAATATATAAATATCAAACCCATATATTGACAATTAGCTAATGCACCTTAGTGTTAATAGTAGATTAATCTAATTATTAACGAGGTTTTTGCTTGTCTAACGCATTTGATAGAGAAAATTACCCACAAAAAGAACCAAGTACACTGGTGCTTGGTGATTATTGGGCATGGAAACGTGACGATTTAGCTGATACCTATCCTATAGGCTCATATGCACTTACTTATGAGTTTCACAATGATGTAGGCGGTGGCGGTACAAAACAATTTACCCTTACTGCTATAGAAGCAAACGATACTTATTACATAGAAGCACCATCATCATCAACTACAGCTTATGCAGTTGGCGATTATATTTGGGAAGCATACATAACAAAAACAGCAGATTCTAATAGAGTTATGGTTGATTCAGGTAGAACAACTATCTCACAAAATCTAGCTGATACTAATGCTGATTTAAGAAGTCACGCTAAAAAATGTCTTGATGCAATCGAAGCTGTTTTGGAGAATCGTGCCAATATAGACCAATCATCAATGTCTATAGCTGGTAGGTCATTATCAAGAATGTCATTTGATGAACTTAAAAACTTTAGAGATTACTACAAAACTGAATATCTCAAAGAAATCAAACTAGCAAGAATCAGAAATGGGCAAGGAACTGGCAACACGCCAAAGGTAAGGTTTGTTAAATAATGGCATGGTACAACAGAATATTAGGAATCAACGAACCTAAAAAGAAAAAAAGACAAGCATTTAGAAGAAGCTACTCAGGAGCTAATACAGGTAGATTATTTGCAGATTTTGTAACTACATCTACAAGTGCCGATGCTGAAATAAAAGATAACATAAGAATATTAAGAGATAGAGCAAGAGAATTAGCAAGGAACGATAGCTATATTGCTAGATACTTAAACCTGATGGTATCTAATGTTATCGGTAAGCATGGCATAAGAGTTAGCTCTAAGGCTAGGAACGATAATGGTTCTTTAGACATTGGAGCTAACCTGCTAATTGAAACAGCATGGAAAGAATGGGGTCAGGTTGGTAATTGTACGACTAATGGCAGATTATCCTTTTTAGATTGTCAAAAAATATTTGTTGAATCGCTATGCAGAGATGGTGAAGTATTAATTAGAAAGATAAAAGACAATAAATCACCATTTGGTTTTACTTTACAATTTTTAGAAGCTGACCATTTAGACGAAACAAAAAACGATTTTTATAAAGCTACAGGAAACCGAATTAAGATGGGTGTTGAGGTAGATAAATACGACAGACCAGTAGCTTATCACTTATATAAAGACCATCCATATGACAGAGTTTATTTAGCTCAAGCTCAACATATAAGAGTACCAGCAGATGAAATAATACACGCTTATTTACCGCAAAGAGCAGAACAAACTAGAGGTGTTTCTTTAGTTGCTACTGCTATGGCTAATGTCAAAATGTTAAATGGTTATTTAGAAGCTGAAATAGTAGCTGCTAGAGTTGGTGCTTCAAAAATGGGGTTTTTTACTTCAAGTGATGGCGATGGCTATGTGGGTGATGGTGAATTTGAAGATACTTTTAATCCAACAACTAATGCTCAAGCTGGCGTATTTGAACAGTTACCAGCAGGCATGGATTTTAAAGCATTTGACCCAACGCACCCTACATCTGCATTTGATTCTTTTACAACTAGCGTATTAAGAAGTATTGCATCAGGTTTAAATATTTCTTATCACTCGCTATCAAATGACCTTACATCAGTTAATTACAGCTCAATAAGACAAGGTGCTTTAGAAGATAGAAGCATGTATCAGATATATCAACAGTTTGTAATTGAGCATTTTGTAAATCCAGTATTTCAATCATGGTTAGAAATGGCTATATCAACAGGTTATATCAATTTACCAATAAGTAAGTTTGATAAGTTTGCTAGAGCTATAAACTTTATACCAAGAAGTTTTGCATGGATTGACCCTTTAAAAGAAATGCAAGCTAACGTAATAGGATTACAAAATGGAACACTTACTTATTCTGACATTAGTGCTAGCTATGGCAGAGATACTGAAGAACTTTTTGAACAACATCAAAAAGAAATAGAACTAGCTAAACAATACGATATAGAACTAGCTTATCAACCATTTGGTCAGAAACTACCTGTAGAAGCAAAGATACAAGGCGGAGAAGAGGAAGAAGATGCCTAAACCAACTGAAGGAATGAAAGTAGAAGCACAAAGAGGTCTTGATTGGCGAGAAGAGCATGGTCGTGGTGGCACTAGAGTTGGTGCTGTTAGAGCAAGACAAATAGTAGCTGGTGAAAATTTATCTGACGATACAGTGAAAAGAATGTACAGCTTCTTTTCAAGACATGAAGTAGATAAGCAAGCAGAAGGTTTTAAACAAGGTGAAGAAGGTTATCCATCAAATGGCAGAATTGCATGGGCATTATGGGGTGGTGATGCTGGTTATAGATGGTCAAAAACAAAAGTAAATCAAATGAAAAATGAAAAAAGTTTTGATTCAAAAGAATCAGAAAAACATCCACTAAATAGTGAGGAGAAAGCTATGAATAAAGAAGATAGACATATCCTCAATGTGAGCGAGACAGACAACTCTGTAGTTGTTGAATTTGCAAAGCATGAGGATGTAGAACATGAAGGTGAAGAACTAGAAGCAACTGACGAAGTTTCTATGATTGAATCTGAAGAAGAGAGAAAAGTAATTGATATGCCTATGAAATATAGAACTATTGATTTATCAAAACACTCTTATTTAGATGAAGAAAAAAGAATGGTTCGTATAGGTGTATCTAGCGAAGAACCTGTAGAGAGAAGTTTTGGCATGGAAGTGCTAGGACACTCAGCCGATGATATAAACATGGAGTTTATTTCATCAGGTCGAGCACCTCTTTTGTTAGACCATGATATGGAAAAGCAAATAGGTGTTATAGAAGAATTCAAACTAGACGAGACGGCAAAAAGGACAACTGCTGTAGTCAGATTTGGTAAATCTGCTTTAGCTCGAGAAGTGTTTGAAGATGTGGTTGATGGTATTCGTATGAATATATCTGTTGGCTACAGAGTCGATAACTTAACAAGAATGAATAATGAAGATGAAGTCTACTATAAGGCTCAATGGACTCCTATGGAAGTTTCTTCTGTAAGTGTACCTGCTGACCAAAGTAGATTAGTCGGTGTTGGTCGTTCTAAAGATAAACAAAACACACAAACAACAAAGGTGAAAATAATGGAAAACGAAAAACAAGAAATTAATCTTGATGAAGTTAGGTCACAAACTGTTGCTGAAGCTAAAGCTGAATTTAAAAGAAATTCAAAAGAAATCTTAGATTTAGCTGTAAAACACAACAAAAGAGATTTAGCTGACAAAGCGATTAGTGATGGTATCTCTGTTGAAGAATTTAGAGGTGTATTATTAGAAAATATTTCTAACAACACTCCTTTAGAAACTCCTTCAGAAATTGGCATGACTAAAGAAGAAGTCAGAGACTTTAGTTTGATAAAAGCAATTCGTGCTTTAGCAAACCCATCTGACAGAAGAGCACAAGAAGATGCTGCATTTGAATTTGAATGTAGTGCTGAAGCTGCTAGACAATATGGTAAAGATGCTCAAGGTATCATGTTACCAGCAGACGTTCTAAGAAATTGGAGCAAAAGAGACCTTAACACATCTGATGATTCAACTTTAGTAGCTGAAGATTACAGAGGTGGCGATTTTATTGATGTATTAAGAAACGAATCATCAGTAATGCAAGCTGGTGCAACAATGCTAAGAGGATTACAAGGTAATGTTGTAATTCCTAAGAAAACTGCTGCTGCTTCTGCTGGCTGGATTGCTACAGAAGGCGGAGATTCTTCTGAATCAGAATTTACTTCAGGTTCAGTTACTATGTCTCCTAAAGTAATAGGTGCTCATACTGACGTTACTAGATTGTTACTACAACAATCATCATTAGATGTTGAGAACTTAATCAGAGATGACCTAACAAAATCTATAGCTACTGCTATTGATTTAGGTGCTTTAGCTGGTTCAGGTTCAAGTGGTCAACCAACTGGTATTGCTAATACTTCAGGTATTAACACAACTACATTTGCTGCTGCTAACCCAACATGGGCTGAGATTGTAGCTATGGAATCCGCAGTTGCTAACGATAATGCTTTAACAGGTTCTTTAGCATATATCTGTAGACCAGCAGACTATGGAACTTTAAAAACTACTGAAAAAGCTAGTGGTACTGCTCAATTTATTGTTGAGCCTGATGGAAACATGAATGGCTATAACGTAGTTAAAAGTAACCAAGTAACAAGTGGTGATTTCTACTTTGGTAACTTTGCTGACTTATTAATTGGTATGTATGGCGGTTTGGATATAAACGTAGACACTTATTCTTTGAGTAAGTCAGGTGGAGTCAGAATTATAGCTTTGCAAACAATAGATACAGCGGTTAGGCATGCTGTTTCTTTCTGTAAATCAAGCGACTAATTAACTGATGCTTAAATGGAATGGGGGTAGTAATACCCCCAACTTAAAAATGAAAAAATACAAAATATTGCAAGACACAATGGCAAATGGGCAAAAGGTTCATGCAGGAGATATAGTTGAACTACCTGAGCATGAAGGTCATACGCTATGTGCATATAACAAAGCTGAAGAAACAACAGTTAAACCAAAAGCTAAAAAAGTAGACAGAAGTGTTGGTTTAGAAACTTCAGAAGTTAAAGCTCCAAAAAAGAGAGCTAAGAAGTAATTATGCCTTTAGAAAGTGCATTAGATTTTAATGGCTACCTAGATACTACAACAGGTCATGGAGTCACTGCTACTTTCTTTGAGGTGCAATCTTCTTTATGGGATGCAAGACAAGGGTTAATTGATACTTGGTTTGATATAGATTCAGGTGATGCTTATAGCGTAGATATAATTATTGACCAAGAATATTTCAATATAGAAGGTGGTACTGTTCCTGTTGCTGGTTATCAACCAAGAGCTATTTTAAAAGCAACAGACGTGCCTTATATATCACATGAGGATAAATTAGTAGTTAATGCAATTACTACTGATAAAGGTAATGTTTTAAAACCTAAAACTACATTTCTTGTTAAAACTGTAGAACCTGACAATACAGGTTTAGTTTCATTAGTCTTAGAGGAACAATAATGTCTCAATTTAGACTCGAAACCGAATTAGACATGGCTGGATATTTAGATATCAATTTTGGTCATGGTGTATCAGCAGTTTATACAAATACTGGTGGTACAGCAGTAACTATTAATGTCATTTTAAATAATGAATATGTTGAACAAGAAGAAGGCATAGGTGTAGAAGCTCTAAAACCTATTGCTTATTGCAGAACAATAGATATCCCTAATATTGCATTTGGAAATAGATTAGACGTATCTGCAATTAAAGATACAAATGGTAATGTGCTGAAAGCAGCACAAAGTTATACAGTTGTTAATATACAGTCAGACCGCACTGGTTTCTCTGCATTAATGTTAGAGGAGATATAGTGGCGAATCATATCCGACAACAAATTAGAGAATATTTTGGTACAACTCTAAATAATTTAACAACTACTGGTACAAGAGTTTATGAGTCTAGGGTTTATCCATTAGAAACAGTACCAGCATTAGCTATCTACACTAAATCAGAAACATCTGAACCTATTGTTATTGGAACTAATAGGTTAATGAGTAGAGATTTAAGTGTAGTAGTAGAAGGTTATGCAAAAGCTACAAGCAACTTTGACGACACGATAGACACAATAAGTAAAGAAGTTGAGGAAGCTATAGCTGCTGATAGAACTTTAGGTGGATTGGCTAAAGATACATATCTTGAGTCAACTGAAATTGAATTTAACGCGGAAGGTGAAAAACCATTGGGATATGTCTCAATGACCTTCTTAACTAATTACTATGTTCAGGAAACTAATCCTGACGTAGCAGTATAAGGAGACAATTATGAAAATGATTAGTCCTGATGGCAAAGTTTCTATAGAAGCTCATCCTTCTAAGGTTGAGTCTTTATTGAATATGGGTTGGAAAGAGGAAGCAGTCCATTCGCAAGATAAAATTAAATCTTCTTCTAAGAAAAAGTCGAAA
Source organism: uncultured SAR86 cluster bacterium (assembly GCA_902558395.1). Classification (GTDB taxonomy): domain Bacteria; phylum Pseudomonadota; class Gammaproteobacteria; order Magnimaribacterales; family D2472; genus SCGC-AAA076-P13. Next base: position 66,331 of record CACEDS010000004.1, read on the forward strand.
GACGAGGTGAAATATGGCGACTCATAAGGGTTCAGAAGGAACTGTAAAAGTTGGTTCAAATGCTGTAGCTGAAATAAGGTCTTACTCAATAGAAGAATCTGCTGATACTTTAGAAGATACTTCAATGGGTGATTCTGCTAGAACGTATAAATCATCATTGACTTCTTTCTCAGGAAGTTTAGATGTATTTTGGGATGAGACTGATACTTCAGGTCAAGGTGCTTTAACCATTGGCTCAGAAGTAACTCTTAATGTATATCCTGAAGGAGATGCATCAGGTGATACTTATTATACTGGTTCAGCTATTGTTACTGGTGTTTCAAGAAGTGCGAGTTTTGATGGTCTCATTGAAGCGAGCATAAGTGTGCAGGGCAATGGCGCATTAACATCAACAACAGTATAAGAGCATGAAACTTATAGATAAGGCAAAAGCTCATTTTGATTCTTTAGAAATCAAAGAGATAGAGATACCTGAATGGAGTGATGGAGATGAGGTTCTTAAAGTATATGCAAAGCCATTAACGCTTGCTGAAATGTCTAAATTGCAACGATACGCAAAAGATGATGACGTAGCATTGATGGCTTATTGCTTAATATACAAAGCCTTAGATTCTGATGGTGAAAAAGTATTTGACCTATCAGATAAACATACACTTATGAATGGTGTAGATAAAGATGTACTCGCAAGAGTTGCAACTGAAATCATGTCTACTCCAAGTGTAGAACAACAAGCAAAAAAGTAGCAGAGGATAAGGACTTATTTGCTAAATACTATCTAGCTGAAATGTTGCATTGTACAGTTCAGGAACTAGAAGAAAGAATGACCTTATCCGAATATACAGGATGGTTAGCATATTTAGAGGAAAAGAATAGGCAGATAAGAAATGGCAACTAATTACAAGTTAAGAATACAAGCAACAAACGAGACTGGTAAACAATTTAAGCAGTTAAATAATAATATCAGTACAACTCAATCAGCTATGAAAAAATTAGCTGGTGCTTTTGCTGGTGTTTTTGCTGTTAGACAAATTGTTCAGTTTGGTAATCAAGCATTACAAGTTGCTGATGATATTGGTAAACTTGCTGATTCTGTAAATGTAAGCACAACATTCTTACAGCAATATCAATTTGCTGCTGAACAATCAGGAATAAGTACAGAAGGTTTTACTAAAGCTCTTAGATTCTTTGCTAAGGGTGTTGGTGAAGCTACTATGGGTACTGGTTTGGCTAAAAGAGCTTTTGAAGAAATGGGAATTTCTTTAGAAGATGCTGGTGGTCAAACTAAAAATACTGAAGATTTATTTAAAGAATTTTTCCATACTTTAGAATCTATAGAAGACCCATTAAAAAGAAGTGGATTATTAGCTCAAGTCTTTGGCTCAAGAGTTGGTATTCAAATGGCTAATCTTATTAAAAGTGGTGCTATGGCTATGGATGATTTGGCTGAATCTGCTACTGGCATTATTGATGAAGAAACAATAAGAAATGCTGAAGCATTTAATGACACTATGAATAGATTAAAACGACAAGTTTTAGTTCCATTACAAAGTGCATTTGTTAATACGTCAAAAGCTATTCTTGATTTTGCTGAAGCTATAGGTTTAGTTAAGCCTGATTTATTTACAAAGTCTTTAGATGAATTAAATACCTCTTTAGATGAGCAAAATGCTAAATTAAAAAGAAATACAGAGCTTGTAGAAAGATTTGGTGCGATTCCACAATATACAAGACCAATAAAAGCAGCAGAAAAACAAATTGCATTATTAGAAGAAGCAATAGGAAAAAGAGAAAAGCAGATTGAAATAGAGAAAAGATTACAGGCAACTCAAGAAGGTTCTGTTAATTCTCAAAATAATATTAATGAAACAATTAAAAAAAGTATTCTAATCACAAAAGATTTTGCAGATACAGTAGAAGGTCAATTAACAAATGCTTTTAAAGGTTTTTTTGATATAGCAAGTCAACAGTTTTTAGATTTTAAAGATTTAGCAACTTCAATTACAAGAGCAATAATAAATGAATTAATAAATGTATTTATAGTGCAAAAAGCTGTCGGAATGGTTAAAGGTAATATAAGTAGTTTTATCCCTTCTAATGAAACTGTAAGTGCTGCTGTTGATGGATTACAAAGTTTAGATGGTGGTGGTTATACAGGTAATGGTATAAGAGCAGGTGGTTTAGATGGTAAAGGTGGTCGTTTAGCTATGATACATCCGCAAGAAACTGTTATAGACCACACTAAAGGACAAGCAATACAAGCTGCACCAACAGTCAACTTTAATATTAGTACAGTAGATGCTGCTGGATTTGACCAGTTACTAGCATCAAGAAAAGGATTGATAACATCAATCATAAACAATGCCATGAATAATCAAGGCAAAATGGGAGTCGTATAATGTCAGGACAATTTCCAACATCTCCTAATTTTAGAAGTTTAAACTTTACAGATAATAGACCTACTTTATTAAATCAGACTTTATCAGGTAAAAAACAAGTCAGACAAATAGGTAGTCAATATTTTTCTTTTACAGTGCAAATGCCACCCTTACAACAAGAAAAGGCTCAAGAAGTATTTGCATTTTTACAAAAACAAAAAGGTTCTTTTGAGGACTTTACTATAGTTGCACCATTAGACAATTTAGGTGCAGGCAAATCAGAAACAGATATTCAAGTGGTTGGAAGTCATACATCAGGAGATGCTTCTATTGTTTTAGATGGTTTTACAGCCAGTCAAACAGGTGCATTAAAAGCAGGTGATTTAATTAAGTTTGCCAATCATAGTAAAGTTTACATGGTGCAATCAGACATTGATTCTGATAGCGGTGGAGCATTAACTGTTCTTATATCACCTAACCTAGTAGCATCTCTAGCAGATAATGAAGCTGTTACTGTAAATAAACCTAGTTTTACTGTTTATCTTGAAAACAATGAAATTATGTATTCAACAGATGCTAGTGGTTTTTATAGTATTTCATTTGATGTTAGAGAGGTTATAACCTAATGCCTAGAAGTTTATCTGCTGATTTACAAACTCAAGTATCATCAACAGCAACTAAGACAGCTTTTTTAGTTGAGCTTAATTTATCATCTACTATCAGATTAACTGATTGGTATTCTAATATAACTTATGATTCTAACAGCTATGAAGCTGGTGGTTCTTTTTTACAAGTTGATGCAACAACTGAGACTGGTCAATTACAAGTAAATGAGATTGGTATTAGATTATCTAATGTAACAAATCAAATAAGAAGTTTAGTAGAAGATGGTGCATTTACAGATAAAGAAGTAGAGATATATCTAGCTTATTTTAATTCAGATGAAACTATTGTAGGTGCAATTAGTTTTTTTAAAGGACAAATAAGAAATGTTGGTATAAATGAAACTATAAATGATTCAACAATAAATCTTACTGTTGCATCACATTGGGCAAATTGGAATCTAACCAAAGGCAGACATTTTTCCGATGAATCACAACAATCATTTAGTTCAGGTGATAAAGGTATGGAATTTGCTACACAAACTAAAGATGATGTTAGGTGGGGTAAATAATGGCTTTTATAGCTGGATTATTAACTTTTTTAGGAGTTGGAGCTACTACAGCAGGAATTATAGCTAGTGTTGTATCTTGGACTGTAACGCTTGCCACTTTAGCAGTTGGTGTTAAAGGTTATAGGCAAATGAAAGATATGCAGGCTCAAGGTCAAATCATTATGGCTAATAAGACTTCTGCTGGTGGAAAGATTCCTGTTATATATGGTACAAGAAGAGTTGGTGCTCAGATTATTTATATGGATGTATCAAGCAATAATTCAAGGGATTTATATGTAGTCTATGCTTTATCAGTTGGCGAATGTGATGAAATACTAGGAAGGACTATTGAGCTTGATGGTAATCCTTTATCTGATTCAGCAAGATTTAGAAATGGTGGCTATATTGGGTCAGATAAAATATCTTCAGGCTCAGGTTCATTAAATACAGTTTCACAAAATGGAGCGCATAGTGTGTCTGTTGGTGGTGGTGGTTTTGGAACAGACCCTACTGCAAAATATAGATATGTTATGAATCTACATCATGGAGCTGCATCACAAACAGCAGACCCAATGCTTGTTGCATCTATGCCTAACTGGACTTCTGCACATAGATTAGATGGAGTTTGTTATATAGCTGCTCATTATGGCTTTGACAACAATGGTATGTGGTCAGGGGTGCCACAATTAACAGTTCAAGTAAGAGGTAAGAAAGTTTATGACCCAAGAGATGCAGGTCAAACATTTGGAACTGTATCTACTTATAAGTATTCAGATAATCCAGCTTTAACTTTTCTTGATTATATTTCTAATAATGAATATGGAAAAGGTTTAACAGCATCGCAATTAAACATGTCAACTTTTAGCTCTGCTGCAAATGTTTGTGATACGCAAGTAGACCAGCCTTACTTTAATGGAACAGCACAATCACTTACTTGGTCTGCAACTGCTGGTAATGATTTTTTTAGTATTACTGGCACAAATTCTAATACAGCATGGTGGCAAAACAAAATAGGTGAGCTTTTAGATTTATTTGATTTTAATGGTAATGGTGTTATAGATGGTGATGAAATTGTTGACATACAAAGAAGTGAATTTTTTGACAGTAATGAGGAATTTCTTGTATTTATAAATGGCACATTTGGTTCTACTTATTCATCACAAACAGGTACTTCATTATTAAAAGTTAAAAGATTTCATTGTAATGGTTATTTAGATACCAATAAAAATGTAATGGAAAATGCTAAAGAGCTTCTTGCAAATATGAGAGGTATCTTTTTATATATAGATGGTAAGTATGAACTATCAATAGAAGATACAGGTTCTTCTACATTTAGTATTACTGATGACCATATTATATCTGATGCTGGTATATCAGTTGATTATGGCAATAAAGACAAAAAAGCAAATAAGGTTATTGTTGAATTCTTTAATGCTAATAAAAAATACGAATTAGATACAGCTACAGTTTTACATGATGCTAGTCCTGAATATTACTCAGATGATAATGATGAAATACTAGAAATTAAAGCTGAGTTTCCTTATGTAACTGACCCATATATTGCTTACAACATGGGTAAAGCAATTTTAACTAGAAGTAGAAACCAAACAACAATGCAGTTCTTAGGTACTCCTGAGATGTATAAGTTAAATGTAGGAGATATAGTAGATTTAACTTATACAGGTTTAGGATTCTCAGGAAAAGTTTGCAGAGTTGAAGCATTAGAATTACAACCTAATGGTTTGGTTGCTGTTAGCCTAATAGAATATTTTGATGTTTATACATGGGAAGTACCACCTCAAGAACCAGTAGAAGAATTAGCTAACCTACCTTCTGCTTATGCTGTTAAAGCTCCGACAGGACTATCATTTACTGATACTGATTCTAGTTCTACAGGTAGACCATTCTTATCTTGGAATGAACCAACAGATTTTCCTGATTATCAATATAGAGTTAATGTTGTAGATAGTTCTAGCAATCAAGTTTTAAATAGAATAGTAGATGTAGAAAATTGTGATTTAAACTTTGTACCTACTGCTTCTAATTATGTTGCTAGTGTTAGCTCTCTTAACACATTAGGCTCAGAATCATCTCCAGCTACTTTAACCTTTACTATTAGTGATGCTCCTACTGCTACTGCTGATATACAAAACGATGCTATTGTTACTGACAAGATAGTAGATAACGCTGTTACTGATGCAAAGATTAATTCATTATCTGCAAATAAAATTACAGCAGGAACTATTGATGCTAGTCAGATAACAGTTACTAATATAGATGCAGATAATATAACGTCAGGAACTGTAGCTACTGCTAGATTAAATGTTAATGACATTATATCTACAGGAAGTATTATAGTTAGTGGAGATAATGTTACAGACTTAACTAATAATGCAGGTTATGTTGATGTATCAGGAGCAGCTTCAGCAGCACCAGTACAATCAGTTGCAGGGGCTACAGGAGCAGTATCAGCTTCAACTATTATTACTGCTGGTAATATTGTTGTTCAAGGTGACAATATATCTACTCTAACTAACAACGAAAACTTTATTGATGGTACGCAAGTTAATTCAAACGTGACTTCTATTTCAGGTGGTGTTATTACTACTGGTACTATTAATGGTTCTGTTGTAAATGTTACTAATATTAATGCAGACAATATAACAACTGGTAGTTTAAGTGCTGATAATATTCAAATAGATAATGTCACTTTAGATACTGATGGTAGTGGTAATTTAATAATTAAAAATGGTGGTGTTGATACTACACAAATAGCAAATGATGCTGTTACAGCAGATGAAATTAATGTAACTACTTTAGATGCAATATCTGCAAACATGGGTGCTATTACAGCAGGTACAATTAACAACACTACT
>CACEDS010000005.1 GCA_902558395.1 uncultured SAR86 cluster bacterium
GGGGCTATAGCTCAGCTGGGAGAGCGCTTGAATGGCATTCAAGAGGTCCGCGGTTCGATCCCGCGTAGCTCCACCAATTCTCAATTAATAATACTTGTTATATTCATTCAATTATTGGTTGTAATTATTACAATATGGGTTAATTTAGAACATAAATTAAATTAATTAGTCAAATTAGGTGCAAGCATTGAATATGGAAAAGTAGATGATACTGATTCTAAAACCGATGTATTAGTATTTATTGAGATTAAATATTGACTTAATTAGCCATTGCCGCTTCGTTATAGGCAGATATTAGTATTTGCCAATCAGCCAGTTGCCAATAAATATTACGTAATCGTTTTTCTTTTTCAAACGATCGCTTTAAACGTACCATGTTTGCGTTTTTCCAATTACTGCCTTGTCTAATTCCGCATTTATCAAAATCAATTAACCAAACCTCGTTTTCTATATCGAGCATAATGTTATGGATATTTAAATCGTGGTGATAAATCTGATGATGATGAAATTTGGCAATGGTTTGTCCAATTTTTTTCCATACATTAGCGGTTAAGCTGTTTGCTTGTAAAATATGATGTAAGTCTTTAGCGCATGAAATTTTTTTTGAAATGATATCGGCTTGGTAATATAAGCCTCTCTTCTTCAACATCGCTGCGATCGGAGTTGGACAATTTAAATCCATATTTTTCATGTGCTGCAGTAGCTTAAATTCTTGCCATACTCTTGATTTTTCAATACCTGTATACATATATTGATCACTTAGTACTTTTCCAATCAAGCCACCGCGACGATAGTGCCGTAACACATATTCATTTTTGTTATGTTGAAAAAAGTAGGTGGTGCCACGGCCGGTTGCCTTTCCTGTTATGGCATTTTGTGTTTTCCAATATTGATCCGTAAACATTTTTGGGACAAGTTCAGGGAAATGGCCCGCATCAAACAACATGATATGGGACTTAACTGCTTTTTGTTGTATGTATGCCATGTAACAATTTTGATCTAAACAATACTAAGAATAATTATTAAAAACCAAAATTCGACTCGAAGCAATCGAACTGAAATAAAATATTTTTATGTTTAATCTTTTCAGCATGCTTCCTAGTCTAGTTTCATATCATTTTAATATTCAAGTTAGGTAAGATTTTTAGTAAAATAAACATCCCTTGAATTATCTTCAAGGGCATCTATTTTTGGCTTAAACGGATATTACTACGTACTTTAGATAATTGAGAATTTTCAGTATAACGTCCTTTTGTAACATGACGAATATGAAAAACACCATCAATATGCTTAGGCTCACCATCAGTGCCAAGTAGCCAGCGAAAGGCGGTGTCTTCATAGGTTTTACGCCAACGGTCAGATTCAGTTTGAAATATTGAAAGTTTTTCACAATAACCGATAGCACGAGCAACGTCACCATGAACAATTTGAAATGCGCCGCGTGCTTTATCACGGGATTTATCACGCTCGTATAAACTGAAATTTTCTGTTTCTATATCGATAACTTGTGGTTGGGCATCATTTGACAGTAATGGGTCATCATCTTTTAACATCTCAGTGATTTTTTCTTCTTTAGGAAAAAACAATGAACCTTTCTCGCCTTGTAAACTATCGGCGAGTGAGTCTAAGCAGTTCTCATAAAAGATAATGTCGCAATCTGTAAACCATATCCAGTCAGCTTCTGTTGACCGCGCAGCCATATTTCGGCCTATGCCACGTCTAAAGAGCTTTCCTTTACAAAGTGGATGGAAATTCCAAGTGATATTTGCCATGGTTATTTGACTAAAGAAGTCCAATGTAGCCTTTGTTTTAGTATCTTCTTCTGCATAAAAAACGGTCACAGTTAAATTTAGTTTTGTTGGTGGATAGTTTACAAACGAACTTAATTGATAGGTTAACATGTTGGCATAACCCCAGCAGTGACTAACAATTTCTAAATCAAACTTTCCCTTTACTGCCTTGCGATCTGCTTCATCAGGTATTTTATCGCGAAACAATGACTGTGGTAAAATACGACCAAACACTAAACGATAAGCTTGTATAGCAAAGCTATTAAAGCCATTTGGTGAAAATGTTTTTGTTTCTATCATCATAAATAAGTAAGCCAAAAAAGAATCTGTTCTAATAAAAGGATACCATATTGCTTAACATTACTGCTAACCGAACTGAATCAAGACTCTCCAATGATTTTGGTCAATTAGGCATTTCATTTAGGTTATTGTTTGGAAAATAAATTTAATTTAACTTTGATAAGCTTTCCTTATTAATTTTTTAAAATTTCTTTTTTAATTAATGCTTGATGAAATATTACCTTCTTGAATTATAGAAATTTAGATTCTTATCTTTGATTGAAAAAACCCTAACCGCAAAAATGTCCTTTAAGTAGTTTTGATAATTTTTCCACGGTGCTTTATTGCCTTGTTTGGGCATCAAATTCAAACCTCTTTCAAAGTATCCAGAAGTGAAGTCAATTAGCCTATCCTCACCGTGAGCATCTTTATCATCAATTGGCTCACAACAACTTACACCTTTTTTATCCATTAGATTTATTAATCTGCAAACATATTCACATGTAAGATCTGCACGAAGTGTCCATGAGGCATTTACATACCCAAAGGACATTGCAAAATTTGGAACTCCACTTAACAACATTCCTTTATAGGTTAATCTCTCATTAGGAATCACTTTCGCATTATCAATAGCAACATCGATTCCATTTAAAGAATTTAATTCAATACCAGTAGCAGTAACAATGATATCTGCTTTAATTTTTGTACCAGAATTTAAAAGAATTCCATCAGATTGAAACTCCTCAATAGTATCTGTAACTACAGATGATTTTTTATCTTTAATTGATTGAAAAAGATCACTATCGGGGACTAAACATATCCTTTGGTCCCATGGTTTATATGAGGGGGTGAAGTGTTGCTCAACATCATAGTCCGCTCCAAGCTCATCTCTAATCATATCTAGTATTCTATTTTTAGTAGCTTCTGGATATTTTCTAGCAATAAAAAAAGTCCAACTCTGAAATAAAATATTTTTCCATCTAATTAAAAAATAAGTAAGTTTTACTGGAAGAAATTTTCTTAAAAATTTATTTATAATATCTTCACTCGGGCTTGATACAACATATGTTGGTGATCTTTGAATCATTACTACATGCTCTGCCTCTTTAGCAATTTCTGGAATAATTGTTATAGCTGTTGCGCCGCTTCCAATAACGGCAATTTTTTTATTTTTATAATCTATTGAATTATTCCAAAATTGAGGATGAATTATTTGACCCTGAAAATGTTCTTGATTCTTAAAGTAGGGCATATGAGGTTTTGTATAACTATAATAACCACCACATAAAAATAAAAAATTACATGTCATTTTTTTATTAAGAGATCCTTCATATACCTCAAGCTCCCATAGTGATTTTTTTGAATTCCAGTTTGCAGAGCTAACCTTATGATTAAGAAGAATATCCTTCATCAAATTATTTTCAGTTATTGTTTCTTTAAGGTATTCAAGAATAGAAGGCCCATCGGCTATAGATTTATCATGTATCCATGGTTTAAACCTATAACCAAGCGTATGCATGTCTGAATCCGATCTTATACCAGGATATCTAAAGAGATCCCATGTTCCGCCAATACTTTCTCTGCCTTCAAGGATTAAGAAGGACTTGTTAGGGCATGATTTTTTTAGATTGTATCCAGCTGCTATGCCTGATATGCCTGCTCCAACGACAACAACATCTTTATGAGTGTTTAAAATAGTTATGACCTATATAATTTTTTCAGTTAAAATTTTTTTATGAAATATATCTTACTATCTATTTTCATTTTTTCTAATTTTTTGTTTTCTTCTGAAGTTCAGGTAACTGGTTTAAAAAATAAAAATCCTGAGAGAGTTTTATATATTGGTAATAGTTATCTTTATTACAATGATAGTCTGCATAATCATGTCAGGCGTATGCTTGAAGAATTCTACGCAAATGAAATTGATACTAGTAATTACAAGCTTGTAACAATAAGTGGTTCAAGATCATGGCATCACAATATTGATTATCCGATTGAACATAAAAATCTGGGAGCTGAAAACCCTTTTCAACTTGTTATCTTTCAAGGAGGTAGTGGGGAAACTAATACTGCTTCCGAAAGAAAGATTTTTGCTGAAACAACTAAAGATGTGATTAATACAATTCATAAATCCGGTGCTGAAGCAGCTTTGTATATGATTCATGCATACGTTGAGCCTCATGAAAATGCAGATCCTCAAATGATGAAAGATATAAAACAAATGTATATTGAGGCAGGCAATAAAAATAATGCTTTAGTTATTCCTGTTGGTATTGCATTTGAAAATGCATACAAAGTTCAGCCTGATATTGTTTTACACAAACCATTTGATGGCAGTCATCCAAGCCTTCTTGGAACATACTTAGCTTCATGTGTAGTTCTTGCTAGTATTACCCAAAAAACTCCTATTGGAATCAACTATAACTATTTTGATGAAATTAGTGATTCAGATAAAATCTTTCTTCAGAAAATAGCTCATTCAACTGTTGAAGAATTTTTTAATATACAGCTTTAATAGTCGTTAACGTCTTTTGTAACTTGTTTCTTTTTCACAATAAAATTTAAGAGAAAGGATAGAGCAAGAGATACAACAGCCCAAAAAATTAATGCGGATGACCAACTGTCGATTAAATTTGAAAGAGTTCCATTTTCTTGGAGTTTTAATAATAATCCTGTAAAGAGGCCGCTAACTCCCATAGGTAAAAAGACGATTAGCGTACCATTTGTAAGTTCTATGATAGCTAAAACTAAACCAATAATTAGCCATACATTTCCAGAAAATAAAAATTCTTCAATCATTTACCTCATCCTTTTTTTTAACTGTATCAAGAAATAGCTCAATTGTACCTAGTGCTTTAGTAATATCTGATGGTACAACTAAAGTTTTAGTTTGATTTGAAGATGCCAATTGTGATAAACCATCAACTTGCCTTTTCATAATTTCAAAATTAATTGCTGGCTGACCATCATTATTAATTGCCTCTGCAACAAGCCTTGTTTGTTCCGCATCAGCCTCGGCTTTAATTTTTACAGCATAAGCCTCAGCATCTGCAGCAACTTTAACAGCTTCAGCTTGTTTTTCTGCCTCATATAGCTCAGCATCAGCCTTTAATTCAATACTTCTTTTGTCACCTTCAGATCTTGCAATTGTTGCTCTTCTTTCTCTTTCGGCATTAAGTTGCTGTCTTTGTGATTCCTTTGTTTTTTCATCAACTAATACATCTAAAATTTCAGTTCTTGTGACTTCAACACCCCATACTTCTGCTGCTTTTGATAATCGTGTTGCTATTTCTTGGTTCATTGCCTCTCTACTTGACTGAAGATCATCTAATTGCAGTTTTCCTGCAGCTGACCTGATTACAGATATAGCTGTATTCTCAAGTGCAAGGTCTATGTTTCTTATTCTATAAACTGATTTAGATGCATCTAAAACTCTGAAGAAAACAGTCGATACTAGCTCAACTTCAACATTATCTTCAGTTATTACTGACATTTTGAAAGGTGGTAATTGCCTTTCAAGAATATCAACCTTAAAAGCTACACGATCAATAAAAGGAACAATTAAAGATAGTCCTGATTCTAAGGTTTTTGTATATTTACCAAATCGCTCAACAACATAAACTTTAGATTGTGGGACAATTTTTATTCCTAAATAAATTACATATATTATTAAAACAACTAGAACAATTGAAACAATACTACTCACGCTCATAAAAACCTCATTAAATGTTAAATTTATAAACATATTTTATAAAACAAATAACAAGATTCATACATTTTTAATGATTAATTTTAATTACTATAAATATACATAATTAACTACTTCAGGCTAATTAAATAAAAATAAAGTGTATAATTTTTGAATGAAAATTGGTGTCCCTAAAGAAATCAAAAACAATGAATATAGAGTTGGACTAACTCCTAATTCAGTTCGTGAATTAGTTAAAAATAATCATAAAGTTTTCATCCAAAAAGATGCAGGATCTGAAATAGGATTCAGTAATTCTGAATACAAAGAAGCTGGAGCTCTAGTAATTAATACTGCTGCAAAACTTTACGAGTGCTCAGAACTTATAGTTAAAGTAAAAGAACCTATTCCAGAAGAATTTAATTATCTACATAGTAAACATACAGTTTTCGCATATTTACACCTAGCAGGAGATCCTAAAACAGGTCTAGAGTTAGCTGCTACCGGTATCACAGGTATTGCCCTAGAGACTGTGACAGCTGATGATGGAACAATGCCTTTACTCTCTCCTATGAGCTCAATTGCAGGTCAATTAAGTATTGTTGTTGGCTCTTATCATTTATTGAAACCTAATAAAGGCATGGGTACTTTAATAGGAGCTATGAGTGATGTTGACCGAAGAGTGGTTACGGTAATTGGTGCTGGTGTTGCTGGAACTATGGCTATAGAGAAAGCAATTAATAACAAAGCCCATGTAAAAATTATTGAGCTATCGCAAAAGCGACTAGATGAGCTGCGTGCGATATATGGTGATGAAAATGTTGAATATATTTTATCAACTGATTCTTCAATTGAAGAATCATTAAAGGAATCAGATCTTGTAGTTGGGGCTGTGTATGTTATTGGTAAGCAGGCTCCTAAAGTTGTTAAAAATTCTATGTTAGAAAAAATGAAGCCAGGTGCTGTTATGGTTGACATATCAATTGATCAAGGCGGTTGTTTTGAATCTAGCAAACCTACTACACATGATAATCCTACATACGAAAAAGATGGAATTATTCATTATTGCGTAACCAATATGCCAGGCGCTGTTCCTTTAACTGCAACTCAGGCATTAAATGAAGCAACTTTGCCCTATATTCTTGAGCTAGCAAATAAAGGAATTGATAAGGCCTTAGATGAAAATAAGCATTTGGAAAACGGCCTCAATATTAAAAACTCAGAAGTTGTTCATGAAGGAGTTAAAGAAGCACTATCAGCATAAGCAATGAGCACCCCAATATACTATGTAGATGCTTTTACTGATAATCTTTTTTCAGGCAATCCAGCGGCTGTAATATTTTCACAACTCAATGATAAAAAATTAATGCAGAAAGTTGCTGCTGAAAATAATCTTTCAGAAACCGCATTTATAAGAGAAGAAAATGGTATTTATCACATAAGGTGGTTTGCTCCCTTATGCGAAATAGATTTGTGTGGTCATGCAACGTTAGCATCTGCTTTCATTTACTTTAAATATATTCAGCCAGAAAGCACTAAGTTTGAAGTTCAGTCCCTGAAAAATGGCATTTTAAAAGTAACAAAAAAAGATAATTTATTAACTCTAGATTTTCCAAAAGATTCATTATCTAAATATGATGACTTTGATTTTGTAGAAAAAATAATTAATACCAAACCTACTGAATTGTTTATTGGAAGAAATGATGTACTAGCAATAGTAGAGTCTGAAGCCATGGTTAGAAAGCTTGATATTAATTTTGAACTATTAAAAAAATCATCAATGAGGGGTTTAATAGTTTCTTCTAAAGGTGAAAGTTGTGATTTTGTATCTAGATTCTTTGCTCCATCTTCAGGAGTTTATGAAGATCCTGTAACAGGTTCTGCGCATACAACATTAATACCTTATTGGTCAGACAAACTAAACAATACTTCACTAAAGGCTCAACAACTTTCTGAAAGAGGCGGGGTGTTATTTTGTGAAGATAAAGATGATAGAGTTTTTATTGGCGGTAATGCCGTGGAATATTTAAAGGGCGAAATAAATATTTAGATTAATTTAGTTAATTTTCTATAGTGTTTTCTGCAAACGGGCATATAAATATCATTTCCACCAACCACAACCTTAGAACCCTCAGTTACAACTTTGCCAGAATCATCTTTTCTAACAACCATGGTTGCTTTTCTGCTGCATAGAGAGCATATGGTTTTCAGTTCAATTAAATTATCTGCTAATGCTAAAAGTTCTGAACTGCCTTCAAACAATTCACCTCTAAAATCAGTTCTAATCCCATAGCACATTACTGGATAATTTAGCCTGTCAGCAACTAGCCCTAACTGCCTTACTTGTTCTTTAGTTAAAAACTGAGCTTCGTCTATAAGAATACAACTTAAATTCTCTGATTTATTATATTTAATAAAATTAATAAAATTAAAATCTTTGTTGGCTATTACAGCTTTGGCTTTTAAACCAATTCTTGAAACAATTTGACCCTTTGATAATTTACTTGTTTCATTTGGAAGAAAAATCATCGTATCTAGACCATTTTCTTTGTAATTATGATTAGACTGCAGCAAAGATGTTGATTTTCCTGCGTTCATTGTTGAGTAAAAAAAATGAAGTTTAGCCATGATTTTAATTTAAATAATAAGTAGGTAATAATAGTTCATGAACGTTTTTCAAGAAAGGGGTATTACACATCTAGATCTTCATGGCGAAAGACATTTTGATGCTACTCTAAAGATCTTGGACTTTGTTCTTCAATATCAAAAGGAAATACCATTAATCATTATCTGTGGAAATAGCAATCAAATGATTAAGATTGTTACTGAGGAATTGAAAAAAAATGCAATCAAATACTCTTCACCAAGATTTGGTATTATTAGAGTGGAAGGATTATAACAATGAATAAATATGACATTTTACTGCTTGATGATCTTTTATCTGAAGAAGAATTAAGTATTCAACAAACTGCAAGGGATTATTGTCAAAACCATCTAATGCCCAGAATATTAGAAGCAAATAGAAATGAAGTTTTTGATAAAGAAATATACAAAGAGATGGGTGAGCTTGGTTTCTTGGGGGCACCAATAGATGGATATGGTTGTGCAGGAGTTAATTATGTTTCGTATGGGTTAATTGCTCGTGAAATCGAGCGTGTTGATTCAAGTTACAGATCTGCATATAGCGTCCAAACTTCATTAGCAATGCATGCTATTTATAAATTTGGATCTGAAGAACAGAAAGAAAACTATTTACCAAAAATGGCCTCAGGTTCTTTGATTGGTTGTTTTGGTCTAACTGAGCCTGACGCTGGTTCAGACCCTTCATCGATGAAAACAAATGCTAAACAAGTGGAAGGCGGTTATATTTTAAATGGCTCAAAGACCTGGATAACCAATTCACCCATAGCAGACGTCTTAATTATTTGGGCGAAAGATGAAGAGGGTATATTAAGAGGTTTTATTGTTGATAGGGAATGTAAAGGTCTATCAACCCCAAAACTTGAAGGTAAATTCTCATTAAGAGCTTCAGTTACAGGTCAAATTTTTCTTGATGAAGTTTTTGTTGATGAGAATAAAATTTTACCTCAAGTCCAAAGTTTCAAAGGTCCATTTTCATGCCTTAATATGGCAAGATATGGTATTGCTTGGGGTGCTATTGGAGCCGCTGAATTTTGTTGGGAGCAAAGCTTGAATTATAGTTTGGAGAGAAAACAGTTTGGTAATCCTCTCGCATCAAAACAACTGATTCAAAAAAAATTAGCTGATATGCAGAGTGAAATTGCCTTAGGCCTTCAGGGAGTATTGCGCGTTGGTCGTCTTATAGACTCTAATCAAATGAAACCAGAAATGATTTCCTTAGTTAAAAGAAATAACTGTATGAAATCTTTAAATATTGCTAGAAGTGCTCGAGATATTCATGGTGGAAATGGAATTAGCGATGAGTATCACATCATAAGACATTGTATGAACCTTGAAGCAGTAAATACATATGAGGGAACTGAAAGTGTGCACGCCCTAATTCTAGGGAGCGCACAAACTGGAATACCTGCTTTTTAGTTTTCTAGATATTTCTTTAAGAATTTTTCTTGAACTTGATAGTGTTCGAGTCTTGCAAGCTCGCCATAAAATCCATGACCTTCATATGCTTGCATATGCCATTCATATGTTTTACCAAGCCTTTCCATTTCACTTCTTAATCTTCGAGCGTGCTCCACTGGAACAACACGGTCATTTGTACCATGAGAAATAAGTACAGGAGCTTTTATGTTTTCTACATGCAAAAGCGGGGATATCTCGTTAATATACTTATCGGCATCAGGTCCCTTGTCATCACCCCATTCAAGCCTACCTTCATCTTCCCATGTATTAAATCGACTAGATTTAGAACCAAAACCTTTTAAAAGGTCTCTCATATCTGCAACTCCAACAAAATTTATTACACATCTATATAGTTCGGGAGTAAATACGGCTCCAGCCATTGAAGCATATCCTCCATAACTGCCACCTGCTATACATACTCTATCCTCATCAGCATAACCATTTTCTATAGCCCAATACACTCCATCACTTAAATCATCTTGCATTGTTTTACCCCATTGACGATTTCCTAGAACATAATGGTTTCTTCCATAACCTGTTGAGCCTCTATAGTCAGGCTGCAATACGTTATAGCCTCTATTTGTTAAAAACTGAACCCAGCCATCATAACCAAAGCCTTCTTTAACATTAGGTCCACCGTGAGGCAAAATAATAAAGTAGTTTTTATCTGTTTTTTTCTTTGAGAGTGACAGATACCCTGTAATAGTTAGACCATCCCTGGCTTTATACTTAACTAGTTGTTTTTTTGTTAAAACATCTCTATCTAACCATGGGCTATTTTGATAAAGCATAAAAACTTGTCCTTTAAGCAGATCGAAATAATAGTAATCTCCAGGATTATTTGAGTTATAGACTCTAAATACACCTTTGGTGTTGTTGCCATCGCTTGTTTGAATTGCAACCCAGTCATTTGGAAAAATGGCTTGAAGTGACTCTCTTAACTGTCTTGATGTAAACTTAATTTCATCAGACTGTTTGTCAGCTTCATTGTTTATCTCATTTGCTTCGTCGTCAAAGTATAAGGTTGTTGGCTCAGCCCCTGCATAAGTTAATGATCTTAGCTGACCAGTTTCTTGATTGACATTAGCGCTCATAGGAGTTCCAGATCTACAACCGCCTGTAAAACCACCAATGTCATATATTGAATCCGCATATACTAAATCTGAAAATTCTCTGGTTTTTGGGTTATAAATATATAAAGCATTTTTATCTAGATCTTCTATAACGTTCATATTTGTATCAAATTTTTGACCAGACACTAACCATCTTCCATCGTCTAATAAGGCAACAGGGGTGAAGTGAGGTTCCTGACATCTGTATCTAAAATGCTCAGACCATTTTTTTGAATCTTTATCATAGGTGTATAAAACTCTTTCAATGCCAACATCTGTCATCACAGTTACGGGATATCCATCATCGTCTTCTACTGAAAAATAGATTACTTCATAATCTTCAATATCAGGACCCCTTGCAATCAATTTTGGAACACCAGTTCTAATATTTAGTTTGTAGTAATCCGAAACCCTTGAACGTCTTTTATTCCAATAAACAAAAACCTCATCATCAACTTCGGGATTTGTATTGTAGACTTCAAAACCTCTCAACCCTTCAGCTCCAAATTGGTATTCAAGTAATGATCTTTTTCTTGAACCATCAGCATTCATAGCAAATACTTGAAGAGCATTCATATTTCTACCAACTTGCTCAAAAGCTTGCGGCATAAATGAAAATCTATTATCACTTAACCAGCTAAAACTGCTAATCCCATTTCCTGGAGTTCCATCAAATAAAACTTGCCTACTCATATCAGATAACTTAATCATCGTTAAGCCTCTGTATCGTGAACTTTTTTCAACATACTCACTTTTGACGTCGTGAATATCACATTCATTTTCTTTTGGGGACGTTAAAACCGCTAAATATGTACCACTTGGTGACATTTGAAATCCATACGTATTAGACCAACAAGAAAAATGCTCAAGAGGAATTTCTTCGTATTTTTCAGCATTTATTTGTGTTGAAAAACCTATAAATGAAATCACTAGTGAATAGCATGTAATGGATTTAAATTTTTTTAACATATTTGATACCGGTTAGAAGTTATGAATTTGTTTTAATTTTAAAACAAAATTTCTCATTGAGACAAGTATACTTTACATAGTTGATTTAAATCAATTAAACATAAACACACTTTTAATATACTAAATATCTAATTTTTTATTGTATTTTTCTTTTTTTTTAATTTAAACTAACAAAAAACTTATTTTACGAGGGGATATCGTATGTATTATAAAAATTTATTCACATTTTTAAGTGTTGGTCTTCTATCAACATTTCTTCTAGCAGACAACCCAGGTGAAGAGCCTGTTGTAGAAGAGGCAGAAGTTGTTGAAACCTCTGAAACTTCTGTTGAGCAAGTTATAGAAGAGGAAACGTCATCAGAAGAAATGACAGAAAATGAAGACGGTGCAGTTGTTCTAGAAAAAGTAGTTGTTACTGGATCAAAAATTAAAAAAGCACAAGTTGAAGGACCATTGCCTTTACTTGTGATTACAAAACAAGATATAGATAACTCTGGTTTTAGAAATCTAACAGAAGTGCTTCAATCTATCCCTTCAGCTAATGCAAGCACACAGAACGAGTCAAAAAATAATTCATTTACTCCTAATGCTAATGAATTAGATCTAAGAAATCTTGGTCCTGGTAGAATTTTGTATCTTGTTAATGGAAGAAGAACTGCAGATTACCCAATACCTTTTAATAATGCAGGCAATATTGCAAATATCGGAGTTATACCTAACGGTTTGATTGATAGAATTGAAGTTTTATCTCAAGGTGCATCTGCTATTTATGGGTCGGATGCTGTTACCGGTGTTGTAAATGTTATAACAGTTAAAGGTAAGGATTTTCAAGAGTTAGATGTAGATTTCATGGAGACGCAATATGAGGGTAAAAACCAATATTCATTATCGTATACAGCCGGTGGCTTCTTCGGCAACTCAAGTTGGACATTTGGAGTTGATTATACTCATGTAGATCCTATGACTTATGCTGATAGACCAGGTCACGACTCATTTGTTAATGATCCTGATTACGGTGTCAGATATACAGCACCTAGATACGGACTTTACTGGTATACAGGAAATGGACAAAAAGGATGGTATGGTTCTTCTGAGTTTCCAAGTACGCCAACTTGTGAAGAGTTAAGTGGCGGTGAGTTTTTTGATTTTGATAAACAAGATCCTGAATGGCTATACGCTGGATCATATCCTGGAAGAGGTTGTGGTTGGGATTATGGCAGTGAAAGATTCGGTGGTAGTTCTCAAACTATTGTGAATGAAAGAGAGGATCTTGCAGCTATATTAAGTTTTACTCATAACTTTGATAATGGTATAGAGTTAAACTCAAGACTTTACTCATGGACCGATGAAGCTTTCTATAGAGGGTACCCAAGATTCTGGCAGCATAGCTATTTTCTTGATCCGCAGAGAATTAATGCCTTACAGCAAGAATCAACTGATCCTGCTAATGCATATTCAACCGGTTCATTGTCTGCAACATACTTCTTAAGATTCTTTGCACCTTCAATGGGTCCTAATGCTGATAGAAGAAATGATATTACTGAGGAAGTAAACGATTTTTATGTTGGTCTAAATGGCTTTTTTGAAAACGGTTGGGAATGGGAAGTTGGCTATAACTCTACAACTTATGATTATGAAAATGTTAAACAAGATTTCACGAATGCAATAGATGATTACATGTACGGTGTTGGCGCTACTGATGCTGAAGGTAATCTTCTTACTGGTTCATATAGACAGTGGCAATACGGTTATGCATACTCAAATGATTTTCTTAATTCTTATGGTCTAGGAGATGCACCTTGTGGTAATGAACTTTTTGGTTACCAAGTTTGCTTCCTTCCAGACAGATTAATGGGAGTTATGACAAATGAGCAATTGGGAACTTTCTTAGCAGATGACACTCTTAAAGCAGAATCGTCGCAGTCTACTCTAGATATTTTAGTCTCTGGTGAGTTTGAATTAGCAGGTAAATTTGTAGGTTTTGCTGTTAGTGCTGATATGCAAGAACAAGATTATGACTTAATGCCTAACGCTAATAGATTAGCAGGAGATGTATTTAAATCAGGTTCTGTTATTGATGGTGGTGGAGAAAGGGATAGAAAATCCATTGGTGCTGAATTCTCATTACCCGTTACTGACAAGCTTGAAATGACACTAGCAAGCAGATACGACAGTTATGATGATGCATCGTCTAATGTTGGTTCTAGGGTTTCAAATATGCTTAATTTTGCATACAGACCCAATGCAAGCTTGCTTATAAGAGGATCAGCTTCTGAAACATTTAGAGCTCCAGATATGAATTACTTATTCCAAGCTTCATCATCTGGTTTTTATAATAGCGCGACAGACTGGGTAAAATGTTACGCATACGCTGTATCTGGTGACCCAGACTATAACTATGCAGATTTTACAGAGTGTGAAACAAGCACCCCATCTGTCAAAGGTTTCTTCTCAGGTAATACAGAGCTTGAAGAAGAAGAGGGTGAAAATTTTCAACTTGGCTTAGTATGGTCTATTGATGATAATACAACTTTTAAAATTGATGCATATCAAGTAATTCTTGAGGGCGCTGTTAGTACTGAAAGTATTACAACACTTAACTTACAAGAGGGTAAATGCTTGTATGGTGAAGATTTTGCAACTTTCATGAGAACTAATATTACCGACAGAGATTGTGATCTTGTGAATAGTAAAATCACCAGGGCTGCAATTACTCCTGATCCTATAAGTGGTAATACAGCTCCAATTGGTACATGGACAGAAGTATATCCTGCATATGTAAACCAATCATCTCTTGAGTATCAAGGAATAGATTGGAGTTTAGATTATAGATTTGAAACTGAGAACCTTGGTGATTTTTACTTTGGCGTTCTCTCATCTCATATAATTGCTGTTTATCAAAAATTTGATGTGCAGTCAGATGAGGTTGAATATCTAAGTACATATACATATGAACCAAGATCGCAACAAAATGCATCAATTTCATGGGTATATCAAGATTTCAGTACTACATTGTTCATGGACAGATTAGGACATATGGAATGGGGTAGTAGAGGTAAATCTGATCCTCATATAATATCCAATCTCACTACAAGGTATAACTATAGTCCTGATATTAACGTATATTTTAGTATCAGAAACTTAGATGATAAAATGCCACAAAGAGATCCTGGTTATGGATACCCATACTATAATCAAAATTACTTTAGTGCTTTTGGTAGATATTATTCTGCAGGTTTCAACTATAGATTCTAATTGACAATATAAAAAAAGCGCCTTTATGGCGCTTTTTTTTTGTAATGATTATAAATACTTTGTCATGCATTAATGTATATAATATCTATACGTTTTAGGAAAAAATTATGAAATTTAAATATCTCTTCTTACTTATACCATTAACAATAATTTCTCAAGAAATAATTGATGATGCTATAGACCTTCAAGTTGATTCTTCAAGTTTATCAATTCAAGCTCAAGCAGATATTGAAAGATTAGATGAAGTTTCAAAAAAATTATATTTTGATTACAAAGATACACTCAATGAATATAAATCATTAAAGAACTATGATGATCAATTATCTAAAATTATTGACTCACAGGTAGATGAAATACAAAGTATTAGAGAGCAATTAGATTCTTTAGACGATATTAATATTGATATTCTTCCATTACTAAAAAGAATGATCGATGCTTTAAGAAAGTTTATTGAACTAGATATACCTTTTTTACTTGAAGAAAGAATAAATAGAGTAAATAATCTTGACGACCTAATTCTTCGATCCGATGTTACAACTGCTGAAAAATATAGAAAGGTTTTTGAGGCATATCAAATTGAATCTGATTTTGGTAAAACTATAGAAAATTACTCAAGCTATATCTCATTAGATGACCAAGAAATAGCTGTAGATTATTTTAGACTTGGAAGACTGGGACTTTTTTATAGAACCCCGGATGGAGATGAAACTGGATACTGGAATGAATTTGAAGAAAGATGGATTCATGTTGGTAATGATTTAGATAAAGACATAAAAAATGCATTAGACATCTCAAATAGACAGGCACCTCCTAATTTTATTTCATTGCCTTTGAAACCAATAAGTGAGGATAAGTAATATGTTATTAAATAGATTATTTGTAATTACATTTTTAAGCATTTCTTTATTCGCACAAGAGGGTGAGGAAATACCAATTTCTGAAGTAAGAGATAATAAAATCAAGGCACTTCTAGAAATTGTTAAAGAAAATAGGGATATATATGTTTCTGAAGATAAAGAGAGATTAAATAAGTTTATTAATCTTGTTGATGAAAGAGAAAAAATGCTTCAAAAAGCTAAAACTCAACTTGCTAATGAGCAGAACAGAAATAAAAGGCTTGAAAAGACATTCGAAGAAAATGAAAAAACTTTGGCTGAACTTGAGGATAGTCTTCAAATTAAGATTGGTGTCCTTGGGGAGCTTTTTGGAGTTACGCGTCAGTTTGCTGGAGAACTTCTTGCAAGCTCTGAAAAAGAAGTAACTTTCTTTGAATATAATGATCGTCCCGATGTTCTTAAAAAGGTTGGCTCTAAAAAAGTCCACAATTTAGATGACTTTGAATCTTTATGGCTAAGTTATTTTGATCAAATAGTTGCTGGAAGCGAGATTATTAAATTTAATGCTCCAATAACACTTCCAAATGGCGAAAGCATTGCTGGAAATGTTATACGTTATGGTTTATTTAATGCTGTTTATAACAATAAGTTTTTAGAACCAAAACCATCACTTAATTCATTTCAATTATTAGCTAGTCAACCAGAATCTTCTGTTACAAAATCACTTAAGAAACATGGTAAAGCCAATGAATATGCTGCTATTTCTATTGATCCAACTAGAGGATTTTTGCTGTCATTATATTTAGATAAGGCTGGATGGTTAGAAAGAATTGCTCAAGGAAAATCAATAGGTTTTATAATCATCTTAATTGGTTTAATTGGCGTAGCTTTCTCATCATACAAGCTATATTTATTATCCTTTTACAACAAAGAAATTCTTGATGAAAAAAATAGCGACTCTATTATTAGTAGAATGACTGCTGTTTCACAAAGCTCATCATCAAATGAATCAAAAGAAAATTCTATCGATGAACTTATTGTTAATTACTCTGCACAAGTTGAATGGGGTAATAACTGGATAAAATTCTTTGCTGCAGTTGCACCATTACTGGGTTTATTAGGAACTGTTATTGGTATGATTGAAACGTTCCAAGCCATTACATTATTCGGCACAGGTGACCCTAAACAGATGGCTGGAGGAATATCTCAAGCATTAGTCACAACAATGCTTGGTTTAATAGTCGCAGCACCTCTTTTAGGTCTTTATACATATCTTTCTGAAAAATCTTCAACAATTTTGCAATATCTTGAAGAAAGAGCTTCTTATCTATTATCGAAGGTGTAAGTTTTGCTTGACGATCTATTTACAAGAGGTGGCCCGGTTTTATTTTTATTATTTTTGTTAACATTTCTTATATTTACAATTTTTATAAATAAATATTCTTTTTTATATTTTGATAGAGATCTATGGTTGAAAGATAAATTTAATGATTTTGTTAATAACAATCCTCCTACAATGCTTTCTTTAAAACAAGTTGATAGTACTTTTATAGCTGAGCTAAAGAGAGTTTCTAATCAAAATATTAAATTGCTAGATGGGTTAATTGGAATGTGTCCAATGATTGGTTTGTTGGGGACTGTCTACGGCATGATAGAAGTTTTTGAAGTTTTATCATTTTTAGGTACTGGCAACCCAAGAGCAATGTCTTCAGGTGTTGCTAAAGCAACTATACCAACTATGGCTAGCATGGTTATCACTTTATTTGGTTTGTATTTTAGACAAGATCTTAGTTATAGAATTGATAAATATATTAATGAAGCAACGTTGCTATTCAAAAAAGAGGGATATTCACATTGAGAAGAAAGAATAGAAGACAGGCCGAGGATGGTAATTTAGATCTTACTCCAATGATGGATATTGTTTTCATCATGTTAATTTTCTTTATTGTGACAACATCATTTGTAAAAGAAACTGGGGTTGATATTAATAGACCTAATGCTGAAACAGCTGAAAGAGATGAAAAAGGAAATATCCTAGTTGCTATAACAGCAACAAATGAAATCTGGATTGATAAAAGAAGAGTAGATTTGAAGGCTGTAAGAGCCAATATTGAAAGATTAAAGATTGAATATCCTGAGGGGTCAGTAATTATACAAGCCGATAAAGAGTCTAGATCAGGGTTGCTGGTTGAAGCAATGGATCAAATTAGGCTAGCTGGAGTTCAAAATATATCAATTGCAGCAAAAAATGATTCGTGAATATAGAAGATACACCAATGTAATACTTCCCTTTGTAATTACATTTTCTGTATTTCTTATAATTCAAGAATTAATTTCAAGGTCTGGTGAAACTAATACAAAAAATAAAAAACCCAACTTTGTAGAATTTATAAGAATTAAACAAAATGATAATCTTCAAGAAAGAACAAGAACACTTCCTGACAAACCTCCTCAACCCAAGAGACCGCCACAACCAAAACTTGAGCTTGATGATTCAAAGCCACCTCCAATGAATAACTTTGATTTTGATGTGCCTGATTTTTCTTTACCAACTGATTTTTCAGGTGCGTTTTTAGGAGCTATGCAAGGATTAACAGCTGGAACTAGTCAGCTCATTCCAATTGTTAAAGTTGCACCGAGATGCCCTAGAGAGGCTGCTCTATCAGGTATAAATGGTTCAGTTTTAATGTTACTTAATGTAAATGCTTCTGGAAGAGTAGATAAAGTGGTTATTAAGCAAGCAAAGCCATCTAATATTTTCAGCAAAGAAGCTGCAAGAGCTGTAAGACGTTGGCAATTTAAACCAAAAACTATTGATGGTATTGCAGTTGATCAGATGGGCGAATTATTAGTGGAGTTTGAGTGCAATGTTTAAAGTTTTATTATCTTTTATATTTATATTTTTAACGACTTTGCCAGTAAAAATTTATGCTTCTGAAGATTCTATAAGTCAATTCACATACGGCTATCTCAAAAGAGTTAATGACTTTCTATCAGATGGTGATTATGAAAATGCGGAAAAGGAGCTAAGCATCTTATCAAAAAGATATTTTCTTAATGAGCAAAGCTACGAAAGATCTTTAATTAACCAACTATGGGGAAATTTGTATGCTACTCAAGCCAAATATGATCAAGCAATTATCGCCTATGAAGCATCATTAAAATTTAGAAAAATTCCTTTAATAACAAATCTGCAAGTTAGAACTAACTTAGCGCAATGTTATTTTCAAGTAAAAAATTTTAAAAAAGTAATAGATGTTCTACTTGAATATAAAAAAGAAGCTGAAAAAAGAGGACAAGAATTTTCGCCGAAGAATAGAGTTTTAATAGGTATTTCATATTATTACGAAGAAGATTTTCAATTGGCATACGATTATATTTCTTCTGCAAATAATATGTCTTTAAAATATGAAGAAGACTGGTTGAGATATGAATTAGCTTTAGCAGTAAAGCTTAATAAAATTGAAGAAGCAATAGAAACAGGCCAGTTATTGATATACATCAATCCTGAAAAAAAAGAATACTGGACACAAGTAAGCGGTCTATATTACACCCAAAATAAAGACAATGAATCTTTAGCAGGGCTTGAATTGGCTTTTGATAATGAGTTATTAGTTGAAAGCAAAGAATATAAAGACCTTGCCAGATATTACTTATACAAAGGGTTGCCTCAAAAAGCAGTAAAAGTTCTAGATTATGGTTTTAAAAATGATTTTTTAGAAATTGATCATAAAAATTATGAACTTCTAGCTGACTCTTATTTTATAGCTAGAGATAGAGAAAACGGAATAAAAGCGCTTCAGAAGTCATTATCACTTAAAGAAGACTCAGATATAGCATTTAAGATTGCTAGATTTGGTTTCGAAGATGAAAATTGGGTACTAGCATTAAAATATTTTAATGAAGCTAAGAAGTTGGGGTGGAATAAATCACCTGGAAGGTTAGAGTTATTGATGGGCATAACACAATATGAACTTGGTAATCTCAATGAATCTATTAATTTTTTTAACATAGCATTAGATCAAGATGATACAAAGTCAGCAGCAGAAGGCTGGATTTCCTTTGTGGAAGATATTATTAAGAATTCTTAATTAATGAACTTACTGGTATCATAATTGTCCAACTAAAATGATAATATCAACTCAAAATCTTAAAAGGTCTTTTCAGGTAGGGTCTGAAAAAGTTGAAGCGTTAAAAGGAATAAATTTATCAGTTGAAAAAAGTGAATTCCTATCAATCATGGGTCCGTCAGGTTCTGGCAAGACTACATTAATGAACATTATAGGTTGCTTAGATACACCAACCGAAGGCACATATCATTTAAATAATAATTTAGTGAATGATTTAAGTGATGATGAATTAGCAAGAATTAGAAATAAAGAAATTGGTTTTGTATTTCAGTCTTTTCATCTCCTTGCAAAGAATTCTGCCCTAAATAACGTTATGCTTCCATTAAAATATGCTGGTGTTAGAGAAGATAATGCGATCACGATGGCAAAAAACGTTCTTGATAAAGTAGGACTTACAAACAGAATAAATCATTCACCATCCGAATTATCTGGTGGACAACAACAAAGAGTAGCTATAGCTAGAGCCCTTGTTAATAAACCAAGTATAATTTTTGCCGATGAACCTACTGGAAATTTGGATTCCCAAACTGGAGATGATGTAATGAATTTATTCAAAGAATTAAATGAACAAGGTCAAACAATTATATTAATTACCCATGAAGAAGATATTGCTAGGCAATCAAAGCGTATAATAAATATCAAAGATGGACTAATAGAATCAGATTATAAAATATAAATAATTATGAAAATTAAATTAAAAAATACTTTTTACATTGCAGGTCTTGTAATTCTAATCTCCTCATGTGGTTCAGATGAAAAACCTCAACAAGAGACTACTTTTTATAAAAGGGAAAATGTTTCTACTAAACAACTTGAATTATCGATAGAAGCATCTGGAATAATAGAGGCTATATCATCAGTGGAAATCAAGTCAAAGGCTTCTGGTGAAATTCTTTTTTTAGGCGCCGAAGTGGGAGACCTTGTTGAGAAAGGATCTATTCTGGGTCAAATTGATCAAAGAACTCCAAAAAATATTCTAGATCAAGCCATGTCTGATCTTCAGGCCTCGAAAGTTAGGTTGGATAATGCAAAGTCACAATTTGATAGAGGAAAGGAATTACATGCTAATGCAAGTATTTCAGATAAAGATTTTGAAGATATACAAGAGGGCTTTGCACAGGCCAAGTCTACTCTCGTTAGGACGGAGGTATCTTATGAAAATGCTAAGATTGCATTAGATGACACTATAGTAAGATCACCTGTTCAAGGCACAATTATTTCAAGACCGGTTGAAGTTGGTCAGGTAATATCATCTCCAACTTCTGCAGTTGGTGGTGGCACCATTCTTATGACCATGGCTGATTTATCAAAAGTAAGAGTTAGGGCATTGGTTGATGAAATTGATGTAGGTAAAGTTTCAATAGGTCAGGTTGTATCAATTAAAGTTGCGGCATACAGAGATAAAGAATTTTTTGGTGTTGTTTCTAAAATTGAACCACAGGCAAAAATAGAACAAAATGTTACTACATTCCCTGTATTAATAGACATAGATAATGATGAAAATCTACTTTTATTAGGTATGAATACAGATGTTGTTATCGAAGTTTTAAATAAAGAAGTTTCTCTAAGCACTCCTACAATGTCACTTCGAACAAGAAAAGATATTTATTCTGCTGCCGGTATTTTAAATATTTCAAAAAACACTGTAGATTCTTTCTTGGTTGAAATTCAAGAGGGGGAGAATTTTAACAAATTTATTGTTATAAAGGATTCTAAAGATGGGCCTCAATTAACTTGGGTAAAAATAGGAGTATCTGATCTATCTAATGTAGAAATTTTGAGTGGGTTGAAAGAAGATGATTCAATCTTTATTTTACCCAGCAAAAGCTTATTTGATTATCAAAAGCGCTTTAAAGAAAGAGTACAAGCATCATTTAGTTTTGGATAATGCTATTTAAAGAATCAATAATCTCTGCTTTATCTTCAATTAGATCTAATATTGTTAGATCTTTTTTAACCACCCTTGCTATTATTATTGGCACTGCAGCTGTTATTGCCGTAATTGGCTTGGGGTCTAGTGCCAATAAAGCTTTAGATGAACAAATTGATGATTTTGGTCCAAGAACGCTTGTTGTTAGTCCGGGTCAAAATAGGAGAGGCGCTGTTACAAAGGGCTTTATTCCTTTAGACATTAAAGATGCATATGCCTTAGAAAAAAATGAAGAGCATAACTGGATGATATCCCCATATATTTCTAGAAATAGGCAAGTAAAATTCAATAACGCTAATATAAATCAAAGGATAAGAGGCAACTTACCTATTCACTTTAAGGTAAGGGGATATGACGTTGAATATGGAAGAATTTTTAATGATGATGAAAATTTTGGAAGAAAAAGAGTTGTAGTTTTGGGGGCTGCTGTTCCAAAAGAATTAAAGACAAGCCCTCAAAATATTTTAGATAAAGAAGTTCTTATCGCTGGAACAGGATATAAGGTAATAGGCATTCTTGAAGAAGAAGGTAATACAGGATGGCAAAGTCCAGATGAAGAACTCTACGTTCCTCTATTAACTGGCGCTCAAAGATTATTTGGTACTAAGAATGTAGATTCTATAAACATTGGTGTTGAGAAAGATGCAAATGTTGATGAAATTATGATGTCCATAGAAAGAATCCTAAGAGCTCAACACGATATTGGACCAGGTGCTGATAATGATTTCAATATCAATGATTATAGTCAATTTAGTGATTTAAGAAGACAGGCAACTGGTATATTCACAGCATTAATTGCTGGTATTGCTGGTATAAGTCTTGTTGTTGGTGGCATTGGCGTTATGAACATTATGCTTGTTTCAGTTACAGAAAGAACAAGAGAAATTGGTCTCAGAAAAGCCTTGGGCGCAACCCACAAAGCAATAATGTCTCAGTTTATTGTTGAAGCAATACTTTTATGTGTAATTGGAGGCTGTATAGGAGTATTTTTAGGAACTAGTGTTCTTTATTTGCTTGCTTCGTTTCAAGATTGGCCTTTTGCAATGCCTTTTAGTGCAATAGTTGGTTCAATTACTTTCTCTGCTATGGTTGGTTTATTTTTTGGAATTTGGCCTGCAAGAAAAGCAGCAAAGTTAGATCCAGCAATTTCCTTAAGATATGAATAATTTTTTAATTAAAATTTAACTATAAAACTCTTCTAACACATACTCAAAAATTGATTTTTGGTTTATAAAATCAATATCATCAACATACCTATCTAAAAATTCTTTGAGCATTGCTTGATTGTTTGGTTTTACAAGAAATTCATCAGGAAAAATTGAGTCCATGCAACCAACATTTGTGGATAACACTGGCGTGTTAAGTGCAAGAGCCTCTAAGGCGGTTTGAGTGCCACTATCATCAATTGAAGAGAGAATAAAAACTTTTGCTTTTGCTAATTCTTGAAGGATATTTTCACGCGGCATAAGATTTTTTAAATTAATTTTATTATCTAAATTTAGGCTTTTAATAAGTTCTTTTAGAGTTTTGTATTCAGGACCATCACCAATAATTATTAGCTCTCTTTTAATATCCACCCAAGATCTTATTAAGAGATCAAATCCTTGAATTTTTTCAAATTTACCTACCGTCAGTGCATGATTCTCTTTTGTTGTTCTTGATATAATTTCATCCGGATCAAAATCAATTATTTTCATTGTGATATTCTTTTTAACAATTCAAAGGACACTTTTTCAACTTCAGCAAAAATTTCACTGTGTTTATTTTTATTAACCATTTTCATTTTGTGTAATCCGTCAACCATTTTTGAATATTCCACATAACCAACTTGTTTATTTTCAAGAAGATTATGCATAAGGTTTATAATTTTATTTTTCTTAAAAAATTTCATATTAAATAAATATGTATCACCTTTTGTAGAAAGACATTCAAAAACCATATTTACACTATCTTGAGTCACGACCTTGATAGCTGAATTTTTAATTGCTTCATCAATATCATTTTTTGCTATTTCTAAATTAGAAAATTTATTTTTTAAGATCTTTATTTTTTGTATTAATTCTTTAGGAGTTCTTCTTGATGTGTAGAGAGCCCAATGCATATTTGAATGAAGCGATAAGATGTATTCTATTTGATTTAATATTTTTTTCTGATCAAAAATATAATGCTTGTTTTCACCGCCTATACCAATGAAACCTAATTCTTTATCTGGCTGCCGATCGCTAACCTGGGCAAGAGACCCGTTATAAAAAATAACATTTCTTCTATTTGGTAATTTATGATTATCATGATTGGGAGCACAAATAATATCAAACTCACGTTGAAAAAAGCCTGGGACTAGAACACTTATAGCCTTAATATTTTTAGAATAATCTCTTTTTAATGCTTTTTTAATTAAAACCATTCTAGTATAAACATTTGACCCAGCACCGATAACAATATCTATATCTTGTTTTTTATATTTTAGTAATGCTAAATGAGGCCAATTTTCTTTTCCTGCCATAAAATAATTTGTTGCATGATCAAATACATCTAGATATCTTTGAGAAGGGCTTATGAAGTAATCTTCTACAAAAATTTTGATTTCTATATTTTTTGAAATTTCATCAAGCAGAACTTTAACTTGCTTTTCATGACCTTTTTTACCATCTTTAATCCATAATATATTCATAGAATAAGTATAAATCTATTTTTAGCCGATATCTCTTGATAATATTTTTTTAAGATGAAAGAAAACCTTCGACAAATAGCCATTTCATTAATTACACAGTATGGAGATGAAGCCCAAACTATTGCAATGTTACGTGCTGCTGAATATGCTGCAATACTAAATTCTGTTGAATGGGCAAAGTGGGAAGAAATTTCATTGCTAATTGAAACAATCAATCAACAACCGCACGATGGGTGATTTAAATAGTTAATATCTAATTTTTTTAAAATAAGTTAATCTTAAAATATGAAAAATATTTTTAATAAAAAAACTCTATTAGATAATTTTTTATCTGCATTTGGTGCATTTTTATGTATTAGCTTGCTTTCATATCTTCATTTTTCTGATTATGGAGAAATATGGTTAATACCTCCTTTTGGGGCTAGCATGGTTTTAGTAATGGCAGTTCATGATAGTCCGCTTGCAGAACCAAAGAATATTTTCTTAGGCCATACACTATCAGCCTTAAGCGGAGTGGTAATATTTACATTAATGGGATCTTCATTTATTTCTCTTGGAATTGCTGTGGGTCTAGCAGTTTTTGTTATGGCAACTTTCGATTCAATTCATCCTCCAGCTGGAGCAAATCCAATTATTGCAATACTCGGCGGTAAGGGATTGTCCTTTGTGTTAATGCCAGTTGCTTTGGGGGCTGTTGTTATAATCTTATTTGCACTCTTTTATAACAAATTGTTAGGTCGCGATTACCCTTAATTTTTCTTTTAAAATAAGTTTCCATAATATATTCATTTATAATGAATTTATTATGAATAAGGGATCTACTGAAAATAGAATAATTAATACCCTTAATAAATGCATGAATCTAACTTCATTAAAGATACTCAATGAAAGTTTTATGCACAATGTTCCAGTGAATGCTGAAAGTCATTTTAAAATTATCATAGTTAGTAACGATTTTAATGATTTATCTCACATACAAAGACATAAACTTGTCTATAAACACTTAGGTACTATTATGGATGATATACATGCTCTTTCTATACATTCTTTCAACGAAGAAGAATTTAGATTGAATCCACCTATCATGGACTCACCTGAATGCGCTCATAAAAAATGATATGAAAAATTTAATATCTAAATATTCAATTTTCGTTATTAAAAATCCTTTAATAATATTATCTGCTGTTGTGTTGGTAATTTTGATTGCATCTCAAGGCATTTCAAATTTTAAGTTAGATGCATCTTCGGATGCGCTGGTTTTAGAGGGCGATGAATCATTAAAAACATACAGAGAAAACGAGAAGGAGTTTGGAGATTCCAGTTTTTTAATAGTTACTTTTAAGCCTGAATCCGAACTTTTTTCATACCAATCATTAAATCAGCTTTCTCAAATTGAAGAATCGTTATCAAAGTTAGATGGCGTTGATTCGGTTTTGTCTTTACTAGATGCCCCAATCTTTTTTCAACCAAAAGTAGGGCTTACTGAGGTTGCTGATAATTTAAAAGACTTAACAACTGAAGGTATTGATCTAAGTAAGGCGAAACAAGAAATTATTAATAATCCTATTTATCGGGATTTAATTATTAGCAAAGATGGCTCAACTACTGCAATGCAAATTGTTTTAAGAGGTAATGATGAGTATGACTTATTGATATCAAATCGTTATCGAATTTTAGAAACACTTAAATCTAAAGAACCAATAACTAATGAAAGTAAAACAATACTACAAAATGATCTAGATAGTATTAACAAAAGAATTAGTCAGCTTAATAATAACGAATCTAATTTTAATTCTTTTTTAGTTTCTGAAATAAGAAGCATTCTTGATGGACATAGAAACAATGCGACTTTGTATCTTGGCGGCCCAGCAATGATTACTTCAGATATGATGGAATATATTAGGTCTGATCTTGTAGTTTTTGGTATTGCAGTTGCTTCAGTTTTTGCAGTTATGTTATTTCTTTTCTTTGGAAATATTTGGTTTGTAATACTCCCAATATCTAATGCTTTTTTAACAACCTTTGTCACTGCCGGCTTTCTTGGTTATATGGATTGGAAAATAAGCGTTGTTTCTTCAAATTTTATTGCCTTATTATTAATTTTGACAATTTCTTTGACAGTCCATGTCTTAGTAAAAATTAATGAATTACAAAAAGGCTCTTCAGATAATAATGAATCATTAATAGATGCTGTAGATCAAATGTTTTTGCCTTGCTTTTTTGCAGCTATTACAACCGCTGTAGCATTTTTATCATTACTTTTAGGAGACCTAAAGCCAGTTATTGAATTTGGAAAAATGATGGCATTTGGAATATCTATAGCTTTTATTTTTACTTTTTCATTCTTGCCTAGTTCATTAAGCTTAATTAAAAATAACAAAAGCAAAGATTACTTATCGCTTCATAAAATTACTAATAAAATCTTAGCTACCTCTAAGAAATACTCTACCTATATTTATTTAACTTTTAGTGTTGTTTTTTGTGTACTGATATTTGGAACAACAAAGCTGGTAGTTGAGAATAGATTTGTTGATTACTTTGACGAGGAAACTGAAATATATCAAGGAATGTTAGAGATTGATCAAAACTTAGGTGGCACAGCAACATTAGATATCATAATAAAAGAGCCATCATTTATAGCTTTAGATGATTTAATTGAAGATGAGTTTTTTGATGATAGTCTTTTTGATGATGAAAGTAGCAGCGCATCTGGTTATTGGTGGAATGTTTATTCATTAGCTGAGCTTGAAGAAATTCATGATTATTTAGATTCTCTTCCTGAAATTGGTAAAGTCCTTAGCGTAGCTAGCGGTATTAAACTTGCAAGACTAATTAATGATGGAGAAGATTTAAATGATCTAGAATTAGCTCTTTTAAGATCTGTATTACCCGAAGACATTAGAGAGACACTTCTTTACTCATATATAAATAAAGATGATTCAATTGTAAGAATCTCGACAAGAGTCAATGAATCAGCTGAAAATCTTAATAGAAATCAGTTACTTGAAAAAATTAATAATGATTTGATAACAAAGTTTAATTTATCAGAAGATAGGTTTGAGATTACTGGATTAGCAGTTCTTTATAACAATATGCTGCAATCTTTGTTTCAATCACAAATAGGTTCTTTGCTTTTAGTATTTAGTGTCATTGCTTTAATGCTCTTGTTAATCTTTAAGTCATTTAAAATAATGATTATTGGATTAATACCAAATATTTTTGTTGCTTCTTCTGTTGTGGGCACCCTAGGATTGTTAAAAATTCCATTAGACATTATGACTATAACTGTTGCAGCAATAAGTGTTGGAATGGCTGTAGATAATACTATTCACTATATTTACAGATATAAAAAAGAAATTAAAATTACTAATTCAATTGAGATGGCTTTACAAAATGCTCATACAACTACAGGAAGAGCTATTTTTTATACCGCAGCTACAATTGCAACTGGCTTTTCGATATTGTCATTGTCTAACTTTTTTCCAACTCAACTTTTTGGAATATTTACTGCGCTGGCTATGTTAATAGCCTTTATTTCCTCATTGTCTCTTCTTCCAAATTTGTTGGTTAAATTTAAAGTTTTCCAATAATATATTCTAATGGGTCCATTAAAGGGTGTAACAGTTTTAGAGTTTTCAGGTATTGGTCCTGGCCCATACTGTGGAATGCTCCTTGCAGATATGGGTGCTGATGTAATCAGACTCAGCAGAATCGGTGATAAAGATTCTCATAATAAATTTGACATCCATAACAGATCAAAAAGATCCATCGTTGCAGATTTAAAAAATCCTGAATCAGTTAGAGAAATACTCAAATTAATTTCTTCAGTCGATGTTTTGTTTGAAGGCTTTAGACCAGGGGTTATGGAAAAATTAGGACTAGGTCCCGAAGAGTGCTTGAAGATCAATAAAGCTTTGGTTTATGGAAGAATGACGGGGTGGGGTCAGGATGGGCCTATGTCTAAAAAAGCTGGACATGATATTAACTATATCAGTTTATCTGGAGCACTAAATGCAATAGGAAAAAAAGATTCAAATCCAGCCATACCACTTAACTTGGTGGGTGATTATGGTGGTGGGGGCATGATGCTTGCTATGGGAATACTTGCCGCTGTTATAAATTCGATAAAAACTGGAAAAGGTCAGGTGGTTGATTCTGCAATGGTTGATGGAAGCCTATCTTTAATGAGTTTTTTTTATTCATTAAAAGAAATGGGTTACTGGAAAGATGAAAGAGAATCTAATTTTCTTGATGGAGCATCACATTTTTACAATACTTATGAATGTTCTGATAATAAGTATCTTGCTGTTGGATCTATAGAGCCACAATTTTATTCAATTTTATTAGAGAAGCTTGAATTAGATGATCCTAAGTTTCAAGACCAAATGAATAAAGAAATATGGGGAGAATTGAAAGATTTAATCGCACAAAAAATTAAATCTAAGACAAGAAATCATTGGGTAAATATTTTTTCTGATACTGATGGATGTGTGACTCCAATATTAAATATGGATGAAGCTAAAGAAGATGATCATAATATTGCAAGGAATGCATTTATTGATATAGATGGATTTAATCAACCGGCACCGGCTCCAAGGTTTTCTGTTGATAAATTATCAATAAAACATAATTCCAAAAAAGTTGGTTCTGACGTTGATGATATCTGTAAAGAATATAATTTAGACAGAAAAGCTTTTATTTAAAAAAATTCATACTGTTCTGAAATGTTGCATTAGCCAGTTCATTTATATCAATTCTAACCAGGCTAGCTATCTCGCTTGCAATATGAGGAAGATAAGAGGGCTCATTCCTATTATTTTTTGGTTTATCGTTAAGATTCCTAGGAATTAAATACGGACAGTCAGTTTCAATCATAAGCTTTTCAATAGGAATATTGATCAAGGATTTTCTTAAATCTACATTTCTTCTCTCATCACATATCCAGCCAGTGAGACCAATATGAAATCCCATCTCTAGATAGTCATCTAATTCTTTTTGCGTTCCAGTAAAACAATGGACAACAGCCTTTGAAATATCTTTTTTATATTTTGAAATAATTTTCATAAAATCTTCATGAGCATCTCTTTGGTGCAGAAATAATGGTAGATTAGTTTCTATAGCAATTTTAATTTGCTCATCAAATGCATATAGTTGTTCTTCATATGATGATATATTTCTGAAAAAGTCTAACCCAGTTTCTCCAATGCTATGAGGTTTATATTCTTCAATAAGTTTCATCATCTCTTCAGAGGATAACGAATCAAATTCATTTGCATGATGGGGATGAACCCCAATAGTAAAAAAACATGAATCTTTGTTATCTTGATAAATTCTATAAACTTTTTCAGCATCATTAAGAGAAGCTGATACTACTAAAAATTTTGTTACATTATTTTTTTTAGCTCTTTGAATAACTTCGTTTAAATCTTTATCAAAACGATCGCTTGAAAAGTTACAAGCTATATCAAATAGGTTATTCATATGGTGTACATAATTTTTATTAAAAGGAATTATGAACTAAAATTGATGAATCATGAATCAATTTGATCAATTTCAAAATGCTTTGTTATTAGAAACTATTTCTGATAATACTTATAGCATTAACCCTGATTCTAGATATTTTGTTGGCAAAACTCCTCATGGTGGTTATTTAAATGCACTTATGCATAAGGCATTAACATCATCGGTGCCTCATTCAGTAGCAATTAGCTCATCGATACAATATTTAGATAGGATTGAAGCAAAGCACTTTTTGTTAGAGGTTGAGATATTTAAAGTATCTAGGGGAACATCATCAGGCATTGTTAAGCTTTTACAAGATGGGAAGATATGTACCGTATTCAATGCTATATGCTCAGACTTTGAACATATGAAGGGATATGACGCGTTAGAGACAAACCCACCTAAAATTATTAAAGAATTTTCAAGAGATGAATATAAAGATTTAAATTATGACAAAATATCACCAAGTTTTACTCCTTCATTTATTCATCAACTAAGCTGTACTATTCACCCACATCATGCTTGGTGGGATAGAGATATAGATGCAGATGATGCAGAAGCTAGGTGTTCATCATACATGCAAATGGATGGGGGTATACCTGATCAGTATGTTTTATCATTCTATGTAGATGTGGCACCACCTGTTGTATCAAATAAATACGGACCTTTGGGTTGGATACCGACATATAGCTTGACTACCCATATAAGACAAATGCCCACTACCGAAATCTTATTTGCTGATTTTATTGCAAAAGATATTAACAAAGGTTTTTTTGAACAAGACTGTAATATTTGGGATTTAAATGAGAATTTAGTTGCTTCAAGTCGACAACTCACTAGAATACTAAAGTCAGAAGAAAAACTATCTAATTAAAAGGAAGAATTATGCAATTCAAAGGAACCAAAAATTATATTGCTACTGAAGATTTAAGTATGGCCGTTAATGCATCAATGGCACTTGAGAGACCTTTATTAATAAAAGGTGAACCTGGGACAGGTAAAACTTTGCTTGCAGTAGAAGTTGCAAAAGCTTTGGATATGGAGCTTATTGAGTGGCATATTAAATCAACTACAAAGGCTTCACAGGGTTTATATGAATATGATGCTGTAACAAGACTAAGAGATTCTCAACTTGGAGATGAGCGAGTAAAAGACATTAAAAATTATATTAAAAAAGGGAAGCTATGGGAGGCTTTTACATCGGAAAAGCAAGTTGTTTTATTAATTGATGAGATAGATAAGGCAGATATTGAGTTTCCAAACGATTTGCTTCAAGAAATAGATAGAATGGAATTCTTTTGCTATGAAACAGGTGAAACAATTAAGGCAAAGCATAGACCTTTGATTGTGATGACTTCAAATAATGAAAAGGAATTACCTGATGCTTTTTTAAGACGATGTTTCTTTCATTATATTCAGTTCCCTGACAGAGATACTATGAATAAAATTGTTTCAGTACATTACCCAAAAATTAAAAAGAAGCTTGTAAATGAAGCACTCGAAATATTTTTTGATTTAAGAAAAATACCAGGTTTAAAGAAGAAACCATCCACCTCTGAATTAATTGATTGGCTGAAGCTTCTTTTATCAGACGATATGCCTGATGAAATATTAAAAAATGCAGACTCATCAAAAGCTATACCACCTTTATATGGAGCATTACTCAAAAACGAACAAGATGTTCAGCTATTAGAGCGTCTTGCATTTATGTCGCGAAGAGAAGCTGCTAATAAATAAATGTTAATCAATCTCTTTCAAACCGTTAGATCTTCTGGAGTACCTTGCACTCTAAGAGAACTGCTTGATTTGTTAGGAGCCTTAGAAAAACAATTAGTTTATGCAAATATTGATGATTTTTATTATTTATCTAGAGCGATTTTGGTAAAAGATGAAAAACATTATGATAAATTTGATAAAGCTTTTGATATTTACTTTAAGGGTATTGAAAAGCTTGAGGATATATTTCAAGCATTAATTCCTGAAGATTG
Source organism: uncultured SAR86 cluster bacterium (assembly GCA_902558395.1). Lineage (GTDB taxonomy): Bacteria > Pseudomonadota > Gammaproteobacteria > Magnimaribacterales > D2472 > SCGC-AAA076-P13. Next base: position 32,252 of record CACEDS010000005.1, read on the forward strand.
GTTAAGAAAGGCCTTTGAAAAGGAGTTAGATCCAGAAGAGTTAAAGAAAATTAAATCACTTGGTGGTCTGGATAAGTTACTTGAAGAATTTAAAAAAAGGTTAGAAGAACAAAAAGAAAGACATGAGGGCGGTAATAAATGGGTTGGTACCAATGGCACATCTCCATTTGGACATGGAGGTCAAAATCCTGAGGGTATAAGAGTTGGTGGAGAGGGCGGTCAAAAAAGTGCAGTTAAAGTTTGGGAACAAAGACAATATAGTAATTTAGATGACTCAATAATTATTGGCATAAGAGATATTAAGATGGCCCTAAGAAGACTTCGAAAATTTGCCCGTCAAGGTAATGATTTGGAGCTAGATATGGATGGGACAATAAAGTCTACTGCTAAAAATGCAGGATATTTAGACATACATATGGTCCCGGAAAGATCGAATACTGTAAAAGTGTTAGTGCTTTTTGATGTTGGTGGGTCAATGGACCCATACATAAAATTATGTGAAGAGTTATTTTCTGCCATTAAGACTGAATTTAAACATTTGGAGTATTACTATTTCCATAATTGTATTTATGAATCTGTTTGGAAAGATAACTTAAGACGTTCACAAGAACGATTTTTAGTTCAAGATATGATTAATAAATATTCTTCAGATTATAAAGTTATTGTTGTCGGAGACGCCACTATGGCGCCATACGAGATAACAAATCCTGGTGGTAGCATTGAACATTGGAATGAAGAAGCTGGTCATGTCTGGATTAAAAGGTTGTCAGAACATTTTGATAATATGGCGTGGCTAAATCCTGTTCCTAATGATCACTGGGACTACACATCATCAGTATGCATTTTAAGAGATTTATTTGATAACAGAATGTATCCCTTAACACTAAAAGGTTTAGAAGAGGGAATGGCTGAATTATCAAAATGATTATAGGGGAAATAATATGAATAAAAACGGAATAAAATGGGGTCCATTTACATTAAGGATTCCTTTCATACACACTAAACTTTTAACTGCAGAGTTTTTGCAAGGCTTAGTCATATCTGGAGCTACTGCGCTTGCAGCTGCGCCTGTTGGGATGGCGCTGGGATTGTCTCTAGATGAGGCGATTGCTGCTTGTTTTATAGCTAGCTTTTTAATTACCTCAAGCCCCATTATTTTTGGTGAACCAATGGCTGCCGGATGGATAACCCCAGCCTTACCATTAGTCATAGGTTTTTTTATAACAAAAGGTATGTTTAATGGAGTTTATCAAGTTGAGACTTTTCATTATATGTCTGCAATGGCAATTGAGTTCACTCTGCTTGTTTTGATTTTGGGTTTAACAGGTATTGGGAAACTAATTGTAGAAAAGGTTCCAAACGGACTAAAATCCGGAATTATTTTAGGTGCTGCTCTGGCAGCGTTCTATCAAATTTTCTTTAGTGACTTTGATAGATATATTGGTAATGCACCAGTATCTATGATCTCTGCTTTACTAATTTGTACTATTACAACTTTTTCAGAGCCTTTTAAAAGATTAGCTCAAAATAATAAAATACTTGCTCTTATTGGATCATTAGGTTTACTGCCTGGTTTTATAGTTGCAGCAATTGTAGGTTATATTACCGGTGAAATTAGTTGGAGTATAGAATGGGGTTTGGCCGTCCCTGCAGTTGGAGATGTGTATTCTCAAACATCACCATTATCAATTGGCTTTCCACCAACTGAGATGTATTTAGAAGTATTGCCTCTGGTGATTATTGGTTATCTGTTACTTTTTGGTGATTTTGTTACAGGCATAGAAGTTATTAAAGAGGGTCAAGAAAAAAGACCAGATGAAATAATAGATATTGATATTAATAGATCTCATAACAGTGTTGGCATTAGAAATGCAATAGGAGCTATAGTTAACCCTTTTTTCCCGACTCAGGGCGCTTTATGGACTGGTGTTCATGTAGTGATTATCGAAAGGTGGAAACAAGGAAAAGAAGCTATGGATTCATTGTTTGATGGTATCCATTCTTATTATTTAATGGGAATTCCTTTTCTATTTTTCGTAGTTCCATTTATTGATGTTATGGAACCACTAATGATTGTAGCATTGGGAGTGACTCTCATTTTAACCGGTCTCGCATGTTCATACATTGCTATGTCACTAGCTACTAAAAACTCTGAAAAAGCAGTATCTCTCGTTACTGCAGTTTTGATTGCTTTTGGTGGAGAGTACATGTGGTTAGGAATATTGATTGGACTCATTTTAAGTTATGCACTAGTCGACAATAAAGATATAGAAAATGGCTGAATTTGCACTAGAGATCAATAACTTACAAAAAGTATATGACAATAATGTTGTTGCTTTAAAAGGTATTGATTTAAAAGTTCAAAAAGGAGATTTTTATGCTTTGCTGGGTCCCAATGGAGCTGGCAAGTCTTCGACCATTGGAATAATAGGATCACTTGTTACAAAGACTGCTGGAAATGTCTCAGTTTTTGGTAATGATATAGATATTGATTTAAATAAAGCAAAATCAATGCTGGGGGTTGTATCTCAGGAAATTAATTTCTCTCAATTTGAAAAAGTTTTAGATATAGTAGTAACCCAAGCTGGGTTCTATGGAATACCTAAGTCCATAGCAATGCCTAAAGTTGAAAATATTCTTAAAAGATTAAGCTTATGGGATAAGCGAAATGATCAAGCTCGAACCTTATCAGGCGGTTATAAAAGAAGGTTAATGATTGCAAAAGCACTAATTCATGAGCCGCAACTTTTGATTTTAGATGAACCAACAGCAGGTGTTGATATTGAGTTAAGAAGAGAAATGTGGTCATTTTTAAAAGAAATAAATAAAAACGGAACAACTATTATTTTAACCACACACTATCTTGAAGAGGCTGAACAATTGTGTAGAAATATAGGCATCATAGATAAAGGTACCATAGTAGCAAATACCAGTATGAAGGATTTGTTAGGAACGCTTAATGTGCAAGGTTTCGTTTTTGATCTAGATCAACCGCTTAAAGAGGTACCAGTAATTGAGGGCTTTCCATTAAAGTTAGAAGACCCTTTGACTCTTGTCGCTGCTGTTAATAAAGATAGATCAATTAATGCTCTTTTTTCTGAGCTAACAAAATTAAATATAAAAATAAAATCAATGAGAAACGAAGCAAATAGACTCGAAGAGCTATTTATAGAAATGGTTAATGCTAATGAAAACTAATTTTAATGTATCAGTTTCTCTTTGGACTTTAACCGTTAAAGAGGTGAGAAGGTTCTTAAGAATATGGGTTCAAACCCTTGTTCCTCCTGCGGTTACCATGTCTTTATATTTTGTAATATTTGGTTCACTTATTGGTCCAAGAATTGGTTCAATGGATGGCTTTGATTATATTCAGTATATGATCCCAGGTTTAATAATGCTTTCAGTTATTACAAACTCATACAATAATGTAGTTTCGTCTTTTTACTCAGTTAAGTTTCAAAAATCAATTGAGGAGCTATTAATTTCACCAATGCCTAATTGGGCCATTCTTTTAGGATTTGTTTTAGGGGGTGTGTGTAGAGGTGTGTTAATTGGAATAATTGTATTTGGTGTAAGCTTATTATTTTATCCAGATTTCACAGTTGCTAATCCTGTGCTAACAGTAACAGTATTATTTTTAACATCTATATTATTTTCATTGATGGGATTTATTAACGCTGTCTTTGCAGATAGCTTTGATGATATTTCCATTATTCCAACTTTTATTCTGACACCTTTGATTTATTTGGGCGGTGTTTTCTATTCAATCAATATTCTTCCTGATGTTTGGAGGTCTATCTCTATGGCAAATCCAATGCTTTATGTTGTTAATACATTTAGAGAAGGGATGTTAGGTGTGAGTGATGTATCCATCTCTTTTTCTCTTGGAATGATTGTAATATTTATATGTGTTTTAACAGGGGCATGTTTATATTTTCTTAAAAAGGGAACAGGTATAAGGCAATGAAAACCAAACATCTAGGAAAAAATAATTCTAAGCCAGCCATTGGATATAAGATTCTTGATCCAATTGAAAGAATTAGGAGTTCAGAAAGTTTTGGTTATGATTTTTGGAATGCATATGAATTTAGTTATTTAGATGTTAATAAACAACCAACGTTAAAAGTCTTAGAGATAAAGATACCCGCATCATCTAAATTTATTATAGAGTCGAAATCTCTCAAACTTTACTTAAATTCTTTTTATAAAAAAACTTTTCTAAGTGATAGACATGTTCTAACAAAAATTGCAAAAGATCTTTCTAAAGTGTCTTCATCTAGAATCGAATTAAAATTTGTAAAAAAATTTCAAGTCGAACCTAGCTCCTTAAATTTAAATACTACAACAAGAAAATATACAAAAAAAAATCATCCAGTTTGTTTTGATGGCTTTCGCTCAATTTGTCCTGTTACCTCTCAACCAGATTTTGCAAAAATTTATATTTTGACTCCTGCAAAAATTGAAACTAAATGGCTTAGAAAATTATTATCATCATTTAAAGAGAGCGGTGAATTCCATGAGCAATGTATTGAAAATATTTTTTCTAAATTGAGTAAAAATTTTCCTAATGAAAATATTGAAGTTTGTGGTAGATTTTTAAGAAGGGGTGGCATAGATATTAATCCAATAAGATCTTCAAAAAAGACTTTATTTTTTAAAAATTTCAGAGCATTCAATCAATAAAATTCATTTCAAAGTATTGTAGAATGCGTTTTCGGAGAGATGGCAGAGTGGTCGATTGCGCTACCTTGGAAAGGTAGTAACTGGGCAACTGGTTCCGGGGTTCGAATCCCCGTCTCTCCGCCATTTTAAATTAATAGTTGTATATGGCTGAGATGACTTATATGATTCAAGGATGAACAGCTTTAAGCTACAAAATTTTTTAGCAATTTCTATAACTGTTTACTTTATAACTATTTTTGTATTTTCTTTTTGGTCAGGTCTTACACAACAGTCACCTCAAGCCTGGATCGGAAGTCTTGCATATTTACCACATGGCTGTAAGGTCATGTTTATTTGTTTTTTTAGATACAAAGCTGTACCAGCATTATTTTTAGCTGAATTTACTGGGCAATTATTAGAATGGCCAAATACCGATATGACTTACATGTATGCAGGATCAATTACATCAATCTTATGCGTTCTTTTGGCTGCAGAGTTAATAAAATGGACCCAAATAGCTAGCTTTAAACCATCTGATATCTTTCTGGAAGTTAATTTTAATAATTATAAATATATAGTATTTGTTATAATTCTATCAGCGCTCTTTAATTCAATATTTACCAATCTTGTCCTATCACAACTTAATCAAATTCCAATTAATGTTGCAGTTATAGCAAGGTTTTATGCAGGTGATATTATTGGTTCATTATTATTTATATTGTTTGCAGTAATAGCTTTTAAATTACAGACGAAATTAATGCTAACTCAAAAAAATTAATAAAATTAGATTACTGTTGTTAATAAATCTCATCAGTTATATATTATGTGTATGAGTAAAACATATATTGAACAACTAGCTAATCTTCTTCAGATGTTACAAAATCTTGATCGAGATCTAAACCTTGTTTCATTCAATGAAACTGAGAAAAAAATTTACTATACCATTGCCTATGAAGTACATAACAAGGGTAAATGTAATATTTCTGATGTAATTGAATCATCAGGTTTTTCGCGTTCTACAGTCTACAAAGCCATTAAAGCTTTTGAAGATAAAAAAATGGTCAGATTAATACAGTCACATACAGATAGAAGAGAGGTTTTTTTAGATTTAATTACAGCTTAATTTTTTCAAAAAACTTTTAATAAATGAAATATTTTATTCAAGTCTCTTTAATTACCTATATAGCATCAATGCTTGTTTACACTCTATGGTCATCTATTACTTTTGCTACCTTAGACAAAGGGTGGATTGGTAGCTTAGTTTATTTACCACATGGTTGTAGAGTTATATTTTATTGTTTCTTTGGTGCTCGATCCTTGCCAGCACTTTATGCAGCAGAAATAACTGGGCCAACTCTTGTTTGGGGTGATCAATATTTAGACTACTGGACTTTTGCAAGCATATCTTCCTTGCTATCAGTAGTAGTTGCTGTTGAAATTGTAAAGTGGTCTAGAGTTTCTACTTTCAATTACAACATTCTTAAAAAGGTTAATTTTGCTAATTATAAATTCCTTATTTTTGTAATTATTATATCTGCTTTATTTAATTCAATATTTACTAACTTAGTTCTTTCAATCATCAATGGAGTAAATATTGGTGTTGAAGTAATTGCAAGATTCTTTATTGGCGATATGCTTGGCTCGACTGTTTTCATAATTTTTTTAATTATTTTATTTAATTTACTGCAACAAAGAAGACTCTATAAAGTTCACGAAGACTAAATTGTTGTATACTGTATATTTATACAGTATAATTTCATTATGAATAACGTAGTAAAATTAAACAACCTTGATCCTATTGTTGAAAGATACTTATCATCAGTAGATAAATCATCAATTAAAAAGACTTTAGCATTTGAATATTTTAATAATGATGTTAATGAACTTGATAAATTCATTAGTAGTCAAATCAATAATAAAGTCCTTACATCAGATCCTATTGAACCTAAGGCTCAAATGGAATTTTCATTCTAATTTTTTATAAAAAAAAATTTCTTTATTTAGGTTTTTTTCTGTATATAATTTAAGAGGGTGTCTTGTTAAGTGGTTTTTTAAGGGGACTGTTTAGCATTTTTATTATTACCCTGAACATGGAGGTGGTCCTATTAGTATTTATTTAATAACAGGAAACGGAGGATTCACCTTTTGACACGAGGTAATCTGTAAGTTTTCGACTAGTTCTAAATTGCAGTCGCAATTAAACTAGATTTTTTTATAACCCCCAAGTTTTCTTGGGGGTTTTTTTATCTTTTTAATATGGAAATAAGGTACTGGATACTATTAACTTTTTTAGGTGCTCTTTGGGGAAGCGCTTTTATGTTTATTAAAGTTGCCACACCAGAGTTTGGACCTGTTGCTTTAGTTAACACAAGATTAATTATTGCTTCATTAATTTTCTTACCCATTCTTTTAAGAAATAAATACATTCATCTACTAAAACCAATATGGAAACAAGTTTTGGTATTAGCAGTAATGAATAACGCTATTCCTTTTACATTATTTTCATATGCAAGTTTTGGTGCTGACTCAAATATATTAGCCATATTAAATGCAACTACTGCATTTAATACCATGATGATTGCTTATCTATGGATAGGTGAGAATGTTACTTTAAAACAATTATGTGGTTTAGTAATTGGTTTTATTGGTGTGTTCATTCTTGTAAATCCGCAAAATTCTAATACTACTTTAATTTCAAGCTTGTCTGCTTTACTGGCTGCTTTTTTCTATTCGTTTTCTACAGTTTATATACAAAAAAATTCTGTTAACGCTAATAAAATGGTATTGATAGGGTGGTCGATTATATTTAGTGCTGTAATTATGTTACCTGTAACTATTTTTTACCTTCCAGAATCAATACCTTCAGCAGCTGCCATCTCATCTGCTATTTGGCTTGGTGCTATTTCAACCGGTTTGGGCTTCATTGGGTACGTAAGATTAATTGATAAAATTGGTGCTGTAAAAACTTCAACTGTTGCTTACTTTCTTCCTGTCTTTGGTATTATCTGGGGAGCTATATTTTTAGATGAACTTATAACTTCAACTATTGTCATTGGATGTTTTGTCGTCCTTATTGGAATTTATCTTTCTAATTCAAATAAAAAAGGGTATGTTAATTCTGTAAATACTAAAGCTTAGTTATGAACGAAACTGATATTCAAAAATTACTCCAAGAAGCCAATGACCATGTTCCAAGACTGTCTTTTGAAGAAGCAAATAATATTATCTCTACAGTGGATACTTTAATAATAGATGTTCGAGAGACCTCTGAGATAGAAGCAACAGGGTTGATTAAAAATGCAGTTAATATACCCAAAAGCATAATTGATGCTAATTTTGATCATTCATTAATAAAGAATCATCTAAATAACAATGAGGATGTAACTATTTTGGTTTACTGTGCAGTAGGGGTAAGATCAGCCCTTGTTGGACATAAGCTAATTAAAAATGGTTATAAAAAAGTTCTAAACCTTGGTGGTTTTTCAGAATGGACTTCACTCAACGGCCCAATAGAACCTATCAATTAAAAAACTATACATATTTATATATATTTCTAATAAATACTGAACTTAAAAATCCCTATATATGAACGTTTTTATCCCTTAGAAAAGGCTCATTAATGATAACTTAAGAATGTTAATCATTAGGGGGAATATAATGATGTTCAAATTTAAACTTAATAGACTATTTTTTGTAGTTCTTTCACTATCAGTATTTACAATTCAAGCACAAGATTCATCATCTGAATCAGCGGATGCAATAGAAGAAGTGATTACTACAGCAAGAAGAACAGAAGAATCTGTAACTGATGTTCCAATAGCAATTAGTGCTTTTACAGGATTAGACTTAGAAGAGAAAGGTATAGCCAATATGGAAAACCTTCCAAGTATTGTTTCTAATATTAATTTTCAAAAATCTGCAAACAATCAAAGTGTTGCTAACGTAAGTGTAAGAGGAATGGGCTCATCCAGAGGAGCCATCCAATGGGATAATAAAATTGCTTTATATGTTGATGATGCATATATGATTAGGCCTCAAGGATCTTTATTTGATCTTTTTGATGTTGCTAATCTTCAAGTTCTAAAAGGACCTCAAGGAACACTTTTTGGAAAAAATACATCATCTGGTGCAATTTTAGTTAACAATAATTTACCAGTTGTTGGTGAATTTGATAGCACAGTGAAAGTTTCTATGGGGCAAAGAAATCTGAATTCTGTGTCAGCAATGGTGAATTTACCTCTAACTTCTAATGCAGCCTTGAGGGTTGTTGGAATTACAAAAAAACAAGACGGTTATATAAACAACCTTGATGGTTTTGGTGATGATGGCGGCATCATTGATAATGAGACATTTAGAGCAATGCTCTCAGTAGATATTACTGAAGATTTAAATCTTTTGTATACATATTCTATGTTTGATTCATCTGGGACTGCTGTTTATGCTAACTGTGAAGTCTATACAAATTCACCAATGTTAGCTGGCGGACCGGCATTAAACTTTATACCAAATGATATGAAAACTAGAGCTGTTGAGGATTGTAATGCTACAGGTCATTATGATTCATATCATGATTCTACTTTTGGTGATTCGTATTTAGATTTAGATAAGACTCTTTTAAAACTTACTTATGACCTTGGGTCTGATAGCACTCTTACATTTATTCATGCAACTGCAAAACATGACGATCAGGAAACAGGTTGGGCAACTGGAGCTAGTAGGTATGACTTTCCTGATATAACTCTTGTAGGTCCAAGAGTTCAGGATACAGACGGCTCAACCACAGAGATTAGATTTAATGGCCTAGCTATGGAAGGTAAACTTCAATATGCTTTTGGTTACTTTGAGTCTGATGTTGATGGTAATATGGTCAACCCAACAATACGTGCAGCTGGTTTTGAAGCTTCATCACAACTAATTGGCCCAGGCCAGGCACCAGCCCCGCTGGTTGGACTTCCTATAAATATAGCTGATATTGCAAAGGTAGCTCTATTTCAAAACTCAAGTGGTGTTGAATATGTTCATTCAAGTGCGATATCTGAAGCTGTATATGGAGAAGTTGTATATTCTTTAACTGATAGTGTTAACCTTACTTTAGGTTATAGATCTTCTGAAGATATTAAAGGTATTGATATCAGAGCTGTTTATCCTGAAGGCGGAATGAATTTAAATCCTGTTTATCATGCATTTGCTTTAACAAGTATAAATCCTGCATTAATAGGACTTGCAAATCTAACAGCTCCATATATGGATGCTGGAAAGGATGCTTGGGAAATTTCTTTTGCCCCAGCTCCTGGAGCAAGATATCATGCATCAAAATGTGATCCTATTTATGGCTCATTCTCAAATCCTCTTACCGGAGGAACAGGATACTGTTCAATCGAGAGAACCTATGATAATGACTCAATGAGATTTATTGCTGACTATACATTTGATAATGGGAATATGATTTATGCCTCATATAGTGAGGGCTATATGCCAGGAAATACTAATAATTCAGTTTTAGGAGTTGGTGCAAAAACTCTTGAAGCTGAAACAACCGAAGTAGTTGAATTTGGTACCAAATCTTCATTTATGAATGGAAGGCTAAGATTGAGTGCTGCTGTATTCGATCAAGATTTTTCTAATAAATCAGTAGTCTCATCAGCTATTGATGCAAATGGACAATCAACTGTTATAAATACCATACAACCTACCGTAGAGATGTCAGGGTATGAATTTGATATTTCATATGACTTGACTGAATCATTAGTTTTAGCCGTTTCAGTTGGCCATGTTGAGGGTGATAATCCTGCATCGGATCTAGAATATAATGTCAGCGGCCAAAATGATTCGAGTAATATATCTCTTACACATAAGGGTATGATTGGAAAAATACCTGCAGTTACCGTATTAAGGACTAATACAGTCGGCGATGATATCATGTCAGAGAACCCTTTAAATTGTGGTCCTATACCATTATATGAAGGTTGCGCTGCTAACGGTGGACCTAATCAGATTACAAATCCTGAATACACACTTGCTAATTTAAACATTAATTTAATGTTAAGTGAGAAAGCTCAGGTAAGCTTCTTCATTGATAACCTAACAGATGAAGAATATAGATATGCTTCCTTTGGAGATATAACAACAACTCTTGGAACCATATCATGGTTTAGCGGACCACCAAGAACAACTGGTATAAGCTTTACTGTTAATTACTAGTTTTCAATGACCTAGCTAAACATTTAGCTCCCCGGAATCATTGATACTTAAACCCCTCAAATGAGGGGTTTTTTATATATGGTGCGCCCGGGAAGATTCGAACTCCCGACCCCTTGGTTCGAAGCCAAGTACTCTATCCAACTGAGCTACAGGCGCATAAACGGTATTATATTCTTTTAGCTATTAGAATGACGATAATCGTTTGGAGTAACCTTATTCCATCTTACAAAAGCTCTTCTAAAACTAGCTGCTTCACTATAATTTAGTAACATGGCTATATCTGAAATAGTTAAATTAGTTGTAGTAAGATATTTTTTTGCTAGAACATCTCTAACTTCATCGCAAATAATTCTGTAACTTGAAGATTCCTCTTTTAATCTTCTTCTCAGTGTGCTTTCACTCATATGAAGTTTGAAGGCAACTTTTTTTATATCAGGTAAATCATCCCCAGCTTGAAGTAGCATTCTTCTCGTAGCAGCGGAGAAGTTTTCTACTTTGTTCAAATCTCGTAAAAGTCTTTCGCATTGTTCTTCATAAATAATATGAACTGCAGAGTTTGCAGCAACTAGTTTTTCTTTACTTAAATCAATTGGAACAGATATTTCATTATGTAGTTGATTAAATTTTACATTACACTTTAGTATCGATTCATAAAGCTCTTTTTTATCTATTCCCTCATGTTGAAAACTTATTGTAAATTTTAATTTATCGTTATTTAAAATAGTCTTAAGAAGGTAAATTGATTGAGATATTATTAGCTCAGTTAATAATTTTTTTTGCAGATTGCTTAAAACACTTAATGAAACTCTTAGAGTATATTGAGAGTTATGTGAGTCAGATAAAACATTAAAATTAATCCCAGTTCCTAGCAATAACTGATACCTATTAATTAATTTTATAGCTTCTGAAAGACTTGAACAGCTCATGAGCGCAAAACCAAAAGATCCAAAATAGGTTACATCTACTCTTTGACCTAGCTTTATCATTAAAGCTTCATCTTTAGTATAGTTATAGGCATAGTCAATGATTCTAGGTAAATCAATTTCTTGTATTGGTTTGTTTAAATCTATTTTTGCGTTCTTGATAATATCTTCAGTTGTGAAACCTGACTCTCTGGATATATCTAATAGTTTATCTACTAGGAGATTTAAGTTTCTATTTGATGAATTTAACATTTGTAAACATAATAATTAAAATATTGATGAATTAAAACATCTCTATTATGACTTAAAATATCTCTCTTATATATGACCATAATTGCTATTCTATGTTGCGATTTATGAGGAATAGATTATGACGATGATTAAAAGAGACCCTTCGTTTGAACTGAAGAAACACTTATCTTCAAACTGGGCTAACGATGATGCATTTTTAACTGCAGTTTTAAATGCTTTAAGTTTCTGTTTTCCAAAAGGTGAGAAGTTTTTTATGAATAGTGTTCGTGCATTCAAAGAAGACGTTAGACTAAAGGATATGTCAGAAGAGATTCGTATGTTCTGCATACAAGAGGCAACACATACAAGAGAGCACATCAAATACAACCAACTATTATGTGAGCTTAAGGGGTATGACTTAGAAAAGTTAGAAAGCATATTTGTAAAAAGTTTAGAAAAATCCTATACAGATAAAGTAGACAACAAAACACGATTAGCAATAACAACTGCAATAGAACATATCACAGCAACAATGGGTACCAATATCTTAAAAGGTAAAATTCTTAAATCAGATAATCCAGTAGTAGATATGTGGAAGTGGCATAGTTTAGAAGAGGTTGAGCATAAATCAGTATCACACGATGTTTATCAAACAATCAATGGTTCAAATAAAGTTTTGAGGATTGTAATGAAATTGGCATTGATTGATTTAATTTTTGTAATTACAAGAATTGCAATCAAGATGTTAAAACATGACAAGCAATTTTGGAAATTATCTACATTTAAAAGCATGTTCAAATTCTTCTTTTCTAAAAAAGGAGCACTAAGAGTTAATTACGCAGACTATAAATCATTTTTTGATAAAGATTTTAACCCTGAAACACACGGAAGTGATTTGGACTTAACCCCATGGAAAGAAAGGTTTAGTACCAATCAATTTGTCTAAAAAGTATCTGTTTTTAATCACTGTGTTAGGATAATTTAATGATAAAAAAGATTGGCGGAGTGGTATTAATATTAATACTCATTCTTGGTGGTTTTATTTTCTATGGTTTATTTATTCTTGACGTAGATAAAGAACAACAAGTCCAAACGTCATTAGATGATTCTTATTATCAGGTAGCTGATTTATTGGACACCGATTCTTTATCTATGCCTAATCCAAATAAAAATGCATATTTCGGTGATTTGCATATACATACTTCAAATTCATTTGATGCATACACATTTGGATCTTTAAGTAATCCTGACATGGCTTATAAATTTGCTCAAGGAGAGTCAATTCCTCATCCGACTGGTTATGATATACAGCTGAGAAGGCCGCTAGATTTTTATGCGGTAACTGACCATGGTTTTTTTCTAGGACTTCTACCAACCGCTGCAGACACTAACTCTTTGTTTTCCAAATATGAGTATACAAAGCCAGTCCATAATTTAAATGAATCTCGACCTGATGGGTTTTTAGAAGTTTTTAAAAGAGGTGGATTATTTACGGATTTTGCTAGAACAACCATCGAAGGCATCAGAAATGGCACAATTGATAATAACCTCATAGATAATGTGCAAAAAAGTGTTTGGCAAGAAACAATAAAAGCTGCTGATGATGCATACAAGCCTGGTATTTTTACAACCTTTGCAGGTTACGAATATACTTCATCTGAAGACTTATACAATAATTATCTTCATCGTAATGTGATATTTGAGGACACTAAAAATCTTCCCGATAAAATTTTTTCTAGACTTGATAGCATGAACCCCGAGCCATTATGGGAATGGATGAACGGTCTTAGAGAAAATGGTGTTGATAGTTTAGCTATTCCTCATAACTCAAATATTTCTGGCGGCTCTGCCTTTTCTAATAATGATTTTAATGGCGGACCAATTGATGATGCTTATGCATCTAATAGGTTGCTAAATGAACCATTAGTTGAAATAACTCAAGCCAAAGGAACCTCTGAAACTCATCCATTAATTTCAAAAAATGATGAATGGGCCTCATTTGAAACCGCTACACCACCCAGGTATCCATCAAATGAAATGAAAAATATTAAGGGTTCATACGTAAGAAATGCATATTTGAGAGGTCTTGCAATTGAAGAAAAAGGAATTGTTAATCCATATAAATTTGGTCTTATTGGTTCTAGCGATAGTCATGTAGCTGGTGGATCATATAATGAAGAAACACATTTTTCTAAAATCGGCATGGTAGATGGCACTCCTAAGCTGAGGGGTTCAGTACCTTTTAATAAAACTTTTGGTTATATCATGAGCAAGATTCCCGGTTCTGAATCAGAAGAAGTTTCTCGAGGAATGGCAAGTCTTATGAAATATGTTGATAATAATTATTATCTCAACGCAGGAGACCGAGTTATATATTTTGGTGCCTCTGGACTTGCAGGTGTTTGGGCTGAAGAGAATACAAGGGAGTCAATTTTTGCTGCTTTCAGAAAAAAAGAAACCTTTGCAACATCAGGTCCTAGAATCAAGGTGAGATTTTTTGGTGGCTATGATTTAGAGAATTATAGTCTTTCAGATGAAAATCTCATTAGAAAGGCTTATTCATTGAGCACACCTATGGGCGGTGATCTTATTACAGATAATCAAATCAGTCCAACATTTTTAATTTGGGCAGTTTCAGATCCACTTAGTAATAAATTACAAAGATCTCAAGTAGTTAAAGGATGGGTCGAAAACGGAGTCCATAATGAAAAGGTTTTTGATGTAGCATGTTCAGATGGTTTGAAGATTAATCCAATAACTCATCGTTGTCCAGACAATGGAGCAGAAGTTAATCTTAATGACTGTTCAACTACAGCAAACATAGGCGCATCAGAGCTTAAAACCTTCTGGAAAGATCCAGAATTTAATTCTGATATGAATGCTTTTTATTATGTTCGTGTTATAGAAAATCCATCATGCAGATGGTCAACTTGGGATGCTGTTAGAAACGGGGAGAAACCAAGATCTGATATTGATTCAGTTATTCAAGAAAGGGCTTGGTCCTCACCAATTTGGATTAAATCAAGTTAGTATGATTGTGCATTTGAGCATAATCAATCTACACTTATATTGATTGACTATAGATAGTTGAGTTGATTTAATTAATTTATATATATTTGGGGAGAAAATAATGAAATCAATGTTTATAAAGCTCTTAATAGCTATACCAGTAATCTATTTAGCTTTATTTGTTGGTTTATGGTCATCAGTAACTGATTCCAGGCCAATGCTTAGCTTGTTAGATCTGATGAGATCAGATAGCGCTACTGAAATTGTTGATTTTTCATCTGATGAGGAAAAATCGTCCAAGCCAAAACCAAAACCTAATAAAGATAGAAATCCCTATTATGGCGATCTTCACGTTCACACCAAGCATTCTTTTGATGCCTATATATTTGGTGTCACAGCAACACCTAACGATGCATATAGGTACGCTAAAGGAGAGGGAATTATGCATCCCATGGGATATGAGATGAAATTACAAGAACCATTAGATTTTTATTCAGTAACTGATCATGGTTTCTTTATGGGTATGTTGAATGCTTGGGCAGACACCTCAACTGATATCTCTCAAAAAGATTTTGCTAAACCTTTTCATGACTTAAATGAAATAGAAAATATAACACCTGAATCTGCTGGACCAAGATCGGCATTATTTAGCTCAATTCTTGGGGGCACTATTACACAAACTTATTCAGATTTAAGCCCTAACGTAATGAAGGCTTGGTTTACAAAAAATACTCAAGCTGCCTTGAGGTCATTTGATTATGAAATTCATAAATCAGCTTGGGAAGATGTAGCTAAAGCAGCTAATGAACATAATGATCCAGGTCATTTCACAACATTTATTGGATATGAATTTACAACCTCAACAAATATTGAGGGCGGTAACTTACATAGAAATGTTATTTTTAATTCATCAAAGGCACCTATTAGACCTTGGACAAGAATAGATTCAATAAATCCAGAGGATTTATGGACGTGGCAAGATAAATTACGAGATAAAGGTGTTGATACTGTTTCAATACCTCATAATCCAAATGGATCAAATGGCCAAATGTTTGAAATGGAGACATTTTATTCCGATCCAATTAATAGAGAATATGCTGAAAAAAGAATGAGAAATGAGCCTATAGTTGAGGTTACTCAAGTAAAAGGTACTTCAGAGACGCATCCTTTACTTTCACCAGATGATGAATGGGCTGATTTTGAAATAATGGATGTAAGAGTGGGAAGTAGGCCGCCAACCTACAGTAGGCCTTCTGGTAGTTATGTTAGAGAAGCTTATTTAAACGGATTAACATTAGAATTTACCAAGCAAGGTAATCCTTATAAATTTGGTTTAATCGGTTCTTCTGATACACATACTGGTGCTGGTGCTTTCGATGAATCAAATTATTGGTCTAAGGTTGGTATTCTTGATGGTGATCCTGAAAATAGAGGGTCTGCACCTCTTGCTCCAGAGAACCTAGAGTTGATGGACAACTACATGAGGGCATTTAATCAACCACGAAGTACCGTTAGCTTAGAGCAAGGCGAATATGCAAATACAGGTTTTACTCAATGGGGCGCGTCAGGTTTAGCTGCTGTTTGGGCAGAAGAAAATACCAGAGACTCAATATTTAAAGCCTTTAAAAGAAAAGAAACCTTTGCAACAACAGGAACTCGTATTGCAGTTCGATTCTTTGGTGGTTTTAACTTATCAAGTATAGATCTAAACTCTGAGATGCTTGTTAGTCAAGCCTATCAAAACGGAGTAACTATGGGTTCTGATCTAGTAGGTGATGGTGATAAAACACCTGAATTTATTGTTTGGGCACAAAGAGATAAAAATGGTGCTCCGCTTCAAAGAGTGCAAATCATAAAGGGTTGGATTGATGCAGCGGGTAGAACTTATGAAAAAGTTTATGATGTTGTGTGTTCTGATGGTCTTCAAGTTGATCCTGTAACAAACAGATGCCCCGATAATGGAGCTAAAGTAAATATCAACGATTGTTCTATAACTCAAAATATTGGCTCGTCAGAATTGAAAGCAAATTGGATTGATCCAGATTTTGATAATGAAACTAAGTCTTTTTATTATGCAAGAGTACTAGAAAATCCTACCTGTAGATGGAGTACATGGGATGCAATAAGTAGAGGCTTTAAACCAAGAGAAGATTTACATGATACTATTCAAGAAAGAGCTTGGTCATCACCGATATGGTACATTCCACCAGCAAGTGATGTTGATGTCGTTCCTCTTGGGGGAACAGTAAGAATGATTAATTTAAGTACTTAAATTTAATAATCTTAGACGATAAATTGAAATACAAAGTTTTAATATTTTTTATTATTGGAATTTGTTTGTATCTGGTTGATACAGCAATGAGTGCTGATGAAGATAAAAATATATTTGTCTCAGACCAAGAGATCCTTAGTTTAATTAGCGCATGGAAATCACAGGTTGGCAGAGATCCAACTGATGATGAGCTAGCAAGAATAATTAATAATTTAATTGATGAGGAAATTCTCTATAGAGAAGCACTCCTTTTAGGATTAGATCAAGAAGATACTATTATCAAAAGGAGGCTTGCTCAAAAGATCTCATTTTTAAAAGAAGAATCCATTCCTGAGATTCCAACTACTGAAGAACTGAAAAAGTATTATGAAAATAATAAAGAAAAGTACTATATCGAACCTTCTTTTACATTCACTCATTATTATTTTTCAGAAAACAACAATTCACTTGAAAGGTCTCAACAAGCTATAAAAGCTCTTCAAGATAATACCAAAGTTAAATCTGATCCATTTTATTTGGGTAAAACTTTTGCAAACGAACCATTGAGAAATATAAATACTAATTTTGGCAAAACTTTTAGTAAAGAATTAATAGAAGCAGATCTCAATCAATGGAATGGTCCATTTGAATCCACTTACGGACATCATATTGTTTATGTAAACTCTGTTAACCAAGGTTACATTCCTGAAATTGAAGAGGTATTAAGACAGGTAGAGGTTGATTTCTTGCAAATAAAAAGAGAGCAAGCAGTAAAAGTTTTTTTAAATAATATCAGATCGGAATACACAATTTTTATAAATCCAGATCTTAAATTTTAATGAAAAAATTATTATCTTTTTTTCTTTTAATTAGCTCTTTTAATCTTTTATCTCATGAATTTAATCCGGCTCATTTAATCATAGATCAGTCTAATAATAACCAAAGCTCTTATGATGCTACTTGGATGTATCCGGTTAAAAATATAGGAAAAAGAGCTGATGTTATCTTTCCAGATATATGCATTCCAACAGGCTCAGATCCATTTGTGCAAGGGAAGTATATTATTGAAAAAATTTCACTTGAATGTAGTGAGCCTATTAAAGGCAGATTTATAGAGATTATTAATTTAAGTGTTTTAACCGATGCATTAGTTACTATAAATTTTAAAGAAGATACCTTTGAGGGGTTGGTTAATGTTCAAAGAAATAAATTAGAAATCCCATTAGTTGAACAATATTATCCAACAGCATATTTATATCTCGGAGTTGGTCATTTATTTGACGGACTTGATCATATTTTATTTATATTTGGTTTATTGTTTTGTATTAGCGGTCTAGTAAATATTATTAAAACCATAACTGCATTTACAGTCGCTCACAGCATTACTTTAGGTCTTTCTGTCTTCGACCTCATTTATTTACCTCAAGGCACGGTAGAAGCTCTTATTGCGCTGACAATTGTATATTTAGCGTTAGAAATTAATGACAGTGATAAACAGCTTAAAACTCCCTGGGTAATGGCTTTTAGCTTTGGCTTACTTCATGGTTTAGGTTTTGCAGGAGCATTAAGCGATATAGGGATTGCCAACGATCAAATGCTATTATCATTACTGTTTTTTAATATTGGTATTGAATTAGCCCAAATAGCACTTATCCCAATTCCTCTAATATTGATTTATGTTGCTTCAAAGATTAATTTTGAGAACTATCTGCAAATAACAGCAAGTTTATGTATAGGTGGAATGGGTTTTTATTGGTTTATAGACCGTGTAATTGGTATCATTCTTTAATAATTTCTGAATAGTTAAGAAAATGCTTAATTTTTCAAACACAAATGTTCTTCTTTGCGTTACTGGTGGTATAGCTGCATACAAGTCTGCAGAAATTATTCGCTTATTTAAAAAAGATGGAGCGGATGTAAGAGTTATAATGACAGAATCAGCAAAGGAGTTTATAACTCCCTTAACTCTTCAAGCTGTTTCTGGAAATGAGATACATGATTCGTTATTAGACGTTAAAGCTGAATCTGCAATGGGCCATATAGAATTAGCTAAATGGGCAGATATTATTTTAATTGCTCCTTGCACGGCAGAATCTTTAGCGAAGATAACTCACGGTAGAGCAGACGATTTAATGGGATCTGTAATTCTAGCTTCTAATGCAACTTCGTACATAGCACCTGCAATGAATACAACTATGTGGCTCGATAAAAGTACCCAAGAAAATTTTCGAACGCTTGTATCTAGAGGTATAAATTTTATTGGTCCAGATGAAGGAGAGCAAGCTTGTGGTGATGTAGGACCTGGAAGACTTGTTGAGCCTGAAAAGATAATTGAGTTAATTAAGTCTGATTTACA
Organism: uncultured SAR86 cluster bacterium; assembly: GCA_902558395.1. Taxonomy (GTDB): domain Bacteria; phylum Pseudomonadota; class Gammaproteobacteria; order Magnimaribacterales; family D2472; genus SCGC-AAA076-P13. The sequence continues at coordinate 51,885 of CACEDS010000005.1, forward strand.
TAAAGGTCCTTTGTCTGGAAAAACTATAACTATTACTGCCGGCCCAACAAGAGAACAAATAGATCCAGTGAGATATATATCAAATAATAGCTCAGGAAAAATGGGTTACGCTCTTGCAGAGGCAGCAAAGCTTCAAGGCGCAAATGTGAATCTTGTTAGCGGTCCTGTATCTTTAACAGCAAACAGAGGAATAAATTTATTTAAAATTAATTCTGCTGCTGAAATGCTTAATAAGGTTTTTGAATGTATGGAATCATCTGATATTTTCATATCTTGCGCAGCTGTTGCTGATTTCAAACCAGCTAATTATTCAGACACAAAAATTAAGAAAGAAGAGTCAGAAAATCTTGAAATTAATTTAGAAAAAAATCATGACATTTTGTCTGAGGTTTCTAAACGTCATAATTCAGCTTACATTGTTGGATTTGCTGCGGAAACTTCGAATGTAAATGATAATGCAAGCAAAAAATTAAATTCAAAAAATCTTAATATGATTATTTCTAATGACGTATCAGATAAAACTATAGGTTTTGATTCGGATGATAATGAGGTCCATGTTATTACAAAAAATGAAACTATTTTTCTTAAAAAAGATAAAAAAATTAAAATTGCTCGTGAAATATTAAATATAATCGCTCTAAATATTAAATCTTAACTATGTCAGCTCAATCGGATAAAAAACAAACTACGTTATCTTCATTAAAAAAGATGAAAGATCAGGGGGAAAAATTTACTTGCTTAACATCCTACGAATCGACACTAACGTCAAAAATATGTGATGCAGGAGTGGATGTTGTCCTTGTTGGTGATAGTCTTGGTATGGTTATTCAAGGCCATGACAGTACATTACCTGTAACAATGGATCAGCTGATTTATCACTTAGAATGTGTGGTTAAAGGCAATAAAGGGGCTCATATAATGGCGGATATGCCGTTTATGAGTTATGCAACTGATGATATGGGTCTTGAGAATGCAAAAAGGCTCATGCAAGCAGGAGCAAATTCAATAAAAATTGAAGGCGGAGAGTGGATTTCTAAAATGGCATCTATGCTAGCGGATAGAGGAATACCTGTATGTGCTCACATGGGGCTAACACCTCAGGCTATAAATAGAATAGGTGGTAACTTTGTTCAAGGCAGAAACCCTGAAAAACATGAATTGATTATTAATGAAGCTAAATCTCTAGAAGAAGCTGGAGCTTCATTATTACTTCTTGAATGCGTACCAGATGGATTAACTAAATTAATCATGAATGAGATATCAATTCCTGTAATTGGTATTGGTGCCGGATCAGCAACTGATGGTCAGGTAATGGTTGTGCATGATTTGCTCGGTATTTCATGCTTAGATAAATTGCCAAAATTTGTTAAAAACTTTATGGAAGACTCTAGTTCAATTCAAGAAGCTCTAGCTAATTATGTTAAAGAGGTAAAATCTGGAAATTTTCCTGCGAAAAAGCATACTTTTTATTAAGATATATTGAAAATTATAACCGAATATCAACAATTTAAAGAATTTAGAAGCACTATTGAATCAATTTCATTTGTCCCAACAATGGGAAATTTACATAAAGGTCATATGACACTAATTGATAAGGCAAGATCCTATGATTCTCATGTGACTGCTTCAATATTTATTAACCCGCTTCAGTTTAACGACGCTAGCGATTTTAATAATTATCCTAAATCTTTAGATGATGATATTGCTCTTTTATCTAAGCATGGTTGTGATTCTGTTTTTATTCCAGATTCTTCAATACTTGATAACATTAAAGAGATAAAAGCACCTGATACAGCCTTATATCTCTGTGGAATGAATAGACCGGGCCACTTTGATGGGGTTTTAACTATTGTTAATAAATTATTTGAAATAACGAAACCTACTAGATCATTTTTTGGTAAGAAAGATTTTCAGCAATTAACTCTAATAAAGAATTTTGTTATCGAAAATAATCTACCTATAGAAATTATAAGTGTGGAGACTGTAAGAGAGCTAAATGGATTAGCAATGTCATCTAGAAACAATAGACTATCTGAATCTGATAGAAAAAAGGCCTCTAAACTTTATGAAACTCTTTCTTCAATCAAAGACAATTCAAGTAACTTGTCTAATGAAATCATTAAGAGCCATAAAGATGAGTTAACAAAAAAAGGTTTTGACGTTGATTATTTATCAGTTTGCGATCCGATAAGTTTAAAGGATCTCGAAGACTTTAATTCGAAGCCATTTTTGGTTGCTATTGCCGCATCTATTAGTGGAATTAGGCTCATCGATAATATATTAATTGACTAGCTATATCCTTTAAATATCCTAAATAATTACTTATACTTCGCATCGTTATGTTAAAAACATTACTCAAATCAAAGCTACATCGTATCAACGTCACTCAAGTTGAGCTTGACTATGAGGGCTCGTGTGCTGTTGACCAAGACTTTTTAGATGCTGCAGGGATGCAGGAATATGAGAGAGTAGATGTATACAATGTAACAAATGGCGAAAGATTTTCAACATATCTAATATTAGCTGAGCCAGGATCAAAGACTTTATCAGTTAATGGTGCGGCAGCTCACAAAGTATCCTTAAATGATATTGTTATAATATGTACATATGGCGAATTTGATGAAGCTGAATCAGCTAAACATAAACCAACTCTTGTTTACTTCGATAAAGAAAATAATGTAACTGGAATTAAAAATTCAATTCCACAACAAAAACTTCATTCTGTCTAAAAAGTATTACATCGTTGCTGTATTATTTTTTTCATTAAACATATTTTCTGATACTAAATTAATTATTTTAGGTTCTGGTACACCTAACCCAGATCCTGAAAGATATGGTTCATCTTATGCAGTTGTAGTTAATGAGAGTGCTTATTTAGTTGATTTTGGTCCTGGAGTTATGAGAAGGGCATCTGCAATGTCACCATCATATGGCGGGCAATTTGAGCAAATGGAAATAGCTAATATTGAGCATGCATTTTTAACACATATACATTCCGATCATTCTGGAGGTCTAGCTGATTTAGTTTTGTCTCCATGGGTCATGGGTAGAGACACAGAACTTAAGTTATTTGGTCCAAAGGGTTTGAAAGATATGGTCACAAAAATAACAGAAGCTTATCAACTGGATATCGACTATAGATTATATGGAACTCAGCCAGCAAACAAGAAAGGTTTCGTATCAATAGTTAAAGAAGTAGAAGAAGGGGTTATTTTTAAAGACGCAAACGTAACTGTTACTGCTTTTTATAACAACCACGGTGATTTGAAAGAGAGTTTTGGCTACCTTTTTGAAACAGAGGATAAAAAAATAGTTTTCTCTGGTGATACGGCAATTAGTGATAATCTAAAAAAATACTCTAAAGGTGTGGATATTCTTGTACACGAGGTTTACTCAAGTGAAGGATATAAATCAAAAACCGCTGATTGGAAGATATATCACAAAGCACATCACACCTCGTCTATAGATTTAGGAGTTCTTGCAAAAGAGCTTAATCCAAAAACTCTAGTTCCATCTCATATTTTATTTTGGGGAGCATCAGAGGATTCTGTTATAAAGGACATAAAATTAAACTTTACTGGAAAAGTAATATTAGCTGAAGACCTATTGGTTATTGAATAACACTGGTTATCTTAATATGGCAGTGTGAAATAAACATTGACCATTGTGTATGTTGTCTGTACCCTTCGGCCAAAGCATTACAAAGGACTAAATGAAATTTAATGATCTGAAGCTATCAGACCCAATTTTAAGATCATTAAAAGATCAAAATTACAAAAAACCAACACCTATTCAAGCTGAAGTTATTCCAGCAGTTTTAAATAATAGTGACATTATGGCTGCTGCACAAACTGGAACTGGTAAAACTGCAGCATTTGTTTTACCAATACTCTCAAAATTATCCAATCCAAAATACAAATATAAAGGTCATCAGTTAAGAGCCTTAATAGTAACGCCTACTAGAGAGCTAGCAGCTCAAGTAAGAGAGAGTGTTAATACATACAGCAAATATTTAAGTATACGCTCAACTGCAGTTTATGGAGGTGCGAGAATACACAACCAAAGATTAAAGCTAAGAAAAGGTATAGATGTCTTAGTAGCTACTCCAGGAAGATTGTTAGATTTACATAATCAAAAATCGGTGAATTTAAAGAATATTGAGATATTAGTGCTAGATGAAGCTGATCAAATGTTAGATATGGGATTTATTCATGATATTAAAAAGATAGCCAATCTATTACCAGATAGACGACAAAATCTAATGTTCACTGCAACATTTTCAGATTCATTTAGATCATTAGCTACGAACATGGCTGAGAAGGCTATTGAGATTTCTGTCACTAACGATAATGAAACGGGTGAGAATATTAATCACTACATTCACCCTGTTGATAAGTCTAGAAAAGCAGAATTATTAATCGAACTCATCAAGACTAAAAAATGGGATCAAGCTTTAGTCTTTACTAGAACTAAGCACGGCTCTGACAGACTTCAAAAACAACTAGACAAGGTTAATATTAATTCAAAAGCCATTCATGGAAATAAGACGCAAAATAATAGAATGAAAGCTCTTGAAGCTTTTAAAAATAATAAAATTCAAATTCTGGTAGCAACAGATGTTGCAGCAAGAGGTATAGATATAAAAAGAATGTCACAAGTCATAAACTTTGATGTCCCAACTGTTGCCAAAGATTATGTTCATAGGATTGGAAGAACAGGCAGAGGAGGTGATATGGGTGAGGCAATTACGCTTGTTAGTGCAGATGAATTCCGTCTTTTAAGGGATATTGAAAAACTTATAAATAATAAATTAGAAAGGGTAGAGATTGAAGGTTTTGAACCAGAGCACGTGGTTCCAATAAAAGATAAACCAAATAAGAAAAGATTCCATAATAAAAAAGGATTTAAAAAAAGAAATAAATCTCGAAAGGGTTAAATAATGGCGCGCCCGGAGAGATTCGAACTCCCGACCCCTTGGTTCGTAGCCAAGTACTCTATCCAGCTGAGCTACGGGCGCTTTTATTAAAGTTTGCGGGCCTCATCAGGAAGCATAACAGGAATACCGTCTTTTACAGGATAGGCTAATCCAGATTCTTCAGAAATTAGTTCATTGGCCTCTTTATCATATTTAAGAGGTTTTTTTGAAACCGGACAAACAAGTATATCCAGTAATTTTTGATCTAATATGGTCATAATTCTGAAGTATACATTAGGATTTATTTAGAATATATATATGCTATTGTAATCGCTTAAAAATATGCTTTTTAAATAATTATGAACCATTTATCAATACAAGCCTTAGATGAGTTTCCTATAATCAATCCTGGCGATAATTTGTGTTCAATTATCATAGATTCCATTAAAGGCAATGAAATTCTTATTGATGATGGTGATGTTATATTGCTAGCTCAAAAAATTATTTCAAAATCAGAAAATAGATTTAAAAATTTATTAGAAATCAATCCTTCAGAGAAAGCTATAAAATTAGGAAAGAGCCTAGGTAGAGATCCATCATTTATGCAACTTATCTTGGATGAATCTAATGAGATATTAAGTACTGAAAAAAATGTAATCATTGTTGAGCACAAACTTGGGTACATAAACATTAATGCAGGCATTGATAAATCTAATATTTCAAAAAATAAAGATCTTGTTCTATTACTGCCAGAGAATCCAAAAAAAAGTGCAAATGACATTCAAACTCAAATCAGTTCAGAGTTAGATAAAGATATTAGTTTAATAATCACTGATTCGATGACTAGGCCATATAGGTCTGGAGTAACGAATTTTGCAATTGCCAGTTCTAATATTCAGAGTCTTATAGATTTAAAAGGTGAAGAAGATATTTTTGGAAATACATTGCATGCTACAGAAATTGCCATTGCTGATGAATTAGCTGCTGCTGCCGGACTATTAATGGGTCAAGGCAATGATATGAAGCCTGTGGTGATAATTAAAGGTTTTGATAGATCAAATTATTCTGTTAATAATGCCTATGATTTAATAGTCAATAAAGACGAAGACTTGTATCGTTTCTAGTCCACTTAATAATTTATAATTAGAATATGAAATTCAGCTTAAATTTAAACAAGATTGCTTTATTAAGAAACGCTAGAGGAGAAAACAATCCTTCTTTAGAGGATTATGCTTATCAAGCAATTAATCTTGGTGTTGATGGTCTTACTTTGCATCCAAGGCCTGACCATAGACATGCAACAAGCGAAGATGTGATTTCATTAAATAAAATATGTAAAGAAAGAGATGTAGAGTTTAATATTGAAGGTAATCCATTTTCTGAGCCTGCAGATTCTTTTCAGGGCTATGTAAATTTAGTTAATGTTTGTCGGCCAGATCAGGCAACTCTTGTTCCAGATCTACCAAATCAAATAACTTCAGATCATGGCTGGGAGAGTGGTGATCATGATGATGATTTAATTAATGTAATAAGCAATTTGAATGATCTTTGTAAAAATACATCGATCAGTTTGTTTGTAGATAATTTAAAAAATAATAATACAAATTTAGATGCTATAGATTATGCGCTTAGGGTTGGTGCCAATACTATTGAAATACATACTGGTGAATTTTCAAAGTTAATCGATTTAAATGATTTAACTATTAATACTAAATTAGAAGAATTAATCTATACCGCAAAAGATAAAAATTTAATGGTTAATGCAGGACATGATTTGAATTTAATTAATTTACCTCATTTAGTAAAAATAGGTGGTGTAAATGAGGTATCTATCGGTCATGCAATTGTAGTTGATGCCTTGAATTATGGCTTTGAAGACACTATAAAGAGGTATATAGAGGTTATTAAGGGATAAACATGACAATAGAAGAAAAATTAAAACAGCAAATTAAAGATAATGATATTTTAATTTATATGAAGGGAACCCCTTATGAGCCTCAATGTGGTTTTTCTGCTCGTACAGTTCAAGCTTTAATAGAGTGTGATGCACAGTTTTCATACGTTGATGTAATTGAAAACAATGATGTTAGAACTGCATTACCTTCTGTTTCAGATTGGCCAACTTTTCCTCAGGTATTTATAAAAGGTGAATTAATCGGTGGCGCTGACATAGTAGCCCAAATGCACGCCTCTGGTGACTTGCTAAAAGCTATTCAAGAAGCAACCAGTTAGCTGTATTTATTTATTATTTTACAAAATACTTTAGCAGTAACATCTGAATCGTATGCTGCTGAATGAGCTTCCTTTGAATCATAATCAATATCTAATAACTCACATATTCTAGCTAATACAGTTTGGTTGGTAGCAAGAGCACCAAGCGTTACGGTATCTAGAACTGAAAATGGATGAAAGGGTGATCTCTTGATACCGTTTCGTTCAATTGCAGCATTTAAAAACGAACTGTCGAAGTGAGCATTATGACCAACTAAAATTGCTCTTGAGCATTCATATTTATTTTTTGTTTGATTAATTATTTTAAATAGTTCTTTTAGGGCAACTTCTTCTTCTACTGCATTTCTTAATGGGTGATCTAATTTAATTTTAGTAAATTCAAGAGATTCATCTTCAACTATTAGTCCTTGATAGGGTTGTATATGATATCTATGAGTCTCGCCCACAACCAATTGTTTATCTTCTTCTTCAATAAGAGTAATAGCAATTTCAAGGATGGCATTATTGAGAGGATCAAATCCACCAGTTTCAAGATCAACAACAACTGGTAAATATTTTCTAAATCTATCTTTAAGCATCAGTCAGATTTGTTTTTAATAAGATCATTTACAGCATCATCTGTTAATTCATGAATACTCTTTAAATCTTTTTGTGCTATGTGAATTTGCATATTTTTGAGATTCTTGGATTTATCTATATTTCTATTGGTGATTTGCGTATTTATTGTTTTACTAATATTAAGATTTTCATCTGAAAAATTTTTTAACTTAGATCTTTTTTTATCCCTACCAAGAGATTCTTTAAGATCAAAAAAGTATTGAGAAGCATCCCTTGCTTTTTTGATTGATTTGGTCGAAGTAGAGACTATTTCTATACAATCTACTGGACAAGGCTCAATGCAAAGCTCACATCCTGTACAAATATCATCAATGACAGAGTGCATCATGTTTGCAGAACCTACAATTGCATCAACAGGGCACGCATCAATACATTTCTTACAACCAATACATTCTTCCTCAATAATAGAAACTTTTTGCTCTTTAATTGTTGGACCGTATTCAATATCAACTTTCTTAATATTCTTTTTTAAAATAGTGTTGAGGTTTTTAAGTGTTTTTTCACCACCTGGCACACATCTGTCATGAGGATCACCATCTACAATGGCTTGAGCATATTGTTTACAACCCGGTGTATCACATCTACCGCATTGTATTTGAGGTAACTCTTTGTGTATTAAGTTAATTAATTCCAATTTACTTACTTTTTGACGCCAAGTTTCTCTTGAAGTTTTGAATTTGAAGTTGTGTATCCAAAGGGCACTCGCTCACCAGGGTATAACCTTTTGTATGCCTCTTGAACTGCCAGTGTTGTCTCATGAAAACCAGATAAGATTAGGTCTAGTTTTCCTGGATAATCGTTAATATCTCCTACTGCAAATATACCTTCCACTGATGTTTGAAAATTTTCAGTATTTACAGATATTTTTTTACCATTTAGATCTATATTCCATTCAAGGATAGGACCTAACTTTTTATTTAAACCAAATAGAAACAGAAGTTCATCAGCTTCATAATGTTCTATTTCATTAGTATCAAAGTTCTTTAATGATACTCCTTTTACTTTATCTGAACCTTCAATACTATCAATCAAATAAGGCGTAAGAAGCTTTATCTTCCCAGCAGCAACCAATTCACGCATTTGTTCCTCAGTATGCTGAGCTCCTCTAAAGGCATCTCTTCTGTGAACCAGTGATAAAGATTTTGCTTTCTCAGCTAACTCAACACACCAGTCAAGAGCTGAATCACCTCCGCCAAATATAAAGATATCCTTATTTTCATAAGTTGATTTTGAGCGCACAGCATAGGTAACACCCTTATTAATAAATTTATCAGGATCTTCTATATTGGGTGGTCTTCTTGGCTCAAAAGATCCGGCACCAGCTGCTATAAAAATATTTTTTGTAGTTAGTTTAGTTCCCTCATTAGTTTTTACTGACCAGTATTTATCATCTTTATGATCAATCTCAGTTATTTCTTCAACTCTTTCATTAAGTATTAGCTCATAATTAAATGGCTTAATTTGTTCTAACAAAGCATCAACATGCTCTTGAGCAGTCTGAAAGGGCACCCCAGGAATGTCATAGATTGGTTTTTCTGGATAAAGCTCAGCACATTGGCCACCTGGTTTATCAAGATTATCTATAAGGACACAGTTCAAACCTAGCAGTCCTGCCTCAAAAACTGTAAAAAGCCCAACAGGACCAGCGCCAACAACAACAATGTCAATTTCTTTAGCCATTACTTAACCCTTAAACCAGGAACAGCTCCAGAATCTGGAGAAATTAAATATATACCTTTATCATCACTTGAGGCTAAAACCATTCCCTCTGATAAACCGAACTTCATTTGTCTAGGTGCTAGATTACTTACTAATACAACCATTTTATCTATTAATTCATCAGGGCTGTATGCTGCTTTTATTCCAGCAAATACACATCTTTCACCTAACTCGCCAACATCTAGTTTAAGTTGAAGAAGTTTATCTGCTCCTTCAACAAGTGACGCTTCAACAATCTTTGCAACTCGTAAATCAATTTCTGCAAATTGGTCGATATTAATATAGTTATTTTCTTCGGTCATTTCTTTTTCCTCAGGGATAATAATAGGGTCTAGTCTTTTTAATAGTGGTTTATATTTATTAATGTCTTTCTCAAGTTTTTTTTCAACATCATCAAAGGATTGGTTGGTTTGATTTAGAAATTTGAAAGCTTCTTGAGTTATTTTTGGAATAATTGGACTCAGATAAATAGTTAAGATATTAAATGCATTAAGAGCTGTTGTGGCAATATATGCAGCCTCATCTTTATCTTTTTTCCAAGGCGTATTGTCGTTTATATATTTATTGGTAATATCTGCCAAATCCATAATAAGTCTTACAGCTTTAGAGAAATTTCTTCTTTCAAAATGTTCTATTATCGATTCATGTTGACTTGAAACTTTTTGAATTAAATCAAGATCATATGTTTCTGATAACTTATTATCATTTTTTGCTATAAAGGATGAGCATCTGCTAGCAATATTTAAATATTTACCAACAAGGTCTGAATTTATTCTTTGAACATAATCTTCAAAATTAAGATCTATATCTTCAACCTTGTCATTCAATTTTGCAGCAAAATAATATCTTAAGGTTTCAGGATCACAAATTTCTGCAAATTCTTTTGCCATAATTCCTGTACCTTTAGATTTTGACATCTTCTCACCATTGATAGTCAAGAATCCATGAACATAAATACCGTTTGGTATTTTAAAATTTGATGCACTTAATAGGGCTGGCCAAAATAAGCCATGAAAGTAAGCAATGTCTTTACCTATAAAATGATAAATTTCATAATCAGAGTTCTCTGACCATAAAGTACTCATATCTACTTTATTTTTTGCAGCCCAATTATCAATAGAAGCTATGTATCCAATTGGGGCATCTAACCATACATAAAAATATTTATTATCTTCACCTGGTATTTCAAAACCAAAATATGGAGCATCACGTGAAATATCCCATTGTTGGAGATCATCATTTAACCATTCGTTTAATTTATTGGTTATAGGTTTTTGTAAATCGCCATTTGAAAGGAATTCTTTTAAAGCATCAATTTTTTTTGGTAGATCAAAAAATAAATGTTCACTTTCTTTATTAATTGGCTTGGTGTTTGAAATTACTGATATAGGGTCTTTTATTTCACTTACATCGTAAGTAGCACCACATACACTACAGTTGTCACCATGTTGATCTTCAGCGCCACACTTTGGACATGTGCCTTTAACAAATCTATCAGACAAGAACATTGATTCACTTTCATCAAATAATTGATTAATAGTATTTCTTGTAATAAAACCGTTATTTTTTGCCTTTGAATAGATAAGCTCTGAGTATTTCTTATTTTCCTCTGAGTGAGTTGAATGATAATTTGTAAAGTTAATATCATAAAGTTTGTAAGTTTCCTCATGATCTTTTTGAATATCTTTAATAAGTTTTTCTGGAGAAATACCCATTTCTTTTGCTTTAAGCATAACTGGAGTGCCATGAGTATCATCAGCACAAAAGAATAAACACTCGTTACCAGTGTTATTTTGAAATCTTGACCAAATATCTGATTGAACAGCTTCAAGAATATGCCCAAGGTGTAGCGAGGCATTTGCATAAGGCAAAGCCTGAGTAATTATTATTTTTCTGCCTTTAGCTGTAGTTGAGCTCATATATAAGCTGTATTATATGTGAAAAAGCATCTCATATGACCATTAAGAAAATATTTGCTATAGCATCTGCAAAAGGAGGAGTAGGCAAAAGCTCAATAACTGCAGGTATGGCTATAGAGGCAGCAAAGAGCTATAAAGTTGGCTTACTGGATGCAGATATTTATGGTCCAAACCAACATCTTTTATTTGAAATAGATAACACAAAACCCCAAATTATTAAAAAAAATGAGAAGAAGTTATTTAAACCCGTTGAGGCAAGCGGGGTATTAATAAACTCTATGGGACTAATATTGGATTCAGAAAAAGCAGCACTTTGGAGAGGACCTATGTTAAGTGGAGCTATAAAACAATTAATCCATTCAACTGATTGGGGTGATCTAGATATATTGTTTGTTGACATGCCCCCAGGAACAGGAGATGCATACTTAACTATTGCATCTGAAATAAAACCTGATCACTCAATATTAGTATCAACGCCAAGTAAATTAGCACAACATGATCTTATTAGATCCATCGAGCTATTTAATAAACTAGATATAGATATTCTTGGGTACATTGAAAATAATATTTCAGATAATAAATTTACCAATGATTTTGATTTAATTACAAAATTTAATATTAAAAAATTAGCAACAATTGATTTTAGTAATGATATTTATAATTTTGATCCTAATAAAACACATATTTCATTTAAAGCTATATCTAGCCTTATCAGATCGCTTGTATAATTAGGAGATGAGAGGTTACTTTTTAATATTTATTTTATTCGGTTCCTCGCTGTATGCAGAAGATATAAATGATCCCTTTGAAGATATAAATAGAGTTACTTTTGAGTTTAATGAATCTTTGGACCGAAATTTTTTAAAACCTGTTGCCAAAACATATTCAAAAGCACCAAAGCCAATAAAAAAAGGTGTTACTAATTTTTTTAATAATTTAGAAGAAGTTGAAACCACTGTTAATCAAGTTTTACAAGGAAAGCCTAAACTCGCTCTTAATGACTTAACTCGTTTTGTTATAAATTCTACAATCGGTCTTGGTGGTTTTATAGATGTTGCAACAAAAATGGGTCTTACAAGGCATGAAGAGGATTTTGACCAAACATTAGCTTTATGGGGAGTTCCATCAGGTCCATATATTATGCTGCCAGCTCTTGGACCATCGTCACTTAGAGATACTCTTAGCAGACCATTTTCTTCATTTTTATCTGTGACTTTTCATATGACGGAATCCGATGTCAATATTGCTCTAAAGGGCATTGATGCGCTTGAAACAAGAGAGCGCCTTTTAGAAATCGAATCACTTATTTACGGCGATAGATATGATTTTGTAAAAGATTCATATATCCAGTATCTGAATTATGAAGTTAAAGATGGGGTAGATGTTGAGGATGAGTTTTTAGAAGAAATGGACGACTTTTTAATAGATCAATAAATCTTCTAATTCTTTTCTATGCTGACCAAGAGATTCTTTTTTTATTACTTCTAAAATCTTAATCCTAAAAGTTTTTGCAAATTTATCACCTCGCGATAGGCCAAAAAGGTGTTTCATCATTTTTGATAAGTCATGGCCTTCTTGAAGTTTATCTTCAACATAATCTAAATACTGATTAAGAATAGATTTTTTAGAATTTATATTTGACTCAATACCATATAGTTCTGTATCAATGTCTTTAATTAAAAAGGGGTTTTCATATGCTGCTCTTCCAATCATAACTCCATCAACATATTTAAGATGATCTTTGCATTCATCTATAGTTTTAATACCGCCATTAATTGTAATGTTTAGATTAGGAAAATCTTTTTTTAATTGATAAACATAATCGTATTTAAGCGGGGGAATATGTCTATTTTGTCTTGGACTCAATCCTTTCAAAATACCATTTCGTGCATGAATGATAAAATGCTTAATCCCAGCATCTTGAACAATATTTACAAAATTATATAAAAATTCATAATCTTCATGATGATCAACTCCAAGTCTACACTTTATAGTTACTGGAACCTTGACATTTGTTTGCATTGCACTTAAACACTCTGCTACGTGTTCTGGCTCAAGCATTAAACAAGCACCAAATCTACCTTTTTGAACTCTATCGGATGGGCAACCAACATTTAAATTGATTTCATCGTAACCATAATCCTCGGCTATTTTTGCAGATTTAACTAAATCATCAACATTAGAACCTCCAAGCTGAATTGCAACAGGATGCTCCTCTTTATTGAACTCTAGTTGATGGAAACATTTGCCATAAAGAATGGCTCCGGTTGTAACCATTTCAGTATATAAAAAGACTTTTTTAGAGATTAATCTTAGAAGATATCTGTCGTGCATATCAGTATATTGCATCATCGGAGCTATAGATGCCTTATGCATGTTTGAATAAGACATTCTTACAATAGATATACGATGGATAAGAATCCAACAATTGATAAAACAATTGTGTATGGAAGGGCCATCATGACCATTCTTAGATAAGATAAATTAATCAATGGTGCAAGCGAAGAAGTAAGCAAGAATAGAAATGCAGCCTGTCCGTTTGGAGTCGCAATACTCGGAATATTTGTTCCTGTATTAATTGATACAGCTAATAGATCAAACTGTTCTCTTGAAATAACACCACTATCAAGTGCTGCTTTAACCTCATTAATATAAATTGTAGCAACAAACACATTATCACTTATTGCTGATAAAAAGCCGTTAGCAACAAAAAATAATGGAGGCTGAACGTCTAAAGGTTGTGCTAAAACATAACTTATAACAGGTAAAAATAGTTGCTGATCATTTATTACACTTACTATTGCAAAGAAAACTGCGAGAAGGGCTGTAAATGGCAGTGCTTCGTGAAAAGCCTCACCAAGATGATGTTCTTCTGTAATACCTTTAAAAGCAGTTAACAAAATTATTACAGCAAGACCAATTAGTCCAACAGCGGCAACATGAAATGCCAATGCAAATACTAAAAATACAGCAACACAGCTTTCTATAACTAGTTCTGCTTTATGTTGAAGCGTTGTATTTTGAGTTTCATATACATCAAAGTCATTAAATATATTTCTTACACTCTCTGGCAATTGATTACCAAAACCAGCAATAGAAAATCTTTCTACTAAAAAGCAGGTTAAAAGACCGGCTATAAATACAGGCATAGTTACTGGTGCCATTCGAATAACGAATTCAATAAATTCCCATCCAGCAACTTTTGCAATTAATAAATTCTGAGGTTCACCCACAATTGTGCAGACTCCTCCCAGAGCTGTACCCACAGCTCCATGCATAACCAAGTCTCTTAAGAAAGCTTTAAAAGACTCAAGATCCTCAGCACCAATATCTGATAATGATGAGTCATCATTATAGTTATGATCTTTATTACTAAAATCCTTACCCGAGGAAACTGTGTGATAGACCCTATAAAAACCAATTGTTACACCAATAAGTACTGCAGTAACAGTTAAAGCATCTAAGAATGCAGATAAGATAGCTGCTGCAAAACAAAACATCAAAGATAAACTTATCTTAGATTTAACTTTTAATAACAGTTTGGTAAATATAGTTAGCATCAAATTTTTCATAAAATAGATGCCAGCGACCATAAAAATTAATAATAAAATTACTTCAAGATTATGCTCAATTTCATAATAGATACCTTTTGTTGTTGTAAGCCCTAAAACTATAGCTTCAATAGCAAGCAAGCCTCCTGGTTGAAGGGGATAGCACTTAAGCGCTAATGCTAAGGTGAATATGAATTCAAGTAAAAACATCCAACCAACAATAAAATTGCCATTCATTCCAATTGAATTAAAAAGCACTAAGGCTATTGGATTAATTATCAAGAAAGCTACAATAGTCTGCTTGTACCAGATTGGTGAGTTACCAAGAAAAAGTTTTTGTATTTCGCTAATCATGTAAGTATTTTAATTTATTATTAATTATGCATTTTAAAAGATTTTTAGACATTAAGCCTGAAATTTCAAATCTATTTATTATTTTTATAAATAATAAGGTTGTATATGATTTAAATGATAAAACATTTCTTTTAAATTCATCATTTTTAAATTTTACCAATTTTGAATTTAAAAAAATTGGCATTGCCCAAGATAATAATATGAACATCTATGCTGCTGATTTATCAAATGAACCCTTTAGTCTTTCAAATCAAGGTTATCAATCCTTAGTGGAGTATGACCTACGATATTTAATGACAATATTGTCTGAAAAAGATTTAGGGCTTGTAGGTAGGGCAAATCAATTACTTCATTACCTAAATAGTACTAAACATTGTGGTTATTGCGGTTCAGTTATGGAATTTGATTCAACTGAGGAGGCTATGTTTTGCAAATGCAATAATTTAATGATTTATCCAAAAATATCTCCATGTGTCTTAGCTTTAATTAAAAAAGATAATCAAATTCTATTAGCAAGAAATGCTCTTTTTCCAGAAGGTCTTTATAGTGCATTAGCTGGGTTTATAGAGGTTTCTGAAACTGCAGAAGAAACAGTGATTCGTGAAGTTTTTGAAGAAGTTTCCCTTAAGGTTAATAATATTAATTACTTTGCAAGTCAGGCATGGCCTTTTCCTAGCCAACTGATGCTTGCATACACATGCGATTATGAATCAGGCGACATCAAAGTAGATGGTAATGAAATTGTTGATGCAAAATGGTTTGATATAGACAACTTGCCCAATACACCACCTAACTCGACTCTTTCTGGACGATTGATTAATTCTTATATCTTGGATCGTTAGCAGCTCTAGTAGGTATCTCTTTTTTTTCCTTTGGCTCTTTCACAATTTCTTTGATAGCAGGTTCTTTTTTAGATGGAGCTTTGTCCATTTCTTTTTTAAACGGTTTTGGCCTATTAGATTGTTCTATTTTTATTCTTTCTTTTTTAGGCGCCTTATCTTTGGGCTTCGTATCAATGTTTTTTTTCTTATCTAAAGTTTTGTTGTTATCAGAATCAGTTTTTAATTTATTAGGCTCTTTTTTCTTTTGAGGAGTCTTTTTTGGTTTAGTGGAAACATTTTTTTTATTGCTTTTTCTAGGCTGGTTTTGTTTTGGTTTATTGGCACTAGTCGGTTTTTTTCTTCTATTTTGATTAGCTCTTTTAGGTTTAGTTTTAGCTTTAGGCTTATCTTCTGTATCAATACCCGCAATACTTTTAATCCAAGACACCAATCCATCTTTTTTCTTTTTAGGCATTTTTGGTGGCTTAATGCCATCAACTACAGGCTTCATCATCTTAGATTGATTTTTGTCATCTCTCCAGCTTGTATCTGGCTCAGGGCTTTTTGGAGTCAAGTCATACGAATCCATAGTTTTAACATCAGAGGCTTTTACTCTAACTACTTTATAGTATGGTCTTGATTTATAAGGATCAGCTATTACAAGAACTCTAATATTATTTGTTTTCTCAATATTGATAATATCGTTTCTTTTTTCATTCAATAAATAACTTGCTACATCTGAGGGAACATACACTTGTATTTCACCAGTATTATCTTTTGCTGAATCTTCTCCAATTATTCTTAAAATAGATTGACCAAGCGATCTTGGACCTCTCACTAATACATGCTCAATATCATATGATTCGTTAAGTGAGGGTCTTAATCTCTGTCTAGATACCTCTAGTAGACCAAATTTAGAAATACCAGAAATTTGAACTCTTGCTCTATCAGAGTAAACAGCTTTTCTAAAAGCAGCTTCTACTTTTTCTTGATGAGACTGATCTAGCATATCAATAAAATCTATAACTACTAATCCACCAACATCTCTTAGTCTAAGCTGTCTTGCAATTTCTTTTGCAGCTTCAAGATTGGTTTTATATGCAGTATCTTCAATATCTTTACCTTTAGTCGATCTTGCAGAGTTAACATCAACAGCCGTCATTGCTTCAGTGGGATCAATTACTATTGAGCCTCCTGATGATAAAGATATCTCTCTTTGAAAAGCTAATTCAATTTGTGATTCAATTTGGTATCTATTAAATAGTGGAATTTCTTCCTCATACAACATTACCTTGTCTGAATGATCTGGAAGAACAGCATCTATAAATTCTTTTGCTTCATTAAAAGTACTCTTGTCATCTATTAAAATTTCTTCAATGTCATCTTTGAAGTAATCTTTTACAACTCTTACTATTAATTTATCGTCTCTATAAATTAATGCAGGGCTATCGGTATTAGGTATATTGTTATTAATTTCATCCCATAGAGCTAACAAATAGGCTAAATCTAAGCTTAGTTCTTCACTAGTTCTTCCAAGACCATTCGTTCTTACAATAACACTCATATTGTCTGGAATGTTTATTGAATCTAGGGCTTGTTTAATTTGATCTCTTTCTTCACCACTTATTCTTCTCGATATCCCACCTGATCTTGATGAATTTGGAATTAAGACAAGAAACCTTCCAGCAAGACCTATTTGAGTTGTTAAGGCAGCTCCTTTGGTTCCTCTTTCTTCTTTTGTAACCTGAACTACAATTTCTTGACCTTCTTTAAGAGTACATTCAGTTTTACCATTTGTTTTCTTAAAATACTCACTTGATAGGTCTTTTAATGGCAAGAAGCCATGTCTTTCTGATCCAAAATTAACAAATGCAGCATCTAAACTGGATTCTATTCGTGAAACTGTAGCTTTAAAAATGCTTCCTTTTAAAAGGACTTTATCCGGTGACTCTGTATCAAAATCATATAATTTAGCACCATCAACTAGTGCAACACGCAATTCATCACCATAAGATGAATTAATAAGTATTCTTTTCATATTATTCTCCCTAAATATAGGAAGATAATGCAGCAGTGTGCTTGATTAAGCTTCTATCAGTAAGTCTTATCTTCAGTGCTTACATGATTAACCCTGTTAGGGGTTGTTATTAAACTGTTGTATATATCTTTCTTTTTTAATATAAA
>CACEDS010000006.1 GCA_902558395.1 uncultured SAR86 cluster bacterium
TATAGCTAATACACCAAAAGTGCATTATGCAAGTCAAGGAGGGCTCTCAGAAGTAATTCTAGATCCAGAGTTTAAATCAAATAATAAAATTTATTTAAGTTATTCGGCAAAGAATAAGAATAATAAATCTACATTATTCCTATCTTCTGCAGAGTTAAATAATGACAGGTTGGAAAATCAAAAAGTTATTTTTGAAGCTATTGCACCTAGAAGAACATCAGTACATTTGGGAGCAAAAATAGCTTTTATGCAAGATGGAACTTTATTACTTAATAGTGGTGATGGGTTTGATCATAGAGAAAAGGCTCAGTATTTAGATAATCATTTTGGAAAAATTATAAGAATAAATACTGACGGTACAGTTCCTCAAGACAATCCCTTTATCAATATTGTTGGTGCACTACCTGAAATTTATTCATACGGTCATAGGAACATGCAAGGACTTATTGTTACTAGTTCAGGAGATATCTATGAAAATGAGCATGGTCCAAAAGGTGGTGACGAAATGAATCTCATCAAACCATCACTAAATTATGGCTGGCCTGCAATTACATATGGGATTGATTATTCAGGAGCAGTTATAAGTCCATTTACAGAAAAAGAGGGCATGGAACAGCCTTTGCTTCATTGGACTCCATCTATCGCACCTTCAGATATGGTTTACTATGAAGATAATTTGTATCCTGAATTTTCAGGTTCATTCTTAGTAACAGCCTTAGTATCAAAAGATGTTAAAAAAGTAATTTTTGTAAATGGTAAAGATAAGCAAGAAAGTTTATTTTCTGATTTAAATGAAAGATTAAGAAATATTGAAATCTCTCCTGCTGGATTTATCTATCTTCTAACAGATGGACCTGGTGGAAAATTAATTAAAGTATTACCAAAAGAATAATGAAAATATCTAAATATCCATTTGCAGTTTTATCGGCAGCATTGTTTACAGTAATGCTAGTTACTCCAATAACTTCTATATCAAATCTTATTTGGTTATCTTCTGCTGATATGCCTGTAACTTTTTTAACCTCTTTAGAAGTTATTCTCTTTGACTTTCAGAGACTAGGTTTTCCTTTATTTGCTGTTTTTACAATAGCTTTTGCTATAGCTTTTACAGTGGCGGGTTTGTTATCAAAATTTACAAAATATGGTGGAAACAATCTCTATGCACTAGCCGGTGCAGCTGCAATTGGTTTTGCTTTAATTTTGATGGTTGAGCTTTTATTTCAAACACAACTATTAGGCGGTAACCGCTCATTTATGGGAAAAATATTACATTGGATTGCAGGATTTTTTGGAGGTTATTTTTTCTATAATCTTATATCTACTGAAAGGTCATATACATTCGTTGTAAGATTTTTTGGAATATTCTATGCCTATCTTTTATTAGGTCTTGTTTTAAGCTGGGTATTTACACCAAGTGCTGCTGCAGCTGATTTTGGTTTTATCCTAAGTGATTTAACAGATAGTGCGCAGAACGCTTTATTAAGAGATTTCACTTCATTTTTTGTTGCAACATTTATTTTTTCAATTTTAGGGGTGGTTACTTTAAACCCTGCATGGTTTTTCTCAGCTGGAATTGTTTATTACGGAGCAGCATTATTCAATTTAGTTGCTATTTATGCACACGGCACAGCCTATAACCAGATCTACGTTGGTGAAATTATTTTAGGGACAGTGCCAACTTTATTGGCTTTAACAATTATCCATAAGAACAAATCTATCTAACTTATATGAATAAATTAATTGATATTGCATTTAAATCATTAAAAATTATTTTAATGATACTTTTGATTGGTTTTGTAGTTGGTCTTATAGGTTTTGGCTATATTGCTTATTCTTCTTAGTCAGATTGATTTAACTAAAAATACTCCAATGAGCATTACTATTATTTCTCCAAACAGAATCATTAGATAATATGAGCTCGGAATTCCACTTGCAGTAATATTTATAATTCTCATTAATGCAAAACCAGCCATAAAAACGACAATGCTCAATATAGCAATTGAAGTTAGAGGTTTATAAAAAGCTGAAATTATCCAAAATAAGGCTATTGCTATATAAAGACCGTAATGATCAAATCTTGATAAATAAACAAGAGCAGATGCTGAGATGATTAGATATAAAGCATGGAAGTTCATGTGAAATTTAGTCTAAAGCTTTATAATTGGGTATAACCTTCATAACGTATACAGCATTATCAAATTCTTGCTGGCAAATTAAAATAGTCTCTTTAACTGAATTCATTGCATGATGATATTCACCTTGAACTACAGTACTAGTAGGAAAAGTCGTTATTTTAAGATTGTTATAAGTATTAATAGTTTTTATAAAGCCTTTTATAGGTGGTATAAAATTTTCTTTATTGGGATACATACTTATATCTATTGTTACTTGTATTTCTTCATTTGATTCAGATGAAGCCTTAACAGTATTATTTTCGATGAATTCTTCGTAGTCCTTGCTCATATGAAATTATATTAACAAACGTTAAGTATGCTTGTTATTTTTTTATAATGATTTTGTGTCATTATAAATTTACATGATTTACTTAAAGGGGAGTTTATATGAATCATTTAAAAACAATAGGAATGAGTTATTTTATCCATCTATATCATGCATGGAAAGTCGCTTTTATACTGGTTGTTCACGGCCTGTTTCCAAATATTTGGGAATGGAAGGCTAGTGAATTAATTTGTGATCACAACAATAAAAATTGATTGTGAGCTCTACTAATTAGCTTTATCTATTTCCCAATACTTAACATCTACTTCTTTAGAGAGTAAATCAATATCCCAAATTACGAAATTAACAGCTCCATTATTAACAGCATCAGTAAAAAATAACTTTATTTTAGAGTTGCTTCTTTTAAATGTGCCCATATGAGGACTTGTTATAAAGGTACCATCTTCTAGGAAAGTTCGTGCCTCTCCACTCATTACTCCTCTAGTTCTATCACCATCAACTGCTGACATCACATGCGAACAAAATACTGAACCATATCCTTCTACCTTTCCTTCAAAATCAAAAGATACTGAATCAGATTCTATTGTCATTCTTGAAATAGTTAAGCTACCAGTTCCATCTGGGTTATTTATATCCATTTAAGTTTCTCCTTTATATTTATTATTTAATTAAGAATAGTTTAAGGTTTATTTATATGCAGTGAATGCTTTTAATAATATTAACTGTATGCGAGCTTGATAACATAGATAAATATGACCACAGCTAAACATCCGAATATAACCCAATTAACCCAATTATTCATTACTTATATATTACTCAAAAGAACTAAAAAATAAAGTAATTGAGAAATTCACAAAACTCTTTAAAATATCATCTTCAGAATCAGGAGAGATGGCAGAGTCTGGTTTATTGTAACGGTCTTGAAATGTTCCCTTAGGTCTTTTACCACTCATTAACACTCGTTAAAACGGCATTAATATAACCTTTTAAAAAAGAGTAATATTTCTTAAAAAGCAGTAAAGAGATAAAAATCCCACAATTACCTTAATAGGATCAGACTGACTCTAGGAAAAGAGGAAGCTTGCGAATAACCCATTGGGATTTAGTAAAAAGAACCTAGTTTAAAGTAATAATAATTATATTCTTTACAATTCTTAAAAAAATAATAAAAACTTTTTATTTAAAATTATGTCTATATAAGAAACTATATGGAGTATTTATGAAAACAAACTTACTATCACTTACATTAATAACACTTTTTTCATCTTCTGTTATGGCAAATTCAGGAATGAGTATAAAAGATATTCGAACTGTTGAAGATGTTCAAGACATTCGTAACAAAATTATCTTCAGAATGACCGAAGTTTTAAATACAGAAAATTTATCAGAAGATAAGGTAATGATACTTAAAAAAAGAATTGAGTTACTTTCAAATAAACCTCTTCCCACACAAGAGCAGATTGATTGGAGAGTTGAAAATCCATTAGATTTTCATTCACTTAAACAAAAAAAGGATCAGTTGAAAAGAGATTTAAGAATTAAGATATTTCGACACTTCAGAAATAATAGGCAGCTTGTTGGGTAAAGTATTTAATTAATAATAACAGAGCCGTTATTTAAGAATAGAAATCCTAGATTTAATATGAGAGTGCTTCTTGTTGACGATGATAAAAAATTTACTACTGGACTGAAAATATTTCTCAATAAATTCAGTATTATTGTAACAATTGAGGACTGCATATCTTCAGCAGAAAAACAACTTAAAAAATCAAATTTTGATGTTATTTTATTAGATGTAATGATGCCTGGTGGTAGTGGGTTTGATTTTTTGCCAACTATTCGAAGGATATGTGATATTCCAGTAATTATGTTAACTGCATTAGATGAAGAGAATGAGCTTGTAACCGGCTTAGATCTAGGCGCAGACGATTACATTACAAAACCATTTAGCCCCAATGAATTAGTTGCTCGTATACGAGCAATACATAGGAGATATTCAAACGGTAAAACTAATAACCAAAGTATTTTGGATGATCTTGAATTATTTCATAGTCAGTGCATGGTAAGAGTAGGGAGTATCAATATTAATCTTACAGAAGCTGAATCTCTTATCATCCATCTGCTTTTAAATGCAAAAGATAATTATTTAACTCGTGAATTTTTATATCACCAAGTTTTGAATCGTGAAATGATGCCAGAAGACAGAAGTTTAGATGTTCACATTAGTAATCTGAGACGGAAATTGGGCCCACATCCAATTAAAGGTAATAGGTTTAAATCAATCAGAGGTAAGGGTTATGCCCTTACAAAATAATGCGTAATTTAGTTTGGACATTTTGGCTTGCATTAATCTTAGCAATTATTGGTACTTTTATCTCAAGTGCCATTTTGATAAATCAATGGAATAACTACATGTATTATTCTGAAATAGAAGGTCGTCCAAACTATCCTCTCTTCGAACTTTCTAAGGAAATTGAAAATACATTGGAAAACCAAGGCAACCTTGAGGATCTTTTACTTAAAAACCCAATTAGTAAATTTGGAGATATTTATCTCATTGATTCTTCAGGCTTAGATGTTTTAAGACGCACACTGCCTGAGGAAATAGTAATCAAATCAAACAGTCAACCTATAACTAAACAACCAAAATTTACACAAACAATTAAGCTTGATACTGGTGAAACATTTTTTTTAATTTTTAGTTTTGATTTAGAACAACGTCCTATATGGAATCTCTTTAAGAGATTTGGTCTTCTTTGGATTTTTTTTCTAGCATTCATTATTTCTGGATTAATTTCTTGGTGGTTAGCATCTAAGACTGTGCGCCCAATTCAAAAGATAGCATTAGTAAGTAGACTTCATGGAGAGGGCGATTTACATGCACAGATTGATAAAGAAATTCTTGAACGTAAAGATGAAATAGGTGTACTTGCCAGACAGCTAAAAACCTCAGGCATAAAAATAGAGGAATTAATAAAGAAACAGAAAGATTTTTTAAGAGATGTTTCTCATGAAGTTAGAACTCCACTTGCAAGAATGCAGATTGCTGTAGAAACTCTAGAACTAGATACCAGTGATGAAAAATCAATGAATCAGATTAAAAATGAAGTTCTTATTGTTGATCAGCTTGTTCAAGATTTACTTCATTTGTCTCATTTTGATCACCCATCCAAGAACCATAAGATTGATACTATTACTGTATACAATTTAGTTCATCAGTGTATAGATAGATCGAAGATACTTGCTAGATCAAAAAACATTTCAATAAAAGTCTTAGATAAAAACTGGGAGAACATAAAGATTAATGGAATTATCTTTTTACTAGAAAGGGCTATAGATAATATTTTAAGCAATGCACTGCGCCACTCTCCAGAATATGGTGAAATTGAAGTTACATGCGAAATAGAAAAGTCATATTGTTCTGTATGCATATATGATCAAGGTGAGGGCGTAACCGAAGAGAGTCTTAAAGATATATTTGAACCATTTGTCCGAATGGATTCATCACGAAATCGACAGACAGGTGGTTTTGGTCTTGGTCTTTCATTAGTAAAACGAATTATAGAGTTTCATGGTGGTCAAGCTAGTGCATCAAATTATTCTAATGGCTTTGTGGTTAAATTAAAAATACCTCTAAATATAAATGCGTTAGAACTTTCTCTTAACAATTCTTAAAAGAAATATTCATATCAACCAACTAATATTCTTTCCATAAAAGTTTATTGGAAAAATTATGATTAATATTAAATTTAAGTCATGTGCATTATTTATGTTCTTTGTATGTACGTTATCTGCAAATGTTGAATTACCCTTAATAGGAGGAAAAATTAACGATATCAACAGCGGTGAGTCCCTGCCATATGCAAAAGTTACTATTAAAGACACAAATAGAGTTTCTACAGCAAATCAAGATGGTTCATTTACTATACTTAATATTCCTGTGGGTTCAATTCTTGTAATCAATAAAATGGGATATGAAAGCAAGGAGATAAAAGTCTCTTCTGATACTAAACGATTGATTATAAATTTATATAAACTTGAAAAGGATAGTTTGATTGAAGATGTTGTTGTTGTTGGAAGTGTTAATTCAAACATGATGCAACAGTCTGGAATAAGTCAATTCTCTTTATCACCAGACCTTACACGATCTCTACCAAATCTTGGAGAACAAGATATCTTTAGATCAATGCAGTTATTACCAGGTGTATCTGGCTCCAATGAAAGCTCATCAGGACTTGTAGTAAGAGGAGGTACTATCGATCAGAATTTAGTTTTATTTGATGATTTTACTGTTTATCATGTAGACCATGTTTTTGGATTTTTTAGTGCATTTAATAATAATGCAATTAAGGATGTTCAATTTTATAAAGGAGGTTTTGGGGCAAAATATGGTGGACGTATGTCTAGTATTGTTGATATTACAGGTAAGGATGGAAATACTGAGCAATTCGGTATAGGTGCTAGTGTTAGTCTGTTAAGTACTAATGCTGTAGTTGAACAACCTTTTGCAGATGGAGCAGGCTCTTTTATCTTAACAGGCCGCAAATCTTACCAAAGCGATCTCTATAACGATATTCTAGAGTCGGTTACTGGAGAAAACCAAAATGCTCAAGCTGGAACTTCAACACCTGGGCAATTTGCTTTAGGTAGATTTTCAATAGAACCAGAATCTTACTTTTATGATATGAATGCCAAACTAACATATAGACTACCAAACGATGATAAATTTTCTATCAGTTTTTATAATGGAGCAGATGAGCTTGATAACTCGCGAGATGTTGATGGGAATGCAGATATCAGTCGTTTATGTGAGTTGTTTGATGGAAATGGTCCTTTTGGAGGCACTTTTTGCGAAGAAGAAATTAGTTTTGCTGTAGGTACAATTGATCTAAGTGAATGGGGCAACACGGGCATTAGCGCAAAATATTCCCATCAATGGAACGATAGATTAGATACAAATTTTGTTATATCAGCATCAGAATATTTTAGTTATAGAGATCGTTTAATAAATACACAAGTTATATACGAAGATTCAGATGATGAACCAACAACAGGAGAGTCGAGCAGTAATGAGGATAATCAACTTGATGATTTTACTGTAAAAATTGAAAATGATTATTACTTAAATCAATGGAACACATTAAGTTTTGGATTGCAATATACTCAACAAAATATAGATTTTTCTCTTATACAAAATGGTGATCTTGTTCTAGAAACCAAAAATGAAGGCGCTACCTCAACAGTTTATATTGAAGATGAGATTGTTATAAATGCACTTACAGTAATTCCCGGACTAAGAGTTAGTAAATATAGTATTAATGATGAAGTATATACAGAACCTAGATTATCGATTTCATATGAGTTAAATGATACTACGCAATTAAGAGCAGCTTTTGGTGATTATCATCAATTTGCTCTCAGTGTTGCTAGACAAAGTATTGAGGAGGGACCTCGTAACTTCTGGACTTTAGCAGACGGGGAGACTGTACCTGTTAGCAAATCAAGTCATTTTATATTGGGAACAACTCATTATGTCGGTAACTATAATTTTAATATTGAATTATTTCATAAGGAATATGAGGGCTTATCAGAATTCACGCAACAGACACGACCAATTCGCAACGAAGACGGAACAGGGTTAACTCTTATTTTAGAACAAGAATTTCATACTGGTTCCGGGACTGCTTCTGGAGTTGAATTATTTTTACAAAAAAATATCGGTGATCTAACTGGGTGGGTAGGATATACCTTTAGTGAAGTTATTTATGATTTTCCAACTGTTTCAGATACCACATATTTTGCTGATCAAGATGCAACAAATGAGTTCAAGACTGTATTGATGTATCGATGGGGGGATTGGGATTTAGCATCTACATTTATCTATGCTACCGGAAGGCCATATACTGAAGTATTGGGTGTGGTAGAGGATACTTTTCCGCCAACATATGAGGTTGGTGCAAAAAATGATTTACGCTATGACGACTACCATCGTCTTGATTTGTCTTTTACATATAATTTTTCAAGAAGAGGACTTGACGGGCAAGCAGGATTATCAATATTCAACCTTTATGACCGTAAAAATCAATGGTACACAGAATATGAAATTATAGAAGGAGAAATTTTAGAAACAGAAATAACCTATCGTGGCTTTACTCCAAGTCTCTTTTTTAAGGTAGATTTATACTAATGTGTTCTTTAAAAATAAATATTAAAAAGTTAATTGTCATTATGCTTACTACCCTTATATCGGGAGTTAATGCTTCTGATTATGGTGAGCATAATGACATATTTTTAGAGATCCAATCAAGATTAAATTTAACAGAGGAACAAGTTCAACAATTCAAACCTATTTTTGTTGATAACTTTGAAAAACGAAGGAATTTAATGAATAAGTATGGCATCAATATCAATAATAAAAAAACAACTAATAATAAAGGAATGGGAGTTATGGAAATACGTCAGCTTCGTTCGCTTAAAAAAGAAATTGATAAAATAAATAAAAATGCTGAAAAGCAGCTTGCTAACATTTTTACTAAAGAGCAAATGAATATTTATAAATTATTCCAAGAAGAGCAGCGAGATGAGATAAAAGAACAGCTTATTGGAAGAAAGAATAGTTAGGTATAAGGATTTTGGTGCTAAGTTTCACTCTAAGAATTAATAAATGAGATAATCCTCCGTTTCTTAGCACCATTTATAACCCCTATTTATATAGTATTTCATTATTAAATAGCCTAATTTTAGCAATTTAATTAGTTATTGATTATGTATGAAAACCCTATAAAATAGGCCTTCATTAAACGGAGGGATGGCAGAGTCTGGTTTATTGTAACGGTCTTGAAAACCGTCGTGCTTTCATCGGCACCGTGGGTTCGAATCCCACTCCCTCCGCCAATTGGTAAATGTATGTCAGATAATAACAAAGATATATCAGAGTTCTTTAGAGAAGTCCCTCCATTTTTAAAAGTATTTAATATTACAAATGCATACCCAACAAATGATGATCAATTTGTTGTTGAGTTTAGCCCTGGAGAAGAATTAACCCATTCAAATGGTATGGTTGTTCAAGGCGGTTTTGTAACTGGGATGCTTGATTGTTGTATGGCTCAATTCTTGATTTATAAAGCTAAGGGTAAACAAATTCCATTAACATTAGATATAGATGTTAAGTTCTTAAGACCATGTGCACCAGG
Organism: uncultured SAR86 cluster bacterium; assembly: GCA_902558395.1. Taxonomy (GTDB): domain Bacteria; phylum Pseudomonadota; class Gammaproteobacteria; order Magnimaribacterales; family D2472; genus SCGC-AAA076-P13. Next base: position 9,654 of record CACEDS010000006.1, read on the forward strand.
CCCTCTAAAGACAGTTGCAAATATAACAAAAGAGGGTAGATCTATCTGCTTTACTGAAGCTGCTCTATATCAAAATGATAAATTAATTGCCACATCATCAGCTACTAATAAGATGGTTGAAAGCCCTTTTTAATATATACTTTTTGCTATGGATGACGAAAAGTTGGACAAGCTCTTAGAATATATCAAACCTCTTAACTCATTCGAAAATACAGAACATCCTTTAGCTCCTGATTACTCTAATTTAGATAATTGGGCTGCTTATCCTGAAAAAGACGGCCAGCAATTTTATCTACCAGACTCGTCATTGCCATTAAATAAAAATAATAATGATGTAGATGTTTTCTATATACATCCAACAGGATTTTTTGAAAAAACATGGAATTCTTTCATGGAAAAAGATCGTGCTGCTTATGAAAGAACTGAAATGATGTTGGGCAATCAAGTTTCAGCATTTAATGATAGTTGTAATATTTATGCTCCTGAATATAGACAAGCGACTTACTATTCATATTTTGCTAAAAATTCAGATGGTATGTTGGCTCATGATTTAGCATTTGAAGATATCTTAAATTCATTTAACTATTTCATAGAAAATTTTAATAACAACAAACCCTTTATTATTATGGCTCATAGTCAAGGAGCTCTTCATGCTCAAAGACTTATATCTAAATATATTCAGGACACAAAATTACAGAAAAGAATGATATGTGCATATGTTATCGGTTATATGATCCCAGATAATTTATATGAAGAATTATTTCCACTGATTCCAAAATCTCAATCCTCCACAGATACTAATTGTCTTATATCCTGGTCAACAGTGGTCGAGGGATTTAAACGACAGCGAGTAAGAACTATTTTTTGGACTCCTTCAGGATGGACTATTCAATATATGGACCAAAAAATATATTCAACCAATCCCTTTACCTGGATGAATGATAATAATTGGCATGAACCTCCGGAATGTCATAGTGCTGTTATAACTAAATCACCAAATTATGATTTTGCTGATAGACTTTCTATAAAACATTCTGGAGCCAAGAAAAGCTTGAGATATAGTAGCGTTCAAGACTTTTCTGTCTCTTTAAATGCTGATAATGGTTTGTTAGAAGCAAGGGGTCCATTAGTTGATCGTATGAAAAAAATTAGATACTTTACAGGTGATTTGCATAGCTATGACGTTATGCTTTTTTGGGGCAGTCTTAGACAAAATATTAAAGATAGAATAAATGGGTTTTTATAAATATATTTTTGTATCACTTTTTTTTATTAATCCATTAAATGCATTCGATGAGGGATATGTTTATAACGATGATATTAAAATCGTTTATAGAGATTATGGACCAAAAAATGCTGAACCTATTCTTTTAGTTCAAGGTCTTGGAGGTCAATTAATTAACTGGCCAGATCATATTATAGATTTCTTAATAGAAAATAATTATAGGCCAATAGTTTTTGATAACAGAGATACCGGTCTTTCATCTAGAATTAACAATGACTTATTTAGTGATGAAAGAAGAACAAGAACTATAAGCACAACCTACATAAGATATTTTTTAAGATTACCTATAAATGCACCGTACTCTTTGGATGATATGGCTGACGACTCTATCTTAATCTTGGACAAGCTAAATATTGATAAAGCTCATTTATTAGGTATATCAATGGGCGGAATGATTGCACAGATTGTTGCTGCTAATTATCCAGAGAGAATAAAAACATTTACTTTGATTGCATCATCAGTTTCAACACCAGGACCTTTAAACGGGCCAAGACGCGATGTTAGAAAACTTTTAATGCAAAGAACCAATAATCCCAATGCCTCTATGGATGAAAGAATTTCAAGAACTAAAGAGATATTTAAATTAATTGGCCTAGAGAACAATGATTTAGAAACGAAAGAATTTTATGAAAAATCCGTTGAATCAATAAATAGAGCAGGCCCAGATGATTCAGGTTTTAGTAGGCAATTAATGGCCATACTGGCTTCAAAAAATAGAATTAAAAAAGTTAAATCGATTAAAACTAAAACATTAATTATTCATGGAGAAGAAGATCCTTTAATTAGGGTTAATAATGCATACAAAGCAAATAAATTAATTAAGAACAGTGATTTATTAATTTTTCCGCAAATGAGACATTTAATCGAAGAACCTGTCTTTGATCTCTTCAAAGATGAACTATTAATTCACTTACAGGAAGTCTAATGTTATCTAATCAGTTTAAATTTCAGTATTCAGTTGGTGCAGTAGCTAATGGAATTAAGACTGATATGTTTACTTTCTTCTTATTGTTTTTTTATTCAAGAGTTATTGGTCTAGACCCTTTGTTAGCATCTCTTGCTATTGGTGCTGCTTTGATTGTTGATTCAATCACAGATCCATTGATGGGTACTATATCAGATAGGACTAATACTAAATTAGGTAGAAGACATCCCTACATGCTTGTCTCATTTATACCTGTTTCAATATTTTATATCCTCTTGTTTACGCCCAAACCTGATTGGGATATTACTCAGAATCAATTATTTTGGTGGATGTTTGTGTGCGCTAGTTTTACAAGAATAGGGATGACGCTATTTGAAGTACCTCATAGATCTTTTGGTGCGGAGATAACAAAAGATTATGTGGAAAGAACTAAACTTTTTTCATGGAGAGAAATGTTTGCATGGGTCGCTGGAATCTCCAATGCATTTCTTGCATATAATATTTTTTTTAGATCTACGCCAGAATATCCATACGGACAATTAAACCCAGAGTCTTATTTTCCTTTAGCATTAACTGGTGCAATTTTTATGGTTCTTTCATTGTTGTACTCATCGATCACCACAACCAATAAAATTGAGAATTTATCTAAGTGGACTGAAGCAGTAACTCTTAAACAAATAATAAAAGAATTAAAAATTGCTATTTCAAACAAGTCTTTTATTTTATTTTTTCTTGGTAGTTTAACTCTTTCAATTTCTTGGGGCTTATTAAACAGCCTAACTTTATTTATAAATACTGATTTTTGGGGTCTTAAAGGAAGTCAAATTGGAATATTTTTATATATTTACTTCGGTGCTGCATTTTTAGCTTTTTATATAACACCAAAATTTGTAGCCTTAATTGGTAAAAGAAATTTTGTTCTCTTATGTGTTTTGGGTGTTGCCTTGTCTGCTCCAATAGCATTTATTTCATATAATTTAGGTTTAACACCTGAAAAAGGTACAACGACTTTAGTACTTTTTTTATGTGTCCCCCTAATCTTTATATCCACTTTAAGCATTGCTGGAAATATGGCTAGAGACGCAATGATTGGCGACATAGCTGATGAAGTTGATCTGCAAAGCGGTAGAAGACAAGAGGGGGTACTGTATTCAGCTGTTTCATTTGTACAAAAAGTTAATACGGCTATAGGTTCTCTAACTGGTGGTCTAACGCTATGGGTTCTTAATATAACTGCAGAGACACCAACTTATGATCAGGCATATTCATTATTTTTTGTTCAAGGAGTTATAGGCCCTATATTACTTATAATTCCTATACTTTTCTTTTACTTCTATTCGCTAGATAAAAAAAGACATTCAGAGATATTAAGACAACTAAAAGAAAGATCTTAACTACTAAACAAGAATATCAATGGTTTTTGAAACTCTTTTCCAAAGTGTTTTTTCTGCAGCGGTAGGTTTGGCTGAAATATTATTAACAAAATGAATTAATAAATCATCAACAGAATTTAGATTATTAGATACTTTATTAAACTTATTTGTAAGCATTTCCATTTGAATTGATTGTCTTAACTGAGCATCTTTTTTTAATGAATCAATTCCTGCAAGAGCTTCTAATTTTACACATGCATAAGTTAATGCTTCGCTACTGGATTTTTCTTGTGGCTTCTCGTTTAATTTATTTTTTATAGAAGAGGGCACTTGGATCTTATCTAATTCATTATTTAAGAATGCATCCAGTAGATTATTATATGAATCAATCTTATTTTGTTTTAGTTTTGACTCTTGTTCCTTTCTTTTGTTATTAATTTGTTTTTGAATAGAACTGAACTCTTTTGTTTTAGAAATATTTTTAAGATCACTTAAACTTTTTAAAACTTCATTAATTGAAATCTCATCACTTTTAAGTTGTGATAATAGCTCGTTAGCTTTTATAAGCTCAGCATCTATGACCTCTTTCTTCGCATTAAAGAATCTATCTGCAGATTTGTTAAATTTATCCCAAAGTTTATTGTCAGCTTTCCTGCCAGCTGATCCTGCTTTTTTCCATTCATTCTTTAAATCGTTGAACTTCTTTATGCATGTATCATTATCTTCATCTGTTATAGCATTTACTTTTTCTATCAAAGCTTCTTTAGCTTTTATGACTATCTGTTCTTGTTTTTTAATTGCATCATTAATAGGTTTTTTTGCTTCAAAATAAGCATTTCTTAATTTATTGAGATCTTTATCTAAAACAGGTGCATATTTTTGCCACTCATCAAAAGATTGTCTTAAAAATTGTATTAGGAATTTAGGTTGAGGCCAGTTTGATGAATTATCTTCAACGTATTTATTTATATTATTAATAATTTCCATCCTTTGGGCAGCATTATTTATTTTTATTTGTTTTAGCTCATCAAAATATTCACTGCATGGTTCCCAAGCTTTATTAGTTAATTCATTAAATTTATTCCATTGTTCTTTTGATGCAGGTCTGCTTGATAAATCAAGTAGCTGCCACTTAGTTTGAACATCATGAATTAAATGAGCTTGTTTTTTTGGACTTTCAAGAGGAGATTGAATAATTGTAGATATTTCTTTTATTAATTCTTCTCTTTTTGGATTGGTAGCAAAAGATGACATATCATCAAAATATCTTGATTGACCAATTGCAAAATTAATTTTATGTCTGAGTTTGTTTGGTATTTTGTCTAATTCTTTTGACTTTGAAATAACTTCTCTAACCTTTTTTTGAGCAACTTTTATTGAACCTTTTGAAAATAAAGATTCCGCTTCATCTAACTGTTTAAATAAATCTTGACTTGTTTTCACATTAATCTCTTTTGAAGTTTATAATTATACCAAATGAAAAAACGAATTCTAACAGGTATTACAACAACTGGTACTCCTCATATTGGAAATTATTTAGGTGCAATAAAACCTGCTTTAAAACAAGCAAAGAATTATGATGAATCCTATTATTTTTTAGCTGATTATCATGCAATTATTAAAAATTCAGATAATAAAGAAGTAGCTGAGTCTGTAAAAAATGTTGCTTTAGCATGGCTTGCCTCAGGTCTTGATGTGAATAAATCCTTTTTCTATCGACAATCAGACATACCAGAAATTCTTGAACTTAGTTGGATTTTAAATTGTGTAACAGCAAAGGGGTTGATGAATAGATCACATGCCTACAAGGCTGCTATTAACAATAACAAAGGAGATGAGGATAAAGGCATAACAATGGGTCTTTTTTCATATCCAATACTAATGGCTGCTGATATCTTAATGTTTAATGCTACGCATGTTCCTGTTGGGGCTGATCAAATTCAACATCTTGAGATGACTAGAGATATTGCTGCTAGGTTTAATCATATATACAAAAAAACTTTTGAATTACCCGAAGCTATTATTCAATCTAAGAAGGACACAGTTCCTGGAACTGATGGCCAAAAAATGTCTAAATCTTATGGAAATATAATTCCATTATTATCTACTGAAAAACAACTAAAAAAAGCTATAGCAAAGATAGTAACAAATTCATTAGAACCTGGTGAACCTAAAGATTCATCAAACTGTACGGTATTTAAGTTATATAAATATTTTGCTTCAGATGAAATGATAAAAGAATTTGAAAATGACTATAAGGATGGAATAGGTTGGGGTGATGCTAAAAATAAATTATTTAACATTGTTAATAATGAAATGACACCAGTAAGAGAAAAATATGATTCTTTGGTTAATGATAAAAATTTACTTAACGATTTATTAAGCGAAGGCTCCAAAAAGGTAAGACCTATAGCTCAAGAAATGTTATCTTCCATTAGAGATAGTATAGGCATAAAGAAAATATCTTAATGAATAAATCTGGCTCCTCTTGGCTTAAATTTGGCCTATTTACAGTTGGATTAGGTCAATCATTTGTTTTTGTTATTGTTCCCCCTCTGGCTAGAGAGTTGGGTTTATCAGAAGTACAAACATCCTCTATATTTGCATTTTCAGCTATTGGCTGGGCTTTAACTAGTGCTGCATGGGGAAGGGCTAGTGATAAGTATGGAAGAAGAAATATTGCTATTCTAGGTCTTCTTGGGTACTCAGCATCATTGATTGCAATGATAACGCCATTATTTTTAGTTGAAAAAAACTTATTAGATTTAGTTTTTCTTTTTCCATTATTAGTATTTGGTCGTATGTTAAATGGTTTACTGGGATCAGCAACCAGACCAGCCTCTTTTGCATATGTCGCAGACACATCTTCAGAAGATAAAAGAACTGTTAAATTTGCTCGACTTGAATCAAGTTTTCTAATCGGTACAGTTGCAGGACCTCTAATTGGTGGTTTCTTGATTCTTATTTCAAAAGAAACACCATTTTATGTTTTTAGCATTCTTGGCATTATCGCTTCTATAGGTATTTATAAAAATCTTGAGAATAAATCTTTATTAGCATCAAATAATATAAAATCATCACAAAAAGTTTCATGGACATCAAATACAGTATGGCCTTTTTTATTTATAGCCTCTATATCAAGCTTATGTCTTGCTTCATTGATTCAAACTATAGGTTTTTATCTTTTTGATACATTTTCTAATATTGAAGATCTGCCTGTTGTAATTAGTATGACTTTTGCTCTTCTTTCTATTTCAACAATAGTAAGTCAATATATTTTTACCGATGCTTTTCCATTACCTAATAATAAATTACTGATATACGGTATTTTATTATTATCTTTTTCATATACTGTTATGGCTTTATATCCAAAAATTTCAGTTTATTATTTAGCTATTATTGTTAATGGTTTGGGTGGTGGGTTGTTGCGTCCTGCCATATCATCTTCATTATCACTAGCTCAATCACCTGAGCATCAGGGGTCTGTAGCAGGTTACTTAGGATCTGTTTATCCCATAGGTCATATTTTAACACCTGTGCTTGCTATGCCGATATATGCCTATAATCCAGCATATTTATACTATTTTTCTTCGATTCTATGTTTAATATGCTTTATATTTATAATTACGAATCCTGTATTTAAACAAAAATAGCTATATATGAAGAAAGCACTACTAATTATTAATCTAGGAACACCCGATAGTCCTTCGTACTGGAGTGTTTTTAAATATTTAAGAGAATTTTTATCTGATGAGAAAGTGTTAGATATTAATCCTGTATTAAGATTTTTATTAGTTAATTTTATAATTTGTCCATTTAGGTCCCTCAGTTCTTCAAAAATATATAAAAAAGTATGGCATTCTGAATATGGTTCACCTTTGCTTCATAATACAAAAGAGTTAACAAAAGTTTTATCTAGTAAATTACCTGATGTTGATATTAGGTATGCAATGCGATACCAATCACCATCAATTAAAAATGTATTAGATGAAATGCTATTAGAGAATCATGATGAATTAATAATTTTACCTCTATTTCCCCATTATGCTGCTGCAACAACAGGATCAGTTTATAAAGAAGTCTCAAAATGTTTGGGTGAAAAATGGGTTGTACCAAAAGTTACTTTTATTAATCAATTTTATGATAATCCATTATTCATTGATGCATGGATAGATAAGGCAAAACAATTTGATATAAATTCATATGACAAGATTATTTTTAGTTACCACGGAGTACCTAATAGCCATGTTGATAATGTTTATCCAGATAGCTTATGTTCTGATAACGATTGTGAACTTGGTATTACTGATAAAAATAAATTTTGTTATAAAGCTACAGTTTATGAAACTACAAAACTTATTGCAGATAAGCTAAATTTAGATAAATCAAAATACGAGGTAACATTTCAATCAAGGCTTACTAATAAGTGGTTAGACCCCTTTACAGACAAGGTTTTAGAAGAATTACCTTTAAATAATCATAAAAAAGTACTTGTTTTTTCACCTGCTTTTACTGCTGATTGTTTAGAGACAATTATTGAAATTGGAGACGAGTATCAAGAATTATTTGTTGAAGCAGGAGGTGAAATTCTTGATTATGTTCCTTCTCTTAATTATTCTGATAAGTGGGCTGAATCCATAATAGATATAGCGAATCTTGGAGATAATAATGTTTAAAGAAGATTTATTAAAAGGTAAAAGAATTCTCGTTACAGGTGGTGGAACTGGTCTTGGAAAAGAAATGGCAACGCATTATGGTCAACATGGAGCAGATCTATATATATGTGGTAGAAGGGAGAATGTGCTTAAAGATACTGCTACTGAAATCGAAGATAAATATGACGTTAAAGTAAATTATGAAACGCTAGATATAAGAGCTTCTTCTGATGTTGAAAGTTACATTGATGGAATATTTCAAGAAGGTCCCTTAGATGGCTTAGTAAATAATGCTGCCGGAAATTTTATTTCACCTACTAAAGATTTATCTCATAAAGGATTCGATGCAATAGCTAATATAGTTTTTCATGGAACTTTTTATATAACCCATTCAGTTGGTAAAAGATGGATTGAACAAAAACTTAAAGGCTCAATTATTTCTATTTTAACTACTTGGGTTTGGACTGGATCACCATATGTTGTTCCATCTGCTATGTCTAAGTCAGGCCTGCATGCAATGACTCAATCATTAGCAGCAGAATGGGGAAAATATGGAATTAAAGTTAATGCTATAGCTCCAGGGCCATTCCCTACAAAAGGAGCTTGGGATAGGCTTAACCCTGGTGGTGACAACGATTCTGATTTTATGGGTAGTGTTCCGGTTGGAAGACTTGGAGAAATGAATGAACTACAAAACTTGGCAACCTTTTTAATGGCAGATGGTTGCGATTATCTGACTGGTCAGACTATTGCAATTGATGGAGCTCAATATCTTACCGGTGGTGGTACTTTTTCAGGATTAGATAAAGTTAGTGAAGAAGATTGGGAACAGCTCAGAGCTATGATAAGGTCTTCAAATGATAAAGATAAAGCTAATAGGGGATAGGGAGTAATTATGGATACTAATACACAAGACATGCACAGAATACTCGATGCACAAAAAAAGCATTTTATAAAAGAAGGTGCGCCTTCTATAGAGTTAAGAGTAGATAGGCTAAATAGACTAAAAAATCTTATTATGGAAAATAGATATGATTTTGTTGATTCACTTAATGAAGATTATGGGAATAGATCCAAAAACACATCAATAATGACAGATGCATATAGCATTATCCCTGATATTAATAACGCTATTAAAAATATCAAAAAATGGACTAAAGTAGAAAAACGCTCATCAAATTTTCCATTTGGCTTATTTGGAGCTAAATCATATGTAAAGTATGAGCCATTAGGAACTGTGGGGATGATATCACCATGGAATTTTCCTGTTAATTTGTCTTTTGGACCTCTAGCAGCAATCTTTGCTGCTGGTAATCAGGTTATGCATAAACCAAGTGAATTAACACCTATTACATCTGAATTAATCAAAAGTCTTTGCGATAAAGCATATGATGAAAATGAATTTGCTACTTTCTTAGGAGGTCCCGAAGTAGGTGAGGCATTCACAAAACTTCATTTTGATCATCTTTTATACACAGGTTCAGGTAACATCGGAAAACATGTTATGCAATCTGCATCTCAAAATCTTGTACCAGTTACTCTTGAACTTGGAGGAAAGTCACCTGTTGTAATCGGTAATTCAGCTGATATGAAAGTTTCAGCAAAAAGAATTATGTTTGGTAAGACTCTTAATGCAGGTCAGATTTGTCTTGCTCCTGACTATGTCATTGTTCATAAAGAAAAGAAGGATGAATTTATCTCTGAAGTAGAAAACGCTATTAATGAATATTATCCATCCATTAAAGATAATGATGATTATTCATCAATTATCAATCAACGACATTTTGATAGGATTAATTCATTGGTAGAAGATGCCAGGGAAAAAGGCGCAAATATTAATGAAATTAACCCATCCAATGAAGATTTCTCTCAACAACAATTTTATAAAATACCACCAACAATTGTTACCAATACTTCAGATGACATGAAAATTATGCAAGAAGAGATATTTGGTCCTGTTTTACCAGTCTTAGAATATGAGGATTTAAATGAAGCTCTTTCGACTATAAATTCAAAAGATAGGCCACTAGGATTATATTATTTTGGTAATGACAAAAATGAAGAGGAAAAAATAATGTCTAATACATCTTCTGGTGGAGTTACTATCAATAATGTTGTTGGTCATATACAACAAAAAGATTTACCTTTTGGAGGGGTGGGACCTTCTGGAATGGGCAGATATCAATCTTTTGATGGTTTTAAAAACTTTTCAAACCCAAGAGCTTTTTATAAAGATGTCGGGTTTAAATTTGATAAATTATTTGAGGGCATTAGACCTCCATATACAAAAAGCATAGAGAACCTAATTAAAGGATTATTAAAATAATACTCTTGTGTTCAAATTACCTCTTAAATTAGCTTTTAAGTACTTTAAATCTAATAAAGGAGGTATTTTTTCTTTTACTTCCTTTTTAGCTGTAACAGGACTTTCAATTGGCGTTGCAAGTTTAATTATTGTGATGTCAGTAATGAATGGCTTTGAAAAAGAGTTGCAAAATAGGATTCTTGGAGTCGTACCTCATGCAGTTATATTTTCTGAAGAACCCATAAAAGATTATGAAGTCTTGATAGATAAGATTAAACAAAGTGATGAGGTTATTGAAGCTGTACCCTTTATCTCATTTCAAGCTTTGGCTACATATCAAACAGTAAGTAAAGGTATATCGATAAACGGTATTGATGTACAAGCTGAAAAAAGAATTTCAATATTACCTGATTATATGATTTATGGCTCCTTAAATGACTTAAACAAGGAGAATTCAATAATTATTGGATCTTGGTTAGCGTCCTATTTAGGAATTTTTGTTGGAGACAAGATAAATATAACAACTTCTGATATTAAATCTTCGATCATAGGTTCGTATCCTAAATCTGTATCACTAGAAGTTGTCGGTATATTTGAACTTAGGGCTGAAATAGATCAGTCTTTAGCATTAATCTCTCATGATTTAGCGCAAAAATTTAAGTCATTAAATCAAGAAACCTTATCGATTAGGATTAAAACATCTGATTTATTTATCGCTGATAAAATTGCTTATGATTCTATACCAGATAATACCGGACTTGTTTCATCTTCCTGGAAAGAAACACATGGGACATTATTTGAAGCAATACAATTTGAGAAACTCCTTATTGGTTTAATGTTATTTTTAATTGTTGGCGTAGCGTCAATACTAGTTCTGTCGACAATAGTTATGACGGTGAAATCAAAAGAAAGAGAAGTTGGTATCCTCAAAACAATAGGAGCTAATAATAACCAACTTGTTATGATCTTTTTCTTTCAAGGACTAATGGTTAGTATGATAGGTTTAGTTTTTGGACTGCTTATTGGCTTATTAATAACATTTAATTTAAATAATTTTATAGCTTTTATTGAGTCAGTTCTTCAAAGAAATTTATTAGAAGCGTATTTTATTAACTATTTTCCTTATCATGTTGATTATGCACAAATACTATTAATTTGTTCCCTTTCATTTATTTTTAGTGTTATTTCTTCTCTTTTACCAGCTTTAAGGGTTATAAAACTAAATCCAATAGAGATTCTTAGGCATGAATAAAATTGAATGCATTAATTTAAGTAAATCTTTTTTTGTTGATAAGAATAAAATTGAAGTTTTAGATAATATAAATATATCAATCAAAAGAGGTGATTTGGTCGCTCTTTCAGGTAGATCTGGTGCAGGTAAATCAACACTACTTCAAATCTTAGCATCTCTAGACGCTCCATCCTCAGGATCAATTAAATATGATGATAAATTAATAACATCTTTTAATAATTCTGATTTAAGCAACATAAGACTTGTTAATTTTGGTTTTGTTTATCAGTTTCATCATTTGCTTGAAGATTTAACAGTTATTGAAAATATTTTGATTCCACTTGAAATATCAAATAAAACAATAGATAAATCTGAAGTAATTAAAATAATAGATGAAGTTGGTCTATCTCATCGTATTAATCATCTCCCTTGGAAATTATCAGGTGGCGAAAAGCAAAGAGTGGCAATAGCGAGAGCGCTAATAAATAAACCAAACTTTATCTTTTTAGATGAACCAACAGGAAATCTTGATGAAGATAATGCAGAAATTATTCAAAGCCTTCTATTAGATATCTCCCGCAGATATAAGATAGCTCTTATCACAGCAACTCATGATAGTAACTTTATAAAAAACTTTGATAAAATCTATAAGATTCAAGATATGAATCTAAAAGAGGTATAAATGACAGAGTTTATAATTGCTGGAGGGCCTTTTATGTGGCCTTTGCTTGCCTGTAGCATATTAATTATAACTATTGCAGTTGAGCGATTATGGTTTTTACAAATTAGGCTTGTTTCTCCAAACGGCCTAACGAACCAAATCGTCAATCTCAATAATAAAAATCTTATAAATAATCAACAGGCTGATGAAATAGCAGAGCTTTCATCATTGGGATTTCTTCTTGTATCTTGTATTAAATACAAAGACCTTCCAAGAGAAAACTTAGAATCAAAAATTGAAGAAAAAGCAATTGAGGTTAAGTATTCTTTGGAAAGAAATTTAAATATGTTAGGAACTATAGCAACTATAAGTCCATTATTGGGTCTTCTAGGAACTGTTATTGGGATGATTACAGCTTTTACAGGTTTAAGTGAAGTTACCGGAGCTAATCCTGATGCTTTAGCAGCTGGAATATCCCAGGCTTTAATTACAACTGCTTTTGGATTGTTTATAGCTGTTCCAGGCCTCGTACTTCATAAATACTTTGAACAAAAAGTATCATTTCTTTTAATCTCTCTTCAAGTTGAAGTTTCTAGATTTATTGATGTAATTAATAAATGAAATTTATTAACCAAGAAAAATCTTCGTTTTCGATAGAGATTACTCCTTTAATAGATATTGTATTCTTGTTAGTAATTTTCTTTGTAGTTACATCCAAAGTAGGGGATTCACAATTTCTATCATTAGATCTTCCAAAGACTGAATCTTTTGAATATAACCTTGTCGAAATTAATAATGAGATATCAGTTACTTCGAGTGGAAATGTTTATATAAATGGAGAAATTTATAACATCAATAATTTAGACCAGATTGAAGAGGCTGTATTTAATCTTAATAATACTTCTAACTCGATTGTACTAAGTGCAGAAGCAGCCTCTCTTCATATATGGATAGTAGGTATAATGGATATACTAAATAAGAATGGATTTGATGAAGTTCAAATAAGAACTATAGAAAAATGAAAACCGGCAGTCTAAGACGTATTCTTGGTTACACCTATAGATATAGGTGGTCCTTTCTAATTAGTGTAATAGGCTTTATTAGTTTTGCCGCAGCAGATATTGCTGCTGTAGAGTGGATTAGAAGAATTATTAGCTATATTGATTCTGATGATGAAAGTTTAAATACCATTCTGGCAATGTCTTTAATATTTATTGCCATTGGAAGAGGTTTGGGCTTTTTTATTGGTAACTATTTTATGTCTAGGGTCGGTTTTGGAATTGTTCATGATTTAAGAGCTGAATTATTTCAAAAATTACATGATTTACCAAAATCATATTTTGATGCAAATCAATCAGGACAATTAATTAATAGAATTACATTCACTACAACGCAAGTCTCAGGTGCCGCATCAAATGCTGTTAAAACATTTGTAAGAGAAGGTTTTTTACTAGTTGGTCTTTTTGCCTATCTAATGTTCTTAAATTACAAATTAACTTTATTATTAATTGTTACAGCACCACTAATAGCCTTAATAGTTTATGTAGCAGGTAAAAGGTTAAAGAAACTCGCAACAAAAATACAAACAGCGATGGGTGATGTTACACATATTGCATCTGAAGCTGTTGATGGTCACGTTGAGATTAAAAGTTTTAATGCTGAAGAGTATGAAAATAGGAGGTTTTTAAAAGCCAATGCTTCAAATAAAAACCAAAACCTGAAACTTGAAGCAACTGGAAATTTAGCAACACCTATAATTCAAATACTAGTATCAGTCTCACTCTCACTAGTTGCTTATTTTGCTTTAGGTTCTCAGTTAGGTATTAGCCTTGATGCAGAAACATTTGTAGCTTTTTTTACAGCTGCAGGCCTAATGGCAAAACCAATTCGTCAATTATCAAATATTAATATTATCGTTCAAAAAGGTTTAGCAGCAGCTAACGAAATTTTTGATCAACTAGATCAGCAAAATGAGGATAATTCAGGAAATTTAGAAACTAAAATACTAGGAAATATTGAATTTAAAAATGTTTCTTTTTCTTATGATACTGGCGGATTAATTATTGATGATATTTCTTTTAAAATCGATAAAAATGAAACAATTGCTATTGTTGGAAAGTCAGGTTCAGGTAAATCAACCATAGCAAACTTAATTCCACGTTTTTATAATCACTCTTCTGGTGATGTTCTTATCGATGGAGTATCTGTCAATGATTATTCTTTGCAACACTTAAGATCTTCTATTTCAATAGTTAATCAGTCTCCATCTTTATTTAATGACACTATTGCAAAAAATATAGCCTATGGTGATGACACTATAGATTCTGAAAAACTTATTGAATCAGCAAAACAGGCTGGTTGCATTGATTTTATAGAAAGATTGCCTGAAGGTTTTGAGTCTGAAATAGGTGATGATGGAGTTCTATTATCTGGCGGTCAACGTCAAAGATTAGCAATTGCTAGAGCGTTCTATAAAGATTCACCAATAATTATTTTAGATGAAGCAACATCATCGCTAGATACAGAATCTGAATTAATTGTTCAAGAAGCACTAGAAAAACTGATTACTAATAGAACTACCATTGTTATAGCTCATAGACTATCGACAATTGAGAATGCTTCTAGAATAATTGTTTTAGATAATGGTGTCATCTCTGAAACTGGAACACATAAAGAACTTCTGAGTGGTGAAGGCATATATCAATCTTTATATAAAAATAAATTTGAAGATTCACCTAAAGACAAGAAAAAACCATCTGAAAGCAAACAGTTATATGTCCCAGAATATGAAGATGAAGACAACGCTAGTTTTGTTGTAGATAGTTGGTATAAAAAAAGTTTATGGCTATATCTCCTAACGCCTTTTTCGCTTTTATTCACTTATCTAACCAATCGCAGAAGAAGAAGGTTTATTAAAAATAAAACTCTTTCATATAAACCTGATGTTCCAGTTATTATTGTTGGCAACCTAACAATAGGAGGTACTGGAAAAACTCCATTGGTGGCCTACATAGCACAAGAATTGTGTAACTTAGGTTACAAACCAGGTCTTGTAAGCAGGGGGTATGGTGGTAAATTCAGAGAAACACTTCAGGTCACTGATGAGACACCTGTAAAGAATACTGGCGATGAAGCACAAATATTAGCTAAATTAAATTTACCTTTTTATATTGATAAAAATAGAGTTCGAGCTGTAAAAACACTTGTAGACAATCATGACTGTGACGTCATTATTTCTGATGATGGTCTTCAACACTATAGTATGGGTAGAGATATTGAAATTGTTTTAATAGATGGAAAGAGAAGATTTGGTAATAAACTTACCTTTCCTGCTGGACCACTTAGAGAATCAACCTCAAGGCTTAAAGATGTAGATTTTATAGTGAATAATAGTGGCCCAACTCAAGATGATGAATATTTAATGAACATAAGCCCATCAAAATTTGTTCATTTAAAGACAGGTAAATCATATCTAATTAAAGATTGGCCTATGCACAAACAGGTTCATGCTGTAGCAGGTTTAGGTAATCCTGGTAGATTCTTTGATTTATTGGCTAGACTAGGTTTTGATATTTCTAGAAATTCATTTCCAGACCACCATAACTTTGATGAGGAAGATTTAACCTTTCTAGATCACTTACCAATAATCATGACTGAGAAGGATGCATCAAAATGTCGAAGTTTTGATAATAATAAAATTTGGTATTTAACAATTGAGGCTGATGTATCTGATAAATTCATAACAGAACTTGATTCAAAGTTAAAATCAGTAAAGTAAATATGAATAACAGGACAATTATTCTTATACCTTCAAGAATTGGTTCCACTAGACTTCCAAAAAAACCTCTCATTAATATTTCTGGTATGTCATTAATTCAGAGAGTTTTTACTAACATAGATTCATTAAAATTAGATACATACATAGCTACAGATTCAACTGAAATATTTGAACACGTATTAAAATTTACAAAAAATGTTGTTATGACTGATTCAAAACATATTTCTGGTACTGATAGAGTTTTTGAAGCAGCAACAAAACTGAATATAAAAGATGATGATCTTGTAATTAATCTACAAGGAGACGAGCCTTTTATGCCTATCGATTTACTTTCTAATATAATTAATGACTTCGCCAATAAAGACTGCGATGTTATATCAGCTTCTCATCCAATTTATAATGATGAAGATGTTTTAAATAAAAATTGTGTCAAAGTTATTATCA
>CACEDS010000007.1 GCA_902558395.1 uncultured SAR86 cluster bacterium
TGAACTTAAGAAACCTCCACCCCAGTTCCAATAACCTTGAATAGGGTAGATAAATCCTGTTAGTACAATAGCAAATAAGAAGAAAGGTACTAATTTCATTCTTCCAGCTACAGCACCTGAAACAATAGACATAGCTGTTGCAACAAATACTACTTGGAAAAAGAAGTCAGCTTGTTGAGAATAGTCCATACCATATGGAATTCCAATCTCTTCATTTGGTAAACTTGTAGATAATCCTAATGATGTACCTATTTTAGGTAAATAGCCTTCAACAATAGCTCCAGCTGGGTACATTAAAATAAATCCACAAACTAAATACATAATACAAGCTATGGAATATAGCCCTATATTTTTAGTAACAATTTCTGATACATCTTTTTTCTGAACAAGTCCTGCTTCAAGCATGGTAAAACCAGCGGCCATGAACATTACTAGAGCACCAGCCATTACGGCATAAAATGTATCTAATGCAAATGCAATTTCCATTTCTTACTCCTTATATTGCCTCAGAACCAGTTTCACCAGTTCTGATTCTGACGACTTCGTCGACAGATGTTATAAATAATTTTCCATCACCAATTTTTCCAGTTTGAGCTGTTGTCACTATAGTTTCTTTGACTAAGTCAACTTGTGAATCATCAACTAAAATTTCTAGTTTAATTTTTGGTAACGTATCTACAGAATATTCAGAACCTCTGTACATTTCTGTATGTCCTTTTTGTCTTCCATAACCTTTGACTTCAGTTATTGTTAGACCTTCGATTCCAGCGCTCACTAAAGCTTCTCTCACTTCTTGAAGTTTGAAAGGCTTTATAATTGAAGTAATTAATTTCATTGTAATAAGGGGGTTAGAAATTAAAGACTTGCTGAAATTGAAAATACAAGAGCGTCTTCATCTACGCCACTATAACCTTCATCAGAAAAATCTGAGTATGCTAGAGAGCAATCATATGATCCACATGAGAAACCGTATGAAACTAGAAGATTATCACCCATATCATCGTATTGACCGTACGAAATACCAACAGGTCCAATTGCATATGAGAATTCTAAGTAATCAGTAAAACCACTTGTTGTAGCATTGGCATATGTAATACCGAAATCACCCATGCTTAATCCAAGCACAATTTCTTCAAAGTCATAAGCGCTAATTCCAGGATATTTAAAAGAAACGTATCCAAGATCAACACCGATACCACCAACTTCTGTTGCGTATCCAAAATAAACATCAAATTCATTACCTGAGCCATAATCTGTTAATACGCCTGCATCATCAGTTGCATAACCCCAGTTAATGTTTGCACCCCAGACTCCAGCATAGAATCCATTATCAGCTTCATAGTCAAAACCACCAGATACAGAAATACCATCTGATTGAGTCATTCCTCTCCATATATAGTCAGATGTAATGCCCACGTTAGCACTTACGCCTGCAAAAGATGGAAGAGTAACTAATAGCCCTACCATTAGAATTAATTTTTTCATTTTTTTCTCCTTAATATGAAAAATAATTTATATTCGCTTTTAGTAATGCAATTTATGTGCCAATAATAGTTTTTATCTTTATTTTCAATTGAAGGTATAATTTTGATAACTTTAAATGGGAGTAATCATATGGATCTAAAAAATAATATCGCATTAGTTACCGGGGGTGCTTCAGGTTTGGGTAGAGGAACTGTTGAGCATTTTGTCTCTAAAGGATGTAAGGTTGCAATACTAGATATTAATGATGAAAAAGCAAAGGATGTAATTGATCTGCTTGGTGCAGATAATGTTGTTTATTTTAATACAGATGTTATGAATGAAGATTCTGTAAAGAACGCTATAAATGGAATTAAAGAATGTTTCGGAAAGCTAAATTTTATAGTTAATTGTGCTGGTACAGGTTATGGTGCAAGAATACTTGGTAAAAATGGTCCCCATCCTTTAGATATATTTAAATTCATTATTGATTTAAATTTAGTTGGTACTTTTAATGTTATGAGGCTTGGAGCTGAGTTAATTGATTTAAATGACCCAGATGATAATGGTGAAAAGGGTGTTGTAATAAATACTGCATCAATTGCGGGCTACGAAGGACAAATTGGTCAGTCAGCATATGCAGCATCTAAAGCTGGTGTAATAGGAATGACTTTAACTTCAGCTAGAGATCTTGCTAGACATAGTATCAGGGTATGTACTATAGCTCCTGGTATATTTGACACACCTTTGATGGCGTTAGCTAAAGATGAAAATAAGGAAGCTCTTTTAAAATCTACTCAATTTCCACATAGATTTGGTGATGTTAAAGAATATGCTCAGTTAGCTGAACACATTATTAATAATACTTATCTAAATGGAGAAACAATTAGGCTAGATTCAGCAATGAGAATGGAAGCTAAATAATTTCTTACTGACCTGCAACCCAGTATGTCATAGCAATTACAGATACTATGACAAGAAATAAAATTACATTAGCATCTGACTTGCTATCTTCATTAGCTTCTTTTGATTCATAATACTTTTCAAAATCATCATTGTTCATATTTAATCTCCGTGTTTTATAACAACTCTTCCAATTTGTTTGCCATCTAAAATTTTTGTAATTTCATCTCCAATATCTTCAAGCGATATAACTTTACTATAATCATCTAGATTAAGTGACCAATCGCTTGAAAAAAGATCCCAAATTTCTTTTTTGAAGTTTATATCTGATTCGGCTGAATCAACTCCTATTAAAGAAATACCTCTTAAAATAAATGGAAATACTGAAGAAGTAAATTTCATACCAGCTACATTTCCACAACATGCCACACTTCCATGACTTTCAATCATAGATAGCATTTTTGAGAGAATATCACCACCTACTGTATCAACACCTGCTGAATAAATAGCCTTATCTAGAGCTTTTACTGGTTCAGCCATGAATTCATTTCTATCAATAACTTTTGATGCACCCATTTTTTTTAAAATGAGCTCTTCATTTAATTTCCCAGTAATTGCGTGAACTTCATAATTTAAATTAGATAATAAATTAACAGCCACAGAACCAACACCTCCTGTAGCACCTGAAACTAATACTGGATTTTTAAATGATGGATTATTGTTTAAAATTTTCTTAACACAAGCACCAGCTGTTAAGCCAGCTGTCCCAAACGACATGGCATTAAGAAGTGAAAAATCTGATGGAAGTGGTACCACCCATTCTTGAGGTATTTGAACTAATTCACCAAAACCTCCAAAAACTGACATGCCAAGCTTATAGCCGGTTGCTATTACTTTTTCACCGGCCTTAAAGTTATTTGATGAAGATTCTAAAATCTCTCCAGCAACATCTATTCCTGGAACAAAAGGGTAGGACGATGCAACTCCTTTTACACCTGAAGCAGCTAAAGCATCTTTATAATTTAATGATGAATAATGGACTTTAATGATTACATTTCCTGGTTCTATGTCACGCATTTGAAGTTCTTTGATTGAGCCTGAATATACTCCATCTAATTCTTCAACTAAATATGCTTTATAGTCCATGATATTTTATTCAGATAAAAACTTTTCAGCATCTAAGGCAGCCATACATCCGAACCCAGCAGATGTTACAGCCTGTCTATATACTTGATCTGAAACATCACCTGCAGCAAAGACACCATCAACTGATGTAGAAGTTACCATTCCAGATGTACCAGATTTAATTTTTATATAGCCATTATCCATATCAAGCTGTCCTTCGAAGATATCAGTATTTGGTTTATGGCCTATTGCTATAAATACTCCCATGACTGAAAGTTTTTTATCCTCACCATTTGAATCCAGAAGAACACCATTAACACCCATCTGATCTCCAAGAACCTCTTTGAGTTGTGTATTCCAAAGAACTTCAATTTTTCCATTAGACTCTTCTTTAAATACTCTTTCTTGTAATATTTTTTCAGCTCTTAATTCATCTCTTCTGTGAACTAAATAAACTTTTGAACAGATTCTTGAAAGATACAAGGCTTCTTCAACAGCAGTATTTCCTCCGCCAATAACAACTACTTCTTGATCTTTATAAAAGAAACCGTCACAAGTTGCACATGCTGAAACACCTCTGCCTAAATATTCTTTTTCTGAGGGAAGCCCCAAATACATCGCACTAGCACCTGTTGATATAATTAAAGAATCACATGTATATGAGTTAGTGCCTTTTAATATAAATGGTCTAGAGGATAGATCAACTTCATTTATATGGTCGTTAACAATTTCTACTCCAAATTGCTGTGAATGTTTTTTCATTCTATCCATTAATTCTGGACCTTGAAGACCATCACTATCACCTGGCCAATTTTCTACATCAGTTGTTGTCGTAAGTTGACCTCCTTCTTGAGAGCCAGCAATAATTATGGGATTTAAACTTGCTCTAGCCGCATAAATACTTGCTGAATAACCAGCTGGACCTGAACCTAATATAATTAATTTGTTATGATTGTTAGACATGATGATGATTATAGTTGAATATAAACATTTTTGATTGATTAAACTTATAATTTATAAATAAAACTATTAAAAAAATACTGTGATACCTAATTACGTAAAAAATACTTTACTAAATTTTCTTAGCTTTTTTTTAATAGCGTTTTCTCTATATATATTAATAGCATTAATCTCACATGACTCATCTGATCCTGGCATTTTTTATAAAACATCTTCAACAAACATCAATAACCTAGGTGGACCCCTTGGAGCAAACATTTCTGACTTTTTATTCACCATTTTTGGCTTAGGGTCATATTTAATTTTAATAGTTGGAGTTAATTGGGCTCTTCAGACAATTTTTTTTAGAGATCCATATAATTCTAAAGTTAAAATCGCAGTAAGGATTGTTAGTTCAGTTATTCTATTAATTAGTTTTTGTTCAATTCTTGAATATTATTTCCTTGAAAATAGTGGAGGCTATTTAGGAAAAATATTTTTTATAAACCTATCAAATACTCTAGGTTTCATTGGAAGCTTAATATTTTTAGTTATTTTTATAATTCCTGCATCATCACTATCATTTAATTTTTCCTGGTTAAAGACTATAGATTTAATTGGAAATTTGTTGATTAATTTTTTTGATTTATGTCGAGTATCTTTATCTAAATTATTTAGTTTTATTCGAGCAAGTACTTCTAGTATTTTTAAACGCTTGAAAGAAATAAGAGATATTCAAGAATCCAAAAAAGAAGAAGCTAAAAATTTAAAATCAAAAATTGTATCTGCTAAAAAAATTGATATTGTAGAGGATAAAAATAAGTCTTTAGATTCACCGCTACAACCAGATTTACCAAACACTTCTGAACCAACTATAAAAGAAGTTGAATCAAAAGAACCAATTACTGAAACATCTCAAGAAAAAACAGTAATGCCAAGTACTGAACTTCTTGATAGAGCTCTCGATGATGGCTCATCATTGACTGAGGAAGAATTAAGTCAAATAGCATCTCTTCTTGAAACAAAGTTAGATGAATTTGGAATTGAGGCTACTGTTGAGTCTGTACTACCAGGACCTGTAGTTACCAGATTTGAAATTCAGCCTGCACCGGGTACAAAGGCAAGTAAAATCACAAATATTGCTCAAGATATAGCAAGATCACTATCTGTTAGCAGTGTTAGAGTTGTAGAAGTTATCGAGGGTAAATCCTATGTTGGTATTGAAATACCCAATACTAATAGAAAAATGGTTCGATTGACTGAGATCTTATCTTCCCAAGCTTTTAAAAAATCACCATCTAATTTAACTCTTGCTTTAGGACATGACATTTCAGGCAATCCTGTTGTGGTTGATCTTGCAAAAATGCCACATTTATTAGTTGCAGGCACTACGGGATCAGGAAAATCAGTCGGTGTAAATGCTATGCTCCTTAGTCTTTTATTTAAATCAGATCCTAAAGATGTGAGATTGATTTTAATTGATCCAAAAATGTTAGAGCTTTCTGTTTATGACGGTATTCCTCATTTATTAACTCCCGTAATAACAGATATGACTGATGCATCAAATGGTCTGAGGTGGTGTGTGGTTGAGATGGATAGAAGGTACAAACTTATGTCATTAATGGGAGTAAGAAATCTTGCAGGTTTTAATAAAAAAGTTGAAGAAGCAGCGGCAAATGGTAAACAGCTAATAAATCCTTTGCATCCTGAAGATGAAGAGTATCTTGAAGTTCTTCCATCTATCGTTGTAGTTGTTGATGAATTTGCAGATATGATGATGTTAGTTGGTAAAAAGGTTGAGCATTTAATTGCAAGAATTGCACAAAAAGCAAGAGCAGCCGGAATTCATTTAATTCTAGCAACACAAAGACCTTCTGTTGATGTTATTACAGGCTTAATTAAAGCGAATATACCTACAAGAATAGGTTTTCAAGTGTCTACAAAAATTGATTCTAGAACCATACTAGATCAAGGTGGAGCAGAGCAACTACTAGGTTATGGTGATATGCTTTATTTACCACCTGGTGTTGGAGTTCCTGTTAGAGTTCACGGGGCTTTTGTAGGTGATGATGAGGTTCATAGAGTTGTAAATGACTGGAAAACAAGAGCTGAACCAGAATATATAGATGATATTGTTTCATCATCTCAAGAAACAGGTCCTATTCCTGGTTGGTCAGGATCAGAAACCTCTTCGTCTGAAGACTCAGATGATTTATATGATGAGGCAGTTAATTTTGTTTTAGAGTCCAGAAGGGCATCTATATCTGCAGTTCAAAGAAAACTTAGAATTGGCTATAACAGAGCTGCCAGGCTTATAGAGTCAATGGAAGAAGCTGGTTTAGTATCAGAGATGAGCTCTAACGGATCTAGAGAAGTCTTAGTGCCAAAAAGAGATTAGCTTGTACAAATTAATATTATTTATACTTGTTTCTGTAAATCTTTATTCTGAAGATAGCATTTCATCCATAAATAAATTAATAAATAACAATTTAAATTTTTTTCAAACTACTGATTCAGGTTTTGACGAAATTAATTCAAAAGGAAGATTGGTTCGAAATAAAGATTTTATTGAAATAACAATAGATCTACCAACCAAAGAAAAATATATCCTCAGAGACTCAATAATAGAAATTCATGATTATGAGTTTAATCAATCTCAAATTATTGAAATTAATGATGATAATTCTTTTTTATTTGATTTTTTAACAAATGGAATAGATGCGGATGAAATTAATAATATGAATGAAAATTCTTTTACTATTCTAAAAAATGATAATCAGTTTATTGTAAATATCATTTCAGAAAGTAGCTTTTCAATTTCATACAACGACAATATGAATTATAAAAATTTAATTGTATTTGAGGTTCTTAAATAATTGTGAATATTTTATTAATCGGCCTCGGAGGATTCTTGGGAGCAATATCTAGATACCTTCTAAATGAATTAGTAATAAAATATATACCTACAAATTTTCCTACAGGAATTCTTATTGTAAATATTTTAGGATGCCTTTTTGTTGGTTTAGTTTTAGGCAATTCAATGATTTCAAAGGACCAACTGTATTATTTTTTTGCTGTTGGTTTCTTGGGCTCATTCACAACAATGTCTGCATTTAGTTATCAGGCTATCGAATTATTTAATACTAATATTTTGATTGCATGTTCATAT
This sequence comes from uncultured SAR86 cluster bacterium, assembly GCA_902558395.1. GTDB lineage: Bacteria > Pseudomonadota > Gammaproteobacteria > Magnimaribacterales > D2472 > SCGC-AAA076-P13. Next base: position 7,598 of record CACEDS010000007.1, read on the forward strand.
ATAATATTAACTTTAACGTTAACAATTTTAGCAACCTATATAGGTATTAATTTTTCTAAATAAAATGATTGATATAAAAAATCTGAGAGACAATATTGATGCTACAAGTGAAGCACTTCTTAGAAGAGGTTATAAATTAGAAGCTAAAAAATTCAAGTCTCTTGATTCTGAAAGAAAAGCTTTGCAAGTTAATGTTGAAACACTTCAATCTTCTAGAAAAAAATTATCCGAAGAATTTGGAAAGCTCAAGGCATCAGGTTCCGATACTGCTTCATTAAAAGAAGAAATTGATACTATTAACTCAGATCTAAAAAGAGAAAATGAATTATTAAATTCGCTTTTAGAATCTATTAATGAATATCTTTTAGATATTCCAAATATTCCAGATCAATCAACACCAGACGGCTCTAATGAAAATGACAATGTAGTAATTAGAAAAGTTGGAGATATTTTATCTACTAATACAGTCGATCATATTGATCTAACAAAAAAAATTGATACTGATTTGGCATCAAAATTAGCTGGTTCAAGATTTGCTGTGCTCAAAGGAAGTTTAGCTAAACTTCAAAGGGCCTTAATTTCTTTCATGTTAGATATTGCTCATAAAAATGGTTATGAAGAATATTACTTGCCTTATATGGCAAACAGAGATTCCTTAATTGGTACTGGGAATTTACCTAAATTCGAAGAAGATTTATTTAAAACGTCAGATAATCTTTATTTAATTCCAACGGGAGAGGTTCCGCTTACCAATATATATAGAGATATTTTAATCAATGAAGACCAACTGCCAATTAAACTAACATCACATACCCCTTGTTTTAGATCAGAGGCTGGCAGTTATGGCAGAGATACTAAGGGGTTGATAAGGCAGCATCAGTTTGAAAAAATAGAATTGTTTAAAATTTCAAACCCATCATCTTCAATGGCTGAACTTGATGGATTGCTTGAGAATGCTGAAGAAATCCTTCAGTTATTAGAGCTTCCATATCAAGTCATACAGTTATGCGCAGGTGATATCGGATTTTCTTCATGTAAAACATTTGACATAGAGGTTTGGATGCCAAGCCAAAATAAGTACAGAGAGATATCATCATGTTCAAATTTTAGTGATTTTCAAGCAAGACGTTCTAATATTAAAATTAAAACAAAAGATGGCAAACATTTTGCTCACACTATTAATGGCTCAGGTTTGGCTGTAGGAAGAACACTTATAGCCTTATTAGAAAATAGGTATGACGGATCTAGCACAATTAAATTACCAAAAATATTAGAGCCTTATTTTGGCTCTTTAGATTTAGATATTTAAATTTTTCACAAATAATTCACCAATTTTTTACAAATAATTTCTTGAGTATTTTCTTTAAATGTACATAATGGATATATAACAATTTAAACGGGGATTTTCATATGTTTAATAAGTCAATTAACCTTTTCACTGGGTTTTTACTGGTATCACTATTCACACTTAATATTTATGCTTCAAATGATACGACTTCTGCTCTTAGAGGGGATGCGGGTGTAGCTTCTGCTAGTGTTGTAGTTACTCATGAACCAACAGGAATTAGTAAAACAACAACATCAGATTCTAATGGAATCTTTTCAGTTGGTAACCTAAGACCGGGCGGACCTTATAAAATAACAATTACTGCATCTGGCTATGCAACAGAAACTGTAGATAATGTATTTTTAACAGTTTCTGAGACTGCAAAACTTTCAGTTAATATGGTGTCAACTGCTGACATAGATGACGTAGTTGTAACAGGCACTAAATCTGCTTCAGTTCAAACTTCTTTAGCTGTAACAGCACAAGATATTGAGAATATACCAAGTATTGAAAGATCTATTGCTGATTATGTAAAAAAAGATTCTAGAATTTTTGTAGAGGGTACCTCAAGAAATGCAACAATTTCAGTATCAGGAACAAATAATAGATATAACAACTTTACTGTAGATGGAATTGAACAAAATGATCAATTAGGTCTTAATGCAAATGGTTTTCCATCAGTAAGAAACCCAATTAGTATTGAAACAATTGAACAAATACAGGTGGATATCAGTCCATTTGATGTTTCTAAAGGTAACTTCACAGGCGCTAGTATTAATGCTGTTACCAAATCTGGTACTAATGAATGGAAGGGCTCTATTTATAACTTCAAAACTGATGAAGATAACGTCGGTAATCTTAATGGCGAAAAACCTAGTCAATTTGCTGATGAAACAAATGGATTTACAATTGGTGGTCCAATCATCAAAGATAAATTATTCTTTTTTGGATCTCGTGAAGAATTTGAATCAGTAACACCAGCCGAGCCTTATACTTACAAAGTTGCAACTCAAGCATTGGTTGATGAAATTGCTGCTCAAACTATTGCTTTATATGGCTATAATCCAGGTACTACATCATTTTTACCTCCACCTGAATTAGCTAAGAAAGAGCTTTATAAGTTAGATTATTATATTAACGATAGTCATAGATTAGAGTATGTTTATAGTTATTCAGAAGATAATACTATTAGGCCTTATAACTACGACATAAGATTTAGCTCGCATTATTACAATTATCCTGCTACGACAGAGAAAGATACCTATGCCTATTATGGAGACATATCAGATAACTTATATGTTCAAGTTAAATATTCTGAGGTTGAATGGCAAAATGATCAAGATGCTCTTGGTGGTGAGGATTTTCCAGAAGTCAGAATCAAAATTTCTGCAGCTGATGGCTCATTTGACGGCTCTACAAGAGAGAATATATTTTTAGGTCCTGATAAATACAGAAGTGCAAACGAAGGTTTCGCTTTTGATGAGATATGGAATTTAAAGGCTGTTTATAGTGTAGGTGATCATGAAATTACTTTTGGTTACGACAGTATTGATAAACGTTTAGGAAACCTATTTATTTCAAGGGAAAATGGTGCGTACCAGTTTGAAGGCGTACAAAATTATTACGATGGCATACCTTCATTTTTTAGATTTAATAAATCAGCTACAGGCGATCCTTACTATGCAATGGCTGGCTTTAGCGGTACTTTTGAAACTATCTACGTTCAAGATAAATATTACATGTCTGATAATTTAACCATTAATTATGGACTCAGATACGACACTTTTGAAATGGATATGGGTCCTGCATACAATGAATATGGTTCAGGTTTGCTTGGTTTTAGAAATGATACTCCTGCAAGCACAAGCATATTACAACCAAGATTTGGTTTCCAGCTTGATGCATCTGATATGAATATATTTAGTAGTGATAAAATTGTATCAGCCGAATTGAGAGGTGGTTACGGATTATTTGCTGGAAGAGTACCTAATGTATGGTTAGCAAGTCCTTTTGCTAATTCTGGAGTTGTGCAGTATGGGTCAAGATATTATGATCCATGTCAAACAGCTGGAGATAGAACTTGTTTTAAATCTCCTGAAACAATTTATAGCGATTTCCCATATTCTGAGTTTGCAAGCACAAGTTCAGCTCAGGGTATTGATCCGTCATATGATACTCCTTCTACTTGGAAACTTAATCTAGAGCTTCTTCTTACAACAGCTAATGGTTACGATTTAAAAATAGCTTATAACAGAGATGAATCTGAAGATGGTATTGGTTTCTCAGATGCTTCTGCTACTGTGGACCAAGTTGGTAAAACTGGTATTGTTACTTACGATTCTAGCTATGCTTTTTACGTAACAAATGCAGAAGGCACAAGTTCAGATTCAATAACTTTATCAATGGATAAAGATTATGATAACGGACTTAGTATTTTTGCTAGCTATACTGGCCTAGATGCTGAATCTGGATGGCAAGGAACTTCTTCTCAGCTATCTTCAAATCTTGAATATATGCCAAGAGTTGATCTAATGAATGTTGGTGTTGGAAAAACACCATGGGCAGTAGAACACAGGCTAGTAGCTGGACTTAACTACACTGCTAATTGGTTTGCCGCACCAACAAATATTTCATTATTCTACAAGGCATATTCTGGAAGAAGATTTAGCTATGTATTTGATGGAATTGATGATGGTTATGATGATGGTAGTACATTGTTATATATACCTACTGTTGGTGATGCCAATGTTGTATATCAGGGTGTCTCTGAAGGTGAGGTTTTAAGCGCAGTCGAAGGAATTGGAACACCCGGTTCTCACGTTGTTGCTAACTCAGGAAGTTTACCTTGGACCAGACAATTGGACATGAGAATTGCTCAGGAGATTCCGGTTCGTTTGGATTATCTAAATCATAAATTATTTGTATACTTTGATTTATTAAACGTTCTTAATTTCATCAATGAAGATAAAGGACATGCATACTATCAAAGATATAATACTAGAGGTCTATTGGATTCTAATGGTCTTGATTCAAGTGGTAGAATTATTATCACAGGAACTGATACTAGGGGACCAACAATTGACTCTTATGCATCTAGATACAGAATGCAATTAGGCTTTACCTATAAATTCTAGGTAGATATCCAAAAAACTAAAAGGCAGTTTTTACTGCCTTTTTTTTTGGTAGAATAAGATATGAGTGATCAGATACCTAAATTATCTTTAGATAAACTATTAAAAAATGATGCAGATTCCTTAAATCTATTATCTAACGCCTTATCAAACCATGGGTTTTTTGTAATAACAGATCATAAAATATCATTTGATCTGTTTAATAGAGCATATGAATATTCAGAAAAATTTTTTAATCTTGATAGTTCAACTAAAAACCTTTATTCATTTAGAGAAAATGCTGGTGCTAGGGGATATACACCATTTGGAAAAGAAACTGCTCTAGGCGAGACAATTCCAGACTTAAAAGAATTTTGGCACCACGGTCCCATAATTGATGATTCTTATGATAAACGGATTATGAAAAATGTTTATGTGAGCGAAATTGACACATTCAATAGTGTGTTTGATGAATTATTTATTGAAATGAATAATCTTGGCTTAAAACTTTTATCATCAATAAGTTTAACACTTGGGTTGAGCTCTAGCTTTTTTGAAAAGTCAACTTCAAAAGGAAATTCTCTTTTAAGGCTCATTCATTACCCACCCTCAAACAATGAAAATATATACAGGGCAAGAGAACATGCTGATATTAATTTAATTACATTATTAATTGGAGCAAATGAACCTGGTTTGGAGGTTAAAGATAAACAAGGTAATTGGATTCCAGTAAGTTCATCTTATGAAGATATAGTATGTAATATTGGTGATATGATGCAGCTTATTACTGATAAAAAATTAAAGAGCACGCCACACAGAGTAATTAAATATAAAAAAGATGAAACAAAGTCTAGATACAGCATTCCTTTTTTTATGCACCCATCTCCAGATACGATTCTTAAATCTGTATTTAACGATGATGATCCTGGTGTGCTGGCGCATGATTTTTTAGATGAAAGATTAAAGGCTATTAAGTTATACTAATTCAATGTCAGCACTTAATATTCTTCATATAATTACAGGCTTTATTGGCTTGATTCTATTGGCAGTCCCATTCTCTAACAACTATAAGATTATTAATTACAGATATATTTTTTATGGAATATTATCGCAACTGATTTTAGCTGCAATACTATTAAAAGTTCCATTTATCATAAGCTTTTTTGAGTTACTTGGTAATGGCGTAACTATTTTACAAAACGCTACCGTTGAAGGTGCAAGTTTTGTATTTGGATACCCACCCTCAGATAGTGATTCTGTTTATAGGTCTTTATTAGAAACATTTGCTTTTGGAGTTCTACCATACATTATTGTTATGTCATGTGTATCTGCAATCCTATGGTACTGGGGCGTTCTTCCATTTATTGTGAATGTAATTTCAAAAGTATGTCAAAAGTTGTTTAATATTGGTGGTCCTGTTGGGTTAGGTGCCGCCGCTAACGTATTTATTGGACAAGTAGAAGCACCTTTACTTATTAAACCTTATGTAGGCAAGCTTTCAAATAAAGAATTATTAATACTTATGACAGCAGGCATGGCTACAGTAGCAGGGTCTGTGATGGTAGCTTTAATTTCAATACTTGAAGTGCAATTTGCATCAGTTAATTTGATACAACATTTTTTAACAGCATCTGTTTTATCAGTACCAGCTGCAATAATGTATGCGAATATTATGATTCCTTCAAATGAAATAACTGATTCATCAGAGAGCTCCAATACCAAGGTTTATAACAGCACTATGGATGCTATTACAACAGGTACGGCTCAAGGTTCAAATATTGCAGTTAGCGTTGGTACTATATTGATTGCTGTAATCGCACTTGTTTATATAGCAAACTCATTCCTTTCTCTGATAGGTGGTTATATTGGAATCAATTTATCAATAGAGATGATTCTAGGTTATTTATTTGCACCTATCACTTGGTTAATGGGAATTCCTTGGAACGAAGCTGTAATTGCTGGTGAATTATTAGGTTTAAAAACTACGTTAAATGAGTTTGTTGCTTATCCTGCTCTCGCATCTCTAGAAGATGGAGTTATGTCAGAAAGATCTAAGTTAATTACTTTTTACAGCTTATGTGGTTTTGCAAACTTTTCTTCTGTTGGCATATTGATTTCTGGTATTGGAGCTATGGCTCCTGAGAGGAAAGATGATTTAATTAAGGTATCGTTTAAAGCTCTTGTTGCTGCAACTTTAGCATCTTGTATGACAGGTCTTGTCGTTGGTTGTTTTATTTAATTATTTAACACAATAAATAAATTTAAATACGAAGCAAAAAATAACCATAGAACATATGGAATAAATAATAAACCAGATAATTTATCTGCATAGAACATTTTTAAATTTATCTTTATGTTTAGATAAATTAGCAACCATATATTAAATAATGCTACTAAAGGCATTTGAAAGGCAAAAAATAACCAAGACCATAATGCGTTGAATAATAACTGTATTAAAAATAAATTTTTTGTTTCATTGAATGTTCTAAAAGCAGAAATTGACATTAATAAATACAGAATTGGCCAAACAATACCAAATACATATCCTGGAGGATTTAGGGGAGATTTAATTAGGCTTTGATACCAAACATCATCAGCGGTATTAGAAGATGCAAGACCACCAACGATAAGAGCAATAATTACAAATATAAAAACTGAAAATCTTGAAGAAAGGAGCAAAACTTATCTTTTTCTAAAAAATCTAAAAATTGAATTAGAAATGTCTTTTAAGAAAGTTGAGCCTTTAGGCCTGGCTTCAATAAAAATATAGAAACCAACAAATATAGCACTTATGATAAAAACCCAAACTGCATCGTATTCACCCATGGCGCTATTATAATAGTTTTATATTTTTATATCTCTTTTAATTTAACTTTTTTCAACAATAATTGAACACACTGAGTATCCTGCCCCAAAAGAGCAAATCACACCTTTTTCTCCTTTAGAGAGATCATTGTTTAGATTGAATGCAAAAAGTGACCCAACAGATGCAAGATTTCCAAATTCAGTTATTGGCATTGGTGTTATAGACTCATCAAAATCATCAGTACCAAGTATTTTAGAGGTTATCAGTCTTATCATTTTTCCATTTGCTTGATGTAACCAAAATTTTGAAATATCTTTTGGAGCAATATTATTTTTATCTAATTGATTTGATATCAATGATGCAACAAGAGGGCAAACATCCTTAAATACACCTCTACCATTTTGATGAAATAATAAATCTTCATTACTTTTTGTATCAACAGCAGCTCTATTTAGATAACTGTAATTGCTTCTAATATTATTAGAGAATTGTGTATGTAGTTTTCTATCAATTATTTTAAACGCTTTATCTGAAGTGCTATCTTTTTGGACAATAGTAGCAGCACACCCATCACCAAAGATAAAGTGTTTATCTCTATGCGTAAAATTTAGAGCTGGAGTAGAGATTTCAGGATTAATTACTAAGATAGTATTAGCTAAACCAGAGGCTATATCACTATATGCATTATTAATTGCAAATGTTGTAGAAGAACAACCCACCAACATATCATATGCATAACCGTTTATTCCTAGCTCTTTTTGAATCTCTATTGCAACAGCAGGGTAGTTTCTAGCTGCATGAGATGTACCAACAATAACAGCATCTATTTCATTAGAAGTTACTTTAGCCTGATTCATAGCTTTTTTTGCAGCCTGAATACCTACCTCAGCATGAACTGAAAGTCTATCAGGGTGTTCATTGTTTACACGTGGCATCATTCGATTAATATCTAGGATACCTTCTTTATCTATTACGTATCTGGACTTTATACCAGATGCTTTTTCAATAAATTCAGCTGAAGAGAATTCCATTGACTGAACTATTCCATTATCTATATTCGATTTATTATCTTTATTAAATTTTTCTACATAGGAATTATAGGAATTTACTATTTCATCATTAGAGATTTTTTCTTTAGGATGCCATATACCTGTGCCAGCAATATAAATGTTGTGCATAATATTTTTAATTTTCTCTGTTAGAGATTATTATAAATTATGGAACAACATAAGACTAATAGTCTTTATTTTGAAAACTTTACACATCAGATGAATCCAAAAGGTGTTTTCATAATAAGTCATGGTATGGCCGAACATATGGGTAGATATAAATGGCTAATATCAAAGTTAAATGATGATGGTTATCATGTTATATCAAGGGATCATAAAGGACATGGTAAAAATATTGCTAATGGAGACACACAAGGTTTCTTTTCAGAAAACAATGGATGGCTTAAGGTTAGAGATGATTTAAAAGAAACTATAAACCATGCAGAAAATAAATTTCCAAATTTATCATGTTTTCTGTTAGGTCATAGCATGGGTTCGTGGATCGCATTATCAACTTTGCATAATAAGTCTTCAATTAAAGCTTTAATCCTAACTGGCTCATCAAAACTATCAAGACTTTCAATAATTTTAAACATTATAATCATCAAGATTGATATTATTTTTAATGGAAAATTAAATAAAAGCACTATTATGGATACTCTTAGTATGCGCAGATTTAATTCTCAATATAAACCCAATAAAACACCTAATGATTGGATTTCTAGTGATGAGGATAGTGTCAATGAATATACAAATGATCCCCTATGTGGATTTACTGTAACCTCAGGTCTCTGGTTAGATTTATGTAGAGGCCTGCTAATGATTTTTAATAAAGATTACTACTCTAATTTAAATTATCACATTCCTATTTTAATTATCTCAGGTAAAGAAGATGCTGCTTCAAATAATTCACTACTCTCAATAAAATTATACAAATTCTTATCTAAAATTTTTTCTAACGTCAGTCATAAAATAGTTAATTCAAGACATGAGGTTTTTACAGATTTAACTAAAAAATCTTCCTACAATCTTTTATCTAAATTTATTCAACAAATATGAAAAAATTTTTATTATTATTTTTATCTTTAAATTTGACTTCAAATTCAATGGAAGAAATATTCTTTGATTATGAGGGAATGAGTAGATCTTACTTAATTTATATTCCTGAAAAAATAAATCTAGATGTTTCAAATAATTTAATTGTAGGACTTCATGGTTACACCGGAACAGCTTCAGGGTTTGAAAAAGAAACAACTGGCGGACTTAATAATATTGCAGAAAAGTTTGGCTTTATTGCTGTTTATCCTCAAGGTTTATATTTCAACTCAAATCAAAATGACTTTCCATTTGTTTCGTCATGGAATGATTTAGTTGGTTCAAAAAATTCTACTAAATCGGGTGAAATATGTGCAGTCGACGCTGATATATATCCAAAATATGAAAACTGTAAAAATAATGGACGTTGTTCTTGGACGAGTTGCAATGATGATGTTGGATTTATAAAAACTATTCTAAAAAGAGTTAACAACACTTTTAATTTAAATGATGTATTTCTTATGGGTATGAGTAATGGAGGAATGATGGCTCAAGCTATGGCTTGCAAACATCCCGAATTATTTAAGGCCGTAATTAATATTGTTGGCATGCAGCACAAAGGGGGAAGTTGTATACCGAAACTACCAGTTAATTTTATAATTTATGGTGGAAATAATGACAGAATTGTTCCGCCAATAAGCATTAAATCTGATGATGGTTATTTTTATGAACCAATAGATAACACTTTTTCAAATTGGGCTGCAAAATTTAATTGCTCTAATATCAAAGAAGAGGAATATATTTATTTTGATAAATTTTTTCAAAAAACTGCTTCAAAGTGTGATGAAAATATAAAAATATATAGCATTTTAAACATGAATAGAGGCCATTTATGGCCAGGAATGACCTCAAACGGAGGTTATTGCAGAACAGAAAGCCAGACAGATATTTATTACCCTGGTTGTGTAGATAGAGAGAACCCATGGGGAAATGATTTTTTATTTAAAATTTTAATGGATTTATAGATATTTTTTTTACATTATAAATAGGCAGTATCCTTGTCTTAATTAAAAAATTATTTTATTGTTAGAGTTATACATTATTTTTTTGGGGAATTTTTAATGTCATCAATATATTTAAAACCATTATTTGTTAAAAAAAAGTCTGATCCTTTATCATTAATATTAAGAGATATATTTAAAGACAATAACTATGCATTATCCTTTATTGGGGCTCTTTCACTAGGCATTGGTGTTACCTATTCAAATAATATCTCTGGTAATGAAAATATTGAAGAAATTATAGTTACTGCTTCAAAAAAAGAAGAAAATATTCAAGACGTACCCATGAGTGTTCAAGCAGTTAGTGCTGCTGAGCTTGATAAAAAAAATATAAAAAGTCTTGAAGATATATCCAACATTTCACCAGCAGTAAGCTTTAATAATGTTGGACCAGGTAAATCTAATTTTTATATAAGAGGAGTGTCAGATGGTGCAATTATGAATAGTTATGCATCACCAGAGGCCACAACAGCCTTATATATCGATGAACAACCACTTACAGCTGCTAGTTTAACTCCAGATTTACATATTTATGATATAGAAAGAGTTGAGGTCTTAATGGGTCCTCAGGGTACTCTTTATGGTGCTAGCTCAACTTCAGGTAATATTAAAATAATTACTAAAAAACCTGACCCTTCTGGTCTTGATTTGGGAGCAGATGTTGAATTTGGTTCAATAGCTGATGGTGGAAAAGATAGATCACTTGAAGCTTTTATCAATTTACCATTGGGCTCAAATATTGCAGCAAGAGTCAGTGCATATGATGTTCAAGATGGAGGGTGGATTGATAATAAAGAAGCCACTTACACTTATCAAAATGCTCGAGGCTATACTATTGATAACTTTACTGCTCCTTATGATGTTGCTAAAGATGATTATAATGATTCAAGAAAAGAGGGCGCTAGACTAAGGCTTTCTGCAGATTTGGGTGACATGAATTTAGATTTATCTTTTCTTACTCAAGATTCTTTCTACAATGGTTCTTATGAAACTGATGTATTAACTGATGATCAATCAGCACCAATGCCACCAAGATCTAATACACGTTTTTCGCAAGAACGATATGATGACAAATTTGATCAAATTTCAGCTACTTTAAGTGGCAATTTAACTGATGATATTGAGTTTGTGCTAAATACGTCAATCTTTGAGAGAGATACAGCGTATACATATGATTACGCGAGCTATGTTGAATATTATTATTATGCTGCTTATGCATATTATGTTTGTAATTTATATGAGTACTATGGTTATTATTATGCAGATGTTAATGATTGTAGGGATCCAAGAATGACTTACGCTCAAACCAATGATATTGAAAGATCTTCAACAGAACTTAGAATTCAATCAAACAATGACTCGGGTTTTAATTGGGTCTTAGGAGCATTCCAAGAGACTAATAAAAAAGTAACAGATGTGGATTATATCCAACCAGGTAGTTCTCATACTAATCAGAGGTGGTGGGAAGCTGATTTAAATAGGGAGGGTGATATTGATGCTCTTTTTGGAGAAATATACTATGACTTATCTGATAAAACATCAGCTACTTTAGGACTAAGAAAGTACGACCAGTCAATGTCGCTTAAAGCTGTTGACGGTTATTATGGCACTCTTAGTTATGGCTTGACTGATGGAGATTTTAAATCTAATGAAAGTGGATCTATTCCAAAATTAGCTATAAAACATAATATATCAGATGATGTTATGGTTTATGGAACTTATAGCGAGGGCTTTAGACCATCAGGTGTGAATAGACCAAGACCTAATTCATCTGGTTTCAGCGTTCCTGAAACTTATGATCCTGACTACTTGGATAGTTTAGAATTCGGATTTAAATCAACATTAAGTGATGGTAAATTAATTCTGAACGGTGCTTATTACAATATGGATTGGACCGATTATCAAACTTCTACCTTTAATACTGATATTACATCTGTTGCTTATACAGAAAATGTTGGTAATGCAGAAATTAAAGGTCTTGAATTGAATGCAGTTTATTCTCCTAATGATACAACTAGTCTTACATTTTACTTTAATAAAATAGATCCAAGATTATCCGAGGACTATTATTATGTTTCTGGAGAACTAGGAGCAAACGCTGGAAATAAGCTAGCTAATATGCCGAAACTATCCTATTATTTCGCTGCAGAAAAAGATCTTACCGTGATGGGTAAGCCTGCATTTATAATTTTTGATTACTCATATACCAGTCACAGATATACATCCTATGAAAATGGAGCAATCAAGCTGCCTGATTATGCTCTAGCTAATATTAGAGCAGGATTTGATAACAATAACACTTCTGTTGAGATATATGTCTCAAATTTAACTGATGAAGATGGTTATCTTTCTAGATATGATGATTTTTCTGCTGTTGGTAGTTCAGGATATTCTGGTTTTGGGGTTAGACGAACTGGAACAAAGCCAAGAGTGTTAGGTGTACGCTTGAGATATAGATACTAATCATTAAGTATATTTCTTAATACTTTTTCTAGCTGTCTAGGATCTTCAAAGAAGGGGAAGTGACCACTTTCATTCATAATAAATATATCTTTATCAATTTCAAGATTTTTTAAAATAACATTATCTTTATTATATCTTGCAAGCTTATCTTTATCAGAAAAGAGATATTTAACTTTATCAAGTAGATTGATTTGCTTGTCTGTTAACCTAAATGTATTACATGACTTTAAATCAATAGAACTAATTTCTTTCTGAGCTTGGTTGAAGAGTCTTTTCAAAGGGTACAGTTTAATCTCTCTTTCTGGATCTGATTCAACTTCTTTAGTTCCATACGGAGACTTAATTTGACCCTTAGATCTTCCATAAAAACCAGAACCTTTAACACCAAATCCAGCAGATTTAATCTCTACTTCAGGAAACTTATAGACACCATATTTAGTTAAGAATTCAACAGCTTGATCAAGATTCCCTTTTGCATGATCAAGCAGAAGATCGCCAACTAGAAATGGATAAGCAATATTCATACATATTGTCATTTTATTTTTAATCTTGGTAGATAAATCTAAAACTATTAGACCGCCCCAACTATGTCCCATTAATATTGGATCTTTTAAATCCATTTCTTCTATGAGCTCTATACAAAAATTTGTATGACTTTCTACATCTTTGAATAAAGGGCCTGATGTATAACCATGTCCAGGTAAATCAAATGCAATGATATTATGATCAACTTCTATAGTATCCATATTAAACATTGAGATAGTCCTATGATCCATTCCAGCACCAGGTATAAAAATTAAATTTTTCTTTGATGAATCTATTTCATTTTTTATAAAAACGTGCGCCTTATGATTTTTTAATTGAATGAACATTTTTTATGACTGAATAAACTAATAATATATATATTAATAATAAAGGAACTGAGCATATTACCATTATCCACTTAAATGAGTCGACACCATTTAAATACATCAATAAAGTTGGTTGGATAACTAATAAAACTGCAAATAATAACCTTAAAGATTTAGAGCTTTCCATTGATGATTCTTTCATTGAAGCTGATGCTAAAACATATGAAGCAGAGTCATAAGTAGTACAAAGGAAGATAACTAATATTATTACAAAACCAATTAAAAGGTACTTTCCATAATTTAATTGTGTAATTGTTAAAACAACCAGCTCTTCTCTGGTAATTAATTTATCAGCAATAATATTTGGAGCATTAATAATGTTAGATTCAAATAGAAATATTGAAACGTTTGATAAAATTAACATGCTAAAAGCACAACCCATACTACCTATAAAAATGGTACCTAATATAATTTCACGAATAGTTTTACCATTCGATATATTTACCAAAAACGTTCCCACCATAGGCGCTAATGCAAACCACCAGGCCCAATAAAATACGGTCCAATCAATGCTAATATTTGTACCTGTTGTTAAGCTTAAGTTTAAATATTCACCAAAGTAAAATAACAATGTATCAATTGAATTTATAAAAATATATTTTGTTGGTCCAAGGAAAAATACCAACAATAAAAATAATATTACAAGTAAAATATTTAAATTACTAAGCCTCTTAATACCTTTTTGTATTCCAAAATAAGCACTAGTAGCAAATATAGATGAACAAATAACAATAGTTGTTATATCTAAGGTAAAAGTCCTTTCAATATTAAAAATTGTTGATATTACGGATGAAATTAATGGAAAAGAAAGACCCAGTCCCACTCCAGCCGCGCATATTATCGAACCTATAAAAATTACATCTAATAACAACTTTAAGAATTTATTATTTATGTTAAGAATTCCAGAAAATGTTAACGATGAGTTTGATTTATTTGATAGAGCTAAGGCAA
>CACEDS010000008.1 GCA_902558395.1 uncultured SAR86 cluster bacterium
CTCCTGGTTATCAAGCTAATCTTGCAGCTAGAAAAGAATGGGGTATGACTTCTGGAAATACTGGCCATTGGCAAGCACAAGTAACTGTATCCGATGATAGTTTTTCTGACATTATGGAGCCTAACAGAGCCTTACAAAGCGGTTACACACTTTTTAACGTAAGAACTGGTGTTAGTAATGACGATTGGACTGCTGAGGTTTATATCGACAATTTAACAAATAGAAGAGCTGAAATTAGCAATACATTTATTTTCGATAGAGAGAGAATAAGTGTTGTTAAGCCTAGAACTCTTGGTGTTAGATATAAGAGAAATTTCTAGAATCTAGAATGTTAAAAAAGGGAGTTTTAACTCCCTTTTTTTTTATATAATGTATATAAGTTAGAAATAAATGAGACAAAAAAAAGACATTAAAGATCCATCACTTCAAGTTGATATCAATGAAGCTACTATTGCTGTTAGAGAAAATAGGTTTATAGATGCTCTTAAAATATTACAGATCAATCTATCTAAATATCCAGACCATATTGATAGTCTTTATTTAGCAGCGGTTTCGTCAAGGTACCTAAAAAAATATGATGAATCAAAAAAATATATCCTTTCTTTATTAGGTTGTGCGCCTGATATGGGAAGAGCATATCAAGAACTAGGTCATCTTAATAAGTCCATTGGAAATGATTTAGAAGCAATATCAAATTTTCGTCAAGCATGCGAGTTAAACCCTGCCTTGATAGGGTCATGGAAGGCATTGCACGAACTTTTTAAATCTAATAATAATAAGGTCGCCTCAGATCATGCATTAGAACAATTTAATAAATTTAAAACACTACCTAATGCACTTTTATACATAGACCAAATTATGAATGAGGATAGATTAGGGTTAGCTGAAATAAAATGCAGAGAATTTTTAAAAAAATTTCCAACCCATACTTATGCAATGTCTCAGTTAGCTGAAATAGCTAGTAGGCTTGGCCATTATAACGATGCTGAGTATCTATTAGAGCAAGCAACTAATTTTGAACCTAATAATCCTGAACTAAGGATGAAATATTTAATGGTTTTAAGAAAAACACAAAAATTTATAAAAACTTCAAAGCAAGTAAATATTTTATGTGAAAAGTTTCCAAATAATCCTATTTATGAATTACAAAAAGCAATAGAGCTTATGCAAAATGGAGAAAACTCTAGCGCAATTGATATGCTTAACCATATTATTAAGAAAAGTCCAAATAACTATAGTGCTTTTACCTCTAGAGGTCATGCTGAAAAGACATTAGGAAAAACCGATGATGCAATTAATAGTTATCAGCAGGCATACAAAATTAAACCAAATCACGGAGAAGCATTTTTTTCTTTATCAAACCTTAAAACCTATAGGTTCAATAATAATGAAATTAACTTAATGAAGAATCAATTGCAAAGAGTTGATCTATCACTTCGTGAAAAGGCTTATTTCCATTTTGCATTAGCTCAAGGTTATGAATTAAATAGAGATTTTGAAGATGCGTTCTATCATTTTAATAAAGGTAACATAATTAAAAATAATCAAAGTAAATATTCTATAGATGGAATGGATAAAGAGTTTGATGAACAAATAAAATCTTGTGATAAAACTTTTTTTAAAAATTTGAAGCCAGGAGGATACCAGGCCAATGATCCGATTTTTATCCTAGGTTTACCAAGATCGGGATCAACACTCATCGAACAAATCCTAGCTTCACATTCTTTAATCGACGGAACTTTGGAGCTTCCAAATATACTTTCATTAGCTCATACACTTAGAGGAGATGATGTGTATGGTAAGGAAGGAAGATACCCAAAAATAATTCAGGAACTGTCTGTTGATCAAAGATATAGTTTTGGGAAGGCATACATAGATGAAACATCTATTCACAGAAAATCTGCACCTCTATTCACTGATAAAATGCCTAATAATTTTAGACACATAGCTCTTATTTATTCAATTCTTCCTAATGCAAAAATTATAGATGCCAGACGGTACCCTTTAGATTGTTGCTTTAGTATGTTCAAGCAACTTTTTGCGCAAGGTCAAGAATTTACTTATGGTTTGAAAGAGGCAGGTAGTTATTACAACAGTTATGTAAAGCTAATGGACCATTGGGATAAAGTTCTGCCAGGTAAAGTTCTTAGAGTAAATAATGAAGATGTTATTGATGATCTAGAAGGTCAAGTTAAAAGAATTCTTGAGTTTATAGATATCCCATTTGAAGAAAGTTGTGTTTCATTTCATAAAACAGAAAGATCTGTTCGAACAGCAAGTTCTGAACAGGTAAGACAGCCTATTAATAAGAAGGGTATGGGTAGATGGAAGCCTTATGCTAAACATTTAAAACCACTTCTCGAGACTGTTGATAATTCCTTACTTAAACAAGAAGATATCGATCTAATAAATTCTTAGAACTATTAATTGAAACAAATATTAAAAGTATTTATATTAAGCTAATAACTAATAGGGAATTAATATGACAAATCTAATTATATGTGTAGTTATGTTTTACATTTTACACTTGTTCTTGGTAATGAGCTTTTCGCTCCACAAGGTACCATTTATTCAGTGGACATATACTGGCGGTGATATATCAGGTAAGACTGCTTTATCAGAAAGGATGGCTTCAGCAGGAGATAATTTACGACAATCCTTGCCAATATTTATGGTTTTAGCAGTATTGTCAGTTATTTTAGAAGTCAATAATTTAATGCTAGCTCAAACATGGTTAGGGCTAAGAGTTTTATACTTACTTGGAGCAATGGCTGATCTTTATAGATTTAAAATGATAAGACCAATAATATGGTTACCATCAATCATTGTTTTAGTCTGTATGGGTTGTAACCTTTATATCTAAAATTTTGATAGCAGGTTCAGGGGAAAACCTGCTATCAATGAAAGTATTGATATTGCATCGAGGAGTACTTTCGTTATCTATTTAACTTAATATATAAGACTTTTATATTAAGGGTTTGAAACTTATTGTTAACTTTACGTAACAATAATTATTGAACTGTATTAAATTTTCTATCAATACGAGCTAGGCCTCTGTGAACACAACTCATATTGCTTGTATTAGTATCTATTAAAGTAATGATTTGATGGTCAAACATGCAGTAAGTTTGTATCAGATCTGTTATATATACCTTACTTATTGGTTCTTCAAGAAAGCTTGTTACCGACAAAATATCATACTTATTACAAGAATTAATTTTAACTAAAGCATCTTTATAGGCATCTTCTGATGATTGAAGCCGTTTTGTTATTAAGACTGAACATTTTGTATCAAATTCAGCATAAACATTGAAACTAAAAATAATTAAGGAAGTGCATATTATTGATCTCATTTGCTAATCTTATCACCTAAAAAAATAAATTGAATAATCTATAAAAGAGTATTAACGTAAATATATATTTCATTATGGGGGACGTTAAATAAAATGGAAGACTTTGGTTTTGGGACACAAATTAGAAAAAGTCCTTTTTTTGATGCAACTGTTAAGTGGGGAGCAAAAGACTTCTCTGTCTATAACCATATGTATATACCAAGGGATTTCGGCAATCCAGAGCAAAATTTTTGGAATTTAATAAATGATGCCATTCTTTGTGATGTAGCTGTTGAAAGACAAGTACAAGTTAAAGGACCTGATGCGAGTAAATTTGTCCAAATGATGTCACCAAGAGATTTATCGACCATGAAAGTAGGTCAGTGTAAGTATGTCATATTGGTCAATCAAAATGGTGGTGTTCTAAACGACCCAATCTTATTAAAAGTAAGTGAAGATAAATATTGGTTTTCACTTGCGGATAGTGACATTCTTTTTTGGGCTCAAGGGTTGGCAGCTCAGACTAATTATGACGTTGAGATATCTGAGCCTGATGTATCTCCGCTTCAACTTCAAGGTCCTAAATCAAGGGAAATCATGATAGAAATATTTGGAGAGCAAATATCAGACTTAAAATATTATTGGTTTAAGCAGTTTAGTTTTAATAATACTGAGTTAATTATCTCGAGAACAGGTTGGTCCAGTGAATTAGGTTATGAGATTTTTCTTACAGATTCAAAAGTTGGCAATGAGCTTTATGAGCATATTATGCAGATTGGAGAGCCTATGGGTTTAAAACCAGGACATACGTCAACAATAAGAAGAATCGAAGGAGGTATGCTTTCTTATCATGCTGATATGACCATAAATACAAACCCTTTAGAGCTTGGTATGGATAAGTTTATTGATTTAAATAATGATTTTGATTTTATTGGTAAGGATGCTCTTATAAAAATAAAAAACCAAGGTATTAAAAGAAAGCAAGTTGGACTGTATCTAGATAATAAACGTATGGATGGACCCAATACGAGATTTTGGAATCTTCTTTATAACAATAAAATCGTTGGGAAAATTACTTCAGCTGTTTATTCACCTCGTCTTGAAAAAAATATTGCTTTAGCAATTGTTGATATAGATTACTCGAATTTAAATCAGAAATTAATTGTTAATGATGGCATTTGTGAATTCAATGCAGTGGTTGTAAATAAACCTTTTTATGACCCAAATAAAAATTTAACCAAATCCTAAAAAGCTATTGGCATAGCAAAACCTAGTATTACAAAAAACCATTTACTAAAT